>CAZOAL010000053.1:0-52938 GCA_964577695.1 uncultured bacterium | reverse complement strand
GTAACACAGGAAAACACATGATACCTGTGGTTGCCGTCTTTTAGAAGCCAACGCCATCTTAGGTTCTAAAGACGGCTAAGACGGCGTTATTCCTAAAATACGATAACTCTTACTTTTATCGTATGGGGATTTAGATAGGAATCGGGGTATAGATACAACCTAAAGCATTGGTTCAGTACATGACTGGAGAGTCAAAGAATCCCTAAATCATCTTGCAGGTGATATGGGAGAGGAGGTCAGGTAGCCAGAATCGAGTGAGCGAGTGAAAGAGTGAAAGAGAGTAGGCGAGTGGACGGAAGAGAGTGGGCGTGTAGGCGTGTGTAAGAGGTTAGCACTAGGGATAGTCTTTCCCCAAGGCCCACCTCTTCCACTCGCTCACTCGCCTACTCGCCTACTGGCTCACTCTCTTCCACTCGCCTACACGCCTACACGCCTACACGCCTACTCGATTCTGTCAAGTCTGACTCGCATCAATACCCTGTAATTATTTCCAAAGAATCTAATTATGTGGGGTGAATATCGTACTTATGGGTATCATACCAGACCGTGTCGTTTTAAGTCCCGAAGCGAGTCGGCATACGAGGGTCTGGACTCATAATGTATGTCAGCCATAAGAAGAATACTCTCGATTCAAGTAGAAATGCGAACCGAGTGGTTGCCACGAAGAGAATACATTAGGAATAAGGATTGTGGATGACAAGTAAAGCAACCTATAACTTGCCACAATAAATCTGAAGTTCCTCTATTCGTGTTGGTTGTCTTTTAGAAGCCTAAGACAACGTTATGGTGAAAGCTGTATGCAGGGAAACTTGCATGTACAGTTTGGAGGGGGGGAAAATTCCGATTAAAAAGGAATCTACCTATCCCTACAGAGGAACATGAACGTCTGACGTAGTTTTTCGACGCAGAGCGTCGAGTGGGGCATTCCGACGCGGAGCATCGGAACGAGCAAAAGGGTGTGGGAGCGAGGGAGCGAGTGGACGAGTGGGCGAGTGGACGAGTGGGCGAGTGGGCGAGTGTGATTTCGACGCTTCCACGCCTGCTCGCCTCCACGCTTCCTCGTTCCGTTCCGAGAATCTTCGACCTGCTCACCTTGACGGGCATGGGGGCCACCCCCCATTTAATCCCGCTTTTTTCCCAAGAGCAGATGCGTTGGAATGGCGAGCCCCAACTTGCCTTCCAGCTTGGCGTCAGCGATGGTCTCAAAATCCTCCTGATACCGCACCCCGATGTCAGCGGTGATGAAGCGGGTGATGAACACCCGCACCCCGGCAATCGTCATCCAGAGCGGTTCCGCTGCGATGACGGGATTTCCATCAACGTTAATCAGTGGGAACCATTCCACTTCCGCCATCAACTTGGCATGACGGGACGCCCAGATTTCAACCCCGCCAAAAGGTCTCCAAAACCCCTTTGTTTTCACCGGTTGGTCGGTCTCAACTCGTGCGCCAAAGTAGTCCGCCCCTGCATGCAAGCGGAATCCGCGCCACCTCTCCCCTTTCGAGAAAAAGCTCTTGCTCGCCATCAGGTATAAGTCCGCCAATTGTTGTTTGTATGACTGAAACTCGTTTTCCTCTCCGAAAGATCGATGATATGAAACAGCGATATTGGGGAGAAGCCGGGAATGTTCCTCCAAAGGCAGGGCCAACTTCACCCCCGCCGCCGGCGTACTGCTTAATTTTTCAAAATCACCGTGCTGCGTGCTAAATGCCCGCAGAGAACTCCACTCGACCTGCGCGACATCCCCTAATCCGAGGAATCCCGTGCCGAGAAAAGAAACCTGCCCGGTCTCCCAGGTTGCGCCACCGGATGCGTTGATGTCAAACGCCTTCAGCGTGTCCGCGACCGGGATGATAAACAACCGGGGTGGTTCATACAGTTGGGTAGGTTCCTTCGCCAAAACAACAGGTATCTGCGAGGTCAATAATAGGCTGACAAACAGTATACCGAGAAAAAACTTCTGATACGAAACGCGACGTGGTTTATTTTCCATGGTTTTCTTCCTTTGTTGAGTGTCGGAGCGAGGTCATCTCGCTCCGACCCATTCGCTATGGATGATGTTGATTATGTTCGTCCGGTACTTGCTGTCCCGGTTGTGCCGGGGGTGGCTCTGCCGGTTTTTGGGGTTGAGCCGCCGGTTGTTGATGATGTTCAGCATGCATGGTTTTCATTGCGTTGAACATTGCCTGATGATGGTCGTCACCCATCATCCCCTCCATCATCTTTCCCATGCCTTTGGAGTCCTTGTCCGGCATTTGCTCCATGCCATCCGGTTCCATCTGGTCATCTTCCATCGGCATGTTTCCGTCTTGATGCATCATCCCGCCCATGCCCATCATCGTCCCCCCTGGCTTTTGCATCGTGCCATTCTGTGGCATCTGAAGGGCTTTTTGGACATTCGTCTGAGAGAGCGTGGCTTGTGGAGAAAATGGAACCGCTGATGTCGTTTCCACTAACGGCTGGTCCGTATTCTCCCCACACCCCACGACCCCGATGACAACGACGACCAGCAGAAGCAGCAGGGCGTCGTGTAGACCGCGAATCGTCTTCATTTTTTCTCACCTCCTTTGCTTGATTACTCCTTTGCTTATTTGCTTATTTGCTTATTTGCTCATTTGCGCTTCGTTCCTCCCGTTTGATGACGATGCCCTTCCAGATGGCGTAAATCGCCGGAATCACAATTAAAATGAGAATCGTCGATGACACCAGGCCCCCGACCATAGGGGCGGCGATTCGACGCACCACATCAGAACCCGTGCCGGATTCCCAGAAGACGGGGAGTAACCCAAAGATCGTCGTGGTGACCGTCATCATTTTGGGGCGAACCCGCATTACCGCGCCTTCCAGCACCGCTTCGTGCAGCTTCTCAATGGTCATTCCCCCGCCCTGGGCTTTCATATGGTTGTACGCCAAGTCCAGGAAGGCAATCATAATCACCCCGGTTTCAGCAACTAAACCTGCCAGGGCGATGTACCCAACGCCGACGGCGATGCTCATGTTGAACTTCAAGAAGTACATCAGCCAGACGCCGCCGATGAGCCCGAAGGGCATCGTCCCCATGACGATAAGCGGTTCCGTGATGTTGCGGAAGTTTAAATACAGCAGCAGGAAGATTAACCCTAACGTGACGGGAACGATGACCTTCAACCGCGCCTCGGCCCGCATCATGTACTCATACTGCCCGCTCCAGGTGATGAAATAACCGGGGGGGAACTTGACTTTTTCGGTGACGGCATTCTTAGCATCTTTGATGTACCGTCCAATGTCGCGTCCCATCAGGTCAACGTAGACGATGCCCATCAAGAGCCCATTTTCGCTCCTGACCACCATCGGTCCTTTTTTGATGCGGATGTCCGCCAGTTGCCCCAGCGGAACTTGTACAATGGGTTGTGCCGCATAACCGTACGCAGGGGTTTGCCCCCCAGGCATCGCTTGTGCCACCACGGGGTTCTTTGTTCCGCCGCTCATGGACATGTCGGAGACTCTCGGAACGGAGCCGCCGCTCCCCATTGAGCTACCTGACATCCGGCTGGGAGCGACGGAGCGAGAGGACATTCCAGCCCCCGGCGGGGAGGAGCCCGTGACAACGGGAGACGACATCCCCCCCATCGCGTTCATCTGCATGGCACCCATCGAAATGGTCTGCAACCCCGGTGTGGACATTGTGGGCATTCCCGCTCCTGATGACATCCCAGACATTCCCGATGAACCCGGCGCGTTCATGCCGCCCATGGTGCCCATGCTCCCTCCCATCCCACTTGATGGAGTGTTCATGTTGCCCATCGCCAATTGTTCTCCGCCCGTTGTTGTCATCGGTTGAGGGTTCTTCATCATCTCCCCGCTGCCACCGGAGTCCTGCTCCATGGGGGCCATCCCTCCACCGCCCATCGGTGCGGGAACAGGCACCAGCACGCGCTTCAACTTTTCCACGTTATCCCGCAGTTCGCGCGCATAGCGCACGTTCACGGGGAATCGCCGCCTGCCCTCAATCGTTGTCGTGACGTTCATCCCACCAATCGCGCTGGTGAGGACGTCCTGCACATCGCTGACCGTCAATCCATACCGGGCGGCTTCTTCACGGTTAATCTCAAAATCCACATAGTTGCCCGACATAATGCGCTCGGCAATCGCTCCGACAGTGCCAGGCACAGGGCGAATGGCATTTTCGATCTGTATTGCGAGTTGCTCGATCGTTTCTAAATCAGAACCGAACACTTTGATGCCGATGGGCGTCTTAATCCCGGTTGCCAGCATGTCAATTCGGGTTTTGATCGGCATCGTCCAGGCGTTGGTGACGCCCGGCAGTTGGAGTTTCTGATTCAGTTCCTCCATTAGCTTGGCTGTCGTCATACCCTTGCGCCACTCTTTTGGAGGCTTCAGGGCGATGATGGTCTCCACCATGTCTAACCCCGCCGGGTCTGTCGCACTATTGGCACGCCCCACTTTTCCGAAGACCGTTTCCGCCTCCGGCAACGTTTTTAAGATTTTATCTTGCAACTGCAACAGTGAGCTCGCGGCGGTAATCGAGACACCCCCGAGCGTGGTGGGCATGTACAGAATGTCGCCCTCATCCAAGGGGGGCATGAACTCGCTACCGAGCTGTTTGAGCGGATAATAGGTCGCCACAACCGCCACGATAGCCAATAAAATTGTAATCCATTTGAATCTCAACACCAGATGCATAATGGGCTTGTAAGCATGGATGAGGAATCGGTTAATCGGGTTTTCTTCTTCAGGGGTAATCTCCCCATAAATAAAGGAGATGATAAACACGGGAATCAGCAGCAGTCCCCAATACCAGGGTGCGCCGAGGGCAATCGCAAGCAAAAGGGCGACTGCCACAAAAACCACAATCCCTATCTTATATCGCACCAACAGGCGGCCGATCGGTTTAATGGTTGCCAGCAAGAACAGGGCCAGCGCGACCGTGAGATATGTCGGTGCGCCAAGCAGCAGGGCCGCTACAGTTCCTGAAGCCGCCAAACCCGTGAAGGCCCATCTCAAACGCCCACACAGATGGAAGGTTGCCGTCAAAAAGCGGCGGAGGGTGCCCCCTTCGGAAAGGGTGATGTTTCCCCGTATAAAGAAGCCCATCAACACAGGAATCATGGCAATCGCTAAAAACGCGGAAGCCCCCATCGCGTATGTCTTCGTAAACGCCAACGGCTTGAACAAGCGTCCTTCCTGCGCTTGCAAAGTGAATACCGGCATGAAGGACACCGCTACAATCAGCAAGGAAAAGAAGAGTGATGGGCCCACCTGTTTGGAGGCTTCCGTGACAATGTTCCAACGCCCTTTGCCCCAGCCTTCCCGCTCTACCATCTTGTGGACGTTTTCCACCATGACCACCGAAGCGTCCACCATCGCGCCGATTGCCACGGCGATGCCGCCGAGGGACATGATGTTGGCGTTCAGCCCCTGGTAGTGCATGACAATCAAAGAGATCAGAATGCCGAGCGGCAGGACAAAAATTGCCACCAGCGCGGAAGGCAAATGCCACAGGAACGCCACGCACGTCAGGGTGACGATAATGATCTCCTCCATGAGCGTGGCTTTGAGGGTTTCAATTGACCGATGAATCAGGTGCGACCGGTCATACGCGGGAACGATTTTAACGCCGGCGGGAAGCCCCGGCTCAATTTCTTTCAGTTTTTTCTTGACGTCGTCGATGACTTTCAGCGCGTTCTCGCCGAACCGCATCACGACAACGCCTCCGACGACTTCACCTTCCCCGTCCTTTTCAGCGACGCCGCGGCGCATCTCTGGCCCGCGGCTGACGGTGGCTATATCCCGCACGCGAATCGGCGTGCCGGTGGGGCTGGCGCTGATGACGACGTTTTTCAGGTCTTCCATGTTTTTAATGTATCCTAAGCCCCGCACCATATATTCAGTTTCGGTGAACTCCAGCATGCTGGCGCCGACCTGTTTGTTGCTCCCCCGGACAGCAGTGATGACTTTGTTGACGGGAATGTTATAGGCGAGGAGCTTATTCGGGTCTAAAATCACCTGGTACTGCATGACGAACCCACCCAGGGAGGCAACTTCGGATACCCCAGGCACGCTGGTCAACTGATAGCGAATGTACCAATCCTGAATCGCACGCAACTCCCCGAGACTATGGCCCACCCCTTCGACGGTGTACTCATAAATCCACCCCACGCCGGTCGCATCTGGTCCAAGCGTTGTCGTAACGCCTTGGGGCATCCTGCCCAGCAAGGCATTCATATATTCCAGAACCCGCGAGCGTGCCCAATAAATATCCGTGCCATCCTGGAAAATAATATAGACCAAAGAGTAAGAGAAGAAGGAGTAAGACCGAACCGTCTTCACCTTGGGCACCGCCAGCATTGCCGCGGCGATGGGGTAGGTCACTTGATCTTCGATTTCCTGCGGGCTCTGCCCTGCCCATTGGTTATAAATAATCACTTGCACGTCGCTCATGTCAGGAATCGCGTCAACGGGGGTTTTCATCGCAACATACGCCCCCCACCCGGCGAGAATCAGCGCAAAGATGCAGACCAGAAATTTATTTTTAATCACAAGGTCAATGAATTTTTCGAGCATCGTGGTAACTCCCTTGTCATGCGTAATACGTAATGCGTAAAATAAAGGGTTCTTCTTACGTTTTACGCATTACGCATTACGCTTCACGTTTCACGCTTCACATCCCGTGCCCTGCATGTCCGCCCGCGGCGGGGGGCGCGCCTTTGCTTCCCTCTGCGGGCGCGGGGGGCAACGACGAGCCTGCTTTCTCCGTCATGCGCGAGACAGCGGCTTTGAGTTGGCTTTCGGAATCGATTAAGAAGTTGGCGGAGGTCACCACCGTCTCCCCACCACTCAGCCCATTCAGCACCTGATAATATCCATCCGCAAAGGTGCCTAACGTGACCTCCACCGGTTGAAATTTGCCCCCCGCTTTGCTCAAGAGCACCAGGTTGCGCTCTCCAGAATGAATCACCGCATCTTCGGACACCGCCAGGACAGCGTCCCCAACAGGAATCTGGAGAAAGGCGTTGGCAAACATGCCCGGCTTCAACGGGTGGGTTGAATCCAAGTTTTGAATCTCTGCGCGAACCCGCACCGTGCGAGTATTGGGGTTTAAGACCGGGTCAACGAAAGACACCACCCCCGTAAACCCCATCTCCGGGTAAGCCGCCACTGTTATCTTCACGTCCTGTCCCACTTTGACCCACGACATTTCATACTCGTAGATGTCCGCGTACATCCAGACATTGGAAAGGTCGGCAATCTGATAGAGCGGGCTCCCTTCCCCCACATGAATTCCCTCGACAACGGCTTTCTGAATCACCGTCCCGCTGATGGGGGCATAGATGGTTAAATGGGTTTTCGCTTGCCGATCTTTTTCCAGCACTTGGATCTGCTCGGCGGTAATTCCCCACAAATCCAGGCGGCGTTTGCTGGATTCAACCAGCGATTGGGCGTTGGCGATAATTTCGGGCAGGCTGCTGTTCTGGATTTTTTCAAGGGTCTCAAGTGACAAGAGAAATTCTTGCTGGGTGGAAACCAGTTCGGGGCTATAAATCCAGACTAACGGGTCGCCCTGCTTGACCTTCATACCGGTGAAATCGACAAACAGCTTGTCGATTCGACCGGGGATATGTGCCGTGACCACCTTGAGCAACCGCTCGTCATAATCGATTCGCCCCACCGCCCGAATCTGTTTCACCATGCGATGCGGCTCAACCGTCTCGGTGGTGACCCCCAGAATCTGCACCATCTCCGGGCTGATGGTGACCACCCCCGCGGCTTCCTCCGCAGATTCTTCCCCTCGGGTCTTTTTAATCAAGGTCATCCCGCAAATTGGGCATTCCCCCGGCTGGTCGCGGATAATCTGCGGGTGCATGGCGCAGGTGTAGTACTCCTTCCCCGCAGGAATCTTCCCGGACGCCATGTCGTCGTGTCCTGCAGGGTCAGCACCGGACGCCTTGACCCCTTTCGTTGCGGCGAGGGCCAGTTCCGAAAGCCTTCGCCAACTCAGGTTTCCCGTTTTGGCAGCGATGAGAAGCCCCGCGCCAGCCAGCAACACAATAATGACTCCGCTCACAAGGATGACTCGTTGAGATCGGCGATTGGTGTTCATAGATAGCCTCCCGACTCCAAGCTGCAAATCTGCAGATTGGCTCATTTGCTTGATTGCTCATTTGACCTGACAGGTGACTTAAAGTCCGAACTGAAGCTAATGCCCAGGTAGGCGGTCGTCTCTCGGGAGGCATAGCTAATCACGCTTCCCCGCTTGCCCAGCGAGCGTTCGAGCTTCTCCGGCAACGCTGCCCGCACGCCGACGTCCACCTGAATCGCCGACGTGAGCGCGAAGCGCACCCCGCCCGCCAAAGAGTCGCCCACTTCCAGTAACAGGCGGGCGTTGTTCAGCTTGGGGATGGCCTTTTCGATGCCGCCAAAAACGATGACCGGGCGGTCATCACCCGTACTGGAACTGCTGCCGCTGGCGTTCATGCTATCATTAGAGGACATCGTATCGCTGGAATTACTGTTACCGAACTCGAAGGGGAAAAACCGAGCCCCTAAATGCGCCCGAAGCCCGGCGAGGGTTTTAGACCCAACCACATACGCGCCGGCGGGGTAGTAGCCGAAGGTCGCCCCCACGGCAAAGGACGCCCACGGCGACCCCTCTTTCAGGACGCGCAGTTTCACGCCGTGAATCCCGACCTCCAGGTTGTCCCACACGCCGCCGAGGTCGGCATGAAACGGGATGGTCCCGCCTTGAATCAACCCCAGCTCATACTGCCCGTCGGCTAACGTGTCTGCGGTCGGGATGGTGAGCAACCAGGTCGGACCGGGCGCAACAGTCGCTGAAGGATTGGAGAGGGTCTCCGGTGGAGGGGGTTGAGTCTCTTCGCCAGAAACGGGTGCCATTGAGATGAAAAAGATGCCCAAAAGGGCAACAAGCATTGAAGTGATTTTTGTTGTGTACCCACCACTGAAGTGATGGGCTAATGTCCACATTTTCATTTGTGTCTCCTTTAATTTCTGATGGATTCTTTATACCAATTCTATTCAGACTTGATATCGCACCTCATTCGCCATACCTGCCATCGCATGATAGAGGTTATGACAATGATGGAACCAACGCCCGGGGTTATCAGCAACGAATTCAATGGTTGCCCCCCCCATGGGTTCGACAATCAAGGTGTCCTTGCGGAGTCGGGAACCCCCATTGCCAGAACCGAGAACCTCAAAGAAGTGTCCGTGGAGGTGCATGGGGTGGGGCATCATGCTCCGATTCAAGTAATGGATGCGAATCAACTCGCCTCTCTGTATTGTCAGAAGTTCTGAATCTGGGTGGATACGTCCATTGATAGTCCAATAAGGGGACCCCATCATGCCCCCAGATAACACCTGATTGAACATGCGCTCCGGCGGACGATGGTCCAATGGTACCAGATCTGCCTCCGCCTCTGGAAGAGCCGTGAGCATGGCATAGGTGTTCCGTCGGAAACGTCTGGACAGATTATCCGGGGAAACCTGTGACCGCCCTGTATCCATGTAACGCACGATGCCTAACCGTTGGGGGCCGATACCGGTGCCATCATCCAGTGTATAAAGCTCCCAAATACCTGGGTGATTCGCAACGAATTCCACATCATAGCGCTCCCCCATCCCGACCCGTAAGACATCCACTTCGATCGGTGCCACGGGGCGACCATCGGCATGGGTGATAAGCAGGGGATGACCTGCCAGACGGAGGGTAAAATGGGTGGCTGAACCCAAATTGCCGATGCGCAAGCGAATCCGCTCACCGCGCCTGACCGTGAAAGGTTCAGAGAGTTGCGCTTCCCGGCCGTTGAGAATGTACAGGTCATAGAGGGGTTCGAGCAAGGGGGCATTTGACGAGGTTCTCCGCCCTCGCATCATGCCACGTCCCATTCCCATCGGGCGGCGGACGTTACCCGCCCGCGCTTGTGCAGGCCCACCACCGTCGATATTCGCCCAATCATCCAGAACCAGCACATATTCCCGGTCATACGACCGTGGTTCCTCTTTGGGCTCAATAATCAGCGCCCCATACAACCCTTGATCGAGCTGGTAGCCTTCGTGGGAATGGTAAATGTAGGTGCCCGCAGGCCAGGCGGGGAATTCATAGACAAAGCGTCCGCCGGGCGGTATCGGTTCCTGGGTGAGCCCAGGTACCCCGTCCATGGCATTTGGGACCGGTAATCCATGCCAGTGAATGGTCGTCGGTTCAGGAAGTTGGTTTTCGACGAAGACGCGGATGAACTCCCCTTCCGTAACGCGAATCTCTGGCCCTGGCACCTGTTGATTATAGGTCCAAATTTCGATAGGTTGATCGGCTGTCGCTTCCCACTGCGCCGGGGTAGCCGTCAAGTGAAATTCACGAATCAACCCCTGTTGAGCCATCGCTGGATTGTGTTGGCGAGTTCCCAGAAGTGTTGTCCCTCCGAGTGTCGCCAATCCAGTGAATCCCAAGATACTGCGTTTGAGAAATGTCCGTCGTGAGAGCATGGATAACCTCCGATAAGAAAGTTGATAATCATATTTCGCTCAAACCACTCACTGCAATGTCGTGCCCACGGCGCGTTCGAGCATGGCGCGCTGCTGGGAAAAGTTCGTGATTGCCCGATAGTAATCGAGGCGAAAGTCTTGCAGCGCCCGCTGGGCGTCGATTAACGACAGAAAATCGATACGCCCCGATTGATAGCCTGCCTCTGCCGCACGCAGGGATTGCTCCGCTTGCGGAATGATGGTCGTGCGCAACAGGTTTTCCAGACGCCCCGCGGTTTGAACCTTAACCAGCAGGTCTTTAATCTCAAACAGCACCTGATTGCGCATCGATTCATACGTCGCTTTCGAGACTTGAATTGAAGCCTCGGCCTCCTTAACAGCGTAATCATATTTGTCCCGAAAAAACAGGGGGATGTTGATCGTAAACATCACATCCCATGCCCCGGAGCCTTTTTGTCCGGGTGCCCGATCGATCATTGCCATAAAATCGGGCAAATAATTCTTTTTGGCAAGCGAGAGCGAGACCTGGCCTTGTTCAATGAATGAAACAACCGCCTCAAGCTCCGGTCTCGTCTCAAGGGCCAGTTCATGGAGTTGCTCGAGCGTATCGGTAAACGGTTGCACCGCACTTTCGCGGGGAATTTCCAAAGCGACTTGAGGCGGACGATTCAGAAGAATGTTTAATCGTGCTCGGGCGGTCTCGATTTCCTGCTGCAGTGTAATCTCCTCGTTGAGGAGCCTGGATAGCTCCACCTGGGCTTTGAGGACATCCTGCTGGGAAGTCTGTCCGGTCGCGTATCGTGTCTCCGCTACTTTCACGAAGTATCGCGCCAGTTGCACATTTTCATCGTTAATCTGGATGGCTTTCTCTGCCAAATACAGGTCATAGTAAGCCACTTTGACGTTGGAAATGAGCTCCCGTTCCTTCGCCCTATACAGCGCAGAAGCCTGGTCAGCGCCTTTTTCGGCAACCTGACCGCGCAGGGAACGCTTCCCAGGGAAAGGGATCATTTGTGAAAGCCGATATATGTTACTATTGGGGTCTAGCGGATTGTTATTCCCTTCGGGAACCCGGGTAACCATCACCCTAACTTGTGGGTCATCCAGGGCTTTCGCCTGTGGGATGCGGGCTTTTGCCGCTTCCCAGCTATGCCGTGCCGCGCGAAGGTCGGGGTTCTCTCGAAGCGCCACTTCAATGAGTTGGTCGAGGCTCAAGAGAGGCGCCGTCCCCGGTGGCGTTTGCGCCCGGGCCACGGCGGGCAATGCGAGAATCAGCAGCACCGTGGCGAGAACCGTGATGTGTATGGCGTATGGCGTATGGCGTGCGTCAGCGTCCCGGAATCTCATAGTCAATTCGTCCTATCACAGTAAAAAAATTCCCTATCATTCTGACAATGCTTGGATGACTTTAGAATGTTCCAGTTTTTTCATCTTTCCAGTTTTCGTGTTGCGTATTTCGTATTGCGTATGTGGTTCATTCTACGCAATACGAAATACGAGGTTGGTGTTGGATGCCTTGAACTCTTGGAAATGCCTGAATGAACACGGCTACATTTGTATTTGCCACGTATTTCCACCGTCGGTTGTCCAGAGAATCGTAAAGTTATCCCCAACGGCCCAACCGTGCTGATGATCGATAAAGAAGACACTGTTTAACCGAGAAGAAATCGGAAGATTCCGGGGATACCAGGTCTTCCCGTTGTCGGTTGTATGGACGAGAGCTCCGCCTTCACCAACAACACAACCGTGTTCCGTATTAGCAAAGTAAACATCTTTCAGGGAAACCCGCTTGCCCCACCTTCCGACGCGAAGTCCCACATCTTGGTTCTTCCAGGTTTTTCCCCCATCGTTGGTTGTCAGAAGGAGGCCGAAGAGCCCTGTCGCCCAACCTTGCTTCGCATTGGAGAAATGGACAGAAGTCAGGCTATTTATTGGGTTTCCCTTGGCACGTCTGGTACGATAGGATGCCGGAGATTCCTGAAGCGCGGTGCCAATGTCCTGCGCTTCCCACTTCTTTCCGCCATTGGTGGTATGCAGGATGGTGCCTCTTGAGCCGACAATCCAGCCCTCTTCTAAACTGATGAAATGGACGCCGGTCAGGTTATTGGGAGTGTCACTTTCTTGCGGTTCCCAGGTTGCCCCGCCATCTTCCGTCACCAAAATGGTCCCATTGTCGCCTGCAATCCAACCGTGCATCCCATCCGCATAAAACATCTGATTCAAGTTGTTCAATGGACGGACCTTCCGAAGATGCCAATTCTCTCCGCCATCTGTGGTGTGCAGGATAGTTCCCACATCCCCCACAGTACAACCAATCTTGGGGCCGTAAAAATGGATGGAATTGAGATTATATTCCACCTCGGTTTCAACTTCTACCCACTCTGCGCCGCCATCAATTGTCTTGAGCAGTGTGCCGCCATCTCCAACGGCCCAGCCACGGTTGAGGTCGATGAAATAAACACCCTTTAATTCAACCGCGAATGCCTGATGGCTTCCTAAAGCCAGAAATGCAATGGCGAGGGCGATAGGTACGACACTTTTGTTCCTCATTTCGATACCCTTCCTTTCTATTTAAGAGACTAACAACTCATGGTCTCGTGAAATGTAACATTGAGAGTCACGCAATAAGTATACCATCTTCACAATCCCAATCCCTTCTTGCTTCACAACCTCACACAAGGTTTGCTCTTCCAGAAATTGACGTTTTGTCAAAACCAAAAGGTGATAAGTCAAATTTGTTCGACATTCTGTCAATTTTGATTCATGACTTCAAACTAATTCGTGATATTATGTCAGACTCGACGGATTGGAATACGATTTAGAGCCTATCCTAAGAATGGGTTGCCAACCCCTCCCCGAAACGGGGAGGGGAGTAGGATACAGGGTTCTCTGTCTTTCTGTGCTATCACTCAATCCGTGAGAATCCGCATGGTGTCTGGTGATTGGTGACTCAAGAAGACGGGACAGCGGAGCGCAGGGGGAGGCGTTATACCCTCGTTTTCACGTTCTCCCGTTTTCACGTTTTCTTTCTCGTTTACTCCTTCGCCCCCTGGTTCACCAGTTGCTTTTTTAAGTCCTTCTCGGGGGCCAGTAAGAAGGGCAAGCCACTTGGACCAACGGGGACAAAGATAAACGTCTTGTTCGGGCTGCGCGCCAATTCCCTCTGAACTTCCAGGTAGAGGAATTGCAAATATTGAGGCGTCAAGCTGGATTCAACAACTTGCTGGGATTTGGCAAAGCCAGTGGCTTGGGTGGCTTTGATCTCTGCCTCTTTCCGCGCTATCTCCAATGAAATGTGACACTATCCAGTTAGGTGTTAGGTGTTATACCCACTTCTCAAAACAATCCTCAATCAGATGATTGTCCCCGCCGGAATGACAGCATCTTTCGGGACAACAATGATAGAATCACGGACAGAATAATTTTCGGCATCGGTATGTTCGATACCGTGCTGGTTGACCAGAATGACTCCATCGCCGATACGAGCATTTTTATCAATGATGGCGTTGCGAATGATGCATCTTGAGCCAATGCCAAGAGGGGGAATCCCTCGTTGGACGTTCTGAGCAATCTGCTCGGCACTCTCATAATAGTCGGCCCCCATCACAATGGAAGCTTCGATTTTCGTGTCAGCGCGAACAATGCTCCTCAACCCGATGATCGAACGGGTAATTTCGGAACGATCCATAATCGAACCATCCGATAACATCGAAGCAAAAATGGTGCTTTGATTCACTTTCGTGCTCGGCAGATGGTATCGATAGGTATAGATTGGCATGGATTCATCGTAAAAATCGAATTGAGGGACGGTCTCTAAAAGTCCCAGGTTCGCCTCATAAAACGATTTGATGTTCCCAATATCCTCCCAATATCCATCGAAAGGATAGGCATAGACCGCGTTTGGGTGGATACTCTTTGGCAGAATGTCTCTCCCAAAATCGACGTTGCTCTCATCCGCCACCTTGTCAATCAACACCTCTTTTTTGAAGACATAGATGCCCATTGAGGCCTGGAAAGGTTTCAACTCGGCATCAGGGACATAATTGATTAACCTCGAAGCATCAATGGAGAGAACTGCCAGCTCTGTGTCCGTTTGCGGTTTCTCCACAAAATGGGTGACCTGTCCATCAGATTCCACTTTGAGAATGCCGAATCGGCTGGCTTGGTCCCGAGAGACAGGAATGGCGCCAACCGTAATATCTGCCCCGGTCATCAGGTGGTACCCAATCATGTGCCGGTAATCCATGCGATACAAGCCATCCCCCGCTAAAATCAGAACATGCCCCGGCTCTTTTTCAGGGGTAATCAGATAAGGGAGATTCTGGCGAACCGCATCGGCAGTTCCCTGGTACCAATCGGGATTCGCGTTGGTTTGTTGAGCAGCCAATATCCGCACCGATCTGTTAGAAAAGGCGTCAAACAGGTATGTTTGGGCAATGTGACGATTCAACGATGCAGAATTAAACTGGGTCAGGATAAAAATCGCATCTAACTCCGAATGGATGCAGTTGCTCATCGGAATATCGATGAGACGAAATTTGCCAGCGATTGGCACGCTGGGTTTGGCACGATCTCTGGTCAGGGGATACAGACGTGTGCCTCGCCCGCCCCCCAAGATGACGGCGATGACGTTTTGCATAGCGAGCCTCCACTTCTATTGAGCACCTCATTGAGTGCCACATTGAGCCTTGCCATCAATTATTGAGCAATATCAACACCGCTTCGATACTCCCGATTAATCTGATAGACGATTGGATCGACCGTGCGACATCGTGCATCGCTTAATCCATCTTCAAAGCCTTTAAGTTCTCGCTTTAAGGTTGTTTCACTCCAGATCACCATACTGACCTCCTCCTATTTTGGGCGGTTGCAAGGTGTCTCACTTTTTTGTACCTCAATATTTTTCTGTGGGTTTCATCAGTCACCCATAAACTTTTACTTCCCCCTGATGACTCCACCTCAACCGCCCGTTGAACGTTGCGTCAGTCAGCAAACAACGTTTCAGGTACTTTCACTGCCTTAAAGACATGCCGGACATCGCTATTGGTTCCGAGAAGTTGCAGTTGAACCCTGCGCTTTTGGGCTTTATGGTGTGCCTGGATGAAAATACTGATGATGCGCGAGTCCACAATCGCCGATACCGCACTCAAATCGATCCACAGGGAAGTGTTTTTGTGCGATGCAATAAATTTCTGCAGTGTATTTTCCAATACCGGCGCTGCGAAATATCCCAACTCACCGGACAGCCTGAATGTGAGATTTCTGCCGTCCTCCTCAACAGTCATCCAGTCTTCAATGGCGTGTTTCTCCCGCCTATTCTTCTTACGAAACATAACGCTGTCACCTCTCTTTTGACACTTCAGGTACGGTTGGTTCGGTCATACCGTACCTTGGTCTGATCATCTTTCATGTCCATAGCTGATGTGGTGTATGGCTCACTATGGTTTGCCGTTGGTTTGTCATTATGTTCATAACCCCATCGTATCAAGAAAAGGTAGACCAATGGGCAAAGCAAGATTAATACGTAAGCGACCCAGGAACCGATGATACCTAATCCCCATAAGCCGAGCAGTGCCAATAACAAAACAAAGCAACAAAGGGATATGAATCCTAAGTATTTGCGCCTATATCTTTGAGAGTTATCTGGGAGCGACATGGCTTTGACCTCCCCCTTATCGGTATCGTTTGGGAAATTCCACACGGTACCTTGAGCAAATAACGTGCCAGTCCCGCAAGGCGGGAAGTGTCACTGGAGCAAATGCTTTTGTCCTTCTATAGCGGCGCAAGAGGGTATTCCAGGGTAGGCTCTGTGGAAGGGAAAAAACCGGATACTTTTTATACAGGAGAAAAAAGAAGGGAGGGGATTGGAGGCCTATCCGCAGCAACCGGATGCAGGAGACTCCTGGGCATGTGCGATTCACAGCGGGTCCCCATCAGGAGTGGTTTCTATCGGGAGTCTGCATATTTTTGACGCAGTGGAAGGATGTGGGTGGGTAATTTTTATGCGGTGGAGGAAGGGAGAGGGAGAATACGCAGAGAGAGTGCAGAACGAGTAGACATGATCTGATTGAGTATTTGATATAGCCGATGATTGAATCAGTAACACTGGTTCAGACCGGGTATCGATTACTTTAACGGGGACGTGCTGATTGACTGACAAAACTATGCTGAACGACTGAATCCCGTGATAGTCCACTTCCAGTGGACTTGAGCTTTGAGACTCACTATGTCAATGCGTTTGGCACGTACCAATACACGAAAAATCTCCTGTAGGGATAGGTAGATTCCTTGCGGAATTTCCCCCCCCTCCAAACCGTGCGTGTTGTCTTTTAGAAACGCCGTCTTAGCCGTCTTTAGAACCTAAGACGGCGTTGGCTTCTAAAAGACGGCAACCACAGGTAACAGGTGTTTTCCTGTGTCTCGCATTACGAGGCTTCCAATAATACTTCAAGTTTCCCTTTAACCATATCATCGTAGTCGGACGTGACACCTGAGTTCCTACACCTAGAACCGAGTCATTCGCCCTTTCCCAAAGCTTCCCACATCACCTTTTCAAGTGATGCAGTTAAGGTCTGTGGGTTAGGCGGACGGTTCGCCTATTTGGAATTGTACCCAAATTACATAACTATCTGCCAAAGCGCACTAACCTGATGCGTATGGATACTTTCGCGCACCCCACTCCCAAGACGGTCAGTAGGACTGATAAAAAACAAATGGTTGGTTTAATAAGTCGCCTCCTTCCAATTATTTCCGTTAGGACTTACGCATCCGACGAAGGGAATTCTCTCGTAGAGCCGGCAGCTTGCCCGCTCCTTCAGTGGGCAAGCTGCCCACTTGACGCGAAATCCTCCATCACTGCGTAAGTCCTACTAACTAATGGTGCTAGTTTTAGATTTGGATGCCCCGCTTCAGCGGGGATGAGTCGTTTCCCCGACTGAAGTCGGGCATCCAGCACTCAGGGTGGATAAGGCTTCAAGAGCAACTAGCACCAAAGGTTAATAGTGCAGAAGGTCAATCGATTAGGGGCGCCCGCCGTTGGTGGCGGTTTTCGCTAAAGCGGAGACATAGTTTGCTAAGTGCCACAACTGTTCTTCCTCCAACGCAGGATAAAAAGCTGGCATCGACGCCCCACCCAACCCCGTTGCCAAGGTGCGATAAATATCGCGCGGCGAATCCCCCCCCTTGAAGGCTTCAGGATTCGTCAAATCGTTGGGCGGATTGGGATTGCCCCACTCGTCTTTCTGGTCTCTGGCAGCGGGGCCACCCCCGCGTCCGGAAACGCCATGACACTGCCAGCACTCTACCGCCATGAAGAGCTCACGACCTTTAACGAGGCTCTCATCCGTCGGGAGAACTGCCTGGCCAAGTGGGACGGGGTGTTCCCGCCGTCCGCTCTGTCGCAGAAATCGGTCGGAAAGGGTTTTGATATAGTAGACCAGTTGCCAGCGTTGGGTCTCAGACAGCCCACGCCAGGAGAGCATGGAGGTGCCCGGCAGACCGCGGGTGAGGGTCAAAAACAGGTCTTCATCCGTTGGCAACTGACCGGAGGGTGTCGAACGGAATTTGTACGTCCCTGTGGTCAGATCGCGTGGCTTGGGGTTGCCCGGCGCACCCATCTGATGGGCGATGGGGCCATCCCCTTTGCCCTTGATGCCGTGGCACCAGACGCATTTTTGCCGGTAAAGGGCTTTACCGGCTTGGATGGCGTCCGGGGTTTCCGGTAATTTCTCGACGCCAATCAACTCAATGCTGCGCCACTCCGATATTTGATCCGACATCTGGGCTTCACTATTGAAAAGCGGCACAATCCACTGTGCTCCTGCCACTAACAGAACCATGAGCATTCTCACGCTCCCAAACGGTCGAGGCCAATGGATGGCACTGACACGCACGTTGTGAACGGTCTCAACAAAAATCAAACGCAAAGCGGTTAACATGTTCTACCCTCCTTAGAATGCAAGGTCAACGATTAGGTTCGCACGACTTGCATCAAAATCATCCAGATTGATGTTATATTCCACGCCGAGATGGACGTTCTCCAGCAGCAAGTAACGCATGTAAGGCGTCAAGAACTGCCGTTCTAATGTTGGCAGGTCGCTAGAAAAGACGCGGTCATACCGCACAGCCGCCAGCAGTTCTCGTCGAATCGGATAGCTGATATGTCCCATCACGCCCTGGTAGTTGAAACGGACGCCATCTCCATAAGGATTGTCGTGAGTTCCAAACAAAAGGGCACCACGCACGTTGCAACGCCACAGGGAAAGTTCAATGTCAGCGCCGAGAATACGGAACCCATCGTTGATTCCATTCTGCTCATCGGTTAGCGGGTCATCCTCACTGACAGGTGCCGCCGCATGTCCCGGCATATCTGTGGTTTCTCCGGGCTGATGCTCCAGGGTGGTTCCTGTCAGCAGCGCTGTCTTTCCAAAATATCCTAACACTCCGATGGCATATCGCTGGCTTGGAAGGGTATACGTCAGTCTGACGAAAATATCCTTAAAGGAATCGCTATCCGTTCCTGAAACGGCACCATGTTCACCTGCCCCGCCATGTCCGCCTGCGGCTGCCTCTGTTTCTACAGGTGACGTTCCGTTGACAAGGGCAATCTCATAAAAGATGGGGCCAGACCTCGGACGTCCATAGAGGTCTATGCCGGTATGATGGGTATCCAAGACAAAAGGGTTGAGCCCAACGCCGACAGTTCCCACCGGCGACACAGACATGGTGGGCAGGCGGTGATTGGGGAATTGGAAGTCGAGAAGGTTGAACTTTCCAATTCGGAGGTTGGCAAGCCCTTCTCCACCGATGTTATGGAATTGTATGACGGCAACTTCAGGGGCACTGACGCTGCCGTTGGTAAAGATTCCAAATTTGATAAAATAGGAAGCATGTTGAAACAACGGCCCGCCGGAGAGCAGGTCAACTTGAGCCGGTGTAGCAAAGTTGACGTTTGTCGTATCGGCTTGCTCCGATTGAAGGGTTCCTCTCATCCGAAAGGCGAGGGGGACCTGCTCCAAAAGCGCAAGCCGTTTCGCAAACGGTGGCTGTGCTGCGCTTGCCCCAAGCGTCGCGAAGCGTGACGTCGCCCCTTTCGGTAATTGATAGCCGTTTTCCTTAAAGTTCCGACCAAATGAATTGAGTTGAGGGTAGCTGCTCGCATGGCAGGTGTTACAAGCCAAACGGTATGCCCGCGCGAAGGCGGGTATCGCATCCGCTCTCGGCGTGAACAGCGTAGGAGATAAGCCCACGATGAGTAAAAAAATGATGGGACTGGGTAACCCAAAATGTTTCAAAATCGAGATGTCATGCTGTCGGTTTATCATGCGCGTCCTCCTTATGATTTCGCCCGCCACACCAGGCCGCTGGGCTTAATTCCCACTTTGATTGTTTTCGTCATGGTATGCGCCATCACATCCATAACAGAGACAGTGTTCGCCAACTGGTTCGTCACGTATCCTGTTGTGCCTGAAGCGTTGAAAGCAATGGCGTGGGCACCCGCGCCGACGTTGATGACACCGAGGTGGGAACCGTCGCTCCGTCGGTAATAATGGACTTTGGCACCATCGGGGTCTGATACCCAGAATTCCGCCGCAGCTAGGGGCGTTGCGACAAACCCCGGCGTAAAACCGAGATTGACCGTTTGGATAACCGTCAACGAGCTCGGGTCAATCACGCTCACCGTTTGACTCTGCTCGTTGTTCACATACATCCGCCCGTCCACTCCCATCCATGCCCCCACGGGGGTTTCGCCGACTGGGATGGTCGTTTTCACGGTTTTTGTTGACACATCAATCACCGTCACGGTGCCAGAGCCGCTGTTTGTCACAAACGCATATTGTCCTTCTTTGGAGAAGGTCACTTCTGTGGGCTGGTTTCCCACCGGAATTTCTTTCATCAGTGTTGCCAAGCCCATATCGTAGATTTGTACTTTGGCGGGCTCGGTTGCCAGAGCCGTCCAGATTTCTTTGCCATCGGGTGAGAACACGCCATTGTGGTTCATGGCAGACAGGGATTTTGAGGCTTTCACCGTGCCGGTTTGCATGTCCAGCACAATCAAGCTACCTTTCATGGCACCGCCATGTCCACCGCCAAACCCTCCGCTGTGTCCACCGCTGACATCCGTGCCGGGTACACCGATGACCAGGCTTGTGCCATCGGGCGACAGGTTAATATGGTAGGGCCACGCGAAATTAGCGAGTGTAATAACATTAGAGACTGTATTGGTCTGGGCGTTGATAACCGAGACCGAGTTTGAACCGCTGTTGACGACATAGACAACTTCGTAAGTAATATCCTCTCCCGCTGGAGGGTTGTCTTCTACGGTCTCCTCTGACTCACAGCCAGGAAGATGGATGATCAGTGCGACCGCAAATAGGATCAACGTGAAGAACGGTTTCGTCCTTATCAGTTGTCTTTTGCCCATCGGCAGTGAATTGTGTGTTGTCAAAAGATTTTCCATCTGTTTTTCTCCAATTTCAGATTCAAATTTCAGCTTCTAATTAGGTAAGTGGTGAGTGAGATGAAGCGTGAAAACGTGAAAACGGGACAACTGCCATCGTCTCGTTTTCACGTTTTCTTTTCTTTATCACAAGGGGAAATGACAGCCTAAACCCGTATTAGTGGTCCTCGTGATGCGCTTTCGATTTTCCGTGCCCTTCGTCATGGCCCTTCCCTTCACCCTGTTCATCATCCGAGAGGTGGTCTTTGACCTCCTTCCAGACGAGCAGGGCTTTTTTGACCCCGGTCGCAACAGCGGCAGAAGTCTTTGCATTTGCACCGGCTTTTATCTCTTTGCCGACCATCAGATTGCTCTCGACAGTTTTACCCATGAACTGCTTGAGTAATTCGGCTCCGTTCCGAGAGTCTTCGACATGCTCGGCGTCGTGTGTTTCACCGTGCCCTTCCTCATGATGCTCCATGAGTACCACCTTGGCAATTTTGCCGGCGGAATCAATGCCAACCAGCTCACCCATCTTCTCTTGACCGGACCCTATCACATTCAGCATGAGTGCGGCACCTATCGCTTGACCGCCTTCGTCGAGGGCGAGATAAACATGGGGCACTTTCTCTGTGGGACCGATCTTCGCGTTGGCGGGGTCATATCCCTTGAGTCCACTCTCGATGGCTCCGATTTGCGTGGCGGATAAGGTCGCGTGTTTGCTAACGAATTGATGCGCTTGGGGGAAAATCCCCTTGAGTTGCTCCTGCGGCATCGCTTCGTGTCCTGAATACTTGAACACGACGTTGGAATACTTCCGCCCTTTAATGGTCAATTGAACGCCTGCCTCAAATTCGTTCATCTTCTGTAAATCGATTTCCGCTTCGAGGTAGGTTGCCTCTGTGTTGGGTTTGAGGTCTAGCTTTTGATAACTCGAACCCATCTTCAGGTTGATAACCCCCCGCATGTCTTTCACAGAGAGGGGCCTCTGGTTCTTATCCGAAAGATAAACAGCAATTTCGCCATTTTCCTCGACGACGAACTCAACGTGATAATCCCCCAGGGTGCGAACCTGCCCACCATGTGGGGATTCATGCGCATGCTCCTCTTGAGCGAGGACACTTTCAATGTGTAACCCCATCGCCAGACCGACGATGAGCATTCCGAAAAGCAACGCTCCCGCGTTGTGAGTTTTAAGTTTCATGGAAATAACCTCCGTTTAGGGTTGAAAATTGAAGATTAAAAATTGATGCGTGAAACGTGAAGGGCTTGACTCGCCTCCTCGCTCACTCGCTCACTCACTCACCCGCTCCGCCCCGCGCCGCTCGACGAGATAATATAACGCCGGCAGCACCAGCAGCGTCAGAAGGGTCGATGTTACCATTCCCCCCACAATCACGATTGCCAGGGGTTTTTGTAGTTCGGCCCCTGAACCGTGGGCGATGGCGAGTGGCAGCATGCCCAACCCAGCCGCTAAAGCCGTCATCAACACCGGGCTGATGCGTTCCTCTGCCCCTTTGATGATCGCCTCATAAAGGGGAAGTCCCTCGTTGTTTCTCAGGTAATTGATATGAGTCACCAGGATAATACCGTTTCGTACCGCGATTCCAAACAGCAGGATGAAACCGACCATGCTCGGAATGCTCATCACGCCGCCGGAGAGAAACACGCTAATCACTCCACCAATCAAAGCGAATGGCAGGTTAAGCATCACGAGGAGTGACAATCGAATCGAGTGCATCGCCAGATACAACAGAATAAAAACGCCGATCAGGACAAAGCCGGATTGAATCAGGATGAGTTTTTGCGCCTCTTGTTGACTTTCAAACTGTCCGCCGTAGGTCAGGAAGTAGCCCTCTGGAAGTTTGACGTTTTCGTTAATCGCTTTCTGCACATCGGCAATAAAACTGCCGAGGTCTCTGCCTTGAACGTTGCACTGAATGACGATACGGCGGGAGACATTCTCCCGGTTGATGGTATTGGGACCATATCCGATCCGAATATCCGTGACCTGCTTCAAGGACACTAAACCCCCTGTGGAGGTGCGAAGCTGCATGTTGCGGATTTTGTCGATGTCCTGGATGCTCGCTTCATCTAGCCGCACGAAGAGGTTATATTGACGTTGCCCTTGGAGGACTTGACTGACGACCTCCCCGTTGAATGCTGCTTCGGTGAAATGGGTAATATCCGCAACACCAAGCCCGTACCGCGCCGCCGCGGGCCGGTCGACTTGAATCTGTAATTGCGGCACCTGCACCTGTTGTTCCACCTGTAAATCGGCGACACCGGGGACTTGAGCGACAACCGACCGAATCTCCTCCGCCTTGGTGCGGAGTATTGAAAGGTCGCTGCCGAATAGCTTCATCGCCACTTGCGCACTGACGCCGGAGAGCAGATGGTCGAGGCGGTGTTGAAGGGGCTGCCCCACCGTGACGACAACGCCGGGGAATTTCGCAGGGGAAAGCAGCTCCCGAATCTCCGCCAGTAAATCCTCCCGCGTTTTCTTCCGTTCCTCCGGCGGGGTGAGGGTAACGAGCATCTCGTTGTAGTTGACGCCTTCGGCATGTTCGTCCTCTTCGGCGCGTCCGGTGCGATTGGTGACACTCGTGACCTCCGGTTTTATCGTCAACAGGGTCTTCTCGATCTCTCTCCCAACCCGGGTCGATTCTACTAATGAGGTCCCCGGTGGGAAAACCGCGTTGATGGTAAACGTTGCTTCATCCATGACGGGCAAAAACTCTGTTCCCAAGCGCGGAATCGCAACGACTGTCACAATCACCAGGAGGAGCGCAAGCCCAATCATCGGCCAACGCCACTTAATCATGAAATTCAGCAGGGGACGATACCCTCTTTTGATGATGCGAACCACCGGACTTTCCTTTTCCGAAAGCCCCATTGAGAAGCGTGGAAAGTGAAACGTGAAACGTGACTTGGGTTGAGTAGGCGAAGCCGTATCGAAACCATGAGCTTCCTCGCTCCCCCGCTCCCTTGCTCCCCCGCTCCCTCGTCTGCCCCATCGCGCCAACAAGAGGTCGCTCAATGCAGGAACAACGGTCAGGGCAACGATCAGGGAGGCAGCCATTGCAATCACAACCGCCCAACCGAGGGGACGGAACATTCGCCCTTCGATGCCGCTGAGACTGAACAGCGGAATGAACACCAGCACAATGATCAGCGTGGCAAAGACAATCGAACTCCGAATCTCATTGCTGGCTCGCAACACGACCTGGGTCGGCGTCTCCTCCGTCGGCTTTTGAAAGTATTCCCGCAATCGACGAAATATGTTCTCCACATCAATAATCCCATCATCCACCACCATCCCGACGGAAATTGCTAACCCGGCTAATGTCATAATGTTAATCGTGAACCCCTGCCATAAGAGGGCCATGACGGCAATAATCAGCGATAAGGGGATAGCAGTCAACGTAATCAAAGAGGTGCGAATGTTGAATAGAAAGACAATCACAACAATCACGACCCAGATTGCGCCATCGCGCAAGGCATCTCGGACGGTATCCATAGAGCGTCGAATCAGATCAGCTTGGACATATTCCGGTTGGATGTGTACCCCCTCGGGTAAAGATTTTTCAAGTGCTTTGAACGATTCCAGAATTTTATCACTGAGTTTCAAGGTATTGACCCCCGGTTGCTTCGTGATCTTCCCCAATACCGCCTCCTGTCCATTGCGACTCCCCGCACCGCGGCGAATTTTCGGTAAGGAGCCAATCTGCACTGTGGCGACATCTTTCACCAGGATGGGCGTTCCCTCCGCTCGCGTTTCCAGCACGACGTTTTCAATGTCCTCAAGGGAATTGATGCGTCCCAAACCGCGAATCATCAACTCCTTCGCCCCTGTCAGGAGAAAGCCCCCCGCGGAATTGAGGTTGCTTTTGTCTAACGCTTGGCTGACCTCCTCCAACGTGAGGTGATAACTGATGAGCTTCTCCGGGGACACGAGGACCTGGTATTGCTTCACGTAGCCCCCCATGTCGATGACGTTGGCAATTCCACCCTGGGATTGGAGTTGATAGCGGATAGACCAATCTGCTATATCGCGCATCGCCATCGCATCCAGCGTCCCTTTGTCATCCACCAGCACGTACTCGATAATCTCGCCCAACCGCGACGTAATCGGCAGCATCACCGGCGCTTCCACGCCCTTGGGCAACTTCGGGGCGACTAACTGCAACCGCTCGGACACCATCTGGCGAGCGACGAGAATATCGGTCCCCCATTCAAATTCGACGAACACGATGGATAGACCGATGCCGGAGGATGACCGCACCCGCTTGACATACGGTGCCCCGTTGAGCGAGCTCTCAATCGGAAAGGTCACCAGCGGCTCCATCTCTTCAGGTGCCCATCCGTGTGCTTCTGTCATGATGGTGACTCGTGGGTCGTTAATGTCGGGATACACGTCAATGGGGGCGTTGACGAACATCCGAAATCCAACAAGTATCACGGCAATCGCCGCCGCAATGACCAGCAGTTTATTTTTTAATGAAAATTCGATGATTTTAGACCACATCAATTAACCTCCGTCGTGTGTGATGTGTAATGTGTAATGTGTGAAACGTGAAACGTGAAACGTGATTCATTCACTTCATCCAACCGAGTCCGAAAGCGAAAAATCCGCAGCACAAGACTCCGATAATGAGAAGGAACAGCCCCAGACGCCGTTTCCCCATGATGGGGTACCATAAGATGAGACTGCTAAACACCTGAAAAAGGAGTCCGATGCAAACCGCGTCCATTGAGAGACTCCAGAGTTTCGTTGCAAACCAGTCGCGCTTCTCTTTCGGCTCATTCATGCGAACCCCGGTGAAGGTGTGGAGGATATACAAAACACCCCATACGTTGACCTGAATCTGTTCCACCGTTGCACGCTTCGCTTTGAGGTCTGTCTTGATGGTGGTCATCTTTCCGGGTTTGGTGACCCGAAAATCGAACTGATCTTCCTTCGGATAAGTCGTCGTCCATGCGATTTCCCCCGAAATATTGAGTTGCCGCATCAGGTTCCTCGCCTTTGCCAGGTCCCCCCTCTCCATTGGAAGTTGAATCGACTGTTCAAACGAGGATTGTTTTCGCTGGGGCCAGAATTGAGGAAACTTCCATTTGGGGTGATTCAAGAGGAGACCGGAGACGGAGAACAGCCACACGAATAGCAGAAGATACAAGCTGATGTAGATATGGAGTTTCCGATTCCAGATTTCTATCCACCTGGGTAAATTTCGAGAGGGCATTGTTTTCTCCTCGTACTCCTCATCAACCTTCCGAAGGTTAAAGGAGCTTTAGACAAAGAAGGCGGAGATTATCAGGATAAAAGAAAGACACCCTGCTCCCAATAGGATAAGGCCAAGCTTTCGCTCGGCTTTAAGGACAGCCCACATATAGATGCCACTGACCGAGAGGAAAAGGATTAGATAGACGACCGTATCCGCCAGCCATCCCCAGAGCCGGGTATAGAACCAGTTGCCCCGGATCTGGGCATTGTGTGCGCCAGGCGATTTATGCAGATAGAACAGGGCATCCCAAATATCTGTACGCCGTCGTTCGATTTCTGCGGTCTGGCTTTTCAAATCGACGTTAATGGTGATATTCTGCCCCGGTTTCATCACCGGAATCACCAGACGGTTTTCTTGGGGCAGGTGACGAATGAAGTTAATTTCACCGGACACGCCCACTTGACGCATGATCTGCTTTGCCGGTTCTATACCTTCCACGCCGCCTTTCACATCTTTTGGAATCTCAATGGACAGGCTCATTTTCTGGACCTTTGCATCAGACGGGTCGCCCCAGGGCTTTATGGTGTGGTTGAGGAGGATGGCGCTGATTGCAAATACCAGAATGAACGGACTGATGAACATCCCAAAGTAGAGATGGAGTTCACGAATCCAAAGGTACAGGCTTTTGGATAAGATACGAAATCGTTTCATTTTTCTTCCTCTTTCTTACCTTTAACTGCAGCTACTCAACTTCACACTTGTGAGGTCGATCGGTGCTACTCAAATTTAATCACCCCGCTTGACCCCAGTAACTCGACGTTTGGACGCAGTAAAACCTCTCCTTCTTGCACTTCAGGCATGCCGGTGGGGTATAACGCATGGGCGATTCGACCAGAGAGGTGCTTCCCCAAATCCGCCAGGATTTCGGTCTCGCTCTTAAAGGTCACCTGCCCTCGCTGCTGCGTTTGAAACGCGAACCAATATTTAATGTAATCGATGATGGAATCATTGAAAATCACACCCCCAGAGTTGGTCTCGATGACTTTGAGGGGGGCATGTATGGTTGCACTCTGGCGCACACGGATGTAGGTCGCTGACCCGGAGATGCCGGCTTGCTTGCCTTGGCGCTTGACGGGCTGGTCAAAATCTTTCCGCTGAATTTTGGGGGCCTCAAGCTGTCCAACGACAATGAGATCCGCGTTCAGGGCTTTTCCTACTTTGGCAGCTAAGGCGGCATCCTCAAAGATGTCGGTTGGGGTTAAACTCAATTCTTTGAGTTTCGCTGCAACTGGATTCACAGTGTCAGATTGATCATAGATCCATTCTACCTGCTTGAGAGCCAGTGCAAAACGGTCACCGAGGTTAATGGGCACCCATTTTCCGAGATTTCCCACCTTGGGGTCTGCAACAAATGGGGCAATCACAATCCGCGTCGAACCCTCAAAGGGTGGGGGGGTCGTGAGTTTTCCGCCGCCACCGCCACAGCCGACAACGATTAGAAGATTCAAGGGAATGAGAAGAAATCGAAGCGAACGCATGTGAATCATCCTCCTTTCTCAGATGTGTTCTTGGCACCTTTACGTTAAGTGTTGAGGTAATATGTCAAGAAATTTATGGCTTCAATAGAAATTTACAAAGAGGTCCGCTTTGGAGTCGATTTCACCTCAACTTTTCGACATTTGGACCTGTTGAGGAAATTCGCAAAAAATTGACGGTCAAAATCAGTCCATTTGCAGATTTGCTCATTTGCCCATTTGCAAATTTCTATGGCTTCAACAATCGGTCTAACTCGTCCTCTTTTTCCGATTTTTCCTGGGGTGCCGCGGTGTCGAATTTTGACGCAAAACCGTAGAGTTCAATTTCTGCAATTTCAGCGGCTGCCCGCTGCGTGCCGCGCTGTCCCCCTCGACCAAAACCACCTCTTGCTGCACGACGGCGTTGCAAAGCGGCATCACCAACGGTCTTGCGGACGCGCAACTTGATCCCATCCGTCATGGTTGACACGTTGATCTCAATGGGAGAGGACTTTGCACTTTTGATCTCTTTGATGATGACGAATCCGTTCCCCTTATCTGCCATGAGGTCGAACGCCAGGAGATCATCACTGTGAATCACGATGCGGTGGATGGATTTTTTTTCGGGTAATCTCACCACCGCCTCTGAAAACGCAGAAACACCAAAGGCACCAGAGGCACCTTCTGGGAAAGTGGTTTGTCCTTTTGTCCTTGGGTTCCCATCGATCATTTCCGGCGGGGTCGCGGTCACGCCAGGGAGCAGAGCATAGTTTTCACTCCACTCCTGTGAGGTACCAATCGCTGACTTGAAAATCCCACACCCTGATAGCCAAACGCTACTTCCCAACAAAAGTCCCAACAGGACGTTTTTTAAGAATCGCATGTCTTCCCCCTTGTGTTCATCACTTTGTCGCACTCGACAAATGACCATAGAGTTCGATCCGTTGAATTTCTCCACGAAGTGAAACCGTTTGAATGATGCGGATTCCATCTGTCAAAACGGCGGTGTGGACCTCAATAGGAGATGAAGCACCGGCATTCACCCGTTTGATCGGTTTCCAGTAGTCTTTTCCCTGCTGTGCCAAAATCTCTAATTGTTTTACTTCGCCTGTGGTGTAAATCAGAATCTTCTCAACGAATCGTTTTTCTGGCAAAGTGTATTGGTGGATTGCCCCCCCGACTCGAGCGGTTGTTTTTGTTGTATATTGCATCCCTTCATCAACCCGCACCAATTCTTGGGATGTGGATATTTTCGCGCACCCCACTCCCAAGAAGATCAGCAGGATTGATAAAAAACAAATGGTCGGTTTCATAAGTCACCTCCGTGTCTGGGTAGAACGGGTGGCTCACCCGTTACAGTAACAGGCGAGCCGCCTGTTCATACAGTCTGCCTCCGTATGTGGTATGAGTAATGAGTCATACGTGAAACGTTTAATGCTGATGCGCATGCCCATCGGCAGCGAGAGGGACCTTCGATGGCCCCGATGCCGACATTAACTCATGATTTCCCTGAACCACGACGATATCGCCGGGGAACAGGCCTTCTTTCACTTCAATAAACTGGTCATCTTTTGCCCCCAGCACGATTTCTCGCTTGGTGTAAGTATCCCCCTCCTCAACGAAGACAAACTTTTCCGCGCCCTCGTCAAGCACGGCTGCCAGTGGCACCGCGATGACTTCCGCCTTCCGCGCCGTGACAACACGGAGTTCGGCGAACATCCCCGGTTTCAGTTTCCGCTCCGGATTGTCGACATCGACCCATAAATGGGCGGTGCGTTTCTCAGTATCCATCACGTCTGAGATAGCGAACACTTTTCCCGTAAAGACCGCTTGCGGATAGGCAGCGGATCGGATGCGCACATCCTGCCCAACCTGAATCGAAGCGAGGGCATCTGCGAGGACATCCCCTTCCACCAACACCGTCGTGGTGTCCAAAATCTGAAACAGCGTGTTGTTTGGCTCCACCGTCGCACCCAGTGTGGCACCCTGTTCGACGATTTGCCCCGACACGGGTGCCGTCACGGTCAATTGGTGACGCGGCTCTCCCTTCTCAATGACCTCATTCAACTCCGATGTCGTCAAACCGAGCGCTTGCAGCCGGCGCATCGTCCCGTTCAGTTCAATCTCCGCTTCTTGATACGCGGATTCGCGCTCCACCAGCACGCCCGGGTCCTCCAACAGAGCGAGGTGATTTTCGATGAGGGTATCAATTGGCATGTCACGTAAGGAGGTGATGGTGCCGGTGTCAGCCAATTCTCGAATCTGCGCCTCGGTCACGCTAGTCGCCAGCAAACGTTGCTTGCTGGTCTCTACCTTGATGACTGCCGCTTGAGACTCCGATTCAGCGGTGACCAATTCAGCAGCACCCTCTAGCAGTGGGGTGTATTTTTCAAGAACCCGGTCATCCGATTCTGCCCCATCGGAGAGCAGGGAAAGGATAGGCGCATCCCCGCTGCTATGGAGAATCTGTTCAATGGTTCCTTCCTTCACGCCGAGCAAGCGGAATTGTCGCTTCGCACCTTCCAGTTCATTCACCCCTTTCGCATACTCCGCCTGTTTTTCGATGAGTTCCTTCTTCGCCGGGATGCGCTTCTCCGCAAGAGCCTCAACTCGCTTGAGCGAAGCCTCTAGCAATTGAAGTTCCACGTTGGCTTTGACCAGTTCCACGCGCATCTGTTCCAATTTCGTCTTAATTTTCCCAACGGATACGGCTTTGAGTTGTGCCAACGCCGCTTCCCGGCGACGCACATCCGTCAGGGATTCGACATAATCAATCCCGCGATTGGTCAGTTCGAGCCGAAGTTTTTTCGCTGAAACCGTCTTCAGGTTATCGAATGTGTTCTTGAGTTGTTTGGCACGTTTCGATGCCTGAATGAGGTGGATCTGATCGGCTTGTAATTCGAGGCTCTCCAGTTCGAGGAGGGGTTTTCCTTTCTGAACGCGATCGCCTAAATTGAAGTAAACCCGCTGTACGATTCCCCCAATTCGGGGCGTTACATGAGCCAGTTGCTTCGGCTTCGCTTTCACCGAGCCCGTGACGTGAACCACCTCCTCAATCGTGTGGAGGTCAACCGCCTCGGTTTTCAAGTCGATGTTCGCTTTCGCCTGGGGGCTGAGTGTCTTGGGGCCTTCTGTGGCTCCACCGGTGGGGTATGTCTCGTGAACCTCACCCTCGTGCGGTTGAACGGATTTGTCCAAAAGTACCAGTAAAAAGAGGCATACAGAAGCAGCCCCCACAAGAGCGATAAATCGTTTGGAATGAATCAAATTTCGGTTTGACATGATTAACGGTTCTCCTTATTTATTGCATTAAATTGACGCCTGTTGCCGTTTCCAGTTCTGCGACAGCTTTGGTATACGTTGCCAGCGCGTCCAGATAGGCAAAGCGCGTTTCAATGAATTGGTTCTGGGTGAGGATGACTTCCAACAGTTCCACCTCACCCAATTCATACGCTGTGCGAATCAATTCGAGGTTTTCATTGAGCAGGTTGAGGATGCCGCCTTCATAGAAGGCAAGCACCTTTTGCGCGGCATTCACCGCCAGATAGGCACCAACCACTTCGCGGGTAATCTGACGTTCCTGGGCGTTGATCTCTGCGCGGTTCACCTGTTGCTGCGCCTTTGCTGCGCCGATCTCGACCTGATGGCGATCAAAAAATGGCAGAGGAATCGAAAACTTCCCGCCGAACAACGTTTCATTCGTTGACCTGCGGGTCGTCAACGACAGCCCGAGTTCAGGCACGTTTTCTGCCTTTGCCAGTGCCAGTTCACTTTGGGTGACCTGTTCCTCCAAGTGGAGCGTTTTCAAGTCAGCGCGATTCGCCAGCGCAGACGCTTTGAGCGCGTCGAGGTTCAATTGAAGGGGTTGATATTTCAGTTCACCCGTTGCAACAACCGGATTTTCCAGTGGTGCGCCCATCAAGTCGTTCAGTTCCACCTGTGCCTGCTCCCGTTCATTTTCCAGCTCCGTCTGTTCTCGAATCGCCGTTTGCAATTGGATTTTGGCGAGATTGACTTCTGTCAACCGAATCTCACCGGCGTCAAATCGGAGTTGCGCGATTTCAGAGATCTGCTCGTTGAGTTGGACAATGGTTTTTGCCAACTGAATTTTCTCTTGAATCCGCAACAGTTCATAGAAGGCCCCCTTCACCTCTTTGGTGAGGAGGCGTTCAGCGTTCGCGATTTCGGCGTTGACTTTCTCGATATTGGTTTGAGCCAGCCGCTTCCGGTGTCCGCGCTGTCCACCGAGTTGAAACGTTTTCGACAATCCAATGTTGGTTTCACCGCCCTCGCCGGGAAGTGCCTCCGTTTCCACCTCCGGGTTGCTGAAGCGGGCGATGCCGTCAAGCCGAGCTTGCGCCACTTTGGTTCGTTCGCGGGTCGCTTTGAGTTCAAGGTTTTCGGTCAGCGCCGCCTGTATCGCCCCCTCAAGGGTAATCTGAATGGGCGAAGTGGCCTCGCCCGTATTCTGTGCCAACGCTGTAGCTTGGGCAACGCCCAACGCAAGAAGGCACAGACTAATTGCTAAACGGTTGGGGAGAAATCTGATTTTATCTCTCACTTTCTGAATCTCCTGTTTCAAAATAGTTGAGGGATGGTCATAATTCGCCGGTGGTTGAGTTGTAGCCCAAGTTTCTAACTTGGCCCTTGTGCCGGGGGCCAAGATAGAATCTTAGGCTACGACCGGATCTGTAGATAATTATGACCGGCCCTCCATTAGTTATCCGTTGTTTCCAGAAAAAAGTTTTCGCCTTCAAAGGTCTTGTCTAACTGAAATTTTCCCATCCGATAGATGAGCGCATGCCGCTTAATCCCCAGCAGTTGCGCCGCCCTGGTTTGATTCCCCCCTGTTTTCTCAAGAGCCTTTTTGAGCAAAGTCTTTTCAACCTCCTTCAGAGAGATGCCTTCATCGGGAATCTCTAACTGGAGGGGGTGGAGGGATTTCGGGGATTTCCACAGGGTTTCGGGCAGATGCTCCAGATGAATGTCTCCTCCATCACTGAGAACCAGCGCACTTTCGATCACGTTTTCTAATTCACGCACATTTCCGGGCCATGTATAAGCCGTCAACGCCTGATATGCCTTCGGGTGGATGGAGATTTGACCGGCACATAGACAAACGCAAAAATGATGCCATCGTGGAGATGGGCTGAAACGGTGTCGTGACAAACACTTTTAGCGTTAAGCAGAAGGCAGGAGGTGTGCCAAATGCAACAGGTGTTGAAAATGACACAGTGGGGACTTCCACTTCACCCCATCTCTACCAAAATTTCCTCCTTCGTTGTCGAAGAACCTTCTTGAGGCTGGCTTTGGCATGTAGAACATCGGTGATCGAGAGGTTTTGATGTGTATTGTTGTAGAGACGTTGCATGCAACGTCTCTACATGCCTGTGATGATAATGTCTGCCGCTTTATTGTGGCGCACGATTTCCTGATAGAACTGATACGCCCTCGCGGCGCAGAGCGTCCGCAGCAACGGCCCTCCGGGTTTTTATAGTGACAACGGCGGATCCCTTACAGTCACTATCGCCCCTGTCCCGGATCCCAGAACACTCGTCCTCGTCAGCATTGCTGTTCTGGGCATTCTGGGAATCAGCTATCGTCGCCGGAAGGCGGCATAGCCACTGTAGAAAAGCAAACAGCCCCGGCGCATCCGTTTTGCGTCGGGGCTGTTTGCTTTTGGACCAGCGGTTGGGTGGGAAAATTGCCGAAATGACTACGCCTTCTGTTGCTCCTCCAATTTTTCAAGGTAAGCTCGGATTTCGTCAGCCGAAAGCCCGAGCAACCGCTCATCAGTGGGAATTCGTTGCAAAATCTCATCAAGAGAAACTTGCTACAAGATTTCATCGACGGTCAACTGAGACAGATACCTTCTATACTGTGAACGGTCACAAATTAAAATTTCAACATGATGACCGTTGACAGTATAGCGACATTCACGTTGATAGTCTTCCATTGTGTACGGCATAACCACTCCCTCCAGTCGATAATGTTCAAATAAATCGAGATGGGGATTGGTCAAGTTGGGGAAAAACGGGAGCGGAAATTTCCAAAAGTTTTTGATTGGATTTTGCATGAATACCGATTTTCCGTCGCTTGCTAATGCCGTCTTTCGTCCTGCTCAATCAACCCATCGCGAATGTGGAGGACGCGGTGCGCATGTTCTGCAATCTCAGGCTCGTGAGTTACCATGATGATGGTGTTGCCATCTTCATTCAATCGGTCAAAGATTCCCATGATTTCGCTGCCAGACTTGGTGTCCAAATTTCCCGTTGGCTCATCCGCGAAAATCATCGACGGGTTATTCACCAGCGCACGCGCGATCGCCACGCGCTGGATTTGACCGCCGGACATCTCATTGGATTTATGGTGGACCCGATCCGCCAGCCCAACGGCTTCCAGCGATTCAAAGGCTCTGCGTTTGCGCTCTTTACGTCCCGCGCCGCTGTAGATGAGCGGCAGTTCGACATTGTGCAACGCGCTGGTCCTCGGCAACAAATTAAACGATTGAAACACAAACCCGATTTTTCGGTTGCGAATTTCAGCCAGACGATTGTCCGATAACTTGCCGACCTCTTCGCCCTCAAGATAATATTCCCCTTCTGTCGGTTTCGCAAGACAGCCGAGAATATCCATCATGGTTGACTTACCTGAACCGGAGGGCCCCACAATCGCAATGAACTCCCCGTTTTCGACGGTAAATGAGACCCCTCGCAGGGCATTCACCTTAACATCTCCCATTTGGTATATTTTTTTTAGATTACGAACATCAATTAACACAATTGTCACCTCACTGTGAAGCGTGAAACAGATCAGGGATACAAGATTCAGGATTTAATGTCTGTATTCTGAATCCTGAATCCTGAATCCGCCGGGTTGAGCTCCGTTCCGAGAGTCTTCGACCTGTCGAAACCTTGAATCCTGAATCCTGAATGCGTTTCACGTTACTTTCCATTCTGGTTCTGCTTCTGTGTCAGTTGCTGCATAGAAGGCACAAACACGCGCTCCCCAACCTGAACTCCACTGAGAATTTCAAAGTGGCTGCTATTGCGCCGCCCCACTTCAATGCGGGTTCGCACCCCCTTTTCTTGATTTTTCTTATCCTTTTTCTTCTCTTTCTCCTTTTTCTTTTCTTTCTTATGGGCGTCCTTGGATTCTGGTTTATCGAGAAGCACGAAATACTTCTTTTCGCTTTCAATTTCAGCTTGAATCCCCTCAATTCGCTCCGTCTCAGAAATCAAGATGCTGACCTCGGTTGGGCCGGTTCGCAAGCCGAGCGGCGTTCCGTCGAGCAGAATTTCGACATTGCCACGCTCTTTGTCGGGTCGGATGGAGCCAACTTTGCCGGAAAATTTTTTCCCAATGAGGTTCTGGACTTCCACTTTCTGGTCGGATTTGAGACGCCCCACATTTCCTGGCGGAACGTTTGCCTTGACGGTCAGCACCTCGGAATCAATCACTGCCTCGATGGGGAGCTGTAGGACATCTTCTTGCTGGAACACGATGATGTCAACATCTGCTGACATGCCCGGCAACAGTTCGGTCGGCGATCCAAGGACTTCAATGATGACCTCAAAGGTGATAGTGCCGTCTCCCCCCTGGCCCCCACCGCCCCGTTGAGGCGCATACGCGCTCGGCGCAATCTCGCTCACTCTGCCTTCAAAAACTTTATCGGGGTAGGAATCGACTCGAATCTCCACCTTTTGTCCGACTTTGACCTTGGCAATTTCGACCTCATTGATCCGTGTTTTGACAACCATGTGTGAGAGATCGGCGATTGTCAGAATGGCGGGGCCTTGCGAAAATGCAGAGCGTCCTGATACGGTAATCTCGCCCTCCTCAACGTCGAGTCGCGTGACGGTTCCTGACATCGGCGCAATGACTGTTGTCCAACCGAGACGTTCTTCCTGGGACTTGAGTTGACTTTCGGCTTCTAAGAACCCCGCTCGTGCGCCCACTTCAGAGTGAACCGTGAGCGATTTTTCCTGGTTCGTTGTTTCCATGAGCTCCTGGAGACGGGCTTCGGCATTTCCCAATTCGGCGAGGAGTTGTTTCATTTGAGCCCCTTGGGATTCTTTGATTGAAATCAGATTTTGCTCTTGAAAACGAAGGGTTGTCTGACGGGTCTCAATTGCCTGTTGCCTCGCCGCAATGTTTTGCTTTTGGAACTCAACCGCTTTTGACTGAGATTGGACGTTTGTCTGTGCCGTCTCATACTGCGAAGTCGCGGTGGCAAGGCGAGATTCTGCATCTTCAAGAATCTTCTTCGAGACGAACTTTTTCTCAAAGAGGTCTTTATTCCGCTTGTATTCTGCTTCCGCATTATCGCGTGCAATCTTTGCCGACTTCTCCGCCCCCTGATACTGTTCTAACGTGAGTTTTGCCTGTTGTAGCGAGATCTCCGCTTGACTTAACGCAATCCGATCTTGTTCCACTGCGTTTTGGGTCGTGGCAATGTCGGTCTCGGCCTGGGTCACTCGTTGGATTGTTGTTGCGTCCAACGATTCCAAGCTTGCCTTTGCGACTTTGACCGCATTTTGGGCTTGGGTAATGGCACTCTTCTGCTGTTTTTGGGTCAGTTCGATGCGTAATTTTGCCTGTTCAAGTTGCGCTTGCCGCGCATCCCGATTCGCCTCCGCTTGCTTCTTCTGTTCTTCAATCTGATGCGCGTCAATTTGGAGGAGTTTCTGCCCTTTTTCAACGACATCGCCCTCCTTGATGTACAGATTGTTGATCTCTCCTTCAACATTCGAGCGAACTTCAACAGAAACAAGGGGTTCGAGGTTGCCAGATTCGCGGATTTTGACAATGAACTCGCCGCGCCTGACAACTTCCATTTTATCTTCTTTTTTAGCTTTGTCTTTTTTATTATTGGTTATCATGGTTGCGCCGATGGCAACCAATGCTATGACAACGATAAGCGGTGCGATGATAAGAATCGCTTTTTTTTTACTTGTCATTGAAGGACTCCCATAGCTCGCTGCAAAGCAGTCTGCACGATTTTATAATCATAGAAGGCTCTAACCTGATTGGTCAAGGCGCGCGCATACTCAGTTTGGGCGTCAAGGAGTTCTAACAGGATTGAAAGTTCTTGCTCAAAACGACCTCTGGTCACCTCAAGGCTCAACTCGGCGTTTCGGACCTGGGCATTAGAAATCTCCATAGCCCGCTCCGCTCGTTTCAGGTTGAGGTAGGATTGGCGGACCTCTAACGCAACGGATCTCTCAAGGTCGCTGGCATCTTCACGGAGTTGTTCAAGGGTTAGCTCCGCTGATTGAACCCGTCGCTTCGTCACACCGCCATCAAAGATGGGAAAATTCAACGTGGCAGCCGCGCTCCAGCTCCGAAAATCTTTGAAATTCTCCCGTTCCCGGAGATAATCATCCAAGTTGACATTGTAAGTATATTCCGCATTCAGCCGGGGCCACCGCTCCAATTTTGCTAATGTCACATTCCATTCCTGTTGTCTGATTCTTGCTTCAGTCTCCTTAAATTCGGGGCGGTTCTCAAGCGCCCGTTGGACGGCTTCTTCGAGTGACATCTGTACGACTTCAATCTCGCCCTTTTGGCGGTACTGCTGGTAGGGTATATCTTCCGCAACCGTGATCAACGTGCCTGGGTCTAATCCGATAATCCGTGGCAGATTTGCCTTGGTGATTTCCAGGTCGTTTTGATCGTTCAGCAGGCTCAATTCGTCGTTTGCTTCTCTCACTTGAGCAGTCGCAACATCCGCCTCAATCTGAATGCCCGCCTCTACGAAAGCCTTGACCCGGTCCGTATTCTCCCGGGAGCGCGCCAGAATCTCTTTGCCGACCTTGACCAGTTCCTGGCTTTTTAGCACACTATAGTATGCTTGCGTTACTTGAAAAATCAGGCTCTGTTTAGTCTGTTCATTGCGACTTGTTGTCGCGTTCTTGCTCTCCTTTGCCTGCGAGAAATTTGCCTCTCTTTGTCCATTGTCCCATAGCGTATACTGCCCTGTGATGCCCGCATCATAATTTTCCCGTTCAAATCCGAAATCAATCTTATCGGAAAAATTGTAACGACCATTCAGGAGGATATCGGGATAATAGCGAGCTTTCGCGTCTTTCACGCGCAGGTCTTGGATTGCCAGATCGATTCGGGAATTCCTCATATTGGTCGAATTTTCAATTGCAAGTTGAATACATTGTTGCAGCGTGAGCGGTTGTGAAAGATCAACCTTTTGTTGATTTTGTTGGTTTTGATTTTGCGCCACACCATCACCGATTCCTGTGAGGGCTGCAACTAACATCGTATACACAAAAATGAGCCACACTCTCCATTTGATCATTCATCATCTCCTCGTAGTTATCGTGCATCGGTATAAGGTCAGTTTGACAGTAGATTTTGACGGAATTGGGGAGCGAAAGTTTAGGCTAAGATAGGACTCCCCAAGAAAGCCAGAGAACCCACTAATACCGATACCTCACACAAGCCTCTGAAGGCGGCCAATCCAAAAACGAGGAATTGAAATCATCTTTCCAAACATCTGAACCCAGGCAAATGGCTCGTTTCGATTCTGCGGAAAGGTAACAAGCCTGAAGAACAGCGATGGATTGATACGCTTCGTCAATCCATTGGGCACTGCCTTGTCTGCGATGAACTCTTTGTAGAAATTCATCAATAAGGGAGACATACAACGAAACGTAATAAGATTTGTTTGATGTATCAAGAACGGGAAGTGATTCTTTTTCCTCGTGTCGGTAACGCACCAGGCTATTACCGTCGTAGGTGACACTTCCATTTTGACTGACCAGGCAAGCATTATTGACACGTCTGTCCGCCCCCCACGTCAGGTTGATTTGTGCGACCCCTCTTTCAAACTCCAGCAAAACTATCGCTGTATCTTCCACGCTATACTTGCTATGTCGAATCCGGTGAACTGCCGCCGTCAGATTGAGCGGCATCCCCAACATCCACAGCGAAAGGTAGAGGTAATGGATGCCTATATCGACAAGAATGCCCCCACCACTGATGCAAGGGTCGGTTCGCCATGATGGGTTCCAAGACGAAAGCCCCTGGTCTGCCCGGAGGCGGAAGACGTTAAATTGCAAGAAACATTCTAACCCAGCGATATCATCATCCAGAAATGCTTTGAACAACTGCCATACATCAAAATAACGATACTGGTGGCATGGCATAAAAACCAACTGGCTCTTTTTTTTGAGCAAAGCCGTGATGTGGTCGGCCTCCTGAAGCGATGTCGAAAATGGTTTTTCACATAAAATATGAACGCCCTGTTCGATGCCTATTTCAATCAACTCACCATGAAATTTGGGTGGTGCGCAAATGTCGATGAAATCAATCTTTTCTTCGTTGAACAATTGCTGCATTGTTTCATAGAAACGAAGTTCCGGGAAAAGTTTTGCGGCGATCTCCCGGCTCTCTTTGCTTGGATCGACTGCGGCAACGATTGCTGCCCGGTCGCAAATCCGCCCATCTCTAAACGCGGGGAGATGCGCTGTTTGTGCAATCTTCCCAATACCGATAATGGCACCATGCAACATTCTACACCTTTCCTTGTTGCGCATCAATCGCGCGCACTAGCTCTCCGCTGATTTGTTCCTGACGGAGCGTGACAATGATAAGCAGGGCATTCAACCCCATTAACTCGAAAGGGAATAAGAATGAAACGTGAAACATAATTCGTAATTCGTAAGAAGAGGGCTTCACTGGTATAACCTCTTAGTTACGCATTACGCATTACGCATTATTCTTTTCACGCTTCACGTTTCGCGACGTATGCAAATGCTTCCTCCATAATAGCGATTCCCTCCTCCGCAATTTCCTCCGTAATCACCAACGGTGGGTTGATACGAATATCAGGATTGTAGCCCATAACGATCAAGCCGCGCTTCAGGCACTCCTGAAAAATCATTCGCGTGTACTGTTTGTCCAGTTTCTCCTTGGTCTGCGGATGCTTCACCAGTTCCATCCCGATTAATAATCCCCGCCCACGCACCTCTCCGACGAAAGGAAATTTCTCCTTGAACCCTTTCAGACGTTCGAGCATGAGTGCGCCCACCTTCGCCGAATTTTCAACCAGCCCATCCTCGATAATCGTTTGTACAGTGATGTATGCTGCCGCCGAAGCGAGGGGATTTCCACCATAGCTTGATGAACTTCCACTTGGATTCGCGAAGGGCTTAGAAAAAATAATTTCATCGCGCGACATTAATCCGGTCATTGGGACTCCCCCGCCGAACCCTTTGCCAATCGTGATGATGTCGGGGACAACGTCATCGTGCTGGCAACCGAACATTTTGCCGGTTCTGCCGAAGCCGGTAATCATTTCATCGACGATCAGGAGCGCACCGATTTCATCTGCATAAGAACGGAGTCGACGAAGGTAGCCAGGGGGAGGGATAACGTTTCCTGCTGTGCCTTGAATTGGCTCAACGATAATAGCGGCGACGTTGTTTGTCGTTTCAACTTTCACCTTCTGACGGAGAAAATTGACGCACGCAAACTCGCATTCTGGAAAGGTGTGGTTCAGCGGACAGTGTCGGCAATTCGCGTAAGGGGTCAGGTAGGTTCCGGGGGGGAGGGGGCCAAGGTGATGTTTGAAATCGTCGCCAAGCAAACCCAGCACACCGAGCGTCTTTCCGTGGAAGCCTCCCCAGAAGCCCATCACTTCGGTCTTTTTTGTATAGGATTTTGCCAGGCGTAGGGCAGCCTCAACCGCTTCTGCGCCGCTGCTGTAATACTGAGTCCGTCGCAAATCACCAACAGCTATCGTTGATAGCAGCTCGGAGAGTTCGGCGCGATACGGTGTGGTGAAACTGCCGACGTGAAGGTTCGCCACCTGCGCTTGGAGCATCTTGACATACTTTGGGTGGTTGTATCCTAAACTGGCGACACCGACGCCCGCGAAGAAATCAATATAGCGGTTGCCATCGACATCCTGAAGCATGCAACCCTCCCCTTTTTCCAGGGCAATCTTAGAGAGCGTTGCAATGGTTTGGAGGCCGGGCGAGATGTACTGCTGTTCCCGGTCAAAATACTGAAGCGATTTTGGACCGGGCACGGCGGTTGTGATAAAAGCATTTTTTGTTTTAGTCTTGCTCACGAAGATATTCTTTTGCCTCCCACACAATAATTCTCGCGGAGCGTTTCCAAATCCAGTATGAGTGCTGAAAACGCTCAAATCTTAATAACGGCATTTTCAGAAAATATGAATCAAGATTTTTAATTTCTCGATCGATGTAGCTCACTAAACAATAGCTCCCCAGATTCAAGAGTTGTTGAATCGCTTCAGCCACATCTTTGACATAATATAGAGTTTCTGCACAGACAACCAGATCAAAACGAGAATCCCACTGGAAATCCTGAAGGCTTGATTGAACGAACGTGACGTCCTTGCAGCGTTGTTTCGCGCGTACAAGTGCCGTGGGACTCACGTCAATCGCCACAACACGCTTTGCGATTTTGCTCAATTCAGAAGTGAATACGCCTTCGGCGCACCCAACTTCCAGGATAGTATCGTGCGGATACTGCTTCACGATCTCAAGTAATCCCTGAAAACGCCTCCGCTCGTAGGAAGAAGCCTCAAAATTCCATGGGTCCTGTGACCACCGGAATAAGCGTTCAAACTCATCAGGGGTATCGGCGTACCAGCGAGGTCGGTGGAAGAGTTCACGTAATATGGCTTTCCATAGCGACGAAATTTTCAAGAAATAGCTTAACATTTTGTCACCGGACCATTTGAACGGCTAGGGGGTATGCGTTGCTTACATGCCTAAACTTGCTAATTATATGACCAAGTCTCAATTATATCACGATTCTAAAGCAAGTCAATAAAAAAAACGTCCAGGCGGGCTGACAGAATACCATATTCAAGAGCATGTTATCACGCTTCACTCTCGAAGAAACTGTTCTGCCACGCGCACGTCCTGGGCGTGATCGATATCGACAATTTTTGAAAAGGGATAGCCTTCAAGTTTGTACCCTTTTTCCAGCAGCAACCGAAGGAAGTTGCGAAGACGTTCGATGTTTCTGTTCAGTTTTCAAGTTGATACCCTCTTGGGCTTGAGATCACGACTTAACTGTCGCATGATAACCCCCCATCCAACCATCATGGGCAGGTAAAGGGAAAAGAGACGCCAGAGCAACGCAAAGTAGGGAATCTCCTGTTCAGGGAGGAGTGATGACATGAGCAGCGAGGCAGACACCTCAGCGATGCCACCTGCGCCAGGGGTCGGTGCAAAATAGATGATAAAAAACAGGAAGGTCATGACGCCAACCGTATACCAGAAGGGCGGCCAGACACCGAGCATCTGCACAACGAAGTAGGCGATCATAAATTTGTTAAAATAGAGTGCAGCCGTTACCAACAGGCTCCTGACAGCAATCCAGGGGCGTTTCACGATGAAGTAGAGCAGGTGCGCCTTGTACTCGTGAACCATTGTATCCAGTCGTGTCAGTCCCTTTGTGAGGAGGTTGGATAGTTTCTGCGAAATGCGGTTTGCTCCCTTCGGGAGGTGCCAAAGCATTCGCAGACACCATTCCGGTTTGAGTATGAGCATCCCGAAAACTATCACGCTCATCCCAAAGGTCAAAAAGCCGTATTCAACCAGTGGCTTCAGGCGAGGTGGATAGAGATTGGGGCTTAATGCAAACATCAGAAAGGTGGCAACGAAAAACAAGCTGCACGTCGAGAGTAAGTTGATGATGCCCAACGCCAGCGAAGCACTCACAGGAACACCTGCCCGTTGAAGAATGTAGATTTGCGCAGGGCCCCCACCCGTCTGAGAGGGGGTAACCCCTCCCATGAAGGTATTCGCAAGGTCCGCTCGCACATAATCCAGCAGGGTCGTTTGGGGAGCGACGGCCTTTCCAAAAATGTACAATCGATACGCGCTAATAACCCAGTCCAGCACAACCAGTACCGGCATCAGACCGAGGTATTTCCACTGCACCATTTTCAGGACATCGCTGACCCCCTTGCCTCTCCACCACAGAAAGTTAATCAGCAATCCACTCATCGCAAGGATGCAGAAGGCCATCAATCCACGACGGATTGTAGGCTTATTTAGTTTCTTGGAGGGGGTGATGTCCATTGATTCCATGGAATTTCCTTCTCAATGTGTCTCATCCTGTTGATTGCGGGATTTGCGGAATAAAGAGCAAACACAGCGGTCCCCTGCCGTTTTGCATCTCTTTGCAGGCAAGCAGAGGGTGCAAATAATGACTCGATTGACGCGGTTCGGTTTGCTATGTTACAATCTTCCAGCGCATCAGGCGACTCACTTGCTATCGACTAACGAGTTAGTCCTCTTGCAAGGTGGTAGACTTCAAATGAAAATAGGAAAAGAAATTTCAGAAACGCTAAAAACACACCGACCGTTTCTGAAGCAGAAATCAGGAAGACGATTTTCTGAAAAGGAGAAACTATGATTCATCGTTGGGACATTATCACAATCGGTAATCTGTCACGAAATCGCTATTGGGGTGAATCGGATGGCCGTGCTCATCGGTCTGCGCTCTGTACGAGCACTCTAATCAGCGGCGAGAACTTTCGCCTGTTGGTCGCTCCCCCGCTGGGAGACGCGGAGGCGATGGCGTCAGAACTGAACCGCCGAACGGGTTTGAACCTATCGGACATTGACGCCGTGTTTCTGACACATGAGCACGGCGACCATGTCGTTGGATTGACACACTTTCCCAACGCTGACTGGCTTGCCGCCGCACCGGTCGCTGAGATTCTCAACGATTCGGGGCGGTATCCTCAATCGATTCAATCTGTTGAGCACCGCATCTTTGATGTCATTGATGTGTTGCACACGCCGGGGCATACGATGAGCCATCACAGCCTTCGCTTCGATTGGGAAGGGCAATCTATCGTGATTGCAGCAGATGCGGCGATGACCCGCGATTTCTTCAAGGACCGTCGCGGCTATTTCAACTCAGTGGATTTTGAGGCGGCGGCTCGCACGATTGATGAACTGGCGAAACTCGCTGACATCATCGTGCCCGGTCACGACAATTATTTTTTGATTCGGTAACAATCGCCACATTCAAAACGCAAGGGGTTCACTTCCCCGATTCGATTTCGTCATCTTCCGCCCGGTAGATGCCCGCCGTCAATCGGGGCAACTGCGACACATCAAGCGGCGGCGTAAAGGTTTCGAGCAGTTTGACGTTCCGTTCGACTTCTTCGGGCCAGCGCATCCCGACGTTCGCCACATGCACCCGTGGATCGGAGAGTTGGGATTGGTAATCGGCTACGACCCATACCACGCTATTGGGTCAATGCGTCCTGAGTCTCCTCGTCTCAATCATTGGCTGCGTGCGCTTTGGCGAATGACGTAGTAGGGCTGATTTGAAAGATCGGCGTCAAAACCGGGACAGAGCCACGCACGACCGCCGCCATCACGGACTTCAAAGAAATACTGCACTGGATAGTCCGTGTCCGTGTAATCGCCCGGGATGGTCGTCTGGTAACTCTCACCGTGCGGTGCCATATCGACGACGACATAGGTCTCCGCTTGATTCACATGTCTGTAATGCAGACGAACAGCACTGGCATTCGCTAACGCTTGCTCTACCGCTGTTGCTGCTACGCCAAATTCTTCTCCGGGTCGGCATCCGGGTTGTAGAGCAGGCGTCCCAACAGACGGTAGGTGTAAAGATACTTCTGAAAGTCGCCACCATCGGGGCGCAGAGAAGCGTCGGCATATCCCTCACGTCCATGTGGAAGGCTGGGCTGGCGGGGCATTCTGCCCCATCTTTTGGGGCAAAATGCCCCGCCAGCCCAGACCGATGATGAACAGAAGACCGGCGATCACCAGCACTAGGCTACCCGGTTCGGGAATGACCGTCTCGACAGCGGACGGCAGCGGCGGGGGCGGGGACGGAGGGGAAAACAAAGAGGTCCGCAGGATGGGCGGAGGGAGGAACGGAGGGGTAAAAATCAGGTTGCCTCCGTCCAGGTCAAACGGTTTTGCCCCTAAATCAAACACTTCGTAGACGGTACTCCTCATCGTCAATTGGTAAGCGGCACCGCTCAAGGTGGGCTGGTAGAGCGGGCCGTCGGTGTAATCCATTCGGGTGGCGGTGCCGGTTCCATTCCCCCGGCTCAAGCCCACCACCAGATCTTCGTCAAGCTTAAGGAGCGTGTCACCGATGCGGTTGTAGCCAAAGATCACCCGTCCATCCGCCATCAACTGAACCTGGAAGGTGAAAGCCGCCAGCGAGTCAATAAACGACCCGACCGCTGACCAGGTAATCACCGCCCGGTCATCGAACTCATTGAAGAACACCTGTCCCATGGCGGTTAAATCCAGATCGCTCCAGAAGGGGGCAATGATCGGAACAGAGGCGTTCAGGAAATCTTCAGGCACATTGGGGGCGTAGGGGGGACCGGTGTCCGCGCCGAGGGTGATTAACCCGTTGGTACTGACAAAGAGTTCGGTATAGTCCGTGCCGAAGAACGTGAAGTTGAAATTCAGAGAGACCTGCTGGGTCAGATCGTCCTGCCCGGTCAGTGGAGTCACTTCGCTGCCAAAATCGGTCTCCCAGATGAGGGGGGCCGCGTATGCAGAGAGAGACAGAAGCCCCAAACAAAAGAAGCTGAAACTGAGAATGCAAAAGTGTCGTTGTGTCATGTTTTCTTTCTCCTTATTGAACCGAACACCGGATACCTATTTCAAAATCACCATCTTCCGCGTCGCCGCGAAACTACCGGCTTTGAGCAAATAGAAGTAGATGCCGCTGGCGACCCGCTCTCCCATGGCATTGCGACCGTCCCAGTAGGCGGCTTTCTCGCGGTTGAGGTAGCGGCCCCGTTTCTGGAAGCCGAGGTCGAGCGTGCGCACCCACTGCCCCATCGGATTGTAAATCTCAACGGAGGCGTTCGCGTCCGACGCCAATTCGTAGGGAATCCAGGTCTCCGGATTGAACGGATTGGGGTAATTCTGACGCAGGGCTGTTTCCTTGACGGCCGGCACCACCGTGACGGTCAAGGGGTCGCTTGTCAACTCTGCCCCGCTCTTGAATCGGACGGACACTTGGTAGGTGTAGGTGGCGTCCTCTTCAACGTCAGTGTCCACAAAGTGGAAGACTGGAAGGTTGGAAGGTTTCGATAAACTCAACCCGGCGGATTGGAAGATTGTCTTTAACCCTTCCATCCTTCCATCCTTCCATCCTTCCTTTCCTTCCATTCTTCTTTGAATAGTGTAGCTGTCGATGAAGGGGTTGTCATCGGCTTTCCAACGGAGCGTCACCTGCTTTTCACCGGCAACCGCTTGGATCTCTTGTGGCGGTGACATCGCAAAACGCTCGGCGCGCACTTCAAATGTGAGCTTGGTGATACGTGCCTCAGCGGTGATCGGTACAGAGCGAACGAGACGCATGTCTTGCCATTCAATTGTCGATTGTCGATTGTCAATCGTCGATTGTTGACGGAAGTGGAGCATGATGTCCGCCGGCACCTGCGCAATCGCCGCTTCCCAGGACAGGAGCATTTGAGCGTTGGGCTGATCGCTGAAGACGGTGAACTGCCAGGTCCGCTGCTTACCCACTTCGAGCAGCGGTTGGTAATCGGTGTTGTATAAGCCTTTGGCCGCTCCCCACTCCTTGTGGTCAAAGTAGACAGCGACTGTACCGCCCAACGTCGGAGGCTCGCTGGTATCCAGCCCATCGGGGCCCATCTGGGCATCGGGGTGGGTGCTGAGCATCGTGGTCACGTCCGACGCCACCGCGGAGGTGAGCGCCAGCCGGAGGGAGAACCCACCCCCACCCTGACCCTCCCCCTGGAGGGGGAGGGAGGAGAGATAAGGGGGGGCCATCGGGGGCTGGAGGCTCGCCGGCAGTGGACTCTCAGCTATCACAATACCCGCCGGTGCCGGTATCGTCAGCGTCAGATTCGCCACCTTCGTCTTGAGCCAGTAGCCTTCCCATGGCGTCAGCGTTTGGGTCGAACTCACCGTTTGATAGAAATCCGATTTCTGTTCAATCTTAAACTTCGTGCCTGCGTCTGATAAGGAGATGGTGTAAATATAACTCCCATCCCAGAGGTCCCACTTCTTGCCGGCTTCAATGACGACCACGTTTGGTACGCCAGAAGCCAGGGGTGTCCCGTTTGTGGTAAATGCCCCCGCCAACCCGGAGGGGAAGATTTGCGCATCCAGTGACTGGATGTACGCGGGGCTCGCCGTGGTCTTGAAGGACGCCCGGTCACCGAGCGACCACTGGTACAGTGCCCCTTCAACCCAGCCGGCTACCACCGCGTCGTTAAAGGATTTGCTACCCGTTCCGTCAGAGAAGGTCAAGGCGGTGATGGTGACCGGCAGGATAAACGGATTACCAATGGGATACCACCCGACAGCGTCCAGGTTGAGCGTGACATTGTTCAGGTTCCTCGCGCCGCCGATGTCAACATCGACATGGTCTGCCAATCGCGTGAAGTAGCCGCGTCCGGTTTGTAGCGACACCTCGCCGAGGTCTAAGGGATAGATCTTGTAGCCGTTGAGTTTGGTGTCATACTTAAAAAGTTGAAACGGGTCGATGTCATCGCCGAGGTTGACGAACGGTTCCGCCCGTCGCGGGATAATCGGCACGGAGAAGAATTTCCACCCAGAAGTCCCTCTGTTGAGCGTTGCCGCTACAAACTCGGCTTTCTGCACATCCAGGCGGAAGTACCGCGAGGTCTCGCTGCCATTGACGTAGGTGTAGGCATCGATTTCCCCCGGTTGCCCGGTGATGGGGTCAGTTGGTGCCAGAGTCGGATTGAGCGGGATGTCATTGGTGACATTCCCTGCCGCATCAAATTCGATGAGGTGAAGCACCTGATACTGCCGGGTCATCTTGGTCAGCTTGACCGATGGTTGCCATCGAATCGTCACCGTCGAACCGTTTTGGGCGTTATCAATCACAAAAAACCAGTGATGGGAGAGCCTGCCATCGGCGGGGCGGATGTCCCGATCAAACTCCGTCTTGTTCCGATCCAAGAAGCTGAATCGCAGTTGCGAGGCGATCGAAGGCACCGCCCGCGCATCCTTCTCATCTTCGCCATCCAGCACCCCATAAGCGACGGCGGCGATGTTATTGGCGTCTGTCGATGACCCATCGGTCGCCCGGATGGTGATGGACCAGGTCTCCTCAAAGGGGGCGTCCGTTGTGCGGAAGGTCCAGACAAAGGCGTTGTCCAGGGGGTTGCCCGCCAGGTCGCGCACCCCGCGCGTAATGGTCCCATCGACGTTCTCGATGTCGGTTTTGACTTCGGCGCGGTAGAAGCCGTTGGGAATAAAGGGAACAATCGGCACAAAGACCGCCTTCCGTAACGCCGGGCTGTAGGAGACGTAGCCGGCGACCGTGCTGCCATCCAGCAGGTCTGTCACGACGAAGGTCCGGTCTGAAAAGTCGGTGTCTCGCATGTCGTCGGTGAAGATGGCTGAGAGCTCCCCCCGATAGATGCGTTCACTTTCCCGCGCTTGATAGTCCGGTAGCGTCGTCAGCACGCTGGGCTTGGCGTCATCGACGAGGAAGGTAACTGTCGGTGGGTCAATATCGACATTGGGGTGGGACACCTGGGATAAGCCATCGGCAGAGAGCCGCGTAGCTTTGTCGGTGGAGACAGCACGAAGTTGATATTCACCGACGCCTAAACTGCGGATTTCAGCCTCCGTCCAGTTGAAGGTGAACTCCCGACGGATGGGCACCCGATCCAGGCGATCAAAGACGGTCACGTTAGGGTTTGCCCCGCCATCTTCCCACACCGCGCCGGAGAGGTCGCGCCACGGCTCCCAGACGCCATTGGGCTGTTTGGAGCGAATCTGGAGTTGGATTTTAGCCAGATCTTTATCTTCCGAATAGGCCTGAATCTTGAAAGCATCCGTTGCGAATAGCACCGGGCTAATCCGCTGTCCGGCGTAGGGCGAGGTAATGTAGGTGCGTGGGGCGCGCAGGTCGGCGAAACGGGGTTTCAAGTTGATGACGCGATTAATCTGCGGGGCATCTAAGATTTCGTCCACCTCGATCAACACCTCATACTCCTTCTCCTCGCTACTGTCCTGGTCAATCGCCGGGGGATACAGGTCAACGGTCACATCGACGACAGCGTCGGTTGTGGCGAGATACAGGTCATACAGTCTGGGCTGTCCGTTAAAGCGCGCCGTCACCCCCTTTTGGTTTCCGGTCGGGTAGGCATAGATAGTGAAATCAATGGTGGCTGACTGTTCGCGCACGCCGGTGTATTGGACGTTGACGCGATAGTGCGCCCCGTCGTGGTAGTCGAATGGGCCGGCATCCGTCGGTTGTTCAATCAGCATGAGAGCCACATCCACCCCTCTGTTCGTCCCCGTTTCCCACGGGTCAGAGGTGACGCTGCCGGGGTCCTGGAGGAACAGGGGCGTCCCCCACACGGGGTATTCGTAGACATAAGCCGTGATATTGTCGCCGATGTCGTCGTCCTGGAGGACAAATCCGATGGTCTGTTCGGCTTCGTCGCCACTCTCCACGGATTTGTCAAAGTTTTGAGCGGTTTTGATAGCAGCCTCCGAACCGGATTTAACTTCGATTTTTACACCAGTCCCAAAAACATCAACTCCAGTGAAAGCGTTCAACTCCTGACTGAGTGCCGAAGTGGTCTCAAGGGAAACGCTCGTCGAAAAACCGACCGTATTGCCCTGGGCAATCCGCCGAGAATACCCAAACGCAGGACCGGCGCTGAAGAGCAGGGTTTCGGATGGAGCTGGGAGTGCATTCGCATCTCTAAACTCATCAAACGATAGGGGCTGTTCCGATTTCAGGTTGAGATGCCACTGATACGCCATGTTCTTACTCAACAACCCTTCCCACGTGGCTTTGGCGTCCTCGAGCTTCGTTTTCTCCGCGTCATTGGTGGCCTGGGCGATGTTCTTCTCAAGGTCGCTGATGATATTGACAATATCCCGAATCGTGTACACATACTGATTCATCCGCTCCAGAATGTCATACGTTTCGATACTCTCGGTTGTTGGCACCCAGCTTTCGCCTACCAATTCGATACCCAGCCGGTATGTAGTTCGCAGCCCCAGCGTCCAGCCTTCACCGAAGTAGACGTCGCCTTTGCCGGGCCCCACCAGGTCTGTCAGGGTATCCCCGGAGGAAGTTTCCAGACGGCGGTTGGGGCTAATCTCATATTGAAGGATACTGTCGTCAGTCGAGAGTCCGCCAACCGTTGCCGCCATTTTCACGACCTGCAACGCATATCCGACGGGACCGGTGGCAACAATGGCTACCCCTGCGACCGCCTCAACGACCGCCGCAATCGAAAAAGCCGCTCCGGCTGCGTTATCACTCCCTATGCTCCTTGAGCCGATTAAACCTCTATCTTCCAAATCTGGAGCGGCGTTGGCTTCTTCTATCACCTCACCGGTTGAAGATTTCTTTGGCTCAAAACGGACGCCATCAATCTTGCGTTCCACACTCCACGGCGAAGGATAAACGGGTATCTTTCTGCCATCCTTGGCTTTGATGTCCATCCCGCTGACGACACCCTTGATGGTCAGCGAATCATCGAAGTAAGCGTGACTGCCATCCCCGGGGGGGTCATGCAGGACGATGTAGTTGACAATCGGTATGGAGACCAGTCGTTGCGCTTTCCCGACCGGGACATCGCCGAGGACAGTGACCTCCTGCACCACCAGGGCACTGTCCTGATATTTATCCTTTTTGGCTTTGAACGCGATCTGTTTCGGCGCGGCGACGGGCGGGTCTACGCTTCGGTCCACCGCAGGCAATCCCGCCGTCATGACATAAGTCCCTTCAGCCCCGGAAATGAAAACGTCCTGTTCCTCAACCGGAGTGTCCGTGAACTGACTGACGTTATCCGTCACCAACACGGTAAAATCTGTCACCCGATTCCCGTTCGCTGTCGCCGTCACCGTGTAGGTATGGAGTCGTGGTTCCGGGGGATAGTAAAACATGAAGCCTGCCGGGTTTTTCAGGGGGTCCTCAAAGTCGGCATCCGTCCACCCAAGTGCCGTGAAAAAGTCTCTGATGGCCTGATCGGTGATGTCAAATAACCGGGGCACTGGACTCACCGACAAGACAATTGGCACCGGGATGGTCAGGGTGACGGCTTGATCGCCCGCGGTCAAATCCACCGCCTCGTTCTCATCGCCATCGTCAGTGACGGCACCCGGCACGGTCACGGTATATTTGCCGGGATTTAAGGTGACAACGAATTTTCCGTCGCTGTCATCAGAGACCCCCTCCGCCTGTCCGTTGTCGCCGCTGACCGTGATGGTTCTGCCGGGGAACTTAAAATCGCCAGAATCCACCACAAAGACGGTCAACTCCCGCGTCGTGTAGTCGATAAAGTCGATGTCGGTTCGGGCATTCTCAATCGTGACTAAGCCCGTGTCCGGGTCGTATTTGGGAGTATCTGGCTTAATGCGGATGTCGTGCTGAGATCTTTCGGGGAGGAACAGGTATCTTCCAGCAAACAGGGGCATGCTGTAATTAGTGCCGGTCGCGGTCAGCGATTTGGGGGTGAGCAACGCCTCGACAGGGCTGGCGTTCCCAACCGGTTGCGCTTTGACCTTCACGCCATCCACCAGCACATCGACCCCGTTCTTCTGGAGGCTATAAACAACCCGCCCGCCGACGGGGTACACGCTGATGTCCACAAAGTCGATGGCGAGTTGGTTGGGCGCGTCCAGTGTTAACTCGGTCGCTTTGACGGTGGTTTCAAACTCGTGAGCGTTATCCCCCTCCCCTTTGCTGGCGGTGATGCGATAGCTGCCGAGGGGGAGGTGTTCAAAGATATAGTGGCCCTTCTCATCTGTTTCCGTCCAGATGCTCCCATCGCCGGTCGTATGCAGTCTGTTATCTGTCGCCGCTAGCCCCGCCAAAACCGTTGGGTCAACGTGGCTAGAGGTAAGCGTCAATCGAACCTCCCTGACCGGCGTGCGCAGGTCGGCGGCACGGACGACGCCCTCGGTTTTCCCATCAACCACGGTGACCTTCGTGGTCGCCAGCGAACTCCATTTCCCAAATTCCGACTGAACGCGCAAGCTGATGGGATACTTGCCGGTTGTGGGAAACGTCTCCGTTGGGTTCCAAACCTGGTCCGAAGAAAACTCGCCAACGTCCAGGATGGATGTCCACTGCATATTTCGGACGCGGTGGATATTACTCGCTGTAGAGCTCGTTCTCCCGCCAAAGCCAAAGAGCGGATTGGACATGCGGGTTTTGTAATTGGCGCTGTCGTCGTAGGTGAGCTTGAGTTGACCATCCAGGTATACCTGAAAAACGCCTTTTTGGAAACTGACCTCATAAGAACGCCATTGACTGTTATCCAGGCCGGGTTCTGGTGGAGAAGAGGCAAGAAGAACGCCAGCATAGTGGAGTTGGATCAGATCTACGACCTCGTTGAAATCGATCGAATACTGTCCTTTATTAACGCCTACGACTCCTGCTGGTGTGCCATTTGCCCAAATGTAGATGTAGAAGCCTGAACCACCGCCGCCGGTGCCGCCCCCCGTCCAGAACTCACCCGTCACCTTCCAGGAGTCACCCAGGGGCAGGTTGGAATACTCGAATTGTCCGTTGATGTTAAATTGAGCAGGAGTCAACTCGATTTCCCCTGTCGATAGTTTTACCGCGCTACCCTTGAGCGCCCCGTTGACGTTCAACACCTCACTATTCGACCACTCCCAGGCTACAATATGACCGATATCCTCGGCTTCCACAAAATCGGGCGGATTCCCCTCAAACGGAATCGGGGTGAAATTTCCGCCATCGATGCCCCCGCGGTAAGGGCCTCCGGGCATCGCCGTGGGGCGGCCGGATTCGATGGTCACCATCGTCGTTCCAGTGCCCAAGATGGTCAAGCCCTCCTGTGCCGTGACGGTTGCGGTAAATTCAGCGTTATAAACCCCATCAACGGTCCAGGTATTCTCTGCGCTCCCATCGCTCTTCGTCGTCACATTAACGAGCGCACCGCTGCTTTGTTGTTGGACCTTCCATTGATACACCACCGTGGCACCGGGATAACTGGTGGTATTGATTGAGCCCTTGAACGTCAGTGACCGGTTCGGTCTGCTGTTGTAGGGACCGCCGGGGTTGGCTTGCACGGTATCATAAATTTTCAGGTCGAAGAACTTTTCGTTGCTTTCGATGCCGTAATTGGTGACGGCTTTCGTGCGGATTCTACCACTCAAGTTGGGAGTATCCCAGGTATACGTTGCCAGGGCATTTCCGGGCTGTTCTAACTCAACCGTCTGCCAGTTATTATCAAAATCCCAGAGAA
>CAZOAL010000052.1:0-52952 GCA_964577695.1 uncultured bacterium | reverse complement strand
CACGCACGGTTTGGAGGGGGGGAAAATTCCGCAAGGAATCTACCTATCCCTACAAATGTAAATTCATTTTCCAGAAAATTTGAAACATGCCCACCATCTCAATAAAATTTCACCATCGGTGTCGTTTCTGGTCCATTGATTACAATGGCACTCTCCCTATATAAAGCGGAAGAGCGTTTTACATGAAACGACACAAAGTGGTAAACAAACAAGGAGGCAGAATCTCTTATGAAGAAGTTAAAGGAATATTCATGGATAGGCATTGCTGGATTGTTTATAGCAACCTTGTTGGCAAGTGGCTGTGCGGGGGGGAGCTCATTAAAAAACCTCTCACCGGTTCAACCTGCCAAGGTCCTACCAGCACCGATCGTACTTGATACGACTCACTCGGACATGTTTGAATACACATCCCAACAACCCATACTCTCTATGACTCAGGAAAATGTTACGATTGATATTACCTATTGGCGCAGGGCAGATCTCGATCGCAAATTTAACCGTGGGAACACAGCGTCTCCGTTCTATGAGTCAGAAGCCCTCCATCAAGGGGACAAAGTGGACGTATTTTATGTCAAAATCACAAATAGTACCGATCGACCGATTCTTTTTGATGTGAGAAAATGTATGGTGGTTGATCAGGCGCAAAATCTGTATGGTGGGCAGGATTATAAGGCTTTAAAGAACCGTCTTTTATATATGTCCCGTGTCGGGGGGTTGTATGTCAAAAACGGACTCGATAAAGCCAATGAAATTTTGATAGAAAAGAGGATTGGACGGCCGGAAGAAGGAATACCACCGGGAAAGAGCATTGAAGGGTTTCTTCCCTTCTCACAGTTAAAGCCAAACGCCACAGAATTAGAGGTTATCATTCCGATTGAGATTGCGCCGCCGGAAAACACCGCGCAACGTTATAAAAAGGTAGAGTTCAGGTTCCCATTCACACATGATCGTGGGATTCGGAATGCGCAACCGCCGCCTATCAGATACTAAAAGGTAATGTATATTGCGTGTTGCGTGAATTTTGTATTCGTTTCTCTTACGCAATACGCAGTACGCACTACGCTTGAGGCGTCATCTGTCCACAAGTTTGCATTGTGGAAGCGAGTTCAAAAACTGTTTTCCATAAAATTTGGTTTTGACGCGCGGGTCAAGGATGACGACAATTCCTTTGTCTGTCTTTGTGCGAATCAGACGGCCAAACCCTTGCTTGAATCGAATGATGGCTTCAGGTAGGCTAAATTCCATAAACGGGTTGCCGCCCTGCGCCTCAATCTGTTTGACTCGCGCCTCAATGACCGGGTGTGTCGGCACTTCAAACGGCAACTTCGTAATGATCACGTTGCTGAGTGATTCGCCCTGCACATCAACTCCCTCCCAAAAGCTGGATGTGCCAAATAAGACGGAGTTCGTATCGCGTTTGAACGCTGTGAGCATGGCACTCCGTGAAAGCCCATCCCCCTGTTTGAAGGAGACAATCCCAAGCTGCTCCAAGTAGGGCTGAACTGCCTGATAGACCTCGTCCATCATCCGATAGCTTGTAAACAGCACGAAGGCTTTGCCGTCAGTTATCTTGAGATAATCTTTGACCTTTGCGATGACGGATTGGGTAAACTCAACGCCGTTTTTCGGGTCCGGCATGTGAGATGGAATATGAATCTCGACCTGCTCACGATAGTTAAAGGGGGATGTGACAAGCAATTCACGCCCCTCTGGCGAGCCGACTCTCTGCTTAAAGTAATTGAAATTCTGATTGGTCGCTAATGTCGCACTGGTCATGATAACGCTGTTCACCTTGTCAAAGAGGTGCTCCTTCAGGTCATCGCCGACATTGACAGGAGTCGCATTCAGGACGATTCGAGTGGTTCTTCCGCGTGTTGAGGTTTCGACCCAGTAGACGGTATCGGGCCTGGAGTGGCTGACCATCATATCCAGTTCCGTGCGGAGCGTATCACAGCGACTGATATGCGCGAGAATCTCCTGATGGTCATCATCGGTTTTGGCAGCATCACGCAGCGCTTTCAGATGGAATTGGAGCTTGTTGAACGGCGCGTCCAACACGTTCGGGATAAAATTGGGCTGTTCTATGCGTTGCGTGATGCTATCTCCCCATCCTTTTGCTCCCCTTGCATCCAACCAATCCAGAATTGAACCAAAGAGTTGATTCGCCCCATCCCGTATCTCATCAACGAGCGGAATCAAATGTTCTGCGCGAAAACGGACCAACAATCCGCCCGTCATCTGGCGATTACAAAGCGAATCCAAAAATCGCTTGACTCGCGCATTGCTGAATGCGAGACTAGCATGGTCGATCGCGGTGGCTTCCAGATGATGGGCTTCATCGATGATGAGGTATTTATAGTCTGGCAACACGGCAGCGTATGAATTCGATTTTCTGATTGCCAAATCACTAAAAAGCAGATGGTGGTTCACGATGAGCAGATTTGCCTCACCCATCTGGGCGCGAGCCTTGAAGTAGAAGCAGGTGCTATATGTTGGGCATTTGTGCCCCAGGCAGTTATCCCGATCTGAAACGACCATATCCCAAATCTCAGACACCGGCTGTGGCTCAATATCTGCCTTACTCCCGTCGTGGGTTATGCTGACCCATTTGACAATGCGAGCCACCTCCTCGACTTCATCCCTCGTCTCAAATATGCCGCGCTCATAAGCCAACAGGCTCTTGAGCCGACGGCGCGAAAGGTAGTTGCCACGCCCTTTGGCAAGAAAAGCGGTGAAAGGAGAGGGAAGCACCTCCTGGAGAAACGGAATATCCTTGTGGATGAGTTGTTCTTGCAGGCTGATCGTGTTGGTTGAAATCACGACAGGTTCATCTGTTTCAAGGGCGAGCTCGATTGCTGGGATAAGGTAAGCAAAGCTTTTCCCCACCCCCGTCCCGGCTTCAGCGATTAAGTGTTCGTTAGACCGTAGGGCACTCGCTACCGCCTCCGCCATTTGGAGTTGTTGGGGGCGAAATTCATATCCGCTAAGATGTTTCGCAATTAATCCGCCTGGTCCAAGGATTCGCTGTAAATTGGATAAATGTTTGCTCATCGTTTCTTTTCCTGATAAACTTCATCGGCTTGTTAGAGGTTGAGAGGGAACCTCGCCATTTAATCCATTAACCTCCATAAAGGAAACGTTTCTCTTTTTCAACTCTGCGATAGTGGCTTCGGGCACCATAAATACCTGATTTCCCAGGTACACCACGGTTCCAGCGTCAACAATGACATCGGCACCGGCAGAATAATGCGCTTCATCGAAAGTAATGCGTTTCATAAGAATCTCCGCCTTTCCATGCTTCCATGATACCCTTGAAGCTTCAGATTGTCAAGGTGAATCACCCCTACAGCAATTGTTCACTCTGCATTCAGCTTCACCGTGACGGTTTCCGTCCCTTCACGATAGGCGGTCTTAATCTCAAAAGTAATCTCCGCGCCTTCGAGCGCCTGCTTGAGTACCTGTTCATACGCTTGGGTGTCCCTGATCTTCTGACCGTTAATGGCGATAATCAATGCGCCGCGTGGAATACCCGCTTTGGGTGCCGGAAATCCAATCTGTATCTCTCCAACGATAACCCCTTGATCATCGGGGCTCAGATAGGTATAACGTTCAAAATCGTGTGCTCCCAATTCGTGAACCTCCAAGCCTAACTTTGTCCACGATTCTGAATCCGGCTCAATTTGCGTCCCCGTGTACTTCAGAGGCATTTCGCCAATTGTAACGATGAGTTTCTGTTGCTTTCCGCCACGAAGGACGTTCAGTTCTGTCTTTTCCCCGACGAGCGAATCGGCGATCAGAAATTTGAGTGCACGGGGATTCCTCACCTTTTGCCCATTGTATTCGATAATAATATCGTTGACCTGCACCTCTCCGAGTTTTGCAGGTGAAGCGTCCAGCACTTGATGAACTCGAACGCCTTCAGGGACTTCTGCCATGTTGATTCCCAACCAGCCACGTATCACTTTTCCGTTCGCAATGAGTTGGTTGCTAATCTTCTTCACGAGGTTAATCGGGATGGCAAAACCCGCGCCAGCTCTGACTGCTTCCGCTGCGGGGGCGTCGTCCGCACGCCGAATCATCGCGTTGATACCGATCACTTCACCGTAAATATTCAGTAAGGGCCCCCCGCTGTTTCCTTTGTTGATCCATGCGTCGGTCTGGATATAATCTTGATAACGAATCAAGTCGGACCCGGGGTCAGATTCCGGCAACAGGGCGCGCCCCTTCCCACTGACAATTCCCGTCGTCACCGTATAATCCAACTGGAAGGGATTGCCAATTGCAATCACAAATTGACCGACTTTGACACGATCTGAGTCTGCCAGTGCAATTGGCACCAGTTCCTCGGTCGAGTCAATTTTCAACACGGCGATATCTGTACTTGGATCGTTCCCAACCAGTTGAACGTCCCTAAACTCTTGATTGTTGAATAGGCGGACGATAATCTGTTTGGCACCGCTCACCACATGGTCATTGGTTAAAATGTACCCGTCTTTGCGGAAAATGAAACCGGTGCCGTTGAGCTCATCAAATTTCTGTTCAGGGGTCCACGAATGGAATCCTTTCCTGGTCACATTGCGCGCCGTGATGCTGACGACCGCGGGCTTGCTCCTCTCAGCGATACTGACGAACGCATTCTCTATCGATTCCAAAATCTGAATGTCAGAGGTGGAATTCGCTGCATTGAGCGGTCTATCGCTATAGGTGAAGAAAGAAAACATCAGGACTATCAATAAAAAAAGACCGAAAATGTAATTGTTTTTCATCGTCATATTTCCTTTATGCCTCTGTGAAACGTGAAACGTGATGCGTAATGCGTAAAACGTAGTAGTAATACCAATTCTGAACGATCATCCAGCATCTTGCCTTCACTTCACTATTTTACGCACAACAATATTGCCCGAAGCTTTCAGTTTCAAGGTATCCGCAAGATTTCCCCGGTTGATGGCAACTTCAAATACGCCACCGCTACCGAATACGCCAACAGGTTCTCCGGCTGGCACATCTCCATACGCTGTGGTATATTGGCACCGAATGATCTGCTCGTTTCCAAACTCAACTTCGATGACTTGCCCAAGCTGGATTCCCAACTCCACAAACAGATCGGGATGGATATTCGTAATCGCGTTCCCGTATTCATCGATCAGGTCGATCTGTCCCATAATCTCGCCCTCAGTGACCTTTGCAGATTGAATCGGCAATTGGACATATTTCTTCAAAACGGGCCCCACCTTTTCAAAGGGAAAGCCTTTGGCGAGGTTGGCAGCGGTCGGTCCGAAAATATCCCGCCCATGAAACGTGCTTGATTGCATGCCTTGACGCATCACTTCTCGGTTCGTGATTTCCCTTACTTCAGCCACTCCCATCTCCTGGCCAACCAACGTTAAAAGCCCGTTATCAGGGGCAACGAAATAGCTTCCATTCTTCGTTTTGAGGGCGATCGGTTTGCGAGCGGTCCCCACCCCCGGATCGACGACAGAAACGAAAACCGTCCCCGGTGGAAACTCCGGAGCGGCTTTGGCAAGAGTATACGCGCCTTCTTTGATGTCAAACGGTGAAATGTTATGGGAGATGTCGTCGATCTTCGCTTGAGGAAAAATCTTGTAAATCGCGCCTTTCATCGCACCGACATAAAAGTCCTTGGTGCCAAAATCTGTCATCATAATAATCAAGCCGTTGGGCTTATCTTGCATCTCAGAATGGGCCAAACAGCCAATGAGGGCAAGCAGTGACAAAATCCAAACACTGTAGCGACGAAATTTTCTCATAAGTAACTCCTTGAATTTAAGGTTATCTTTCTTCCCTGTCACGATTTGTCTAAAAGTCCATCTGCCTCTTCAGGGGTTAAAACAAAAAGCGCGGAAATCCTCAAAAGCACTTCAAGGGGTAACTCCCGCTGAAGAACGGCTTCCACCAGTTCATGCCTTTTGACTAAGGACAAGCGAGAGAAGGAATCCGAAAGGACATACACGTACAGATTGTCCCCAACCCCACTTTTTCGTACAGCAATTTGAGGTGCTTTTTTCAAATGATTCAATCCTTTAGCCAACACTTGTTTAATCAGGGTGACATCTTTTCGAGAAGCCATCGTCGAATCACCTCAACATTCGCTAAAAAGGTATGTGCTTCTTGCGCTTGATATTGTCGTCCCTGGTATCGTAGCATCACATTCCAGCCCATGATGACTCTAAATTTGGCAGCAAGTTCGGAGGTCATCGTTGGGCGATAGCCTGTTGCTTCCAGAAGGACATCAAGTTCATGAATTTGGTATTTTGCTGGCAGCCGCTCTGTGCGTTGTTCCACACAGATTGCCGCTTTGAGCAAACATTCAATAACATAACCACCGAGATAGACGGCACCCGTGTATCGTCTATTTTCGCTTCGTGCAAGAACCCTTGCATCTCGGAGGCGTTCGTAGGCACTTTGTAACAAGACATTTTTCGATTCCAACGATAGACGTGCCATATAAACCAACCTTTATTCGCAATTTGCTTGACAAAGTATATCTGAATGTTTTGATTTAGTCAAGCGAATTGAGGCAACCAGATCTCATGCCTTCAAATCCACTTGCATCCCAACGATAACTATGCTATGCTATTGCCTTAAATCACACGAATTTTCTTAGGAGGACGAAGATGAGTTGGAAGTTTGAATTGGTTGCAGGACCATTTAGCTTTACGGAAGGACCGGCATGGGATGGAAAAGCCGTTCTGTTTACCGATATTCCCAACAGTCGCATCATGCGTTATGAACCGGGAAGTGGTCAATGCACGGAATTTCGCACCGGAACCAACGGCGCGAATGGGCTGATGTTCGATAAGAACGGACAATTGTACGCCTGCGAGGGGGATGGTCGCCGCATTGCGCGCTACAATTCAGACGGCACAACCACCGTCATCGTTGACAAATTTGAAGGGAAATGCCTCAACAGCCCGAACGACCTCGCTTTCGATGCGCAAGGCAGGCTGTGGTTTACAGACCCCCGCTACGGCGATAAGACCGATGACCTGGAGTTAGACCATCAGTCTGTGTTTCGGCTCGACCCGCAGTCGGATGGCACCTGGAAAATCAATCGTGTCACCTATGATACAACGAAGCCAAATGGTCTCTTAATTTCCCCGAACCAGCAGTGGCTCTATGTCGCCCAGAGTGAATACGGCGAAGATAAAAAGCGCGAGCTACGCGCATACCCGATTAACGCCGATGGGACGGTTGGCCAATATGAGGTGCTGCACAACTTCTATCCGCATCGGGGCATTGATGGCATGTGTCTGGACACCGAGGGAAACATCATCGCTACAGCAGGCTGGAAACAGAGCGGACCGGGGCCGATGATTTACGTCTTTGCGCCCAACGGTCGGGTGCTGGAAACGCATTCGCTTCCGACGGATCGACCGACAAACTGCACCTTTGGGGATGCGGATTTGCGGACGCTCTATGTCACCGCGGGGGGTTGTCTCTATCGCACCCGCACCGAGCGAACCGGGTTTCTGATTTATCCGCAAAGGTAAACATCTCTTAACCTTCGAGGTCGTGTTCAATAATGGGCTTGGCATCTGTTAAAAGCTGTCGTATCCTATTCATTTTGGGGTATGTTTCAAATTTTCCCAAAAATTATTTTACACTCGGAAGGATGGAAGGATGGAAGAGTGGGTTCCCATCCTTCCATCCTTCCATTCTTCCAACAACAAAGCGTGTAAAGCAGTTTCTAAAACATGCCCATTTTAAGCATGTATTCCACACGTCTCGCGCACCTACAGGATTTTTTCGCACATCTCCCATGAATATGTACAAACAGGTTATTCTCTTTCTCCTTCTCCTGACGCTTTTGGCGGGGAGTGGATATTGGATATGGCACCATTTTTCCCCACCATCATCTCATCAGGCGACTTCGCCTGTGACCCCCTCGCAACAGGGGGGCGGGGGGCCGGCCGCGCCTGTGAAACCACCGGTGTCCCAAGGGCGCTCCAAACTTGACGAGACGATTCGCGCGTTGCAGGAGCGTCTGAAAACCAACCCGGATGACTTTCAAGCGTATCCCCAGCTTGCGAGCGCTTATCTTCAGAAAGTCCGAGAGGTGAGCGATCCAACTTACTATACCAAGACGGAAGCCCTCCTGCGCAAGGCGATATCCCTTCAGCCGAACAGCGTTGAGGTCATGAGTCTGACAGGTTCGCTCTGTCTGGCGCGGCATCAATTCCGCGACGCCCTCGCCTGGGGAGAGCGCGCCAAAGCCCTCGCCCCTTCGAGCCCTTACGTTTATGGAGTGCTCACCGATTCGCATATAGAGTTGGGAGAATACGAGCAGGCAGTGAGCAGTTTACAGCAGATGGTGAATCTTCGTCCCGATTTGAGTTCATATTCGCGGATTTCGTATCTGCGCGAATTGCATGGGGATGTCGAAGGGGCTGTTGAAGCGATGAACATGGCGATCAACGCCGGAAAGGCTGGGACAGAAGCGAGGGCGTGGTGCATCGTTCAGTTGGGACATCTGCATTTCAACAGCGGGGTACTCGATTTAGCGGAGGCGGAATACCAGAGGGCGCTGATCGAACTTCCGAACTATGTCCACGCGCTCGCGGGACGCGCTAGAGTCCACGCCGCACGCAAAAGTTACCCGGAGGCGATTTCGCTTTACACGCAGGTGGTTGACACAATGCCCATCCCCGAATATGTCATTGCACTGGGGGAGGTTTACCAGGTTTCCGGGGAAAGGGTAAAGGCGGACCAGCAATATGCGCTCGTCCGAGCAATGTCCGCCATCTATCAGGACAACGGAGTGGACACCGACTTGGAAATGGCCCGCTTTGATGCCGACCATCATCAGAATCTCCCGGAGGCGCTCCATCGTGCCCGTCAAGCGTTTGAAGCGCGGCCGAGCATTTATGCGGTGGATGTCCTTGCCTGGACGCTCTACCAGGCTGGCGAATATAAAGAAGCGTATGAAGTCGTGCGTCAAGCCCTCCGTCTGGGAACGAAGGATGCCCTGCTACACTTTCACGCCGGGATGATTGGTAAACAATTAGGAAAGCAGAAGGAAGCGCGCGATTATCTGGAACAGGCACTCGCAATCAATCCCTATTTTTCGTTGCTGTATGCGGAGGAGGCCGCGCGTGCCCTAAAAGAACTTCGCAACGGGGGTGCTTCGACAGCCGCGCTGAAAACAAAAATCTAATGGTTAAGCAATTGACGGGCGTAAACCCTAAAGAGGAGATACCTGAATGATGACGACTCTTGAAAAAGTCAGACGACTCGAACACTATATCGCAGTTGATAGTTCAGCGGTTGACCCCGTGCTGGAGATAATCATTGATAAGCTCCTGGCTCGTGAAATCGCACGTATGCGCGAACTCAAAGCACGTTTAGCAGACCAGCTTGCAACGTTTGAGAAACGCTATGCGTTAAAGTCAGCAGACTTTTATGCACGATTTGAAAACGGTGAACTGGGCGATGGGATGGACTGTATGGAGTGGTCTGCTACTGTGGAAATGTTAGTAAACGCTGAAAGACGGCTGGCATTATTGGAGATAGCACCTGACTTGCCCAATGCACCCCATCATGTTTACGCGGAAAACGATTTAGTACGAGAAGTGATGGAAGTTCCTGATGTGTTCTTCGTTGTCGGAGAAATTGAGAAGGCATTGAATAAGGATAGCGTGGAGGAAGGACGTGAACGCTAAATCAGACGGAGCCCAGGTACTTGAGCGGTAAAACTATCTCCTATTCAAGATTTACCAGATGAATTCTCATTCAACAGAAACAGAAAAAGAGGCTTATAGACGTGTCGCGTTTCATGAGAAAATCCACAATCCACAATCCGCAATCCGCAATCGAATCACATTTCACATTTCACGTTTCACTCCTGGGCGCGTTGCTTCTGCTCCTCATTGTATCTGCGCCGCCCGTATCCGGTCATCCGCTCGGCAACTTTAGCGTCAATCGGTACAGTCGCCTGGAGCTTTCCGCAGAAAACATCCGCATCCATTACGTGCTGGATATGGCAGAAATTCCGACCTTTCAGGAGCGGGCTGTCATTGACACCGACGGAGATGGCACGATCAGCGCGCAAGAGCATGCTCACTATCTGACGGCAAAGGCAGGGGAGTTGGGGCGGGCGCTTCATCTCACAATCAACAGCTCCCCTGTACCATTGAAATTGGTGTCGCATGACCTAAACTTTCCTCCCGGCCAGGGCGGGCTTTTGACGTTGCGCCTCTCTTGTCTGATGGAAACATCCCTGCCTCCCCTATCTCCCCCTGTCCACGGGGGGAACAAGGGGGGGGGCGTGTGGCAAGTGGATTACCGCGACGATAACTACAGTAACCGTCTGGGGTGGAAAGAGATCATTGCTCGTTCGTTGCCGGGTGTCGCGCTCCGAGAATCCACCGTGCCTCAACAGGATGAAAGCGATGAACTGCGTCACTATCCGGATGACATGCTCTCCAGCCCACTGGATGTGCGAGAAGCGCGTCTGACGTTTGCACCCGGTGCCGGTGGCCCGGTTGCTAGTCACAGTGCTGCCCGTGGGCAAGGCGTCCTGGGACGCGCGGGGGATAGTTTTGCGGCGTTGATCTCCTCCGAGACGTTGAGCCTGTCAGTCATCTTGATTTCGCTGCTTGTGGCGTTGGGATTAGGGGGGCTTCACGCCCTCTCGCCGGGACACGGTAAAACGGTTGTCGGCGCGTACCTTGTGGGAGCGAGAGGGACAGCCATGCACGCCCTCTTTCTTGGGCTGACCGTCACCCTCACGCATACGGCAGGCGTCTTTGTGTTGGGGCTCATCACACTCTACGCTTCGCGTTATATCCTACCCGAGCAACTCTATCCCTGGCTGGGGGCTGCATCAGGACTCATTGTGGTGGGAATTGGCGTCGTGCTGCTGGTTCAGCGGCTGCGCCGCTTTCTCAATTTGTCCCACCATTCTCACGATGAGCATGTACATCATGAACATTCGCATCTTCCACTGGGAGCAGATGGCTCGCCTGTGACATGGCGCAGTCTGTTGGCGCTCGGTGTGTCCGGCGGGCTACTGCCGTGTCCATCGGCGTTAGTGGTGCTCTTGAGTGCAATTGCGCTTCACCGCGTTAGTTTTGGACTGCTCTTGATTGTCGCGTTCAGTGCGGGATTGGCGGGGGTCTTAACGGGGATTGGGCTTATCTTTGTTTACGCGCGTCGCTTTTTCGAGCGATTTCGCATGAACAGCCCGGCAATGCAATTCTTGCCGGTGCTGAGTGCCCTTGTTATTATGCTCCTGGGGATGGGGATTACGGCGCAAGGGCTCGTTCAGTCCGGCTGGCTGAATGTGTATGCGTTCCTTGATAACCTCCGTCAAACCACGATGGCTTCAGTCATCGGACTGGGGTTCGTGCTGGGGCTCAAACACGCCCTGGAGGCTGACCACATTGTTGCGGTCTCCACGATTGTGAGCGAAAGAAGAAGAGTGGGAAGCGCGTCGCTTGTAGGGATATTCTGGGGGCTCGGACATACGGCATCGTTACTCGTAGCTGGGCTCGTGGTGATGGCCCTTCGCACGCAGATTCCGGAGCGCATCGCGCTTGGGATGGAATTTGGCGTCGCCATGATGCTGATGATTTTGGGTGGTAATACGTTGCGCAAACTGCTCACCGGCGTGAAATTCCACCTCCATCAACACACGCATGAAGGACACACGCATTTTCACCCGCATTTCCATGAAGTGGAGCGCTTGGAAGTGCTTCATCACGCCCCCCATTCGCATCACCCCGTGGGCATTGGCATAAAGCCGTTTTTGGTGGGGATGGTGCATGGTATGGCTGGGAGCGCGGTCCTCATGCTGCTAGTGCTGACGACGATTCCATCCCGATTGCTTGGGCTTCTCTATATTGGTATTTTCGGAATCGGCTCCCTTGGTGGGATGCTACTGATGAGCCTGCTCATTAGCATCCCGTTTATCCTCACCGCACAGCGATTTGAACGGCTTAATACCGCGCTACAAGCATTTGCAGGACTGTTAAGTATCGGGGTTGGGCTCTTCCTGATTTGGCCGAAGTAACCGGGGCGGTGTCCTATCCCTAAATTCGTGAGAAAATCCAGGCATGTATCAAATTTCTGTGCCATCACTCACTCGCCGATGTCACATTTCTCTGAGCCCAAGATTTTATGAACTGCTGTTGCCGCCAGAGGAGAATTGATATGTTAGAATTACAACGTGAAACTTTGAATCTCATCCACACTCACGCGAAAGCGGAATTTCCTGATGAATGCTGTGGGGTGATATTGAGTGATGGGGCTCAGGAGTTTGTCAGAACGTGCAAAAATATACAGAACGAACGTCATGCAGCGGACCCGGAAACGTATTCACGCGATGCACGCACCGCTTATCTGATAGACCCCAACGATCTCATCAAAGTGCATAAAGAGGCTGAAACTGAGAACCGGCAGATCAAGGCGTTTTATCATTCACACCCCAATCACGACGCCTACTTTTCCGAAAAAGATAAAGCCGATGCAATGGCTTGGGATGAACCGATGTATCCAGACACCGCTTATATTGTGATTTCAATCTACGCTCAGGAAATCAGAGTCACCCGTGCTTACGCTTGGAGCGAGGCCGCCGCTGACTTTGTAGAAGTTCCCATAAAGGAGAGATAAATATGGCATCTTTGCGACTTCGTTTGACTTTTCCTCCGAATCTGATCACTGAACCTGTGCTCCACAATATTGGGCATCAGTACAATGTCGTCACGAACATCCGGCGAGCCAACGTCACACCTGAAACGGGATGGGTGGCTTTGGAGCTGACCGGCGATATAGACGAGCTTGAACGGGTCGTTGAGCATCTGAAAAACATGAACGTTCGAGTCGAGCCGGTTGAGGGGGATGTGGTTCAGTAGAGGAAAATTGCCATCTGATAGAGGTAGCCGTCCACTTACCCTCTGGCAAATATAACAACGAATCGAAGAATGAAACGAATGGGTCAAAAAGACCGTACTCTGTATTCGTTCAATCCCTTCAATTCGCTGTTATATTGGGCAAAGATAAGACCTGAACGGTTATTGATAGGGGCGGATTTGGTGATGGCATTATCGGCGCACAAGCCTTAGAAAACCAGTTACCGCTTATTACCAGAGATAAGAATTTGGCTGATGTGGTGGAAGAATTAGGTGGCGTTGTCAGGAGATAAAGAATGGAACAGATTCGGGAATTCACATTTGAAAATGGTATTGAGCGAATCGATTTTCCATGGGGCGAAATTAGGGGCGAAGCATTCGTCACTGGAGCCAGCCAATGGTATACCCCCCGTGATGAGCGAATGCTTCGCCCTTCCGGTTCATCTCGCCGTCCATCCGCCATCAATGGTGATGGTTTGCCCGGTGATGTTCCTGGCCATATCGCTCATGAGAAACTCCGCAGTCGCAGCCACCTCTTCGATGGTGATAAACGCTCGTTTGGGCATCGGTTCCAGCATGATTCGGTTGATCACTTCGGCCTCAGCGATATTGTGAACCTTTGCCTGATTTTTGATCTGTGCATCGACCAGGGGCGTGTGGATATACGACGGACAGATCGAATTAATCGTGATATCAACATCAGCCGTCTCAAGCGCAATCACCTTAGCGAAACCCAATAGCCCGTGTTTAGCGGCGACATAAGCGGATTTATAGGGAGAGGCGACCAGCGCGTGGATGGAGGCGATATTGATAATCCGCCCGAATCCGTTGCCCCTCATTTTGGGCAAAACCGCCCGCGTCATCAAGCACGTTCCTTTCAATATGACGGCCACAACCTCATCCCATTTTTCCTGGGGAAACGCCTCCAACTGCGCCACATGCTGAACCCCGGCGTTATTGATTAAAACATCGATCGGGGTGTCAGCAAGCGCATCGATCACCTTTTGGATGCTCGATTCAGAAGTGACATCAAGCGCAAAGGCAGAGGCGTGGTGATTCGTAGCGGCTATCATTGAGATCGTTTCCGCGGCGGTGCTTAAATTTCGATCCGTAACGATGACATGGTAGCCTTTTTGACTGAACGCTAAACTCAGCCCGCGGCCCAATCCGCTACCCGCTCCGGTAATTAAGATATGTTTGACTTGCTGTTTCATTTGATTATACGACTTTTTCAGTTTCATATTTCACTTGACCCCTTTATTTTACCATGTTAAACTTCAAACCGAAAGGCGAATCAACCGTTATCAACTCAAAGTTCTGAAGCGGCTCGGAGGACCTTTTGAAGGGGGCAAACGAAATGCCACGCCTCGCTGATTTGGAAAACAAAAAATCTTATGGGAAAGCCCGTAAAACCCAATTCTTGAGATTTGGGGTATAAGGGCTTTTTTCTTGCTTTAGCCCCTTGTCTATGGTATTCTAAGTAGCTTGACTTTGGTAAATTAAAAATGGATCTCATTGTAGCCCAACTTTCTAAGTTGGCGAATTTGTAGGCAAACTGTCAAGAACCAAGATAGAATCTTGGGCTACATTCCTATTTACCAAAGTCAAAGTACACTAAGGAAATATTTTATGGACAGCAATCCAGCGAATTCATCATGGCACAATCAGAGGCGGTAGTGTGTCACCTTTTGCGCTAGTTCACCCCCACCTCCCGTACCCCCGCCTGCGGGGGAACCAAAAGGCAACGTCTTTGGTCCCCCCATGAACGAGGGGGCTGCCTGTGATGCGCTTAAAATGATATATACTTTTCCTAATCTCTATCAAAGGGAGGTGTGAGCCAATGGGCACCGAATTGACACCGGTACAGAAGATTCTGGTGCGCCTCATCCATCGTAATGCCCGTCCCCAGTTGAGTCGTGCCCTCACCAAAATCCATCCTGCAGATATTGCCACCATTTTTCCCCTCATCCCCGAACAGGAACAACAGCGATTAATTGACGTCCTCTTTGAGCAGCGGCTCGCCGGTCGAACGCTACGAGAATTGCCTGAAACGTTCCTGGAAGAGATCCTCGAAGACATAGATGATGCACGTCTGGCAGAGATCTGTCGGCGTTTGTCTCCCGATGATGCAGCGGACTTTCTTGGGCGTCTTTCCAAAGAGCGTGCAGATCGCATCCTATCCATGCTTCGAGAGCTCCAAGACCATCTCCTCACGTTAATGACCTATCCCCCGGACACTGCCGGAGGACGGATGACATCGGATTTTCTCGCACTTCATGAAACCATGACCGTGGAAGATGCCTTGCTTGCGGTGCGCAAGAATCGACACATGGATAATCTGTTTTATGTGTACGTCGTGGATGACGCGGAAAAACTGAGAGGGGTTTTGGCATTACGGCAACTCGTATTGCAAGACCCGGATGTGGTCATCCGGGATGCGATGCAACGGACGGTCTTCAAGGTGAAGCCCGATGCAACCCAAGAAGAGGTTGCCAACCTAATCGCACGCTACAACCTGTTGGCGATTCCTGTTGTCGATGACGAGGGGCGCTTGCTCGGTATTGTAACGGTGGATGACGTAATTGACGTCATGAGGGAAGAAACGACCAAGGATATGTACCAACTGGCAGGACTCGACACGGAAGATCGCGTGTTTGTATCCCCTTTTCGTTCGGTTCGCCTGCGTCTTCCTTGGTTGCTGCTGAATCTAGCAACGGCGTTTCTGGCAGCAAGTGTGGTTGGGTTATTTCAAAACACGATCGCGCAATTCGCTGTGCTGGCGATGTTCATGCCTGTGGTTGCGGGCATGGGAGGCAATGCAGGCACCCAAACCTTCACGGTCATTGTGCGAAGCCTCGCACTCGGTGAGCTCGACATGAAGGGGGCGCGTCGAGCGTTATTCAAGGAAGCCACAGTCGGCACCCTCAATGGATTGGTGACAGGGGTGGTAGTCGCTGGCGTCGTCTATCTTTGGAAGCATAATCTTCTCCTGGGAATCATTCTTGCTTTATCGCAACTGATTAACCTGTTCATGGCGGGGGTTTTCGGAACGATCGTCCCACTCGTATTGCGCAGCCTCAAATTCGATCCGGCGATCACTTCGAGCATTTTCCTGACAACCGTGACAGATGTGTGCGGTTTTTTGGCATTCCTGGGATTGGCGACGCTGCTCCTCCAATATCTGCTATGAGTTTTGTGAAAGGGAAGAAAGGGAAGGAAGGGAAGCCATGCCTATCTTCCTTCCTTCCATTCCTTCCATTCCTTCCCGACACAAGTTTATTTTTTGGAACTCACTTAAATGATTATGCACCAAAGACTAATAAACCCTCCTCGTTGCGGATAGTCTGAATAATTTCATGAGGGGCTTTTGCCTTCAATATCTGTTCGCGAACATGAGGTTTGCCAAAAATGCGAGCAATTTGGCTCAAAAGCCTCAGATAAGCGGCACCCTGGTTTTCTGGGATGGCGATGAGAAAAACCAGGCAGGTAGGCTGTTCATCGACAGCCTCGAAATCAACTCCCGATTGGCAGACGCCCAAACATACCATGAGTTTTTTGACATGAGAGGTTTTGGCATGTGGGATAGCAATCCCATCCGCAAGCCCAGTTGACTGAAGGGCTTCACGCTCAAACACCTTTTTTCTGAAATCATCTCTATTCTGAATACCCTCTGTCTCGACAGCTAAATCGATGAGTTCCTCAATCAGATCGTTTTTACTCCGGTTCACAGGGTTTATTTTAATTCGCTCCACCAAAAGTATCTCTGAAAGGTTCATATCACTCCTCCAAATGAATCGCCAGCAAACAGCTTGGCTTTGGTAAAATGACGACAGGGTGGCGATTTGAATCTACCAAAGTCATAATAAGGTCGCTCTTGATTATAGACGATAAAGGGGAGTTATGTCAAAGTTTTCCGGCATCATCAACAGCAATTGACGATTGACAATCGACAATTAATACGAGTTTTTCACTTAGACTTCCGAAGTTTGATATAAGACCTGTGTTTTTTCGGTTTCCTCAAGAGTTCACATCGTCTCATCTCAACTCGCGTGTTAAAACTTCGGAAGTCTGGTAACATGAAAGGAGAAAAAAATGAAGCATTTCGGCATGACACTGAATTTGAAAGATGACCCAGACATCATTGAAAAGTATAAAACATACCACCGCAACGCTTGGCCCGAAGTCGTAACGAGTCTCAGGGAGATTGGCATCACGAAGATGAACATCTACCTGCTGGGTCGCCGATTGTTCATGGCGATGGAAACGATCGATGAATTCGACATGGCGCGCGACTTCCCACGATACTTAGAGCGGCACCCGCGTTGTCAAGAGTGGGACCAATTGATGCGGACATTTCAAGAGCCTGTTTCTGAAGCGAAGTCAGGCGAATGGTGGGCGTTGATGGAACCTGTCTTTGAACTCTGATTGCGAAAGAAACGAGGATTCAGTAGGACAGCGAATCTGTCGATTGTCGCTTGACAGACGGAACACAACTTGATATACTGAATGTACATACTGGAAGGAATGGAAGAATGGAAGGAAAGGAAGAAAATTCTGGCACCTTTTCCTTCCTTCCCTTCCTTTTCTTCCGCTTATAGGCAAATCCAAACTTACTGAAGGAGATGCGTTATGCCAAGACCAAGCAAGGGATTAATGTTCCAGATGTATCGAAAAATGATGGAAATTCGGCAATTTGAGGAAGCGGCAAGTGACCTTTATCAGAGAGGGGAATTGCCAGGATTCCTTCACCTGTACATTGGTGAAGAAGCAACCGCTGTGGGCGTTTGCACGAATCTAAATGATGACGACTATATTACAAGCACGCACCGGGGACACGGACACCTCATCGCCAAGGGGGGGAAGCGTAACCGGATGATGGCAGAACTTTTCGCAAGAACCACAGGATATTGCAAAGGCAAGGGCGGGTCGATGCACATTGCCGATATTTCGCTCGGAATCTTAGGGGCGAACGGTGTTGTCGGCGCGGGCATCCCGATTGCGACCGGAGCGGCGCTCTCCGCTAAAATGCGCGGTACCAAGCAGGTCGCTGTCTCATTTTTTGGCGATGGCGCAACGAACCAGGGCGTTTTTCATGAATCATTGAATCTCGCTGCTGTCTGGGAACTTCCAGTCGTGTTTGTTTGTGAAAACAATCAGTTCGGCATGGGAACCCCTCAGAGGGAACATCAGAAGGTCACAGATATCTCCATCCGGGCGACCTCTTATGACATGCCGGGGAAGCGAGTCGATGGCAACAATATCCTTGAAGTTTATGATGCCGCTCATGAAGCGGTTGCGCGAGCGCGCGCCGGCCAAGGGCCAACCCTGATTGATTGCAATACCTATCGATTCCGAGGACATCACATCGGCGACCCCGGCACCGCTTATCGGGAACGCGCTGAGGTCGAGGAATGGATGAAACGCGATCCGATTGAACGGCTCAAGAAAGTCTTGATTGAAGAGGAAAGCGCTGATGAATCAGAACTTGAGGCAATTGATAACGAGCTTCGAGAAGACCTGAAAGCCGCAATTGATTATGCCAAAAGCAGTCCGTTACCGAACCCGGAGGACGCCCTGGATGATGTGTACGCCGGTGCAATTCGTCCGTGACAGTGCAACGCGCCAGATTGAGCTGTGCAAAAAACACGCTGTAAAAAGGGGGAATTGAGATGCCCATCGTTGAAGTACCCGCTCAGTTGATCGTGGAACACCTCGATCTTCAATCGTGGCAATTATCGCCCGCTGAGTTGCGCGCTTTCACACAGAAACTCGCCGAATGGCAAGAGCAGAACAGGAAGCAGGTTGAGCGAAGCGAAATCCCGCTTAACGGGGACGAGCAAAGCGAACATCCCGAGCACCAATCGGGGGCAGAGGTGGAATTGGTGCTGTTAGCGTCTATCTCTGAAAACTCTCGCCTACCCGCCGCCGAGCAGCGGTGCTTCAACCGCCTGCGGCGCAAGCGTCAAGCCGAAACGTTGACGAAATCAGAAGAAGCAGAATTACAGGCGCTCTGGCAGCGCGTGGAACAAATGAATGTTGTGCGCCTGGAAGCCTTGACCAAACTGGCGCAACGGCACGGCACCGACGTTTTGACGCTCATGCGCGAACTGGGGCTTAAAGAGAACCGCGATGTCTTCTAAACGCCCCTCACGCCAATTAAGCCGACAGGTCGCCGAACGTGCGCAGTGGCAGTGTGAATATTGTCGCAGCCCAGCGGCTTTCTCAACGCAATCCTTTGAGGTAGACCACATTATTCCCCGCAGCAAAGGCGGTGCGACCATACTGGAGAATTTAGCCCTTTCCTGCGGATGCAACAGTTACAAAGGGGATAGAACCCACGCTCGCGACCCACAGACAGGACGCACTGTCACACTTTTTCACCCGCGCCGCCAGCGTTGGTCACGACATTTTGCGTGGAGCGAGGATTTTACGCGCATCGTCGGACGCACCATGGCAGGCAGAGCAACCGTGGATGCACTGCACCTCAACCGCCTGGCACTGGTCAACTTGCGCCGTGCGCTTTTAGCTATCGACGAGCATCCGGACTGATGAAAAGGAACGCATCATGCCGTTACGTCCGCAACATTTTTCCGTTGAAAAAGAATTTGATAATTTATCCATCCCTGCTGCGTGGAACCTGCTGGGGAACACAGATCACTTGAATCGCACGATCGGTTTGCCCGACGTCGCCTTCGGCCACATCCTGATTTCGGATAACGATTTTTACCAGGAGGCTTCTGCGAAAGCACTTGACATGCTGACGACACGCTGGAGGGAGTATCCCTTTGAATGGATTCGGGAGCAAAGGTATGCGGTCCAGCGTATTTTCGATAACGGTCCCTTCATACGATTTTATGGCGGCGTTGAGCTGAAACCTGGAAAAGCCGGGTGTACGGTTCGTGTGTTTGCGGAGATTACGTCTCGCCATCCCCTTGGGGCTTTAATCGCCTTATATGTCGGGCGTAAAGGCGTTCGAGATACGCTTCGTTATTGCGAGGGGTATCTCCGCCTTGCCGCTTCCGGCGTTGAGGATGCGCTCCCGCGAACGCGCAGCAAAACACCGGTGGCGCGTGAGAACCTGGGGCGTAGGATTCAATCTCTTGGGCGGTTGCCAATCCGTCCCGACCTCATCCCGCATCTCAATCGACACCTGAACGAAGGCACAGACGAAGAGGTGCTTCGGATGCGTCCTTTTGCCCTTGCCCGTGTTTGGGGGGCTGACCCGTATGAAGTCCTCCGCCTGTTTCTCTATGCAACGAAGGGGGGCATCCTCAATCTGACATGGGAGCTGATGTGTCCCAACTGCCGCGTCCCCAAAGCGGAATATGAAACGCTTGCGGATGTCTCCAGCCAGTTTCATTGCGATACCTGTGGCGTCAACTACAACGCGAACTTCGACCAGTATGTCGAACTGCGCTTCTCTGTTCATCCGAGCATCAGAGAAGCCGCGGATCGCATTTACTGCATTGGCGGCCCCCATCGCGCCCCACACATTTTCGCGCAACATTACCTGGAACCCGGTATGAAGCGCTCCTTCTCGGTCCCCCTTGGGGCGGATGGAATGCGCTTCCGAGTCTCACGTTATAATGATGTTGCCCTATTATCCCCCGCGCCAGAACCAGGGAAAATGGAGACAAGGGAAAGTGGGGAAGGGAAGAAAACCAGAAAACCAGAAAACGAACTATTTTCCAATCCGCAACAATCTGCTTACCACTCACAGGTTCGGCGGGAGCCTCACCCTCCCACAGATTCGGTGGGAGCTTCACCCTCCCACAGGTTCGGCGGGAGCCTCACCCTCCCACTCCGGTTGACTTACCGCGACGACGGTTGGCACCCCCAGACGCTTATCTATGCCCCCGGACTCGCCTGGATTGAGTTAAAGAATGAAAGTGCCAAGACCATCCTCGCCATTTTAGAAAAGGTCCAATGGGATGCAGATGCGGTTACGGCTGCCCAGGTGACGACCCTTCAGGAATTTCGAGACCTTTTTGGGTCTGAAGTCCTTGCGCCGGGGCAGCAGGTCGGCGTCGAAAGCCTGTCAATCCTCTTCACCGATCTAAAGGGCTCAACCCCGCTCTATGAGTCAGTCGGCGATGCCAAAGCGTATGGTATGGTCTGGAAGCATTTCGAGTTTCTGATCGAAGTGCTTCAGAAAAATCACGGAGCGCTCGTCCGAACCATTGGGGATGCAGTGATGGCGGTGTTCCATACGCCTGAGAACGCAGTATCAACAGCAATGGAGATTCAGGAGCAGGTTGCCGAATTCAATCGCAAGAATCGGATTGAACCCCCGATCGTCATCAAGATTGGAGTACACCACGGACCCGCGATCTCAGTCAACTCGAACCATATACTGGACTACTTTGGTCGGACGATCAATATCGCCGCGCGCATCCAAAACGAGAGTGTCGGGGGAGATGTTGTGCTCACTGCTGATCTTTTTTCGGACCCGGCCATCCAAGACGCCCTCAAGCGGTTCCCCTTTGAGGTCACGCCGTTTCGTGCAATACTCAAGGGGGTTGAAGGGGAGTTCGCATTGTGCCGCATACGCATTAAAGGCGATAAGTTCCCTCTCCCCCTGGTGGGAGCGGATTAGGGTGAGGGGGAAGAACTCCGTTGTGTCGCGCCACTCCCTCACCCCGGCCCTCTCGAAGCGCAGCGGGCGGGGAGAGGGAGAATGGATGAGATTTTTGCCCCTTAACCTGATGCGTATGGGGAGGGGCCGGGGGAGGGGTTTTCACTCGCTTATGGTCAATCATCATCTTACCCATTACAGCAATTTAATGTAACTCAACTTTCATTCGGGTGTTTAGACTTCCGAAGTCTTGGAGACTTCGGAAGTCTGGAAACCGAACTCTCCGAGACTTCGGAAGTCTGAAAACTACACACTTAAATGAGGGAATCAGATGCCAACGTTAGATTGGATCGGCAAGCAGGCGGTTGTGAATCACCACCAGCAGGTGCCCTTCCATCTGCTGAAACCGAACGCCGCGTACACTGTCGGTGAGCTGAACAGCGGGAACCTCCTCATCGAAGGGGATAACCTCCTCGCCCTCAAGGCGCTCCTGCCTTACTACGCGGGTCAGGTGAAGTGCATCTACATCGACCCGCCTTACAACACGGGCAATGAGAATTGGGTCTACAACGACAACGTGAACAGCCCGGCAATCAAGGAATGGCTTGGGAGGGCTGTCGGCAAGGAAGATGAAGACCTCTCACGGCATGACAAGTGGCTCTGCATGATGTATCCGCGGCTGACCCTGTTGCGGGAGTTGCTGCGGGAGGATGGCGTAATCTTTGTGCAAATCGGAGATGAAGAAGCCGCCTATTTGCGATTGCTGTTGGATGAAATCTTCGGTGCAGCAAATTATCGTAACTCGATTATTGTTCGGCGTGGAACTAAGAATGTTCAGTCACAGTTTAGCACCATTGATTCTCTAGCAGTTGGACACGATACCATTTTTCTATACACGAAGTCACCTGCAACTCGTCTCCCTAAAATGCAACACAACTTATCAGAAATCGAGGCAGGAAAGTGGGACACTTTTTGGCGAGGGACGGATCGTCCTACAATGCGATATGAATTGTTGGGTATAACCCCTGAGACGGGGCAATGGAGATGGAGTCAGGAACGTACACAAAGAGCTGTGGTGAATTATGCACAGTATCTTGAACGTTACGCGGATAAGATGACTTTAGATGAATACTATGAGTCAATGCTGACATCAACGGGCGAAAAACTCGATTTTGCCCGCCTTGGTCCGAGTCAAACTGTACAATACTATGTTTCTCCACGTTCTTACAAAATCATGAATGACGTTTGGATGGATGTGCGAACGCGAGGAACTGTTGCAGGATTCACTACCGAAAAACATATCGAACTCTTGCAACGCATTATAAAATGGGTGACTTCTCTGGCTAAAAACGATATTGTACTTGACTCTTTTGCAGGAAGTGGCACAACCGGTCATGCCGTCTTACAACAGAATTGGGAAGATGGTGGTAACCGACGTTTTATTTTAATCGAGATGGAAACGAGCATTTGTCGAAATACCACCTTTGAGCGTATGAAAAAAGTAACCGAAGAAAACATGAAGCAGCTTGATGGATTGAGAAGCGGATTCTCCTACTACGAAATCGGTGAGCCGCTGTTTGACAATCGGGGTCAGATCCGGAAGGAGATCACGTTTGCGGATTTAGGGCGTTACATCTTCTTCACCGAGACGGGGCAACCGATGCCCCTTCCCCCCCCGTCCACGGGGGGGCCAATGGGATGCCCCTCTCTCCCCCCCGCGGGCGGGGGGGGTCCCAACGGACGGCCCCCGTTTCTCGGCAGCGCAAATGGCGTGGGGGTCTATCTGCTGTATGACGGCATCAGCGGCGACGGGAACGTTCTCACCCGCTCGGTGCTGGACAGCCTGCCTCGATACGATGGGGCGAAGGTCATCTACGGCGAAAGTTGCCTCTTGAGCCCTGAATGGCTTAAACGCAGGGGCGTCACCTTCCGTCAAATCCCTTACGACGTGCGGCTCGTCTGATCAAGAGGTTTTCTAACCTTCCGAAGGTTCAGAACCTTCCGAGTATTTCAATCATTCAATTGGAGGCAAAACGATGTTATCCGTTAGAGGCATCTACGATGGGGAAAAGGTGGTCCTGTTGGAGCCGATTCCCACGAAAAAGAAGTTAAGCGCGATCGTCACGCTGTTTGAGAGCGACGAGCTGCGGGATATAGCCGTTGAAAACCAATCCCCTGCGCCGAATCCACCCGACACGATTGACGGGCGGGCGGCGATGCTCAAGCTGTGTCAAGGGCTCGGTGAAGGTCCAGCGGACCTGGCGACGAATCATGACCATTACTTGTATGGCAGTGAGAAAAAGAGATGAGATACGTTTTTGTCTGAAAATGCGGCATAACCTGTCATTCTGAGCCCTTCAGTTCCTTCGCAATAGCCAAATCCCAATCCGATCTGTTAGATGTGTCAATCCAACAGGAGCGTTTTGAGGGAAGGAGCTGAGTTTTGCGGACTACTGATACGACTAAATGAGGGTTGGTCATAATTCCCAGGGGAGGCAATCGTAGCCCAAGTTTCTAACTTGGCCCGTGCGCAAGGGGCCAAGATAGAATCTTGGGCTACAACTCAACCACCGGCGAATTATGACCATCCCTCGACTAAATATGTTCGATCTCCCAATGTTCCAACTGAAAGAATACCAGCAACGCACCATTGAGGTGCTTTCCACCTATTTCAACGAGTGCAACCGTCTCGGTTCTGCCAAAACCGCTTTTTATGAAGTCACAGACCGTCCCTATCACCGCGTCGAAGGTTTGCCGGGCTTGCCCTACGTTTGCCTTCGTCTCCCGACGGGCGGCGGCAAGACGCTCGTTGCCTGCTATGCGGTGGGCGTTGCGGCGCGCGAGCTGCTGCACGCCGATCACCCGCTTGTGCTGTGGCTTGTGCCGTCGAACACGATTCGGGAGCAGACGCTTTCCGCGCTGAAGGACCGAAACCACCCCTATCGTCAAGCCCTCACGGGGACGGTCGGCGAACTGACGATTCTGGACATACGAGAGGCGCTTGCGGTGCAACGTCCCACGCTCGACGCTTCAACGACGATCATCGTTTCGACGATGCAAGCCTTCCGCGTTGAAGATACCGAAGGGCGCAAGGTTTACCAATCCTCCGGGGCGTTGATGGGGCATTTCTCTGGCCTACCGGCGGAGGCGCTTGAGCAGATTGAATGTTACGAAAACGGCGAACCCATCCACTCGCTGGCGAATGTGTTGCGGATACGCCGCCCGATTGTGATTGTGGACGAGGCGCATAACGCCCGCACCGACCTCTCCTTTGATACGCTCGCTCGATTTCATCCCTCCTGCATCATCGAGTTCACCGCGACGCCCGATACCGAAAATCGCCCGTCCAACGTCCTGCACACCGTCTCCGCTGCGGAGTTACACGCCGAAGAAATGATCAAGATGCCGATTCGATTGGAGACGAAGCCAGCGTGGAAAGAGCTCCTTGCCGATGCGATTGGGCTGAGAAGCCACCTCGAAGCCACTGCGAAAATGGAACGTCAGGAAACGGGTGAGTATATCCGCCCCATCATGCTCATCCAAGCGCAGCCGCAGTACAAAGGCAAAGAGACCGTGACGGTTGATGTCGTTGAAGCGCATCTGATGAACGACCACAAAATCCTACCAGAGCAGATCGCCCGCGCCACCGGCACCGACAAAGACCTTGAGGGGGTCGAGCTCGCTTCTCCAAACTGCCCGATTCGCTTCGTGATTACCGTGCAGGCATTGCGGGAAGGGTGGGACTGCCCCTTCGCTTACGTGTTATGTTCGGTGGCGGAGATGCGCTCCACGACCGCTGTAGAGCAGCTTTTGGGGCGGGTCATGCGGCTGCCGAATGCCAGACGAAAGGTGAGGGCAGCGCTGAACATGGCTTACACCTTCGCCGCCTCACGGAGTTTTGCCGAAGCCGCAAATGCACTGACGGATGCCTTGATTCAAAACGGTTTTGAACGACTGGAAGCGAAAGACCTGATTGTGCCTGAGCACGCATCACAGCAGGAACTTCTGTTTGAAACACCGAAAGAAGAATTGACGGTTCCTATTCCTGAGATTCCCAAAATGGAAACTCTGTCCCCCGATGTCGCAACGAAGGTCACACTTGGCGCGGATGGCAAAACCTTGACGATTCAGGAGCCACTGAATGGGCAGGAGTGGACGGCGCTGGAAAACTGTTTCTCAACCCCCGAAGGTCAAGCGGCGATTGCGCGTGCGCGTCAGCAATCTCCCGATTTCATGACGAAAACGCCAAAGACCCCTTCAGAGCGCGGCGAAATTTTCTCAATTCCCGTATTGGCGGTGAAAAGTGGTGACCTGTTTGAGCCATTTGAGGAAACCCACTTTCTGGAGATTCCCTGGCAATTGTCCGCTTGCGACGCCTCCTTGTCAGAGACGGAATTCCCTTCAAAACGCCCGACTGGACAGAGGGGAGAGATACAAATTACCAAGTCCGGGAAAATCGAAGCCCATTTTTTGTCCGAACTGCAAGAACAGATCACCGTGCTTGCCGCTGATATGGGGTGGACGGTATCCGAGCTTGCCCACTGGCTCGATCGGAAAATTTCGCATCCGGACATCGCGCCCACAGAATCGGGCATTTTTCTGACCCGTTTGATACGCTCTCTGATTGAGGAACGTGGGGAAAGCCCCGACGAACTCGTTCACGACAAATATCGACTCATGAAAGCCGCTGCCGCCAAGATGGATGGACATCGCCGAGAAGCCCGCAACGCCGCGTATCAGACGTTACTCTTTAATGAAGGCGAAAAAACGCTTGTGGTCTCCCCGGAAGCCTGCTTTCAGTTTGACCCATTGAACTATCCGTACAACACGCTCTACAAGGGCTACTACCAGTTTCAAAAGCACTACTATCCGCAGGTCAGTGACCTCAAGGCGGAAGGTGAGGAGTTCCAATGCGCCCAATTCATTGACGCCTCACTCCCCCAGGTCCAGTTTTGGGTACGGAACATCGAACGGCGACCATCGCACGCTTTCTGGCTTCAAACCTCGACGGACAAGTTTTATCCCGATTTCGTCTGCCGCCTGAATGATGAGCGCTACCTTGTCGTTGAGTACAAAGGCGAAGATCGATGGAGCAACGATGATTCAAAGGAAAAACGGGACATCGGGGGGCTGTGGGAGGCTCGTAGCGGCGGGGGGTGTCTCTTTGTCATGCCGAATGGGAAAGACTTTGACGCAATCACAGCGAAGCTATATCCGTGAGGAAAATGCCATGTTTCAGAAAATGGTTTGCATTTCAGAGACCGGGAAGGATGGAAGATTGGAAGAGTGGAAGAGTGGAAGAGTGGGGGTGGAAGAGTGGGGGGGTGGAAGAGTGGAAGAGTGGGCGGTCTCCCATCCTTCCATTCTAGTCCTTCCATCCTTCCTTTCCTCCGCTTCGCTCAAGGCCCCGCTCGTAGTGTAAACTTATTTTTTCAGAAATTTGAAACATGACTTTCTTTACTCTCGGTTTTGTCCTCGTTCGGATCAATGCGGGTCTCCTGGTTTTCCCAAGGCATTTCATAGTGAATCTCTTTAGGGGTATAAATCAAGAGGTAAGAAATTTGCTTTTCAGTCTCCCAATCCAATTTCTGATCAAACAGAGAAAATACCAGATTATACCGCTCGTGAAGCATCATTTTGGCAAACCCTTTGGAAATAATCCATACGTCTAATCCAAAAGCAAGGTCATTGACCTCAATCCAAATTTTGGGCTTGGGCTTAATCTGGGAAAGCCCATTCGTGAGAACATCTTTGATTAAGGCGATATCCTTCTCAAAATCCATTGTCGTACCTCCTTAACAGCTGTAATAAACTGTTCGGTTTCCGCAGGTTGCTATCTCACTTTTCTCGTTCCCACGCTCTGCGTGGGAATGCTACTCTGGACGCTCTGCGTCCGTTAAGTTGATGCGTATGGGTTTGTATTTCTGTACGCAATTTCTGATTAAACAGAGAAAATACCAGATAGTCTACCACTTGAGTTACGGTCAGTCAAGCGGAAGTTTGCTTTATGACTGACCAATCTTTTCTTTGAGTCCGTTTCAGTGTAATGCTCTTGATCACGTTTTACGTTTCACGTTTCACGCAACAGGAGGAAAAATACCATGAAAATCACCAAAATCGATGTCATCCAGGTCAAAGCCCCGTATCATGAGGGAATCAGCGACCTGATGATACGGCGGAATCTTTACCAGATTAACTATGTCTATAAAGTCCACACCGATGAAGGGATTATCGGCATCGGTGACGACGGCAGACAGCCCGATGAAGCAATCCAGAAGTACATCGGCAGGAATCCGTTTGAGTTCATGAACGGTCATGCCCCGACGCCGCTTCAGCAGGCGTTTTATGACATCATGGGCAAGGCGCTCGGCGTGCCGGTGCATCGGCTGATTGGCGAAAAGGTTCACGATAAGGTGCCGATTGGATACTGGTCAATCGATATGACGCCCGAGGAGTGGGTAAACGAGGCAAAGCGCGCCTATTCCCTTGGATATCGGGTGCACAAAATCAAGGCGCGCCCGTGGTTTGAGATCGTCGAACAGGTGCAATCCATCTCCCAAGCGGTGCCGTCTGACTATAAACTGCGCGTCGATGCGAACGGCACATTTGAAACGCCAGCGCGGGCAATCGAGGTGGCGAAACTCCTCCGCGATTACAACATCGAATCGTTTGAAACACCCATCCCCCAGGATCATATCGACGGATACCGGGAGATTAAACGCGAGTGTGAGATGCCGGTCACGATTCACTTTGGCTCGCCCGACCCGGTTGAAGCGATCAAAGCGAACATGACCGATTCGTTCATCATCGCCTATCCTGACTCCCGCGCTGCCAACGCGGTGCGCGAAGCGACGATCGCGCATGCGGCGCATCTGCCGGTGTGGATTCAGATTGTGGGGCTGGGTATCACAACGACATACACGATGCACCTCAACGCGACCATGCCCAACGCCACCATGTCAGCGATTACCCTCAGTTGTCTGCGGGCGAACGACCTCATCAAGCCCTCCATCCAGATGGAAGATGGCTATGCGACCGTGCCAGATAAACCGGGATTGGGCGTGGTGTTGGATGAGGATGCGCTTGAAAATTGCAAGGTGTAAATTCGGACAGGTTTCAAATTTTATGGAAAGTGACTTTACACTTTGAGAGCAGGAAACCTGCACGGATGGAAGGATGGAAGAATGGGGGACGAACTCCTGCCACCCATCCTTCCATCCTTCCAATCTTCCATCCTTATCTTGAGAGAACACCTTCTAATATCGGCAGCGCCTGGTTTGCTCTCTTCGCTCTGATGACCCAGTCCCATAGTGGCTCAAATTTCTTCCATCCGCCTGCATAAGCGATGTGGCGAATACGTGCTCGTGTTGAATCTTTTGTCCACGCGCCTTTCACAATAGAACGCCATTTGTAAAAATTGCGATAGGCTCTCCAGTAGCCATCTTCCAAGATTTCTGGCGTCATTTTGGCGGGTTTGTAAACGACATGGCGGGTATCGTATAAATTCCAATTGTGGTGAAGTAGCCGTTGAGCAGCGACTATTCGGTCATATAATGCGGTTCCGGGATAGGGTGTCAAAATGTGGAAAGTGGCGGTTTCAATGCCTGACTCTATTGCCCAATCCACAGTTCTATCGAAAACGGATGGGGCATCGTCGTCCATGCCAAAAACAAAACTCCCGTTAATCATGACGCCTAATCCATGCAGGCGACGTATAGCCTCTGTGTAATCCCGGTTCAGGTTTTGGTATTTGTTGTGTGCTTTGAGATTGGAAGGGCTCAGGGTTTCAAATCCAACAAATAGGCTGCGAAGACCGCATGCAACCGCTTTTTCAAGAAGTCCCGGTCTTAAAACCGATTGCACTGTTCCGGCCGCTTGCCATAATCGCCCCATCCCGAGCATGCCATCAAATAAAGCATTGGCGAACCGAAAATTGCCGAAAAGATGGTCGTCCAAGAAATAGAGATGCCTTCCCGGAAGTCGATCGATTTCCGCCAGCGCATCATCTACAGCTTGCGTGTAGAAGGACTTGCCGCCTTGAAAAAAGGCTTCCTTATAGCAAAAATCACAAGTGTGAGGGCAACCTCTGGAAACAACAATGGAATTGGGAACAAGGTAAAGGTGCCGCTTGATCAGCTCCCTACGAATGGTGGGTAGACCAACCAGTGTTCGTATTTTGGAACGATAGACTCGGCCCGGTCTCCCAGACCTGAAATCTTTGAGGAAATTGGGCCAGGTGTCTTCCCCAGGACCCAGAAAAATGGTATCCGCGTGGCGAGCCGCTTCATCGGGCAGCGAGGTGACATGCAATCCGCCAAGTACGACATAACTTCCCTGACTTCGATAATAATCCGCAATTTCGTATGCTCGGTACGCTGAAGTGATATAAACCTGTATAGCGACTAAATCTGGGCTATCTTCAAGGCAGAACTTCTCAACATGCTCATCTTGAATCTCGACTTCGTCGTTGTCCTCTAAATATCCCGCTAGAGTTGCCAGGCCAAGCGGTGGAAACAAGGAGTACTTGATGGGTCGCCAATATGGACTGATTGCTTCGGTCAAAGCAGGTAAAATCATTTTGACCTTCATATTCAATTCTCCTTCCGGTTCTGGTTTTGTTATAAAAAGAACTTTATAGTATAAAGTAACGAGACGGTTCACAAATTGGTTGACACTTTGAAAATAAAACAGTTGTTAGGCTAACTAACTTTTAAAAATAAACTATACATTTTTCGGGAAGGAATGGAAGGAAAGGAAGGATGGAAGGAAGCGGGCACTGACAATCTTCCATCCTTCCATTCTTCCACTCATAAACCGTGTCAAGTTATTTCTGAAACATGCCAAACTCTAAGCTAACAGAGAAAGGAAGAAAAACATCGTGGAATATGTGAATTTTGGACGAGCGGGTGTCAAAGTCAGTCGATTGGCCCTGGGTCTGGGATTCAGAGGACAATCCGATGAAGCAGATGCCCAAAAAGTTATCGAACACGCCATTGCGCTCGGAATCAACCTCATCGACTGCGCGAACGTATATGGCCCCATGGATGACCGGGCGAACATTGGTCGTTCAGAGGTCATCCTGGGCAAAGCCATCCAGGGGAAACGGGATGAGGTCGTTATTACATCGAAGGTTGCGGGCGGAATCGGTCCTGGCCCAAATGATCGCGGGCTGTCGAGATACCATATCATGCGCGAGGTTGAAAAGTCTCTGGCTCGCCTGAATACAGACCACATCGATGTCTATCTGGTTCATAGTTTCGATGAATCCACGCCGCTTGAGGAGACCATCCGCGCGTTGGACGACCTTGTTCATTCGGGTAAAGTCCGCTATGTTGGCTGTTGCAATTATGTGGCATGGCAGGTCTGTAAAGCCCTGTGGATTGCCAATACCATCAACGTGCCCCCCTACATCTGCGTTCAGAATCAATATAACCTGCTGGAGCGCTCCCTTGAGCGCGAAATGTTTGGGCTGGTGCGAGATATGGGATTAGGGGTCATGATATACAGTCCGTTGGCGGTCGGGCTTCTCAGCGGCGCTTATTTGCCGGATAAACCTGCGCCTCCCGGTTCACTGTGGGCGACACGGCTACAGTCGCAATTTGGCACGACGATGCAAGGGACTGCTGGCAAAGTCATATCGGCCGTTCATGCGCTTGCAGCCGAATTGGGAAAGACGCCCGCCCAGTTAGCCCTGGCATGGGTTCTCTCTCACCCAGAAATCACAGTGGTGCTCACCGGCAGTGACACGATCGAACATATCAACGATAACGTCGGTGCCATCGGCTGGACGCTCGACCCTTCGGTGCGAGAAAAGCTGGACGTGGTTTCGGCGTCGTTGCGGTAATTCTACAATGCCACAAAAAGCCCGACTGTAGCCCAACTTTCTAAGTTGGCAGGCATCAGGCGAAACCAAGATAGAATCCGCCGGGTTGTGTTTCGACAAGCTCAACAACCAAGCTTGTCGAAACCTTAGGCTACAGAGGATGTGACATTGCAGTGGTAATCCCAATTCATCACATAATACGAATTTGCATTCTATAAGTAAGTTCTGATAAACTTCCGAAGTCTTTGAGACTTCGGAAGTTTGATTACTATCTTACTTTTTGGAACGCAAAGTGGTATAAGGAGAACACACGAAGATGAAAGTGACAAACGTTCAAACGTTTCTCGTTCACCCCGGTGGGGGCAAGAACTGGTTATTCGTTAAGGTGGAAACCGACGAGGGGATTCACGGCTGGGGGGAATGCTACACGCAAGCCGACCGTGACCGCGCGATTGAGATTCATGTCCAGCAACTGGGGCGTTACCTCGTCGGACGGAGCCCGTTCAACATCAAGCACTTTACCTTCATGGCATATCACGACTTTGCGGGCAAGCGCGGGTCGATGGATGTCTATTGCGCGATAAGCGGGCTTGAACATGCCCTCTGGGACATCGTGGGCAAAGCGTTGAACGCGCCTGTCTACAACCTGTTAGGCGGCGCGTGTCGAGATAAGATCCGCGTCTATGCCAACGGTTGGGGCGGGCGCACGAACGAGGAACGCGCCGAACGTGCTGTGCAATTGGTCGAGCAGGGGTTCACCGCGATGAAGTTTGACCCGTTCCCTGGGCCGTGGCGCACACACATCAGCCGTGACGACGAACGCGCCGCCGTTGAATGCGTGCGCGCCGTGCGCGAAGCCGTTGGCCCTGACGTGGAGTTGCTTATTGAAGTCCACCGCCGCCTCGCGCCCGTCCACGCCATCCGCGTCGCGCATGAGATGGAAGAATTCCGCCCGTTCTGGTATGAGGAGCCCGTCTCTGCCCGCAATTTGGACGCCTTAGCTGAAGTGCGCCATGCCATCAACCTGCCCGTCGTCACCGGCGAAGAACTCTACACGAAGGCGGAGTTCCGCGAGGTGTTCGAGAAGGCCGCCGCTGACATCCTCAACCCGGACGTTTGCAACTGCGGGGGCATTCTGGAACTCAAGGAGATCGCCGCGATGGCGGAGCCGTATTTCGTCGCTATGTCGCCGCACAACTACAACAGCACAACAGTCGGCCTGGCGGCGACGATGCAGGCGTGCGCTGCCATGACCAACTTCCTCATCACCGAATACTTCGTCAACTTCACCGAGCGCGGTAACGAGATTTCGGTCAATCCGCTCAAAGTTGAAAACGGCTACATTCCGCTCCCGACTGCGCCGGGGTTGGGATTGGAGTTGGACGAAGCGGCGATGGCGCGGTATCCGTATCGGGAGTTTCCCAACCGGCACCTGCGGCAGTTTAACGAGGAGGGGCCGTGAAGGGGAGCGAGTCAGGGGGTGAGTCGGTAAAAAGGTAGTTGTGTAATGGTTCAAATGAGGTTGCACCAATTGTAGCCCAACTTTCTAAGTTGGCCGGCAGAACCGATGATTCGCTCAAACCAAGATAGAATCCGCCGGGTTGTGTTTCGACAAGCTCAACAACCAAGCTTGTCGAAACCTTGGGCTACGGTGAAATGTGATATTGGCGAAGTAATTGCTTGAAATATTTTCCGATTTCGATTAAGATAATGCCGCTGGCTTCATATAAAAACGAATCACACAGGAGGACTCGATATGTCAATCTACTACCGAGGTTCGGGACTCACCTGGGAAGGCTACCTGCAAGCCGACTCCTTTGTGCAGGACGTTACAGGACAAATCAAGCGTAGCGGCGAAGGGGTCAAAACCGCGATCTCTGACAGCACCCGACGGATGGTCGCCTCCAACGAAGCCCTGGAGCGTTCCTTTGGCGCGGGCTTCGACCGCGTCAACGGGACGCTGGAGTGGGGCTTTGACCGCGTCGCTGGGGAGCTCGGCGCGCTCCGATCGGAGTTTAGCTACGGGATGGGCTTGCTGCACGACCAGATGCGAATCATGAACGAAGCGTTGAGCGGGATTCTGGACCGGCTAGACCAGATTCATGAGACGTTGAAACATCCCTTGCTGACCCAAGCCCGCGAGCTGTCCAAACGCGGCCTGGAACGTCTGAGGCGTGGACTCCTGCCGGAGGCGTTGGAAGATCTCCTCGAATCCGCTGAAAAGAACAAAGCCGATTTCCTCGTCCAATACCAGGTTGGCAAACTCTATCTCTACGGCAGGAACGAGATGGACAGCGTGATCGACCTGTCGAAAGCGGAGGAGCACCTGCGGCTGGCGGCGCGCTACGCCCAGAGCGAGATGCGGGGTCTGCCCGACGCCGCGAAGTTTTGCGGGGAGGCGTACCTCCATGCGTCCATCGCTTGCTACGCCCAATCCAACGAACACTGGCAGGCGGGCGACAGGGACGGTGCAATCCGTTTCACCCGTGAAGCGTTAGACCTGTCCCAAAAGGTGACGCAGGCCTGTCCCGATCTGGCGGAGGGGTTCTACCATCACGCCAAGTACGCCGCCCTGCTTGGAGAGCGGGAGACCTGCGCCCGGAGCCTCAAGGGGGCGATTCTGATGGAGCGGAACTACTGCCTGAAGGCGGACGCGGACGGGGATTTTGATGGGGTTCGGGAGAGCGTCCTGGCTCTGGAGGATTCCTTACGCAACGAGGCAAAGGCGACAGCCAACGCCGCCTACCGGAGCTATCGGCAGAAACTGGATGTTATCTTATCCGACCTGCCATCGGATACGCGGTGGGAAGCGGAGAGGGACTGTCAGCGGATTGAGGTGTATCTTGCGAGGGACACCTATTTTGATTATCAGGATGTGTTGCCCGAAATTGGACGGGCAGAGGGGAAACTGCCGGCATTTCGGGAGGCGTTAGAGACCAAAGTGAAAGCCGGGAATCAGCTTGCGTCCGTCAAGCACCTTCTGGACGATTATGTTTTCCTGACCGACGAGGCGAAACGCGCTGAAGCGGAGCTCCGAAGGTTGTTCCAACAAGCCGAGACGCGCTATCGTCAGGATACCTGCGCCGATTACCGGAGCGTTCTTGATTTGCTCAAGCAGGTTCAGGAGACTTTTAATCCAAGCCCATATTGGGAGATTGCTACTCTCACGGGACACGGTAGTTATGTGCGCTCGGTGGCGTTTTCCCCCGATGGGAAGCTGCTCGCCAGCGGAAGCAGGGACAATACCGTGAAACTCTGGTCGGTCACGGAACGGCGAGAGATGGCGACCCTCACGGGACACGGTGGTTTGGTGCACTCGGTGGCGTTCTCACCCGATGGGGGGCTGCTCGCCAGTGGAAGCAGGGACAATACCGTGAAACTCTGGTCGGTCACGGAACGGCGGGAGATTGCAACCCTCACGGGACATAGTAATCATGTGACCTCGGTGGCGTTTTCGCCCGATGGGGGGCTGCTCGCCAGCGGAAGCGATGACAATACCGTGAAACTCTGGTCGGTCTCCGAGCGGCGGGAGGTGGCGACCCTCACGGGACACAGTGATTTGGTGCGCTCGGTGGCGTTTTCGCCCGATGGGGGGCTGCTCGCCAGCGGAAGCGTGGACCACACCGTGAAGCTGTGGTCGGTGCGGGAGCGGCGGGAGATTGCGGCACTCACGGGACACAGTAGTTCTGTGACCTCGGTGGCGTTTTCGCCCGATGGGAGGCTGCTTGCCAGCGGAAGCGCGGACACCAGCGTGAAACTCTGGTCGGTCTCCGAGCGGCGGGAGGTGGCGACCCTCACGGGACACAGGGGGAGTGTGTACTCGGTGTCGTTTTCGCCCGATGGGAGGCTACTCGCCAGCGGAAGCGATGACAATACCGTGAAGCTCTGGTCGGTCTCTGAGCGACGGGAGATTGCGACCCTCACAGGACACAGTAATAGTGTGTACTCGGTGGCGTTTTCCCCGGATGGGAGGCTACTCGCCAGCGGAAGCTATGACAACTGTGTGAAACTCTGGGGGAAACCTGTCCTCACGCGGCAGGAGTTTGAGGAAGGGGAGAGACAGCGGAGGCTGGCAGAGGAAGCCCGGCGGAAATGGGAAACCGAAGAAGCGGAAGCCCGGCGGAAACGGGAAGCTGAAGCAGCGGAACGCCTTCGCAGAGAGCAGGAAGCCGCAGAATTACGCGCCCATCGGCAGGAAAACAAGCTGTGTCTGGCGTGCGGGGCAAAGCTCGGTTTCTGGGACAAGCTCGGCGGGGGGGCGTATTGTAAGGGGCATCGGCGGTGAGGCGTGGACAAGCCTTGAACTAAATTTCAGGCTAAAAGCTCAAGTCCACTCAAAGTGGACTGAAAACAGGACCAGTCGTCTTGAGACGACTTAGGCTTTTAGCCTGCGAATTGATTCGCAGGCTACGGGGCAAAGCTCGGTTTCTGGGAGTGGAGCGGTCAGGCGTATTGCCAGCGGCATCGGCGGTAAATTTACCAGAGTCAAAATTCAGGAGGTGTCGTTGTGTTCAGGCGAGGTTCAAGAAAGCACGTCAGGCCTCCACGCCTCCCCATGAGAAGAAAAGTCGTTCAACGAATTGCTAGACTAGCTGAGGTCGATCTGAAAGGAATCAAGGTCAAAATTGTTAAAGGGACAAAAGGCACAGGTTTTAAGGGATACACGCGATCTCGTCAATGTATCGAGTTATATGAAGATACCTTTGCGTCCGCTGAAGAACTCGCAAACACGTTAGGTCACGAATGCAGTCATGTCGCCGATCTGAGAGCGGCTGGAACCAATCGATTTAGCGACTCATTACAAGTGATTGAGTCTGAAAGGAAAGCCAGGAGCGCCGGACAAGAAGCGCAACGCCGATATATTCAAAATAGCCGAAGAACATCGCACACTCACTCTTGAGGGAAAAAAATGAGATCACAAACACCTGCTCTCAAAAAATGGTTGCCAATTACGAATCAGATTTACCAAAGCGCCAAACCCGTAGATCTGGTGATTTGTCCACACTGCGAGCATCAAAGCCTGCATGTCAGGGTTCAGCCTTATCCGGAGGGAGATGTCACGCTGTACTTTGAGTGTTTGAACTGTCAGTTAGTCGATCATATCAGTCGAATGCCTGTTCCGAATTGGCTGAAATCGACACTGATGGAAATGGATTCGCAAGCTCACAGATGAAGGTCAGAGAGGAAGAAGCCGCAGAGCGGCGCGCCTATCGGCAGAGAAACAAGCTGTGTTTGGAATGTGGGGCACCGCTCGGTTTCTGGGAGCGGCTCGGCGGGGGGCGTATTGCAAGCGGCATCGGCGGTGAGGCGTGAATCGATGCCATAAACGCCCCGATCTCAAGATCAGCCTGTCTCGATCCATCGGGGGGCTAATAGCTCAAGTCCACTCAAGTGGACTGAAAACGGGTTTGAGTCGGTTTGAACCGACTTGCGCTTTTAGCCTGCGAATTGATTCGCAGGTTGGAGTGTGGGGCACAGCTAGGTTTCCGGGAATGGAGTTGCCTACCGCAGGGGTTGTGATGCGAATCACCCATGTTGAGCCTCGCTCAATGACGTAGCGTTTAACAAGAGCGCTGCTATCAAAAAAATAGGCAGCCATTTATCGGCGCTCCTCAATCAGAACCTCAGACACTGGCTTCCCTTTCACTTCAACGGGTTTCCAGTTTTCATAGCGAGTAAAGTCCGTGATGGGGGGAGGAATGGTGATGACGAGTCCATTCCATTCCACCCTTCGTGCGCCTGATTTCTCCATCGTTTCTGAAGGCGGATTCAGGAGCAGATCCAACACTTGCCGCAACTGTCGTTGCTCGCCCGGTGTCAGCATCCTGGCTTGATTTACAACTTCTTCGAGCGTCACTTTTTCCATGCGAGTTTCTCCTTTCGTGACCCCGTGAGATAATCAATTCCTCATCTGTAGCTGTCATTTTTCTGTTTATCTCACGGGGTGAATTTCCTGCTTGCATTTCGTGCCCGATCATGGCATATTATACCATATTTTTCCGGGTTGCTGTACTTTGAGTGCTTGAACTGCCAGTTGGTCGATCATATCAGTCGGATGCCCGTTCCCAATTGGCTGAAATCGACACTGATGGAAATGGATTCGCAGACTGACATTTGAGAATTTAAACTTCCGATGTTCAGAGACTCCCACACCAGAGAGATAGAGAAGGAGATAGCGGAGGTGATTCTGTGAGCAGCACACTACCAACGCCGGCGACAGCAGCCAAGGTTGCCTCATCTGTAGCAAGCAACGGTGCTGGAGCGTCCGGCGAAGATCCAAGAATGCGTCATTATACGAATCGAAGCGGATTAAGAGGGATTGAAACGGAAAATGTAATCAGAGCGAGTCAAAAGCAGTGGGAGTCAGGTTGTGTCTACTGCGAAAGTGCTCATCGATCGCCCATGTCACCTCGTGATGCTGAAAGGTACTACGGTCTAAAACCTGGTCGTGGGAGAGATTATGTTGAGTTTGATACCTCTCCTTCAGAAGCGCGTGCTGTTACGAATCCCAGAACGGGGCGTACTGAATGGGTCATTGACGGAGATGTCCATTTAGAAGGTCGAAATCCTACTTTCCACAGAAGGTAATATTCAAAGGAATTGTAGCCCAACTTTCTAAAGCCTGCCCTGAGCAAAGCCGAAGGGTTGGCAATTCCTGAAACGAATGCCTGAAACCAAGATAGAATCTTGGGCTACAGGAATCGTGACATTGAAGTGATAGTCGCAAAGAGAAATCACAATTGGAGGGAATCAAGATGAAAAAGAAGGACTTAGAACAACTCATTGAAGTTTGGAAAGTTCTAGAGATTTTAACCGTCTCTTGGGATCGGATGGGGAGTTACTGGCTCGCGCATGATGAAGATGCTGCCAAGGATGCCCTTCACGAATTTATGAATCCGACACGCTTTGAGAGAATCTCTCATGCACGCAGTTTAGTGGTAGCGATGTTGGAAGACCATGACCCGGTAATTCTCGATTATCTTGAGAAAATGTCTGAAAACGAAAGCGAAATGGGATATTGGAACGGCCCCTTGCATAAGCGAGCACAGGATACCCCAAGCAGTTGGAAGACGGGTTTATCAGCCGAGGAAATGGAAAAATGAGATACAGCCCATACGCCATGAGTCTACGAACATCTAAAGGGGATGATCTCATCCGACTTCGACACTGCCTATATTCTTGTCACCAACGATTCCATGCTGGAATGATTGAATTCTGAATCCTGCATCTTAAATCCTGAATCTTAAATCCTGAATCTTGAATCCTGAATCTTGAATCCTGAATCTTGAATCCTGAATCCTGAATCTTGAACCCTGTTTCACCTTTCACCCCATATCCAAGAGGAGAAACCATTATGCACCTGACAGAATCTCAAATTTCATTTTTTCATGAGAACGGTTACTTGTTGCTGGAGCATATTTTGGACGAGGCCGACCTGCGCCCGGTAATCGACGAATATGCTACCATTATTGATGAACGGGCGCGAAAACTGCACGGTGAAGGGAAGGTGACTTCTCTATACGCTGACGAACCGTTCACGCGGCGGCTGGCGTGCCTGGCTACGGAAGCCCCCGAAGTCACCGGCGGGCTGGATATCATGCAGGCGCGCGGCGAGGCAACCTTCAACTTCCTGAAAAATCCCAAGATTCTGGATGTAGCGGAATCGCTGGTTGGCTCGGATGTGGTGTGCAATCCCATCCAACATATCCGGTCCGTCCTGTCGCATCGCAACACCAGCAGGGGGCCGACTCCCTGGCATCAAGACGCCGGGGTGTGCTGGCCCGATGCCGACCCCTACTTTATGCTCACCGTCTGGATTCCCATTGTAGACGCAACGCTGGACAATGGGTGCTTACAGGTCATACCCGGTAGCCATAAATACGGCCTCCTGCCGCATGCGTATACACCTTATGGGTTGGGAATACCTCCTGAAGCGCATCCGCCCCTTGAGCCAAAGGCGCTTCCCGTACCAGCGGGCGGGGTTATCCTGTTCCACAATTACACGATGCACAGCGCCCGGCCGAACGAAACGGACACGGTGCGTTGGAGCTTTGACCTGCGTTATCACGACGTTTATCAACCGACAGGACGCCCCTTCTACCCGGCATTTATCATGCGCAGCAAGCGCCGCCCGGAGTCCGTGCAAACTGACTATCCGACATGGTGCAAGCGGTGGGAGTTTGCGCTGGAGGCGTCGAAGGGGGCCAAGGCGTATCGATGGTAAGAAATGGGATACCGAGGGGAGTAAAATCGTTGAGGAAAGGAGAATACCATGAGTGTGAATCCGCCAATTATCGAAGCGGTTTGTGAATCTCGTCTGTCTACTGATGATTCTAAAGAAGAATGTCAGGATAGCACTGTTGTAACGTTTCATCTTCAGAGAGCTTTTAGCCAACTCTTGTCGCTAGAGGTCAGGCTCCCACAACCTGGGGAGGTAAGGGATTATCTGCTTCGTTACCCTGACCTGACAGCTCTGCTGTTGCCGGTTTGTGAAGCCATACGTCACCGGTTTGGATCCCAGGCGCAGTTGTCCCTGGAAGTTTACCGTGACCCTGAGATAGAGGATGAGTATGTTACACTCTACGTTCGGCAGCCCGAGTATGATAAGTGTGTGATGAAAGCGATCAAAGAGATTCGGACAGCGTATGAAGCAAAACTTGCTGGGAAGAGAGGCTGGTTTTTGCTGACAACTGATTTTCGCCCACCGAGGTAGTGCAATATGGCCTTTGATGTGAAAACGGTAGGCGGTTGGCTTAGGGGAACATCTCAATCTACCCCTCGGCATAATTTTCAGGAAACATCAACCGCTCAACGCCTTCAATGAGGATATGCAAAACCATCATCTGGATTTCTTGGATGCGATCCGATGTGTTGCCCGGGGCAATCAGACACAAATCACAATGTGGCTTCATCTTGCCGCCGTCTTTACCGAGCAATCCAAAGACGGTCATCTGTCGTGATTTGGCGGCTTCGATAGCCCGAAGGACATTGGTTGAATTGCCGCTGGTCGAGATGGCGATCAGCAGGTCGCCGGGGTGCCCGAATGCCAAAATCGGTCTGGCGAAGACCTCGTCGAATCCAAAGTCATTCGCAACGCAGGTGAGATGCGCCGGGTCACTCAGGGCGATTGCGGGAAGCGGTTCCCGGTTTTTCCGGAATCGCCCCGTCCACTCCTCTGCGAAGTGCATGGCATCGCACATACTTCCACCATTTCCGCAGGCGAAAATTCTGCCACGACGCTCAAAAACACCTTTAATCAAATGCACGGCTTTGTCCATGCACTCGATAGTCCTGGGGTCTTGAATAAATTGGTTCAATACGTTTTGGGCTTCATACAGTGAAGATTGGATTGCAGGACGGATATTCATGTGGGTACTCCTGATGGATGATTGCGGGATTTGGTAGAAACCGAGTTTTTCACTAATACCATTTGTAGTTCTGCCAATGAGGGGATTTAACCTTGCGAAGGTTTGAATGTTTCGATACGGCTTCGGGTTTCGATACGCTGATTTGGACAAGCTCAATCCCAGTCGCTACTCAACCCACCGCTACTCAACAACCGACCTTCGCAAGGTTAGATTCATCGCAATCGCCTCACAGAAATGAGTGTTAATCAAGCGCGATGTCCAACTCAGATTCTTCCGTAAAATCGAACTTCCTCGAACACGAACTGCGCAATGCCTTACCCGGCTCAAGCAAAGATGGGAGCGCTCGTGCCCCCTCTGCTTTCGCTTCCCCGCCGAAATCCAAGGAGGCGAGAGACCAGTATGCCCTTGGCAATTGGTATTTGCAAGGGCGGGAATATGCGAAGGCCATCAATGCCTACAAGCGTGCCCTTGAGCTGGATGCGGACTGTGCAGCCATCGATCACAGTCTCGGCTTTGCCTACTATAAAGAAGGGGATTTTGAACTTGCCAGAGACGCCCTTCAAAAAGCCATCGAACTTAACCCAATGAACGCAACCTATCACTATGTTTTGGGACAATTACTCGAAGATTGGAGCGAGCTCGAAGGGGCGTGGGAGGAAGCCATTCGCCAGTTTACGCGGACCCTTGAACTGGATGCCTCATACATCGAAGCGTGGTATAACCGCGGTTTGCTCTATGACAAGTTGGGCGAGTTGGAGAAGGCGTGTGAGGATTTCAAGCAAGTGATCGCGCGTATGCCAACCTTTCACGCGGCACGTCATAACCTTGGGGTGCTGTACATTAAGCGTCAGCAGTGGGATGAAGCGAAGCAGGTTTTTGAGGAAATCCTTAAAATCGACCCACGAGAACCAGACGCTCACTATCATCTCGCGGAAGTCTACCTCAATCAGTCCGGTGATATGGATGGCGCGATTCATAGCCTTCAGTACGCCATTGAACGGGATGCGGAACATTTAGATGCCCGTTTTGAGCTCGGCCTGCTCTATGCGAAAGGGCGTTACCATCGCCCTGATTATCGTCAAAAAGCAATCGATCAGTTCATGGAACTGATTAAACGGAACAACGAGTTGCAGACCTTTGATGGACTGGATCGGGTGTTCTTTATCCTTGGAAGCCTGTACGACGATGACCCCAAAGATGCCGACCTCGCGATTTATGCCTATAAAGCCGGTTTAGAATATAAGCCCTTGCCTCAAGCGCGGAATAATCTTGGCTTATTATATCTCCAGAAAGGCTTGATTGAACAGGCGGCAGAAGAATTTCGGGGGGCGATCCAACTTGCTCCGGATTATGAAGCCCCCTATCACAACCTCGCCAAACTCTATTTCTACGAGCAGGACGAAGAGATTTTGAAAGACCTGCAGCGGTGGTTGGACGCTTATCCGCAGACAGCAGGGCGAATGATCTTTCAACTGACCCTCTCGCTGATGGATGTCGCACGAGCGGAGGCATACCAAAGCCTCTACTCTCGTTTGCATCGCGTTAAAAACCTAATCAGTGCCACTGGAGCTCAACTTCGATCGACGTTACGGCACACGGATGCAACGTCAGAATTACACTGTACTCTCTCCCAAATCTTCACCCGACACGAGGAATCCTATAACGAGATGGTTGCCCTGTTGCAAACGCTACGCATGGACAAGCCCGTTTTGGGACTGATTGACATCAACAAGATTCTTGATACCCTGCTGAGAAACCTTGAGCCTGTTCTGAAAGCCAAAGGAATCGAATATCAGTCGGTTTTAGATCCACGGCTTCCGTCCGTCAAAGGGGATTCCAGTCAGCTAAAGGAAGCCTTCCATAATCTCATCATCAACGCTGTCGAAGCGATGGAAGGTGGCGGCTTCCTTCAAATCAAAACCGCCTATCAACCCGAGCCATCCCAGATTCAGATTACATTTATCGATACGGGAATCGGCATTCCTTATGAAGCACGGAGTCACATCTTTCGGCCCGGATATACCCTCAAACAGCACGGGAGTGGTTTCGGCTTGAACATCGTCCAACGGATCGTTCGTGACCATTGGGGCCGGATTGAACTGAACAGCGAAGAAGGGCACGGCACCACCTTTATGATTTACCTTCCTGTGGACATGGAAGCTGCGCCCGTGAAGACCGACCTCCAAATGCGCCCCGTCTTTTACGAAGCGCGTCATGACCTCGTTTTTGAGGAATTGGTGTAGCGTGATGCGTAACAGCACCACAGAACGGTGGTCGGCCAAGAAATTCATCTGGTGGTCTAATTCTCCAGAAGCATTGCGCAATACGCAGTACGCAATACATTTACCTTTCACGTATCACGTTTCACGCCTCACGTTTTACACTTCACCCCTTGTTCCCATCGAACTCTGACCGAATCAATTTACCGATGCGAGTCACTCGAATGTTACCGATCATCTTCCAAATCTCCCAGGGCTTTGTTCCATTGAGGCCATCATAGGACCAGTAGACCATAAATGCTTGCCCCTTGATGTCCTCCACTGATGCAGTCCCCCATGTCCGGCTGTCGCTACTCTGGTCACGATTATCGCCCATGGCAAAAACGTACCCTTTCGGGACGACAAAGGGTTTGCCTTCTGGAAACTTCGTATGAAACTGATTCCATGATAGCTTATAATCTGCAAACGCCTCACCCTCGGGCACATAGCGCGGCTCGCGAAATGGGGGAAAATCCCGTCCGTGGGCACCGAAATAAGGGACATGTTTGGTGTAGTTGTGGTCGTCGATTGCTTTCCCGTTGACATAAAGGGTATCCCCCCTTGTTTCGACGGTGTCCCCTTCAAGGGCAACGATTCGTTTGATAAAATTTTTCGTCCGCTCGTGGGGGGGAATGAAAACAAACACATCCCCTCTCCCGGGTTTATGGAAATCGAAGAGTTTAATGTCCGTTCCCGGGACCTTAATCCCATAGATAAACTTGCAGACGAGGATGCGGTCACCGACGAGCAGGGTGTCTTCCATTGAACCGGACGGGATTTTGAACGCCTCGACCACGAAGGGGCGAATAAACCCAAAAACGAGGACAAAGGCGACCACAATGACCTGAAGGTATTCCCATACCACGGTTCTCTGGAAAAGCTGCCAACCTGAAAGATTTTCTTTTGCGTCTACTGAAGCAACATTCATAAATATATTTACCTCCAACGATAAGTAGGATTAAAGAACTATAGATGTTGAGAAAATGAGTTGGAAATTCAGACTTCCGAAGTCTCAAAGACTTCGGAAGTCTTTGACAAGAAAAAGGCTTTGACAGAAGAAGATAGACTTTGAATTTCTAAATCTTCTCATACGTTTTACGTTTCACGTTTCACGCTCACTCATCAATCGACAGAATCGCCATGAACGCTTCTTGAGGCACTTCAACATTGCCCACCTGTTTCATGCGTTTTTTGCCCTCCTTCTGCCTTTCCAGCAACTTCCGTTTGCGGGTGATGTCGCCGCCGTAACACTTGGCGGTGACGTTTTTCCGTAGTGCGCGAACGGTTTCGCGGGAAATCACTTTGCTACCAATTGCCGCTTGAATCGGTACTTCAAACATCTGGCGCGGAATAAGTTGGCTCAACTTCTCGACCAGCGCCTTCCCTCGGGAGTATGCCATATCTCGATGCAGGATGGTCGAGAGGGCATCCACCGGCTTTTCATTGAGCAAAATATCCAATTTCACCAGTTCAGCTCGTTTATACTCGCCAATATCGTATTCGAGCGAACCATAACCGCGAGTCATGGATTTGAGTTTATCATAGAAATCAACGAGGATTTCACTCAAGGGGAGGTCATAGATAATCTGCACGCGCGTTTGGTCTAACTGATTCATGCGGATAAATGCCCCTCGACGCCTTTGGCAAATATCCATCACGCCGCCAATATAGTCCTGCGGAACGATTATGTCAGCCGTAATGTGTGGCTCTTCAATAGCATCAATCTTGTCGGGAGTCGGCATCTGGGCAGGGTTATTAACCTCAATGCGTTTGCCATCCTTTAGGAAGATCTGATACCTAACGCTCGGCGATGTGCGTATCAGAGCAAGGTCAAATTCACGTTCGAGACGTTCCTGAATGATTTCCATGTGCAGCAACCCTAAAAAGCCGCATCGAAAGCCAAATCCGAGTGCAACGGAAGTTTCAGGCTCAAAATTGAACGACGCATCGTTAAGTCTCAGTTTTTCCAATGCCTCTCTCATGGCAATAAAACCGCTGGTATCTGCTGGATAGAGCCCACAGAACACAAGGGGTTTCAGTTCACGATAGCCGGGCAACGCCTTTGCCGTCGGTCTGGCGTGATGCGTAATCGTATCTCCGATTTTCGCATCCGCTATCTCCCGGATGCCGGCGATCAGATAGCCGACCGCTCCGGTCAAGAGTTGGCCGACGGGCTTCATATATGGCAAAAGGAAGCCCACCTCCTCCACTTCGTAAGACTTCCCGGTTGCCATCAAACGAATGAAATCGCCCCCCTTAACCACCCCATCAAACACACGGATATACATCACGACCCCCCGGTAGCTATTGTATAGCGAGTCGAACACCAGTGCCTTGAGTGGCGCATCGGCCCCTCCGCGAGGCAGCGGGATGCGAGCCACAACCGCCTCCAACACCTCCTGTGTACCGATGCCTTCCTTCGCGCTGACCAAAACCGCATCCTCAGCGGGGATGCCGATGATCTCCTCGATCTGGCGTCTCACCTCCTCCGGACGCGCCGTCGGGAGGTCGATTTTGTTGATGACGGGGACAATCTCAAGATTTTGATTGATTGCGAGGTAGGCGTTTGCCAGTGTCTGGGCTTCAACGCCCTGCGCTGCATCGACGATTAAGATTGCGCCTTCACACGCAGCAAGGCTCCTCGAAACCTCGTAAGTAAAATCGACATGGCCGGGGGTGTCAATCAGGTTTAGCTCATAAATACCTCCATCTTTGGCATGATACTCGAGCCTGACAGCGGTTGCCTTAATGGTAATCCCGCGCTCGCGCTCGAGGTCCATCAGATCCAGCACCTGCTCACGCATTTCGCGCTGCGTCAGTGTGCCTGTATACTCCAGAAGCCGATCACTCAGTGTGCTTTTGCCGTGGTCGATGTGTCCTAAAATGCAGAAGTTCCGTATTCTTTGTTGGTTGTTCATTGAGTCGGTGTCAGGTCTTAGATATTAGGTGTTGGTTATTAGAGGAATAGACGAATCCGTGAAACGTGAAACGTAATGCGTGATAAGTAACGAGTAATCGTAAATTACTGATTACTTGATTACGCATTACGCATTACGCATTACGTTTTTGATTTCTTGAATGATCGCCCCCGCTGCCTCGCGTGGGTTATCTGCTCCGGTGATGGGACGCCCAACGACGATATAATCCGCACCGGCAGCGATTGCCGCCCCCGGTGTCGTGACCCGTTGCTGGTCTCCGATTGCCGCCCCCGCCGGCCGGACACCGGGCGTGACGATAACAAAATCCCTTCCACAAACTTGCCGGATCAACGCAATCTCTAACGGCGAGGCAACCACGCCATCCAGCCCCGCTTTCTGCGATAGCTCGGCGAGGTAAGCCACTTGCTCCTTCAGCTTGCGTTGCGTACCAAAATCGCGCTGGAAATTCGCTTCGTCGATGCTCGTGAGGACCGTCACGCCCAGGAGAATCGGCTTGGGAATGCCAAGTTCAGTCGCCTTTTCTTCTGCGGCACCCTTTGCGGCGCGCATCATCTCCAAACCGCCCGAAGCGTGCATGTTGATGATATGCGCCCCGATTGCCGCTGCGGATGCCACTGCGCCCGCAACCGTGTTTGAAATGTCGTGAAATTTGAGGTCTAAAAAGACCCGCTTCCCCGCCTCAAGCAGCAACTCGACGGAATCAGGGCCTGTAGCGGTAAAGAGCTGTTTGCCGATTTTGAACCATTTGACGCAATCGGATAGCTGGGCGACGATTTGACCGGCATCCGCTAAGTTATCGACATCTAAGGCGACGATGAGTTGGTCATCGGGCATATCAAGTCCTTTTATTCACTTGAGAGAAAGGAAACAGCGGAGAAAGAAGAAAAGGTATCCCCTGTTCACGGTCTCACTTACACATTAAAATCAAACGCACCAGATTAACAACAGGCTGTACAACAGTTTTACGAACCCCGTTCCGAAGCGTTACATTCGCACTGAGCAACCGTGCCACAGGAGGGGAAGCAAAATAGTAGAAATTTACTAAAGCCCTACCTAATTTCGAGGGGAGCAAAATGTCATCTCGAAAAATTCTCAAAATAAGAACTTCTGGAGCACTTTCAGAACCGTATACAGCAGTTGCAATAAAACAGCCTGCTTCACTTGGAAATTTCGACTCAATAACCAGTCCATTTTGTCCAAAGTCCAAGATGTAGCGAACTAACAAATACACCAATGATGACCCGATGCCAATGATCAAAACCAGCACGGCAATTCCTGTGCCTGCTGGATTGCTCCCACTTTTAGCGGGTGGTTCAGGTACTGGTGACGGGGTCGGGGTTACTGGAAAGTAAATTGGAATAATTGCAATCACACCAATAATAGCAGCAAGAAGGATTGGGACGGCAATACGTACAGCCTTGGGGAATTGGTATCTTCGCAGATCTCGCCGTTTGATTATAGCAAGGGTAATTCCCAGAAGAATCAGTAAGGTCCACACCCAATTCAGCCATCTCATACCTGCGGCGGCTGAGAGGATAAAAACGGCCTCTATCGCTGTTAAAGTCACCATGAAAAGGAGAGCGTAGAATACAAACCGGGCAACCCATTTGAAATGATTTAGATTAATCTCAACTGCCTGTTTTAGGTTCATTTTTGTTTGCATCGGGTTCATCACCTACTTTTCCAAATGGTATCGGTTGTTTGATGACAGAATAAATACTTTTGAATAACAAGGCTGCTATGAGAATAATTGTGCTCCACTGTAACAGCCCTTCAACTATATTGTTTGTTAAGCCAACTAAAACAGTAGGATATTTATCCTTCAACCATTGCGCAAATCCAGTGAGTACAATATAGCAACCCCAAATTAGGAATGAACACAAAAGATTGGCGAGAATTAGGAGCGTAATGAAGCATGTCGCTTTAATCTGCTCGGTAAACCACCTCTTGAGCACTGGCTGTCTCCTTCACACATGCCCGCAATATAGGAAGTGATCCGCTGTTGATTCGCACAATGACGGATTTGTTATTGTCCAGATTCTGACGATTGACCGCAACTCGTAAAACATCTGCCAATACTGAGGCGGAGAAGGGTTGAAGAGCCCCTGCCCTTCAGGTAGGTCTTCCAGGTAGATCAAAATCGCCTCCTGAATATCCTCTTTGCATTCCGCTATCGTTTTTCCCCACGACATGATACCGAAATCCAAGCAATGGATATAGAAGACATCTGCATCAAAAGTGATGAGAAAATCAAGCCGAATATTTCCACTACCGGGTAGATTCAGAAAGCCTGTTAAGGCTTCGATGGGGTTCATTGAAACGTCCATTGTCTATGCTCCGTATTATTGGGTGGTTAGCTGTTGCGTTCACTAGACTTCATCAGTTTTGTTCCTTGATGGATTAGACTTTACCGTTTCTCTCTTGTTTACCGAACCTAAAAGGATAAAACCTGCCTGTACGGTTGCCAAAGTTATCATCAAAATCAGTGCGTAGAATACGAACTGTGCAACATGCTTGAAGTGATTCAGATTTATTTCGATAGCCCGCTTGAGGCTCATTGGGTGTAAATCAGTTCCGTTAGCGATTTTGGGGAATGCCTTTATCAGTAGTTCAATAGCAGATAAAATGCTCGTCCCTAACAAGATTGCCATCAAAATGATGGTGCTCCACACGAGCATCTTTTCAACAATCTTGGCTTCTAAACCCCCAGAAGCATTCGGATATTTCTCTTTCAACTTCTGCGTTAATCCGGAGAATAGGAGATAGCAAGCCCAAATCAGGAAGGATCCAACAATATTGGCAATAATTCGGAGTGTTGGACTTCCTTCATTGGTTAAAAGTGCTTTGATTTGTTCAACGAACCAATCCTTGAGCACTGGCTGTCTCCTTTTCACCTATCAAAGGCATCCTCCGGCAGATTGAACGCTTCAATGATACCCTTCAAGTAACTGCGAGAAATTTCTAATGATTGACAATGCGTTCGCGTCATGATTTGGGGTTTAATCAAATGTAATAATCAATCGATTATCTACCAGTTTCGCACTGGTTGGGTTTGCGTGCGCGATGCTTCGGGGCAGGGCGAGGTGCTGCTTGAATCCGCCGATACGCACAATCAATTCATCACCATGCTTGGCGAGCTCAATGTCTTGTTTCGTGATGAAGGGCAAGCGCATTGAGAGCTGATACTGCTCCCCATTTTTACTGAATTGATACGGTCTCTCTTTGAAAAAGATGTCGGCAGGGTCGATATCTGCGTAAAGGGAGTCTGCCAGTCTACGAAGCCCCTTTTCGCCCACGATCTCGTCATCGAACAGATGGACTTTCCAGATGGGCACGTCGGAAAAGTAGTTGAGCGCTTCGTCGATATAACGTTGTTGGGTCTGCTTCCACGCCCCAAAGAAATCCGAATCGACACCTTCTGGAAAAATCCGGTTGATAATCACCGCGTCGATGCAAAGCCCGTAAAGGCAAAAATACATAAAAGCCCGTTGGGTTTCTTTGAACACGATCTTCTCCGGGTTTGTGACGAGGCGGACCGTTGTCACTTTGGAATCTGTCAACACCTGATCAATCCCTTGCAATTTGTCAAACAGATCTTGAATGTTCTGAAAATAATCATCTTTGGGGAGGGGGATAGAACCGATGCTTTTGATAATCGGACGAACCACTTTCGCTAAATTTCGTTCCAACTTAAACAGCCGATTCATATACCACTCAAGGGTCGTGGGGATGCTGACGAAGCGAAGGGATTCCCCCGTCGGCGCACAATCGAGAATAATGACATCGTAGGCATTTTGACGGACATACTGGTTGATATAGAGGAGAGAACAGATCTCCTCCATTCCGGGGAAGACTGCAATCTCTTCTGCAACGATTTCTTCTAAGCCCGACCGATTCAAGAGTGAACGGATATAGCTATAGACACTCCCCCAATGCGTTGCGATTTCCTCATGGACATCAACCTCCTGAATCCAAAGATGGTCGTTGATCTGTACCTGCTTCCCCCCACTGTTATCCATCAATCGCCGCTCTCGGTCAAATGAATCCGCCAGAGAGTGTGCCGCGTCCAGCGAGATGACAATGGTTTTGTATCCGAGGTCTGCTAACTTCAGACCTGTCGCTGCGGCAATGCTGGTTTTACCAACGCCGCCTTTGCCAGTGTATAAAATAATACGCATCACTTTTGCCTTTGATTTTGAAGCCAGCCGTGAATTGATTTCGGGGACAGGCATCCATCCGAACTTTTGCAAGTTCGGCTACTCATCAAGATTGATTTGACACTACTACTTGACGACAACCAACTTCTTTGTCGCAACCCAATCGCCTGCGGTGAAGGTATAGAAATAAACGCCGCTGCCCACTTTTTCACCCTGCCGGTTGGTGCCGTCCCAATAGGCGGCACGCTCCTTTGTCAGATAGAAACCGGCAGGTTGCGTGCCGAGATTCAGTGTCCGAATGACTCTGCCCGCCGCATCGTAGATTTCAATCTTCACCGGTGCCGACTGTGCCAACTGATATGGAATCCAGGTCTCCGGATTAAACGGATTCGGGAAGTTTTGAGCCAGACGCGTTTGCAACGGCATAATATCTCCTGAACGCAGGAGCTTATGAACATACGCCAGATCGAGCTCTTCAGCGCTCACGATATGCGCCAATGGGCCAACAACACGCTGGCCACTCGCGTCCATCACAACGATCTCAATAGCATCGCCAATCTGCACAACGGGTTGTCGCATCTGATCGAGCCAAACCGCTGAAAATGTTCCCTTGCCGCCATCCAGCACATCGGTTGCCACAACCCCCGTGCGCTGATTCCGGGCGAAAATTGTATAGGACTGAGCCGGAACATCGGTCACCAATTTGCCGGACAGAACAAATGCCCACTTGTTCGATATTTCGTTGAGAGAAGGCGCGCGCGTAGACGAACGGACGTTGGGTTCCCCCCGATGCCACGCATCCCCCGTCATTGTGACCGTCGTGGCTTCCAGCACATTGACAATGTAGCCTTTCCCACCTTCAATGGGAAAACCATCACCCTCATCTGCTGAGGTATATCCTTCAAAGCGTTGACGGGCCGGATTAAACCGGATACAAATGGACGCATTGAGTTTTGCATCAAGGTCCCGCGCCGTCAATGGGCGATACGGTTTCAGAGGCAAGGAGATCATGTTGATGCCCTTTTCCAGTTCGATATCCGCTTGAAAGTTCGGCGGCAAGACCAGCGATTTGAGAAATTCAACCACTTCCCGTTGCTTTATTTCTGGCAACGCCGCGTAAGCATCTCGCGCTGCTTGAGCCTCTCCACCATGAACACGAATCGCGTCGTCCAGGGTGAAAGACCTCCCATTGAACATCCAAGGGAAGGTGTTGCCCACACCCCATAGTTCCGCGGTGATGAAGGTGGCTGAATCCACACCATCTTGAGGGAGCGGTTCGCGCAAGCCTTCCCCCATGTAGTGCCGCTTGAGGTCGCCGTAGGCGCGGATAATCGCCTTGCCATCCGGTGTACGCTCGAAACGTGGTTCAGCCCCTTCCCGTGTGATGTCAAAACGAAAGGATTTCGTTGGATCTAACCGGCTTTGCTCCCGGAAGATGGGGTCATCAATTACCATCTGCGGAACGTGGCATGTCGCACAGCCAATCGCCTTAAAGGTAGCGTCTCCGTTGGCAATGGCTTGAGCAATCGCAGGGGCATCGGGAATCTGCTGGATTGGCACCGGTTGCGCCGCTTGCCAGATGACGAGGGCTGTCACATCGCCGCGCGTCGCCTCGTTATCGTAGCTATCGCCGTCGTCCGCTTGCCGAAATCCGTTCGGCGCATCGACCCCCGGAATCGGATTATCTTCCAATCGCTCAACGGGCTGAATGCCGCTATGGTGCAACAGCGGGTTCGTTGTAAAACGCCGCACGCTCTCAACGGAGCCTTTAGAACCGAACGGTTTAATCATCAAATCTTTGTCAACACCGACAACGCCGTTCTTGTCAACAGCTCCATCGGGCATCGCCACCAGATGGCCAAAATCAATTCCTTTGGCAATCAGGGCGCGTTGAACCGCGTGTCCGGTAGAGGTCGCTTCTGAAATTGCGTCTCGTTCAATTGCTTGCAGTTGAGCCGACATCTCCCTGGCGATAAGTTCCAATCCTCCTGAACCAAAAATATGTTTGGTGTTTCGTTCATTAGAATCCCCCTCTTTGGCCGAGAACGGATTTTTCGAGTCCCAAGAGCGGATGAACACGTTGACAGCATTCCCACCGGCACCGCCTGCAAATGGTTTGTTATGGCACTCCACGCATGATGAGGCATCTGGCCCAAACGTGCGTGTATACAGATCGTTTGGGGTATCTACCGGAACGCCTCCCGCATTGACGTTGGGACGCCCGTAGCCATCAAGGGTATTAAAATCGACCGTAAACAGGTCACCGCCGAGGTCAAAGAGCTCCTGAAAGGAAATCAACCCGGCGTCGATTGCCTCTTGGCTGACGTGATGTACATTGGGGCGATCACCAATCTCCTGTGCCATCCCAATCGCAACAAAACTCATAAAAAAGGCAAGAATAGAAATACAGTAATTTTTTTTCATATTCACCGCCATATTTCAAATGCCACCCCCATTACTTTATGGTGTCAACATAAACATGGCTATTCCCCCCATAATAAAAATTTGATTCACAATGGTCCCTGACCATCGCCTGATGTGGTTGAAAGAAACGGAATGATTATAGCAGAGATTTCAATCATTCGCAAGTGAAATAAAGGCATATTAGAAATGTGCAATCAAGCAAATGAGCAAATGAGCAAATGCGTCGGCTCAAGGAGAATGGTGGTGCGAATTTCCGTCTCTTTCCGCCGGATTGAGCTTGTCGAAATCACAAGGGATGAAGGATTGAGGTGACATCTCTCCATTCTTCATTCTCATTGTAAATTTCTAAAGGCATATAGAATTTGTAAATTTCTCATCAAGGCAAATTATTGTTGAACGACACGTCAATCTATGTTACAATATTGTTTCCTAACCCCCTGTTTTGTATTGTGTACGATAACAAATCATCAATCCTTAGGAGAATGAGCTTATTCAGAAATTTGGGCACCTTGTCCCATCTGGGTTAAAAACAGACGATT
>CAZOAL010000051.1:0-53334 GCA_964577695.1 uncultured bacterium | reverse complement strand
GCAGAAACCAAGATAGAATCTTGGGCTACAGAGAAATGTGACATTGGCGAATTATTTCTACAATGTCACATGAGAAATGAGATCCAATCGTAGCCCAACTTTCTAAGTTGGCCAACCGAGGACCTCATTCGCAGAAACCAAGATAGAATCTTGGGCTACAGAGAAATGTGACATTGGCGAATTATAGCACAATTGCAAAAAAGTGTAAAGAGTTATTTTGGGGAAATTTTAGACTTCCGAAGTCTTGGAGACTTCGGAAGTCTGATGTATAGTTTATTTTTCAAAATTAGTTAAAGCGTAAAACGTAAAATGCCTCATCTTTTCACGCTTCCGCCGGATTGAGTTTATCGAAATCACGTTTTACGTTTCACGCTTCACGTTTCACTGCGCCATCAAATTTCTCATCACATAATCAAGGATGCCGCCGTGTTTGTAATATTCAACCTCGATTGGGGTGTCAATCCGAACCAGCAACTCCGTCTCACGCTTGGTTCCCGATTCATCAATGTATTCCATCGTGACGGTTTGCCCCGGTTGGAGCTCCCCTTCCACACCGATGATATTGATGGTTTCACTGCCATTTAATCGCAATGATTCCACGTTCTCTCCCTCCTTGAACTGTAAAGGTAAAATCCCCATACCGATCAGGTTGCTCCGATGAATCCGTTCGTAGGTCTCGGCGACCACGGCTTTGACACCTAACAGCTTTGGCCCCTTTGCCGCCCAATCCCGAGAACTTCCACAGCCATACTCCTTTCCAGCAAAAACGACAAGTGGCGTGCCCTGTTCAGCATAATATTGGGCTGCCTCGTAGATGGTCGTCCGCTCTTTGGAAGGGAATTTGAGGGTATAACCGCCCTCAACGCCGGGCAATATCAGATTCTTAATCAGATTGTTTGCAAATGTCCCGCGGCTCATCACCCGATCGTTGCCTCGTCTGGAGCCGTAGGAGTTGAAGTCCTTTTTCTCCACACCCCGGCTAATCAGATATTGTCCCGCCGGGCTGCTCGCGCCAATCGCACCCGCGGGAGAGATGTGATCGGTTGTGACTGAATCGCCAAGGATGGCGAGGATACGTGCTCCTTTAATGTCTGTGATGGCATCCGGTTCCAAGAACGGCGGTCGTTGGATATACATGCTTTCCTCGTTCCACTGATAAGTCACACCTGTGGGGATATCCAACTCATCCCATTCCGGACTCTGGCTGGCGATCTCTGCGTAAAGCCGTTTGAATGTGTTGGCATCCAGCGATTGACTGATCAGTTCAGCGATTTCGTGCCGCGTGGGCCACAGATCGGCGAGATAGACCGGTTCACCCGCATCGTTATACCCCACCGGCTCGCTGGTTAAGTCGATATCAATCCGTCCTGCCAGGGCGTAGGTGACAACAAGCGGCGGCGACATCAGAAAACTCGCTTTGACATCGCGGTGGACCCGCGCCTCAAAATTCCGGTTGCCGCTGAGGACACTCACGACGACCAACTTCCCCGCTTCGACTGCCTGTTGGATATCCTCGTTTAAGGGACCGCTATTCCCGATGCACGTCGTGCAGCCGTATCCAACTACATTGAATCCAAGCTTTTGTAAATAGGGCAACAGCCCGGTTTCTCTCAGATATTCGGTCACAACCCGTGAGCCGGGGGCTAGACTGGTCTTGACGTGTTCGGGAACTCTAAGCCCACGCTCGACGGCTTTCTGAGCGACTAAGCCCGCGGCGATCATCACCGACGGATTGCTGGTGTTGGTGCAGCTCGTAATCGCGGCGATCGCGATGGAGCCGTGTGTGATGCCCCCCTTAGACTTCCGAAGTCTTTGGGACTTCGGAAGTCTGATCGCGATGGAGCCGTGTGTGATGCCTCCCTCCTCTTCGGACTTCCGGCGGCTTTGATCGATCTGCTCCTGAGAGAGCCCATATCCACCCTCTGTCAGCGGTTGCGTCAATAACCCAGAAAACGTCTCCTTGACCTTTGAAAGCTCAACGCGATCCTGCGGACGCTTGGGGCCTGCAATGCTCGGTTGTATAGCGTCGAGGTCGATGGTCATCACCTCTGAATATTCGACCTCCCCCACTTTTGGGATACCGTACAAGCCTTGAACTTTAAGATACGCTACGACCGCTTTCAAGTGCGCTTCATCCCTGCCCGTTTGCCGCAGGTATCGAACCGTTTCATCGTCAGGTGGGAAGAAGCCAATCGTCGCGCCGTACTCGGGGCACATGTTTGAAATGGTCGCACGGTCTGGCAGGGAGAGTGCCGCCACGCCTTCCCCAAAGAATTCGACAAATTTGTCGACGACCTTCGCCGCGCGTAATTTCTGCGTGACCGTTAAAACGAGGTCTGTCGCTGTTATCCCTTCCTTGAGCGCGCCCTTCAGATGCACGCCGATCACCTCCGGCGTCAGGATATAAACCGGCTGACCCAACATCGCGGCTTCTGCCTCAATTCCACCGACGCCCCACCCCACAATACCGAGCCCGTTGATCATCGTCGTGTGAGAATCTGTTCCCACCAACGTATCCGGGTAAGCGACCCCTTTGCCGTTGGCTTCATCCTGAACCACAACCTTTGCGAGGTATTCCAGATTCACTTGATGGACAATTCCAATTGATGGCGGGATAACCTTGAACTTCTCAAAAGCCTGTTGCCCCCATTTGAGAAATTCATATCGCTCTTGATTGCGTTCAAACTCGATTCGGGTGTTGATTTGCAAGGCGTTTTCCGTCCCGTAGGCATCCACCTGGACCGAGTGGTCTATCACCAGGTCTACGGGAATGAGGGGCTCAATGAGCCGGGGGTCTCCGCCGAGCTCCTGTACGGTGGAGCGCATAGCGGCGAGATCGACAAGGAGCGGCACTCCTGTGAAATCCTGGGCGATCACCCGAGCGGGCTTGAAGGGCAACTCAACCGGCTTCGGCTGTTTCGCATTCCAGTTTGCCAGGTCTGTGATGTCCTGTGCGGTGACTTGCCGATCGTCGTAGTTTCTCAACAGGGATTCCAGAACGACCCGGATACTGACCGGCAACCGAGAGATGGGGCCTATTCCTTGTTTTTCTAATGCAGGAAGCGAGTAATAATAGATTTGCTTCCCGTCGCTTTCAAAGGAACAAAGCGTGTGAAATAGATTGTGCATAGACTCAGACATGGTGTAACTCCTTAATTTGAAGAAGATATTCGTTCTTTCGCCTCATCTCGCAATTATTTTTGAGACGATGACTGTCCGTATTATAGTAGCACACAACGGATGAAATCTCAAAGGAATTTAGGAGAGAACGTTTGGATCGACATCAAGATAGCAGTGTGATAAGATAGGGATGTGCCTGATTGACTGACAAAACCATGCGGAAAATCGGTCGTTAAGGCATTGGGCAACTTTCTCGGGAACCGCTAATCTAAGGCTTGTGGGCTGATGTCAACGCCGATGGTTGCAGCGGTTTGGGTCAATTGCTCAAGGGTAGCTTCTGAATTGGCCAGCCAACCAAAGATCAGCGTTTGGACGCGACTCTCGCCGGAGACGCGGGAATTGGCAGCGCATGCGTCTTATGGGCATGTCAAAGAGATTGTGACCGAGCACCAATTTTGCTGAGAACGACAAAGGCGGTGATGCTGAAACCTCTTCGTCTTAACGACCACTGACATCAGCATTGCGGAAGGAGATCGTGAAACGGGATGTTGTGATGCTCTCCGTATAGCCTGTACCGGAACGGGTATCGCATTTTAGACGATTGACGCGGTTGGGCGGGCTGTGTTACAATTCTTGCTATTGAGTGTTGGCGTGATTGATGGTCAGCGGTCATGTATTGGTAGGCATAGACTAACCGCTTGGGCTCTTTTTGCAGATTCACAAATTCCCGCAAATGGAGTATCGTGCTGTCAACAAAATAAACTCCGCCCCGAATGAAACCGACATAAGTGCCGCGTTTGTCGTAATTGACACTGGAGGATTGTGCAACAGGACAGTTGTCAATTGCTTCACGTATCTGTTGGAAGTAATCTTTAATCTTCAAAATGAATTTCCTGCAAGATATCGAGGTCTTCGCGCATGCTTTCCAACAAGCGATACTCGCCAATCCACTCGATCAACTCAAGCGTCTCATCGAATTCGTCGTTTGCGTAACGGCGGAGGAATTCTTCCGAATCGAGACTATACCTCTTTTCAAACTCTTTCACCCGCTGTTCGGTCCGCCGAATCCCCGCTTGGAGGAGACGTTGCTCATTTTGAAGTGCCGCTTCCACTAATGGTCTTAACGGACGTTTGTATGGAGAAATTAATGTCAATGCAGTCACTTTGCAATCCTTATCATCATCAGAGTTTTGCCAAATTATGTCAACTACCCCGCCGCGAAGATTTCTATGAGCGGTGTGCATAATTATCAGCGGATTCAATCGTAGCCTGGCTCATTTGATTGAGTTTTGGCCTCTCCTTAATTATTAGGACTTACGCAGTTGAAGAAGAGAGAGCTCTCGTAGAGCGGGCAGCCTGCCCGCTCCTGAGTGGGCAAGCTGCCCACTGTACGCGCCCTTCGCCTATAATTGCGTAAATCCTAATTATATCAGAGACCTGTCGTAAAAGGCAAGGGAGTCTCAATATGTCAAAACCACAAGACAAAACCTACACCAATTCTATCGGCATGCGGTTCGTCCGCATCGAACCGGGAACATTCACGATGGGCATCGATAAGACGCCGCTCCCACCCGAAATAACCGACAACGTTGCAGGGCGAAAATCGTGGAAAGAAGACGAACGACCGTATCTCCGCAACGGCGATTTCGATGAATACCCGCCGCACAAAGTCACCATCAGCCGACCGTTTTACATGGGCGTCTTCGAGGTGACGAACGCGCAATACGAACAGTTCGACCCGGAACATCGAAAACGGCGTGGGAAACTCGGTTTTTCCCAAGCAGATGATGAAGCCGTTGTTTTCGTAAGTTGGCATGACGCTGTCGCGCTTTGCGAGTGGCTGTCGGAGAAAGATGGATTGCCGTATCGCTTGCTAACCGAGGCAGAATGGGAATACGCCTGTCGCGCCGGGACAACGACCTACTATCACACCGGCGATAGTCTCCCCGAAGCATTTCATAAGAATCCCGACGAAAGCTGGTATCCGTCCGTCGGGCGCGGCGGCAGTGCGGACGAAGAGGTTGTCCCGCTGACGGTCGGCGAGACACCACCAAATCTGTGGGGATTGCACGACATGCACGGTAATGTCGAGGAGTGGTGCTACGACTGGTACGGACCTTATGAAGCGGGAGAGCAGATTGACCCGGTTGGTCGTGAGGAGGGGCTTTTCCGTGTGACACGCGGCGGCAGTCATTCGACGCCGCTCTTCTATCTCCGCTCATCGAATCGTCTCGGTACGCTGCCGGAGGATAAATCGTGGCTCATCGGTTTTCGCGTCGTCATTGGCGAATTGCCGGAGACGAAACCGACCCCGAAAGTTGCACCGGAAATGTGGGCACGCGAGGTTTCGCAAAAGCCCTTTGATTGGTCAAATCGCCCCGATCCGACAAAACCTTACTTCAAGCCGCCACAGCCATTTGTCCACATTCCTGAACCGGGCACAGTGCCAGCATTTGGACGGCATAACCATTGCCCGAGCATCATAGAGTGTCCCAACGGCGATCTGCTCGCCATCTGGTTTTCGACCTACTCCGAGCGCGGTCGGGAGATGGCGGTGATGGCTTCTCGTCTGCGCGTAGGAAAGGACGAATGGGATGAGCCGTCGGAATTCTTCAATGCGCCAGACCGGAATATGACCGGTTCCGCACTGTTCACCGATACGGACGGTATGATGTATCACTTTAACGGACTTTGTGCAGCGGGAACGTGGGGACCGTTGGCGTTGGTGATGCGAATATCAACTGATAACGGCGTTACATGGTCAAAGCCTCGTCTCATTGACCCGGAGCATCAGAACCGGAATCAAGTCATCAGCGGCACAAGCAAGACGAAAGAGGGCTATTTCATTCAACCGTGCGACGCTGTTCCCGGTGGCAGCGGTGGAACGGCAATTCATATCAGCCGCGACAGTGGACAGACGTGGCGTGACCCGGGTGCCGGAAAACCGAAGCCGGAATTCGCGGCTGGTAACACAGGCGGTTGGATTGCGGGTATCCACGCGGGCGTCGCTCAACTCAAGGATGGACGGCTACTCGCGTTCGGACGCGGCGATACCATCGAAGGCAAAATGCCGATGAGCATCTCCGACGACATAGGTGAAAGTTGGACGTATCACCCAAGCCCGTTTCCGCCGATTGGTGGCGGTCAACGGCTGGTGCTGATGCGTCTACGCGAAGGACCACTCTTCTTTGCCAGTTTCACCGGAGAGCGACGCGATCAACCATTGATGGAGATTACGGACGCTTCCGGGGTGAGACGCCCTGTGACAGGGTTATTTGGGGCTGTCTCCTTTGACGAAGGCGAGACATGGTCACATATCCGCCTGATTAGCGACGACGGTCCCGGGCGTGAAGTCGAAACCACGAACGGTCACCCATTCACAATGGGATTCGATAGTGCGGAGCCGGGCGGGTACATGGCAGCGTGTCAAACGCCCAACGGTATCATTCATCTTATCAGCAGCAAGCAGCACTATGCCTTTAATCTTGCGTGGCTGACGACGCCCCCGCCCGCGGAAGTCCAAAGTTAATTATCATTAGAGAGGGTGCAAATGGAACGTCATACCACTTAAGTAATTATGAATTATGAATGCTGAATGCTGAATGAGAAAAACTCGCTCGGTGTGCGGATTCTCATCATTCAGAATTGATAATTATTAACTTATAATTACTGAAGCAAGTTACTTCTCAACGCGGGGAGGATATAATGCCATTCAAATTTGCGTTTCTCGGCTGCTGGCACAGCCACGCGAAGATGCACGTGCGTGAATCCGAAGCCCGACCGAATAAAGTCAAGTTAATCGGAGCCTATGATAGCGACCCGGTAGTTGTCGCCAAATGGCGCGAGCAGTGGGGAGGTCACATCTTCCAGTCCGTTGAGGCAGTGCTCGACAGCGATGCCGATGCCGTTATTGTCGAAGGACGCGTATTTCAGAATCTCGACTATGCGGAACAGGCGTTGGAAGCGGGGAAACACGTCCTGCTGGAGAAGCCCGCGGGCGTTGACCTGGAGCAACTCAAGCGAATTCACAGGCTTTCGAGGGCGAATGATGAGCCGTGTTGAGTATAACATTGCCAAGATAGAACTCCATCCCTAATTCTATCGAAGAATCCGCTGATCGCTGAGGTCTTTGCCTCCAACGCTCTTAGAGATACTCGCGCCCCGGTATTCCTTGATTTCCAACTCATGAAAGGCGTTGACGATGTGGTACTGCGTCGGCAGGTCTTCCCACCTGGCCTTATGAAACTCCACCGTTCCCTCACCCCGCCACAGCGCTGTGGTAACGCCTTTGCCCCCCTCGGCAGGTGTCAGCACAGCGTAGCCGACGTCGGCACGGCCCCATTCCCCAGTCCTGGGCATATACTTATAGTGCAGGGTCCCTCTCAGCACGCCATCATCCGGTTGGATGTCTGCTGGCGCAGGGGATGGATTTAATGCCACGGGTGTCATGTTCGTCAGCTTCATGTCCAGAAACTTGAAGCCGAGCCAACTGGCAATGCAGTGGGTTTCGCCGCGAAGCACGGTCGGCTCTGGAAGTTCGCAGTAGATTTTGGAGAAACCCAACTGTTCACGTCCGGTCAGAATTGGGTCGCACAGATTTTCCCAAAGCACTGTCAGAAACCCGCCTTCAGCACGGTCTCGCTCTCCATTGAAGACAGCGGGAAAGCTGACGCCGAGGACATTGTATCCACGACCAGCCAACCACTCGATCTCCGTCATATATGAGGCCGAGACACTTACGATTGGCTCGGCACCGACCTCGAAGCGTTCGGGTAACAGTTCTTCAAGCTGCTCTCGATTCGTCAAAAAACTGACCGATATGGACGTTGACTTAGGATTGTCCTTGCACTCAAATGTGCGTCCGTCCGGTCCCTGCCTCGGTCCCATGCTCGGACCAAAGTGTGTTGGCATCATGTACATCTTGCCAGGTTGAAATTTGTAAGGCATGATATCCTCCTGTTGATTTGATTTTTGGATAGTATACGACTTTTTCAGTTATGGGCAAAAGTGAGGCCCAGACTTCCGAAGTTTCAATGTAGAGCGAGCCGCTGGCTCGTTACATGCAACGGGCGAGCCGCCCGCTCATACAAGGAGTTGAGCGGAGACGATGCGAAACCATGAAAAACAGATTCAGCAAAAATCTGGTATCAAACTTCGGAAGTCTTAGGTTGACCTGCCCGAAAAGTTACTTTTCTTCTGACCGGTATAACGCTTTCAAACGACGTATGTATTCTCTATCCCTTTTCTCGATGGCCGCATCAAACTGTTCCGGGGCAACAAACCATGGCCTCCCTTCCGCCATACGCTCCCTGATTTTCTCAGTGACTTCGTCGAGGGGTTCGGATGCTGGTCTGGTTCGCCGAGGCGTCCGCACATCCGCTGGCCATTTCCACACACCACACAGGTCATAGTGTCCCATCGGACCTTCATGGGGCATACGGAAGCCAAAGGTAGATTTGACCCCAAGCTCAATCTCTTCGGCGGTCGCCACACCTTCTGCCCACAATCGATTTGCCTCTCGACTCATCGCGCCCTGTATCCGGTTCAGTAGATACCCCGGCAACTCTTTGAGCACCCGAATCGGCACTTTCTTGATCTTTTTCATCAGGTCATAGATGATAGCGTATGTTTCGTCACTCGTGCCGGGACCTTTTGCCACCTCAACCCCGGGCACGATGTGCGGCGGCGCAAAATAGTGAGTTAACCCAATCTTGTCCTGCCGCTTGACATCGGTGCCAATATCGCTGAGCACCAGTCCCGAGGTATTGCTGACGATGATGGTATGCGGTGGGCACAGTTTATCCAGTTTGTTGAAGAGTTCACCCTTGTCTTTTAACCGCTCGACAACGGCCTCGGTGATGAAATCACTATGAGTCGCGACCTCTGCCACATCGGTGGTCGTGGTTATCCTGTTGATGGTGTCAACCGCTTGCTCTTGGGTTATCAGTTCCTCCTCAACAAAGAGCACCATGGCAGATTTAATATGTTTCAGAGACTGCTCCAGGATTTCATCACTCAGGTCACTGATAACGGTGGGGTATCCGTTAAGCGCAAAGTTTATGGCGATACCGAAGCCCATTGTCCCACCGCCAACAACTCCTACTCTTTTAATGTCTGCTAGATTCATGATTCCTCCTGTGTACTCTCCTTTGAATTCCTTGTTGTCGGCGTACAGGGTAGAGTTATCAACTCGTGCACAATAGCAGTGACCGCAGGACGGCACCCGCTAAAGTATCACCTGTTCATGCCGGAGTCCACGCTCGAGGCGCAATGCCTTCGATGTGCGTTTTGACATCGACAACCGCCGGTTTCCCCGCAGCAAATGCCTGCTCCAACGCGCCAGCGAGCTCGCTCGGTTTGTTGACCGTAATGCCGAAACACCCCATCGATTCGGCCATCTTGGCGAAGTCGGCGTCGGGGAAGAGCCAGAGTTCATCGGAGCCGGGTGTCTGTCCACCGTAGACAGACTCGACGCCGCCCTTTTCCTGGTTCAGTGAGTGGTTGTTGTTGACCAGGGTGACCGTGTGGATGCCGCATTTCATGGCGGTATCTAGCTCTGTCAGATGATACCAGATGCCACCGTCGCCGGTGAAGCAGAGCACGGGCCTATCCGGTTGGGCACACTTGGCCCCGATGGCCGCAGGTAGACCCCACCCCAGCGAACCGGAGCAGCGAATGAACATCTGGTCGGGATATTTGAGGTCGATCATCGTGCCGGTCCAGATGCCTGAATGGCCCGTGTCGGAGACGAGAATTGCGTCGGAGGGGAGAGAGTCGGTCAGTTCCCGGCAGAGGCGTTCCGGTCGGATGGGGACGATGTCCGAGTTGACCACCTCGCTAACGCCCGCTTTCCAGGTCTTTACCAATTCCTGCACCCGGCTAATCCATTCAGTACGCGGCTCGGCGGTTTCTGCATGCGCAATCATTCTGCGCAGTGAGTTCCTGACGTCGCCCTGCAGCCCCACTTTAATTGGGTAATTGCGGCCCAGTTCTTCTGGGTTGATATCGAGTTGGATGATCGGCGTTCCTCCGCTATGCGAGAGTGAAGACACCTGCGGCGGGATGCGGTATCCGTTGGTCACCTGTCCCCCGGTGTGACTGCCGATGAAGAAGATCAGGTCTGCCTCGCAGACGGCTTGGTTGGCGCAGGCTCGCGAGTATGAACCGGGGACGCCCACCGCGAGTGGATGGTCATAAGGAAACATGGCTTTGGCATTCAAAGCGGTGGCAACCGGAATGGAGAGTTTCTCAGCGAGGGCTATAAGTTCGGCTCTCGCCCCCGAAGCGGTCACGCCGCCGCCAGCCACGATGATGGGACGTTTGGCACTCGTGAGCAGTTGGAGTGCTTCCGCCACTTTTTCTAACTCCGCTTCCGGTCGGAAAGGCGGCACCTGGGCAAAGGCCCCTTCGACGATGACCTCCAGCTCTGCCTCACGGTCTACGACCACCTGCCCGGCGATACCCTCCAGATCCAAATGTACCGGTCCCGGTGTGCCCGATGTGGCCGAGCGGAAGGCTTGACGCAAATAGATGGGGAGTTGTTCCGGCGTGGCGACAAACGCGCTGTATTTGGTGACTGCCGAGAAAGGATTGACGTGATCGACCTCCTGATAAGCGTGGCGTTGTTGGTTAATCTGGTTCTCCCGCCCGGTCAGGGCAATGACCGGAGAGCAGGCCAGGTAGGCATCCTGCAACCCAGCCGCGAGATTGACCGCACCCACTGACTGGGCCATGCAGATGCCGGGGATGCGATTTACTCGGGCGTAGGCATCGGCCATATACGCGGCCGCTTTTTCCCCGTGGGTCTGAATACGCTTAATCCCCAACTTTTCCATTTCCATTAAGGCTCTGGGGGCGATATAGGGCATAAAAAAGACATGGGTTATCCCGTATCCGTGGAATGTCTCTGCAATGAATCGACTTCCGGTCATTTTAGGCATCGTATTTTCTCCTGTAAGCAATAGACAGAGACCCCGGTTGAGCGTTCGGAAGCCTGCACTCGGTAATCGCCAGACTTAGAGGCCGGGGGTTCTCATGAAAGGAAATTTCAACCTCTAAATTGAAAATTGAAATACGAAAACTATTTTACCCGTTTTTCGCTTTCGGCTCAACAAAAATCTCTTGTTGCTTGCGCTTGTCCCTTTACTTTGCTTTGTCCTCCACTTTTGCTTTGTCCTCGTCCTTTCCTTTGTCTTCCACCTCCTTGTATATCGCCTTTGCCTCCGCTTCCGACATCTTTCCTGCATCCACGGCAGCCTTCAGCATCTGTATGCGTTCTTCACGAGAGGCGTTTTGGAATCGATTCTTCATCTGGTTCCAATTGGGTTGCTCGCCGCCACGGTTTTCTGGATTCGGGTTCGGGCGATTTTCACGATTCGGGGATGGAGGCCCACCGCCTTTCCCATCTGAACCGCTGAGAAATTGGATCGGCTCGGCGCGAATTGTCATCATCTTTCCTGCCTGATTGAGCGTGACTTCATTGAACAACTCACTGACGAAAACCTACGCATGGGCGCTGAACTCAAGGAAGCACGAGATATGCAGATGTCTCTGTTACTAACCAGCTCACCACAGATCAAAGGGTTCGACATCGCCGCCATCTGCGAGCCAGCGACCGATGTGGGCGGGGACTCCTTCACCTACTTCTGGCTAGACGTCTCCGAAACACAGCTAGGGCTTGTGTTGATGGACGTTACCGGACACGGCATGAAAGCCGCCACCACAACATTCCTCGCCAGAGGCATCCTGCAATCCGAAAGCCGCGGTACCCAATCGCCCAAAGAACTCTTGACCAAAATGCACATCTCGTTGAAAGAGGCATTACCCAAGCGGTCATTCGTCGCCACAGCGTTGGCTTCTATAAATCCCGGGGAAAGCACATTATTCGGTTTTATACCGTTTGTAGATTCAAATGCGACGATTCGCGAAACGTAAAACGTAAAGGCATCACGTTTCACGTTTCCGCCGGATTGAGTTTATCGAAATCACGTTTCACGCCATATTCCACTTAGGCGCAAAATGGTTTTACGCCCCCACCTCCCCCTGCCACAGCCGCTGCATCTCCTCACAAGACGCCAGCAGCTCATCCAGCGTTCCTACCGCCTCAACCCATCCATCCTTCAGCACAATGATCTGATTGGCGCGGCGGAGGGCCGGACGACGGTGCGAAACGACAAGGCATGTGGCTCGTTGGGCTTCAAAGACCCGTTCCCACAATGTCCGCTCCGTTTCCACATCAAGCGCGGAAGAGAGGTCGTCGAAAACGTAGAGTTCGGCATCGCGGAGGAACATCCGTGCGGCGGCGGTGCGCTGCATTTGTCCGCCTGACAACTTCACGCCGCGAGGGCCAACCACCGTTTCCAAGCCGTTTTCAAGTGTCGGCAAGTCATCCTCCATCACACCGAGTCGAATCGCGCGGTTGATGGTGTTCGGGTCATCTGGCACCCCCATCAGGATGTTCTCCCTCAATGTCTCACTGAAAAGCCGTGGGACTTGCGGCGTGTAGGCGCAACGAGGCGGCACGAAGAATGACTTAGGGTCATCGACCACCTCCCCATTCCACCGAATCTCTCCAGCCTGTTTGGGCAAGACACCTAAGAGGGTGTGCAATAGCGTCGTTTTGCCGGAGCCGATCCGGCCCGTCACGACGACGAACGCCCCCGCATCAATCCGCAGGTCAACTGCATGGATGCCGTTTGTCGAGCCTTCGTAGATGTGGGTCAGCCCGGTGACGCGCAGTTCGTTCAGACGGTCGGCGTCTGTCTTCGTCGGAACCGGCACCGGGGGCAGAGCGCCCCGCAGGTAAACCGGACTGTGTTCGACAAGGAGGCTTTTAGATTTTCCTTCAACCGTGAACTCCATCCGCTCCAAGGAGACCTCTGCGCGGCGGTGTTGGGCCATGGTTGAACCAATCAACGAACCGCTCCGGGCAACTTGACCAACGTAGGTGGTAAAGAGCGCAAAATCTCCCACTGTGAAAGCCCCCGATTTCATTTTTTCGGCAATGAGAATGAGGATGGCACCGGTCGCGATGTGACCGATATTGGTATTGATCGAAAAGAGCAGTTGGTTAAACAGATTATCCGCCAACGTGGATTTTCGACGCGCATCGTTCAGTTGACGAAAGTGATTCACGACATTGGATTCCATCGTTGAAACCTTGATTGCCAGCACTGATTGGAACATCTCGTTGATAAAGTTCGTCGCTCGTTCCGTGGCAATGCGTTGCGCTGTCCGATACTTCCGAATGTACCTTCTTGCCACATTGACAATCGTGACAATCAGGATGCCCGGAATAACGGTAATCAGCGTCACACTCACACTGATGCGCGCCATCGTGGTGATCGCCATGACGGCAAAAATGAGGTTTCCCCACATGTGGATGTACTGCTCAAGGTAACTGACCACGGACTGGACATCATCGCGGAAGCGGTTGGTCACCTCGCCTGATGCGCTTGAAATTCGGCTCGGGTTTTGGACCTTAAAAATGGCAGTCATCAGATTTTTACGCAACAGCGTTGAGATCGCATATCGCCAACGTGCCCACACAACCCTTGACGACACCAACACGCTGCAATCTCCGAGCTCAACGACGACGAACAATGCGACGAGTGTCCAGGGGTTTACCCCCGCCTGACCATCACCGGTGAGCGCATCGAAAAACACTTTCATGATTAGCCCTGTCGCATAAGGGACAAGGTCATCCAATCCCCGAAACAGGATGGTAAACAAAAAAAGTCCCAGGCGATAACGAATGAGCCTCATCGCCGCTCGCCCTGTTGTCATACGATTTCCTCCTTCCCCCTCACCCCGGCCCTCTCCTACGGCGGGGAGAGGGAGAGGATGCTTCTCCTTGTGTTGCAAAATGAGGTGCTAACCCAAAAATCGTATATACCTTTCCACAGAATTACGTTCGGGACTGTAGTCACGACTTCAGTCGTTGTTGACGCCCTCTGAACGACTGAAGTCGTGACTACAACATATCGGCAATTATTTTGTGGAGGGGTATATATACGCGTTAACGGTAAGAAATGTTGTCATACGATTTCCTTCTCAAGCCCGGTTTTGAGCAGTTGCGAAAACCGTGAATTTGCATCCCCCACCAGTTTTTCGCGTTCTCCATATTCACGGATGCGTCCATCCTCCAAGAACATGATCTCGTCCACCCGCTGAACGGTGCCAAGGCGGTGGGCGATGATGATGCCCGTCCGATTCTGGAGCAATTTCTGGACCGCGCGGTCAATCTGCTGTTCCGTCGCCGGATCGAGTCGTGATGAAGGTTCGTCGAGGATGACGATTCCCGGATTCTTCAAAAAGACCCGTGCAAACGCCAGCAACTGCGCTTCTCCGGCGGAAAGCCCACCGCCTCCAGCCACCAGCATCGTGTCGAGTCCGTCTTTGAGTGATTCGTACCATGCGGACAAACCGAGTTCTTCGATAATTGCCAGAATCTGCCGGTCGGTAATTGCTGGATTGAAAAGCGTCATATTTTCGCGGACAGTGACATTGAACAGTTGAACGTCTTGAGTGACCATGCCAACATGCTGGCGAAGGTTCTCCAAACGAATCTTTTCGATGGGTGTGCCACCGATACAAATCTGCCCCGTATCAACATCGTAAAACCGGAACAGCAGGCGGGTGATCGTCGTTTTGCCGCTACCTGTCCGCCCTAACAGACCGAGGACTTTCCCCGGCAACAGTTGAAACGAGACATCTTTGAGCACTGCCTCGCCTTCAACATAGCTGAACGTCACATTATCAAACTCGACCGAGAGCCCGCTTTCACCGCCCCTCCCCTCTCCCCAACATCCCCCCTCTATCCCCCCTTCAAAGGGGGGCAGGGGGGATGTCGGGGGTGAGGGAAGTGTTTCAGTCCCATCCTGGATGCGCGTCTCCGTGCGGTAAAGTTCCTCGATTCGCTTTAAGCCCGCCGTTGCTTTCTGAAGGTCGTTAATCTGACGGCTGATCTGGTCAAGGGGTTGGCGGAGCATGGCGGTATATTGGAAGACCATAAAGACTGTGCCAATGGTAAACGCGCCATTTCGATAGAGATAGATACTCATTCCCATCGCCAGGGCGTAGCCCAACACAAACAGGACAGCCGTGATGGTTCGCAGCACCTCGCCCATGACCTCCGATTTCACCACGCGACCGTAGACGTCACGGTTGACATTGTAGAACCGCTCCATCGTGTAGGCGATTCCGCCGTTGGTGCGAATGTCCTCAATGCCTGTCAGCCGTTCTTCAAGGAAACCGAAGAGCTTGGAGTAGCCCTCCCGCTCGGCGGTATAGATTGGCACGGCGATGTTGCGAGTGAGGTTGTAGACAAAAAAGGCGACCACCGCGAACGCCATCAGCACGACGCCGATACGCCAATCCTCTCGGAAAACCAAAATGAGCACGCCAATCAGGAAGAAGGTGCTGCCGATCACTTGAAGCACAAATTCCGAGAAAAAGTTCGAGAGCGCCGTTGTGTCTCCATCGACCCGTTCCACCATTTCGCCGGGGGTGTGTTCGTGATGGAACCACATATCCAGATTCAGGCAGTGGAAGGCGAGGTCGCCCCGCATCCGATTCGTCGCTCGCCAGCCGACATCCTGTCCGAGGTAGGAACTGATCAACACGACCCCTTGACTGAGGACTCCGATTGCCATGTACAGTCCACCGGCAATGAGTAGATTTCGCATTGCGCCACCGGACTTGGCTGTGTCGATGAAGTAGCGGATGATTTGTGGGTTAAGCAGGTTTAAACCGATTCCGCCGAACATGAAGATGGAGAGCAGTATCACGCGGAACCATTGAGGTCTGAGATATTGGATGAGTAATGCGGCGTATTGTCTAAGCGGTACTTTTTGCAAACTGATTTTGTCCTTTCGTTTGAGGAGATTACCAGGGACTGGAATAATACTGATTTCGGGTTTAAATGTTCCATCTGTTCCGTTTGAGGAAGGAATGGAAGAATGGAAGAATGGAAGGAGTGACTTTCCTTTCTATCCTTCCATCCTTCCCTTTCTTCCAGACGAAGATGGGACATTTCCATTCATTCTAAATCGGTATAAGACCCTCCTACAGCTCCATCTCAAGGTTCAATTTCTTACCCCACGCCCTGAGTTGGCTTAAAACGGCTTCCGGCAGATCGATTCCGTTAGCCGAACCTTCCGCGAAGGCGCGCCGCTCCGGGTCCCCAGGGACGAGGACTTCGGAGAAGCCGGGCGCTGGCGGGATAGACCGTATGCCATCCAGAAAATCCCCCACGTTCTGCTGATACGCTTCAAGCGGCTGAAATGCGCTGATGGAGATAGCTTGAAAAAAGACGCCGCCTATCTGCCGCGTTTCGGCATTGAAAGTGCCGGTGAGCCCGCCCAGGAGACACGTCAAAAGCGAGAACGCATAGCCTTTGTACCCGCCAAAGACGAGCAACCTCCCGCCATCAAAGTAATCATCAGGATTGACGCTTGGCTGTCCATGCTTATCCACAATGCAGCCGGGGGGTAGTTTCATGCCCCTCATTTGAAAAACCCGTATCTTGGCATTGGCGAACATCGTGGTTGCAAAATCTGAAATGAAGTGCCTGCCGTCCCCGGACGGAACACCGAGAGCGATGGGATTGGTGCTCAGGGCTGGGGCAGCGCCACCATAGGGCGTCGCCCCACCGGTTCCCGGTCCGCCCCAGCCTCCCGTTGCGATACCGATAAAGCCTTCAGCGGCGGCTTGTTCGGCGTACTCACCCAACCTGCCGATATGGTTCGCGCGTGTCAGGCTAACACCTCCCATTCCGGTGACGCGAGCCTTCTCCATCGCGAGGTTCATGCTCCATTGGGCGGCATAGTGCCCCCAGCCCTGGCGGGCATCCACAAGAGCAGTGGAAGGCGTTTCCTGTAGAATTTCTGGTGTTGCATCCGGAATCAATCCCTTCTGCGCTATCGATTCCAGATACCAGGGAATGTGGAGCACCCCATGGGACGTGTGCCCTTTGAGGTCTGCGTTGACGAGAATCTGCGAAACCTTGCTGGCGATGTCACGCGGGGTTCCGGCGGCCTCACAGAGGTGTAAAGTGAAAGTCCTTAGCTTATCAGCTTGAATTCGATGGCTTGTTTCCATGCGTTTTCTCCTGGTTTGAAGTCGGTTTGTATCGTAAGTCCTTTGACTTTGGTAAATAGAAATGTAGCCCAAGATTCTATCTTGGTTTTCGGTGGTTCGATTGCAAATTTGCCAACTTAGAAAGTTGGGCTACAACTGGATTCAGTTTTAATTTACCCCAGTCAAGCTATCTTATCAGAAATTCACAGAATGGGCAATCATAAAAATGGGGGGTTAAGACTTTGACTTTGGTAAATTGGAAGAAAGCGACTGAAGTCGTCACTACGAGTGACCCATCAGAATTAAATCTGCCACCGTGTATGAGTCAACGCCCCGGCACCCATGATTCAATCTCAAGCATACTCGCCTCTCGCGTTCCACCCGGGGTATTGTTCCTCCAACGCCTGAAGTGTCTGAGGGGTGTAATAAGGATGGCCGGGCGGTGGAAAACGAAAAACCTCCCGCTCTTTCGCCGTCAAAGTTCCGATAAATTCTCTAAACGCGGAGTGTCTTCCCTTGTCCGTGTAGTGCCGAAATCCTTCCCAGTAATGGTCAGCACGCCCCAGGCCAAAGCCCCATGTGAAGCGTTGACCGTCTTCACGCAGGTAGTCGCTCGCTGAATGAAGCGTGTAGTTGGTGAAGATACATAGCGTGCCACCCTTGCAGACCAATGGTTCGTATTGGGTCGTATCCCGTCCATGTTCTTTGGCAAGCAGGCGCAACGGTGCCTGGTCTGCATCAACATCTTCAAGATGAACCCAGAAGACGAGTTGACCGAATTCACGAAGGGTATCAGAGAGCGGCAGGAGGGAATTGTTGCCATTATCGATATGTAGTCCAGAGGCGTCACTCCCCACACCACCGCCTTTGAAACCCGGATAGCGGGCAATCATACAGCCAGCCCGGAAATGAATCTGCTCGGTCTTCAGCCACTTTCGGGCAAACGCCCACGCCTGATGTTCAACAATTCCTCTCAGCAGTGCCATCTCCGGCGGCGGAAACTCCTTGAGTATCGCACGGCCGGGCGGTGGGTTATCCTTTACCTCCTCCCATACGGGAAGCACCCTTCGTTGAGCTACCTGCATTTCACGGAGTTGTTCACCCGTATAATAGTTCGGAATGATGGCATAGCCTTTGGTTTCCAGTTCTTCAAGATGCACGTCAGTGAGTTTTGTAGACATATCTCTTTCTCCTAAGAGTGGTCTATTTTTTAACTTTGACTAGGGTATCAAGACTTCCGAAGTTTTGGAAACTTCGGAAGTCTATGAAAAACCCTCTACGGACTTATGAAATGAAGCACTAAGTCATTTTTGCAGTTCCATAACCATCCCTTGATTTCATATTTCAACGCTTTCGTTCTCTATCAACTCCACCTCTGAAGATTTGACAATCATCAACGGCTCACCAGGGACCACTTCAAGGGCGAGGATGGAATCGTACTTCTGCCGCGTCACAATCCCCTCCTTAATCAGGGGTTCGCTGATGAGTTTGCATCTTCCAATTTGACCGGTTGATTTAATCCGATACATTCTTTCCATGGAAGTCTGGCTTCCCTCCTCAACTGTGGGGTTTTGTTCCGGGGAACCGGGCTTCCGATGGGAGAATTTCGGACGCGCCTTTTGATTGTGATTCAACTGTTCCAATGCGCGGATAAAGGCATGTTTCGCATGATACGTGTCACGGTAAGGATTCGAGAGGTATACTGCTAGACCGTGAGTGTCTCCTGACAAGAGAATCTCACGTTGGCGTTGTGACTCGCGATATGGACGAATCAGAACCGTTCCGATTTTTTCTTTTCTCTCATTGAACAGGTCCGCACACCATTCACTTTGAGAGCATCGCACCCATTCTTTCATCTCAACCATAAAATCACCCCCTTGTTTTTCGTTACCGTATCCCCAAGTTGGCTCATGTTAAGAAATCGTGCAAAGAGACCGAGTTTCTCGAAGAAACTCGGTCTCTCTAGAGTGAGCCCATGAGTATTTTAGCATAAAGTCAAATTGATATCTATACTGAAATGCAGGTTTTAGAAAATTACACTGACATTTCTTGAGACCGGCATGTTTCAGAAAACCGTGTCAACATACGAGTTTTTCGCTTAGACTTCCGAAGTTTGACACCCAACCGGCGCGGGACAGTCCCTTCAAGGTTTGGCATTGTACCGGATCGCCTTGTCTGTTAAAACTTCGGAAGTCTGGGTCCCACTTTTGCTGATAATCGAAAAACTCGTGTCAACATATTTTTTCGGGAATTTGAAACATGCCCAAAATTCTGTACATATTTTTGCTTTTGTGCTATAATGCCCAGATATTTTTCGCCTAACGAACTTTCTCAGACTTCCGAAGTCTTGGAGACTTCGGAAGTCTGGATATTTTTCAAAGTCAAGTTAATTATGGACATCGTTATCACGACCCAAAACCTCACAAAGCGATTCGGAGATTTAGTCGCTGTAGACAATCTTAACCTCCATATCCACGCGGGTGAAAGCTTTGCGCTGCTCGGACCGGATGGCGCGGGCAAGACCACCATCATCCGTTTGTTATGCGGTGCGCTCACGCCGACCGCCGGGGATATACAAATAGGCGATTTTAGCCTGGCCAAACAAACGGACCGAGCCAGAGCGCTCATCGGCTACATGCCACAACGTTTCAGTTTGTATGAAAACTTGAGCGTTCTACAAAATATCGTCTTCTTTTCTTCCCTTTATGGGGTTGACAAATCGACACGCGAACAGCGAATCGGTGAATTGTTGGAATTCAGCCGATTGACCCCTTTTGTGGACCGATTGGCAGGACAACTGTCGGGCGGTATGAAGCAGAAGTTGGCGTTAATCTGCACCGTCATTCATCAGCCGCCCATTTTGTTGCTGGATGAGCCGACGACCGGGGTTGACCCCGTTTCTCGGAGGGATTTCTGGAAAATCTTACACCGTTTGCTGGCTGAAGGCGTAACCCTCTTGATTTCCACTCCGTACATGGATGAAGCGGAGCGGTGCAATCGAATCGGTTTGATCTATGCGGGGGCGCTGCTGCTGGTCAATACCCCGGCTGAGTTAAAGAGAGAAATGGTAGGGGAGGTCGTCGAAATCAAGTGTACACAGCCTTATGTGGCGAGTGCCCATTTGAAATCGCAGAATGCCATCGCGGGTGTGCAGGCTTTCAGCGATAAACTGCGCGTGCTGCTCAGAAGTGGTGGGAATGTGCAGGGGCTGACATCGTTCCTTGAATCAAAAGGCGTAAAGGTCATGGGTGTACGTAAAGTTCCACCCAATCTGGAAGATGTATTCGTATCGCGGCTGGGCCAGGGGCGTGAGTGAGTGAAATGACTTCAGGACTTACGCACTTGAGCGTTCCAATTGGCCCCAAAATCTGGTCTGCATTTTGAATCCTGAATCTTGCATCTTGAATCTGGTACAGGCATCCAGAGATAACATGCAGGAGGCACGGACGTTTCTCAAGGCAAGTGCGTAAGTCCTATTGAGGTGAAATATGCCCAAAGCTATCTGTATCGGTGAGTTACTCATTGACTTCGTTTCGACGACAACGGATGTGACCCTTGCGGAATGCCCTGGTTTTGCCAAGGCACCGGGCGGTGCGCCCGCGAATGTCGCCGTTGGTCTGGCAAAACTGGGTGTCGATTCGGGATTTATCGGCAAAGTTGGCGATGACCCGTTCGGGGATTTCCTACGAGGGACACTCGAACAGGTTCATGTCGATACCTCGCTCCTCATTTCAGGGACGGGTTGCCGCACAACGTTGGCGTTTGTTGCAACGCGGTCCGATGGGAAGAAAGACCTCGCTTTTTATCGGAATCCGGGTGCGGATATGTTGCTCACGCCCGACGAAATTGACGAGACATACGTTCGTTCTGCGGAATTGTTCCACTACGGCTCGGTCAGTCTGAGCCACCCACCGAGCCGTGACGCCACCCTGAAAGCGATTCGGTGCGCAAAAGCATCCGGTGCCTTGATGTCGTATGACCCGAATTTACGGTTGATGCTGTGGGATAACCCGGACGACGCCAAACATTGGATCTGGGAGGTGATGCCGTATGCGGATGTCGTCAAACTCGCCGAGGAGGAGTGGGAATTTATTACCGGGACGTCAGACCTGCAAGGGGGAAGCCGGCTAATCCGAGAGAGGGGGGTGGATATGGTCGTCGTGACGCGAGGGGGACACGGTTGTTACTACAACACCGCATCCGCTCAAGGGTATGTGGACGGATTTCCGGTTGAGGTTATCGACCCGCTTGGCGCAGGGGATGGATTTGTTGCCGCGATGCTGACACAACTGATGCAGACATTGGGAGCTGGACAGGAGTTGCTTTCCCTTGATGATGACCCACTTCGCGCGATGATGACTTATGCGAATGCGGCAGGGGCGTTGACAACCCAAAAGGTGGGGGTTATCCCTGCGCTGCCGACAGCATCAGAGATTGAGGCGTTTCTGAAACGTCGTGCGTGAGCCCCTCTAAATACCCCAGAATTGAAGGTCAACACGAAAATGCTCTTGACGCACCGATGGAGATGGTGTAAAATCCAAACAGATTCTTTTGGAAATCTTTATCAAAAAGCTGTCTGAAATATCCGCCGTAATGGAATTGAGAAGATCAAGAATCAGTTAGAGATGCCCGGTAAATCAATTGAGATCCGGTGGATTCTCTGATTTAAGCGATTCTGACGAGAAATTCAGCAACAAATTTGATCCATTAGCAGATTATACCAGAAAGTCGAGGGAGACCTATGCAACCTGAGAATCTTAATTTCGGTGATTTAATTCACAGCAGAGTACCGTTTGTAGTACCACCCTATCAAAGAGCTTATGCTTGGGGGGATGAGGAGATTGATGATTTCATCAAGGACATAAATGCGTTGTATAACAAAAGAACGAGTGGAAATCAAGATCAGCATTTCTTTGGAGGACTTGTAAGTGTTGATTCTTTCATGCCCGGCACGTATACGGGAAGACAGTACGCGGTGATTGATGGACAACAAAGATTAGCAACATTTTCTATGTTTCTTGCATTGATCGTGAACGAACTGGAAAAAATTGCCAAACAAGCTAAGGAGATGACTATTAAGGATTCGGCGTCGGCCCACGCCAAAAATATAAGATCAAAATTTTTAGAATATGAGGTTGTCAGCCAGGGAAAGGTACAGAATCAGCCACGAGTTGTCCTATCTAAGGCAGATCATTCTTTCTTTTTACGGCTTCTTTGGGGACAGCACCCACCCGCTCTCATCGAATCACACAAGAGATTGAAAAGGGCGTGGAATAAACTTAGTAAAGATCTAATCAAAGATCGTTTAGAAAGCAAATCTTTTGAAGAACAGATTGAATATCTCCTAGAGTTAGAGGGAGTTGTTACCGATGGTTGTTATATGATACATGTTGTTAGCAAAAACAAAAGTGAAGCGTATCAATTATTTATGACATTGAATGATAGGGGAAAGAGCCTAAGTGTAGGAGATTTGCTTCGATCTCATACGCTGGAATTGTTAGAAGGACATGAAGAAGATCAACAAGATGCAGAATCAAATTGGGATAAAATTCTTCAAGACAAAGAAAAAAGGGTGGAGGATTTCCTACGAGCCTATCTACCATCGCAAACGGGCGAACGTGCTGGACGCCTAACGCTTTATGATGATTTCTGTAGAAAATTCTTTGACTTTGGGTCCTCCGTATCTCAGCAAGACGCCCTGCAAATTCGTAGTAAAATTACCGAGATGGTAAATGAATTTATCACTTTCAATAAAATTGCTAGGGGGGATTGGCCCTATGACCATTCTTCGATCTCTTTGTGGGAGAGGGATCGATTAAACAGATTAGCTAAGATACTCAAACATAAGCTGTGCTACCCTCTGCTTTTGGCTGTCAGGCATGGTCTATCAGAAAAACAGTTTGCAGAAATTGTCCAAATTTTGGAGAGATTTATATTCCGTTATGTCACTATTTGCAAGGTTCATCCTGGAAAACTAGCGGATAAATATTACGCTCACTGCGTGAGAATTTGTGAAGAGAAAGAGTCCTATTTGGTTGACGACTTGATAACTGACTTGAGGAAACTTTTAGAAGAAGATGCTCCCGACTCATTCTTTAAAAGTAGTCTTGTAGAAAGGCTACAGTATTCGAGATCAACATCGCCAATGATTCTCCACTTTCTGTCGACTCTGGAAGACTATCGGGATTGGTACAATGCAGGGGCTAAAAGCACTCCTCGCCACAATGCAACAGGTGTTTATGATATATCTACTCTTGAAGTTGAACATATATATCCTCAAACCCCTAAAATAGTCAATCAAGACCTTGAGCCTTTGAAGCATGATCTTGGCAATCTATCGTTCTTGAGTCCACAAGACAACAAGTCAGTTCGGAATGCAGATTTCTCCACGAAGAAAGTTCATTATTCAAATTCAAATGTATCTCTGAATCGTGACTTGGGGAATCTTGATTCATGGAGTGCGCGAATAGTCAATGAGCGGAGAGAAAAGCTAATTGAGATGGCAGTCAAGGTATTCACCGTATAAATACCCCCGAGAGTAGCAGAGCGTTGAAGTCCTTGACGGATTGACAGGGTTGTGGTAAAATCAGAGCATCTTCAGCTTGACCTAAGCTTCTCAGGAGTAATAACTGGATGGAGATAACTGTCGTAGATGGTAAAGATATTGTGAATGGTAGCGCAAACATTCCCACATCGCCAGGCGTATATGCGTGGTATAAACGTCTATCGCTAGATGATACGACGGATACAAATTTCAAGTCAAGTATTGAGGAAATGTTGAGAGGGCAGATCCGCGGAAAAGAGGTGCCGCCTATTGTGGAGGGCACTACAAAAAGTGCCAAAATCCAAATCGGTCAGCGAAACCTTGATTTGAGTTCCAGTAAATCGGAGGTTGTTGATTCCATCAGACAAGATTCCCAAAATCGCACCGAGTTTGCACAACTGGTTCTTAGAGCGAGTGTCCTTCAACCGCCGCTATATGTAGGGAAAGCTGATAACCTTCGTCAACGTATTATCTACGGTCATGTCGGCGGGAGAAGTGGTTTCTCAAAATATATTACGGCGTACCTTAGTTTTCCAGAAATGGTGCTTTCCTACATTGAAATAGCAGGATTACCACCAAAAACAAATGAATTGTTAGAAGTACTTGTTGCTTGTGTCTCCGCTCCTCTGTATAGCGAAAAAATGGGATAATCAACTAATTTCAAATTGAGGAAAAAAATGGCTTTTGAAGACTTTGAACCGGCACAGGAACACTCATCATGGACAGATGAACTGGAATTTACGTCTTCTGTTTTTGAGATTTCCAGCATTCCGATACGGTATTATCTTACGAATGTAAGGTTATCCGCGCTGAAAGAATGTTTTAAGTTGGTGGAAGACATTCCTGAATCTGCCAATTGGGGTTATAATGCGATTTTCCAACGCGATATAGATGATGATCGAGTGGAAAACGAACTCCTGAGAAAATACCTTTTGAATGCAAATAAGTTTAAGTTTTTTAATCCGCTTACAATTGCTCTCCTTCCATTTGATGCTAAGGAGAACCAAATCCTTGATAAATATCCAGAAGGTAGCCGCACTGAAAAGAATGGGAGGTGGCAACTCGAACACATCAGTGGAATTGAAGCGCAATCTCTCTCTGGTGCGACAATAGGAAAAATAAAGTGGGATCATAACCGAATTGTAGGCGTTGCAATTGACGGACAGCATCGCCTCTCAGCGCTGATACAATATGCCAAACGGACTCCGGCTGGTATCGATCCAAGCGAAGTACGGATTCCGATTGTACTTCTTGTTTTTGACCCCAATCGAGGCCGGATAATCGAACAAATTCGGGAAATCTTTGTCGATATAAATAAGAATGCAAAACCAGTGACGAAGGCGCGAAACATTCTTCTCAACGATCGGGATGTTTTCGCTGTCCTTGCACGAAATTTAATCAAAGATGACAGCAATGCAGAAGGGTTACGATATGAAATTGTTGACTGGAAAAGAGAAACTGCTAGACCTGAAGGTGAACATCAACTGACAACACTTGTTGTATTAGATGACATTGTGAGACTTCTATTTCAGAAGAAATTGGCAATCTTGGATTCTGAACTGGACCTCAATACCGAATTAGAAAGAAAAAAACTAAAAACAATCGCTCCCGATGCAAGCGGGGAGGATCTGTCTGATGTGCAAATTCAGGTTGCTTTAGAGCGCTTCCGGTTAAAGCATAAGAAATTCATCCTGTCTCTTTTTGAAAACCTACCACCGTACCGAGCGTTTCTTGATAAGGTTGCTGAATATCTGGATACCCCGGAGGAAGCGTCAAAATTATTAAAAGAATATCTCTTTAAGCCTGCTAAAAAACGGGAGGAATTTAAAAATGAGATTGCTCGACGTGGTTTCGACCCTGAACTCGTGATAGACAAACCACTACAGGCTTTAAGGGAATCAAAAGAAGACCAAAAAGGGGCGGAATTATTATCCTTTTCCATTGGACAAAGAGGATTGTTCTCAATATTCCACTCTTTAAGGCAAATTTATACCTTGGAACGTGCAATGGGATTTCAAGAGATGGCAGAAGAATACTGTAAAGATCTGGCGCTCCTCATAGAACGTGAATTTTTTGCACGCAATATGAAAATCGATAAATTCCCCATTTGGCAAGGTGTGTGCATGAGAGGTGATAAGATTAACGCAAGTGAGGCAGCAGCTAAAAGATTAGGTGCTTTGGTGCTACTGGCGATTGCCACAATAAGGTTAAACAAAGTTGATGGCATCGAAACGGACAGTCGAATCAAGTTAAGAAAACCATTTAGTGACATTCAGAAAGAATATGAAAAGGAATGGCTTGCCCAACTTGAAGAAGCAGACGAACAGTCATCGGATTCAGATGAATTTGAAGAAGATGAGTTCACCGAAAACGATTGGGCAGATGAACCTTTGACTGAAGTTGCCCGGAAAAAAGCAAAAGATACTATATACAAGATTCTAAAGCAGGTTCTCCAATGGAGCCAAGAGCGATCTTTCAGTAGTTAGCCTCCTTCGGCAGCAACCTCACCAAATCACTCAATTCCTTTACCCGACCATAAAGTAGCAGCACTCCCCGATTCAAATGGGCGCGAAGCTGGTTCACCAGACTGTCGTTGTCCAACGGCAACCCATCTGCGGCGCACCGCTCTTTCAGCAGCGCGACAATTAACGCATCCCACTCCCCCATCAAGGTGTAGCGGTTGAACTCGGAACCGTCCGTTGGGTAGGCTTCCGGGTTTGGGATGCCAAGTTCAGCCAGTGAAAGCGCCAAACCTAATCGGCAGAGGATGTTGGGCAGTAAGCCGGTGCGCCCTTTCAGTTGAATGAGTTTGTTCCTCGAATCTTCGGAGATATAAATTTTATTCAGGCGCATCGTCATCCCCCTCTGAATCCTTCATCTTCCAGAAGTAACGTTCCTCTGCCTTCGTACTTCCCTCGATTTGATCATATTCCAGGTGATACGCATGCGAAACGTGCGGATTCAGTAACTCAAAGTTATGTTTATCCAGCTCGGTATCGGTTGATAGCACCACCACCTGATGGCTGACGTGTGGGAAATAATGTTCAATCAAGCGATGCCGGTGGTCGCTGTCCAATCGACCCAGCGGGGTGTCGATAATCATCGGCAACGGACGCCCTGACGTTTTCGCTAACCCCCACAGCATGGAAATCGCGTAGATCTGCTTTTCCCCCGCGGATAGCTCCTCCTTGGCGATGGGGCGCTCCTGCCGATCATAGAGCGTCACCGCAAAGGTTTGCGGATGGATTTCGATTCGTTTCACCAGATTGCGCTTGTGGCAGAGTTGATTGAAGCAATCCGCCACTGTGTGCTTTAACGCTTCCACTTTCGCGTATGTCAAACGGCTTGCATACTCTTCCAACACCGATTGCACCTGCTCGACCGTCTGCACTCGTTGGATGTCCGCTTCCCTTTTCTGTTTTTCCTCTTTCAATCGTCTCACTTTTCGTTCAATTTCAGCATGGCGATACGTCAGTGACTGAATGGATGTCGCCTCATCCTGAGCCTGTTTCTGCAACGCGCCAAGCTGCTGATGCAAGCCCGCCAACTCCTGCATTAACGGCTGCAAGACCTCATCGGAAGGTGCTTTTTGTAGCGCCGCTTCCACTTGTTCCAGTTGTCGGTTGGATTCCTCCAGCTTTCGATTCATCTCTTGAAATTGGGTTGGAATGTCAGTCAGGCAGGAGTCAATCCAACTCAGTAACCGTCGAGATTCGGGGGGCGAGAGATGATGAATCAAGTGGAAATCTTTCAGATGTTCTGGGGGCTGAAGTTGTTCAGTGAGCAAACCAGCAATTTTGTTTCTAATCGAGTCGCGGAGAGTGGGGGACAATGGGTTGCCGGGCACCAATTCCCCCAATATCTCCCCATCCAACCGTTCAAGCAGCGCTCGATTTCGTTCCTTCAATAACCGTTGTGCGGAATTCCACTGTTCCAGCTCCGCTTCTTTGATTAACCGCTCTCGCAACTGTTCACAAAGCGAAGGCACCAGGGCAAATGGAAACAGTCCGTTGCAGGCATCCTGAATCTGTTTTTCCAACGCCGAAATTTTTTCGATTAACTGTTCCTGCCGCGCTTTCAGTTTTTCCCGTTGTCGAGCGTATCCGCCTCCCTCCTGGGCGATTCGCTCTTCCTGATGTGCAATCTGTGTTTCAAGTTCGGCAATACGCCCTTCGATTTGCTCTTTATGCTGCATGGCAACCCGCCGTTGATTTTCGATGGATTGCAGCTCTTCTTCAACCTGACTGATGTCTTTGGCAAGCCTATCTGAATCAACCACTTTCTTTGACCGGTTCAGATAAATATTAAGATCCGATTGCAACCGCTCAACGAGATCGACACCGAGCAGGGATTTAATCGAATCGGCAAGGAAGGTGTTGCTTGACGTGTCCTCTGCTAACGCTTGGATCTTTTCCCCATCAAAAAAGAACAGTTGGGAGAGCCCAATCGGAATGAGTTCGCTCAGGAAGTCTTGCCACTGCTCCGCTTCAAACTCAGAAAGAGGTGCATCGTTTTTATGGATAATTAGCGATTCTTCAGCCTGATCCGATGTGCTTTGACGAATCTTCCATTTACGTTCCACTTGATACAGATCTTTAATGCCACTGTGGACGTGCTCAAATTCAAGCGCAACAGAAGCATTCGTTAATTGGAATAAGGAGCTTTGGCTATGGTGAATGGCGGAGGCAAGGTATTCGTGATACTCCTTTTGACTGACGCGGTTGCCCAATGATCTTGCCCCGTACAGGCAGAGACGCACCGCTTCCAATAGCGTTGTTTTGCCTGATCCATTTTTGCCGCCGATGAGGATGACCGGTCGTCGTTGACGATACTTGATACGCGGCGTCAGATCCAGCGTTTGTCTACCACAGAATAGCCCGAAGTTGTCCAGCGTGAGTTGGTGGAAGATCATGGCTGTACGCCCTCCCCGCTGTGCGGGATTTCGCTTTGCTCAACCTGCTTCATTTCAATTTCGGCGAGAACAACCGCTTCCGATCGCCAATCTTCGTGAAAAATCTCATCGATTCGAGCGTAGATCGATGCCCGTCGACTCATTCCGTAAAATTGCCGCTCCGTGTCCAGTAGCTTTGCCACAAGCTCAACAGGGACGCCCTCTGCATTGCACAGTTCTTCCAGGATGGTTTTATCTGCTGCCGTAAAAGTTCCGACGTCATCCACCGCCCAATTGAGCGCTTCATCCGTGACGCCCCGGTAGATCTGTGGGACTGCATCCTCCCAATCCTGACGCTCCGTGCGCCAGATACGCCGAATCTCGTGGAGCTCATCCGGTGAAATCAACATGATATTGGGAGCGGGGCCTTCCTCACGGACTTGCTTCTGAGTTTCCAGTAGTTTTTGCAGGAGTTCTTTACAAAATTCTAACTTGTATGGGCCACGGATCAGCTTCCCGTCCTTCTCACTGACAAATCCGCCACGTCGTCGGTGCTCTCGATAGAGCGGTTTGTTATCTTCTTCCTGTGTGGAAGCAAGGAAGTCTCGAAACTCAAGCAACGGCATCATCCAGTCTTCCCCATTATCGATCATGGCTTCCATAGACCGATCTTTTGTGACAACCGTGCATGTCCAACACCCGAACCGGCTATTCCCACAAGAAGGCGTGGTCTCATCCACCACCAGCGGACATTCTCCTGCATTCGCGTTGCGGTAGAGGGTCACGAGCCTTTTGTTGTCGTTTCCCCATGGGGAGGGAACCTGCAAAAGATAAATCCACACGTCATTGAGACCGAAATCGACGATTGGTGTGTATACAAAGGCATTTGGCAATGATGTGTGCCGCGAAAGCAACGAGTCCTTGATTTGGTGTAAACTCAGCACCTGATTTCGGGTTGCACTTTCTCCCTTGCGGACACCGAGAATCAAGATGACCTCCCCATATTCTGCGACCTTCTCTAATATAAACCGGTTGGCTGGCTGAATCTTCATCCGATCTGTACACCAGCGGAATCGCGTATAGGGTGCAGGATACCCCTTACCGATGAGGTTGACCCAGAACGTCTCCTCGGTTTTCGGTTTCACAATGTGTGTCTGAAACGGCATTCCCTTTTGCTCCGCCGCTTGATCAATCTGACGCAGTGTACCGGCGATATAATCGACAATCACGGGCGTTTCAACGAGGGTATCCGACGTAATCACATACACAGGCTTTTGGCGTTTTTCGGGAGGGAGTTCCTCCAGAGCATACCACACCAATTGGAGCGCAGTCGTCGAATCCTTACCGCCGCTATAGCCAACTACCCACGGTCGGGCATCAGCGAGGTAAACGGATTGAATTTCTGCGTGGATGTCCGATAAAGAACGCTTATCAAAAATGCAATATGCTTTATCTTCAGTAGTTGATGCCATCTCGATCTCCTTAACTTTGATTGATAGTTCTTATAGCATATCAAATTTGGGGACGATTGTCACTACTATTTCTTGACAAATTAGACTTGACAGCCCATTTTGGGTGTCATATAATCTTATACATCAGACAGATTCATAAGATTCAATGTATCCTGAATCTTGAATCTTGCATCGTGTATGTATCCTGAATCTTGCATCGTGTATCCTGAATTTTATGAGGTGTTTTTATTATGCGAAAACAGTGTTGGATAATCCTTAATTTCATCGTCCTGCTTGGACTCGTGAGCGGTCTGGCAGATGCCGATAAATTCAAAGTGGCATTGCTCACGCCCGGTTCTATTAGTGACGCGGGCTGGAACGCGCTTGCCTACGACGGACTCAAACAGATTGAAAAGGAACTCGGCGCGGAGATTAGCCAGGTCGAGAGTAAAACTCCGTCTCAGTGGGAAGAGCATTTCCGATTCTACGCCAATAAGGGGTATAACCTGGTCTTTGGGCACGGATTCGAGTATCAGGAAGCCGCCAAAGCGGTTGCCCCTGATTTTCCTGATACGGTATTCATCACAACGTCCGGGAATACGGTACTGAAAAACGTGTCGCCCATTGTCTTTGAACTTGAGGAAGCGACCTATCTACTGGGCATCATCTCCGGGATGATGACCAAAACGGGAAAGATTGGGCTTGTGGGTGGCATGAACATCCCATCCATTAACAGCACCTTCATCGCCTTCGAGGCTGGTGCTAAATCCGTCAATCCTGGTATCAAAGTGTCCCGCTCTTATGTAGGGGACTGGGAGAATATTGGAAAAGCCAAAGAGTTGACGCTGTCTCAGATTGCTGAAGGGGCTGATTTCATCTTCCATAACGCTGACGCTGCTGGACGGGGTGTATTCCACGCCGTCGAAGAGAGCCGCAAGGCTGGCAAAGATGTCTACGCTTTCGGCTCTAATCGGGAGCAGAATGGTATCGCTCCCGACGCCATCCTTGCGAGCGCTGTCATCAGTCCCAAAGCGTTTGTTTATGTTGCCAATCTGGTAAAAATGGGCAAATTTGAGCCGAAGATTATGTGGATGGGAATGGCGCAAGATGAGACAATTAAACTGGTTTACAATCCAAAACTTAAAGATCGCGTTCCGAAGGAAGTTCAAGCGAAAGTCGAAGAGGTCCGCCAGAAGATTCTCTCTGGGGAGTTTAAGGCACCACGCGGCAAATTTTAGCAGGATACAAGATACAGGATTCAGGATTCAGTGAATTCCTGCATCTTGCATCTTGTATCTTGCATCCCTGATTTGTATCTCTGTCCTCTTGCTCCACACCACGTACACATTTTGAGAAACGATCAAAAGAATGTTAATGTTACAATTCCTCCTAAAGTTATGGAGAAGAATTGCAAGGCGGTTGTGGAAAGGGCAGGTTCATTTCAACTTCGCAAGTCGGTTCGCAGGACTCACAAACGGGCAGATCAGTAGGGGGATAGCCTCGTGGCAAAGAGATTGCCTGAAGGAGTTCTTTGGTAGTGGAGTGGAAGGCGCAGAAGTTGCGCTGAGAAACTTCAAAATTCCTGAAGGTATGACGAGGGAAACCCTGGAACGCTATCATGAAATTGCGCGACGGCAAATCAAGCGAGGCATGGACCCACTCGGTGTCCAACGTCTTCGCCTTCGCCTGGTCGAGAGGGCATTGAGGGAGATGGATAGGTTGGGACGCTAATTCTGATGTCTAACGCCGGACTGTATAGTTGGAGGTCAAAAGCAATGGCTAATGAGATTACACGGGATGGATTGTTGCACAAGAAATCGGGTGGGTGCTTGTTGGTGGTATTCCGGTCTCGACCAGCACTCACGATAGTGGAGGAATGCCCTGGCGATGAGTTCCAGATGGGTGACAGATACTATCGAGACAAGGGCTATGGAGACTGGACAGGTTTCTACGATTGGCTCAAGGATTCCGCTGGTAGGGTCCTGGGCGTGCGATACTGGCCCTTTGAAGAAACTCATTTCCTGCTTGAGTTACTCTCTCAATTTCCTTATGTTGTTGTGGCAGAAGACCAATCCTATCTTGAGATTTACTTCTCGAATGATTGCCAGGTGGAGTGCCAACGCGCCGACGACCAAGACTTCGGTGCTAACAAGGTATTCTCAACTGACCAGGGGGAGTGGGTCATCTCCTTTGACACTAGGGGACTCAAGTTGCCAGATTTTCGGAGACAATTTAAAATTGATTACCCTTGCACTTGAACTCCGTGGAATCACCAAAGCCTTTGGAAATAACCTCGCCGTGGATGGCGTGGACTTTACGTTACAGCGGGGCGAAATTCACACCGTGCTCGGCGAAAACGGGGCAGGCAAATCCACGCTGATGAACTTGCTCTACGGTTTGTACCGCCCTGATGCTGGCGAGATTTGGGTGCGGGGGAAATCCGTCCTCATGGATTCTCCCCATGCCGCCATCGCTCACGGAATCGGCATGGTACACCAGCACTTTATGTTGGTCCCCTCTCTGAGCGTTGCCGAAAATATCGCTCTGGGGCGTGGCACATTCCGCTTTCGTCGGCGCGATATGGAAGAACAGGTCCTTGCGCTTTCCCGCCGCTACGGTTTATCCATCCAGCCCTCCGCCAAAATCTGGCAACTCTCCGTTGGGCTTCAACAGCGTGTCGAGATTCTCAAAGCCCTTGTTTACAATTCCTCCCCCCTGTCCGCGGGGGGGAAGGGGGGGGGGCTCCCCGCCCGCGGAGAAAGACAAGGGGGGAGAGGTGAGGGAGCGCGTATCCTGATTCTCGACGAGCCGACGGCTGTCCTCTCCCCTCAAGAGATTGCGGAACTCTTTACCATCTTGCGTCGCCTCAAATCCGAAGGACATTCCATCATCTTCATCAGTCACAAGCTGAAGGAGGTCATGGAGATTAGTGATCGAATCACGGTGTTGCGCCGCGGTAAACGGGTTTTGACAACGAAAGCGACGGACACTTCCCCCGACGAACTGGTACAGTATACCGTTGGACATGAGTTGCCACAGATTAAGCGTCAGACCCAGGCTGCAAGCCACCCGCTCCTTCAAATTCGTAACTTAACCGTTATTGGAAATCGGGAGCAGGTTGCCGTTGATGTGCCCTCACTTGATGTGTGCGCCGGTGAGATCGTCGGAATTGCTGGCGTCGATGGCAATGGGCAGATGGAGCTTGCGGAGTCAATTGTCGGGCTGCGCAAGTCAGAGCGGGGTGAAATTCGTTTCAAAGGTCAGTTGGTCACCAACCTCCCTTCGAGCAAAATTCGTCAATTGAAATATGGCTATATTCCTGATGACCGACAGACTTCTGGTCTCATTTTGAATTTCACGATCTCGGAAAATCTGATTCTCAATATCCATCGACTCAACGGCTACCGCAAGGGTATCCGCCTGGATGGGAAACGAATCGCTGCCGATGCCGATGACCTCATCAGCCGTTATGATGTGCGGACAACCGGGCGGCAGGCACTGGCGAAATCCTTATCCGGTGGAAATCAGCAGAAGGTGGTTCTGGCGCGAGAGCTTTCACAGGAGCCGGAGTTGTTGCTGGCTGTCAATCCAACTCGTGGGTTGGACATTGGTGCGACAGACTATGTTCATCAGCGTCTGCTCGAACAACGGCAGAATCACCGAGCAGTGCTTCTTATTTCAACGGAGTTGGATGAAGTGCTGGCATTGAGCGATCGAATCTTTGTCATGTACAACGGCAAGCTGACGGAGGCAACGGCGTTTCGGGATGAGCTATCCAAAATCGGGCTGTTGATGACGGGGAGCGAATCAATCAGTCGGGAGTAAATCTGGAGGGGAACTTGATAAAAAAAATCTTCAAACGGTTGGATATTCGCTTGATTGTGATTTTCATCATCATCGGGGCATTGTGGAACACACCTTTTGTGTATCCACTCAAAATCTTCGTGGTCTTTGTGCACGAACTCAGTCACGGTCTCGCAGCAATAGCCACCGGTGGTCGCATCAAAGAAATCGTTGTTGTCTCTCAGCAAGGTGGACATACCGTAACGATGGGGGGTTCGCGGTTCTGGACATTGACGGCGGGTTATCTCGGCAGTCTCGCCTGGGGCGGGCTTATTCTGATCATCGCTGCCCGCACACATCTCGACAAACTGCTGAATATGCTGATCGGCCTCGGCATGATTCTGGTTTCGATCTTTTATGTGCGAAACGGGTTTGGGCTCATCTTCGGTATTGGATTCGGCGGAGCGCTCATCGTTGTGGGGCGATTTCTGAGCGAGTCCATCAACGATTGGCTTCTCCGAACGATCGGCTTGACCAGTTGTCTCTACGCGGTTCTCGACATCAAAAGCGACATTTTAGACCGCGCCTATCTGCGCTCTGACGCCCGGATGCTCTCCGAATTAACCTATATTCCAACCGTTGTCTGGGGAGTGCTCTGGATTACGATCGCGCTGGTCGGAGCCCTCTTCTTTCTCTATGTGTCGGGTGGAACATCCCGATCTGATCGGGGGGGAGAGAGTGCTCATCGAAAATTATGAAGCAATTACGCGCCAAGCCGCTCAAAGATTTCTTAAAGCAGGTTGAGCGTCCAGAAATGGAGCTCATCTTTATCTTGCAAGATGTGGAAGACCCCGCCAATGTGGGCGCTGCGTTTCGGATCGCGGATGCATGTGGCGTCCGCGAGATGATATTGACCGGCATTAGCGCGCGCCCGCCACACCCACTCATCAAGAAAATCGGGCGAGGGAAGGATCGGCGAGTCAAGTGGACTTATACCGAACAAGCAGCGGATGCAATCGAAGCCCTCAAAGAGCGTGGCTACACCAGTTGTGCGCTGGAGATTACCCCTCAGTCCGTGCCTTACTATGAAGCCAAATATCCTGACAAGGTCTGCCTGATTGTCGGCCATGAAGACCACGGCGTGACGAAGCGTACCCTTGCCGTCTGTGATATGATGATTTATATCCCGATGTACGGCAAGGGGGCTTCGCTGAACGTTCATGTCTCGTTGGGAATTGCGGCATATCATATCCTGCACAGCCGTAGAAATTTGCAATCAAGCAATCAGTGTTAGGTGTTATCGAAATCCCTAAGAGCGTGTGTGAGAAGCCTAACAAAACCTTCGGAAGGTTCATTTTCGGTCAAGTTCATGGGAAGATATCATAGTTTCATGTCCCCAGTCGCCGTCAATCATCTGTTTAATGGGTGACAGATGAACAGGAGTGTTCTTCTAATCGAACCAGTGTGGAATTGAAACGTGGTCAATGATTGAGACTGAGATCGGCATCGGAGTACTTCTAATCGAACCAGAGGGTATTCATTAAAAAAAGCTGAAAACCGCCGGGGTGCGGACGGGGGGATGGCCGAGAGTGAAAGTGGGTGTTGGAAACGGATGAACAGGGGGATGAACCGGTCTTTTAGGTCGAAGGGGCTCTTGTGGACGAGTGGACGAGTGGGGGTTTGGTTGGGACGAATCTCCCCCAATGCCAACCTCTTACACTCGCCTACACGCCTACTCACATACTCGCTCACTCTCTTCCGCTCACTCTCTGATGTGTCTCTAAGCTGCTTCTGCCAGGGGTGCGTTCTCCAACCCGTGCCGAATGGCTTCAATCATTCGCAACGGATCTCCTTTCACCTGTTCCATCTCTTTTGCGACCCACGCCTTGGCATGTTCGAGTATCGAGACCAGATACAGCCTCACTCGGAAATGGGTTGCGCTTCGGCACACCCGCCTAACGAGGTTGTAAGTTTCCTTCTTGATGGAGTTGCTTCGTTCACACCTGCTACGAAGGTTCATCAGTTGTTGGAATCGCTCCGATGTTCGTGGGATGGGGGGTCAGGCTGTGCCTGACGCCATATAGTCAGGCACAGCCTGACCTACTAACTAACTGAAAACCAATCCCAGTCGTCTTCAGACGACTTGAGCTATTAGCCCCGATCTTGAGATCGGGGCGTTTGTGACGCGACAAAACATCTTCACTTAATCCGTATGGGGGAAAAAACTCCCCCTTCCCTCCAGGGAAGGGGGCCGGGGGGTTAGGTTCGGAATGCTCCTCGCTAATGCGGTATCCCCAACTGGTGCATCCGCCGGTGAATCGCATCCCGCGCCTCGCGGAAGGGGCGTTCGAGGTAGGCGATATGGTCATCCTCACCGTGATGATGGGTCGCCGTGCCGGGGCGATGTAACGCCGCGGTTTCGCTGATATAGGTCAGACACCCTTCAACGAGCGTGAGCATATATTGCGCGGCGTCTTTGTCGAACATCCACCACTCCCCACGGCAGGCAACATAAATCGGCGAGGTGTGAGCGAAGATACCGCGCCGCCAGCCGTCATAATGGGGAACGCTGGTGTAGTTGGGACCGCCGCATCGCGCTGCCAGCCAGGTGTGTCCCTCCACTTTGACCTTTGCCTTCAACGCCAGTCGCCGCACACCGTTGTTGTCTTCCGTCGAAGCGACGACGCGCCCGCCCTGAACGATTTCGAGCGTGTGAATCGGGAAGATGCTCTCCGCCCACGCTTCGACTTCGACCGTACCCGGTCCCGAAAGCTGCACCGTGTCGCCAATGTTTTGGCCCTCAACCGTGAGGTGAATGATGGGACCGCCGCTGAGGAACGTCCGTCCCCGTGAAACGTTCTTGCACCAGTTGTCATAGGTGAATGCTTCGTCTTCGGGGACATAGGTGTAGGTGCGATAAATCCCAACTGGCACATCGCTGCTCATCTTGTCCGTGCCACCGACGAGCGGCAGACGATAGCCACAGTTGAGGTAACGGTAGTATTCCAGGTGATTGAACGGCGCGTGGCGCAACATCTCGACGCCATCCACACGACCGGTTGCAATCAGCGCGGCGGGCTCGCCATTCGGGTTCGGCAGGTGCGGAATGATCACTGTGCCGCCCTGAGCATGGCATTGGTCCGCCCAATCGCTCATTGTGATTTCCAGCGTTCCCCCCGGTTCGGCTTCACCGGGACCGTCGGAGCACCACGGCATCACGGGCTTCTTCAGTCCCCAGAGGATGAGGTGCCCCAGAAAGTGCTGGCGGTTCTCCTGTGTGATGTAGACGATGTTATTGCCTTCCTGTGAGACGCTCGGTTTGCCCGTAAATTCCTCAGTGTTCGTGAAGAGGCTCCCCCATTGCGATTGCAGCAGGTTGACCACGTTAAGGTCTTCCCCTTGCGACTCGGTATGGCTCCCCTGCGTGGAGAGGAAGTGAACGTGCGAGTCCCCGCTGAACCAGCGTTGGGCGTTCATGTCAATCCAGCGTTTGAGGCGCAACGTGAGTTCCCGCTGCCCCGGTTTAATGTTCACCCGCGTCCGTAGCGGCTCATACTCAAACCCCCGGGCGATATCCACGATGACCTCGCCGCGCGGTAGCCACCCCTGACAGCGGCCGTCGATGTAAGCGTAAGTGATTTGCCCCAGGCGCACATCGCCACCCACGTCAATATGCCAACTGCCCAGGTTCGAGTTGACCTGATTGTGATGGCTGTGTGGCTGATAAGGGATGCCTTCGGGCGAACGGAAATGAACGCGGCAGGGGACGGGCTTTCCGGTCTCGTCATCGAGCACAGTCACATGCACCCAATTCCTGCCCCGATCTAAAAGCTCCACGCGCATTCGCGGCGTTTCGACAACGCCTTTTTCCTCGACATCGCCCCACCTGACCCTGCCGACCTCTTCATCGCCCCGCTTGACGGTGACTGTTGCCGACGGGATGGCGGCAATTTCAACGTAAGCGGGGCTTGATTTTGGATTCTGCGCCTCGCCCCAGCCTTTGAGGGGGTTGTTGACGAACGCCTCCGCCGAGGCTTCAGGGAGCGGGTGAACATAAGTTGCCGTGCCTCGATCCACTTCTATGTCAAGGTCAAACGGTTTTTCCGCATCTTCGGGGTGGGTCAGGATGATGCGTGTTTCGCGCCTGCCCCCCCGGACAAAGGGGTGCTCGTCCGCGTGCCCTAGCGTAATGGCAGCGATGATGAAGCGTGGCCCGCTGGGGGTGACTTCGAGCGACTCAATCCGCTGGTCGGGATGCGGATTCTCCCACGCCCACAGGTAGTAGCCCCTTACCCCGCCGCGTACGGCTTCGGTTTGGCGGCGTCCCGCCTGCTCCCAACGCCCCTCATAACGCGGCAGCAGCGAGTCGTTCTGATCGGCGACCGCGCGAAACGGAGCACCGCCCCCGGCAAGCGCGGCGATTTCAAATCGCTCGCGGATGGGGACGATGCAGTGCATGTCGCCTGATAGATGGAACACGTATTCCGAGACAGGCTTCCCTAACGCCCCGCCCTCCATCAAGTCCGATTCAAGCAATCGGTGCGCTACGATGATGCAACGTGCGGATTGGTTGATGGGGATGGTGACGCTCCCGGTCCCATTATCGAATGCGATGAAGCATTTCTCATCGCTCTTTGGTTGGGCGGTTCCCACCAGGAACGGCAGCCCACGAAACGCTTGACTTCCAATGGGTGCGCTTGCGTTCTGACCCAATACCTCAAGCCCCGCGTTGCACCATGCTGACAAATCGAGAGGTTGATAATCTGTCATGACTTTTACTCCTTTCCGTTGTGAAAGATTTGATAGGCTTACCCTAAGCATTTGATGCTATCCTCAAGAATGATAGGCGATCTGCGGAAAATAATCAAGGAAAAAAGGGTATGTTTCAAATTCCCGAAAGGATTAGTTGACACTTTTTCGTAAAACGTAAAACGTAAAGAGGCTCTTCTTACGTTTTACGTTTTACGTTTTACGCCGATAACAAAAAGTGTAAAGAGGTTTGTGAAACATGCCGATTTGATTACAAATTTCTATCTTGACTTTGTTAGATTTCCCCGTAGCCCAAGATTCTATCTTGGTTTTTGAGCGGAGAGGCCAACGTTGTCTTAGGTTTCTAAAAGACAACAACTTAGAAAGTTGGGCTACAAGAGCATCCATTTCTAATTTAACAAAGTCAAGCTATAACCTTTTCTATTGACGACACTATAAAAGCATGTTATCATAGCTTTATCTTTTTCGGATGCTGCAACCGAGGAGGCAACCGATGGGGACACTCGCTCGCATCTTCTGGCTCTCGTTTCTTCTGGCGAACGCCTTTTCCGTGGCGAACGCTGCCTTCCCCGATCTGGGGGTGGGCGTCCGCCCGATGGGGATGGGGGGCGCATATATCGGCGTGGCGAATGACGCAAACGCTCCACTCTGGAACGCGGCGGGGATGACCCAGCTTGCCAATCGAGAGTTGACCGCCACCTATTCGACGTTATACGCTGGGCTCAATGCACAACTCTTTACCGGAGAGACAGACCATCTCGGCTACCATTTCTTGAGTTATGCGCAACCAATTCGTCCTGCCGGGGGCGTTCTTGCCGCAAGTTGGCTTTTTTTTGATTCGGCGTTCTACGATGAGCAAACATACCTCCTCAGCTATGCGAAACGGATAACGCCCCGAATCAGCGGCGGGTTGGGCGCGAAAGTGTTACGGGTCAGCATCGCTTCCAATGCCTACACACAAGCAGACCCCGACCTTGCCAACGTTGCGCTCACTCGGACCGCGGCGACTGTTGATCTCAGCCTTTTATACTTCCTCTCGGAGCGGGTGCAGATGGGTGTGACCGGCGAAAATTTATTACCCGCAGATGTTGGCATACTGGGTACGGAGGATGTGCCAATGCAGTGGGGGATTGGATTCGCGCACCACTCAGGCGATATGTTGCAAGTCATCGATTTTGTCCTGCGCGATCGACGAATCAATGACCATCGGGATGTCAGCGTCAGAGTGGGAATTGAGGGGTGGCTGTTGCAGCGGCAGGTGGGCATCCGGGCAGGTTACAATGTCCGCTCCATTACACTCGGGGCGAGCTACCGCTACGGTGGTAAGGAACAAGCGCAGTTGGACTACGCCTTTATTTACCCGCTCGGTTCAATTGTGGAGACGCTTGGCTCACACCGAATCGGGCTGTCTATACGGTTTTAGCTCCGGAATGACTAGGGCAATCGTTGTCGATGAGTCTGGATGAATGGCGGGAATGGTGACACTGGAAGATATTAGAAGATTATGGGTGAGATTTAAGATGAGTATGATTTCGACGACCCGGAGGAATGCCTCCCTTTGATAAGCCCTTTTGGGTTGGCTGCCGTCACCCTCTTCGGGCTATGGGCAAGTTTTGAACTGCGTCAGGTCGCCATTCGGATGTGGGAGCTCGAAAGATATTTAACCGCAAGCCTCACTCATCCGGTTGCTCAAGAGTAAGGCTACCAATTTGCTTGCTTTTTTTTCTCCGTTCATATACAATAATACGCAAAAAGAAGTGAGGAATGATATAATATTGCAAAACCGAGAATCCTTGAAAATCGCTATACAAAACAACGCTGAAGCACAAATCCTCTTTGGTGAAACAGACGTTTTCCTGAAGAGTGTTGAGGGAAGTTTTAAGAGTAAAGTCATCCTCAAAAGTGATGGGTTAGAAATCATCGGCGACGATTTTGATAACGTTCATCGGAGTGCGAGAACGCTTGAATCGCTCCTCGGACTCATCCGAAGTGGACAACCCATTAGCCTCAACGATGTGAAATACGCCATCCGCATTGCGAAAGGCGATAAACCGGTTCATTTGGAAGAGGCTGTGAGTGAAGCGATTCCCGTATTTTCTAAGCGGGGAATCGTTCGCCCGAAGACTCCCGGGCAGAAGCGTTATGTGGAAGCCATTAAAAAACATGATCTGGTGTTCGGCATTGGTCCTGCCGGAACCGGCAAAACCTACCTGGCAATGGCAATGGCAGTTTCCGCATTAAAAAGTGGACAGTTGGGGCGAATTATCTTGACGCGCCCTGCTGTTGAAGCCGGAGAGAAGCTCGGTTTTTTGCCCGGTGATATCGCTGCCAAGATTGACCCTTATTTGCGCCCGTTGTATGATGCCCTTTACGATATGATACCTCCGGAATCCCTTGAAAGTTACATTGAGCGGAATGTGATTGAAGTGGCACCGATTGCTTTTATGCGCGGACGCACACTCAATAACTCGTTTGTTGTCCTTGATGAAGCGCAAAATGCGACAATTGAACAGATGAAGATGTTCCTGACGCGCCTTGGGTTTGATTCCAAGGCAGTGGTCACTGGGGATATCACACAGACTGACTTACCAGCAGATAAGGTGTCAGGTCTTGCGGATGCCCAAACCGTGCTTTCTGGAATTGAGGGGATTGCGTTCATTTACTTTTCAAGGGAAGATGTTGTGAGACACGAGTTAGTACAACGGATTATTGAAGCCTACGAAACTCGTGGCAGTCACTAGGGCGTGTTGACGAACTGTTTCGCAATCTAACTGTAGCCCAAGATTCTATCTTGGTTGGGGACGAGGTGCCAAGTTAGAAACTTGGGCTACGAGCGCATTTGCCCGAGTTCGTCAACACGCCCTAATAGGGCCTTATGTTTCACCAAAGCCTCTCTTTTCCAGAGCCCAGTCCAAATTCTGGCACGATTCAAGATTCAGTGGTTCTTCTGCATCTTGAATCCTGAATCCTGAATTCGATGTCAGATTCAAGATACAGCGGGCGTTGGGAGACGATGTGGCACACCTAAGTGTGTAAGTCCTAATCGTTTTCACTTATCAAACGTGCCCAAACTTCCGAAGTCTGGGCGGCCTAACTGAAACAGTCATATCAAGCCTGTCCTAAGCGACGAGAAAATACCTCTCTCAACCAGACAAAAAGTCGAAACCCGCCGAATGATCTCATCAACATGAGGTGGAATCACCTATCATACATGAAACATTCGTCAATGATTCTTATCAGCAATAACTGCCAGCGCATGAATTTGGATGAACGGCTTATTTATAATGCCGCGTTGGTGACTCTAAAAGTGCACGGTTCAGAAGATTGCGAAGTGAGCATTCTGCTTACAGACGATGCCGAGATTCAAGTCCTTAACCGCCACTATCGCCAGATCGATGCCCCGACTGATGTGTTAGCCTTTGCGATGCGGGAAGGAATCGATTCGGATTTGAATCCACATCTGCTGGGTGATGTGGTCATCTCTCTTCAAACGGCTCAACGCCAATCGCTTGCCCAGGGTCACGCATTTGAAGTTGAACTGGCTCTGCTGACAGTACATGGCATACTTCATCTCCTCGGCTATGACCACCAAATACCAGAGGAAGCGGCGATTATGTTTGAAAAACAAGAAGCAATTCTTCGCCTGATTTAGGTTGTCAGGTGGTTAGATTCCTAACTACCCAACCACCCAACCACCCAACCACCTTGTTCGGGAGTGTGACGCCACGCTTGGACACGATAGAGATTGTTAAACTGATCAGCCTGGTTATTCTATTAATCCTCGCAGCGTTGTTTTCCGCTGTGGAAGCTTTGCTCAACCGACTGACTCGGAATGAGATTTTGAACATAGCAGAAGCAGGGGGGGGGCGATATGAGACGCTGACCGCACTACTCCGCGATCCACGCAGATATTCGGCGACGATGATCGCCGCTAAAAGTGGACTGATTGTCAGTACGGTTGTCCTGCTGATGTCCATGGTCGATTTTGAATCGTTGAGAAGCCGGACCCTGGGTGCCATCCTTGCCATCGCTCTTATTATCGTCATCACAGAGTTTATCCCCAAAAACTATGTACGGAGCAGTTCTGAAAACGCAACGATTCATGCCTTACGTTTTCTGCGAATCCTCTATTGGGCATTGTATCCCTTTATCAAACCGTTGACGCTGCTTGGGGCCTTCGGCGTCCGCCTCCTGGGTGGGAAGGTCCAAACCGAACCAGATAGTCTTGTTTCGCCGGAGGTGCTGGAAGCATTAGTCAACGTTGGCGATAGCCATGAGATTTTAGAGGCAGAAGAGCGAGAAATGATCTCGCGTATCCTTGATCTTCCCGATAAAGTGGCACGCGAGATTATGATTCCCCGAACGGATATGGTCTGTCTTGATGTCTCTGCATCGACGGAGGAAGTTCTCAAAACAGCGATTGAGTCGCGGCATTCGCGCATACCTGTGTACGAAGAAAAGATCGACCATCTCATTGGTATCCTCCATGTGAAAGATATGTTGGATTATTGGGCAGCAGGCATGCCGCTCGACTTAAGGACACTCATTGCGAATCGCCCTCCTTTTTTCACGCCGGAAAGCAAAAAAATCCGGGACCTCTTTCAAGATTTTCGCGCCAACAAGCAACATCTGGCCATTGTTGTCGATGAGTATGGGGGCACGGCGGGGATGGTGACGCTGGAAAATATCATTGAGGAAATTGTAGGTGAAATTCAGGATGAGTATGATTTCGACGAGCAGGAGGAATGCCTTCCGCTGGGTGACAATTCCTATTCGGTTGATGCCCGTATGAGCCTCAACGCTCTCAATGAGCGGCTTGGCACACAACTGGAGTCAGAAAGTGTAGACACCATCGGTGGTTTTGTTGTCGATTATTTTGGGAAAGTCCCTGAACAAGGCAGTCACTTCTCCTACCAAGGTTTGAAGTTCACTATCTTGGAAGCGGATGAACGTCGCATCCATCGCATCCAGATTCAGGCACCTGAAGATACCGCGCTATCTTCTCAAGCTTAATCCATTGCACACGTTTTATACAATAGGAGGTGAAAACAAACATGAAGTCAATTGCAGTCTTTAATAATAAGGGAGGGGTGGGCAAAACCACCCTAACATACCACCTGGCGTACGCACTCGCTGAGTTGGGTTATAAGACCCTTCTCGTTGACTTAGACCCGCAGTCCAATCTGACGTTATTCGGCTTGACGGAAGAGAAACTGCACGAAATCTGGAAGGTTGAGGATTCTTTTATTGATGACTTCCGTCGAGCGCGAGATGAAATGCTTCCTAATCAGTTTAATTGCATTGCAACCGATGTCCGCTCTATCCACTTCCTATTAAAACCAACTGAGGATGGCACGGATGATCTTGTGCCGCTCTCAAAGCCGCTTCCGCTTCACGAAAATCTTGGAATGATTCCAGGACGGCTTTCTATACATACGTTTGAGGACACGATTGCCAGACGGTGGAGTGACTTCTATTACACAGACCTTCTCGCAATTCGCACAATAACAAGGATACGAAGTCTTTGCATGGAATACGCAGAAAAGCAAGGATACGACTTTGTTATAATCGATACGTCGCCGAGTCTTGGGATACTTAACAAGGTCATCATATCCACCATAGATGGCTTCATCATTCCCTGCATACCCGACATGTTCTCTCTTTACGCGATACAGCACATTGGGAAAGCCCTCAAACACTGGAAGTACGAGTTTGAGACAATTCTTGCGATACTCTCCGAAAGGAAACTCGCCTACTTTCCCCGAAGTTTTGTGAGTTTCTTGGGCTTCACTCTCCTTAACGCCCACCCCTATTCAGGAGCTAACAATTCCTGGAACGCATTTAAGGCGCATGACACTTACGCGAAACAGATTCCTACGACCATTCAAGAATACATCTGCCCCGATTTCCGGCGACACCTTAGCGAAGACCAATTGGAAGAGCCGATTGGTGGTACACCTGTCATGGACTGGTTTGGAATGCAGAAGATGGCTCAAAAGTACAAAATGCCCATCTGGAAAGTTCCGAGTTATGACAATCTGGATACAGATGATAAGGAAACCATTTCCGTCAATAGGCATCGGTTTGAAGAAACCCAACAAGGTTTTCACATTTTTGCCAAGGATCTTTTGAATCGGCTTCAGCAATTGGAGGCTGGCAATGGTTGATGAAGTGAGTATCAAAGCAATTATGGATGTAATCGAAAAGGAGCTCCACAGAATCGACCTTTTCCGTCAGCATGTTGCTCGTTTCTTTGAGACGCACCCCAGGTTGACTAGCTCTCCACCAGTTATTCATTCGGTAAAGAGTCGCTTGAAGCATCCACAGCATCTGCGTGAGAAGATACAACGCAAATCCGCTCCTGAGAATCCGATGACTCCATCAAATATTTTTGATCGAATTACTGACATAGCCGGTGTTCGTGTTATTCACCTGTATCAAGCACAGTTCTCTCAGATTCACCAAGCGATTATTGAGAGTAGAGACTGGGTACTGTACGAGCCCCCTAAGGCGTATACATGGGATCCCGAATCAACAGCGTTTTTTGCCAGGCACGGACTTAGCGTCGAAGTTAAGGAGAGTTTATACACCAGCATTCACTATGTCGTAAAGCCAAGACTGGACTCTCCAGTATGTTGTGAAATTCAGGTAAGAACCCTTTTTGAGGAGATTTGGGGTGAGATAGATCATTTGCTGAATTATCCTACTCCCACCGACAATCTGTCTTGTCGGGACCAAATTGGGGTCTTAGCCCGTCTGGTTGGGGCAGGAAGTCGCCTTGCGGACTCAATCTTTAGAACTTACTTTGAGGGTACAAAGGCTGGGAACCAATAAGGTTAGCCTATTCAAAATGAAAAAGACAATCACCGACATTCAATTTGAAGGAAAACACTCTTCCCGCCGCTCGCTCTTTCTGGATGGCGAACTTTTCAGCAGCGTTGATGCCAGCTTAATCACGAAGTTCGGCTTGCGAATCGGGTTAGAGCTTGAGGAAGATGCCCTTCAAAGGCTGATTCAGGAAGATGAAGCCGCACGGGCGAAAAGTTATGCCTTCGATCTCCTTCTGAGCCGGAGCTATAGCAAACGACAGATGGTGGACAAGATGAAACGAAAGGGCTACGGTCAGAACGCCATCGACGCAACGCTGGAAAGGCTTGAGCAACTGGGCTATATCAAGGATGAAACTTATGCGCAGGATTGGGTTGATAGCCGTCGGCGGTCAAAGCCGCGAGGCAAAAGGATGTTGAAGCACGAACTGATGAACAAGGGAATCGACAAGACCACCGTAGACCGCGTCCTTTCGGAAATTGACGATGCGGAGGAAGCCAACCAGGCCCTTCAAGCGGCTCAAAAGCAGGCGGCTCGCTATCGGTCCCTTCCCCCCGATGTCGCCAAACGACGCCTGCATAGTTTTCTGTTGAGGCGGGGGTTTGATTATGAAACGATTCAAAGAACCATTGAGCAGGTGTTAAAATGAGTTCAGGGGAGCAGACCAGGATTCAAGATTCAGGATTCAGGATTCAATGAATCTTGAATCTTGAATCCTGAATCTCTGAATGACCACTCACCACCCAAGGGAGGGATTCTTGTGCCTGTGAATGAAAATCAGTTCGCTCCAATTTTTTCTGAAACATCAGGTATCGTCGCGGCTTACTTTTTTGGCTCACAAGTGAGCGGGAAGACCGATCGGTTCAGCGATTATGACTTTGCCGTGCTGTTTCGGGATGGCTGGCAGGAAGAAAGGGCGCGGCTATACATCACTGCCGATTTGATGGAAAAGGCGTTCTCCGCCGTCGGGCAGGACAACGCCGATGTGGTTGACCTTTCGACGCAGCCCCTGTGGTTTCAACAGGTGGTCGTAAAAACAGGGCGGGTGATTTACGAGACAGATCGGGAAAAACGGCGCGTTTATGAAAGGGAGCTGATGCGCCAATGCCTTGAAGCGGGTTTATCTGAATATGCAGAGGATGGGAAGATGAAAAAGCAGGATGTACAGTATAACGCTGAGAGCCGCTTCTCTCACGTTTTCTCGTTTTCCCGTTTTCTTTGGGCAGAAAAATGTATAAATAATAATGTCTGGGTACTTAACTCGTTCATTCATCAAGTACCCCCAGGAGGCGTTTGGGGTAGTTCGTGTAAATCGCATCGACCCCATAAAACTTTTCTGTTGACATTTCCGGTGCTTTCGATTAAGATAAAGCATACATTGAACACATACCAAACGACTGAAAGGCGATATGTTATTATCGGGTAACTTAGGGAATTATAATTTTGAAAGGAGACTGATACCTTGCGAGCGTTTAACTACATTCCCGCTAAAACCGTGAGTGAAGCGGTGGCTTTACTTGCGGAAAAAGGCGATCAGGCACGGGTTCTCAGCGGAGGAACGGACCTCATCGTTCAGGTGAGGGAAGGGCGTCGGTGGTTGGAATCGATGGTGGATGTCAAAGACATCCCTGAAGTCAACGAACTGTCCTATCACCCTGAGAGTGGGCTGCGCCTCGGCGCGGCGGTCCCGTGTTATAAGATTTATGCAGATGAGGCGATTCGTGCTGCATATCCTGGCCTCATTGATGCAGTTTCCATTATTGGTGGCATCCAGATTCAAGGCAGAGCAAGCGTTGGAGGAAACCTGTGTAATGCGTCCCCCGCTGCTGATGCGCTCCCCGCGTTGATTGTACTGGAAGCCGTCTGCGTGATTGCTGGGGCTAACGGACCCCGCGAAGTTCCTGTGGAGAAATTTTGTACAGCCCCCGGGCGAACCGTATTGGAAAGGGGAGAATTTCTCCTATCGTTTAAGATTCCATCACCCAGGAAAAATTCTGGTACTCGTTATCTTCGTTTCATTCCGCGCAATGAAATGGATATCGCGGTTGTAGGCGCAGGTGCGTCGGTGGTTCTGGATGACGAGAAAAAATCGTTTGTCTCAGCGCGGATTGCGCTCGGCGCGGTTGCCCCGACGCCGCTATTTGCTGAAGAAGCCAGCGCCCTGCTCGCTGGGAGGGAAATCTCCGATGAAGCGATCAACGCCGCCGCTGAAGCCGCGAAAGCGATTGCTCGTCCGATCAGCGATATGCGTGGAACAGCAGAACAGAGGCGACACCTCGTAGGGGTGTTGACAGGTCGCGCCTTAACCGGCGCTATCCAAAGAGCGAAGGGGGTCTCATAATGAGAAAAGTTCATGTCCAAACAACAATTAACGGCGAAACGATTGAATTTCTATGTGAACCCCGCCAAAGCCTGCTCGAGGTTTTGAGAGATGAGTTGGCATTGACGGGTGCCAAAGAGGGGTGTAACAACGGTAACTGCGGTGCCTGCAACGTCATCCTTAATGGACGCCTGGTCAATTCTTGTCTCGTGCTTGGCGTGGAAGTGGAAGGAAAAACGGTGGAGACGATTGAAGGGCTTGCCAAGCCGGGCAAACTCCACCCCATCCAACAGAAATTCTTAGAGCACGCTTCACTCCAGTGTGGTATCTGTACGCCCGGCTTTATTGTGGCATCGAAAGCGCTGTTGGATAAAAATCCGAACCCCACCGAGCACGAAGTCCGCTACTGGTTGGCAGGCAATTTGTGTCGTTGCACGGGCTATGATAAGATTATTCGCGCCGTGCTCGATGCTGCGAAGGTGATGGCATCGTAAGGAGAAGCGATACAGTTGAACTCACCGAGGGCCTGGTAGGGGCAATTCATGAATTGCCCCTTATATCGTAAAGGGATAAATGGCTCGCCATGCGCTATGAAGGAGCAGTGGTCGGTGCGGTGATTATCGTCATCGGTATTATTGTTTACAATGGAGTGACGGAGCAAGATGTCGTTAATTCTCCAGCAGAGGATTTGGTGACGAAGCAAACGGAGTCGCCATCGGAGGAATTGGTGCCGTTATCGACTTCAAGGCAACAAGAACATGGCGAACAGCGTGCCCGGGAAGCGAGAGCAGGTGATTCCCACAGAAATGTTGGCGATGTGAATCGCATTAAACGGGAAGGCAAGGAATACATTGATGCTGACACAGGGCATCATGTCTGGGTCAGGGGAAACGATGTTTACATTGAAGCCGAGGATGGCACGCCAATCAGTCGATTTCATAATCCCAGGAGAAATACGCAAAATCGAACTCGGAGAGGGGAGCGGATTCCCGTCGAAGAATCTTCTATTGGTAGCAGCAGTTCATCGGGTTCCTAAACACTTCATAACAAAGGTTTTGACATGAAGCTATCTGGATGTGACGACATCTCATTTGAACTCACAATTACAGGGTATGAGTTTCCTGATATTGAGCCGGATGTCTACGACGCCGACTGGTTGAATGTCCATACAAAGGTGAGCCATCCGCTGGGTTCCTGGTCAGCACAATACCCATGTCTGTTTACCTATGAGGTTGAATGGCTGGCTCGCTGGCTGGAAAAAATAGCTTCGGATCAAGCGGTCCCTGATACCCGCTTTTTTACAGAACCCAACCTTGCATTTTCTCTCTTTTCAAAAAACGATGGTGAACAGATGCTCCAGGTAAACCTCAGTCATGAGATGGCTCCACCGTGGTTGCAATCCGAAGACGAAGCGATTGAGGAACTCTCCATTGACTTTCGGTTGAGGGAGTTAGATTTAACTGGTGCGGTGCCATCGCTTCGCGAAACTCTCAAACGGTACCCACCGCGCGGAGAATATGCGCTATGGCTGACGAGTGAAGCCTATTATCAGTTTCAGCCTCTGTTTGCTGAAGGGATGAAATTGAGGGCCAGGGGCCAGTATGAAGAAGCCATTGTTCTATTTGAGCACGCTCTTGAAGAAGCCCCCCAATCTGATGAAACCAAGCCGTTTGACAGCGCTTGGCTGGTTCGAGCAAAATATGAATTAGCCTTTTGCGCTTTCCGCTTGGCGGAACAAGGGGATGCTGCTCTCTACGCCAAAACAGAAAATATCCTTCAAGCGATTGACTTGCAAGCGAAAGGACTCACCACCCGAGAAGAAATCATTGACTTGTGGGGCCATCTCCTTGTCAAACAAGGTCGATATGCCGAAGCCTCCCTGAAGTTTGAAGAATTAATTGAGAGTTTTCCACAAAGCCGCCTGGTTGAGAACGCCTGGTATATGTTAGGAGGGCTATACTTCAAGATGGATTGTCCAGAAAAAGGACGAAAGGCATTTGAACAATTGGTCTTCAACTTTCCAAACTCTACGTTTAAGGAGAAAGTGCAGCGGTAACCGTTCAGGTGGGAGGGTGAGGCTCCCGTGCTCGTCTGAGATTTCGACAGGCTCAATCCGGCGGAATCGGACCGAACCTTTCGCTCCGCGGGAGCGTCGCCCTCCCAGGGGGTAGCAGATCATCCATCAAAGAACGCGATGAAAACGTCAATATCGGAAATCAGTAACCCCTTTGATGTTCATCGTGAACTTTTCAAGCATCTGGATTCTTTTGAAGGTATGACATTTGATCGGCTCAAGGAAACGCTAGAGGCTGAAGGTTTTCGGGATATGGGCAAAACACCAGGGGGTTATCATAAATTTTATGGCCCTGGTCCCAAGAAAGAGCGTGCAGAAATTTATATCAGACCTGACGGTCAAGTTGAAAGGGTCGGTCACTCGCGGAACAATGGTTCTCGTCGCTTCAATCACAAAGGGGAAGTAGTGAATCACAGTGTGGGTGAGTTTCTAAGGGCTGAATCCTAAAGTCAAGTTTATCAGAAAGGGAAGAAATTCTGTCTAATGACCGGAGAGGAACTTCTCATCAACGACAGCAGTTGAAAGGATGAAACGGATAATGAGTAACAAAACTGATAAATATCGAAATTCAAAAGCGTGGAACGTTCTTGAAAGGGCAGTCTCGCAATTAAAATGGGACGGAAAAATTGAGATGAAGGTGTCAATGGATACGGTGATCGAATTCTTAACCGCAAAGATATTTGAAAGCGGATTGATGCGTGAGTTTATTGTTCTCGATAGCCCTGTACCCAATCATCTTTCCAATGATTTAGAGGCAGTCGTGACTGAAGGGGGATGCACAACTTATATCCATGAGATAGAGTTTAATGAGTCCAGTCAGCAACTGAAGGTTCAGTTCCAGCACCACCCAGAAAGAAATGGTAAAGTGGATACAGTGTTGATATTTAATGAAGTTCAGAACTTCACGGAATATGTGGATGGACTTGATGAAGATGAATCTTTAGAAGATAAGCTAGAGTTGTTAATTGGCTTGGACGGATATATTTCAAAATTTGTGATTAGAACGGACTGTAGGGAAATCGTCTTTAACAGTGATAAGCAACCCGAATTGAATCAGTTATAACAGAATGGTACTGACTTAATACAGGAGGTAAACCCATAATGTCAGAGAAAAAAGAATTCAAAGTAATTGGGACTCGTCCCATCCGTCATGATGGTGTTGATAAAGTAACAGGACGCGCCCTCTACGGCGCAGATTTCCAGACCGCCGGGCTGTTGCACGGGAAAATCTTGCGTAGCCCCCATGCCCATGCGCGGATTAAATCGATCGATACCAGCCGCGCCGAAGCATATCCCGGCGTTAAGGCAGTTGTGACAGCCAAAGACCTGCCTTCAGCCGCAGACAAGATTGCTCAACTCGGGGAGGGGGCTGTCAACCTGAAATATCTCTGTGATAACATCCTGGCGAGTGACAAAGCGTTCTATCAAGGGCATGCGGTTGCAGGCGTTGCGGCGATCAATCCCCATGTCGCTGAAGAAGCGCTTGAGCTGATTGATGTCGAATATGAAGTGCTGCCGCCGGTGCTCGAGGTGCGCGAAGCCATGAAAGCGGACGCGCCGCTCCTGCACGAGAACCTGAAAACCTCTTCGCTGGGGAAAACGGCTGAGAAACCGAGCAACGTTGCGAGTCACCTTCAGTTCAAGAAGGGGGACCTCGAAAAGGGATTTGCAGAAGCGGACGTTATCGTTGCGCGCGACTTTGTGACGGGCACTGTGCATCAAGGCTATATCGAACCGCACAACGCAACAGCGATGTACAATCCCGACGGACAGCTCACGGTCTGGTGCAGCACACAAGGGGCATTTACCGTCCGCGAGCAACTGACAGAGATTCTTCAGATACCGATCTCGAAGATTAGGGTTGTGCCGATGGAGATTGGCGGCGGCTTTGGAGGAAAAATCTCTGTTTACCTCGAACCCGTCGCTGCCCTGCTTTCCATGAAAACGGGGCGTCCTGTCAAGGTGTTGATGAATCGAACGGAAGTCTTTGAGGGCACAGGGCCTACGCCCGCATCTTACATTCGTGTGAAGATAGGCGCAACGAAGGAAGGACGCATCACCGCTGCGGAGGCCTATCTCGCTTATGAAGCGGGCGCGTATCCGGGCTCACCCGTTGGCGCGGGAGCGATGTGCATTTTAGCCCCCTACAAGATCGACAACGTGCTAATTGATGGATATGATGTGGTCGTCAACAAGCCGAAAACGAATGCTTACCGTGCCCCCGGCGCGACAAACGCAGCCTTTGCCTCAGAAACAATCATCGACGAGATTAGCGAGAAGCTCGGTATCGACCCGCTTGACTTCCGTTTAATGAACGGGGCAAAAGAGGGAGATAGCCGCGCGGATGGTCCCGTATATCCACGTATCGGTTACATTGAAACGGTTGAAGCGGCCAAAGAGCACCCACACTACTCGGCTCCACTTGAGGGTAAGTATAGAGGGCGTGGCGTCGCTTCTGGTTTCTGGTTTAACGTTGGCTTGCAATCGAGTGTCTGTATTAGCGTGAATCCTGATGGGACGGTCAGCCTCGTCGAAGGCTCGACAGACATCGGTGGCACACGCACATCCATCGCGATGCAAGCCGCAGAGGTTTTGGGTATTGCCGCTGAAGATGTCCATCCGACGGTCGTTGATACCAATTCGGTTGGCTACACGGCTGTGACCGGTGGGAGCCGTACCACATTTGCGACGGGGTACGCCGCTTATGAAGCCGCCCAGGATGTCAAGCGACAGATGATTGAACGCGCTGCGAAACATTGGGAAGTCGATTCGGCAGATGTGGCGTTTGACGATGGCATGTTTACATGCGCCAAAGACGGCAAAGAGGAGCGTATCAGCTTCAAGGAGCTGTCAGGAAAACTCGGTGAGCTCGGTCCAGTTGTCGGACGCGCGACCGTTGACCCATCAGGAGTCGGCGGGGCATTTGCCGCACACATCGTTGATGTCGAGGTCGACCCGGATACCGGCAAAGTCCAGATTCTGCGCTATACGGCAACCCAGGACGCCGGCAAAGCCATCCACCCAAGCTATGTCGAAGGGCAGATGCAAGGGGGAGTGGTTCAAGGCATTGGCTGGGCGCTGAACGAGGAATACATCTACAACGAGAAGGGGCTCATGACTAACGCCAGCTTCTTGGATTATCGTATGCCCACCAGCCTGGATTTGCCGATGATTGACACCGTCATCGTGGAAGTTCCCAACCCTGGACACCCTTACGGTGTCAGAGGGGTCGGTGAAGTTCCAATCATTCCGCCTCCGGCCGCAATTGCCAACGCCATCTATCGTGCCATCGGTGTGCGGATGGAAGAACTTCCGATGTCACCGGGGCGTATACTCAAAGCACTTGGGAAGATCTGAAGACACGGATTCAGGGGTGCAAAAGGGGCGTGTTTCAAATTTCCCCCAAGATGAGTTGACAGTGTTGAGATAATGCGTAATGCGTAATGCGTAAGTGAAATCCTTTACGCATTACGC
>CAZOAL010000050.1:0-59985 GCA_964577695.1 uncultured bacterium | reverse complement strand
CACGTACAGTTTGGAGGGGGGGAAAATTCCGAATAAGGAATCTACCTATCCCTACTATAATTGAGTTGAGAAAAGTTCCTGAAAGCAAACACCTGGATTCAACCAGGAAAGGAGATTCTGATGAAAGTTTTGAAATGTCGATCCATGATACCACACCGCTTATGCCTCAAAGCCGTGTTGATTGTAATGTTGTCTCTGAGCGGGATGGTCGTTGCAAACGCGGCTCCCTTTGCCTATACCTTTCCACGAAATAACTTAGGACATCAAGTAGGTCGAGATTCCAATCTCGACACCAAGAGCGTCGGGTTTGGAAACCCGACCGACAGGAAGAAATTCTGTGGAAAGGTATACATCACGCATTGTAGCGGCACCGTCTCGGTCATCGACACTGCCACCCACACCGTGACCGACACCGTGCCAGTGGGGAGTTTACCTCAAGCCTTTGGGCTGTTTATCGGTCCACTGCCCGCAAGCCTCAATGGGCACGTCACGGACAAAAATACGGGAAATCCCATTAACCAGGCCCTCGTCATCGCGTTACAAAGTCCAACCCAAATGAAAACGAAAACAAATGACAGTGGCACCTATGAAATCAAAGCGTTATCGTCGGGAGACTGGCTCGTGCTGTGTTGGAAAAGAGACTATCAATTTGCTCTGCAAAAAGTAACACTTGCAGCCGGTGAGACCTGAACGGTCAATTTCAGGCTCAAGCCGAAAGCCAGCAGCCGGGATGACGACATCCCGCCAGAGTTTCGAGATGCTGTCAATGCGGGACCTGCTGCACTTTCCTCACAACACAAGCTGCCCACAACGTTGGGTAAGATTAAAAGTCGTTAGCGAATCCGTGGCAGAATCAAAAGCACTGGAGATTTCTTGAGAGCGGGAAGTTCTCAAGAAATCTCCGTTACTTTCACTTTAAGGAGAAAACTCATGAAAACTTTGAAATGTCGCTCCATGATACCACACCGCTTATACCTCAAAGTCGCGTTGATTGTGATGTTGTTTCTGAGCGGGGTGGTCGTTGCAAACGCGGCTCCCTTTGCCTACATCACGAATTGGGGTGGCAACACCGTCTCGGTCATCGACACTGCCACCCACACCGTGATCGTTATTGTGCCGGTGGGGAGTAACCCCCATGGCGTCGCCATCCACCCAGACGGCACCAAGGTCTATGTGACGAATTTTGGTAGCAACACCGTCTCGGTCATCGACACTGCCACCCACACCGTAATCGCCACTGTGACGGTGGGGAGTGGACCTATTGGCGTCGCCATCCACCCAGATGGCAGCACGGTCTATGTGGCGAATGAGGTTAGCAACACCGTCTCGATCATCGACACTGCCAGCAACACCGTGACCGCCACCGTGACGGTGGGGAGTTACCCTTATGGCGTCGCCGTTCACCCGGACGGCAGGGCGGTCTATGTAGCGAATGAGTTAAGCTACACCGTCTCGGTCATTGACACTGCCACCAACACCGTGACCGCCACTGTGCCGGTGGGGAGTTACCCTCGTGGCGTCGCCGTCCACCCAGACGGCAGCACGGTCTATGTGGCGAATCATTATAGCAACACCGTCTCGGTCATCGACACTGCCACCCGCACCGTGACCGACACCGTGCCGGTGGGGAGTCACCCTGTGGGCGTCGCCGTCCACCCGTCTGGCAGCACGGTCTATGTGGCGAATGCGGTTAGCAACACCGTCTCGGTCATCGACACTGCCACCTACACCGTGACTGCCACCCTGCCGGTGGGGAGTGACCCTTATGGCGTCGCCGTCCACCCGTCTGGCAGCACGGTCTATGTGGCGAATGCTCTTAGCAACACCGTCTCGGTCATTGACACTGCCACCTACACCGTGACCGACACCGTGCCGGTGGGGAGTTTACCTCAAGCCTTTGGGCTGTTTATTGGGCCACTGCGGAAACCGGCACCATCAGCACATTGTGCCGTCTCACCTTCAGGAACTATTGAAGGTTGGAGTTATGGCGGACATGCGGATGGCATCCCCGATTCTTTAGCCGGACCCTTTATCAGCACTTATGACGGAGTCGTCTTTGCGGAACTAGGTCCAAATGGAGAAGCCGTTTGGAAAAAGAGCACAAAAGGAGATGGCTGGCTATGCAAGGAGTTACAAATTCCGCCACTCCCACCTGACGGCAGTAAGATCTATTTAACCTTCTGGTACGATTGGGTCGCCAGTGCGGAAGATGGCGTTCCCCCCGGCGGAATGGAAATCTTTCTCGACGGCAAGAGCCGATTCAAATTGGAACCGACTGGCGGCAGACACCACAGTGACCAGATGATGCAGTGGGATGTGAGCGAATATGCCGGGCGTACCGTGCCCTTTGAAGTGAAATACTGGTTTAAGATCGTCTCACATGGCTTTGGACCCACCACCGGTTTCTGGGCCGAGTTTATCGGTGTCTCGCTCAATATGCTGGAAAGCCAGAAACACGAAGAAAATACCTCTCGCTCCCTCTCAGGAGAGGGAACTCTTGTGATGATCAATGACCAAAGAGCCGTTCAGAAAGGTGAAGAGTTCTTCATTGATGTGTTCGGTGAGATTGGCGGCGTGGTGTGGTTCGATCCCACCATTGACCCACCTTTAAGGATTGCACCGCAGCCCAATGGCGCGTATCGTGCGAGGATAAGCCTTCTCCCGCAGACGCGATACATGGTCACCGAGGAGTACAAAATTGGCATCACCTCCCTCGGCATGGTTGATGCGCTACACCCCGTCAGTGACAGCTACAGATACACCACTCGGAAAAAAGATTATCAATTCCTGGTGACGTGGACGATCGCTAACATTTCCGTTGAGATTTCCGGAGATGATGTGGAAGGCAGTGCCTCTGACCTCACGGCAAACTGGCTGCAGGTGAAAGCCAAAGCCAAACGCGATATTAAACTGGGCGAGGTGGTCCGTGGAAGGGTGAAATATTCCGCCACCTGGATCAAACGGTCGTCCATTCAATAAGAAGTTATTACAAAACTCAATTCCGCTTTCCTGTCATTCTGAGGGCAGCGAAGAATCCCGCATTTTGAGATCCTTCACTTCGCTCAAGATGACGGTTGAGGCGACATTTCAGTATAGAATTTATCTCGCCAATGTCACATTTCTCTGTAGCCCAAGATTCTATCTTGGTTCCCGCAGAGGATGTCCTCGGTTGGCCAACTTAGAAAGTTGGGCTACGACGAGATCTCATTTCTAATTTAACAAAGTCAAATTATAAGGAGAAAACAAAATGAAAACGACCAACCCCATGCGAATCATCTTGGTAAGCATCATCTTAGTTGGCATCTGTCTTCTGGTGATGCCGCAAGCAGAAGGACAAGTCCCCTTTTCCCAAAGTCAACCCACGATAACCGTCACAGGGAGTCCAGCAAAGGCGGGCGGTAAAATTACCGTCACGCTTAAAGGCGAACCGGGCGGGGAAGCGGCATTTTCGATCTTCGGTCTGGTGAAAGGGGTCGCCATGATAGAGACAACGGCTGGCACCTACACCGGGGAATACTTGGTTGAGGAAGGGCAAGACGTTAGAAACGGGCTTGTGGTTGCCACCTTGAAGACTGCGAGCGGAACGGTGCGGGCATTTGACATCAATCAGCTCGTTGTCATAGACACAACGGTTCCTCGCGTTGATGCCACGATTCTGAACGCAAGGTCGATATACCAAAATGGAGAGCCCGTCCATTTCAGGGTTCAAACGGAGCCGGGGGCTTATGTCGTCGTTGATGCTTCAGCGATCACCCCCGCACAGCCCACTTTATCTCTGGCAGAAACTCAGCCAGGGAGATTTGAAGGGGGCGTGAATATCAACCTGGGCGTGACCGAAAGCGGTATGAAGCGGATAGCGATTTTGGCGCTGGATGTCGCAGGAAACATCGGCGCAACGGTGCTGGAGTTCATGGTAGGGAGTCCATCCCAGGTCTTCCTCAGCGTGGACACCGGCAAACCGTACAAAACCAGCACCATCACGGCATACGTGAGCGGGAGCGCCGAGAATTATGGGTATCAATGGTATAACCAGAAAGGGACAATCGCGGGAGCGACATCGCCCACATTGACCGGAGCGCATTTCAACAAAGGGGATGAAGTCTACTGCGCTGTAACGCCGAAAGACGACTTGAGCGCCAAACCCATCCTCAGTGAGAAGGTGACGATTCTCAATAGCCCTCCGATTCTGGAAGAAGTGCGTCTACGGACAGACGCGACGCCTGCACGCAAGACGAGTCAGTTGGCGGTCATCCCCACCGCACACGATCGGGACGGTGATCCGATACAGGAGCAACCCATCTGGTACAAGAACGGTCGTCTACTGAAGGGAACGGTCGATTTTCCAAACGAACAAACCCGTCCCGTCCAGGGGGCTGTCCGAATTGATGTGACCTTCCCGTTAGCATTGAGGGCGGGTACTACCATGAAACTGCCACTGGGGAGTACATTGAGCGGCAGCGTCCGGTTCATCAGTTCAAGCGGGAGGGTGATCGAGCAACCCATCCCTGAAGTGCAGGGGAGCGCTCTGAATGGCAGCTTTCCTGTCACGCTGGATGAAATTGGCGACTATACCATCGAGGAAACCGTTGAACTGCTCGTTCGCTCGACAAACCCGTTGATACCTGTGGAGAGCCGTAGCAAACAGACGTTCACCTGGACTTACCCGAATCGCTCAACGGCTGAACAGATGTATCATTACGCGACGCAAACTCGGAAATTGACTTTAGATGTTGCTGGACCATTGCAGGCGCATCTCGAATTACTCAATCCTGGCCTGGAGATGATCGTGCCTTTAGTCGTGCGAGAGGCGATTCCCGCCAACACACCGATTGCAGCCGATGCGAACTACCGGGCAGATTTCATCAAACGTTCTGCCATCGCTATGGAGGACGTAGTGATGACCACGCCAAGCCTCTCCGGTGCGTATTTTAACGCCGGTGATGAGGTGTATGTGGTCGTGACAGCAACGGACGGAACCGATGAAAGCCATTCCATTGAGAGTGAGCATATTTACATCCGCAATACGCCGCCGCATCTTTCTCGCGTGCAGATGACGGCGGATACCAACCCACCCACAACAAAGAGTGTACTGACGGCAACAGAAGAGGGTCTGTCCGACGACGATGGGGATACCTCGCACATCCTGTACCAATGGTACAACCAGAAGGGGCCGATTCCCGGAGCGACGAATGCGACGTTTAGCGGCCCATTGACCCGTGGCGACACACTGTATGTCGAGGCCACCCCATTCGATGGCAAGGAAAAAGGCGACACGCTTCAGAGCGACAGGCTGACCATCACCGCAGGGAACACCCCGCCTACGATTGCGAGTGTGTCCATTTTCCCACTGCCTGCCTACACGGGGGATGGGCTGACCGCTCTCGCATCAGACCCATACGATGCCGATGGGGATGCCGTACAGGTGACTTATCAATGGCAGGTGCTTCAAGGCGATCAGTCGCAAGACATCGCTAAAGGGAACAGCCTGGATACGAGCGGCATGGCACCTGACGCGCAAATTCGTGTGGTTGCAACACCCACTGATGGTCAGGATGCTGGTGAAGCGCGGATGGACACAATCCAGCTTGGCGGCATCATCCACGCCTCAGATACGGTGCGTGCCGCCTTGCCGCAAGGGAGCGTGTCGGTTGCCAACGCACGAGTCCAGTTGAGCCCTTACACGGGCAGCACTGATGAGGCCGCCAAAAACAGTCAGGGGTATTATCGGGCAGTGGGTCCGTTGTGGCAACTGGTAGTCGTTGATACCCAGGGCAAATCCCTCCAAGACGCGCTGGTGGCTGAAACCATCTCCCTCACGCTCTGTCATCAGGGAGAGGCCAGCCTCGTGCTACGCCTTGGGGAGGAACGCTTTATGGCAGTGGATGCGGTTTCAGATGGCAATTGCCTGACGGCCAAGGTGTCTCCGAATGGAGTCTGGGGACTGGGTGCCCCCGATATCCCCCCACATCCGTGGGACGTAAACAACGATGGGGCGGTGAATCTGCTGGATCTGGTCATCGTCGGGAGCCACTTCGGGAAGGAGATTACTCCGCCGCTTACGGAGAACCCCGATGTGAACCGGGATGGGGTGGTGAACATCCAGGACCTGGTGATTGTCGCTTCCCATTTCGGAGAATCCACCGGTACTCCCGCAGCCCCTGAACAACTTTCTATGTCCGCATGGGCAACCATCCAATTCGAGCATCCCCGCCTGGTTGGGAATCGCCTGTCCCTTGACGTGGTACTCCAAACAACCGTGCCATTGCTCGGTTATCACCTTCAGATGCCTCCAGAGGGAGTCTTGAAAGTCGATTCTGGCGCACAAGAGACGGATGTGTTTCTGCTGGAGGTTGACGCTCAATCCGGGAAGCTGGTCGCTTCCAAACTTGGGATGGAGCGCCCGTGGGTCGGGAGGGTGCATTTAGCCACCATTGAAGTGAAAGCGCATCCAAATGGGGTCATCTCGCTTGACGAGGCGCGCCTGGTCTCTGCGGATGGACAACTCATCCGGGCCCGGGTGAATCCCTTCATCATGAGTGAGGTGATACCCAAGCAAACACAGTTACTGCCCAACTTCCCCAATCCGTTCAATCCGGAGACATGGATTCCCTTCCAACTGCGCCAGAGCGCTTTCGTTCGCATCACCATCTACGATACGTTGGGGCGCGAAATTCGACGCTTGGAACTGGGACAACAGCCCGCCGGTTACTACAACACGCGCGAACGCGCTGTGTATTGGGATGGTCGCAACCATATAGGTGAACGGGTTGCCAGCGGCATCTATTTTTACCGTCTGGAAGCTGACAGCTTTGTCAGTCTCCGCCGCATGGTGGTGTTAAAGTAACACCACTGGTGTAAAGAGACACATTTTTCTGTACTATCACTCAACCCTTACGCGAAATCGACCGTCTTAAGTGCCTATCCTTAAAGTCCGTTGATTGAGTGCGAAGCGTATCGAAATCAGGATTTTTAGGATAGGCTCTAAGTGCTCATCGCTTAAAGAACGACCACCTGATGGAACGATATATACTTCGGATTGACCGGCGGTTCCTGTTCACGGATCGGCTACCCAGTCAGGTGTTTGTTCCGGCGGAACACGCCGCAGGCATTCACAGAGAGGAAATTGCAAATTCTAAATTGAAAAATGTAGCGAGGAAGCCCCTCTCTTTCAAGGCGGGGAGGAATCGCTCACTTTGCAATGAATCGATTTCAAAATGTGAAATCCCCCATTTGCAATTTGCAATTTGCAATTGACAATGGAAGCCCCGTCCTTTCAAGGCGGGGAGGGTTCACCATGCGCTTCTGTGTTGTCTTCCCAAAATTAGGACCTGGCAGACTCAGACGCAGATCCCCTGTGTGATGCGGCGTATCTCAAAGTATCTCAGCGATGAACCGTTGCTATTGGGGCATCGCTGCTGAAGCGAAATGACAGAAGTCAACGTTCAGGGGGTCTCGCATTACCCAAAAGTTTTTCGTTGACAACTGTGCGCTTGAGGATTAATACGAATTCGCATTCTATAAAGTAAGGTCTAATAAACTTCCGAAGTCTCAAAGACTTCGGAAGTTTGGTTGTTATCTTACTTTTTGAAACGCAAATTGGTATAAGCTATTGGTTAATAGCCCTTCGGATCGCTCCCCAGCAAAGGAGTGTCTTGAGCCAGAAGTCATCGACGCTCTGCTAAAGTATTCCTGGCCGGGCAACGTCCGGGAATTGAGAAGTGTGATTGAGCACGCCTTTATCTTCATGGATGGGGATAGGCTGACGCGAAAAGACATCCGATTGGGTACCGCGACAACGGACGATAAGCCTCTCAATGGATATTACAGAATCCCGATTGGCCTTTCCATGGAGAAGATTAAAATGGAAGTGATTTGTCAAATGGTCGAGTTTGTTGGTCGGAATCGCCCAAAGGCAGGGGTTATTTTGAACATTGCTCAAAGTACAATGTTAGAGGACGTTTTCTATGCCGTCCCTTTTCCGAACTTGAAAGGAGTTTACAATGGATTCAAGAACGCAACCAAAGACACTGTTTTGTCTTTTCACGATCCTCATATTGGGATTTGTTGCAAGTTTACCCGTCACTATTGATGCTGCGGGGCAGCTTGGCGACGACGATGATCATGGCGATGACCCAGCGCATGCGACGCCAATTGCACTTGATACACCTGTTAATGGCGTCATCGGGTTCACAAACGATGTCGATTACTTTAGCTTCGATGCCAACCACGGGGAGACTGTTATCGTTTCCACAACCGGAAAGGACCCGTATCACCGGAGTGAATTCGCTTTATTTGACACCGATGGGGTCACTCTATTATTTAACACCGAGGGTATCGTAGCTCATATGATAGCATTTACTGTTCCAGAAAGCGGCCGATTTTTCGTGCGAGTTCGCGATGGAGATAACGGTTTTTACACGCTGAAGCTGACTTTGCATGAAGACGACCACGGCAACAGCCCCGAAAGGGCATCCCCCATTGAGTTGAATACACCTGTTGAGGGGGTCTGGTTTTCTAAAGATGATGTGGACTGGTTTAGTTTCGATGCGGTTCGCGGGGATAATGTTATAGCTTCCGTCTCCGGAGGGGACTCATATCACCGAGTGAAATTAACTGTATTTGACACCGATAGGTTCACTCGCATTGCAGAACGCTCTTCGTATGACGGTCGTGCTGCTTTACCGTTTACTGTCCCTGAAAGCGGCCGATTTTTCGTGCGAATCGCACATACATCGTTTTTGTTTAGCATGAACTCAAAGTTCCTGAAGGATTTAGACAACACCAGTTTCTCGGAGGAGTTGCGCCAGGAATTCAAAAATAACGGTATTTCACTTCAAAAAGTAACCATCAGTAAATTTCCACTTGATAAACAAGACCGCACCTGGGAAATATCTGATCTGTCTAATGGACAGAGATATTTTGTCAGGAAAAATAATGGAGATGAACTAAACATTTTCGATGATAAATTATATGATGGCCATGCCTTTGGACCCGTTGATCAGCCCATCTTTTACACCCTGAAGCTGACTTCGTATGCAGACGACCATGGCAATAGCCTCGAAACGGCAACTCCTGTCGAATTGAATACCTCTGTTAAGGGCGTGATTAATGCCGCAGACGATGTGGACTGGTTCCGTTTTGAGGCCAATGGGGGGGATCGGGTGATCATTGACATGACCGAAAAGGGATCGGCTCTCCGGGCTTCCTGGTCTTTATTTGACGCAAATGGCACTAGGCTAAAAGATGGCCAACTTGGTGCATTTTCCTCTCCTGGTCACACGCCTCTCGTATTGCCCATCCCTAGTAGCGGCCAATATTTTGTTCAAGTCCGAGATGACTTCCATAATGGTGGTGGGGGTAATGATTACTTTTACACGCTGAAACTAACCTTGTATGAAGACGATTATGGGGATGACTCCGCACACGCCACGCCCATAGCGTTTGATACACCCGTTGAGGGTCGGATTGGCCATTGGGGCGATGTGGACTGGTTCAGTCTTGATGCGAACCGTGGGACACATGTCACCATCACTATCAGCGGTGCCTCTAGCGACGTCGGTAGGAGGAGGCCGATCGGAATACCCCTACCCCCAGGAAGTCAATTAGGAAACGAGGGAAACACTTTGTTTGACACCGATGGCGTCACGCCCCTCAATAATTTCCGCCATAAAATCTCTTATGGGTCTGGCGGCATCATGTTTTTCCAAACCTTCCCTGAAAACGGGCGATACTTCGTTCAGATCCAAGGTGACTATGGTGAAGGCTATGGTCTCCCTTACACGCTGACGGTGTATGCAGACGACCATGGCAATCGTGCTGAAGTGGCAACCTCCATCGAATTAAATACCCCTGTTGATGGGGTGATTACCCCTGCTGGCGATGTGGACTGGTTCAGTTTTGACGCCCAAAGCGGTCAGACTGTTCGAGTCGCCACGACTGGAAAAGAGTCTGCTCTTGATGTTTTGTTGACCCTATTTGACACAGATGGGACCACTCGCCTTCAGGAAGCTGTCTCTTATGATGATTTTCGCGCGGGTATCGCATTCACAGCCCCCAAAAGTGGACGATTTTTCGTTCAAGTCCAGGATTACAATAACAACGGTGGGGCTGATCGCTCTTACACCCTAAAGCTCACTCCGTATGAAGATGATCACGGCGATGACCCAGAACACGCTACACCGGTCCCCCTTGATACGTCTGTTGAGGGCGTCATTGGGGTTTCAGGTGATGAAGACTGGTTCAGCTTTGAAGCCAATCGCGAAGACCATATTCTTATTACAACAACGGGAGCGGGGTCTGCTCTTGAGGGACTACTCACTTTAACCGATGGGATAAAGACCATTAGCGAAGATTATTCCCGGAACGCTGAGACAAATATCTTCCTTATCTCTTCAGTCAGGGGACGATATTTTGTGAAAGTCAAAGATAGCCGCCATGTTGTCAGCGGCAGCGGCGGAGATGATTACTTCTACACCCTGAAGATAGCTCGGTATGAAAACGATCACGGGGATGGCCCAGAAAATGCCACGCCGATAGTCTTTAACACGCCTGTTGATGGAGTGATTGGCGTTAGAGGCCTTGACGCGGACTGGTTCCGCTTTTATGCCGTTGCTGGTGATCGGATTACAATCGAAGTCAGTCCTCACGACCCCCAACGGTCGATTTGGCTGTCCTTGGTCGGAAGAGATGGCGGAACGCGGGTTCTTGGTGATAATACAAGGTTCTCGAAGATAGAAAACTTCTCGGTGCCAGAGGATGGGACATATTTTATCGAAGTCACTGTCGAGAGCAGCGGTCTTGGCTCCTACACACTAACTGTTCGCAAAGGAGATTCCTCTGAAGGCTCACCTCGGTTTAATTTGACAGTTCCAAAAGGCTTGGGTTTGATTCACATTCCACTGAAAGTGATGGGATAACGCCTCAGGCCGTGCCACCGCCGCGCCTCCAATAACGAGAGTCGGTTACCCCGTTGATGGTGGGACGCCGGTTTTGGCAGTCTATGGGGCTGTGGCTGATGAGGTCACGGGGCAGGCACAAGATCAGTTCCGGATCACCGTCAAGAACCTGTCCACTGGTATTTCCCTCAACACCCTTTCTGACCGCGATCATCCTGCAGGAGGCTACAGTGTAACCTTTGTTGATTTCACCTCAAGTTCCGCTTGCGGAATCGGCGATGTACTGGAGATTACCGTCCAAACGCCTTCTCCGCTCATTGGTGTGCGGCCGCTACGTCACCTCATCTCAACGGATGAGGTTTTGGCGAGTCAGATAAGACTCCCCGATCTTATAGCGTATGAGATTCCCACAAAAACTGAGCTATTGCCCAACTTCCCCAATCCGTTCAATCCGGAGACCTGGATTCCCTTCCAACTGCGCCAGAGCGCTTTTGTTCGCATCACCATCTACGATACGTTGGGGCGCGAAATTCGACGCTTGGAACTGGGACAACTGCCCACCGGTTACTACAACACGCGCGAACGCGCCGCCTATTGGGATGGTCGCAACCACAGTGGCGAACGGGTTGCCAGCGGTCTGTACTTCTACCGTCTGGAAGCGGACAGCTTTGTCAGTATCCGCCGCATGGTGGTGTTAAAGTAACACCTCTCGTATAAGAGGGTGTCTGAAAAGTTTTGTGGCGTAACCCTTTCAAGGTTCAAAACCGCTTCCCAAGCCGGGGATTAACGAAAAAAGGACAGCTTTTCTGGGCGTTGAACCGCTTCTATTAACCTTGAAAAGGTTATTGTCCGACTTCTCAGACACGCTCTAAGACATTTCTGTTGACACTGTAGACATCCGTATGCTACTGTCTCCGCTGCCGTGCCAGTCTTGCCTGTGCGACGCGAAGGGCATTCTGTGTTTGCACGGCATCCGGGTTAATCTTCAGCGCAGCCTCAAAAGCAACAATTGCCTCCGCATAAGCCTCTTGTTTCGTGTACGTCACACCGAGTTCATGATAGGCTTCATCGTTTTTCCCATCCAGACGGTTGACTGCTTTGAACGCTTCGATGGCTTCACCCAACAGCCCTTTGTCTCGATAGACGTACCCCAGATTCAGGTAAGCTTGCGTCTGCGAAGGTAAGCCTACTGGTTGCCCATCCAGGAGTTGGATTGCCCTTTTGAGCGCGATGATTGATTCGTCGAGCAGACCCTTGTGGCGATAAGCCGCGCCGAGTACATAGTGAGCAATCGCAAGGTTGGGGTCAAGTTCAACCGCTTTTTTGAATTCAGGGAGCGCTTCGTCCAATCGACCGCCGAGCCCATAAGCCCGCCCGATATCCACATACGCTTGTGCCAGACGGGGCCTGAGACGAATCACCTCTTTATACGCAACGATTGCGGCGTCGATCTGTCCCTGCATGAGGTAGATGGTCCCCAGGTTATGGTGCGCTTCGACGAGCTCTGGTTGCACCTCAATCGCACGTTTGTAAGCTGAGATTGCCTGATCATAATTCCCCTGGAATTGATAGGAGGTGCCTATATTATTATACGCCTGGGCATAATCCGGCCGGAGGCGGACCGCTTCTTCAAACTCCCGGATGGCTTCGTCAAACGCCCCTTGCGCCTGGTAGGATATTCCACGATTGTAGCGTGTCTCAGCATCAGCGAGTTTATCGACCCCGATCTGTGATCGAGGCGGCAGCGTTTGGGATAAATCTTTTGGGAGTTGAACTGCCTTAGAAGCAGGAGGAGGCGGTTCGTTTGCACAGTTGCTGATCGATAGCAAAGGAACAAGCACACAGAAGATAAGATAAATAAGGAACTTGACCATAAGTGACTCTTAGGATTTCCAATTTTTGAATGGCTGTTTTAACACGCTCATCTCTGATGCGTATCTCGACTCAAGCAGACTCAATAAAAAAGGCTAGGACCTTAAATCCTAGCCAGATCCGACGCCGAAACAGTAGAGGGCGTTGTGTATCCAAACGAGTAATACTTCGCCAATGTCACATTAGAAATGAGATCCAGTCGTAGCCCAACTTTCTAAGTTGGGCTACCGAGGACGTCATCCGCGGGAACCAAGATAGAATCTTGGGCTACAGAGCCCCGCTAGGCGGGATGTAAACACCTGCCCCGATCTATCGGGGGAAATGTGACATTGGCAAGATACACTATCAACAGAATACCTACTTTGCAGAAAGTGCAATAGTTGTTGCACGGGTAGCATCAGATTCGGAATTGGCGTCAGTCTTTGTTTTCGTACAAGATTGGCCCGCTTTCAATGTCGCATATTCAGCTTGTTTGACCTCACAGGACTGATGTGGGTCAGAAATACCAGCGGAACCAGAAGTATTGATAGTTCTAGCCGTGCCAGCGGCTTCGCGGGCACAGCATGCTGATTGACCGCTGCCCAGGGCAAGTGTTGCAGACGATACACGCGCTCCCGTTATAGGGCAGGTGCCGGCGGCTTTATCATAGCCCCCCACGTTAGAATACATCGCACGAGTTTCCCGGGTGCAGCGCACTGCTTGACCACTGTCCAGGGTCAGTGTCGCAGATGATAACTGTGAGCCCTTGATGGAGCAGTTGCTTACCGTTTTATTATAGGTATCGCCGTTAGAATGTAGATAGGCACCGGTCGCTATACCGGCTATAAGCAGCGGAGTAAACATCCAGAGTCCAATTTTCTTTGACATCGGTTTCACCTTTCTTTAAGAATTTACTTTCTCATAGGAGTTACGCACTTGACGCACGGATCTAAAGTTCCGTGCTGATTTCCCCAACGGGCATAAATGCCCCTGGGGGAGCCCCGTTTAGGGGGCTTAAACGACGTCAGCCCGAAGGTTGAACTTCGGGCGTCGATATTCAACTGCGTAAGTCCTTTCTCATTGACATAGAGCAAATTCAACGTGAGGTTGAATTATTTAGATGCTAATATGATAAACTAAATTGCTTCAAAAATCAAGCCTTGTATTTGGTTATCGGTCAAGATGCCGTCTCGCCTTATTTTTCGGATGGTTCTTAATACCGGAAATGGGTTAATAACTCATGGTGTGAGTTCACTGGTGTTTGGCTTGTCACAACGGGCATCACGCCGTTTCTGACGGGGTTCAACCCCGTCGGGAGCTCTTGTGGGGCTTGAGTCCGGCGAACGAGCACCAAAGGTTAATAGATGTTAATTCCATTTTCAGCAGCGATTCGTCGGACATTGGCGTTCGCCAGTGGAATTTTTGACATCGGTAAGTGTTCAATCAGCCCATAGCCATCGGGATGGAGAGCGTCAAATCTTTTGAGCATAACGGCAAGGTCTAATTCTCCCTCGCCTGCCACCTCCTCGTCAAGGTGGAGGACCAAGCCATTTTGTACCTTGATATCTTTGATGTGAGCCACCGGCGCGATGGGGCCCATCACATCGAAGATATGGTTTAATCGCTCCGCGCTGTTGTAAACTTGCCGAAGGGACTGGAAATGGTTGACCGCATCCATGACGATTCGCAGATGATTCGAGCCCACAGAATTGACAACATGCTTGCATGTCTCTGGCGAATCCATGATGGAGACCGCGTGGGTTTCCGTGATGAGGGTCACCCCCTCCGCTTCCGCCTTTTGTGCGATGGGTTTCAGTGTCTCGATCAGGCGCTCCAAATTCCCAGGCAGATAGTTATCCCGATGCGATGTCCAGGGACCATCCGGGTTCAGGCTGCCGGGGCGGATTAAGTAGGCATGCGCACCGAGCTGATGTGCGATCTCTGTCCCTCGATTGATTTTCGCTGTCACCCGTTCCCTAACGGTTGGGTTGGGATGGAACAGGCATTCGTTATAGGTGATAGCAAACTGAACCACATCCAGATTCTCGCCTGCCATGAATTCATGGAACTGATCACATGCGACGTTTGTCACTTCAAAAATGTGATCGCCATCAAAATGGAATCCAAATCCTGTGAATTGTAACGCCCGGATGGCTTCCATCTGTTCTTTTGTAAATGTCCTGAAGTCGCCCGGCAACATCCCGACGATTCCGAGTCTCATAATACACCTCCGTAAAACCTAATGCGTGAAACGTGATGTTTCGATACGCTTCGCTACTCAACAACCGAACGTGAAGCGTGGGTAAATGAGTCAATGGATTTGTGAAGGATTCATTGGCTTAATGAACTATCGCGCATTGACACATGCCGGATTCAAGATGCAAGATGCAAATGAATTCTGAATCTTGTATCTTGCATCTTGGCCATAATGCCACCTCTTCATTCAGAAATGGTATCAGGGTGAATCGCTCAATTCTTCTGCCATAACGTGGAGGGTATACCCCTCCTTTCGGATGCGCAGGTCATAGTAGAGCATTGTCGTCGCTGCAATTTTGAATGGCTCGATCAACAGTGCCAGCGTGTTAGAAAAAAGTGAGACCAGTATATAAACATTGGAGAGACGCCCTATCAGATTGGGAAGGGTCATTGTCACAACAATCTGAATGATTGCTAACGAAGCAACGACAAGGAATGTTTTTCCAAAATAGCCCTTGATGATCACGCGGCTCCGCTTGAGCGCACCTAAGCCCCCTTCGCCTTCAATCATGACGACGGGAGCGGTCAAGCAGAACCAGACATAAGCAATAATCCCCGGTATCAAAAAGAGCATGAAGCCGATGAAGACTGAAATCGCAAAGCAGATGAGCGCCCCGACTAACGGGAATAGCGAATCTAATACTCGTAAGTATGCTTGACCGATAGTCATCTCTCTGTTCAGAAAACGCTCTGAAATGACAATGGTTCCTGCCGCTGTGACAATCGAAGACAAGAAAAGCGTCATCACCGCATACAATAACAGCGCTCCCATAACTTCTGGTTCCTGGAGCCGGTCAGGTGAACGGATATCTTCATATCGATTACCGACAATTAAGTGAAAAATGATTAACTCAGCGACGGCACCGGGAGCGACAATGGTGACCAGCTTGAGAAAATTCTCTCGATAAAGGTGCATAGACCGAGAGAAAATGTCCGAAATGGTCATGGGTTGGAGTGGGCTGTGCATGTTTGGGAGCATTTTGACTACTTTAACTGATTCAGATATTCCTCAAGTTCCGTGTCCCTCGGGTCGAGTTGGTAAGCCTTGTGTAGATAATCAACTGCGGTATCACGCTGGCCAATTTTCATGTACATCGATCCAAGGTTACGGTAGGCGGGGGCGTGAGTGGGTTTGAGGTCGATTGCTCGAAGAAAGACACCCCGTGCCTTCATCAAAAGTTCTTTCGTTTGTCCAATGACAATGTTGATGGTTGCGCCATGCCTCAATTGTTCCGTGTATATATATGCCCCCACCTCTTTGGCTTTTTCTTGGATTGCCCGGATAACTTCCGGTTGATCTGCTTTCAGAACAATGTAGCCAGAACCCGTTTGCGCTATCGCTGTTTGAAGCTCGTGGAGGGCTTCGGTCGGAGTTCTGTTTGTCAGATTGCTTTCCCACGACGGCCAATTCGGACCCGCCTGTTCAATCCCAAATTCGTAGTAAACTGAGCCCAGATCACTATAGACTTCAGCGTTTTCAGGGCGCACTTTCACGGCTTCATCGTAAACCTGTATAGCTTCGGCATATTTTTTTTCCTTAAAAGCAAGCTGTGCTTGTTCCCGCAAGCTATTAAATATGTCGCTTTCCGTTTTGCGGCTGTCCCGACTCATCGCCTGGTCGTTTTTCTGCACATAGATGAGTGACACAATAACGATGAGGGATAAGCATAAAATAATAATGGTTGGAAGCTGTAAACGCATGTTCATTCACCTCTTTTGCTTAAAAACGTGCGGGCGAGAAACCGAGAGTTTTCCCCCTCCCCACCCGCGGGGGGCCAGGATGGGTCTTTAGGTCCCCCCGTGGACGGGGGGTGAAAAACTCGGTTTCTGCTTCCCACAATAAAAACACCGACTGGATGATTAAGTTGCGCTATTTCTCCAGCGGGCCCCGCCACGCCCAACCGCCGAGGTCGTCCGAAAGTTTCCAATGGGCTTAAAGTTATAGCCCAGTGTCGGAATTCCAGCCGCGCCGAGGTTCCGTATCAGCGTACACCAGGCTTCGATCTTCTCGTCCCGATCGGGGCGACCAAGGGTAATCTCGTCCCAGCAGCTCATCCCGACGTTGTTCAACTTCAGTCCGTGGGACTCGACCCGCTTGCGCATTTCCTTCCAGAAATCGGTGCGATTCTTGCCATCTTTGAGCTTCGGCGGTGGGGGGTTGATCGTGACATAATCTACCCAATGGCTTTGAAGAAGTTCAAGTTATCATCGTTGACATTGCTCCATGAGAGTTGCTCTTGAATCGTCATAGCGAATACCTCCTATTGCAGCTTTGCGGAAGTCTTTGACCGGATAACCTTGAAAAGGTTCTAAACCTTTTCAAGGTTTCCGTGTACTATTGCATGGGTGAAAAGGGGGCGGGAAGGTAAATCTCAGACACCATCGATATAATGAGCTCGCTCGATAATATTGGGACTGAAACGGATTCGCCATGCTTATATTACATCAATCCCACATTTTTGTAAACACAAAAATGAAGGGCCGGAAATTTTGGAGTGTAAAGTCATTTTCTGGCAAAAATGAAACCTGCCAAATCACCTTGCACCCAAGTGGATGTGCTTATATGCTCATTTGCAAATTTCAACTTCGCCTTCTGCGGATGACAAACTCTCGATCCGTTTCACTCCCTAACAGTAACTCATGGCGGTCTGGGCTGACAGCGGCGGATTTGGCGACAATCTCAGGCAGCTCCAGTTGACACGATTTTACGTGGATGCCATCCGCTTCGACCAACACCTGACGCCACATCATTGGGTAACAGATCACTGCTGCCGTGATGGTATATAACACGCCGCACCGTTTAATGACTCGATTCAGATGGAGATGGCCATGAAATGTCGCCAGAAGCGGATCGCACTCATCAAGGATGGCTAACACAGCCTCTGTATTATCGATTCGTGCGCCGAGTCCCTGAAACTCTTGAGGCGGAAAGATGAGTTGATGGGCAAACAAGAGGACTCCCTGTTCTGCGCCCGCTGCGGATTCAAATTCTTCCCTTAACCACTCCAGTTGCCTTTCGCCGATATGTCCGTGCGTCAGGTCTTTCGGCACCTCCTGCGAGTCAAGGAGAATGAACCGAATATCCTCATGGACAAAACTCGTATAGGCTCGCCCATTTGTGCCAAAGTGCTCAAGATAGGCAGCTTTAGCCCCGGTCACCGGGTTCAGATCATGATTGCCGGGTATGTAGTAGCACGGGGCGTTCAATTGTTCCTCGAACCGCTTCGCCTGTCTCAATGCCGCTTCATATTGATCGACCGTCATCCCAAAGCTGTCCCCGCCGCAGACGATATCGCCGCCGTGGATAACGAATTCAGGTTGAAATTCATTTAATTGCCGGATTAGTTCCGTATAGATTTCGATGCTGCTCTCTTGCTGTTGTGAACCATCCCCGCCAAAATTTTGCGGCGCATCTGGATAAAGATGGGTATCTGTGATGAATGCAAATCGAAAAGCCATTTTTTCCTTTCTGTGTCGTCCCTTGGGATTCGATAAAATCTCAACGGTTGAAGTGAGTTCCATCCCTCCATGATTCAAGATGCAGAATTCAAGCAGAACGGTGTTTGTTCAATCTGAAGTGCATAACACCTCTGGATGACAGAAACAGGATAATCTTACCAAATTGCGGCGTCTTTTTCAATGAATACTTTTACCATTTTGAGTTGTGCGCTTTGGCAGATACGGAATGTGTGAAGCATGATTCTTTTTACGTTTCACGTTTCACGTTTCACGAATCGTATCTTATGAAACGACAAATGGTATAACAGGTGATGCAAAAAAAAGACTTCCACTCCCTCACGTTCTGTGATAAACTGTAAACCAAGATGCAAGATGCAAGATACATTTGAATCCCCGCATCCTGAATTCCTGCATCTTGAATCCTGAATTCCAGTTACGTTTTCTTTTTACCCTTACCTTTAGCCGAGGTGACCTCGGATAGAAAGGAGCTCTCCATCATGAGCACAACAAATCATAAAGATGCTTTCGCATTGCGCAAACTGTATAAATATCTGCGCGTCGTGGATGTCTGCGACGCGATGGACGGGGTCGGTTACTTTGATATCGGGCTAATGTCTCCCGATGTGCGCCCCCTTTGGCCAGGCATGAAATTCTGGGGCGTTGCCTTCACCATCCGGTGTGTGCCTGCGAATCGACCCATGTGGAAACTGAATACGACCGAAGAGATTGTCAACGCCCACGGCATCTGGTTCAAGGAGGTTGGGAACGTCAGCTACCGTGACCAGATTCAGCCGGGACACGTTATCATTACCGATACAGGTGGTTCCCGCGAAGTCGGATTTTGGGGGTCAGCCAACAGTCTGGGGATGATGGCAGCCGGGGCTGTCGGAATCATCACGGATGGATACTGCCGGGACACGGACGAAGTCATCTTGCAAAAGACGCCCATCTGCGCCCGTGCGCGTGGACGAACGATTATCCCCGGACGCATTGAGGTGGCGGAGGTTCAGACGCGCATCGGGTGCGGCGGCGTGCAGGTGCGTCCCGGCGACATCGTCGGCTGCGATGGCGATGGCGTGGTGGTCGTGCCACAGGACATCGCTGAAGAGGTGGCGGTACACGCCCGCGCGATTCTTCTGGCGGATATGCGGGCACGACGTAAGCTCTATGAACGGCTGGGCATGACGCCGGACGATACGGTTGACTCTGAAACGGTGGAGACTTATTACCGCCAGTTTGAGTGACCAGTTGAAGAATCAGCCATAACCTTCGGAGAGTGACAACGCCGGTTTGCCACGGTTTGAGGCATGAGATCAGATTTCTCAACGAATTGAGTTGAAGATGAACCTTCCTAAGGATTTCTGTGGACTTTTCAAACAGGCTCTCAGAATCGGGGCACCGCCTCAACCCAACAAAGGGCTAGATCTTTTTCGGGCGATCAGTTATAATACCAACTGCCACCCCCGGAAAATTGGCGAAAGCGAGGACACTGAAATGAACTTCTATAATTGCGGATTCTATTTAGGGTATTTGCACAATTTGAAGCCCAAAATTGCTGGCTTAGACTGTGCTGCTGGATTGGATTTTGAATCTGTTTTGAAAAGTTTATGCGCTTTCAGTTGTGAAGCAATCATTCCCTCTCAAAATCCCCGGAGCCTGCCGACGGACGCCAAATTGATTGCCGTTTACGAGAATCTTCTCAGCAGAGGGCTGCCGACCTTCCCTTCCTTATTGGTGGAACGCGCTTTAACCCGGTTGCCTCATCCACACATCCCCATCCAGGAGGACTCAGAAATCGGCAGTTTTGAGCTTTTTCACCCAAGGCTTGACTCCGAAACTGAAGGAGAATGGTTAGATTTGCTAACAAGGGCGCACTGCATTGTTGACCCGCGCTTAACAAACATGGAATTATTCCACAATCCGTTTGATAGTGATGCAGAGAGGACTTTCTTTTATAGCTTTCTACCTAACGTTGGTGCTCATACGCTTCAATTAACTGAACCACAACGAGGCTTTGAGAGCTTGGTCAAAGAAGATGAAGTAGAAGAGTTTTTCGATCAGCGTGTTGACTTTGCAATTGATACGAAGGGCATTAGAACGATTATAGAGATTGATGGTGAACCTCGCGATCATATCCTTGACGAAAAGAGAAATAAAGCACTCAAAAAGAATGGATGGCAGGTTGTCAGAATTCCCACCAGAGATCTGAGAAATGGCCGTGTTTGCAATGTATTATCACAACTAAGAGACCGTTTTTCCCAAGACCGATATTTTGATCTAACCGAGCAAAACTATCACTCTCCACTTTGGGGAACAGAACTTGGTCAAAAGGCTTTACAATTAGTCCTTACTCCCTTTGCTATCGCCCGTTTACAGAAAATCCTTCTTTTAGCGCTCCGGGCTTCGGTACTGTCACTGAGTCAGCCTGAGTGGAACTTCGTTGTCGTTGAAAGGGATGTTCCATGTGCTCAACTCGCCGTTTTAGATTTTTTGCAAACCCTTCGAGCATTCTACAAACTGCTTGAAATCGGTACGCCGCTTCCCAAAGTGAAGTTGCTGATTTACACAACTCCTGAATTTGTTCAATTTGATAGCGGCGTCTCGAAAAATCTACTTTCGGAATTTAGCATCTGTACAAAACGAAGCGTTTTAGACACGCAAAATTTAGCAGCATTTGATGGCGACTTTCTGGTTGATATTTCCACGCTGCAACCTGATTGAAATGACCAAAGCCTTTTCAGTGCCTTACGCGGTGATTGACGAAGCCCACTGTGTTTCTGAGTGGGGACATGATTTCCGAACTGCGTATCTCAATCTGGCTCGCACGGTTCAGGAATATTGCTGTTTTCAGGAAGTTCCACCGACAATTATCGCGCTGACCGGGACAGCATCCTACGCTGTGTTAGGGGATGTTCAGAGGGAAGTCGGGATTGACGATGAGGACGCCAAAATCTATCCGAGAACTTTTGACCGCAAAGAGTTGAAATTTCGCATTCACACATGTCTGTCAAGTCAAAAACGGCAGCAACTTTTAGACGTGTTAGATGATTTACCCTGTCAACTTCAATTCAACGGACATGATTTTTATGAAACGAATGGAAACCGTACACAATCAGGTATCGTCTTCGCTCCCCACGTCAATGGGGAGTTTGGGGAAGAAGTGAGTACATTTCTGTCCCGTGAGCGTAGAATTCCCGTTGAGTTTTACAGCGGTGATGCGCCGAAGACTTTCCGGCGAGATGTAAGAAATCGTATTAGGGCGTGTTGACGAACTGTTTCGCAATCTAACTGTAGCCCAAGATTCTATCTTGGTTGGGGACGAGGTGCCAAGTTAGAAACTTGGGCTACGAGCGCATTTGCCCGAGTTCGTCAACACGCCCTAATAGAAAACGTTTCTGGGATAAACATAAGCGGCAGGTCCAGCAACGGTTCAAAATCAATGAGTTCCCCCTTCTGGTTTCTACCAAAGCCTTTGGAATGGGAATCGATAAACCGAACATCCGGTATACAATTCATTACGGAATTCCACAATCACTTGAAGCATTCTACCAGGAAGCGGGTCGAGCAGGAAGGGATGGGAAAGATTCGATTTGTACTCTCATTTTCTCGGACGACAACGCTGCAAACGCCGACAGGTTTTTGGATCAGAATCTCACACCCGACGAGTTAGTCCAATTGTCAGAACCACCTTGGTCTCAACGCGGTGATATTCACCGAATGATGTACTTTCACAGAAACGCCTTTCGAGGTCCAAGTGGAGAGATGGAAACACTCAAAGAACTGTTGAATGAATTCATTTACCGTCATCTCAACACGCTGGAACTTAACGGGGGCAGAGAAATAGAAATTCCATTTGGGGGTAGCGACCAGATAAAGAGCAAACGAGAAAAGGCGATCTATCGTCTTTCTATCATCAGTGTTGTTCAGGATTATACAATAGACTTCAACGCCAATCATTTTGAAGTGACAATTGTTAAAAGAGAAAAAAGTGAGTACCTAAGACGATTGCAATCCTACATTGCCCGTTATAAAACGCAAGATCAAACGGCAACCGATCAGAACGTTCAGCAGCGTAATGGCAGAAACTCAATTGAAAAGTGCCTGGGCTGCTTGATTGAATTCGTATACGAGGAAATTGCGAAAAAACGCCGAGCAGCAATTAGTACGATCGCTGAAGTTGCTAGAACCTGTCGCACGGACGAAGATATTAGGGAAGCGTTGTTAAATTATCTCGAAAGATCACCGTTCACCGAACCACTTTTGCGACTGGCAACGCGAATTGAGTCACAGGAGTGGTGGGATGTGCTGGAAAAAAGAGATGAAGAATCAGATCAACTACTATTGAGAGATGTAGACCGTGTCAGTCAGGTTCTGTGGGGATGCAGCAGAACTTTAGAAAGTTATCCCAGCCACCCGGGCTTATACTTTTTGAGAGGATTTGCTCGGTTGCTCTTACCCAATAAGGAGGTAGAAAAGGCACTCGGCGATATTCGTTCAGGTTTCCAGAACCTCAAGAATCTTCCTGTCTCGGGACAAGAGGAGACTGCTTTACAGTTTCTAACATATCTCGGGGCGTGGTTTGAGGGAACCGAGGACTCTGAGACAATTCAAGCCGGCATTGCTGAAATCATTCTGGATGAATTGCCAACTCGAGCGATTGCACGAGCGGTATATCATATTGATCCTACCCGATCCGTAAACATTCTGTTGAATCTGACACTCCAAGCGGTTAAAAACTTCAATCAACAATTTTTAGGGAGAACTCAAAATGCCTGACAATCCTGATCTTTTAGAAACAGAAACTGTGGTTCACAATCTTTTAGAGGAACTGAAGGAACTCGAAGCCGCTACGAAACAAATCGAGGATATTAAAAACTGTGCCCAAACAATCCAAGAATCAGCTTACAAGATTGTCTCTGGCACTATTGAATTAGTTGACATGGGCAAGAAAGTTCTAGGAAGGATTGAAGAAGTCAAACTTAAGGAGTGTCTTGATAGCATTGAAAAACTCGGAACGGATGCTGTTGCCAACAGCAAGACGATTCTGGAAAAGATTGAAGAAGTCAAATTCAAAGAGCGGTTTGATGAGGTTCAAAAACTTGGAACGGATGCCGTTGCCAACAGCAAGACAATTCTAGGAAAGATTGAAGAAGTCAAATTCAAAGAGCGGTTTGATAAAATTGAAGAACTCGAAACGGACGCCATTGACAGACTGGAAAAACAGAATGCCTATCTGATTACTGGATTTATTGGTTTATTAGGGCGTGTTGACGAACTGTTTCGCAATCTAACTGTAGCCCAAGATTCTATCTTGGTTGGGGACGAGGTGCCAAGTTAGAAACTTGGGCTACGAGCGCATTTGCCCGAGTTCGTCAACACGCCCTAGTCATCCAAGTTGTGACGTTAGTCCTCTTTTTTCTAAAATGATCGCGCTTTCGGAGAAAGGAATTCGCATGAATCAACTCCACAAACGTTGGTTAGGTCTCGCGCCGCTGTTTGACCCCGCCGAAGGGATAACCATCCTCGAACCCTTAAACCCCGGACCGGGGTGGTGGGTCGGCGCGCCGAGTACCCTGTACGACGAGCGAACCGGGAAATTTTATCTCTACTACCGGCGCAGGTCGAAGACTCTCGGAACGGAGAAGCCGCGTGAACTGGGTCGGGGGACCAACTGTTACATCGCGGAAAGCGTGGACGGAATCGAATTCTCGACGATTTGGGAGGCCTCAAAAGCAGACCTCAACACGCCATCTATGGAAAAAGCCGCCCTCGCCCTGACTTTGGAAGGAAAAGCCCATCTCTACATCAGCTACGTCGACCCGGATGATAACAAGTGGCGAACGGATCTGATTGCGGGTGAGCATTTTAATCAGCTTGACGTTCAAAATCGCATCAAAATTTTTACCGGGGATGACATCAACGCGGAAGGGGTCAAAGACCCTTACGTGCTGATTCTCGGCAGGCTGTACTACATGATTCTCAGTTACGCCCCAAGCCCGCCGCGTGCGAAAGCGTTGAGCGAGCAGATGCACGCGACGGCTGATGTCTACAACACAGGGATTACGAAATCCCATACCGGCCTGGCGGTCAGCAGCGATGGCGTTCACTTCCGGTGGGTGGGCGACATCTTTTCGCCGAGGGAGAGCGGATGGGACGCCTATGCGGCGCGAATCAGCACCCTCCTCTATACCCCCCCGGTTTTCACCGCTTTCTATGACGGCAGCGCGAGCGTTGAGGAAAACTACGAGGAACGCACGGGGATTGCGATTAGCTTTGACCTGCGAAACTACGAGCGGGTGACGGAGGCGGGTCCGATTTTGACCTCCCCACACGCTTCCGGGTCGCTGCGGTACATAGACGCGATTGTTGTCAGGGAGCAGATTTACTACTATTACGAATACGCCAGAGCCGACGGTTCACATGAACTGCGGCTCAACATTGTGCCGACGGAATAGGTGAATGAGTGAATGGTTTCAGGGAGGAAGAAAGGGAAGGAAGGGAAGGTTTCGATAAACTCAACCCGGCGGAAAGGAAGGATGGAAGGGGCTGCTTCCTTTCCTTTCTCCCAAGCCGCGATTCCGAGCCTGAACCGGCATATTATCCTGATGAATTAATTTGTGTGACGGGGGAAAACAGATGATCGAAGTTGAAAACCTCACGAAAAATTACGGCACCGTTCAAGCGCTGAAAGGGATTTCCTTCCGCATCAATAAAGGCGAGGTGGTTGGTTTTCTGGGGCCAAACGGTGCCGGCAAAACAACCGCGATGCGCATTTTGACCTGCTTCATGCCCGCGAGCAGCGGGAGAGCGACCGTTGCGGGGTATGATATTTTCAAAGAATCCCTGGCAGTGCGCAGGCACATCGGCTATCTGCCAGAGAACGTGCCACTCTACCCGGAGATGACCGTCACCGGCTATCTCAAATACGTCTCCAAAATCAAAGGGGTTCCACGCAGCAAACGTGCGGCGCGATTGGATATAGCTATTGAATCTTGTGGTTTGACGGAACGCCGCAATCAAATCATCGGCCAGTTGTCCAAGGGGTTTCGCCAGCGCGTTGGTCTGGCGCAAGCCTTGATTCATGACCCGGATGTGATGATCATGGATGAACCCACGTCAGGATTGGACCCGCGCCAGATTGTCGAAATCCGAGAGCTGATTAAGGAACTCGGCAAAGAGCACACAATCATTCTCAGCACACATATCCTCCCGGAAGCGAGCATGACCTGCGAACGGCTGATCGTCATCAGCGAAGGCCGGATCGCCGGCGATGTGAAGTTATCGGATGGACGCGCTATCTCCATTGATTCGAGTGAGGGCGGGCGCACGGAACTCGGCGATGCGAAAACACTTTACTTGGAGGTGGCGGGGCCAGCGGAGGAGATCAAAGCCGCCTTAGAAAAAATCCCCAATGTCGTCGGGGTCGGAAGCAAGGGTTTGAGCGTTAGCAACTATCCGATTTTCCACCTCCATTACAATCTGAATGCAGATATTCGGGCGCAAGTCTCGTCAAGCATTGCGCAGGACGGTTGGGGGTTGCTCGAAATGCGTTCCGTCGAAATGACGCTTGAAGAGATTTTCTTGCGGCTCACAACAAATGCGCGGGGGCAAACGTAAGGGATGAGATGAGTTCAAGGTCATGTTTCAAATTCCCGATGGAGTTTATTGCCTATCTCGAATTCATTGTGCGCTTTACGCATGAGGAGGAAAAATGCGCAAACGATACTCAGAGGACTTATTGAAGGATATTCACATCCGATTGGATCAGCGTGGGCTGGAGGGGTTGACGGAGAAGGAGATGATGGTGTTGCTGTCAGAGGATATAGTGTTGCTGTCAGAGGATATAGCGGAATCGACAGAATATCTCGCAACGAAAATAGATCAAAGTACTTCCCAGATGATTGCGACCATTCACCAAACCGTCAGGCCCATCCATTTCTGGGCGAAAGTCATTGGAAGTGGCATTTGGGCGGTAGCGGCAAGCTTGATAGCCAGCATTATTTTTAGGGCGTGTGGGGGATAGATTCCTATACAACTCACCCAATTCTACACGAATCAAAAGCAAGTCGAAGACTCTCGGTTTACCGGAGGAGATTAAACATAATGAAAACACGCAACTTATGGTTAAGCAGTTGTCTCAGCATCGGCATCTTCGGCGTCGTCAACAGCCAAGCCGATTTAGCAAACATACTCGCTGGCGAGCCTGAACGAATCGCAACGGGATTCCAATTTACGGAAGGGCCCGTTTGGCATCCAGATGGCTACCTGCTTTTCAGTGATATTCCAGCCAACCGGATTGTCAAGTGGACAGCCGATGGGAACGTCCAAACGTTCCGTGACCCAAGCGGTAACTCGAATGGGTTGACCTATGATCGGCAGGGCCGGTTCATCGCGTGCGAGCACGGGAATCGTCGCGTTTCTCGGACAGAACCCGATGGCACGATTACTGTGCTTGCGGAGCGGTATCAAGGAAAGCGGCTCAATAGCCCCAACGATGTTGTGGTGAAATCCGACGGGAGCATCTATTTCACCGACCCGCCGTATGGTGTCTCCGCGGAGCAACGCGAACTCGATTTTCAAGGCGTCTACCGCATCGCTCCCGATAGCACATTGACGCTGCTGGTCGATGACTTTGATCGACCCAACGGGCTTGCGTTTTCGCCGGATGAGAAGACCTTGTACATTGATGACTCGGCGCGTCGTCATGTTCGCGCCTTTGATGTGCAAGCCGATGGAACGCTCACGAATGGGCGTGTCCTTGTGGACATGGCAATTGACGCGGAGGGCGTCCCCGATGGCATGAAGGTGGACGTCGCAGGGGTTCTGTATGTGACAGGCGCTGGAGGGACGTGGGTGGTTTCACCGAAAGGGGAGCATCTGGGTACAATCGTCACCCCCGAACTTCCGGCGAACTGTGCTTTTGGGGATTCTGACAGGAAGACGCTCTATATCACCGCACGGACATCGGTGTATCGTGTGCGGTTGAAGACTGAAGGCGTGAAGGTTTTCTAATTCCTGATGGGTACGATGCAATAAGTAGTCAGACAGAATTATTTTGGTAGCTGAACTTGCCAGCCTGTCCCGCAAGGCGGGGAGTTCAGGCTGAACCATCTAAATGACTGGGTATCTGGGAAGAGTGGAAGAATGGAAGAAAAGGAAGAAAAGGGGAGAATGGCTCTGCTTCCATACAGATTAACTCTAGCCCGCGAACCTTTACTTTGCGTTACGTTGATCAATCCCTGCCCTGTATGACCGGTTTATAGGTGGCAAAATTAGGTAATTAAAATTGGACCATAATAAAAAGGAGAGATTCATGAAAGACAGATTAGCCATATCGGGTGGAACACCCGTCCGCGATACGCGAACGAAGCCTTGGTCGTCTTGGCCATTGACGACCATTGAGGAATGGGAGTCGGATATTGAACCGAGTTTACGTGAAGTCTATCTCAGTGGTGTTGAGGGATTGGGCGGAAAGAAATCGGAGGCGCTTGCTGAACGGTACGCCCACTATACAGGCACGACTTATGCGGTGTTCATGCCGCACGGCACAGACGCCATCAGCGCGGCGCTGGCGGGTGTGCTGGATTTGGACGGTTTCGGCGATGGCGGCGACGTGATTATCCCCAACTATACCTTTGTCGCAACAGTGAGTGCAGCACTGGATCGGAAGTGTACGGTTACGTTTGTGGACATCGACCCGGATAATTTTACGCTCCAGCCGGCTGCGGTGGAAGCTGCCATCCAGCCAAATCGCACACGGGCAATTTTGCCGGTGCATCTTGGAGGGCACCCCGCAAACATGGATGCCCTACGGGGTATCGCTGACAAGCATGGGCTTCAAATTGTCGAGGATTGTGCGCAGGCGCACGGCGGCGAATATCAGGGAAAGAAGGTCGGTTCACTTGGTGATGCGGGGGCATTCAGTTTTCAATCGAGCAAAAATCTCACCTCTGGCGAAGGGGGGATGGTGACAACGCATGATAAAGACGTTCGGGACCGAGTGTACGCCTTCATGAACGTCGGACGCGCCCCCGGCGGGGCACGATGGGAGTATCCACGCCTTGGTTGGAACTACCGTCCATCGGAGTATCTCGCCGCGTTGCTCATCCCCCGTCTGGAAAAGCTGGAGGCGCAGACAGACCTTCGCAACGCGAACGCCGCTTATCTCTCCAAAGAACTCAAGGGAATCGAAGGCATTACGCCCCCGAAACTGAGTCCCTGGGTCTCCAAGCACGGCTATCACTTGTATTATGCCAGGTACAACCCGGACGGATTCGGTGGGAAGCCACGAAGCGAGTTTCTTGATGCCTTGCGTGCTGAAGGGGTTCCCTGTTCAAGTGGATACGGTTCCCCACTTTCGCGGGAGGCGGGCATGGCACACCTCGCTCAGAAATACCCCGGACTGATTCGTGAACTCCCGTGTCCCGTAACAGAGCAAGTGTGCAAAGAAAGCGTCTGGCTATTCCAGAATCTCCTGCTCGATACACGCGAGGATATGGATGACATCGTTGAAGCCATCGCGAAGATCCAGCGGGCGTGGCGGTAACTTAAAATAATTAGCAAGTGAATGAGCCGTCTAAAGGGTCTATATTTTTGATTAGACGGCTCAATAGACGTATTTATCAGATTCGGCGTTCATATCGCCGTAAAATAAGACGGCGATTCGGGCGTCTAATTATAAGTTAGATCGCTGGGGGGGCGTCTCCGTGCCGCCATCAAAAGGGGATCCAGCGGTCTAACTCGCGTACTGTTAGCCGCCTACCCTCTATCCGTCGTCGGCTATATTACACACAGGATCGATTATGGAATTCTTTACCGAAGAAGATGTAAAGATCAGGTTTCTACTTCCCCTTCTTAAAGAGAAGGGTTATAAAGAGTCTTGTTGTGACTTCGAGAAAGCGATTGAAGTCCAAGAGGGGCGTAAAACCAAGAAGATTTTCGCCGATGTTGTCGTCTACTCTTCTCCGCGAAAAGATACCCCACTTCTACTTTGCGAAACCAAGAAGCCTGATGAAATACTGGATCGCCGCGTCAAAGAGCAAGCAATTTCTTATGCAAGGCTTTTGCCCAAAATTGCTCCGCTCGCGCTCATAACAAACGGGTCTCAAGTTCAAGTATTTGATACGGTAACGAAAGGCAGGATTTCAGGATTACCAAGCCGAGATGATTTACAAAAGAACCTTCTCGGCTATTTGGTAAACAAGGAAGCGCAAGACGCATTACGCGCTGAGGCCAAACGAGAACTTTTCATCATTGACGACATTCAGACATTCAAAAGCATCTTGAAGTCATGCCACAACGAAATACGGAATAATGAAGGATATGATCCGACCATAGCCTTCGATGAGATGGCTAAGGTACTCTTTTGTAAACTCTATGAGGAAAAGCACTCTGGTGGCGTCAGGTTCACTTTATCAGTATTTGATGACACCTTGCAACGGCTTGGCGTAAATGTTGTCAAGCATATATTTGAAGAAACAAAGAAGGACACGCGGTATGCCGGTCTATTCTTGCCGGAAACATCCATCAATTTACAGGATAGAACAATTCGGAAGATCGTAGGCCTATTTGAAAACTACGACCTGTCACTGACGGCATTTGATGTGAAGGGCGAAGCATTTGAATATTTTCTTGGTGAGACATTTACAGGCGGACTTGGCGAGTATTTCACGCCCAGAAATGTGGTTGAATTCATCGTTGAGGCAATCAACCCAAGAATCAGTGAGAAGATAGTCGATATTTTCTGTGGTACTGGCGGCTTCTTGATATACGCCTTTGAGGTCGTCGGCGAAAAGATTCGTCTGCAAGATTTTTCTGATGAAGAAAAGGAACGCTGGCGTTACGAACTATCAAGCCGATCGTTATTTGGGACGGATTGGAAAGAACGCACCGCGCAGGCTTGTAAGATGAATATGATGGTTCATGGCGATGGAAGTGCAGGTATTTTCATGCGTCATGGACTCGTCAATATTCCCGGTTCCATCGAAGATGGGAAGTTCGATATTTGTTTGACCAATCCGCCATTCGGTTCGTTTGAAAACGATCCGGAAATCCTAAAAACATTTGAACTGGGCAATGGCCGCAAGTCTCAATCGCGGCTAATACTTGCACTAGAGCGAACAATACGATTAGTTAAACCCGGTGGCCGCATAGGAATTGTGGTCATTGATGGTGTGCTTAACAACTCAACGACAAGTTACGTCCATGATTACATCAAAGCAAATGCCCATATAACGGGCATCATTAGTCTGGCTACTGAGACGTTTGAAGGATATGGGGCGAGGGCAAAAACAAGTGTCATTTTACTTCAAAAGAAAAATGGTCCAGATGATGTAGGCTCTAACCAAACCTTTATGGCTATAGCGCAAAATACGGGTTATGCGCCCAACGGAGATCAGATTCCTGGGAATGAACTACCTGACATCTTGTTCGCATACAAGGATTTTCTGAGAGGTGAGAAGAAATTTCAATCGCACAAGAATAGTTGGGGTTCAACCATCGAAGATCGTCTTGACGTTGAGTATTATGCAGTTCAGCATCAAAACCACGAAGAACGAAGCGTAACTGGCACTCATTCAGAAGTTATGCTCCTCTTGGAGCAAATCAATAAGGAAAACGCTTTTATAGAGACTGCAATTCAAACGACGTTCAACGACCAGATATACAGAACTTTTGAATTAGGTGAATTGCTCCAAGAAACAAAAATTAGAGAAATAGTCGAGAACGACAAGTCATACAAATTACTTGGGGTACGTTGGTGGGGCGGCGGAACTTTCATAAGGGAAGAAAAACTTGGCAAGCAAATAAAAGGAAAGACCTTGTATAAGGTAACGGCTGGTGAGGTGATTTATAATCGTCTTTTTGCGTTCAAAGGATCATTCGCCGTCATTGATGAATCGCACGACGATTGTTACGTATCGGGCGAGTTCCCGACTTTCATTGTCAGTAGTGATATAGCAAATTCCAGTTTGTTGAGCCGGTACATTGTACATTGTCTGAATAGTCCAAAATATCTTTCAAGGGTAGACGCGCTTTCTACGGGTTCAACTAAAACAAGTAGAAACAGGTTTAATCAAAAGCAATTCCTGAAACTAAAGGTTGATGTTCCAGAATCTTCAAGTGGACTTGAATCAATAGTTGAATTATTAGATAGAGCAGTTGCTTTACGATTTAAGCAAGAAGAACTTTTAGAGAAAACAAAGGTACTGCATACATCAATTTCTCTCATGCTTCCATGTTCACATGGCGGCGGCTAACAACTCGTTGCAGCCGACTTGCTAAACTGCGTAAATCAAGCATCGTTTGCTTGCGGTAGCGGCGCGTGAGTTCGCTGCTGTAGAAACGCAAGTTGCTGAACTCGGGGCCGTTAGGCCTTAGCACGCTGGCCCGGGGATTAAGGGAGAAAAGGTAGAACTATGACGACGATTGATCTCAGACAGAAGCAGGTCAAGAAATTGTCGATGATATTCTAACGACACCGGGTACCGAGATTGAAAACGTCTATTCTTCCCGTTTTGGTCAAGTCATAGAGGCCCGAGCACCCGATGGCCGGGGGTTACGTTATGACAGTAATGGCACCCTGATAGGATTTATCGAGCCCTAACTTGAAAGGAGTTTTTGAAATATGGCAACGAAGATGAAAATTAAGATAGCAAGCCTACCCGATAGAGAAAACCTTGTTGCTGAACTGTGGGATGATAAGATACAATGGTGCGAAATCTCTCAAGAGGAAAGCGACCCCATACTTGAGATTTATCCCCATCCAACGGGCAAACCGTGGACGTTTCCGTTTGAGGAGGCGTTAGTATTCCTCCAACACGCCAAACGCAAACTGTTAGGCCCGGACGAGCCGGTGCCAAAGCCAACCATGACAACCAAAATGGAAATTACGATAGCGAGTCTGCCGGATCGAGAAAACCTCGTCGCTGAACTATGGTACGATAATGTCCTTTGGTGCGAAATCTCTCAAGAGGAAAGCGAACCCATACTTGAGATCTATCCCCATCCGACAGGCAAACCGTGGACGTTTCCGTTTGAGGAGGCATTAGCATGCCTTCAGCAAGCCAAACGCAAGCTGATAAATCTGGACGAGTCGGCACCGAAGCAGACGTCATCTGGGACTGAAATTGAGTAGCCCGCGCTCATATAAAATCCGTTCTTATTCCTCGCTGGACAGCACCATGAGGCGCCTCGCATTCTTCACGTTTCACGTTTCACGTTTCACGTCTCCAAAATTTCAATAGACTTTTTGCATCGGCTGTGTTAAGATTTTTGTGGTGCGAAAAAATAAAAACAGAAAGTGAGGTGCTCATAATGGATAATTTAGCCAACGAACTTGAACAGGTACTCACCGAACAGATCGAGGGCGAGGTGCGCTTCGATCCGTATTCCAAAGTCCTATACAGCACAGATGCAAGTCTTTACCAGATCGAGCCGATTGGAGTCGTCATTCCGAGACATAAAGAAGATGTCATCAAAACCATCCAAATCGCTTACGAGCGCAACGTGCCTCTCCTGCCGCGTGGGGGGGGGACGAGTCTGGCGGGGCAAACCGTCGGTCAAGCGATTGTCATCGATATGTCCAAATATATGGACAAGGTCATTGAGGTCAACGTTGAGGAGCAGTGGGCACGTGTTCAGCCGGGGGTTGTGCTTGACGAATTGAATCACCATCTCAAGCCGTATCACCTGATGTTTGCCCCCGATGTGGCGACGAGTAGCCGGGCGAACATCGGGGGTATGATTGGAAACAACTCCGCGGGGGCGCATTCGGTCATCTATGGGAAGACCATCGATCATGTCATCTCGCTGGAGCTGCTGCTCTCCAACGGCTCGGAAATCACCGCTGAACCCATCTCGCTTGACGCGCTTGCTGCTAAAAAGCAGGGAACTTCCCGCGAAAGCCATATCTATCGCGAGATATGCCGTATCGCGGAGGAGAACGCCGACGAAATCCGGCGACGTTTTCCACGCATCCTGCGCCGCGTCGCGGGGTATAACCTTGATGAGTTCGTCTCCGATGCAGGCTCCAAAGAAGTGACGCCGTACCGACGGGATGGCAACAATGCAACACACCCGTTTAGCCTTGCCAAAATTGTCGTTGGATCGGAGGGAACGCTCGCAACGACGGTCGAAGCGAAGATCAACCTTGTGCCGACTCCCAAGATGACTGCGCTCGATGTGATTCATTTCCACACGCTAATCGAGGCAATGGAAGCAGTGAATCCAATTCTCGAAGAAGCACCTTCTGCGGTCGAGCTGATCGATAAAACCATCCTTGATATGACCAAGAGCTCGTTGGAGTATTCGCGCCTCCGCGACTTTGTCCAAGGTACTCCCGGGGCAGTTCTCGCGGTTGAATTCTATGGCGAATCGGAAGGTGAACTGCTGGCGAAACTCGACGCCCTCGAACACAAAATGAAAGCTATCGGGTTGGGCTATGCGTTCGTGCGTTGCATGACGGCGGCGGAAAAAGCGCGGGTATGGGAAACTCGGAAGGCGGGGCTTGGGTTGCTGATGGGTGTCAAAAGCGACTATAAACCGGTTGGGTTTGTCGAGGACGCGGCGGTTGCCCCAAAAGACTTGCCGGAATATGTCCGCCGCTTTGAGAAAATCGTCGCAGACCACGACACAACGGCTGCCTACTACGCCCATGCCAGCGTCGGTCTGCTGCATAACCGTCCCATCATCAATCTTAAAAAGGATACAGATATTCAAAAGATGCACTCCATCGCGCAAAGCGTCCGAGACCTCCTGTTGGAGCTCGGCGGTGCGATGAGCGGTGAGCACGGAGATGGGCTGGTGCGAAGCGAATGGATCGAGAGTATGTTCGGTCCACAGCTCTATCAGGCGTTCCGCGAAGTCAAAGCCGCGTTTGATCCGACGGGCATCATGAACCCCGGCAAGATCATCGACCCTCCGCCGATGACGGAAAACTTGCGTTTCGGCCCAAACTACCGCGCGATCAAAATCGACACCTATTTCGACTTCTCCAGTCAAGGCGGATTCGCATCCGCAATCGAGATGTGCAATGGCGTTGGGGCATGCCGCAAGAAACTGACGGGGACAATGTGTCCCTCCTACATGGCGACGATGGAAGAGGAGCACTCCACACGCGGACGTGCAAACGCCCTCAGAGCTGTCATATCGGGGGCGTTGCCGCATGAGCATTTCAAGAGCAAGCGGCTCTATGAGGTGTTAGACCTCTGTTTGGAGTGCAAAGCGTGCAAGGCAGAGTGTCCCTCCAACGTTGACATGGCAAAGCTCAAGTACGAATTTCTTGCCCACTATTACAAAGAACACGGTTTGCCCTTGCGGAATCGGCTCTTTGGGAATATCGCCGAACTCAGCGAGATTGGGTCAGCGTTTGCCCCGATATCGAATTGGCTCATGAATAGCGGCATTTCCAAGTGGGCACTGGAAAAATTTGTTGGAATAGATCGGCGGAGATCGTTGCCAAATTTTGCGCGAGAGACCTTCGAGAAGTGGTTTGAGAAACATCGAAACACGAGACAGGGAGATTGGAAGAGGAGAAGATCGGAAGAAAAGGAAGGATGGAAGGAAGTAGAGCGGGCGGCTCGCCCGCTGATCAGGATGGAAGCACAACAATCCGAAATCCCCCCCCCTTTCTTCCCCCCCAAATTGGGGGGGACAGAGGGGGGGGCAATCAAAAAGGTTGTCCTTTTCCACGACACCTTCATGAACCACAACTATCCGAGCATCGGGAAAGCCGCGGTTGCCGTGCTTGAAGCCGCAGGATTTGAGGTTATTCTGCCAGACAAGCGATGTTGTGCCCGTCCGATGATCTCTAAAGGCATGCTGGAGCAAGCGATTGAAAATGCGCGTTACAACGTCGAACGCCTCCTGCCTTACGCGGCGGCGGGCATCCCAATCGTCGGCTGCGAGCCGAGTTGTCTCTCGGCGTTGCGCGATGATTACGTGGATCTCCTCCCCGGTGCAGATACCAAGCTCATCGCGCAACACGCATTCATGATTGAGGAATTTCTGTTTGCCTGCCACGAAAAAGGGGGATTGCATCTGAACTTTACGGACGCCAAGAAACAGATCTTGCTGCATGGGCATTGCCATCAGAAGGCGTTGATCGGGATGAAGCCTGCCGAACAGATTCTGAGTTTGCCGCCGGGGTACACCGTCAAGGTCATCGATTCCGGCTGCTGTGGCATGGCGGGGTCATTCGGCTACGAAGCCGAGCATTACGACGTGTCGATGAAGATTGGGGGTCGCCAACTCTTCAAAGCCATCAACGAACAAAAGGGTGATTTTGAAGTGGCTGTGGCGGGAATCTCTTGCCGTGAGCAGGTCAAACAGGGCACAGGCAAAGAGGCAAGGCACCTGATTGAGGTGTTGGCTGAGGCGGTGCATGATTGAATTGACAATTGACGATGGTCAATTGTCGATTCAAGGTTAATTCGTTGATTCACAGAAGGGAGTGATGACAAATGGTCAAGAAGAAATACGACTTCGTGGTTTTAGACACAGAGGATTTCCCGGTGATTTTTGGCAGGGTGGCTCGCGTGGATGGATTCACCGACGAGCGGCGTCTCTTCTACTTCCAGCAGGCGCAAGGCTACGCCAAACGCTTGAACGCGGACTATGTTCTGGTCGTGTCACCATTCCAGATGGAACTATGGGATTCGCATACGGAAAAGCCCATTGCGATGTTTGACACGGCGACCGCGCTCGGACCTTATAACAAAGGAGAAAAACCTGTCGAGAAGTTAAGCCACGACAGGTTACAGGGTTTAACAGAACATTGGTTGAGTCTGATTATCTTTCATTGGACAGGTAACGAGGTCCCTTACAAAGAAGAGCTCACGAAGCTAGGGGTCGTTGAAAAACTGAAACATGGTATTGTAGAAAGGAATCCAGAAGAATGAGAGTTTATGCCGAAACGAATTGGTTACTTGATCTGGTCTTTCAACAGGAAAGATTCGTGGCTTCCTCTTTTGTTCTTTCGCTCGCTGAAGAGCGCAAGATCGATTTCTGCCTTCCTGAGATTATCGTGTGGGAGGGGAATCAAAAGGCTGAACGGCGAAACGCTCAAAGAGGTGATACCATCAAGCAAATGCGCCGAGAAAGCCGAGAATTTGGTCGGAGTCAAAATCCGTTGTATCAATCCCAAAGCACTGCGCTTGAAGTAGAAGCTCGAGAACTCAATGACATCTCTGACATTGAACGCGGATGTTTCGATCAGACCATCACAGCAATTCTTCCAATCGTGACATGGCTACACCTCTCTCAAGAAATTTGGGCCGATTGTCTTGACTTCCAAGATCGGTATGCCATAAAACGAACCGACGCGCTCATCTATGCAGTCATTCGCGCGGATGCAGCCTTGCGTCCAAACGTGGGAAAGTGTTTCATCGACTACGATAGGGGGTTTTGACGCCCCTGGACTCAAACAGGACATGGACAGCCTCGGGATGACACTGCTTGCATCGGCAGAGGCCGTCACTGGATTTCTGCACAGCCGATTGACTGAAACGTAAAACACATGACGTATCAGGTTTCACATTTTTTTAGGTCTGGCTCCAATCCGTGATTTCCGTATCTCCTACGACATTTTACCCAAGTCGTCAACTGGCGAAATGGATCTTTCTACTTCGACCCAATGACTGAGTTATTTAATTGCCATTCCTCAACAGATACGCTATCAATTGCTCCCCCTCCCGAAAGTCTGGAATGAGGATGTCCGCCCCGGCTCGGATAAGCCGATTACGCTTGTCCGCATTCATGTTGTAGCGGTTATTCTCCACCGATGCCACTCCCACCGCAATCGCGCCGACCGCTTTTGCATTTTCGATCTCTACATATCCGTCACCGACGATCAACAGTTCGCTCCCTTTGAGGTTGAAGTCCGTCAGAATTTTCTGGATGACCATCGCTTTGGAAAAGTTTTTATACTCTCGCAACGCCCCAAAGATGCCACCGTCAAAGTAAGGCACTACGCCGAGGAGGTCTGCTTCATGCTGAACAAACTCGATGTCCGTTCCACTGGCGAGGTAGAGTTTCACGCCCCGCTCCTGTAGCTTTTGTAGGAACTCCAGTGACTTATGCAGGCGCAGCTCTTCGCCTTTGATCTCTCCGCGCTCCAACCGGGCGATTCGCTCATTCACAATCGGTAAGAGCAGGGAATTATACAGGTCTTTATAATCCAGCGGTGCTTTCGGTTCACCGCCGCGCTTCTTGACCTCCTCGCACAGTTGGAGCATCTGATAGATGGTTTGCTTGCCGGTGAGCCCATCCACAAATTCAACAACGATCCGTTCGAGCGCCTCGCGCCCTTCCGTCGTCGGCGTTTCTGCGATTAGAACATCCACCATCATCGGCACCATGACGTTTTGCCAGCCATCCCGAATCATGGAGATCGTCCCATCGAAATCGAAGACAGCGTGGCGGATATCCCCCGTCTCGACTTCGTGGCAGAGCTCAATCGATGTGCCCTCAAGAAAATAACTCATTCGTTGGTTCCCTCCTTTTCGTGCGCTTCTGCTTTTGATTTCAGCTCTTGATGAGCCATTGGCTTCTGAGCATTGACGTAAAATGGTATATTCTTGATGTCCAACGCAAGTGCCAGAATGTTATAGCCTTCTTTCATCAAGATTTGGCTGGTCATTTTCGATAGCTGTTGTTGAAGTTCCCATTTCTTCTCCTTTGGCATGTACACCTTGACGTCGATGTCTTCATCCTCGATTGTGTCCTTTGTGATGTGAATGACAGCGTCCGGGTCAAATTCCTTCGCCACTGAACAGATCTCACTCACCCAATATTCTAATCGGTTCAAGTATTCTGATCTATCCACGGTTTAACACCTCCTGTATGGCTTCCACAAATTCTTTTGCGCAATTCAAAACTAACTTGGACTCTTCTTCAGTTACCAATTCATCTTCATAATCAGCGTCCACCCGTAAATCATAGCATACTTTCAAATATTCTGCAAAGCGATCAGGATATTCCCCTTTTTCCGAAATCAGTTTTTGGGTAAATAGCCTTTGCAACGTCCCATGATTCCAGCTTTCTCGCGAATATCCATTCGCTTGAAGGGCGGCGATTGACGCACGATATACCGCGTAATAGCAGCGGCTGGCCGCGGAGTCGTAATATCCGGTCTGATGACAAAGTTCAGCCGCTTGAATGAACAATTGGGCTTTCCTCAATCCGTTCTCAACCATAATTCACTTCCATTTGTTAGAGTTCTTGCAGATAACCCTATTTATTGAAGGAAAAATTCATTGTTCCCAGCCTTCACCCATGCTATAATATTAACATTTAACACCTAACACCTCCCACCTAAAATTGATGAAGGAGAAAGGTCAATGAAAAAAGTCACACTGCGACAAGTCTTGGAACTCGTCAAGATGTTGAGGCCTGATGAACAAGAAGAGTTGCAAGAGGAGCTAGAACTGATGTTACTGGCGCAAAATCATCCGCCGATTACAGAAGAAGAATTTGAGCGAATCATGGTCGAAAAAGGGATTATGAGCGTTCCCCCTCCAATCACTGACTTCACGCCTTATCAGAATCGCAAGCCGGTTGAAGTCAAAGGGAAGCCTGTATCCGAAATACTTATTGAGGAGCGTCGATAGATGGCAGGCTATTTTTTTGACAGCAGCGCCCTCGTCAAACGCTATGTGATTGAGAGGGGGTCAGCATGGGTAATCAGCATTACGGACCCTGCGGCAGGCAACCAGAACCATATCGTGCGCCTTACGGGGGTAGAAGCCATTTCGGCGATTACGCGGGTTAGACGAAGCGGCGGTATCTCTGCAACAGACGCAACCGTTGCGATTGCTGATTTTCGCCATGACCTTGCTAAGGAGTATCGCATCACCGAAGTCACGCGCCGTCTCGTTCGCCGAGCGATGATTCTAGCCGAGACTCATGCCTTACGCGGTTACGACGCTGTGCAGTTAGCCGCCGCGTTGACGGTCAACAAACAGCGTCTCGCCAGGGGGTTATCTGCCGTCATACTGGTTTCTGCGGATACTGCCCTCAACGCGGCGGCAATGGCTGAAGGGCTGACGGTAGAGGATCCGAACCTTCATCCATAAGCCTACTTTTCTAATTTGCAGATTTGCAGATTTGCAAATTAGAACTCAGATCTAAAAATTTCAACTTGGATTTATATAAAACGCCCCCGCCCCCTCGACGCTTGAGCACACAACCGTCCCCAACGGCAGTCCTTTCGGGTCGTAGTATCCGCGCTTTACCGTCTCGATTAGGTCGTCCACAGCCTCCTCTTTGACGACGACAAGGACACAACCTCCCAACCCGCCGCCGGACAATCCCGCTCCGACCACACCGTCAACCCGTTTCGCCAAGTCAACCAAAAGATCCAGTTCTTTGCAACTACATCGATAGCCCCCCGGTTGATATGGTATCTGGGCAGCCTGAACGCGAGCGGCATCTCCACTTTCCAAGTCGGCAATCAGGCGCTCCAGCGATTCATCTGAAAGCCCTTCTGGCCACGGCGTGCTGGTGCCATCAGGTTGATGCGTAACGACCCGATCTCCATCATGAGAGAGATACTTCAGCTTGCCGAACTGTTCCATGTCACCACGTACCAGCAGGTCTTTACAGCGTTCACTGCGAGCGCACTCGGAAATTCCAAAGAGGCAAACGCCTCGGACGCGATACCCCTCTTCAGGTTCATCGTGCATAAGAAACAGGTGCTCCAGTTTTTCTCGCTGCTCCGGAAGTTGGGCTTTGACCGTTGCCCGACTCGTCCGTTCCGGGAGCGATTTGACCATCCGATAAATCTGAGCGGGGGGGACGTCCAGATGGTGCGGATTGACATCTCTGAGATGTTCAAGTCGCTCCGCAAACTCAGGAAACCTCTTTTTTAACAGCATCATACCGATCTCATAAGCGGCGATGCGCCCGTTGAAAATGCTCCGCGAGGTGTGTTTAATGAAGGAATTGCAAGCCACAACGCGATACCCTTCGGGAAATGGAACCCGCTCGGTCATCATCGGGAAAAACCGGAGGCGAGCCACCGCTTGTCTTTGGGAATAAAGCATCGCGGCATGGTCGCCGGCACCGCCGCGTGTGCCGACGTACCACTCCGCCTCACCACATCGAACCGCCTTCTCTTCGTGCAGGATTTCCAGTCCATTCAACTGAAGTGCGGCTTCAAGGGCAGCTACCACGAGCGTGGAGGAAGAACTCAGACCGGCGGCTAACGGCACGTCGCCCGCTACGGCGAGATTCATCCCTTTGAGCCGGGTCTGTGGAAAATGATTTTGGACGTAAAGTGTGCCAGCGCTGATATAGTTCTCCCAGTCGCCGGGGGTGATGTGATTTTGTTCAATATAATTGAACCAATTTCCCATTCGACTTGCGGGAAGCTTTTCAGAAATGCAGAATGTTTTGGGGGTAAAATTGTCATCTGCGTTATGGAGCACCACCCTGTCATCCGCTCGTGGAGAGGCAACAAGAACCATTTCGCGGTCAATCGCCATATAGTTGACATAGCCGCCACGATGGTCTACATGGGTCCCAAGCAGATTGATTCTGCCGGGGGAGCGAACGATCAGGGCTTTTTGGTTCTCGTCGTAATGCGTCGCAAAAGTGCGAAGTGCTTTGATGTAGAGATTCTGACGTGTCTCCACAATTGAATTGTTTGTTCCGTAAATTTGGTGCATACGAAAAGCAACGTTCATAAGATTGCCTTGAAAGGCATTTAACCACTCTTTGACTGTCATCATACGTTGTTCAAATTTTCCTTTCGTGAATGAAACAACTCAAAACACAAGGGGTCATGAAGCACATTAAGTAATTATGAATTATAAATTGTTTTGAATTGAAGAATTCACTTCTGAAGCGACCCGATGGGGAAGATTGGAAGATTTCGACAGGCTCAATCCGGCGGAAACGTAAAACGTAACGTGTGACTTTTTACGTTTTACGTTTCACGTTTTACGCATGAATCTCGTCATGATGCGGTGCCAGAGAGTTAAATGATAGCACATGAAAGTTAGGTAGGTAAGTACACCTCTTCCATCCTGATGCTGTAATGCTTCAGGCGAATCACATCACAGACCCGATCCAACCGTTTGGGCTTGACCCTTTTTCCCTCCTTGTGTATAATAGAACTCATAACAATCCAAGTTGAGCGATTGGGGTGGAAGTATTATACCGATAGCTTAAACTATTAGCAAGCTAAAGAGCAGGCAAGGTCGCGAATATTTTGTCTGAGGCGGCTCATAAGGAAGTTCTGATAGTTCCTAAATCTATTGAAAAATCTTCCAGTAGACATGGAACTAACAGTGGGCAAAGGACTTTTGTCTTTTGCAGCAGTTAGATGGGTTATCACACCGACAGATGTGATTCCAGTCGGTCGCTCTGTGGTCTGGTATTAAGGGTAGCCGAAAGGTAAAGGTGTGCCAGACGTAAAAACCCCATTTAACAACCACGAGGAGTATTTCACTCTCAACTAACAGGAGGTCTTAAAGACATGATGTTAGTGTACGTTATCAATTTAAACGGCAAACCGCTAATGCCGTGCAAACCCGCAAAAGCCAGGAAACTCTTACGAGAGGGTTTTGCCAAAGTCATTAATCGTTGTCCGTTTACGATTCGACTCCAATGGAATTGTGAGGAAAACGTGCAAGAAGTCACTGTTGGCATTGACAAAGGCAGTCACGTCACAGGATTGAGTTGCGTCGGCAATGGGCACGTTTTGATATCGGGTGAAATTCATCACCGGACAGACATCAAAGCGAAAATGGACACCCGACGAGCGAATCGTCGAAAAAGACGAAGCCGAAAATGGTATCGCCCAAAACGATTATCCAATCGTTCGTCAAGCAAACGGAGTGGGCGTTTGCCACCAAGTATAAAAGCCAATGTCGAGGAAGTCATTCGGGTCGTGATGAGAATTCCTTTACCGATTCGCTACATTATTGTTGAAGATGTGCAAGTTGATATTGCCCGTCTCAATGACCCGACTTTGATCGGTATTGCCTACCAAGAATCGAATCGGCTTGATGACAACCTACGAATTGCAACCTTGATGCGAGATGGCTATCAATGCACACAGTGCGGGGAAAAGAACACTCGCCTTGAGGCGCACCATCTCATTCCACGTTCTTTGGGTGGAAAAGATACCATCACCAATCTGATGACACTTTGTAAGCCTTGTCATGATCACCATCATCACGGTCAACTCAAACTTGATGTCAGTGGCGTCAGCGGCTTTCCAGATCAAATTGCCCACCGGACTATGCAGGGGAAGGCGTACCTTTATCACGTATTGGGCCAAATGGCTCCACTGAAAAAAGTGTTTGGCTATCAGACATCTGCTTATCGTAAGTCACTTGACTTATCCAAGCGTCACGAGATTGATGCCTTGTGTGTTGCCACATTAGAAACGGGTGAAGTCATTACGCCAAATCGAGATAACTTTTACAGAATCAAGTTTAGACCCCGACAAACACGGCGGAGATACCATGACTTGCCACGTCCTGGAATTGGACGTGTTCGGTATCAGGTGAATGCTCAGTTAGAGGGCTTTCGCAAAGGAGATGTCGTGCGTGTCAAAGGCAAATGGATTAAGCAAATCAACTCGATTTATAGCAACGGCTATCTCGCCTTTGCCCGTGTGCCGGGTGAGCCACATGCGGCAAAACCCAAAGATTGCCAACTCTTACAACGAGGGCAAACGGTGATCTGGGAAAAAGCGGTCTAATTTTCATGAGATTTCACGATTTTTACAGGATTTTTATAAACAAATTCAATACTTCTTCCTTTTCCTTCCCTTTCTTCCACCCCTCAAAGAACGGAGAACCCAAAATGCCAAACAGGTCATACAAAATATACCCAGCCGCTGCTTCCGACGCATCGACCACTTTTCAGATCGAGTTGGATAGGCGCGCGATTGAAGCGATAGAGGAGATTGAAAACAGCCGAGCGGCGGGAGCAGCGCGTGAGGTCATCTTGCGAAACCATCTCGGCGACGATTATGAGCGTGGCTACCGAGGCACCGCATGGGGGTTACACGGGATTTCAGAGGGGCTTACGCCAGCCGGACTTGCTGAAATGCTCTCTGAACAGGGCGAGTCCTTTGACCCGTGTGCCGGCCGTGAAACCTACGACCACAGCATGATGGTCAACGTCGAATCGGAGTTGGATTCGCAGTTGGAATTTATCTCCAAACGCGTTTTACGCGCCATTGTGGAAGCCTATAAACGGGAGCTCATCGGGGAGTGAAAATGAACTATGTCATCTATTTTTTCGTGATACTGTGCGCATCTTCATTTCCTGTCATTGCCCAAGAAATCTCTACAGGCGTCGGGGAAGTTCATGGAACCGTCTATCAACGCGGAAGCGGGGAACGGTTGGCATCTGCAAACGTGCGCCTCATCGAAACCGATCAGCACCTGATGACCGACGCAAACGGTGAATTTCGATTCAGCGCTCTCCCCACCGGAAAATATACACTCACGGCTGTTGCCTCCGGCTATCGACTTTCTGAAAATAGCATTGTCACTATAAAGTCGGGGGAAACAACCCAGGTTAAAATTTATCTTGAACGGATTGAGTTCCTGTTTGAGGAGATTCCTGTGACCGCGCAACGACTCCCGGCGACTGTCAGCCGGCAAACCTTGCAGGCTTTGGAGATTAAGCGCATCCCCGGCACCGGCGGGGACGCACTTCGTGCCCTCCAGGCATTGCCGGGCATTGGCAGGGCAAACGATTTTAATGGACAACTCTACATTCGGGGTGGAGCACCTGAGGATAATCTGTTCTACTTTGATCGCACGCCGCTTGGGTATCCTTACCATTTTGGCGGGCTCGTTTCAACGGTTAGCTCAGAGGTGATTAATCGAATTGATGTGTATGCAGGCGGATTTGGGGCGGAGTTTGGGGCAAATGCCCAGGCCGTCATTGATATTTATTCGCGGCGTGGGAAACAGGAGCGCCTAAGCGGCAAATTTAACGTGAATCTGCTCTATTCGGAAGGGCTGATTGAAGCCCCAATCGGTAAACGCGGTTCCTGGTACATCGCGGCGCGGCGTAGCTATGTGGACTTGCTGCCCATCAAGGTCGAACAGATTACAGCGTTTCCCCGATTCTGGGATTATCAGGTGAAAGTCAGTACCGATGTCAGCGAAAAACATCAGCTTGACATCAGCGCATTCGCATCGAACGACTTCTTCGAGTTAAAGTTAGGTCTCAATGATGTCGATAATGAACCATCACTCGCTGGAAAATTCTTCTTCAAGGATCAATTTAATGCCCAGGGCATCCACCTGAGAACACTGTTGACGGAGCGCCTCACATCGCACCTTTCCCTTTCGCGATTGTATCGTTCCTTCTCTATCAGCTTTGGTCAAGACTATTTCTTGAAGGTCGAGCCGGTAGACTATGAACTGCGCGAAGACCTCACATATCGCTTAACCTCGAAACACCAACTGGAATCTGGACTACTTTTTTCCACTGGGCCGCGGAGGGCATCGAGTTTCTTCACTCGCCCGCCCGATGAGGGCGATCCGAATTTCGATTTCACCTTTGAAGAAAAATTGAGGTTAGATGTCAGTGAACGGTTTGACCGGATCGAGGGGTATCTGCAAAGTCGATATACCCCTTTTGAATTCTTATCGTTTGCACTGGGGCTTCGACTTGGCTATTTCAATCTGACAGATCAGATGACCGTTGGACCGCGGGGGAGCGTTAAACTCAAGATTCCCAGTGGCTCAGAAATCAGTTTCGCTTATGGAAAATATGAGCAAAATCCACAGCCCTACCAAATCCTGCCGGGGGTTGGCAATCCGGACGTCAAGGACAGTGCGGCGATTCACTACATTTTGGAAGTGGAACGGCAGCTCTCACCGGCGACGGGCATCAAAGTGGCAGGTTATTATAAAGATTTGGACGATCTGATTACGCGGGAGCGACAAGCGAGCTACCTGAATCAGGGGGAAGGGTTTGCACGCGGCATTGAGTTATTCCTCCGTCATCGCGCGGGGGAGAAATTCTTCGGGTGGGTGAGCTACGCCTATACCCTTTCCAAACGTCGTGACCGCCCCGGCGAGCCCGAGCGACTTTACTCGTTTGACCAAACCCATGGTGCCACGTTGACCGCAAGTTATAAGCTGACGCGAACGTGGGAAATCGGGGCGAAATGGCAATATTCGACTGGGAATCCTTATACGCCTGTGATTCGCGCAACGCTTGTACCAAACCCCGCTACCGGCCGCCTTGTCTATGTCCCAATCTATGGAGAAACCAATTCAGCTAGAGTTTCACCGTTTCACCGGTTGGACATCCGCATCAACAAGTCGTTCATTCATGACCGCTGGCAGATGGGAATTTTCTTGGAGCTCCTCAACGCTTACAACCGCAAAAATGTGTTGACGTTCGATTACAACGCTGATTACACCGAAAAGGAGGTCGTCCATCAATTGCCGATAATTCCCTATCTGGGGGTGATGGCCGAGTTTTGAGAGTGAGATTGATTCAGGAATGGGCATGTTTCAAATTTCTGACCATTGAAGCGTGTCAAGAGGTTTAGTGAAACATACCACATATTAAGGAGTAATTCCCATGAGTGACACAATGTACCAAATTGGCGTCGCCAAAGTTGACATAACGCCCGATTTTCCAGTGCGCCTCAGCGGGTATGGCGGGCGACGAACAGAGTCCGATGGCGTCGCGCAACGCATATGGGCAAAGGCATTGGCCATCCATACTGAGACCGAAGGGGCAGCGGTGCTGCTGACCGTCGAAAACTGCGGGGTGCCCGATGCCATGACGGAACGGGTCGCCGCCCGGTTAAAGGAGAAAGCCGGTATCCTTCGAGAACGGTTTGTGGTCTGTTCGACGCATTCCCATACTGCGCCCTGTCTTTCAGGGGTTCTGCCAACGCTGTTCGGCCAGCCCATCCCCGATGCGCATCAGGTCAATATTGACCGCTATACCCAGGGATTGACAAACAAGATGGAGCAAGTCGCCCTGGCGGCGCTCGCCGATCTCCGGCCCGGAACGCTCGCTTGGGGCGAAGGGAGAGTCGAATTTGCGAACAACCGTCGGACCCAGGGCGGGCCGATTGACCACGCCCTGCCGGTGCTTCGCGCAACCGGTGCCGATGGCGAACTTCGGGCAATCCTCGCCAGTTACGCCTGCCATTGCACGACTTTGGGCGGCGACTTCAACCATGTTTGCGGGGACTGGGCTGGCTACGCCCAGGACTACATCGAAGCGGACTACCCCGGCGCCATCGCGATGGTGGCAATCGGCTGTGGTGGCGATGCCAACCCCGCTCCACGCACCGGACTCAACTTCGCTCGACAACATGGGCACGAAATCGCTGCTGAAGTCAATCGACTGCTTGGGACTGACCTCACCTCAATCCAGAGCAAACTGAGTGGACGAGTGAAGCGTGTTAACTTGCCCTTCGACAAGTTGCCTACCCGTGTGGAATGGGAGGAGCGAGTGAAAGGTGGCGGCGCGATTGGCTACCACGCTCAGATGCAACTGAATCGACTCAATCGCGGCGAATCGCTACAGACGCATCTCTCATATCCGCTTCAGACGTGGAACTTTGAGGATGACCTCGCCATTGTTTTTCTGCCCGGCGAAGTGGTGGTTGACTATTCGATTCGCTTAAAGCATGAATTCGATGCGACGCGGCTATGGGTCAATGCGTACTGCAACGATGTTCCCTGTTATATCCCTTCCAGACGCATCTTGGCGGAGGGCGGTTACGAAGGGGAAGGGGCGATGATCTATTATGACCGCCCAACACGCTTCGCGCCGGCGGTGGAGGAGCTGATTGTCAATACCGTGCATGAATTGTTACCGGAGTCATTTTTAGCCGGTTGATACGAGTTTTTCATTTAGACTTCCGAAGTTTGACGCAAAACTGTGATTTTTCAGTTCGGTCACCGGTTCGCATCGTCTCAATATTCACTTGTCTGTTGAAACTTCGGAAGTCTGGGGATTCCTTTTGCTTCATAACTGAAACAGTTGTATCTCTATTCACGCGGCGGTTCAGAAACGATGGCGATGTTCTTCGGGCCTTTGAAATCCAGCACGACCCTTTCAAATTGCACCGAATGCTGCCGGTAAAAATCTTCTATCGCTTCCAGCAGTTCACGCTGTCCTCTCCGCTGGTCGTCCCAGAAATTGCAGCAAGGAATCATCACCACGGACCGAATCAACGCCGCCTCCCCTAATTCACGCAAAGCACCGTCGGGGTGAAGACCTACCAACAGGTCGTAGTAGTCAGCCATCTCCACGCGAAACTTTTCAGGGCGATGCGTAATCCCTTTGAGGACGGTCCGGCGGGGGTCGATGAGCTCACATGCAAAGTTCTTCTTGGAGAGGAGGCGCGTCAGTACGCCCATCCCTCCAGCAACGTCAGCGATGTACCGAACCTGTCCGCTGAACCGTTCCTCGATAAAATCGGCAACGGCATCAAATCGTTTTGGGTTGCCATATAACCGGTGTTGTTGTCTGCTCATCACATATTTCTCCCACAGTTCTCCGTCTTGCTATCATAGTTGGAGGTATCTATGAGTTCCTGCGCGATTTTCGACCTTGATGGGACCATCATCGCTCACTCCTCTGAAAAGGTGTTCCTCAAGTATCTGCTTGAGCAGGGGGACATCCCGGTGAGCAATCTGTTAAGCTGGATTGGCGATTTTATCAAAACCCGAAACCTGCGCCAATCCAAAGCAAACAAGATTTATCTGCGAGGGCTTAACTATCAGTATGTCTGTGACCTGGCGCGAACCTGTTTCACCGAACGCCTTGTGGGTCAGATCTTCCCCGAAGTCGTTGATCTCATGGAATCTCACCGTTCGGCGGGACGAGCGATTGTCATCTTATCGGGGTCTTTAGAACTTTTAGTCCGATTGTTTCAGGCGGAGCTGAAAACGGATTTGATGATTGGGTATGCGTTGGAAGTGGTTGATGGGCATATCACAGGGCGTCGCGTTGGCTTAAATCCTTATGGCGAGAATAAAGCGGCTTTGGTCCAACGGCTTGCAAAGGAGCACGACTTCGACCTCAGCGGGTCTTACGCCTACGGAAACCACTATTCCGATGCGCACAATCTCCAACTGGTTGGGCATCCGGTCGCCGTCAATCCGGATCGAAAATTGCGTCAAATTGCGATTGCCAACGGTTGGCGTAGCGAGCAGTTTCATATAGATGAATAGGCAAGCTGACTTATTCAGGTGTCCGGTGTTATACCACTTCTGATTGTGCTATCACTTCATTCGTGAGAAATCGCATGATGGCTGTATCCATGGCGGCACGATAGGGTTGATGTCCCTGATGGGACGCATCTCCTCCAAGCGGATGTGGGGTTGAATAGGTAGCAACTTGGGTTAATTACCTAAATTTTAGCATATTGTTCCAGTGGTCTGTCAAACTTATATTGACGGGTTGTAGAAATTTGCAATCAAGCATAAGCAGACTTCCGAAGTTTCCGAAACTTCGGAAGTCTATCCCTCAATTTAAACTTGTCGGTACTAAATAATTATTTAGCGATTAACGAACGGAATTGACAACGCAATAAGAAATATGGTAAATTCTTACAATCAATACGTGGGAATAGACTGGAAGAACTTTATTTGTTCTTCAGGGTATGAAAAAAAGATGACTGACTGATTCATCATGGACAGAGAATTCTGCTTAGAGGTTGCCGCAGAAGGTGCGTTTCAACTCGCGCGGGAGCGCGAAGACGTGATGAGTGTTTTCGTGTGCGGTTCGATGGTGAAGGAACCGCCTCCCGCTTATGCTGACGTCGATCTGCGCGTGGTGATTGAGGCGGACCAGGCGGGTGCCAGTTTTTATGAGGTGAAACGGGGGGTCCCGCTCGAATGGGTCTTCGTCCCCAAACGTCGCTTTGATTCGCGCGAAGAGTTATTGAACGCCTCATTCCTTGCGCTCGAACTGGTCAACGGGGTCATTATCTACGACCCGATGGGCTGGTTAGGGCAAGTGAGGGATGAGATTCGTTCAGTTTACGGGCACCCCTCCTATCGAATCGAGCGAAGCCAACGCTTGCTTGACGCCGCACGGTCGCTCTATGGGGGGATACGAAAGCGGTTTGGCGCAGGGGAGGCGGTCCCCCTGTGGGATATACGTTGCGCAATCTTCTGGGCCGGAGAGACGCCCTCTCTGTTGTTGAACGACATCCCCAATCACCGCCGACTCATGGTGGGCTTGAAAGATGTCGGGGCCCGCTTAAATGCCCCTGAACTTCATCCGATGGGGATAGAAACGATCGGCGCGGCGGAGGTCGAAATGTCGGAGGTCGAAAGGTTCTTAATTGATTCGCTTGATAGCATCGCGTATATCAATTCAGTGAGCGAACCGCACCACTTCCATCTCTCTCTGGACAAGCACGACTATTGGGAGCATGGGATTACGCAGATGCTGGCGGATGGCTATCATCGGGAGGCGGTTTGGCCCATTCTGACACTCATGAGCGCGATGCATCCGATTCTCGTCTCCGTCGATACATCCGAATCTTCAAATTATTACTCGCGCTGCCGACATTTTTTGGAACGGCTTGGCTTTCTATCAAAAGATAATTTTCAACAGAAATTGGTCAAACTTGACGAGTTCATTGAGAAAGCTGATCAGCTCATTGCTCGTCAAAGATTAACTTACTTTCAGTAATTGATGCGGATGTCAGCGGGAGCAGGATACAAGATGCAGGATACAAGATACAAGATGCAAGATGCAGGATACAAGATGCAAGTGAATCCTGAATCCGCCGGGTTGAGCTCCGTTCCGAGAGTCTTCGACCTGTCGAAACCTTGAATCCTGAATCCCTGAATCACTTATCATGTTTTACACATCAAGGAGGTACACACATACATGGCTGATAAAAGAAAAGTGCTCGTAACAGGTGCATCGGGATATATTGCAGGGCGGATGTTGCCTGTCTTTAGTGAACGTTATGATTTGGTTTTGATCGATGTCAAAACGACCCATCGGGGGGGCGAAGAGGTCGAAGGGATTCAAATTGATGACCTGACTGACCCGAATCGAGATAAATACAGGGCTTATTTCAAAGGCGTCGATGCTGTCGTCCACTGCGCGTTCAAAGGCGGCAGCTTTGAGAATGAACTTGCGAACGTTCAGATGGCGTACAACGTTTACCAGACCTGCGTCGAGGAGAATGTCCGGCGGGTCGTGGTCTGTAGCTCGAATCACGCGGCGGATTACTATGAGCGGCTGATCTGGGCGGACCAATGGGACGTTGTGACGCCGGACATGCGCCCGCTCTCCGACAATTTCTACGGGTGGGCGAAAGAGGCGTATGAGCATCTCGGGTTTGTGTTTGCAACGGGGAATGCGACTCATGGGAAGAAACTGCAAAATGTGCAAATCCGAATCGGCGCGCCCCGCGAAACGATTCTTGATAACGCCGATCCGAAAAACTTGAAGCCCATCCACCGTGGACTTGGTGCTTATCTGAGCGTGCGCGACCAGGTGCAGCTCTTCGTCAAGAGCATTGAGACTGAAAATATTGAGGATGAAAATGGGGTTCCATTCCAAATCTTCTACGGTATCAGCGGCAATTCGCACGGCTTCTGGAGCATCGTGAATGCCCGGAAGGTGATCGGCTATGAACCGGAAGATAACAGTGCGGTCAAGTTCGCTGAACGCATCGCGGAGTTAATGCGGCAAGCGAAGGATTAGGTATTGGGTGTTAGGTGTTAGAACTCAGGTAACACCTAACACCTAAATTCACATTTTACACATTATGGCCTGGATAAAACACTTCACAGAAATCAACGACGACGACCTCCCACTTGTCGGTGGGAAAGGGCTGAATCTCGGGAGGTTGGCAAAGGCGGGCTTTTTAGTCCCCCCCGGCTTTTGTGTGACAACGGCAGCCTACCGGGAATTCGGTAGGGGCGACGCATTCGTCGTTCCCATTCAGAATGCGGTCCCACACTTGTTAGCAAACCTACACGCGGAAATCTTGCACACTTACCACCAATTAGGCGTGGACAGGATCGCCGTGCGCTCATCGGCAACGGCGGAGGACCTGCCCGATGCCAGCTTCGCGGGGCAGCAGGATACATTTCTGAACGTTTCGGGGGAATCCGAGCTGTTGGAGAAGATTGAGGCATGTTGGGCATCGCTGTGGTCAGCGCGCGCCGTGGCGTACCGCCGGGAGCACGGGATTGATGGTGCGACAGTGGCGATGGCGGTCGTCGTTCAGGCAATGATCGATCCGGAAGTTTCCGGCGTGATGTTCACCGTCAACCCCCTCCAGTCCCCACCCCCCTATGGTCCCCCGTGGACAGGGGACAGGGGGACAGCCTCCAGCGGGCGGGAGGCAGGAGGGCGAGATGAGATAGTGATCGAGTCCAACTGGGGACTGGGAGAATCGGTCGTGTCGGGTGAAGTCACCCCCGATCACTTTGTCGTCTCACGAGAGACGGGCGAACTCATCCGGGAAACCGTTGCGACCAAGCGCAAGATGATAACCCGCGACGGTATCCAAGAGGTGCCAATCGATCAGCGGGATATTCCGAGCCTGCGGCACGAACAAATGGCGGAGCTCGCCAAAATCGGCATGCAGGTTGAAGCCCTCTACGGCACACCGCAGGACATCGAATGGGCGTTTGCCGACGGGAAATTCTACCTGCTTCAAGCCCGGCCTATCACGACGCTCCCCCCCCCGCCCGCGGGGGGGCGTCCCCCCCGTGGACGGGGGGGGGATGCCGCACAGATTGAGCAGTTGCGCCGCCAAGAAATTGAAGCCCTGGAAAAGCGTGCTGACGAGGGGGGTACGGTCTGGAGTCGGTTCAACCTGTCAGAGGTTCTGCCGGCCCCGTTACCGATGACATGGGAAATCATCAGGAAATTTATGTCAGGCACCGGGGGATTTGGGCTCACCTACCGTGACTTAGGTTTTCTCCCCAGTCCCAGAGTTGATAAAGAGGGCGTGCTAGACCTCATCTGTGGACGCATCTACTTCAACTTGAGCCGAGAAGCAGAACTCTATTTTCACGGCTTTCCGCTCGAACACAACTTTGAACAACTCAAACGTGACCCCCAAAAGGCAATCTATCCGCAAGCAACCACGAACATCAAGCGTAGCACCCCTTCGTTCTGGTTCAAACTCCCTTACTATATCGTCAAAATGGTCGCCGCCGAGCACAAGATGAAGCGCATCCGGGTGGATTTTGATAAAACCCTCACCGAAAAGATTATCCCTGAATTTGAACGGTATATCGAGCGCCAGTGGTCGATTCCACTCGGCGAAATGCCGGATGAACAGGTGATCGCCAAATTCCAGGAGTGGCGCGAGAAAACGCTCAACGAATTTGCGAAGGACGCGCTCAAGGCGACCGTGTTTGCAGGATTGTCCTATCAGCGGTTGGAAGCCAGCCTCCGAAAATGCGTCGGTGAAGAAGATACGGAAAATCTTGCCAGAGTGCTCATCACAGGGTTGGAAGGTGACCTCACCATTGAAACCAATCTGAAAATGTGGGCGGTGGCACAGGGCGAACTCGCTCTGGATGATTTTCTGGAACGGTATGGACATCGCGCGGTTGGGGAATTTGAACTCGCGCAACCGCGTTGGCGTGAAGACTCATCCTACGTTGAACGGATGGTCGAATCCTTCCGCGCCAACCCTGATGCCAATCCGATGGTGCATCTTGAAGCGCAAAAGGCAAAGCGTGAAGAAGCGGAAAAAAAGTTGGCAGCGGCACTCGCAAACAAGAGCAACACTTCGCCCGCCCGCGGAGGGACGGGGGGGGACCGACGACAGATTGAACAGGAGCTGGCCTTCACCCAACGATACATGCCCTTCCGAGAGACCTCGAAATTCTATCTTATGTTGGGTTATGAGTTGATACGAAAAGCCTTGCTGGAACTGGATGGGCGCTATCAACTGGATGGGGGCATCTTCTACCTTACGCCTGACGAATTGGATCGGCTCATCACAGGGGAAGACCTCCGACCTGTGATTGCAGGGCGCAAAGAGAAACGCGCACACCTGTTAAGAATCGAACTGCCGGACGTGCTCTACAGCGATGCCCTCAACCGCATCGGTGAGCCGCCATCGATTGAGGCGAAAACCGAGCTCAAAGGGCTTGGGGTGTCGGTCGGCGTCGCAACGGGTGAGGCGTGTGTGCTCCTCAATCCGATCGATGCTCAGATTGCTGAAACCGGTTATGTCCTCGTTTGCCCCTCGACCGATCCGGGATGGACGCCCCTCTTTCTCCACGCCTCCGCCCTCGTGATGGAGCGAGGGGGCATGCTTTCGCACGGCGCGGTTGTTGCGCGAGAGTACGGCATCCCCGCGGTCGTCAACGTCACCGCGGCGACCCAACGCATCCGCCCCGGGCAGCGCCTGCGTGTTGATGGGGTTCGGGGGGTGGTTTCGATTTTAGACGAAAATGTGTGATTGGCGTGCGTAAATGTGGGATTCACGTCCCCTTGAATATATGATAGCATAGACTTCCAAATCTAGTAATGGATGTGGTGGGCCGCTAATAGAAGGAGTGATTCGCAATTCCCATGATGAAAGTGAGTAAAGAGGGAGTGCTAATGATGAAGGAAATCCTTGACTTAAAAGAAGCAGCAGAATTGTTAAAAATGAGCCCCCGCGCTTTGCGGGAAGCGGCGAAACGTGGGGAAGTGCCAGGGAGGTGTGTTGCCAGTCGGTGGCGTTTCAGTCGTTTTGCGCTCCACCAGTGGCTCTCTGGGCAGGAAAACCCCTATAAAAAACATGTCGGTGCGCTGGCAGATAACCCCTTGTGGGTAGAAGTGATACAAGCGATTCAAGGAGAACGAGAGCGGCAGCGCGAGGAAGCTCGCAAAGCAGTGGGAGAAGGAGATTAGCAGTGGCACTCTATGCGTTGGATACAGACATCGCTACTCTACTGCTTTCCCGACACCCTCATGTGAGTGCCAGGGTGACAGCGGAACCACATCAGAACGTCTGGGCACCCATCGTGACCGCACAGGAATTGATTGCTGGCTGGCTTCCGCAGCTCACCCGTCAACAACCGGCTGACCGTTACGTTTGGGCGTATGCAGGTTTACAGCGTGTGCTCGAATTTCTCTCTGATGCCAACCTGCTTCCTTTTGATGACGCTGCTATGAGAGAATATGCTCGACTCCGGATGAACTACCGCCGTCTCGGCACCAATGATCTTCGCATCGCTGCCATCGCCCTGTCCACGGGCGCAACCCTGGTGACGCGGAACAAGCAAGATTTCGGGCAAATCGCAGGCTTGAGGATAGAGGATTGGACTCAGTAATAGTTACCTTTTTTTGATTGACGCTATACCGAATGGGTGATAGCATAGACTCCCGAATCTGGTAAACGAATGTCCTTGCAGACCAAGATTCTATCTGGGGCTACCATCGTGGTTTGTCGTTTGTAGCCCAAGGTTTCGAGATTTCACTTCGATAAACTCAGTACAAGCGACAAGCTCAATCCTCAACCCGGCGGATTCTATCTTGGTATTCCGACGTTTGCCAACTTAGAAAGTTGGGCTACAACTGGATCTCATGTTAGTTTCTATCAACGAAAAAATAGGCTGTGGGCAAGAAATCCTATTGACATGCCCGTTGCAGTTTGCTAGAATAAGAGCATATCATGAGGGAGGGAACTTGATGCACGCTGACAACCATACCGAATCCACCACCGAACGGCAAGAGATCGACCCGGTCTTCAAGGACGCCCTGACGAAACACTTGGACGGGTTGAACCTGACGGTTCAAACCGAAGTCGAGGTGAGCCGACTGCCGCGCACGATGGACGCCCTTGTCATTCTGAGATCCCCTGACGCCATCGAGCGGGTCCGAGCGGAAACGGCTTTCAACCATTTCCGTGAACATAACGAGATCGAGTTCAAGGGCGAAGGGGATGCCCTGACCCTTTGGAAGTATCGGCTCATCCTGGGGCGGTCAAATCTGTATATGGGTGAACACAAGGTCTCCGCGTCCGACATGACGGTTACGATTGTCTCCGCTCGCCGCCCCACTCAGGTGTTGGAGCGCTGTCCGGACGATGTCAGATGGGAGCAGATTGAGCCCGGGCATTACAAGAGTACCGATCTTCTACCTGTTCACCTGTTGGTATGTGACGAACTGGAGGTGAATCCGAAAAATTATCTGCTACTGCTGTTTGCCGCTTCAGAGGAGAAACTCCGCCAATTTTTCGAGCGGATTGTGGAAGAGGAGGATTCCTTTTATCTCCGCTATGCCGTTTGGCTGAAACCAACACTGATGAAGGAGGTGTTAGAAATGGCTGGAAAACTGAATCTCTACCAACAGGACCTAAAGCGATTTGCTGAAGCCGCTGGAGAGGATCTGTTGCCCCTGATGACCCCCGAAGAACGGGTCCGCGGACTCACCCCCGAAGAGCGGTTGCGCGGACTTCAGCCTGAAGAACGGTTGCGCGGACTTCAGGTTGAAGAGGTGATCCGTGGACTAGATCCGAACATGCTGGAAAAACTCAAGCAATTCCTCAATGGTCAGGGAAAACAGACCTAACACCGAGGCAGGGTTCAGGGATTTGGCGGGGCAATACCAGAAGGATTCCTTGTCTATCCGTTGCACCTTCCGGGGAAAACCCCAACTCATGTCGGTATAGAATACGGATTGATAGAATGACACGGATTTGGGGGCATCCGCGCAATCCTAGAGATCCGTGTTCTACTTATCGCTCATCCAATCTTAATCGCATTGGTCTTCAGACAACTTTCGCTTTGAGCTACGATAGATCGGAGCATCAGGAAACAGATTGTTACAATGAACACAACCCATTTCAGTAACCCCGATAGATCGGGGCAGGCTCTGCAACAAATCAGGAGGTGTTAAAGATGCTCAGTACACACCAAGCAATCGTTCACAACGGCGAAATTAGACTTTTAGAACCCGTCAACCTACCAGAAGGCGCAAAAATTCTCCTGACGGTTCTACAAGACGATCAGAACGACTTCTGGATGGCTGCCAGTCAATCTTCGCTAGACAAAGTTTGGGGCAACTCCGAGGATGACATTTATGAGCAATTACTCGAAAGATGATGTGATTCTGGTGCGGTATCCTTTTTCCGATTTGTCCGCGTCCAAAGTGCGACCGGCGGTCATTGTGAGCCCTCCGGGCATTTCCAGGGATCATTTTATTGTCTCGTTGACGAGTCAAATCGGAAACCTATTGCCCGGCGAGTTTCTCCTGAAATTCTGGAAGCAAGCTGGCTTAAACGTTCCGACAGCCGTGAAACGTGGAATTTACACCATCGATCAGCGGCTCATCCTGAAAAAATTAGGAACACTCGATTCCTTAGATTCTCAACAACTCCAGCATTCAATCAAACAGTGGCTTGGATTTCCTTAACAAGATGATACAAAACTCAAGGAGGTTTTTACCATGAACGCAATCCATTCAAGTAACCTGCAATCCATTCATAGCACCTTTGATTATCGCGAGAAATCGAGAAAGCCAGAAAACCGACGAACCAGCAGACCGGCTTTCCGGCTTTCTGGCTTTTTGGGGCTTGTCCTCCTGCTGACCCTCTCCTGCCTCTCCGCCGCCTTTGCGGAACTCACCCCCATCACTCTCAAGCATGACGGTGATGTACGGTCAGTCGCCTTCAGCCCCGATGGAACGCTGTTGGCGACGGGGTCAGGGGACAACACCGCCAAAGTGTGGGAGATGCCGTCGGGGAAGCTGTTGGCAACTCTCCAGCATGGTGGTTCGGTCTATTCCGTCGCCTTCAGCCCTGATGGAACGCTTTTGGCGACAGGATCGCTTGACAAGACCGCCAAAGTGTGGGAGATGCCGTCGGGGAAACTGCTGGCAACTCTCCAGCATGGTGGTTCGGTCTATTCCGTCGCCTTCAGCCCCGATGGGAAGCTTTTGGCGACAAGATCGGGTGACAAGACCGCCAAGGTGTGGGAGATGCCGTCGGGGGTGCTGATTGCCACCCTCAAGCATGACAATTTTGTCAGTTCAGTCGCCTTCAGCCCCGATGGGACGCGGCTGGCGACGGGGTCAGATGACAAGACCGCCAAGGTGTGGGAGGTGCCGTCGGGGAAGCTGTTGGCGACCCTCCAGCATGGCGCTTGGGTCTCTTCAGTCACCTTCAGCCCCGATGGAACGCTTTTGGCGACAGGATCGGGTGACGCGACCGCCAAGGTGTGGGAGATGCCGTCGGGGAAGCTGTTGGCGACCCTCCAGCATGGCACTTGGGTCTCTTCAGTCACCTTCAGCCCCGATGGAACGCTTTTGGCGACAGGATCGGGTGACGCGACCGCCAAGGTGTGGGGGATGCCGTCGGGGAGGCTGATTGCCACCCTCGGGCATAACGCTTCTGTATGGTCCGTCGCCTTCAGCCCCGATGGAAAGCTGCTGGCGACGGGGTCATGGGACAACACCGCCAAGGTGTGGGAGATGCCATCGGGGGTGCTGATGGCCACCCTCAAGCATAACAATTTTGTCGGTTCAGTCGCCTTCAGCCCCGATGGAACGTTGCTGGCGACGGGGACATTGCAAGCCGCCAAGGTGTGGGAGATGCCGTCGGGGGTGCTGATTGCCACCCTCAAGCATGACAATTTTGTCAGTTCAGTCGCCTTCAGCCCCGATGGGACGCGGCTGGCGACGGGGTCAAGTGACAGAACCGCCAAGGTGTGGGCACCGAGTACCGCTGATACTCCGATTCTCACTCAACCTCCTGATGGAAGCAAATTTGTCGATGCGCTTCCCGAACTGAAGTGGGGGAAAGTGCCAAATGCCTTGTATCAAGTACAGGTGTCTAAAGACAAGAACTTTTCGCAGGTGGCGCGGGAGGCTTCCACCGACGCAGAATCGCTGAAATCGAATATGGGGAACATTGGTAGAGGGGTTTTCTTCTGGCGGGTGCGCACGGTGGGTTGGAATTCGTCGCGAGATTTCGGAAAATGGTCTGAAGTTTGGACATTTAACATAGACTTACCCAGTGTTCTTCCCAAAATCAGCAAGCAAGCGGGCTTAGATATCACCGTAGACATCGTCGTCGAAGATGTGAAAAACCTGTCGGGATTCCAGTTAAATCTCAGCTTTGATCCGAACGTGCTGGAAGCGGTCGGAGTCACCGAAGGGCCATTCCTCAAAAGCGACGGCAGCGGCACGTTCTGGAAACCGCCTGAGATTGACAACGCGGGGGGACAAATTCGCAACATCGCTGGGGCGCGAATCGCCGCTACGGGCGTGGAGGGTTCGGGCGTCCTGGCGAGCGTTCAGTTCAAAGCCAAAAAGACCGGAACCTCCAGGTTGACCCTCAGCAGCGTCCAGCTGTCCGATGTGCAGAATAACGCTATTCCGCTGGTCACGGCAAGCGGCAGCGTGGAAATCGGCGCGACATCGATATTGAAGCCGGTGACAAAGGTGGACAAGTCCATCGTTGTCGAAGTGGTTGCGGGTAACGTCTTCAACCTGCACGCCTTCAGCTTTGACCTGGCTTACGATGCGAAGTTGCTGGAAGTGATGGACGTGAGCGAAGGCGATCTGCTCAAACGGGATGGACATCAAACGACCTTTGGCGCTCCAAAGGTTGACGCTTCAAACGGCATCATCACAGGCATCACTGCGGAGAGGGTCAAGAAAGAGGGCGTGAACGCATCCGGAGTATTGGCGCGAATTGAGTTTAAGATCTGGGAAGGCGGTGCTCCCAAATTCAGCATTCGCAACAGCAACCTGCGAGACCCGAACGGAAATGTCGTCTTGGCGACGCCCCAGGATGCCAGCGTCACCGTCGTCGCTTCGCCCGCGTGGGACGTGAACAAAGATTACGTGGTGAACATTCTGGATCTGGTCCTTATCGGCAGCAACTTCGGCAAAACGATCAGCGGCAAGCCTCGCCCGAATCCCGATGTCAAACCTGATGGCGTCGTGAACATCTTCGACATCATCCCTGTCGCCACGCATTTCGGTGAGGGTTACAGTGCCGTGCCGCAGCCCCCCGCCGCGCCTGTCGCTTTGCGCCTGGGGGAGAGCGGGGTTCGGCGGGAGGCGGTTCGGCAGGAGCCTCACCCTCCCATTCTGACTGCGGCTCAACGTGTCATCCTGCAGGAACTGTATGAAAAGTTGAAGGCTTATCCCGATACCGCCCCTTCGGTGGTCGCAGCCAAGCAACTGTTGGCGCGTTTAATCGGCGCTTCGGAGCCTGCCACCCTAGAAGAGACGCGGGTGGCGCAAAACTACCCCAACCCCTTCAACCCGGAGACATGGATTCCCTTTGCGCTAAAGGAAGCCGCCGGTGTTACCATCGAAATATACAATGCCAGAGGGGAGCTGGTTCGCACGCTGGCTCTGGGACAGAAGCCCGCTGGGTTCTACCTCACCCGTGACCGCGCCGCCTATTGGGATGGTCGTAATGTCCGTGGGGAACCGGTCGCCAGCGGCGCGTATTTCTACACCTTCACCGCGGGGAGGTATACCGAAACGCGGAAGCTCATCGTGTTGAAGTAGCCCAGGATTCTATCCTGGCAGAGTCATCGTAGCCCAAGATTCTATCTTGGCCTCTAAT
>CAZOAL010000049.1:0-63800 GCA_964577695.1 uncultured bacterium | reverse complement strand
TTGCAATCCACGACATCCCATCGCTCCGCGTTCCAGCACGCAACCCAGGAGGAGACAATGAAGAAGGACTTTTTCGTCAGCTACAACCGCGCCGACCGCGCGTGGGCGGAGTGGACGGCGTGGCAGTTGGAGGAGGCAGGCTACACCGTCGTGATTCAGGCGTGGGACTTCGGCGCGGGGGGCAACTTCGTGCTGGACATGCAGAAAGCCGCAACGGAGTCTGAACGGACGATCGCTGTGCTGTCACCCGATTACCTCACCTCAAAGTTTACCCAACCGGAATGGGCGGCGGCGTTTGCTCAGGATGCAACCGGCGAAAAAGGCACACTGATACCGATTCGGGTTCGCGAGTGCCATCCGGAGGGGCTTTTGCCACAGATCGTCTACATCGACCTCGTGGGTTTAGATGAGGCGGAGGCGAAGGCGAGATTGCTGGCGGATGTGCAGAAAGGCCGCAAAAAGCCCGCGACTGCCCCGAAATTCCCCGGCGCGAAACATCACACGGTGACGAAGCCCGACACGTTTCCCGGCGACGCGACGACACCCGACAAGCCGGAGACGCCCGCTCAACCGCCACCTCAAGCCGCTCCACCACTGGAATTGAACCTGACCATCGGGCGGGTTGGAGAGGCACTACAGACCAGCCTTGCCCTCCCGGAGATGGGCCTAAACGCCGGCCCCTTTCCCTTCGCGCCGCCCATCAAACCGGACGAACTGGATGAACTCCGCTGGTATCTGGAGGACTACTGGAAGTGGCCTGTGGGGCCGGATGTGCAACGCGCTGCCCGGCTGGAACGTCGCTTGAAGGCGTGGGGGGACGCGATCTTCGGGGCGGTTTTTGGGCAGATGGACGCCTTCCGTCTCTGGGCGCAGTTTCGTAGGGTGACAGACCGCCCGCGCCTGCTCACGCTCGACACGACCGACCCGTCCGCCCTCCGCCTGCCGTGGGAGCTTTTGGCGGACGAGGAGGGACACATCTTCGCGCTCGATATCCCCCTGCGACGCCGCATCCGGGTGGTGCAAGCCGCGACGCAGACGCCGTTTGACCTGCCCATCCGCATCTTGATGGTGGTCGCTCGACCGACGGAGGCGGCGTTCATCGACCCCCGCGCCAGTTCAAAAGCGGTGCTGGACGCCGTGGCGGAGTTGGGGACGGAGAACGTCGTCGTCGAATTCCTCCACCCGCCGACGTTACTGGCGCTTACCCAACGCCTCCACGCCCGCAGAAAGCCCGCCGTCCATGTCGTCCACTTCGACGGACACGGGGTCTATCGGGCGGTGGAGGGCCTGGGCTATCTCGCCTTTGAGGATCCGGACGGGAAACTCGATCCGGTGGACGCCGAGCGGTTGGGGATGCTGCTGGCGAACGCGAAGATTCCGCTGATGGTGCTGGACGCCTGCCAGTCCGCCCACGCTGATACGGCCGACCCCTTCACCAGCCTCGCGCCGCGTCTCGTTCAAGCGGGCGTCGGGAGCGTTGTGGCGATGCAGTACAGCGTGCTGGTGGAGACGGCGCGTCGGTTCTTCGCCGCGTTCTACCGCGCCCTGGCGGACGGCGACACGATCGGTGAGGCGATGGACGAGGGCCGCCGCGACCTGCTGGCGGACACCAAACGGCACACGCTCTATCGCCCCGACGAAGGGGAGGTCGCCCTGCACCCGCGCGACTGGTTTCTCCCCGCGCTCTATCAGCAGACGGGCGACCCCGCGCCATTCGCAAATGTAGGCCCATCCACCGAATCGCCCCTACAACGAGCTGGCAGCTCGCTTCTACGGGGCGACTTTCCCGAACCGCAATACCCGTTCACGGGACGCGCTGAGGAACTCTGGAAACTCGACCGCCTGCTGCATGACCGACCGATCGCGGTGCTGCACGGCTTCGGGGGACAGGGGAAGACCGCGCTGGCGACGGAGACCGCCCGCTGGCTGACCCGCACTCGCCGTTACCACCGTGCCCTCTTCGTCTCGTTTGAGACGGGCGGCGATGCGGACTGGGTGCTCGGGCAGATGGGGGGGCTGCTGGACGGGGACTTCTCCCAACACGCCCAGGCCGATCGGCTGCCGAAACTCAAGGAACTGCTGGCGGAAGCCCCGACGCTGCTGGTTTGGGACAACTTCGAGAGCGTCCTCCCCGGCTGGCACGCCGAACTCCCCGCCGACGCCCTTGAGGGACTGCTCGCGCTGGGGATAGACCTGACCCCCGCTGACGGAGAGACGCGCCTGCTGATGACGACGCGGGAGGCAGACCTGCCCCACGGCCTACGCGCCCTCCCAACGCACGGGACATCTGCTGCTGGACGGGTTGAGCGCGAGCGAGGCGTTGGCGTTTGCGGGCAAGGTGCTGGACACGCTCGGCGTCGAACGCCCGCCGGAACGACCTGCGTTGGAACAGCTTCTCGACTACCTCGGCTGCCACCCGCTCTCCATCCAGTTGACCCTGCCCCACCTGTCAGCATTCAACAACGATGTGGAGGCGATTATCGCCCGCTTCGACGACCTCTACCCCGGCTTCACGGCGGGCGCGGCAAAGCAGCGACACGAATCGTTGGCGGTGAGCCTCTCCTTCTCCTTGAGCCGACTGACCCCCTCCGTCCGCCAGCGGCTGAACGGTCTGGGCGTTTTTGAGGGCGGGGCGTGGTTTCCAATGATTCCACAAGTGACCGGACTCTCTGAGGCCGAGTGGAACGACGCAGCGCGGAAACTGCGGGCGGAGCTGATGCGCGAAGAACGCATCCCCGGCGTCATCGTGCCCTTCTACCGCTTCCACCCAACCCTCTGTCCGCATCTGCGGAGTCAACTACAGCCAGACCAACGCGATGAACTGGAGGGGCGTTACCGTCAATACTACTATGAGGTGTCCCGGTATTTCTATCACGAAGACCTCCGGAACCCCCACCAGACCCGTGCGCTGGTCCGGCGCGAACTCCCCAACCTCCGCCGTGCCCTCGACCTCACCGTGGCGGCGGGGGATGTGGAGACAGCGGTGGACTTTGCGACGAATGTGGAGTATTTCCTGAACGTTCTCGGACGGTGGCGGGAGCGGGCGGCGTTGACCGCGAAAATCGACGCCTTCTCCACGACGACCGACGGGCCGCTGACGAAAACGGAATTCCTCCGAACCAGCCGTCAGGGGGAACTCCTGCGGGACGCCGGACGCGCCCGTGAGGCGGAGACGGTATTCCGTGGACTCCTCGACCGGATGGACGCGGGCACCGCCTACAGCGGGCTTGAGGCGGATTGCGGCCGCGCCGTCACCCTCGTATGCCTCGGACGCAGCTTGATGGCACAAGGCCGCCCCCGCGACGCCGAGACCGAGTACCGCCGTTCGATGGTGGTACTCTCCGGCCTCGACACGACACTCGATGATGTCCGCCGCCAAACGGGTGCCATCCACACCGACCTCGCCGACGTTTTGCGGCATCAGGGACGCTACGGTGAGGCGCGGTCACACTACGAGAAAGCACTACAGATCGATGAAAGCGTCGGGGGCGATGAGGGGGGAGCGGCTGTGACGCTCGGTCAACTCGGCACGCTTGCCCTGATGGAGCGGAACTACGCCGAGGCACGGGCGCGGTATCGGGAGGCGATTGAACGCTTCCGTGCGATGGGCGGCGAGACGCGGAGCGAGGCAATCGTCTGGCACCAGTTGGCGATGGTCGCCCAAACGGAGGCGCAGGGGGCGTCGGGCGCGGACCGGGGGCATCTCCTCTCCCAAGCGGAGACCGCCTATGGTGAGAGCTTGCGCCTGAAAGAAGCTATTGGAGACAAAGCACTCGCAGCCACAACCGCCAACCAACTCGCGAGCGTCGCCCAACTCGCAAACCGCCCCGCCGACGCCGAACGGTGGTATCGCCGGGCAATTGAACGCAACAGCGAAATCGACAACCCAAAGGACCTGGCAATCCATTACAACAACCTCGCCCACCTCCCCCTGAACGTCCACCGAACCCCGGCGGCAGACCGTCCGCCCGAATTCGCTGGACGGGACCTGCTGGCGGAGGCGGAGACGTGGGCGCGAAAGGCGTTGGAAATCAAGGAAGGTATCGGCGATCTTTCGCTTGAACCGTGGCGAACCTACAACGTCCTCGCCGAAATCGCCGAAACCCGCGGGGACGGAGAGGCCGCAGCCGCATGGCGGCGGAGTGAGCGGGCGGCGTTTGCGGCGTTCCCCGGCAACTGGGCGCGGCTGGCACCGCAGTGGGAGTCGGATGTGCAAGCCATCGCCGGGGCGGTCCGGGGGGACGCGGGGGCACGGGAAGCCGCCGCGGAACTTCTCGACGGACTCGCCCAAGCAGGCGGGCAAAATTTCGTCGCAGCCCTCCGGCGCGTCTTGGACGGAGCGCGGGACCCGGACGCCCTCGCAGACGCCCACAATCTAAACTCACTAACCTATCTCATCCTCACCAAAGCCCTCGCCGCGCTCGCAGGCCCACCGCCCGCCCCTGCCCCGGCGGCACCGTCATCACCGGAATCGGCGGTCGATGAGGCGGCTATGCTGGCAGCCCTCCAGCGGTGGCTGGCGTCACCGGATGGGCTTGCAGCCTTCGCGGACCTCCAAGCCCGGAACCTCCCGGAGTCGGAGATGCTGTCGGCGTTGGTGGAACGCTTCCTCACCGCGCAGTAGGGGCAGGTTAAGGCGACGGAGACCGTCGTAGACGGCATTCCGACGCGGAGCGTCGGAACGAGGGAAGACTTCCGAAGTTTTCGGCAACTTCGGAAGTCTGGACCCGTTTTGGGAGGTTAGGGACCTGGTAAAAAATAACTATCCCAATGTCATTCTGAACGCAGTGAAGAATCTCAGCAAATCCTTGTTGGGTGGGCACTACCCCATACGCCCATACGCATTAAGTTAAGAGGAACATGAACGTCTGACGTAGTTTTTCGACGCAGAGCGTCGAGTGGGGCATTCCGACGCGGAGCATCGGAACGAGCAATGGCTCTGTTTTCTCGTTCCCACGCTCTGCGTGGGAATGCAGTTTTGGACGCTCCGCTCACTTAACTGAATGCGTATGGGTGGGGGCTGCCCCATACGCCATACGCATTCAGTTAAGGGAAAAGAGTGAGATGGGAGAGAGGTTGCGGGTGTTCACTCGTTCCCACGCTCCCGCGTAGGAATGCAGGTTTGGACGCTCCGCGTCCGTTAAGTTGATGCGTATGATGTTCATTGACCCCTTCCCCTTTTCGACTGGGATAACCGGATCCAAAGGCTCATGACAACTCTTGATTGTTTATGGAACGCTCCGCCAGCAGATTTGGCGGTGTCGAGTGATGAAGTCCATGTTTGGCGAGCTTCGCTGGACTTGGCAGAATCAGATGTTCAGCGGCTGGCACAAACCCTTTCTGCGGACGAGCGCACGCGAAGCGAGCGCTTTTACTTTGAGCGAGACCGGCAACGATTCATTGTCGGCCGCGGAATGCTCAGGAAGATTTTGGGACGCTATCTGGGCATCGACCCATCCCGCTTGAGGTTTGGGTATGGCGCTCACGGGAAACCCGCCCTGGCGGAACCCGCCAGCGAGAGCGGGCTTCGTTTTAATGTGTCTCATTCGCATGGGCTCGCTCTGTATGCGGTTACTTGCAACCGGGAGGTGGGTGTTGACCTCGAATGGGTCCGCCCCCTTTCCGACGCCGAACGGATTGCCGAGCGATTCTTCTCATCGCGAGAAAATGCCGCCCTTCGTGCGCTCCCTGCCAATCTGAAGTGCAAGGGGTTTTTCACCTGTTGGACCCGAAAAGAGGCCTACATTAAGGCCAGGGGCGACGGGCTTTCGTTTTCCCTTGACCAGTTTGACGTTTCGTTGGCCCCAGGAGCACCGGCAGCCCTGCTGGACGTTAGAGGGCACCCCCAGGAAGTCTCCCGATGGTCGCTCCTGGAACTCATGGCTGGATGCGGTTATGTCGCAGCGCTTGCCGTGGAAGGACATCATTGGCGGTTAAAATGCTGGCAATGGCCGTAGGACTTACGCACTTCATCAGCGAACAATCTGTCGTAGTGGCGAAGCATCTCCTATCGGGGTTTTGCTCATTTGCTCATTCGCAAATTTCTATAACTTCCGTTTTTTGATTGACGTTCTCCCGATTGGATGATAGTATAATTTGCGATCGCTTTGGATATGACGCAAACGTTAGAGATGATAGGAGGTGTTGGGGGTGAAAGTGAAATCAATCATCATTTTCATACTGAGTTTATTATTGATAGGGGGATTGCTTCAGATCGATGCGATTGGCAATTTGAATCCAATTTTCCATTCCATTGCCATATCCATCCGCCGTGCCGTGAGTTGGGCGCTGGATGTCCATCCACCGAAAACCCAACAAATTATTTTGACAGGTAAACAGGAGTTACTCGATTTTGACAGTTCACAAGGGTCTACTTCGCTTTCCGTGACAAAGCCGGTCACCCCACAAAGTCATGCAGCGGATGGCAGATGGAACAAGAAGAAGAAATCAATGGAGGGTGATACATCGGATTTTCTAAAGGGTGATTTTAACTACAACTCCCAAGACACTTCGAGTCATTCTGCGGCGTCGCAACGGCTTTCGCTCCTACGGGAGATGGGAACCCCTGAAGACCCTGTGACGGAGCTTTTCCCTGAAACTGAATGGTATGATGAAATCAATATAGAAAACTACGACTGGGGGAATCTGTTGGAGGCGGAAGAAGCAGCGGGTGAAATTGACCCGGATGAACCCATCCCTTCAGAAGTTGTTGCGCCTTTGCTGGGCGATCTCAAAACCCAAATCCAGCAGAAACTGGAATCCAATCTCTCTGAGAATACACAGAAAAAGTAAAGACGATTGGGTTTGACAACAACAGCAGTGGTAGTGTATGATTTCAAAAACGTGGTTATCAAAGTTGCCTGAGATGACAAGGTGAATTTCGGGCAATCCATCATCAGTCGTCCGCAAATTCATTGCGGTGTATTGACCATGATATGAAAGGAGAATCACAATGAAAGCTATTTGCTTGCTTTGTACGTTAAGTTTTCTACTGGTTGCGCTCTGGACGATGAATGTCGCAGAAGCAGGACCGGAGTTTGTCACTGATGGCTTAGTTGCCATGTATACTTTAGACCAGGCAGATACGAAAGGCGATGTCGTCAAGGACACGTTCGGCAAGAATGACGCCAAGCTTATGGGCAAATTAAAGTTTGTCAAAGGGCAGATTGGCGAAGCGCTGGAATTTGATGGTGGACCAAACTACGTTGAAATTCCGAAGCTCGGGCCGATGGAACTGGCTTCTGTTGAAGCTTGGGCATTAGAGAAACAGTTTGGTGCCATTCAAGGGATTGTCTCCACCTGGCAGTGGGTGGCTGGCAAAGTCCACTTTAAGTTTGAGGCAAATCAGATACAAGTGGATAAGAATGCCGGCGTTAAGATTCGTTTCAATGCTGAACAAGGGAAATGGTATCACATTATTTACACCTGTGATACAAAAAAAAATGAACTCAAGCTCTATGTGAACGGTGACTTAGCCGATCAAGGGGTGGCCGGAAAAGAACCTCAGAACATGGACGAGCGAAGAATTGGCAGCGAACATGATGGAAGGTTCCTGACTGGGATGATCGATGAAGTTCGCATCTATAATCGCATCCTGGACGAGAAGGAGGTCAAACAGAACTTCGGGGCAAAAACGAATAAACTGGCAGTTGACCCCGCCGGTAAGCTCGCGACTGCTTGGGGCACGATGAAGAGCCAGAGCCGTTAGTTTGTTCCGATAAATGACAATAGCAGAGGTTTATCTCAGCAATTATGAATGTGGAGGCAACATGTGGATATTGCGTATTCGGTCAATGGGGTGCCAATTCGCCTCACGGAGGAAAGATGGGAACACATCGTGAGTAACAAGCCCTATATGGGTTCATATTACGAAAAGGTCCTGGAGGCTATCGAGAACCCAATCTGGATTTTACGGGGTTATGCGGGAGCAATAGTAGCTGTTTTGTCCATTGCTAGACGGAATTATCTACATGTTGTCTATCGGGAGGTCAGCCCAGATGATGGCTTTATCATTACAGCGTTTCTTTCTACAAAGGTCAATAGGAGGACGATTATATGGCCAAGGAGGTCTTAGCGGAAAAGAGCATCAGCTTTCTCCTCAAAGCAGTCATACATCTAGTGAAGCTACCGAAGCACCAGATGTGGTTGGACTACGATTCGGAGGTTGATGTTCTCTATCTTCACTTTGAAGATAAGCCAAGTTCGACTCACAGCGAAATGCGAGATGACGGCATCATCCTCGACTACAGAGGCAACCATTTGGTAGGGCTTACAATCCTTGAAGCATCGCATCGGTAAGTCTGGAACGTGGGAAAAACCTGCGATCGCAGTGGCATGTCGCCTATTCGACAGTTTCAAACAGTCCCTTTTGTCACTGTTGAAATGGAACGCATCGCAGGCTTTACCTCGTTTCTGTTTGTTAGATGAAAAGAGTTTTCCAAATTAAGAAGAGGAGGTCCAAAGATGCCATCGTTCACTTGCCTTGTAAAGAGAGAAGGAAAAAAAAGATAGAGATGGAAAACCGCAATTACGCCGATTTGTCACGCCGTCTGGAGGCTTTGTCTGCCTCTGACTTATGTGTAGAAACTGCTGGGCTCGTCGAAGGGTATCCCGTGTATCTCGTCCATTTGCGCGGGGACACAGATGCTCCGCGCAGAATCCTGCTCACCGCCGGGGTGCATGGCGACGAGCCAGCCGGTGGCGAGGCCGCGCTGCGCTTCCTGGAGCGGGACCACACCCCTCTGTTACACCACTTCCAATTTTGCGTCCTGCCTTGCATCAACCCCACCGGCTATGTGCGTAATACCCGTGAAAATAGCCGGGGCGTCGATATCAACCGCGCCTTTGAAGAGAACGATATCACCGAGGTACAGATTGTCAAAAAGGTTCTCGGGGACCAGCAATTCGACTGCTTTGTTGACTTTCACGAGGATTGGGAGGCGACCGGATTCTACCTCTACGAAGGCAAGCGCGACGGGCAGTGGATTGGCGGAGAAATCACCCAGCGCGTCGAAACGATAGGCCCCATCGACCCGGATACCGATGCAGACGACCCACCCCTTTCACGCGGGGTTTACCAGGTGGCTTCAGACTGGGGCACACGAGGGCTGGCCCCCTACATCCTCCAGTTCCACGCCTCCCACGTCTTCATCTGTGAAACCCCCACGGGTTGGGATATAGACCGAAGGGCTGCCGCCCACCTGGCAGCCCTGGATACCGTGCTGGCGCACTACCGTGCTCCGTTTACGACTTACGACTGATAGTAAACGAAGGTGTCATGAGTTGCAAAAGCATGAGGAGGTGACAGGCGATGCAAACCGTAATTCAATCCAATTTAGACCGCTTGTTAGCACAACGGGGGTTGACATGGGAAGGGTTAGCGAGACAGTTATCAAAGGAAAACATCGAGTCTGAAGCCCTTGAAGGGCTGCGCGATTTATCCCGTGCGAACGGATTTCTCAACATCCGGGCTCTCAGTGCTATCATTGTTGCGCTCGATTGTGAGCTCAACGATTTGTTCACGGTTATCAAGCGACCCAACATAAAACGACTGCGTCGTCGTGCGTTGCGACGTTTTCCGCAACGCCAACAGCGGCGTTTGAACGCGCTATTGAAGAAAGCCTCCGAGACAGAGTTAACGCCTGCTGAAAGTGCCGAATTGCATCAGCTCACCCGCGAATATGAGGACGGCATGATTGCCAAAGCCGAAGCGTTGAACGCATTGAAGGCGTTGGGCGAAGACGTCACTCCCTTCTTGCGTTGGTCATAATTCCCAGGGGAGGCAATCGTAGCCCAAGTTTCTAACTTGGCCCTTGCGCAAGGGGCCAAGATAGAATCTTGGGCTACAACTCAACCACCGGCGAATTATGACCATCCCTCAACTAATCGTTTACTCTGACAATATCTGCGCCGATGCCGGCGAGTTTTCTTTCGATGAATTCATATCCCCGATCAATATGGTACACGCGGGAAATAACCGTTTCGCCTTCGGCTGCCATACCCGCGAGAACTAAAACTGCCCCGGCACGGAGGTCTGATGCCATGACCGGCGCACCACTGAGTTTGGGAACGCCATGTACCACCGCACTGCTCCCCTCAACGCGAATATCGGCTCCCATACGGTTGAGTTCAGCGGCGTGCATGAACCGATCCGTGTAGATGCCTTCGGTAATAATGCTAATTCCCGGTGTGATACTCAAGAGTCCCATCATCTGAGCCTGCATATCTGTTGGAAATCCGGGGTATGTATCCGTGCGAATATCCACCGCTTGCAAGGGGCGTGGCGTCGTAACCCGAACCCCATCACCCGCCCAATCCATTTGAACCCCCGCTCGAAGTAATTTTTCGGAGACCGCTCCCAGATGTTCTGAAATAGCATTTTTAACAAAGACATCCCCATGTGTGATTGCTCCTGCGACCATAAAGGTCCCCGCTTCAATTCGATCCGGAATGACAGTGTATTCAGTACCGTGCAGTCGTTTCACACCATGGATTTTCAAGACGGAAGTGCCAATTCCTTCGATGTCCGCTCCCATTGCATTGAGGAAGTTTGCAAGTTCGGTGACCTCTGGCTCGCAGGCCGCATCACGGATGAGCGTTGTCCCCTTTGCGAGTGTTGCCGCCATCATGACGTTTGCCGTCGCACCGACGCTTGAACCATGAGTCCCTCTCAGGTGTATATCTGCCCCGACCAGCCCATCCGTCTGCGCGATGATGTATCCCGCTTCGATTTTAATATCTGCACCCAAGCGTTCCAATCCTTTCAGATGCAGGTCTATTGGACGCGGCCCGATTGCACACCCCCCCGGAAAGGAGACTTTCGCTCTGCCGAGACGTGCGACGAGGGGGCCCAGCACATAGATCGATGCCCGCATTTTCCGAACTAAATCGTAAGGGGCTTCATAAGCAATATCGCTTCCCGGTTCAATATAGAGGGTTGATTCCTTAAATTTTGTCTTTGTCCCAAGCACTCCAAGCACAGCACATAACGTATCAACATCTCTAAGATTCGGAACATTGTGGATGACGCTTGCACTGTCTGCCAGGATGGCGGCTGCAACCGCAATGGGAAGTGTGGCATTCTTAGAACCGCTCACCGAAATTGTGCCTTCGAGGCGCTTGCCGCCCTTGATGATTAATTTATCCATTTCTTCCTCTCTTTCCATATTTGCAAAGCAAAATCGGGATACGGGTTATTATATAGGACTTACGCAAGTCTGACAGTAGAGCGGGCTGCCAGCCCGTTTCAAGGGGGCACGTTCGTTTTGAACGGGCAAGCTGCCCGCTCTACGAGAGTCTCTCATTGATTCCTTGCGTAAGTCCTATTATATCATTTTTATCCTAATTTTGGCTTAAAAAACAGAAATTGAAGGGTAACCTTCCGAAAGTTCAGAACCTTCGGAAGGTTTGATTACCCATCAATTCACGGTTGACATACCAGTAGATCGCAAATTTCTACCGGCTTGTTATTGCAGTTTCCTCATCAAAATGCTATACTAAAGTGCTTTTCATCAAAATGACGGATAGGCACTTAACCTTCCGAAAACTGGGGGTCATAAAATGGATGAATTGGTAAAAAAAGCGAACGTTCTGATCGAGGCGTTGCCGTACATTCGTCGCTTTTCAGGCAAGACAATCGTCATCAAATATGGCGGGGCGGCGATGGAAGAAGAATCGACTAAGCACAGCGTAATGCAAGATATCGTTTTGATGAAGTATATCGGCATACACCCTGTCGTTGTGCATGGAGGAGGACTCCAGATTAGTGAATGGATGCGGCGAATCGGCAAGGAGGCTGAATTTGTGCAAGGACTCCGGATCACAGACCAGGAAACCGTTGAAATTGCTGAAATGGTGCTGGCAGGTTCGATTAACAAGGAGATCGTTTCGCTGATTAACCAGCACGGGGGGAAAGCGGTTGGACTTTGCGGAAAGGATGCCGACTTAATTCGCGCCCAGAAGCATTTTGCACACATCGCCGATGATCGCGGTGAGACCATTGCCGTAGACCTCGGCTTTGTCGGGGAGGTGGTCCATGTGAATCCTGAAGTGATTGTGGCGCTGGATCGGGCGGGCTATATCCCCGTGATTGCCCCAAATGGTGTCGGGGAAGATGGCTGCACATACAACATCAACGCGGACACCGTGGCGGGAGAAATTGCGGCTGCCCTGAAAGCGGAAAAACTCATCCTGCTGACGGATCAGCGCGGCATCTTGCGGAATCGGCACGATGAATCCACATTGATTTCGACAATACAGGTTGATGAGATCGAACAGTTGATTACCGACAAGGTGATCAGTACAGGCATGTTACCCAAAGTCGAAGCGTGTGTGACTGCGCTCAACAGTGGAGTCCGCAAAACCCATATCATCGATGGACGTATCAACCACGCCATCTTGCTGGAAGTTTTTACGTCAACGGGAATTGGCACAGAAATTGTCAGGGAAGAAAATGAGTCAGGGAATCAACGAGTCGGTGAATAGATGTTAGGTGTTAGGTGTTAAATGTCAACACCTAATACTGATTTCGGTTTTAAATTTTCCACCTGTTTCATCAAGGGAAGGAATGGAAGAAAGGAAGAATGGAAGGAGTAACTTTCCTTCCTGTCCTTCCATCCTTCCCTTTCTTCCAGACGAAGATAGGACATTGCATTCAGCCTAAATCGGTATAATACCTAACATTTCATAAGGAGGAACTGTTGTATGAAAGGAATTGTGATCGGATTAGGGGGGCGGGCGAGAAGTTGGATCAGCGTTTGCCAGAAAAATCAAGATGTTGAGCTTGTCGGTTATGTAGAACCGGTGCCGGAGCAGTGTGCGCGGGTCGCGGAACAATTTAATCTGCCCCAGGAGCAGCTCTTCCCATCGATTTCAGCGGCGCTCCAGGCGGTGCAGCCTGACTTTGCGCTTGATGTCACACCGCCGAAAGCGCATGAGGCCGTTGCGATGGAGGTATTTGCAGCGGGGCTCCACCTGATCGGGGAGAAGCCGTTGAGCGATGATTTTGATGCAGCGAAACGGATTGTTACCGCCTCAATCGCGGCTGGCAGAACCCATGCGGTGACGCAAAACTACCGTTTCGCCTCTCAGCCGCGGACAACCCATCGGTTGCTCAAGGCAGGCGTAATCGGCGAACCGGCGCAGGTGACGGTTGGTTTCTATCGCGCCTGGGCAACCCGGCAGGGGACACACTACACCACGATGCCGTATCCACTCATCACAGATATGGGAATTCATCATTTCGATCTGTTGCGCTATGTGATGGCTCGAGAACCGGTCAGCGTCTATGCGCGCACATGGAATCCCCCGTGGGGCTGGCATGCCGGTGATGCGGGTCACACCGCGATTATCGATTTTGAAGATGGCTTAATCGCAACCCACCATGCCCTCGGAAGCAGCACAGGCAAGCAATCCCCGTGGAACGGCGAATGGCGGATCGAAGGCCCTAAAGGTAGCTTGACATGGGAGGAAAACCAGATCTACTTGACCCGCGCTCACCCACCCGATCAGGGCGTCCGTGAGGAGATGCCACTTGATAATCTCCCCCTCTCTGGACAGGATGCAATTCTTGCGGAATTTGCCTCGGCGATTCGTGAAGGGCGAGAACCGGAATGCAGTGGGGTGGACAACCTCAAATCGCTGGCGATTGTCTTCGCAGCTATCCGCAGCTCGAAGGAGAAACGCACGGTGGAAATCGCTGAACTGCTGGATAAGAAATGAGTTCAGTAATTCAAGGAGGCAAAATACAGGATTCAGGATTCAGGAGACAAGATTCATTGAATTCCCGTTGGAGCAAGCCTGCATCTTTCATCTTCTTGAATCCTGCACCTGCATCTTGCATTTTGAATCCTGCATCATGTATGAGGAATTGTGAAACATCTTGACACCTCCCCTTCTCCCATCCGTCCGTTCACCGTATTTCTGATCATCGTTCTGGTCCCCCTCAACTGCTGGTGGGTAGTCGCTTCCACATTGCGCGTGTACACGAGCCCAACGCAGGTCTCGCTGTACTTCAATGCAATCTTCACCCTCCTGGTATTGCTGGGCATTGGTACGGTATTACGGAAATTATCACCGACGCTTGCGCTGAACCGCGCCGAACTGCTGACCATTTACACCTGCGTCTCCATCGGTTCAGGGCTTGCGGGGGTGGATCGAATCTTCGTCCTTGTCCCGCTGATCGGGCATGCCCACTGGTTCGCTTCCACAGAGAATGACTGGGCGGGGCTCTTTCACCGCTATATCCCCCAATGGCTGGCGATTAGCGATAAGCGCGTTCTCGAAGGTTACTACTACGGATTCTCGACCATCTACACGTCAGCCAACTTTCGGGCGTGGCTACCGATTGTGCTCTGGTGGAGCGCGTTTATCGTTGCGTTGCACCTTGTGATGCTGTGCATCAACATTATTCTCCGCAAGCAATGGGTCGAGTCAGAACGCCTCAGCTATCCGATTATCCAGCTCCCGCTTGAGATGACGCAACCGCACGGCAGATTCTTCCGCACCCCGTGGATGTGGGTGGGGTTGGGCATCGGTGCGCTCATCGACATCATCAACGGATTGCACTTTCTGTTTCCGGTCATCCCGGGTCTCGGGGGTGGACTCTACGATTTACGCCTCCTGTTCACTGAACGGCCCTGGAATGCAATCGGCTGGAGCCCCATCGCCCTTTTTCCCTTTGGCGTTGGATTGTCATTTTTCATCCCACTAGACCTCTCCTTTTCATGCTGGGCATTCTGGCTAATCTGGCGGGTTGAGCGCATCCTCGGCGCAGTGATGGGGTGGCGTGGATTGCCCCGTTTCCCTTACGAAGCTGAGCAATCGCACGGGGCGTATATCGGGCTTTGCATCGTTGCGCTGTGGATGAGTCGGCGACATCTGAAGCAGGTGGCGCGACAGATTTTCAATCGGAACCGACAACGCCCTTCATCCGACGAGCCCATCTCCTATCGCGCAGCGTGGCTGGGGATGATGATTGGACTCACATTTATCGGTTTTTTCTGCATCAAAGCGGGGATGTCCCTGTGGGTGATTGCCCTGTTTTTCGCAATCTGGCTGGCGATCTCCGTTGCGATTACCCGCCTCCGCGCTGAACTCGGTTCACCCGTTCACGACCTGCACTTCATTGGCCCCGACGAAATCTTACCGCGCATGTTCGGGGTGCGTCGCCTCGGTCCAGCCAATTTGACCGGCTTCTCCTACCTCTATTTCCTCAACCGCGCCCACCGATCGCACGGAATGCCGCATCAACTGGAGGGCTTCAAACTTGCGGATGGGGCGGGCATCCCCTTGCGCCGTTTCGCCATCCTCATGATGTGCGCTTCCGCATTGGGGGCGATTTCGTCTTTCTGGGCATTTCTCACGTTGGACTATTGGGATGGGGGCTCATCATGGGCGGGCAACGAATCCTTTGGCAGATTGGAACGCTGGTTGAGTTTCGCCGCCCCACCGGACATCCCCGCCCTTGGATTTATCGGTCTGGGGTTCGGGCTAACGCTTCTATTGGCAGCCATGCGAATGCGTTTCTTATGGTGGAACCTGCACCCCGTCGGTTACGCCATCTCAGGGAGCTGGGCGATCAACCCGATGATCGGGTCAATCTTTGTAGGCTGGCTGCTCAAATGGATTGTTCTCAAGTACGGCGGCATTCGATGGCATCGCGCAGCAATTCCCTGCTTTCTCGGATTGGTGCTGGGCGAATTTCTCGTCGGGACGTTCTGGAGCCTGTTTGGCATTATCTTAGACCAACCGATGTACCGATTTCTGTTTTGAGAAGGTTATTGACGTTTACTCTAACTTAGCTTTCCCAAGCGTGTCGAAGGCTTCGTTTAGCTTTGATTCTGACGTTCTGCTAATATCTTCCCTAGCTATCTTGAGGATGTCAACCACATTATCTTCTAGGGCGTGTTGACGAACTATTTTTCGATCCCGTCGTAGCCCAAGATTCTATCTTGGTTTAGTGCTTGGGGCCAAGTTAGAAACTTAGGCTACAAGCGCATTTCCCCGAGTTCGTCAACAGAGCCTAATAGATCGACAATTGGTTCCATTTCTCTTAGTCAGGTTCACCTTCGCGTGAAAGTGAACTGAGAAAACCGATAAAATCACGCAGATGATTCACAAACAGATCGTGAGTTTTTGCGAACGAATCGATCAACGTTTGGAGCCTATTGCTGTCCAGGTCAAAGGCGTAGACGTTCCGCACAACGTGACGGAATCGCAGATATTCGTCCAGCCTTCTGTATAGCTCTGTCGAGATGACGGCGGGACGAAGTTCTGGAAATTCCAGACTCATAATGTGTAATAAGCGCTTGTGCCAATCATCGCTTTGAGGCACCCCGCCGTTCAGAGCGATTGCGATCCGCTTGAAGATATTCTCGCACCCGGAGTAAAAATTATGGAGCTGAAGGGCCTGGTAGCCCTCGTAGATGTGCCGATCTTCAGCCTGTCTTTGTTTTTTTCGATCGATCTCCACAAACTCATTTTTCAGCCGATCCAGTTGCATCAGTTCAGCCTCAATTTCACCGATCACTGTCAGGATGTATTCTCTTGTCATAAATCACAACTCCACTTTTTAGAATGAGCTCACGAGATGGCAGCGGAAAATCCTCCAAACACCGCAAATCGATTTTCTCCAGGCCACTGAGATCTTCAATGTCCGCCCACGCTTTCCAGTAATCCTCACTTTTCAATCCTTCGATGGCAATATCCACATCGGAGTCAAGCCGTTGCGTCCCTTTGGCAAACGACCCGAAGAGTAGCACACGACTCACTCCATATTTCTCCGCCCACGATGGCGTGATGCAGTTGAGGCGATCGATTACCCAAGCGCGATGATTTTCTAATGCTTCACGCTGGCGAAGGTTGCGCTTGATATGTGACTTGATGTAGGCAGAGTAGTCTTTCAAGTGAAACTCCTGTAGAATGCCTCAAAGTGAAGGGGGGAGACCGCATTCGTCTAAGTAATACTTACAGACCAATCCTCAATTTCCAACCCTTGAATGGGTCTGAAGTCAGCCACATTTGTTGTCACAAGCACACCGTTGACGCATAGAGCAATGGCAGCAATCCGCAAATCGTTGACGCCGATGCGTCGATATGTCTTCTTGAGTTGAAAATAACGATTTGCCGCCGCTTCATCGAATGGCAAAACACGCACTGCATTGAAAAAGGTCACAGCTTCCGCCAACCGCGCGTATGCAGATACAATTGCCGATACGTCGGATTTCTGGTTTGCTCTGGCGATTTGCGCCAGCCTCCCTCGAAACTGTTCTTCCATTGTGATCACCGCGACAGCACGTTGAGAGGAAGGCAATGATTGCAACCGTGTTACCCACGCATCCTGTCCACGCTGAATGTAGCTCAATGTATTGGTATCCAGTATTCGCAGTCGCGTGTCAACCATCATCTTGCCCCTCATCGATTTGCCGACGATAGTTCGCAATCTCTGTTTGAAATTCCTCCCAAGATGGATCGTCCTTCCACATCCCGATGAATGGCTTCCATGGATCGAAAGCCGGAGGCTGCTTGACTTCAACCGTTGTGATTTCTACCTTTGACAAACGCTCTTCAATGGCTTGTTGCATCCGCTCAAGTGTCTCGGCTCGTGTTTGGCCCTGGACAACGCAGCCCGGTAGGGCGGGAACCATCGCTCGATAATGTCCCATTTCTTTCTCTAAGACAACAACGTATTCCATTTGTCCTCCTCCTGTTCTTCCTCGCTGGATGGAGTATAGCGTAACGCTCTTATGCTGTCAAGGAAATATGACGCGACGAGGAGAGCAGAGCGATTCGGCCTATTTGTGCCACTTTTTCAGCAAACGGGCATGTTTCAGATTTCCTAGAAAATAACTTTACACTTTGCGCCGGATTGCGCCGGGTTGAGTTTCTTGGATTGAGTTCATCGAAATCATCGAAACCAGCCTGTCGAAATCTTCCAATCACAAGGAATGCAAAGAGGTTTCTGAAACATGCTTAATTCTTTATTGAGCCGTTCCAACACCCGGACAATCACGACATCCTCCTGATAAGGCCCAATGAGACTCCAGTTTGCAGCGATGGTTTCAACAATCGCATCCGATTCCAGATAGTTCGCAATGTGATCGATATAGCGTTGGAACGACTCCGTTTGAATGTGAGCCTCACCAAAAGGGCAAATCATGTCAACGCCGAGTACCACCTGCGTCCGGGTTGGATCGTACATCAGCGCGAACGGATAGAGCTGGCAGTCCAATGGACGAGTAGGGTAGATAGTACATTCACTCGTCTCTGGATTAAAGCATGGGCAGATGTACATCTCCCCATAAGATTTGAGCGTGATTCGCCCGCTTTTCCCATCTGCCATCGGTTGAAAGAGGTTCGGGGCGATGCCGTGCGTGAACGCCGTTTTCATCTCTGCCTCGGTGAAGATCGGCGCGAGAAAGCTGTCCAGTTCGAGAAATCGACAGCACACATCGCATGCAAGGCAGACCTTGCTCGGCACAATTTGTTGAAGTTGTATCAGATTTTGCATCTCAGTCGGAAATTTTTTTGACCTTTTGCTGAAATTTGCGTATAAACCGATGAAAATACGAACCCATCAGAAAGCACATAAACGAAAGGATAAATCAAATGATTAACCGATGGAAAAACCTGGCTTGGGTGTGCCTCCTGACGCTGATTGGCTGTTCAGGCGGAGTTGTGAAATGGATGGAGCACCCGATCTCTTTGGAGCAGAAAATTCAGGAAATCCGCGAAGAGCGGACGAAGGACGAGCCGATTGTCCCCAGCAATGCAGAACAGCGGCTCAAATGGCGTGAGGAGAGGTCAAAAGAATTTCACAAAATGCGTCAATTGTACAACCCCGAGTATGATGATTTTACAACGCGGTGCCTGGTTGGGGATACCCTCACACTCTATCTGAAGCAAGAAAAACAGATCCGATATGAGAAGCTCAACCGCCCGAACAAACGTCGTTCGCGGTGAAAGGGAGTCGGAGTGCAAAACTTGTTTTACTGTCAAACAGCAAAATAATCTTTGCACTCCGTCATTTATTTACCGGGACGAAGCGGCTCGGGCAGGGCTGGCGATGGACCCCAGAGCTCGGTGCGGATATTGGTTGTGAAGGCACGAATCTCTGCTTCAAACGCCCGCCATTCTGCACTCTGACTGAACTTTGCCCAGTCATCCAGCGTCTGCCACACCGAACTGGTTCGCACTTGAGGCGAGCCCAAAATGTTACGATAGGCGCGAAGTTCAACGAACCCAGGCGCTTGCAACAGGAGACCAATCGCCTTTTGAACCTGTTCACCATAAGCGTGCTGGTCTATGCCTGGCAAAAAGTCGTAAGTTGTGTGCACTTCTATCATCGAATTCACCTCCTTTTATCTAAAGTGCAGTCAGATGAGCCACCAACGCCTCAGGGGCCGAGAAGAATGGTGAGTGACTTGTATCCATAGAGATGACCCTCCGGCACGGTAGGGCAGTATACATCTTCTTCTGAAGATAGGCGGGAATCGCTTTATCTTGGAGACACTCAACATAGACCCGGGGGACTCTTCCGAAGTTTGCTGCCGTTGTATTCACCGGCGTCGCCGCAGGCGCTATCGGTTCAGGGACTAACATTGCCATCGCCCGCTTGACATCTGCATCGGAGCAGTCGTTATAGAAGATGTCCTTGAACGGTGTATTCTCCTTAAAGAAAAGATAGCCTTCGGGTTGATTCGGTACCAGATTGGGCAGTACTAGCCCCTGCGTATCTGTCTGGGCGATATCCAATAAGGATTGACCATTCTGTGGGAGAAATGCACACAAATAGACCAATGTTTTGATTTTATCAGGACAGTATTCCGCCGCCTGAATAATCATCATGCCTCCCATACTGTGGCCGACCAGAATCACGAGTTCATCTTGAAGATTGACCACGTTACACACTTTTTTTGCATACGCTTCCAGCGTGAGATCTTGAATCGAGGTTTTATCACCTGCTCTTCCCGGCAGGTCAAGGGTGAGGGCGTTGTGCCCTGCTTGTTGCAAAAGAGAAACGACTTTATCCCAGCACCAACTGCCGTGCCAGGCCCCGTGAACCAAAACAAATGTTGCCATTTTTGTTTTCCTTGTGTGTGATGCACGTGATAATGAAATCGGCGGGGATAAGATGAGCAGGTCACCTTGTGGAGATAACGATGTCTGGTTTTGTGCTCCCCACGATGGCAAACAATTCATCCTGCTCAAGTTGAGGAACGTGAAACTTGTCCAATGTCGTCTTAAAGTCAGCGGCCATCGCCTGCCACTCCTTCTCCGTAATGTTCAGATGTTGGTGGGATTCTTTCATCGAACGTCCTGTATAGACCTCTGGCCCACCGGTAACCTGACAGACCAACGCTGTGACTCGCGCCTTGAGCCCCGCCTTGGGGACTCGTTGCCTGGCCTCATTGATTCTTGGATTGGCGTTTAGAACATCGTTGACCAGCAGCCGCTCGATGAAGTCATCGACGACGGTCGCGATGGCGTACACGCCCCCCAACCGCTCATAAAGCGACTTTTTCGGCTCATCACTTTTGGACACGACGATGTCGGGCTTCGTGCTCCCGACGATGGTAAACAGCTCCTCTTGCTCATGTTCGGGAACCTTAAAATGGTCTAAGGTCTTCTTAAAGTCGGCGGCCATTGCCTGCCATTCTTGTTCTGTGATGTTCAGATGCTGATGGGCTTCCTTCATCGAACGCCCGGTGTATTTCTGTGGACCACCGGTGACCTGGCAGACCAACATGGTGACTTGAAACTTGAGCCCCGCCTTGGGGACTCGTTGCCTGGCCTCATTGATTCTTGGGTTAGCGTTCAGAACATCGTTGACCAACAGCCGATCGATGAAGTCATCGACGACAGTCGCGACGGCGTACTCGCCCCCCAATCGCTCATAGAGCGACTTTTCAGATTCCTCCTCGGCTCTGGTGGCAGCGGCGCTCCACAGGATAACCAGGACAAAAATGAAAAAAGGGGAGAATATTTGAAGCAAAAAGCGTTTTACTTGCATTGTTTTGTTCCTTTCCAAACGTTGTGTTTGCATGATTCACTCTGAAACCGGAAAATTGGGTGTGCCCTGTTACAATTGATTTTTATACCTTTCCACAGAATTTCTTACGGGACTGTAGTAACGACTTCAGTCGTTGTTGACGCCCTCTGAACGACTGAAGTCGTATACAACATATCGGCAATTATTTTGTGGAGGGGTATCAACTTTATCCGATAAATATACTCCTTAGTTTTTATAAAGTCAAGTAAATAATTTTGATAATTATCACTTACTGGGAACTGGAAAAAATGTTGTCCCTGTGTCAGAATCTGACCCAGGGAACGCTTCTTCTGAAACCCCGATCGAAGATCGGAGTTAGAAACCCATTTCACCCATTTTCCGATATGAACCACTACCGAATTGCAATCGGATTTCCTGGAGAGCCCGTTGCACCTTTAAGCCTCAGCGGGGTAAAGATAAAGGCAAATTCGTAGACCTTGTCCCGCGCTAAATCCTCGGTGACCAGGTTCTCAAGGTTGTAGATGCCATTTTTGGTCAAAAACAGTTGATGGACAGGAAACGCCAGCGATGGGTCAGGGTTGGGAACAACTTCGATTCCCCAGTTATCTGCGCCTGCCATCACAATCTGCTGCTCAACCAAATATCGACCTGCGTCCAGACCGATGCCGGGCTCCATTGCATTGAAGCGAACGTTGTCCTTCATCCAGAATCTCCCCCAGCCGGTATGAGTCAGGACAACATCGCCTGGCTTGATAGTTGTGCCCTGCCGATTGAGCGCCCCTTTCATGTCCGCATCGCTGATTTCGTAGCCATCATTCAGGTGCTCAACGGCCTTGTATCCGGCGACATCGATCAGCACGCCCCGGGTGACAAAGGCGCCGGCCTGCTCGACACCCAGTTTCGCTAATCCGTCGGGCTTGGCAATATCGTGTCGATTCAACCCGTTGTAGTAAAGATCGCCGATACCAATGTGACCGAGCCCGTCAAATTTGAGTTAGAAATGAGTCTATACAGAATACGGCGTGAAACGTGAAACGTGAAGCGTGATTCTTTTTACGTTTCACGTTTCACGAATCATCTTATTTGAAACGACAAACGGTATTATACCAAGTGTAGCAGAATTCGTAATCGAAATCAAGAGATTTCAAAGGGTCATGATTGGCTTTTAAGACGGGGAGGGGCTCAAATCAAACTAACGTTTGCCCTCCGAGAACCATTGGATTTGCGGCATATCGGTCCGAGGCGGCGGCGGCCAGTGAACCCCGCGCTGACTGGAAAGTCCGCGGTTGGCACCCGGAATAAAGTGTTTGTCCGGCAAGCCAACCAGTTGCCCATTTTGAACCCACGCTTCGTCTCCTCCGTAAAGTTGGCTGATGAGCAAGTCCGTCAAGTGAGATAGTGTCCCCGCATGTTCCGGGGCGGTGGAGAGGTCGTTCAATTCGCACGAGTCGTTTTCCAAATCAAACAGTTGACGACAGTTCCCAACGGGATAGTAGATCAACTTGTAACGCCCCTCATGAATCATGCGCGTCGCAAAGGTGTCTTCGCCGACCTCGCCGTAAAACCAATCCCGTTTCTGCTCCCCCACCATCGAAATCCCTTCAACCGTCGAAGGAATTTCAATACCAGCCAGAGAAAGCAACGTTGGCATCACATCCCTCCAGCCAACCAGTCGGTCATCAACACGGTTATAGCCCACCCGTTCATCCCCCGCTGTGCCAATGAGAATCATCGGGATATTGGCCGAGTATTCGTAGAACAGGCGTTTTGCCCACATCCCATGGTTGCCAAGCATATCCCCATGGTCAGATGTAAAGCAGAGAATCGTATTATTCAGCAAGCCCTCTTCCCGTAGTGTGCCGATGAGGATTCGCAGTTGGTGGTCGATATGGGTACAGAGCGCGTAAAACGCCCGCCGAGCGGCGAGGACCTGATGTGGGGTGAGTTGCGCCCCTCTGGCAACGTTGGCTTGCAGACTGAAAGGCAAGCTTTCTGAATTCGTTGACCATCTGCCGTGATACGGTTCATCAATGGGGATGTCACGGTAAAGCTCCAGATAGACCGACAAGGGAACCAGCGGTGGATGGGGGTGACGGTAGGAAATGTACCAAAAAGCGGGGCGTTTGGGGTCTCGACGTTTGATAGTCCGCCCTATCTGTTGCGTCGCCCAGTTGGTGGCATGCGTCGATTCGGGAAGGTGCCAGGGACGAGTGCTGTACTCGTTGTTGCTCATCCCATGTTCAAATTGGCGTCCCGCATATCCCACATCGCCGAGGTAAAGTTCGTAATCGTCTAAAACGCCATACTGGACCCGCCCCTCCTCGTCAAGAATGACATCGTCAAAGCCGATCCGGTCACGTTGCGGATACACATGCAGTTTGCCAACCGCGATGGCTTGATACCCCGCATCGCGAAAGGTTTGCGCCAGGGTCGGTATCGGCGGCATCGGTAGTATATCTTTGAAAACCCGATCGCCGTGGGTGCGGGGCGTCACGCCAGTCATGAGGGTGCGACGGGCGGGAATGCAGACGGGACACTCGGCGTAAGCGTTGGTGAAGCGCACTCCACTGCGGGCGAGCGCGTCAAGTGTCGAGGTTTGAATTGTTGGATGCCCGGCAACGCCCAACAGGGCAGCCGGCCAGTGATCTGTACAGATTAAAAGCACATTGGGACTTTGAGGCATAGATAACTCCTGTTTTCGGGGCTGTTTCAAATTTCCTCAAAAATGAGTTGACACTTTATTCGTAAAACGTAAAACGTAAAACGTAAAGGGGACCCTTCTTACGTTTTACGTTTTACGCATTACATCCGTTTCAGTGTAAACTGTTTTCTGAAACATGCCGAGGAAGTCTATTCACGTTGCGGGTATTGTAGCATGACCGTGAATGAGGGTCAATAAAAAGTTGTCTGAAATGGGTGTCAATTTCAAGCATGGTTAGAGTAAAAATAAATCAAACACTTTTTCGTTCCCAATCGTTATAAGGGTGAGTTGGCACCGAAGTCGAAAAGGGTCTCCCTCTCCCCTTGTGGGAGAGGGCCAGGGTGAGGGGCGAGATGACGATAGCTGAACTTTATGAGACGTGGGAGAAGAAGCTGCACCGCTACGCAACCCGCCTGGTGCGCGATTCACACCGGGCTGAAGACCTGGTGCAGGAGACGTTCATCCGGGCGATGGGACACCTGCTCCTGCTGGAACAGTTAAACGACCATCAGCGCGAGGCTTGGTTACGCCAAACGTTAAAGCATCTGTTTCTTGACGAACAGAGAGCGCGTCAGCGGGAAGAGATGTTAGCAGAGAAAATTACGCGGCAAGTTCAGGAAAACCTGATCGAAAGCCATCCGCTGTTGGCGGTGGTGTGGCAAGACCTCTTCGATCGCATCCCGGAGCGCTATCGCGAACTTCTCCACAAGCGTTACGTCCTCAATATGAACAGCGAGGAGATCGCCAGCGAACTGGGCGTCCCCGCCGCGACAGTGCGCTCACGGCTGCACCAGGCCATGAAGTGGCTGCGTACCAACCGAACACGTTTTCTGTAGAACAAGCTGCCAGCTTGTTGAAAGCGAGCCAGCGGCACGCTCTACAGGCTTCGCGCCAATCATAACGTTTTCTGTAGAACAAGCTGCCAGCTTGTTGAAAGCGAACCTGCGGCACGCTCTACAGGCTTCGCGCCAATCATAACGTTTTCTGTAGAACAAGCTGCCAGCTTGTTGAAAACGAGCCAGCGGCACGTTCTACGGGCTTCACGCCAATCATAACGTTTTCTGTAAAGGAGAAAATCATGGAAACGAAAGAAATGGAAAAAGGAAAAGTCATTGGTAACGTTGCGGTTTTGGACATTCGGAAGGCAACGGAGGAATCGATTGCCAGCATTCGCCGAGTAGGCAACGCCGCCACAGTGCTCTATTCTCCCGAAACCGCTCGATTCATTCCTCGGCTGAACATGGGCAATATTGCGAATACCATTGAGGTGCCGGGAGATGCGAAGCTACAGATGTTTACCGGTCAAACGGTTTTTAGCCAGGATGCTTTCAAGCATCAGACCACACCGGCAATTTGGATGGTTACGGGCCAAGTCATCGTCAGTCCAGATGTGCCAGCAGAGGATATTGAGAAAAGTCCCTGCCAGTTGATTATTACCGGTCAACTCATCTGCCCGGAGCACCTGGGAGGGGCCATCCAATCGAAGTTCCTTCATCATACCGGTCAGATACAGACCTATACCCAGGGCAGTCGATTCACGATGGGAAACCTCCTGTTGGATGAGCATTACCTGCGTTCGCTGGACGATGGGTCAGAGTTAGTCGTGCTTGGCAACCTGAACCTGCCGCAGGTACTTCCCAATGACCTTTTCACGCAAAAAATCCAGCGCATCGAGGTTACGGGCAGGGTCACCTGTCGTGAGGAGAATGCCGAAATTCTCTTCGCCCGTCTGGACCACAAAAAAGGCTCACCCAAGGTCACGACCATCCCCGCCGGTTTTCAGTTGGTCGAGCAGTCACTGATACTTGATGCCAACCTGTTGGAGGCCCTGCCATCGCGGAAGTTGTATTGTACAGACCGGGTTCAGATTGATAAAAATGTAGACCCCGCAGCCTTGGATAAAGCCATCGAAGCCCTCGTGGTCAAGGAGATGGTGCTCTGCCCCGCCGCGCTCAAGGGGGTCATCGCTCGAAAGTGTAACTTCCTCGAAACCCAGGTGGTGTTCTACGAAGGGGAATTGTGGCTTGTGGAAGGCGAAGAAACCCTTCTGGCATCCCGTTTCAACTATCTGGAGGGGGTGGCAACATTGATGATAACTGGCGAGTTGACGATCGCTCCCGATGTCGATCCGAAGGTGCTTTTTGAGCGGTTAGCCAAAGTTCACAATCTTGGCGCGATCCGCTGCACGCCCGACCAGATGAGCGCCATCCAGGCCCGGTTGGGATTGAAAGACGGGGAACTGATCGACTCCACACAGTCCCAAACGGAGGACGATGAGGAAGAGGACACGGACGAGGCAGGTATAGGTAACGCTGCTTACCTCGCTCTGTAGCCTGTTGGTGAGGGGTAGAATGGTAAGTGGATTGCAGACCGGGATACAGGATTCAGGAGCATCTTGTATCCCATATCTGTTCCCCGTCCATGGAGGCAGAGCATTGTCCGTATCCTCTGGTGAGACATAAGGTCTCCCCTTTGCCTACCTTCATCGTTTTCCGTCGCTCGGCAGTTTGGGTTACATTTTGTTCTATCTTTTTCGCGATTGGTGCATCTATATTAATAACAATCTATCCACAATTATACCGGTCCAATACTGAATTTTGGCTTGGATTCTACATGCTAACGCTTTGCTAAATTTCAAAACAGACCAGGTACTAGGGCGTGTTGACGAACTCGGGCAAATGCGCTCGTAGCCCAAGTTTCTAACTTGGCACCTCGTCCCCAACCAAGATAGAATCTTGGGCTACAGTTAGATTGCGAAACAGTTCGTCAACACGCCCTAGAAAGGAACACTTCAGATGAGGCAAGAGAAATTCAGGAGCGATTGTTCGCTTCCTCTTATATGTGTGAATCCGTGGTTCGCGAATCCGCGAATCGACGTCCTCACTCACCCACTCACCCACTCACCCACTCACCTATCCCTTTGCCGATTTGTCTGTTCGGTGATGATACTCTGCCTGTTCAGCCTGTCAGGTCGTCTATGGGCAGATAACGCAGGACAAGGGCACCCCGAAAGAACAATGATGGCCGTCCGGGTCAATCCGACGCCTCCCAGGATGGACGGCATCCTTGATGATGAGGTCTGGGCGTCCGCGCCAGCCGCCGGTGATTTTGTCCAGCAGGAGCCTACCGAAAATCAGGGGAAATCCGCCACCGAGAATACGACTATCCAGATGGTTTACGATGACGAGGCGCTCTATGTCGGCATTACCTGTTACGACAGTGAGCCGAAGAAAATCGCCGCCCGGCTAACGCGCCGCGACGGGTGGGTTGAGTCGGATTGGGTGTCCCTGAACCTTGATACCCACCACGACCACCAAACCGGTAACTTTTTCATCCTCAACGCCGCAGGGGTTCAGCAGGATGGACAGATGTACAATGACGGAGGGGAAGACCGTACTTGGGACGGTGTCTGGGAAGGGAAAGCCGCTATCCACGATAACGGATGGAGTGCCGAATATAAACTTCCTTATCACGTATTGCGATTCAGCGACAAAGCGGAATACATCTGGGGGATGAACGTCACGCGTTACATCAGCCGCAAGAAAGAGCGGGACCTGTGGGTTCTCGTGCGTCGAGGCGAGAGCGGCTGGGTCTCCCGGTTCGGTCACATCGAAGGCATCAAGGGCATTCACCCGCCGGCCCATCTGGAAGTTCTCCCGTTCATCGTTGGACGCTCCACATTTGAGTCAAAGAAGGAAACCAATCCGGAGGGCAGAGAACTCTTTTCCACACTGGGTGCGGACCTTCGATATGGGCTTTCCTCCAGCATCTCCCTCAACGCTACGGTCAACCCTGATTTCGGTCAGGTGGAGGCAGACCCGGCAGTCTTGAACCTCTCCGTGTTCGAGACCTTCTTCGAGGAGAGACGCCCCTTCTTCGTTGAGGGAAACACCATCTTTCAGACGCCTTATGTCGATATCGTCGGGGTAGACAATCTCTTTCAGCTCTTTTATTCCCGTCGCATCGGCAAGCAGCCAGGGCTCTTTTCGCCCCCGCCGGACAGCACGGTGATCGATCAACCCGAATCTACGACCATCCTGGGGGCCACCAAGCTCTCAGGGAAGACAGCAAGTAAGACCTCATTCGGCATCATGGAGGCAGTTACCGCCAACGAATACGCCAACATCGAAAGCCCCGTCACCGACCCCATCACGGGACAAAAACGTACTGAACAGAGCAAGCATCGCATCGAGCCGCTGACCAACTTCTTCGTCGGACGGGTCCAACAGGACGTCCGAACCAACTCCAACGTGGGGCTGACGATGACCGCTGTGAATCGGGATGGCATTACGCCGGCCTACGCAGGAGGGATTGACGGGATACTGAAATGGCAAAAAAGTTCTTATGAGCTCTATAGTCAGATAGCGGGCAGCCGAACCGGAGGGCTTGATGACCGGAAGAATGGTTACGGGTTCAGGGCGCATTTTGGCAAATGGCAGGGTATCATCAAGACGCAAATTCATGTCGATGCCAGTTCCCCCGACTTCAACGTCAACGAATTGGGGTTCATGGGGCGGACGGATCAAATTCGAGCTGGGGCTTGGGTCGGCGGGCAGCGGCAAACCCCGTGGACCCTCGCTCGTCGATCGGGCTTTAACACCAATTACTGGTTCGCCTGGAACTACGATGGCGTAAACCTTGTGAAAGGTGTCAACATTAACAATTGGAACCAACTCAAGAACTACTGGTTTTTCCAGTGGGGCATCAGCCGAGAGTTCGAGTCACTCGACGACCTCGAAACGCGGGGCGGTCCCCTGGTGGTGAGGCCGGCTCGTTTCTGGGGATGGTTCAATCTCGGAACGGACGAACGCAAGCCGATCAGCCTTTTCGCCCACATGAATTGGGGGAGGTCTGACGAGCGGCGCAACTCGAACCGTCAATTTAATCTTCGTTCGACCATCCGCCTGGCATCCAACGTTCAGATCAACATCGGTCCGTCGTACCGGACGGAATCCAGCTTTGCCCAGTGGATTCAGAACGTAGACGACGACAGCGATGGGAAAGATGACCACTATATTTACGGCGAACTGAAAAGTCAAACGCTGGATTTCACGACGCGGGCGAGTGTGAGTTTCACCACAAATCTGAGCCTCCAATTATACCTGCAACCGTTCATCGCAGTCGGAGATTACGGAAAAATCAAGGAACTGGCTCGACCGGAGTCGTATGAGTTTGTGCCTTATACCAGACTCGATTTAATCTCCAATCCCGATTTCAGCCGACGGTCATTGCGGGGCAACATGGTCATCCGCTGGGAGTACCAGCCCGGAAGCACGCTTTTCGTCGTCTGGTCCCAATCCCGAAGCGCATCCTTCGATATCGACGACCCAGAGTTCCGTCCATTCGACAACGTGAGGGACAGCTTCACCGACGACGGTCAGAATATCTTTCTGGTTAAATTGAACTATTGGTTGGGGATGTAGGTCGGGTATGGCGAAGTCTACCCGCCTCATCGCAAACTTTAGGCACTTTTACCAAACTATGCGGGTTTTTTCGATTGACATGTTCCCCCTGTAAGTGTACACTCATAGCACGAAGGAAAGTCAAAGCGGCATGGATTTTTATGAAAGGATGAACACTCATGTCCGTGAGAATTGAACAGTTTGAGTGGGATGAACATAACCAGGGGCATCTTGCATACGCTCACCCTGAATTTGAGCTAGAGTTTTTAGAAGAGATTGTTTCAAGCTCGAAATCCTATCTGAATTTTGGATTTGATAGATATGGAAAAAGGTATACGGTGCCCAGCGTGGGCAGTTAATTGTCTTGTTTAATCTGAAGAAAGGACGGATAGCACGTATTTTTTCCGTGAGGGAGGTATAAAAATGGCGACAAAAACAAAACCACCCCAGAAAACAATCTACAATGTGGAAGACACACCCGACGATTTTGACTTCGAGTTGCCAAACTTTACGTCACCAGAGAAGATGCAATCATGGCTGGATTCTTTACCACACGAGGATGCCGAGGTGGATGAACGGTTGAAGAAAAGGGTGAATATCACGATGAATCTTCATCAGTTAATGGTGGATGGATTCGACTACCTGGCGAAGATCAAGGGCGTTGGCAGCGGTAAGAATTTGATGTATATGGTTCTCAACCAATACCTGAATGAAAACTTATCTTCTGATGAATTCTAAGAGGGTGTGTGAAAAGTAGATTGGACTGATAATTGAATAGGAGGTTGTCATGAGTAAATGGTGTGGTAAACCTGCTACTATGTTGTTGATTTTGCAATGCTTACTATTTACAGGAGTTGTATTTGCTGGCGACTTCGCCGAGGACAAAATCGAGAAATCATTTCAAGTCGCTCCCGGTGGACGCTTGACTATTGATGCAGACCGGGGCTCGATAGAGGTTCGCACGGCAGCGCGCAACGTTGTCGCTGAAACTGCGCACCTCTGGTGGAAATGTGCGTTTGCTTAAAAAGTGACACAAGGACGACGGAGTGCTCTGCTCTCCTCATCGCCTCATATTTTCTTGACAGCATGAGGGTAAGCTCAAAACTAGGTCGCGCATAAATTCAGAAACAGCAGCCCCCGGTCCACCGTTGTATCTCCGGTGGGCCGGGGGCTTTTTTCGTTGCTGCATGTCATTCCGGGTGAAAGCCCTAAATGATTGACAGAAGTTCGGAGTTTTGATAGGATGTAGACATCAGACTTAGAAAATTTTGTCCGAGACTCATTTTCGGAAAACTGCCGAAGTCTTCAATGTCTGAACAGGGAGGAATTTTTCATGGGAACACTACACGGTATCATTCGTGATAGCGTTTCGGGTGCGCCCGTCGAGGCAAAAGTCCATGTGCTGACAAGCAACGGGCATTTTGTTCACCCTTCTAATAGTATTTTGAAAGTCGGCCCGGGCGATCCGTTTTTCTACAGTTCGGGCGAGTTTACCGTCAACGTCCCGCGGGGTTCGACAGACATTATCGTTGAACGAGGTACGGAGTACGAACCCCTGCGCAAAGTCGTTTCAATGCCTCAGAAAGGGGCCGTTGATGTCGAGCTACAACTCAAGCGCTGGACAGACCTTCCATCAAAGCACTGGTATCCGGGCAATACACACTTGCATTACAGTGAGCAGGAAACTCGCCCGGATGATCGGTTGCGGCTAGACCCCAAAGTCCATGACCTCAGCGTGACTGTCATCAGCATCCTTCAGCGGCGCGAACTCCCTTATGCAAGCAACAAGTACCCGCTTGGGTTCATGACGGACTATTCTACGGCGCACCATCTCGTGGATTGCGGCGAGGAGAATCGGCACAACTACCGTCGGGGCGGGATGGCTTATGGGCATATCATGCTCTTGCGCATCCGCAACCTGGTTGAACCCGTCAGTCGTGGCGACCTCGTCAGCGATTTCGACCCCGACTATCCCCCGCTTTGTTACGCCTGCAACGACGCGAAACGGGGTGGGGGAATCGTGTTGTGGTGTCACAACGGCATCGGGATGGAGGCACCTGTGGCAGCCGCGTTGGGCAAGCTGGATGCCTTTAACCTGTTTGACCCGTTCTGGATGGACCCAGAATATGACATCTGGTATCACCTGCTCAATTGCGGCATTCCGCTTCCCGCCTCAACGGGGACAGATTGGTTTATCTGCTCGAACAACCGCGTCTACGTTCAGACGGATGAGGCGTTCACTTATGAGAACTGGTTACAGGGCTTGCAGTCTGGTCGCACATTTATCACGAACGGTCCTGCGCTGTTTCTGACGGTTGATGGTGCCGTGCCCGGTGGGCGAATCGATTCACCGCACGGTCAACTTCGCAGAGTATCAGGGGCGATTTCGTGGGATTCGCACTATCCGATCAACCGGGTGGAGCTTATCCACAACGGGAGTGTGACGCAACGCAAATCGCTTGAAGGCCCAGCCGGACAGCGGAATGGAAGTTGGGAGTTTAACCTCCCCATTGAGACAGACGGCTGGATTGCTGCCCGCGCCTATGGCGATGCGCGTGATAGCTTTGCGCAGGCAATCTATGCACACACCAGCCCCGTCTATATTGGGACCGGACAACCGCCGAAAACCGCACAGGAGTCAGCGGCGTTTTTCGTCCGCTCGATTGATGACTCGATAGAGTGGGTCAGTCGAGTTGGAAGGTTCACAAAAGATGAGCAGCGGGAAGAGGTGTTACATCTGTTCCGTGAAGGGCGGAAGGTGTACGCTGATTTAGCGGAAAGTGTGCTCTGACAGGAGGAAGAACTTTCCGGGTAGAGCAATTCAAAAGAAAAATCTTGCCAATTTGATAAATTGGGGTATAATATAACTATACATTAGACTTCCGAAGTCTTGGAGACTTCGGAAGTCTGAAAATGTAAACTTTGTTTAAGAGTTAGTTAGAGTCGTTCCGAATGAATCAGGAGGCAGCGTTTACCAGATCCTTGCGAAGGTTTGAATGTTTCGATACGGCTTCGCCTACTCAACAACCGACCTTCACAAGGTTAAAAAGGAGAAGAATAAAAATGAGAGTTACACTCTTTTGCATCTGTGCTTTTTTGGCACTCAGTTTCATACAGGTGGGTCATGCGTTCACCGAAAACTTTAATGATGGCAACGATCGGGATTGGAAGTCGATTCAAGGAAAGTGGAGCGTAAAAAAACAGGTCTATGTCCAGGAAGATCTCCCCTGGACGACAACATCAACCCATGAAACCTACAACCGAAGTTATTTTGGAGAGGTGGATTGGACGGACTATACGTTTGAAGCCAAAGTTCGCATTGAAAAGGGGGGTGAGTTGGCACCCATCGTCGGGATTTTTTTCCGCGTCACCGAGAAGTCGCCCACCGGCGACTATTACTATTTTCGACTGGATTAACGTGCCAGCGAAGGGCCGGGGCTGATTAAAGCGCCCAATGCTACAATGCAGATTAACGGCAACAACCCGGCCAAGATTGGGCAAGATTATGTCCTGAAGGTTGAAGTCAAAGGGAAGCAAATTAAGTGTTATGTGGACGGTAAGTTAGAAATTGACATACAAGATGACGCTTTCCGAAAGGGGGCCATCGGGGTCGGGACGTTCAACGCGGAAGGGCATTTTGACGATGTAACCGTCAACGGTCCGGGCATACCGCTCGCCGTATCTCCCCGTGAAAAACTCGCCCGAACCTGGGGGTTGATTAAAGCCGGGTATTAGAGAGTACCACTGACTTAACGAACGAATTCAACGGCGAAGCAACTTTTCGCGTAAGTCCTAAACTTATTTCACAGTGTACCCTGTTAGGCAGGGACCGTTGCAAATCGGAGGTAGAGTTTATCCGAAGACTGACACACTGTTATCAGTATTAACTTGCCAAAATGGGTAAAATGCCATAGACTATCAAGTTGACATTCAAAGGAGATAGTCTATGGCTTATAAAATTATCCGAGATGATAACCGATTTCGCGTCATGGGGCAAGGAATTTCTTTAGACTGGCTTCCCGATACGTCTTCCAATCGAAAAGCCGTCGTCGTCTTTCTCCGATGGCTCACCCATGAAAGAGGACGCTCTTTATTTTCTCATCAAGAGTTAGCCCAGATTGTTGAGAGTTCCAATCGTCAAGTGAATCGATTCTGCCACAAGCCACACAGATGCCCTTTTATCAGATGGTCAACGACCCCCTCTCTGCTGTCATGGGGCAAAAAGTCAACCGGAAGGGAAGAATGGCAGATTTTGAGCCGCAGCAAGCCGTTGAAATCCAGATATAGACGGTAACGGGGATGCAACGGTCACATAATCAGTAGTCCGAGAACTTTCAGAAAGCGCACACATTCTTTGTGAGTGGGAGGAGTGTCAAGTTATTTTCCAGGGAATTTGAAACATGCCCATTTTAGGAGGTATTTTTTCAATGGCATTACAAGAAAAGAATCCAGCAAAACCGTTTGTGGTTGACAAGAATCTCGGAGCAAACCTGGATTGGGACGCGGCAGATTTGCCAAAAACCAACGCTGACGGTGAATCCGTCATTGAGCTCACGCAGGAGCAGAAGTACCTTTTCGACAAAGGGGGGTGGCTTCTGATTCCTGGCGTGTTAAAGGGGGAGGAACTTGAGCAGATGCGGGATTTCGGCTATCGTTTGAAGCATAGCCCAGAATCCATTCCTGAACATGAGCGTTCTGCGCTTGGCGGTCCGTTTCAGAAACTGGCTGACCACCCCCTCGTCGTTGGGTTTATGAACGAGTTCGTGACATATCCAGGGCTATCCAATCAGAATTGTTACGGCTTCCGTATGGAATCCTGTAGTCTCTTCTATCGAACCGTCGGGGAGGGGAAATTCGGGCCGCACAACGGAAACGGACTGTTACGGTTTCCCGGCGATTCGCACCTCTATCGCTGTATTCCAGGCAAGGCGCACAGCGGTCTGACTCGTGTGGTTTGGGAACTGAATCCCGTCAAAAAAGGGCAGGGGGGGACGCTGTTCATTACCGGAAGCCATAAGGCCGTCTACACTGCGCCCCAGAGCATTATAGACCCAGAATCGCCGCTTTGGGACACCTATTCTTGTCCTGCGGGTTCGTTGCTCTTTTTCACAGAGGCGATTACCCATAGCGGAACCGCATGGACGAACGCGGAGAATGATCGGAGCGCTATCTTTAGCTGCTACAACACGGTCAACAGCAAGTGGCACAACTGGGATCCTCACCCCCAATTGCTTGCCGCCATGCCGCCGAAACGTCAGACCCTTTTCCGCCCTGTTTATGTCGCGGGCAATCTGGTCGGTGAGCTGCGCTAGATTCCATGACCTAACCCCCCGGCCCCCTTCCCGCCCCTCCCGTGGATGGGTAGGGGTGGGGAGAGGTTCTGGAACAGCCATTTAGACATTATTGGAGCATGTCTACAATCAACTGACCGTCTATTGCAGCCGGCCCCGGCCAAGCAACGGCCAGACGGTTTCAACCCGGCCATCGCGGGTGCCATAAATTTCATTGTGCAGGACGACAGTAGTATCAGAATAACCGACGATGAATTCGATCTGTTCCCCTACACGCGGCACCTCATTCGGTTCCGCCAGTTCAATGGTTCCGTGCTCCGCTGACAGCCCCACCGATTTCACTCCCGGGATTCCTATCGGTTCGGGGACTGAGGCGTCATTGCTCATGGTCTTCTTGCCCGCATCACAGATAATCCGTGTCGGCGTTGGCCGGCTGGTGATTGTGGACAAGACCGTGAGCGCATACTCGTGTTCGACGCCGAAAACCGTTCGATAGCGAATGTCACAAAAGATTCCCCCGCCGGCTTGAATCTCGGTGATGCCGGGTTGGAAGGCGCTCAACCAGTAGGTCCCTGTGCCGCCACAACTGAGAATGTCAACGGGGATACCGGCATCTCGACACATCTGCGCGCTCTCGGTGAACTGCTGAAGGGCTTCAGCGACAACGTGGCGCTTCTTGTCCGGTTCTTTGACTCCCAGGGCATGCGACTCCCAGGTCATCAGCCCCGCAAATTGTACGCCCTTTAAGGAGGTCATTTTACGAGCGAGCGAAAGGACAGGTTCACCGGGTAAAACGCCGGCGCGATTCATGCCAACGTTAACTTCGATGAGCGAGCGAAGTTGGACACCCTTTTCGATTGCGGCACGATTGAGGGCGGCGACGTTGTCCGCGTTGTCAACCGCGACGATGACATCAGCATGCCGACGTAGATTCACCAAGCGGGCGATTTTCTGTGGGCCCACGATTTGGTTAGCGATCAAGATATCACGGATGCCAGCGGCTGCCATGACTTCGGCTTCGCCGAGTTTGGCACAGGTAATGCCATGGGCCCCCGCTTCCAAAAGTATATGGGCGAGGGCAGGGGTTTTCATTCCCTTGGTGTGCGGACGCCAGTTGACGCCAGCTTCTTGAATGATGGTTCGGGCCATGCGTTCGATGTTGCGCTCAAGAACGTCAAGGTCTACAAGCAGGACCGGGGTATCGAGCGCTTCCTTCGGTTGGCCAATGAGACCGGTATATGTCATGGTATTCTTTCCTTTCTGTAGGGGTCAAATTCTTCCTTCTCATCCGAAATGTAAAGTTTCTTTTTGAAAATGAGTTATACTCAACACCGCTTCAAATGGTGCTTTTGTTGGGAAAGTATTGCGTGGTGATCAGCATTCGTAGAACATGCTGCCAGCTTGTTTGAGGCTTCAAAAACAATCGAGCCGCATGTTCCACAAGAAAAGCGCAAGTTGTCCTGTTGCCAAGTATAGTATGAGCCGATTGTGTCTTACCTGCCCCTCCTCCCAAGATTATAACACAATTCCCATTTTTATGTGGATGCAAATTTGATTTTCGGTTAAAATGTTTACAGTTCAATCGCATACGACAGCGAGATGGGGAGGGTTCATTTTACACCTGAGTTTGAGCCCATGTGTGAATCATCCCAAAATGTAACACGATAATCTGAATCGCTATCGGAACGTCGGGAATTTTTATTGTTGACAAAGTTTTTTGAAATGTGCTATACTTGCGCTATCCTCCGATAAAGAGGGAAAAGATGCTGTTTGACATCGGGTTTTGTGAGTCTTAATGCCTTGAGTTAGCGTCAGGGTATCAAGTTGGGAAGCAAATAATTATGTCCGGACGAGAATTTTGGTTTGCGCTTGCATCAGTAGACGGGGTTGGTCCCATGCGAATCAAGCGGCTTCTGAATCGCTTTGGAACCATTGAGGAGGTTTTTGATGCCGATCTCTCTGAGATTGCGCGGGTTCCACTCTTTAACCCACTATTGGCGGCGCGCATCCTGAAGGCAGGAATACGAGTTGCTGAATTTCGCCGTCACATTCGGTGGTTCAAAAGCCGTGGCATCGAAATTCTCTGTCTTGAGGATGATAATTATCCAGAACAACTCAAGAAAATTCTGAACGCGCCGGCAATTCTTTGCAAAAAGGGGGGCTTATCGCAAGTAAGCCAACGCACTGTAGCGATTGTCGGTACGACGAACCCCACGGAGTTGGGCATCTTGACGACGCTTGAGCTGTCAACACGTCTCGCTCAAGCAGGATTTATCATCGTCAGTGGGCTTGCCAAAGGAATTGATACCTCCGCTCACTTAGGGGCGTTGTCAGCAGACAGCAGCACCATTGGGGTTCTTGGGTGCGATCTCTTTTCAATCTATCCAACCGAAAATCGTGAACTCGCGGATGCGATCTGTGAGCATGGCGCACTCTTTTCTGAGCACCCTTTCACGACACAACCGACGCCCGCAAATCTGATTTTACGGAACCGAATTATTAGTGGGCTTTCCATTGCCACCATTGTGGTTGAATCCGGGGAAAACGGCGGTGCTATTCGCACGGCTGAATTTGCGTTGGAACAAGATCGGCTTGTGTTTGCCTGTGATTGGCAAGGTCAGCATCGGTTCAGTGAGGGTTCCCGTCATCTCATTCAGCGTGGTGCTCATGTGATTTCACCCAATCGATTGGAGGAGGTTGTTGACGTCTTGTTAAATCCGGACAGTCTAAAGATTCAATCGCCCCCTTTCACTGGGGAACAGATGGAATTGTTTAAGTAGGAGCAAAGCAACTGCGCGGATTGCTCCTCGTCTCAAAAAAAAAACGTGTCAATCAATTTTTTGTGAAAAAAAGGTGAAGATTTCTCTTTACAAAAATCACAAATTTTGATAGACTATAGCCCACATTTCAGGGGTCATCAATTTGACCCGTTAACTTTAGTATCTCTATTACTTACAAGGAGTAGAAAAGATGCAAAAACTATTGAAACCCTTAGCTTTAATGATGGCGGCCATGTTAGTAGCCATCTTTGTGATTGGCTGCGGCGGTGACGAGGGCACGACGGATGGGGGTCTCCCATCGGCTACAACTGCTACTGCCGCCCCTCCAAGCGGTAGTACAGTTCCTCAAGGATCCGCGATTACACTCACTTTTGACCAGTCTGTGAAAGCTGTTGCTGGAGCGACGGGATCCGGAAAAACGTGGACCATCCCAGCGGCTGCTACTGTAACTGTTGCGTGGACCAACCAGGACGACTCCGCAGGTGGGCCGATAACCCTCACATATACAGTCACAGCACCGGATACGACACCACCCAAGATCGCCAGCGGTTCAGTCAAAAACGGTGATAAAGATGTCGAAGTAGATCCGTTGAATACGGGTGGCATCAAAATTACGTTTGATGAAGATGTCACCGGCAACATCAAAATCACCCTTGAAGATGGAACCGATCTCTTGTGGATAGGAAAAGTCTCAGGCAAGGATGCAACGCTTGAAGTTGTTAAAACGAAAGAGCTCGTCAACGAGACAACCTATAAGATCGCAGGTACCGTCAAGGATGGTTCTAAGAATGAGACGAAAATTGACATTACCTTCGTCACCAAAGGCAAACAATAAGCCAAGCCATCAAGTTTAAGGTTCCAATGTGAGGGGGCAACGTGTCTTGTACACGTTGCCCTTTTTTTGTTATGGGCAACACCGTCAAAGAAACCAAGTTTTTTGAAAAAACTCGGTTTCTCTGGGCAACAGAAACCGAGTTTCTTGGAGAAACTCGGTTTCTCTGATATGGAAGTTTGATATGATGACACAGCAAATTTCACGGATTTTTCGATATTTTAGACTTCCGAAGTCTTCGAGACTTCGGAAGTCTGGATGGCTGTATACCCCAATAATTCTGTCCAATTGCTTCTTATTGTTGGTAAGCTGTTCGCTTCGGTCCTCAATACATCAGACGCAACCGCTGGCAAGAACAGGGGATGCAGAAAGCGCGATTGCGCACTATACCCAGGTCATGCGTTCCAATCCGGATTCCGATGCGGCTCGAACCGCACATCTCAAAATCGGTAAGGTTTACTACGAGCAGCTCGGCGATCGCGAGAAAGGGATTCAGATCTTTGAGCAGATTGTCCAATCCTATCCAACTACCTCGCAGGCAGGCGAAGCCCTCTGGTTGCTGGCAAAGCATGACGATGCACATGGCAACTATGAATCTGCCCGAAAGCGATACCTTCAATTCATTTTGGATTTCTCGCAGGACGCGCGGAGTCAAAAAGCACGCTTGCATCTTGCGGCTTGCTTTTCACAGCTTGGAAGATACAACGATGCCCTCAAAACCTACGCGGATTATGAGGCGCGCTATCCCACCGATCCAACCCTCCCCGCCGTGTTGTTGAAAGTTGGAGAGATTTATGCCGGCCCCCTCAATTCACCGGAAAAGGCGCGAGAGACCTACCGGCGCGTGCTCACGGAGTTCCCAAAGGCAACGGAGGAGATTGCCCACGCTCGGCAGCGGCTGGCAGCGCTGGGAGGGGTGGTTACAACTCAGGGTGAGGCTACCATTGCAGACGCTGAGGATGAATCCATACAACTCCGCCAAGTCGGGCCGAAAGCACGCCCCGATGCACGGGCTGAACTCGCACGGTGGGGCGTTTCACCCACTTTTGGATATAATCCCCGTAACCTGCTAATGGAAGGGGGGCTGCTTGAGGGGGAAGAGATGCAAGAAAGCCTTGCTGGGGATGGGGCTCTGCTGGATGACGCGATTTATAACCTGGGGCTGATGTTTTATATGTCAGAGGATTATAAGCGTGCAGGGACGTGTTTGGAGAAAGCCGAGGCGCTTGGCATTCGCGAGTCGAACCTCTATCTCAAACTTGGCGTTTGCTATAAAAAAGTTGGTGCCAGGGATAAAGCGAAACAGGCTTTTCGACAACTCGCCGCATTCGCTCCGGAGGCAATCGAACCGCTCATCATCAATGGTGAGCAGGAATTGGCGAAAGGAAATTATCGGAAGGCCATTGAATCGCTCGAAATCCTGCTCGGAATTTCAGAGAGATACGACAAGCGGATTTCTGAGGATTTGAATACAGCGTATCGAAATTTGCAGATGAGCAAATGAGCAAATGAAATCCATTTGCTTGATTGCTTATTTTTCTCGTTCCCACGCTCTGCGTGGGAATGCTGCTGTGGACGCTCTGCGTCCCTTAAGTTGATGCGTATGGGAGTCTTCTGACCCCTCCCCCAACCCCTCCCCGAAACGGAGAGGGGAGAAGACTCCCCCTTCCCTCCACTCCCTCCCCGTCCACGGGGAGGGTCGGGGTGGGGGGGAAGGGGGCCGGGGGGTTAGGTTCGGATGCGTGTCAACCCTCCTATTAGCACTTAAACCCCCCACCGCTTCCGCATCTCTTCCATCGGTATCGTTTCTCCCTTTGTCCAGGCATAATGCGCTTTGGGGTTCTCGCCAATCCAACGTTCATCAACAGGTTCATCGGCGCGCTGGTAGCGGGTATCCGTGCTGAGACGGAAATGAGGGGTCGTGTTGTCCAGCGAACCGTGCATGGTGTACATTCCGAAGAGCAACACGTCTCCCATCTGAAACGAACTCGTCTGCCATTGCCCACCGTAGCGATCGACCAGTTCAATGGGTTCATACGAAAACGACCCCGTAACGTGGTCTCGATCGACATCCATCTTCCCGTAGGTTTCTTTGATTACCTCGAAACGGTGGGAGCCGACAAGGAGCGCCAAGGGGCCCATTTCGAGCGGGACATCGCCAAGCGGCGTCCAGCAGGTGAGGACCCGTTTGGTGCCGCGCCCCATGTAAACAATGTCATAGTGCGCCCCTGTAAATCCCTCTGGGCTAACCACGCGCAGCCATTTGTAGTCGTAGGTGAGCACCGGCGCACCTAAGTATTGTTCGCAGAAATTCATAATCTCTGGCGATTCCACAACACCCAGAAAAGCTGGATTGTGCGTGACCGCTTTGTTTCCGCCCATAAATGCACCACGCTTTCCAGTAGCCGGGATTGCCTCCATCAGTGGATGAGATTTATCAAGTTGTCCATTCTCGTCCAGTTTTTCCAGAAGAAAGCGGCGGGCTGTTTTGACCTTTTCCGGGTTGTGCAAGCCTCGGATGAGCAGGTAGCCGTCCTCTTCCATTCGCGCCTGCAATGCTTCTCTATCCCCAAGTAGCGCATTGGATTCGCGTAATAAGCCGAGATATTTTCCATTCAACTCCATCGGTTTTTTGTTCATCGTGAGAATCATAAAAAATCTCCATATTAACATTGGGTGTAAGTCGATAAGCAATCTGCGAGTTTCTTTCTGATTGTACTCGCGAGTGATGCAAATGTCAAACGTATTCAAACGAAAATCGTAAATTTCTATGTTGCTTAAATCGCTTTTTGATGTTATGATAGGCATGTTTCAAATTCCCGAAAAAAGGTGTTGACACTGTTGAGATAATGCGTAATGCGTAAGTGAAATCCTTTACGCATTACGCATTACGCATTACTTGCTTGAAGTGTCAATTGTTTTCTGAAATATGCCCCTAATTTTTTCATAATGAATCCCTTTATCCAAATTGCTCACGGTGTCATCGGAGCATTTATCATCTCTCTTTTTCTGATACTGCGCTCTGGCTTTGGCGAAGCCCGGCATACCCTCAGTTTCATCGGCGCAGTTGCGATTTTCATCGCGAGTGGCTACATCCTGCGCACGCGACTGATTCGATGGGGAAGCCGGCAGGTCTGGCTTACATACCATCAACGGCTTGCCTCTCTCGGATTGTGCCTCGTTCTCATCCATTCCGCCCTGCATCCCCTCGCATGGCATTCCTGGCTGACCTTCTCCCTTGCTTTGCTCAATCTCGGGACAGGGGTTGCGGTAAGCTTAACCGCACGGAGAACGCGACGTATTCTGCTTCGCTCTCACCTCGCATTGGCACCCATCCTGTTGATCAGCATCATCTTGCACGGCAGAGAGAAGCTAGACCATGACGAATTTTTTCCCCTGACTCAAGAACATGACATTCCGTGTGTGCGATGTCATACAACCCCTCCATTGCTGTTTAGCATGGATGCGGCATTCCAAAGGGATTTGGACAAGGGAAATCGTCTCCCAGAGGATTTGCAGTGGGAGTTTGAAAGTAGACGCATTTCCCTGTCTCAAGATGTCACCGTTTCAATAAGAAAGCAAGATAGCAAATGGCTGATAACCGATGCGAAAAATAAGCAGACGTACCATGTCAGAAAAGATGAAGGACAGCTCCACATTTACGCCGATTCAACATACAAAACGTATACCTGTCGGACCTGTCATGTTCACAACACGCCTGGGATGCAACACGCCCATGAGATTCACGGTGTGAGCCCTTATAACAGGTGCCTCGATTGCCACCAGACCGCCATCCATGGGAAGAAGTATGGGGCACAGAGAGTCCACTGGGACTATGACCCCAATTGGTGAGGCGACTGGTAGATTTGTCATTGCCCTTGACAGGGGGTCTTTGGTATACTAACCAACGGTTAGTACACATAACTAACTTTTAAAAATAAACGATACATTTCAAAACCGCAGATGCCAGTTTCCGTGCGGATTTTTTCAATCATCAATCGTCAATCGTCAATCGAAAATTAGTTAGCATCCGGCCCGGTAAGAAAAAAGTCCTCGAAAGATGAGATCTCACAATCCGTCGTGTTTTGAAGAAGAAGGGAGTTGAATGTCAAACACAGTTTTGTTATGGATAGGCTTTAACCTTTTCGTCCTTGCGATGCTCGCTTTGGACCTGGGGATTTTCCATCGAAAAGAGCATACTGTTTCGATTAAAGAAGCCCTCGTCTGGTGTGCTGTCTGGGTTAGCCTGGCGCTTTCCTTTAATGTGGGAATTTACTTCTGGCTCGGTCATGAGAAGGCGCTTGAATTCCTCACCGGCTACTTAATCGAGTATTCGCTCAGTGTCGATAATATCTTCGTTTTCCTCTTGATATTTTCTTATTTCAGCGTCCGACCAGAATATCAACACCGGGCCCTTTTCTGGGGCATCCTGGGGGCGCTAATCATGCGGGCAACCCTGATAGTAATTGGGGCAACCCTCATCAGTAAGTTTCACTGGGTCATCTATCTCTTTGGTGGGTTTCTCATCCTGACCGGAATCCGGATGGCATTTCAAAAGGAGGAGGGGGTTCACCCCGAAACCAATCCCATCGTTCGCCTTTTCAGACGGTTTATGCCGGTGACGGCTGACTATCACCATAGCAAGTTTTTCGTGAAGGTGGATGGTCGAAGATTTGCCACCCCGCTCGCCATTGTGTTACTGGTGATTGAGACCACGGACTTAGTTTTTGCGCTTGACTCCATCCCAGCTATATTCGGTGTGACGCATGACTCATTCATTGTTTATACGTCCAACGTGTTTGCCATTCTGGGATTGCGTTCGCTCTACTTCGCCTTGGCTGGGCTGATGGGGCTCTTTCACTACCTCAAAATCGGCCTGTCAGCGGTCCTAGTTTTTATTGGAATAAAGATGTTATTGCCAATTTTCCATATTGAGATTCCAATTCAAATCGCTTTAGGGGTGATAGCGGGCATCCTGTCTGTCTCCGTGATCGCCTCAATTGTTCGACTGCGTAAGGGAGGCATCAAATGAAAATCTATCGTGTTGCCATTTTAGGGTGTCGGGGTCGCGGCACAGCAGCAGCAAGGGCTTACCATGCCCATCCGCGAACGGAGCTAGTCGGGCTGTGTGACCTTGTCCCAGAGCGGCTGAACGCGCTCGGGGATGAGGTGGGCGTGTCAGCGCAATTTACCGATTTAGACGAGATGATTCGTCAAACGGCCCCTGACATTGTCGCCATTCCGACAGGGACGGAATTTCATTACGACCTGTGTATGCGTGTCCTGGAACACGGCGTCCATATCGAAGTGGAAAAGCCGATATGCGTGGATTTGATACAAGCCGATACCGTCATTGCGAAGGCGCAGGAGAAGGGAGTTCGGGTCGCCGTGCACCATCAGGGGCGGGTCGGCGCAGCGATGCAAGCGACTGAACGAGCGTTCAATGAAGGGAAAATCGGCGAGCTTCGGTATATCTACGGCAGCGGCAAGGGATACTACGGTGGCTACGGCTTGATGAACATCGGCACACACATGATCAACGATATGCTCAAGTTTGGCAGGCACTGCCGGAGTGTCGTCGCTCAAGCCACGACAGATGGGGGCACCATCACTCCGCACGATGTCGTCCCTTCGCCCAGCGGGATGGGGACGATTGCCTGTGAGTATATCACAGCCGCCCTACAGTTCGAGGGCAACGTGACGGGAACGCTGCTGCAACATCGCTTCGATCGGATGGATTCGTCCGCTTATGCGATGGAGCTTTATGGCAGCGAGGGGCGTCTGTTCTGGAAAAGCGGTGGGGCATGGTGGTTGCCGCACCCCCATTTTGTTCCCGATGGGACGCATGATCGGTGGGAAGCCTTAGCCCCAATCTACCCGGAACACTATGACCCGAAAAAGGGTGCCTCACAGGACGACTACTGGTTTGTCGAGGAGTACGTCCGCGCCCTTGACGAGGGACGCGAGCACGAATGCAGTGGCTTAGAGGGGCGTCATGTGCTCGAAATCATGATGGGAATTTTCGAGTCCGCCGCCTACGGTGCCCGTGTGAATCTCCCCCAAGAGCGTCGGGAGCATCCATTGCTTCGCTGGCGTTCGGAAGCCGGTTTGGGGGTGCCCGCTCCGATGCCCCGCGGGTATGGGGAATGGCTCTCAACGAAGTTTCAGCGTTTGAGGCGGTGATACATTCAGTGATCATATTGGGGTCAACCTCAGTCTAACTCACTTCAATATTAAAGTTTGTCTTTTGAATCGACTGGATGGGCGGGAAGAGTGGAAGAAAGGAAGAATGGGAAGGAAGGGAAGGAGGGCATTTCTTCCATTCTTCCTTTCCTTCTATTCCCTCCCCCAAAATGGGCATGTTTCAAATTCCTCCCCAAATATGTTTACACTTTTTGTATGGAAGGATGGAAGGTTTCGACAGGCTCAACCCAAGAAATGGAAGGATGGAAGCGGATACTTCCAATCTTCCATCCTTCCATTCTTCCACTCATAAAGCGTGTAAAGTCATTTCTTCCCTATGCTCATAAACATGTCCTCCACGTCATCTTTTCCCTTTTTCGGGGCACACAAACTGCCCCAGAGGATTCTATCTTCTATACTGTCTGCTTGACCTTTTCGGTAAAACTGATAAAAAGTTTCTGAATCAAGACCATATTTCCGTTCAAAAGAAGTCAGCATTTGTTCTAACTCATCATCAGTCAGCTCGCTCCATTCAAGGTAAAAAGACGCCTCTTTTGATGGTGCTATGCCACTTTTTGAAAGAAACTTTCCCTTTTCTTTCTTTTCAACCTGCTCCTGGAGGAGATTGATGAGATAGCGTGCTTGACTTATCCCTTTCTCTATGGATTCCTTTGCTAAGAATTCATACAAGTCATCCGGGATTCTCATACGGACATCCCTTATTTTTACTTTTTGGGCCTGGCTTTGCTTCATCGAAACCTCACCTTTTCCGTTTAGTGCTTATTGTACGTTGGTAAATAGGAATGTAGCCCAAGATGGTATCTTGGTTCTTGACAGTTTGCCTACAAATTCGCCAACTGAGAAAGGTGGACTACCATGAGATCCATTTTTAATATACCAAAGTAGTTCGCCAATGTCACATTAGAAATGAGATCCAATCGTAGCCTAACTTTCTAAGTTGGCCCGTAAAGAAGGGTGTTCGCCCAAACCAAGATAGAATCTTGGGCTACAGGGAAATGTGACATTGGTGAGGTAGAAGGATACCACATAAATCAAAAAAACGCTACCAACAACTGCGGAATGTAGGGTGAATGTAAAATGGTCCCGATTTATCGGGATTGAGGGAAAAGGTGGTATTGGAGGTGTTTTTGCTTGGTCACACGTGTCGAACGTCACATCATTAGACATCCATCAAAACCCCTGAAAGAAATCTGCCATAAAGCCAAGAATCTCTACAATTATGTCAATTACCACATTCGTCAGAAATTCTTTGCCGGTGAGTCGATACCCTCTGATATCGAACTGATTAACACACTCACCGCGGAAAACCAAGCGGATTATCGCGCCCTTCCGGCTCAAACGGCTCAACAGGTCATCCGTTTGTTGAGCGAAAACTGGAAGTCCTTCTTTAAGGCGAATGCGGATTACAAAGAAAACCCCCACAAGTATTTGGGAAAGCCACAAATCCCCAAATACAAGAAGAAAGACGGGTTTTCAATTCTACAACAAAGCCAGGGCGAAACTTCAGTCGTTCATCGGGGACCTGGGATCTTCCAACCGAATCCGTCGTCTGACCCAAAGACGAAACCAAAAGATCGATGACGCCCTGCACAAAATCAGTCGCTCCATCTGTAAGTGGTGTATAGCCAATCAGATTGGTCTTGTCATCATCGGGAAAAATTCAGGTTGGAAGCAAGAATCTCAGATGGGGAAACGAAATAATCAAAATTTCGTCTCAATTCCATTTAACAGGCTCATCTTAAAGTTGCAGTACAAGTTAGGGGATGTTGGAATCCGCGTCCTTGTCACAGAAGAAAGCTATACCTCGAAGGTCGATCATTTTGTCTTTGAAGAAATGAAGCCTCGGCGGGAATACCGAGGTAAGCGTAAGAAACGGGGATTATTCCAAAGTTCAACAGGTCGTTTGCTCAATGCGGATGTCAATGGTGCCATTGGAATTGCACGAAAAGTAGTCGGGAATGCTTTTGTCCAAAAGCTACTCGATAGAGGCGAGGGGTTATCGCCCGTTAGAATCAACGTATTTTAACAAAGAGTTTGAACGTTCTTTAAGAACGAGAAAAATCATAACCTAATACCCTAAATCTTCAGTAAAAGCAAGGGACGCAAATTGGGGAGCACCACGACGCCCATGCCTCCACTAAACGCTCCCAAGCGACATCATCAAAAGGACATTGCGCATGCCAATCCACGATCAAAGTTACCGGCATTGGGGTGGACAACTGAAACCGTACACTTCCATGCGTTGGTGGGTGATTACCAAAGCGGAATTGAAATTCATCGCCCAACGCAAATTGGTCCGTTTCATTGTTGCCATTCCGCCAGTAATCTACATCCTCGCCCACGGTGTTTTCATCTACGCCATCGATCGTCTGCCCCAGGTGCGAGTCCCCTGGCAAATTGATGCCAGATTCTTTAACCAATTCTTACTGCGGGTTGAACCCATCCCATCCGGATTGTTCATCGGTTTGCTGGGTGTCTTCGGCGGAGCGGGCTTAATCGCCAACGACCTCAAATATAACGCTTTGCAAATCTACCTTTCCAAACCGATCTCATGGATGGATTATCTCATCGGCAAAGTGGCGGTGATGGTCATTCTACTTGCGGCGATGACTTTAATACCGGGCATTCTGCTGTTCATTGAACATCTTTTGTTCGTTGACGATTGGATACCATTTATCCGAGAAAATTACTGGGTGATTGGGTCGATTATCCTTTATTCACTGCTCATCATTATTCCATCAAGCCTTCTGATTGTCACGTTGTCTTCGTTGACGTCAAATGCCCGCTATGCCTCCATCGGTTTCGGGGCCATCCTAGTTGGAACTCCCTTGCTCTACCAAATCATTCGCCAGATAACGCACAGCAGCAAAATGGCGATGCTCTCAATCTGGGCAAACTACGATATTCTCGGCGCTCAGTTGTTCGGGCTACAACCTGGATACGCTTCGCACTGGTTTTGGTCGCTACTGACGTTAGTTGGGCTGGTTGTCTTATGTCTTTGGGTCTTGCATCGCCGAATCAAGGCGGTGCAGATTGTGAAGTGAATTCAGGTGTCAGGTGTTAGGTTTACGATTTCCCATCATCATGATGTCTCAATCTGGAAGGAAGGGAAGAATGGAAGGAATGGAAGGAAGCTCGGAAAGTAGAAGTTCATATCATTCCGTTGGAAATACAGCCCGCCATTTATTTTGACTTTGTTAAATTACCTCAAGATCCAGTCGTAGAACATGCGGCTCGCTTGTTCCGACTCCTCTTTGAACGAGCGAGCCGCACGTTCTACAGGGTAATCGTACCTCATTTAACAAAGTCAAGTTATTCCTAAGAAGAAAAGGCGGCGCAAGGTGAGTGAAGATGACATCATGGGTTACATACTGTTCCCTAAAAAGTTATGGGATGGTTAGAATTTTAGGCAAGGCATTAAGAAAGGAGATTTCAAGATGGCATTCCACACCGAAACGCAATTTCAAGGGGTGTCCAGCGACATAATCGAACAGATTAAGACGCTGATCAAGACAAGCCCCAGGGTACTTGATAATCATGCGATTGCGACTCGCCTTGGGCTTTCTCCAGACGCTGTTGAAAAGATATGTATGGATATTTATGATGCCCTAATCATTAAAGAGCGATTGGCAGAAGGTAAATACATCACCCTAGAAGATTTTGATGAATGGTTAAAGGAAAACGACCTTGTTTGAGATAATTCTACATTCTGTCATCCAAAAAGACCTGAAGGGGCTACCCAAGCTAATTGTTCAGCGCATTCGGCAGCTCATTGAGGAACTCCGAACAGGGGCATTGCTCGCTTCAAGAGGAGAAAAACTCGCTGGTTTTACCGATGTTTATCGTTTGAAAATACATCAAAGCTATCGAATGGCTTATCGCCTGGATGAATCCGCAAGACGCATCACGATTCTCATGGTTGGCACACGCACTTCTACAAAAAATTACGCCAACGTCTGCGTCAAGGGTGATTTTCAAACACAGAATAATCGCAAGATTCGGTTGAAAGAAACATGAAAGGAGTTCGGAAATGGCAATTGGACTTGGGGTGATCGGAATGAACCCCACCAACATGGGCTCAACTGCAACGTTGCTGAAAGACGTGCCCGATTTAAAATATGAGCTGCGCGGAATCTGCGCGAAACGAGCCGACATCTTAGAAAGGTACGCCAAGCAGATTGGCGTGAGTTTCTGGACAACGGACTATCGGGAGTTAGTTCGTCGTGACGACATCGACGTGGTCGCCGTCTATTCGCCCGACCACCTGCATGCCGAACACTGCGTCGCCGCAATCGAAGCGGGGAAGCATGTCGTCTGTACGAAACCGATGGTGACGAATCTGGACGATGCCAAGCAGCTCGTTGAATTGGTCAGGGCGAAAGGGATCAAATTCCTGGTCGGCCAGACGATGCGCTTCGACCTGCAATTCCTGACGATGCGGCGCTTCTTCGACGATGGCGACCTTGGAGAGATTATGGCAGCGGAGGCATATTACGCTCACGACCTCCGCGATGTATACAAGCTGACGCCGTGGCGATTGAATGTCCCACAAGATTTAATGTTCGGCGGGGTTGTGCATCCGGTTGACATCCTGCGCTGTTTCCTGGGGGATGTTGAGGAGGTGCACGCCTACGGTGTAAAAGGGAAGCTCACGCCCGAATACCCAAAGCCGAACAACTTCTTTCTCAACCTGAAGTTCAGGAATGGGCAGATGGGGCGAGCGATGGGATTGTATGACATCGTGCATCCGCCCATGCCGATGATGCAAGTCACACTTTACGGCACGAAAGGCACCATCATCGGAGATTTCACTGACAACAAAGGGGGACAGGTCAAGGCGATTTTTGATAAAATGGCAGTGAAGGAACCTCTGGAGATGACCTGCCCGCCCGAGATCGATACGAGTGTTTACGGACATGGCCAAACCGTGATTCGTTACATGCGGCATTTTCAGCATTGCATTGAGGAAGACTTGGAACCGTCACCGAACGTGGTCGATGGGGCAAAATCCATCGCTGTTGGCGTTGCGGCCTGGGAGTCGATTCACACGGGGCAGCCGGTGAAGGTGTTTAACGATTTTTAGAAAATCGGCGAATCAAGGAGGGGTCAGAGGAAGAGGGGATTTAGAGGGCAGAGCTGTTTCTGCGTTGGAAGCAAAACCAGTTTTGTCCTCCGCTGGGGCCTTGATTGCAAATTCCTATCTCCCTGTTAAAAACATTGTATCATTTGTTAAAAAATGGTATCATTAAAGGGCTGTCCAGAAGTGTAAACCTGTATTCACCAACGAAGGAGACATGACGATGGAAATCCTCCAGGAACTCAACGAAAAACAGCGGCAAGCCGCTACGCATATCGACGGAGCTATTTTGGTGGTGGCGGGCCCCGGCACTGGCAAAACGAAGGTGATTACGCACCGGATTGCCCACCTCATCCGCAACCATCAAGTCCCACCGCAGCAGCTCTTCGCCGTCACCTTTACGAACAAATCTGCCCAGGAGATGCTCGAACGGGTCAAGGTCCTGCTCGGTGCAACACAAGGGCTGGACGTCCGCATCCACACCTTCCACGCCTTTTGTGTGCGCTTGCTGCGAGAGCACGCATCAGAGATCGGCTTGAGCAAGAATTTTACAATCTTCGACCAGGAAACACAGGATGACATCCTGATCGAGTGCCTGCGTGAACTCAAACAGAATCGCCTCAACTATCCCCCATGGCTGTTGCGGGATATCATCAGCGCATACAAGGTACAGTTGGCGGATGCGACAGCCAATCGAAATGAACTCCGAACAGGCGATGGGGCGGTGATTGATGACCCAATCGAAATTCAAAATATCACCGACCTCATCAAAGCCTATCAAACCAAGCTCGCCTCTCATAACGCCCTCGATTTTGATGACCTCATTGCCAAGTCCGTAGAGGTGCTCGAAGGCGCGCCGTCGGTGCGTGCAAAATATCACCATGACATTCGTTTCATCCTCGTTGATGAGTATCAGGACATCAACGCGGCTCAATATGCGCTACTGAAGCTCCTCTGTCGCGTGCCTGAACATAACCTGATGGTCGTTGCCGATGAAGACCAGTCCATCTATAGTTGGCGCGGCTCGAGCCCACAATACATTGAGCGATTCAAAGCGGACTTTCAGCCGACCATCGTGGAATTGGAGGAGCATTATCGCTGTAGTGAAAAGATTTTGAGGGCGTCCCAAGCTGTCATTTCCAAAAACACGCGGCAGAAGGAAAGCATCCTGAAGACGCATAAGGGGGCTGGACACACCATTTATCATTATCCGCTGGACTATCCTGAAGATGAAACCAACCTCATTGTCAAACTCATCCGTCAACTGGTGGATAGGCGTCATTACTCTTATGGAAATATTGCTGTCTTCTACCGTACTCACCAATTGGCCGAGCCATTAGCGGACAGGCTTCATCAGGAACACATCCTGTTTCAACGGGTTGGACGGACAAACTCCTTTCAGGAGGAATCTGCAAAGGATATCGTTTCTTATCTGAACTTTGTCCAGTGGAAGCTCCCCCGTGATATTGAAAGGGCGATTAATTTCCCGCAGCAGTTAATTGATGGCCTGACACTGGTGCGGCTGAAATGGCTTGCCCAACGGAAAGGCATCACGCTCATTGACCTGCTCAGAAAAATCGACGATTATCCAGAGGATGTCGGCCCACTCACCCGTCGGAATGTGCGTCAGTTTCTCCACCAGATTGATGAATTTGCGCGGGAGATTGCCGGGGAAAAGATAAGCAAAGTCGCCATGAAGCTGTTTGCGCTCCTTGAGCATCGACGCAGCCCTTACCGCGCCGAGGAGATTCGTGAGATTGAGAACGCCCCAGAGATTCCTGGCCTCCGCCCGGCGACAGATGCGCTATACAGCGCGATTAAGCGCGGTGAACCGATTCAGCTCGTTGCAAGCTACGGTATCGACGCTTATTGCGCCGCTCATATCATCCAGCGCACGCTTGAGCGGTATCTCAATCTAAAAATTCGGACGTACCTTCTCCAGCCAGATGAACAGCGCATCCCCATGATTAAGAAGAACGGGGTCAATATCCTGGTCGGTCACTTTGAGAATCTGCCGGAGACCGAAGCCATAACGATTCTACTTGGCTCTATACCCGATGCGAACGCGAATGTCATTCAACTTATCTCTCCGCCCCTGCCCGCGGGGGGGGGAGGAGGGGGGAATCCACCGTCCAATAGCCTCACCGCGTTAAAGCTGTGTCAGCGGATTGTGGGTTACTTTGAAACCCCGAACTTCGCGGATATGATCGTGTACGACCTTGAAACGGTAGATAACGATCCAAAGCGAGCGGAGATAATCGAAATTGGTGCCAAGCGTTTGAGCATGATTGGTAGTGAACTGGAGAGGTACTATCAACTGGTCAAGCCAACGCACGGCATCCCAAAGTCGAGCACACAGATTCATGGCATCGACAACAAAACCATTGAGAACGAGCCAACCATCGAAGCTGTTTTGCCACAATTTCTGAGCTTTATCCAGGAGCGCATCCTCATTGGACACAATATCGTTACGTTTGATAACCTTGTTTTGGAGCGCGACCTCGGGAAATATTTGCGGGTTGGACTCTCCAATCCCTACTACGATACCCTTGTCACGGCACAACGGCTCTATCCCCGCGAAAGTTGCAACCTGGAAGCCCTCGCCAGCAAATTCAACATTGAACATGATCAGATGCACCGAGCCATCGAAGACGTACAGGTGACGCACCGCGTCTTTGAGGAGCTCATCAAAGAAGACCTGCGCCGCCGTGAAGTTCGGTCACTGACGGAGTTTTTACCGCTGGTGGGGATTGGGATACTCTCCACCGGATTAGGGCAGATGATTGTGGCGGAAGGAGAGGGAGACAAGGAGAAGGATGGAGGGAAAGGAAGGAGGGAAGAAAAGGAGGAATCCGTATCACTTACCGAAGCACAGGTCTTTTATCAAGCCGCTGCACGCTATGTGCAACTCCATCGACCGGAACTTGACTGGCTTGCGGAAGGTTTGCAACCGACGGAGCGACAATGGATTAAGGAGTTCATTGAGGCATTGTATCGGACATCTCCGCCGGAGTCTCAGGAAGATATGGATTGGGAAAGTCGGCGTACGAAATTTATGAACGGCGTGCTCCACTTCGAGACGAACAGTAACGAAAAGTCCCTTTCTGATTTCCTTGATTATCAGAAGTTAATCAATAGTGCTGATGAAACGGAAGTTCAGGCGGACAAGGTCACATTGATGACTCTTCACGCTGCCAAGGGGACAGAGTTTCCGGTCGTGCTCATCATGGGGATGGAGGAGGGGTCATTCCCGATTCGTCGCAAAGACCAGCCGTTAGCGGAGATCGAGGAGGAACGGCGGCTGTTCTATGTCGGCATGACTCGGGCGCAAGAGCGACTTTACCTCACGTCTGTCCTGCGTCGCAACAGTGACCGTGAGCGGGCGCACTCCATGTTTGTCCGTGAGATTCCATCCAATCTGATTCAGCGCTGGTCGCCTCGCGGAAAACAGAAAATGTGACGGGTGGTCTGTCAATTTTGAGGCATGTTTCAAATTCCTTAGAAAATGACTTGACACTGTGGAAGGGTGGAAGGATGGAAGATTGGGGGAATTGTCTTTACCATCCTTCCAATCTTCCAACCTTCCAACCAAGCACTTCCAATCTTCCAACAACAAAGCATGTCAAGAAGTTTCTGAAACATGCCCCAATCTACGGGTTATTGATCTTTCCCTTCAGGGGATTCTTCTACAGGGGGGTTCTCTTGCGGCGTTTCTTGTTGGTCTCCTGATTTATCTTTGAGACGGGGTTCAACAATGTATTCGACGCGGTACTTCCGAACCGACATCACAGGATACGGACCGTCGAATCCTGCAATCTTCCCTTTGATTTCGACGACTCCATTTCTTTGTCCTGCTTCTTGCTTTAACTGATCGAATTCATCATTATCGCTAAAGACGAATTTCTGATCCCACCGGCCTGCAATCAGGGCGTGACTGGTGACCGATGTGTCGCCACGCCAATTCCGCCAAAACGGGACGTTGCGGATGTAACTCCGTGACCAGCCCGCATGGGCAAAAAGGGTTCCCGTCACTGTCGCTTCGGTTTTAGCGACCCACGGTTGACTCGGGGATTGGCTACCTCGGAAGCGTTGATCGTTCAGTTGCCGCATGATATCATACACGTCAAACGTATGGCTCTCGCGGTATGGGTTAACGCGGGTACGCGGGGTAATCTCAACCACAGTGGTAAAGAGACTTTCGCGCCCATGCTCATCGACTGCATTGTGAAATTTCACATTTTCTGGGTCAGCCCACGGTTTTAACAACCGCCGAATCTGCCGTGCATCATCGCCGTTGACGAACCCGAAAAGGTGAATTTGGAGGGTTTCAACCTCTGCGACGCTCGGATAAGTGAATCCGATTAACAGTAAAACGGCGAGGCAGAAGATGCTGAATTGGAACTGTGTACGTTTCATTTTCTTTCACTCCTTTCATTCGCAGTATGCGCAATTTCTATGCCATATATTATTTCGCCAATGTCACATTTCACCGTAGCCCAAGATTCTATCTTGGTTTGAGCTAATCATTGGTTCTGCCGGCCAACTTAGAAAGTTGGGCTACAATTGGATCGAATGTCTAATGTGACATTGACGAATTATAATGATACCTATAAAGCCCTTTCATGAGAAGCGGCATCCGTTTCAAGGCGTCAGATTTGCGCCGTCAAGATTCGCCTCGCGACTTCCTGACACTTCGTCCTTTTTATTATACCCTAAATTCACAGAAAATTCAATTCTGTAACACTCACCGGAAATTCCGCACCAAATGGTGCAGAAATGATACGCACTGAGGTAAAAAATCTGCGGACCTTTCTTGACATCGGCAGGGTCTCAAGAAAGGTCAGCCTTTTTGAACCAACACGTCTTTTGACATTTTGACTCGATTTTTTGAGATGAGAGGGGCATAATTCTTCAACCCATCCATTATTGAGGGCAGTTACCCATGCGACCAGCCTCCCCGAATTCGGGGGAGTCCGTCAATCTGGTAATATTCTATACCCCGTGCTCACACCGGTGACCATCCCAATAATCGCCCAGAGCCCTGCGCACGTCATCTCGCCAAGCACCAGTCCCATGAACACCGGCCGGGCTTGCCGGTAGGCTCTCAGCCCCCCATATTTCACAATGCTAAACTTCAGACTCCACCCCAAAAAGATGGAGAACCATAACTTAAACGATGCCCAGGCGCTCAACATGGTGTATCCAATCGGATGGAGAGGCCACCACACAAAAACACTTCGCATCCACATTAACCACAGTGTGAAGCCACTGCCGAACAGGATGAATCCTGTGTTGGTCCAATCGGTTCCGGTCCGCGGACTGATAAGGGTCGCGCTCAATTGATTCAGGTATCCGCCCCAGCCTGTATAGGGTGCCGCATATTGATAGCTGACTTTCAGGGCGGAGTAGTAGGAAACAAACAATCCAATCACCATAGCAGCCCCCATCCCCATCAGCAACTGCCATCGCTTGATTCTCACCTCGTCTGCTGCCTTCAAGCCGTTCATCACATTGGGCATCATAAATTCCCTTAAATCCAGGGTGAGGCATACGGGGTGCATCAGTAGCGAGGTTAGCGTCGATGGGCTGATTCTTGACGTTCCAAGCGTTGTGAGGAAAAAACTTTGAGCGGAAAAGGAGGGGTTGACAAAAGGGATGCCGCCGTTGATGACCTGCCACGTCAGGGCAATATACATCCCCAGAAGGAAGAGAACGAAGGCAAGTGCAAATCCAACGGACATCCCCATGAGAGAGTTGATGAACACAAGGAGGGAGATACCGCCGATCAGTCCAAAGATGGTCAAGCGGTCCGGCATCGCTTCGTTAGGGTCATGGGGTGTCACCGGTTTTTGTTGAAACACACTTCCGAACATCAGGCCAATATGATGTCTTGCTTTCCAGAGGGCGAAGAGGACAAAGGTCAGACATGCCCCTGCTTCCTGCGCGGCGGAAAATGAACGTCCCGTCCATTGAACGCCTGGACCTGAAGCCATCTGAAAACCGAGCAATGCCCCGATGAGACATTGGAGTTTGTAGAACAAAAAGAAAAACCACAGACTGAAGGAGACCTCCAGGGTCAGCAGGTAACTAAACCCCACCATCGACCAGAACACGACGATTTGAAAGGGGCGAAGCGCGCTCCATGGTCTGCCAATCAGAAAGGGGTCCAGCCACAGGCTTGTGGCACCGCTATCTCCAAAGCCTCGGATGCTCGGAATCGTCGGGAAAAACGCATGAAAGCCGTTAGCGGCATGAATCAAAACGGGGATTGCACACCCAACCCACAGACCGGCGCTCTTGAAAAACGGGTTGAGCATCCCTGATGGTTGTTCCGACATTTCCACCGGAAGCTGGACCAGCGGGAAGGTGCATTTTTCATACTCAACCCATTGCTTCCTGAGAAGCACTGACAAGCACATCATGACGAAATAGAGGATGAAAACGTAGACCGTCCATACAGCCAGAGGCGTTAGCCACGCTTCCCACGGAACGGACTCTCCAGGGGAGAGTCCCTCATAAAATGACCTCACGGCGTTGTCATTTCGTACCACACGCCATTGAGGGATATATTGATGAAAGAGCGCCTCCCACTCGTTCTCAGGGGTTGCGAAATATTTGTAGGCGACCATTGGACCGAGCGCATATCGCATCATCCCCGAGGAGGGAATACCCGCCGCAGCAATCATGATGCACCAAATGGTGACGAGCTCCGGCGCAGATAAAGCAGACTTTGGGTGCATCTCCCTCAAAATGCCATTGACCCCCAAGACGAGAAGAATCAACACAAAGAACGGGCCAACCGGAAAATGTCCACCCGCAAGGAAGATGTTCCGAATCACATAGTCGTTGTAGGGCGCGATGAGGCATTCGAGGGCGGCGCAAAAAAGCCCGATGACCAGCGCCCGCCGCGATATGCCCGCGAGGGGGTGTGGGCTTCCCAATTCCGATTTCTCCTTGTCGGATGAAGGGCGATTCTGGGCATGTTTCAAATTTCCGAAAAAAGGTGTTGACGTGGGGAGGTGGTTCGGTGGTTGGGTGGTTGGGTTGTTAGTAAAAACGAACCACTGAACCTCCTCATTCAAGATTCAGGATTCAGGATTCAACTGCATCTTCATCCTGCATCCGCCGGGTTGAGCTCCGTTCTGAGAGTCTTCGACCTGTCGAAACCTTGCATCTTGTATCTTGCATCTTGAATTCTGAATCTTGCATCTTGTATCTTGCATGGTGAGAACAGAGGATTCAAGATGCAAGACGGTTTGACAATCAGCTTTGACGCAATGCAACAGTTCTCCCCGTCGCCATTGATTCAAAGACGGCGTCGATGACGCGCATCTGGTTGACGCTGTTTTCCGGCGAAATACGATGCGGCTGTCCCGTGGTGAGGCAGTCGCACAGGTGTTGCAATTGAAGTGCAAATTGATTGACCGGCTCAAAGGGGATGGTCTGCGCTCCATCCTTCGTCCGAAGGTCGATGGCCACCGGATGGTTTTCGTTGTTCCAGACCGAATCCAGGCGGAGCGTTCCCGCCCTTCCGCTGATCTCTGCGTATTGCCCACCTGCGGCGTTGAAACCGACGGAAATCTGCGCCGTGCGGTCACCGGGGAAGACCAGCAACAGGTATGCGGCATCATCCACTTCAATCCCCGGTTGCTTTGCGGCGAAGACCCGAACCGGCTCCGCGCCCAAGATGAAACGCGCATGGTGGATGCAGTAACAGCCGAGGTCGTAGATGCTACCGCCGCCCTTCGCCTTGTTGAAGCGCCAGTTGTGTTCCGGCCGTCGCGTCTCAGGTCCGCCGCCCCCTCCGCCCGTACAAAAGGTGCTGCGGACCGTCATGACCTCGCCGATTGCGCCCGAATCGACCAGTTCTTTCGCCTTGATGTGCATCGGATGGTGGCGGAATTTGAAGGCCTCGGCGATCAAGATACCGTTTTCTTTAGCGGCGGCGACCATCTGTTCCGCCTCCGCCGCGGTCGAGGTGAACGGTTTTTCGCACAGGATGGCTTTCACCCGCCGTGACCCGGCGAGTTGAATACCCGTTTCGGCGTGATACGCGCCCCAGTTGCAGATGATGGCGATGTCCAGATTTTCGGCATCCAGCATGTCGTTCAGAGAGAGATAACGACGGGACACACCAAATTCATCGCCGTAACGATTCAGGGCTTCCACTGAAAGATCGCAGATGGCGGCAAGCTCAACGCCTTCGAGTGCTTTACATGCTCCTCCATGCGCCCGCGCAATGCCACCCGTTCCCACAATGCCGACGCGGTAAGGCTGAGTCAAAGTGTCCTCTGGCATGATGATACCTCGCTTTCTGTGTTGATTGCAAAAAAACAGGTAGAGGTAAAGAAAAGCTGATTCTTTCTTCCCTTTACCTCTACGCCTGATTCTATGTTGAACGGGATTACTTCGCTTTCATCGCCGCCCATACCGTCGTGAGTTTACCACGCGCTTCTACGTCAAGCGTACCCACTTTCAACTTTTTAATTTCAGCTTGACTTAAAACGGTGCCGTAGAGCCGAGATTCGGCGATTTGAGCGTCGAGATTGCCTGGGCCACCACCTTCATTACCGTGACGGATACCCCAAAATATCTCCGCATCACCTGCCGGCCAGCTCGCGATAGCGCCCATTTTATACTCGCCTATCTGCTCCCCGTTACGGTATAGCTTGATAAGCGCCTGTCCTCCTTCATCTTCATACGTGTATGCCATGAAAATCAATTCGCCAGCTTTCTTTTCCTCAAACCCGGGGGCCGGATCTGTGGTCCGTCGAAAGAAGCTACTACCGGCCATCCAACGTTGAGGTTGCCGTTCCCCAAAGACCATCGCGTCAAACTCGTCAACACTGATTTTATCAATGGTTAATATCGAGCCTGCCAGTACGTTCAGGTCGTCTAAAGAGACCCACGAAACCATTGTCTTTTCTTTGATCTCTGGCCCCTTATATTTTCCCGTGGCGATGGCCCACTTCCCGGAGCCGACGTCTAATTGCCCGTTCTTGATAGTTGCCCCTTTGAGGGTTATATCAGGGAAGTTGCCGGTGAGGTCTTTCAGTTCCTCACCGGGCTCGAATGTCCAATGCCCCACAAGGGTCTCTTTCTTCTCTCCCTGTGCGAGTGCGAGCGTTGATAGCCCCAGCATCAGCAGCACAGCGCAGGTGACTGTGAAATCGTGTTTCAGGTGCTTCATGATTGTTCCTCCTATCCTAAATCAGTATAAAACTTACTGCATAATCGCCATATATTATAACCAGTCTCTGGTTCACCTTCAAGTCCTCTATAATCATTTCATACAACGTTAATATTTACACTTTCATCTGTCGATTCGATTGACCTCCCAACAAATAAAACTTGTTTTTCAGTCTGAATGTGCTATAATCTTGGCAAAATCACAAGATATTTTAACTGAATCGGAGGTTTTATGGACCAGTTTGGAATTGGAGTGATCGGTTGTGGCGGTATGGGGCGAAGCCTGGCGCATAGCGCCCGCACACTTGAGCATGCGCGGGTCCTTTGCGTCAGCGACCTGGATGAGGAACGGGCAAAAAAACTGGCAACGGAGATTGATGCCAGGTACGACCTTGATTATCATAATCTGCTGGCGGATGATCGAATTCAGGGCGTACTGATTGCGTCTCCGCCGTTTATGCACCGCCCGATGGTTGTTGACGCGGCGAATGCGGGTAAGCATATCTTTTGTGAAAAACCGATGGCACCGACGTTGGAAGATTGCGATGCAATGATTCAAGCCGCGCAAGAGAACGGTGTGAAGCTTGCCGTTGGCCTGGTTTGCCGATTTCATGCGACGCACTCGAAGGTGCACGAGCTCGTTCACGGTGGTAGCTTGGGGAATCCGGTGTGCATGATGGTGCATCGGATCGGCGGGCCTTGGAGCCTTGGGGGGTACATGACAAATTGGCGTTTGCAGCGTGAGAAGTCGGGTGGAAGTTTGATGGAGATTAACGCCCACGAGGTTGATTTCATGCGTTGGACGTGCGGCGAAGTCAAAACTGTTTATGCAGCAGGGGGAACCTATATCCAAAAAGAGGCCGATTATCCTGACGTTGTTCTCGCCTCGCTAACGTTTGAGAGCGGCGCGGTGGGGTTACTACACTCCAGCCACGTTTCCGCAATTGGGGGCTATGGTGGGCGCGTTGATTGTGAAAAAGGCTCGATCTCTTTTCCGCAGATTTGGGGCGGAGACGCGACGATTCGCGTCAAGCCGTTTGACGGCGAGGAAAAACGCATCCTGATTTCCGAAATCAAAGTCGAGGAACCCGTTCGCCACGAGATTCGCGCTTTTGTCGATGCGGTTCTGAACGATACGCCGACACCGATCTCGGGAGCGGATGGACGCGCCGCTGTGGAAATTGCGCTCGCTGCGTATCGTTCTGTTGAGACGGGGCAGCCGGTTCAATTGCCGCTTTGAATGGGCAAACCACAACGACAGACGTAACAGACGAACAGTTTGGGGCGCGGTGAGTAAACCCTGCGATTCTATGGAGACTCCGGTGAGGGACAAGCTAAAACCTGTCGTCCTTGGTGAGACAATCAGCACACGCGTCAAACCTGTTGCGGAAAAGCTAGGTGCACACATATTTGAGCCAAGGAGCAGAAGGGAAGAATTCTTCCTTCAAAATCAGAAGCGATGGATTCAGAGACAAATCAGAAGTGGGAGACGCATTTTCGATATTGGTATTCAGCAAGGACGACCACGCAGTCTCTATTACGCAATCGAGGCGGACATCCTACGGAAAAATGGCTATCAACGACGATTCGTCAAATACATAAAAGTAAAGGTTGAAGACGATCTCGGGCTGGTACAAACTAAGCGGTTTAGGCTCTATGAATGGATGAGGCCAGATGCGGGAAGGAAACTCTAATGTCTCACAAGAAATCGAAAACAGATCAAAAATTGAAGACTCCCCAGGTCTTTGCAGAATTTCAAAAGACCTGTTTGGAGTTCTTCTGGTTCCTGGTAGACGATTACGGATTTGAATATGTTTCTACGGATAGCTATGGTCATGAATGTTCCATTTTGTTCAGAGCCGCACCCAATGTAGCCATTCGGATTTACTATGAAGTTGGTGGAATGCCTTGGGCCCTAATAACTGGAAGGGTTGGTAGCCGGACCAATCCAAACAAGACAAAAGAATTCGTCCTTGATTCCTTGATTCGCAAGCGATGTCCAGGGTTTGCCGTCACGAAATGCGAACACAAACAGTGCTCAGAGGTTGAAGTCGGGGAAATCCTTCAACAGTATGCAGTGGCCTTGAGGAAGTATGGTGATGATGTTTTGCATGGTGATTTCAGCCGACTTGCAATGATGTAACCGTTCACCTTGGGAAAAGAAAGAGACCAACAAGCGGAAGCGGAATTGGCACGGTTGCGTGCGCTTCTTCAACACCTATTGACACAGCAGACCAACGAACCATGACCTCAATCATGCGCAGTTAGCGTCGGTTTTTCTCATTAACAGATAAGCAACTGTCAAAAATGTTTTTAAACTTTTTCCGCTCGGCTTGGATTGACAAATCCAAGTCTCTAGCGAAGCGAGCTCCCGATGGATATGGCTATCCATCGGGAGCAAAAAATGCAACTTCTTTTTTGACAGTTGCTTACACTTCAAACGAGGGAAATGAACATGCACATCACAGCAGAACAAATAAACAGTTTTCACACGAACGGTTATCTCGTTGTCGAAAATCTCCTGACCGATGCGGATTGCGATCGGCTCTGCGAGAACGCAAGTGCATGGTGCAAGAAAGCACCCGTGCCGCCGCTCGTCAACGGTGTTCCAGAGCAAAGTATTGATCAGCCTTTCTTCCAGTCGTTGGGACATCGCATCGGTGCCATCTGGGGCAACCATGCCAAAAATCACGCTGAACTTCAGCCGCATGAGCGACAACCGTATGTCGGCACGCTCGGTTACGGATTACATCGCGTCGATGCAATCTTCGGCGAATATGCTGCCCATCCAAAAATTGTGCCCATCCTGAAGGCGCTGATGAACGCACGGACGATTAAAATTGTCCAATCGATGTTTATCTATAAACACGCAAACGGCAACGCGGGACACGGCTGGCACCAGGACTCCACTTACCTCTACACAAACCCAAACACGACAATAGCCGCCTGGATGGCGTTGGAAGATGTCACGCGAGATAAAGCCCCGCTCTGGTATGTCCCGGGCAGTCACAATTGGCCAACGAAAGTCCGACTCTACCGCTACGCGGACGACTCCTGCAAAACAGTAACGCTGGATGCGACACCGAACGATACTTCCAATGCCGTGCTCTTATCGATCAAAAAAGGGAGCGTCGTCCTTTTTGACGGACAACTCCTGCACAAGTCAGACCAGAACCGCTCCGTCGGGAGTCGTCCTGTTTATGTCACACATTATGTCGATGCCAACGCGGAGTGGCTGAAAGAAAACTGGATCCGTGAAACCGTAGAGACACCGTTTGTGCGGTTGTAAATAAGCCGATAGGACAAGGAGAGGAAGGAAGGAAAGGAAGGGAAGAAAGAACCTTCCTTCCCTTCTTTTCCATGTCGCAAAGTGTCAACTCATTTTTTTCAACATTTGAAACATGCCAAGGTGTCTTGGGAACACCAATCTGCCTGTGCGTTGCACGCAGACAGGTGATATGAAAAACATTCTGGGGTGCCACGCTGGCCACCATCCGCCGCCTAACGCTCGCGGTGAGCGGCGGGCCATAGCGTACAGCCCTGCGCCGGCCACCGATGCCCACTGTGGCCCGTCCGCTCCACTGCTTTGTTAGGCACCGATGCTCTTAAACATGGCCCCGAACCCCAAGGATAAAATAGTGCATGGAATGCAGTCTACGCTTGCTTCACCGCAACGACTCGAAAACCATCCTGAAAGCCTCTGTTACCCTGGGCGTTCCTACGGCGGAATGCCGAGCGGCAGTTCCTCGCAGGGATGTTCCAGGCACCACCCCGCAGTACGCGTTCCTTATAATCAGACTCCACCTCCCACGCACTCCCATCCGTCGGTGCGCCGTTGTAGTTGTTTTGATAAGTGTCCTGGCACCATTCCCAGACATTCCCGTGCATGTCGTATAGTCCCCACGCATTCGGCGCTTTCTCGCCTACTTGGTGTGTGCTATTCTCCGAGTTCTTCTCATACCAGGCGTATTGTTCCAACTCACCCGTGCCATCTCCAAAACAGTATTCCCCCGTCGAATCTGCACGACAAGCATATTCCCATTCCGCTTCCGTCGGCAGTCGGTAGGTGTACCCATCTGCGATTGCATTAAGCTTCTGCAAGAATTGCTGGACGTCATCCCAAGAAATTGTCTCTACAGGCAGATCATCGCCCTTGAATTTGCTTGGGTTGCTTTCCATCACTGCTCGCCACTCTGCCTGTGTTACCTGGTATCTGCCCATATAAAATGATTGGTTGATCGTGACGCGATGAGCAGGCTTTTCAGTGGACCTTCTTTCTGAGCCCATCGTGAAGCTTCGTGGCGCAATCACTACGAATTCCATGCCGATGCTGTTTTTAAACGTTTCATCCGAATGACGCTGGATGCGTGCTCCAGAATAGTGCAAGGCATGAAGCATTTCCTGCGTGGCCTTGTAGCGGTTCATGGTTTCTAGTTCCGTAGCCTTGTCTAGAATGTCCGCAAAGCGAGAATCTATACCAAGAGCAAGCTTCCGCCATTGAGATTTTTCAACGTTGTATGGATGTTTCCCTGTCAAGAGGTAAATTCCCGTCCAGCCAAGAGCATAGAGGTCACTCGCGTAGACTGGTCTGCGATTCTGCTGCTCAGGAGGCATATAGCCGGTCGTACCGATTGCAGTTGAGGTGGTCGGATTCCCTTGAGAATCTAGATTTATGACTTCCTTTACAATACCAAAGTCAAGCAAAACCGGTTCCCCATCTTCCTGCCGCAAGATAATATTGTCAGGTTTAATGTCACGGTGGATTTTATTGCTGTTATGGATGTACGTAAGCACAGACAATAAGCTGCCCAGAATTCCCATGACTGCGGTCACGCTGAACGGCCCTTCGTTTTTCACTTTTTCACTCAGCGTTTCACCCTCAATCAATTCTTGAACCAGATAAAAGGCTTCCTCTTCGACAAAATAGTCATACAACTTGGGGATCTGGCCATTGGATACTTCTCCAAGATCTCTAAGAATTGCTGCTTCACGCGCGAAACGTTCTTGTCTCCATCTATACTCCCCAGGATCCGTAACTGGCGTGAGTTGCTTAACCGCGCAGCGGCGAGGGGGCTGATGGGTGTCTTCGGCCAAGTAGGTATGGCCAAACCCACCTTTTCCTAATAGATTAAGGATGCGATATCGGTTATTTAGCAGCGTCATCTGGTTCTTCTCCAAAGAACGAATTCACTTCAGCGATGCTCGATGGACAGGGGTGGCACCTTTGCCCTCCATGGTGTTAAACCTTCTGTATCTTTAGTAGGGATAGGTAGATTCCTCACGGAATTTTCCCCCCCTCCAAACTGTACGTGCG
>CAZOAL010000048.1:0-64656 GCA_964577695.1 uncultured bacterium | reverse complement strand
ACCAAAATTACATTACTATCTGTCAAAGCGCACCCGAGAATCGGACCCGCTCTACATTCCAATCGCTGATTCGTCTGGTATGCTGGTTTTCTTATCTTTATTATGTTATCTTTCCTTTTCATCTCTCTTCTTGCTATCGGTCAACCACAACTCCGTTCCGTGAGTCCTCGACCTGCTGAACGCCAACTGCTCTATGCTGAACATCTTTTTGACCAAGGGGCTTATGAATCATCAAGTCTTGAGTTCAAGCGTTTTCTCTTTTATCACCCCGACACAGACCGGGCTGACTTTGTGCGGTATCGGATCGCTCAGAGCTACTATTATCACGGAGAGAGAGCGCATGCTCAAAAACTGTTCACGGATTTTATGGAAACTTATCCAAATTCCCCACTTTATCTCCATGCCCAACTGATGTTAGGTCGAGCTCACTTTGACGCCGAAGATTACTCGGCTGCCCAGGTCATTTTCTTTCAGCTCGTCAATGCCGATGGAGATAAACGGGTGGCAGCACAGGCGCAATACCTTCGGGGGTGGTGCCATCTCTATGAACGGAATTGGTTGAAAGCGATAGCAGAATTGCGCAAAGTCCGTCAGTTCCAACCCGAAACTCCCCTCAGTCTGACAGCCACTCAACTCGCTGATACAACGTTAGCAAGCACACCGTTACCCCTCAAGTCTCCCAGACAAGCGCAGTGGATGTCTACTTTCCTCCCCGGTTCTGGACAGCTCTATGCCGGTAAAGTGCGACACGGACTGATTTCGGCCGTAATCAACGCGGCTTTTCTCTATCTCTGGGTCGATTCCATCCGTGAAGAGCGGTATGTGGATGCGGTGGGGATTGGTTTAGTGGGTTGGCGGTTCTATTGGGGAGGACGTTACAGCGCAAAGCAGTGGACGATTGAGCATAACCGCGGGATTGAGGAGGATTTCATCCGTCAGCTCAAGGGGCAATCGGAAGGGATTGAGCGGATGCTGTCTCTACCGGAGTTGGAGCTCCGATGACATTACCTTTGTGAGCGAGAGTGAATGAGCCCCTTTCCTTCCTTTTCTTCCACTCTTCCCTTCCTTCCATCACGTTAGGACTTACGCATTTATGGGCAAGGGGCGCGTAGAGTGGGCAGCTTGCCCACTTCATCAGCGGGCAGGCTGCCCGCTCTACGAGAGAGGTCCCTTCTATCACTGCGTAAGTCTTACGCGTTTCACGTTTCACGTTAATATCGTTCCATTTTAATCTGTCCCCACAAGGTCATTCGTTTTGTTCGTGGCGAGACCGCCGTTGGATTCATTGTGATGCCAACAATCGTGGAGTGTTCCCGCTCGCCAGTTAAGCTGAAGCTCTCAATATAGTAATAGTGGCTTTGATTCAAGTTCTGGATGGGGTCGATATATTCATACTGTTGCGGTGTTCCAACCCCTCCAGTCGCTTGAATGATTTCGCCGTTGATCTTTTCATAAGTGCCTCCTCGCTCATGACTTCGATAAACATGCCATCCCAGAATGCTAACCTCCGATTCAGTTCGCCAATTCAGGATATTCTTACCGTTTCGTCTGATGACTGAAAATGCAGAGAGTGTTACCGGCAAGGCGATTTCACTGCCCGGCGTCCCAAATTCTTCTGCGCCGACATCCCAGCCCTCTCGCTTATCGGCGGTGTACCACGCCTCACGGAGCTTACCGTTCAACACATCAAGGTGGCGCACCATCGATCTTTTTGCCTCATTATCGCCAGCCGCAGGTGCGCCGATTCCATCGTCTGCAACATCAATGAGGGCACCATCGCCGTCAAAAGGGCCGTTATAGAGTTTCAACTGCAAGCGACTGTTGGGTAGCGACACATCGCTGGTAGCCAGCTCTGGCTCAACTGCTATATTCGATTCCTCTGCCGAACTATTTGAAATCAAGAAGTAGGCAAGGGGTGGAATTACGCCTCCGGGGATGGTCAACATCAACTCCTCTGCCCCATCTCGGAAGCTCGTAATCGTCCAATTGGTCAGATCGATTGGCTCGCCTGTGCGGTTCCAGAGTTTAATCCACTCATTAGAGCTGCTCTTGAAATCCCCCATCCACATCAACTCGCTGAACAGGACAATTCCGCGCAACTCGTTAGCTTCTTCAGGTTCCTCTGACGGCGGAACAAAGGCTGAAGTGGGCGTGCCACACTCTGCCGCACCCTCATCCCAGCCACTGCGGGTGCTCGCTGTTATCCACTGTTCAGGGCGCGTTCCATCTCCCGGCGGCTCGACGCGCACCATCGACTTTTTGGCGACATTATCGCCAGCAGCAGGGGCACCGACGCCATCATCGGCAACGTCGATCAATTTTCCACCCGAACCGAACGGTCCGTCGTAGAGTTTGATCTGGAGTTGACTATTTGCTAACGAAACCGCCGTATCCACGAGGTCCGGTTCGACGGCGAGGTTACTCTCCGCCGCGCTATTGTTCGATATCAGGAAGTAGCCGCGTGGCGGGATGACGCCTTCAGGAATCGTTAGCATCAATATTTCTTCGCCGCCGCTCAAGCGCGTCAGCGTCCAGCCACTGAGCGCTATCTCCTCCTCCGTCCGATTATTCAGTTCAAGCCATTCGTGACTCGTCCCAGCTAAGTCGCCCATCCACATCAATTCGCTGATGACGACATCGCCGAAGTTTGCCCCTTCAGCACCATGCAGTAGCACCATCACTCCCAGGAACGTCAGTAGTAAAAATTTTGTCTGCATCTTCTCCTCCTGTTCCACCTGCTATCATCACAATCTTAACCCAAATCAATTTTGGGGATGTTTCAAATTCCCCCCCAAATAGGTTTACACTTTTTGTTCATAAAGAGTGTAAAGTTATTCCTGAAACATCCCTGTTTTTGGTTATCTTTTCCACGCATTGATCTAATGCTTGTGAAGCAAGTTGTAGCGCTTCCTTGACAGCTTCGATAGGAATTTCATATCCTTTGGCGACCTGTTCTATCGTGCGTCCTCCTGCCAAAAGCGAAAGCGCATGACGGACGTCAATCCGCGTATACTTAAAGGTCGGTCTACCGCCACACACACCAGGGGCGACGACAATGTATTCTCCGAGTGGGTAGTATTCGTAGGATTCACCGCCGACGACTTCATGGATTCGTTTTTTTTCTCTTTGGCTTAACCCTAAGTTCTTTATCGGAGTGGAAACCTTGCTGAACATATTGTCTGCTCCTTTCTAAAATGAAACACAACAGAGAAATGGTAACTATAGCGGCATTATATCACAATCCTTTTTCCATTGCAACAGCGAAATTACCCATAGAGGACTTACGCAACGGGTTTGTAGTAGCGCAATTTATTGCGCATGTTGACGGCGATGAATCGCTCCGCTTTGCGAGAGTCCAAGGACCTGACTACGAACCTTGGTACCTTCAACTGCGTAAGTCCTACCATAAAGGACCTAACCCCCCGGCCCCCTTCCCTAGAGGGAAGGGGGCCGGGGGGTTAGGTCCTCTCTCCGCTTACGCATCATGCACCACGTTTCAGGGTGACATAGAAGCGGCTTCCCTTGCCGAATTGGCTTTCCGCCCAGACTTTGCCATCATGCAGTTCGACCAGGTTTTTCACGATCGGTAGCCCGAGCCCAATTCCACCAACACCGTTGCTTCTGGGGCCAGTAACTCGGTGAAAGCGATCAAAAATCAGATCGAGGTCTGCGTCGGCAATCCCGATTCCGGTGTCTTCAACACAGATTTGAATCTGCTGTTCCGCCCCCTCCGCTTCGCTTCCCAACCCCTCCCCTGGAGGGGAGGGGAGAGAGGGGAGGGGTTGGGGAAAGAGAGTGACACTGACACCCACATGCCCCCCCTGTTCAGTGTATTTGACAGCGTTATCAAGAAGGTTTGTCATAATCTGCCCCATCCGATCGGCATCTGCAAATGCAAGAATGTCCGCATCACACTGGAGGTCGATTTGAATCTGCTTTTTATCTGCCATGGGTTGGATTCCGGTGATCGCCGCATCCAGAATGGGGTACAGCGGGATGCGTTCAAGCCGCAATGAGATTTTGCCTGACTCAATCCGTGACAGGTCTAAGAGATCATTGATTAACCGAATGAGCCGATCACAATTGTCCTTCACCCGTAACATATATTGGATCTGTTTTTCTGAAAGCCCGCCCCCGACACCGTCGAGCAGATTATCGACGAATCCCTTGATATGCGTCAATGGTGTCCGGAGTTCGTGGGACACATTATCCAGAAACTGAGATTTGAGCCGATCCAGTTGCTTGAGCCGATCATGGCTCTCCTTGAGTGCAGCGGCAATATGGTTGAAATCCGCTCCCCCGATGGATGGGGGCGCTTCGCTGTCCCCATTTACCGCTTTGGGCATTGCACCACCATAAGTGTCCAGGTAGGTCGCGATCAGTTGCTCACGCGCTCGCTCCATGGCTTTTGTTCGTGCGCTTAACTGGGCGTAGAGCGTTGCGTTTTGCACCGCTGTTGCGCCCTGATGCGCAAGCGTTCCAAGCAGTGCGAGATCGTCCTGGGTGTATGGTTCCTCCGATAGCTTGTGTCCGAGCATCAGGAGCCCCACCAGATTTTCGTGTTCCTTCGTTCGTGTCACAAATGGAATCCATACTGCAGATTGGAGAAAAGCGATTAAATCGTCCGCGCTTCCCCCCTCGCCCGCGGGGGGGCCGGAGAGGTTGCCTTTTGGCCCCCCCGTGGACGGGGGGGGGGCGGATAATTGAATGCTGTCCCGCTCAAGCGGCTGCCCGGAAAAATCAAGGGGCTTGTCTGCCTTTCTCAATATATCTAGCAGCGACGGAGATAGCGTCAACTGCAAACTGTCAAGCATGGAATCAATTCCAACGGTCGCCTCCGGAACAAACTTTGGCGAATCAGTTGACACACGATACATCACAACTCCACGACTGATGTGCATTGCCTCAGTCACCTGGCGGAGTAAGGTATTCACCAGGATTTCCAGGTCGAGGATGGAGTGGAGGGTCTTGCTCAACGACAAGAGCGTTTGACGGTAGTTATACGCCTCACGGTCAAAGGCGCGATCGATCCAATTCTGGATGCGTGCCTTGGCAGGCGCGAAGAGGACCGCAGCGATGAGTACAGAGATAGCGGTCACCGCCCGCGAACGTGTCTCCGTGTGGAAAAACATCGTTAATCCTTGAATGCTCAACAGATAAATCCCCAGCGCAAACCCACTGACCAGTGCGTACACCACGCTACGATTGACGATGAGTTCGATATTCATCAACCGATGTCGGATGATGGCGACCACGTAACAGATCGGAATCAAGCATAACGTGTAAGCGGAAACCCGGACATAAGGAATGGAGATCGCCGAAACCTTTGGAATCGTGGTGAAGAGCGCTTGCGGGAGTGTCCCAGCAGCGATGCCTAACAGAAGCCACCGCGCCTGACGACGTTGTGAGGGAGAAGGGCCCGCAAAGCAGGTGTGTAATAAGAGCAACTGTCCCGCGATCGAATAGGTGAAGAGAAATCCGGCCGTGATGTTTTCCAGCGGCGGCAACTGCACCAGGAAGAACTCGCGGGAATAGTCGTTACCGCGCAGATAAAAAAAGGACATAGCGAAGCAGAGCGCCACGCCCGGGATATACAATAGCTTCAACAGCCAGTGATGACGCTGAACGATTCTTTTTTCTGCAGGGAAAATCAGGAAGCAGTGAAGAAACAGGGAGGGCAAGGTGTTTGCGGCTAAAAACTGGGAGATCGGCACTATCCGACTGCTCAACGTTCCTTCGTGGATAGAGAACGTGGCCCCAACGTTGCAAATGTTCATGAAGCCAATGCTCATCAGATAGGAAATTCGCGCCGCTCGGTGGTCTGCTTGCTGCATCCACACCAGGGTCGCCATGACCCAGGTGATTAACCCAAGCAGGTAGAAGTAGCTCGTCTCCGGTGTATCCGGCGCTCTCGCAAAACTCCGTGCGCTGATGATGAGATACGCTCCGGATGCAAAGATATAGATAAGGGTTGTGACATCGCGTTGGATTTTCATTTCTCATGAGAGTTCAAGAGTTCGGCATGTTGTGCTATCAATTGTCGATTGTCAATTGTCAATTGTCACAGGCATTAATCTACCGTCGGTTCCCGGTAGGGGGCAAGTACCGCATCCATTGAGCGGGTTTCGGGGAACCAGGGGACAATCTTGCGTAGTACTTCGTCGAGCAGGGCATCAGGACAGGAAGCTCCGGCAGTCAAAATAATATCAACGGGACTGCCGTCGAGGCCCTTCATCGGAAGCCAATTGACCGACTCCCGGAGCGATTTTGTATGAATATCCAGATGGCGAATGCGCATGGGTGAAATCATTTCGCCGGCGTCGCAGATGAAGTAAGTCTGCACTTTTTGCTCGCACAGTTCGACGAGATGGCTGGTGTTGGAGGAATTGTACCCTCCCACAACCACGGCTAAATCCCCACCGTCTTCGATGAGGGCAATCGTTGCGTCCTGATTCTCTTTGGTCGCGTAGCAAAGCGTGTCCTTCGTGTCGGCAAAGTGCTCGTCGATGTGTGCCGCGCCATACCGCTCCACCATCGCCTGTCGAAGCCACTCTGCGATAGCCTGTGTCTCGGTGGCGAGCATCGTGGTTTGATTGACCACGCCGATGCGCTGAAGGTGGTGTTCTGGATGGAAGCCGGGCGAGTAGCGTTCTGCAAAAAATTCAAAGAAAAATTCTGGGGATGCTTCTCCGAGTATCACCCTGGCCAGTGCTTTCGCTTCTACCAAATCGCGCACGACCACCACAGGCGCTTCCGCCTTCGCATGCGAAAATGTGGCGCGCGTCTCTTCGTGGTATCGCTTGCCATGTACCACGACGGTATAATTCTGACGCCCAATCTCCTCGCTCTTCTTCCACACTTTTTCGACAAACGGACAGGTTGTATTGTACGCATACGGGTCAATGCCGCGTTGGTTGAGTTCAGCCTGTATTTCCAAGCTGGTGCCAAAAGCGGGCACAATGACCACATCGTTCGGTGTCAAGACATCGAAAGGAATCAACTGCTTTCCTGATGTGTCGCAGAGGAATTGCACCCCGCGCTGGCGCAAATCTGCATTGACGTGCGGATTGTGAATCATCTCCGACAGCAGAAAAATTCGCTTGCCCGGATTCTCCGCTAGCGCCCGATAGGCGATCTCAATGGCATTTTCGACCCCGTAGCAAAATCCGAAGTGCCGCGCAATTTTGAAGCGAACCGGGCCAAAATCCAACATTGAGGGGGATAGATCACGTTTGCGCGGGTCCATCGCACGACGCGCACTCTTGACAACGGAAATAATCGGGCTGCGATAGAAAATAGGGACATTAAATTCTCTTGGCATTTGGCTCTTTATGGGTTTAATACATTGCACCTTGCATCTTGAATACCTAATCACGCATCACGTATCAATTGGTAGATTTCTCTTTCGAGTTCACTCCTATCAGCGATAACAGATTGGCGAAGGAGGTGAGTCAATTGCTCTTCATCTTGAATGGATAAGATTCGGTTTTTAATGATGTCACCTAACGCCCCTAACTTCGCCTCCAGGACAAAAAGCACGGATTGAGCACGTTCTTTCCTGATTAATTCATTCATGATAGGTGATTGTCGAATCACATCCTCCGATTTGAGTAGTTCTTGGACAACAGATGACTGTAACATAATTTCCTCCGAAATGACATTTCTTACAAAATTGACGTTGTAAATCAGCCCGGCTAAAATACCCGTTCCAGCAATCAGCTCTTTTCGTTCCTGTTCGCTCGTCGTTGATGCCTCTATGGTCTGGATGCATCTGCGCAGCCATTGTTGTTCTGTCACGTCTGCCGGCTTCTGCATCAGCGGTGTCAACGGCAAAAGTCCCGAGGTGGGATTTTCCAGAAAAGCGCTCCCATCCATCTCCCAGATCTTCATCACACGGTAGGTGATTGTCAGTTCAGTTGGGAAAGTGTAGTGGTAAATGCCAGGGTCATTGATTTCTTGCGGACGCAGGTAGATAACTGTTGAATCCACCGGTGCGTCATAAGCATCAACGATTCGTCCGATATAACCAACCATCCGGCGGGGCATGCCATCGTCCGCATCTGTCTGGAACTCAAGGTGGCTGAGAATCTTGATCACGACGCCATCTGGTGCGGTGACTTTTACCCATGCGATGGCATCTGGATATCGGATCTGCTTCAACGCTGTGTCGGCCAGTTCCACGAATTCTCCGCCTTGGACCATCCATCCAACAAAATCCCTTGGGAAGTGGCGGAAAAGGTAGCTTGTGGTAATATCATATTCTCCCATGACAGTGCTCCTGCAACGGCAAATTCTGGTGTAAGCCCTTTTCAGACGCTCTTCAGGTGTTCTTTCGGCCATTTGCATATTTGCAAATTCCCACCTATTCGCCAAAGATCCTCGTAATCTCGTCGGTTTCAAAAATCGGAAGGGGTCGGCGACCGCCGTTACCCTCAATCCAGCGTCCGCTATCAGGGGATAGCAACCGTCCGATAATCTCACAGGGAATGTTTTGTTCAGCGAGGGCAGACAGGATTTCGTTGCTCTTTGTGGGGGCCGCCGCGATGAGCAACGCCCCGGAGGAGATGACGCCTAACGGGTCAAGCTGAAATTCCTGACACAGTTGCGCCGTTTCCGTTGAGATGAGCAGTTTCTCCGGCCAGACCACCACGCCGAGGTTCGCGGCATGCGCCAATTCGTGGATGGCGGTAGCGACGCCGCCTTCTGTTGGATCGTGCATGGCATGAACCCCTCCGGTCTCAGCAGCAATCAAAGCCTCCTTCAAGACTGAAATTCCGGGATGGGTGAGATAATTTTTCGCCCGGTTGAGGAAGGCGGGGGAGAATTTATCCAACAAATCCGATTCGCGCTCACGGGCGATGATCGAGGTGGCTTCGATGCCAAGCCCCTTGGTCAGGATGAGGTCATCCCCCGCCTGCGCCCCTGACGAGGTAATCAGCTTGTCCTTCCTGACTTCACCGAGCATCTGCCCAATGACGATCGGTCGATCTAAGCCGTGAGTCACTTCGGTATGTCCGCCGCATAGCGTGATGTTAAAATGTGCACAAGCGGCGGTGATTTGACTCATGATGCGGCGAATCAAATCTTCGGTCGTTCGGTTTTCCGGCAGGAGAATCGTCACCAACAGCCATTTGGGAACTGCCCCCATCGTTGCGATGTCGTTACTGTTCACGCAAACCAGGTACCACCCTATCTCATCGGTTGCAAAGGTAATTGGATCTGTTTTGACAACGAGATAGGTTTCTCCAAAATCGATAACAGTCGCATCCTCCCCGATTCTCGGTCCAACAACGAGACGCGCATCCTGATGCGGTTGAGGGAGAATCTGCTGTAAAAGATCTATTTTGAGTTTTCCGAGTGGTAACATCGCTGGCAGAAACACTTCATACCGATTTCGGCATGAAGTTTCCCATTGGAGAGGAAGGAAAGGAGGGAAAGGAAGATTTCGACAAGCTCAATCCGGCGGGAAGGGAATAACGGTCACTTCTTCCTTTCCTTCCCTTTCTTCCATCAGAGAAAAAGCAAGTTCCACAAAGCGGGACCTGCGTCAGTATCAGAGAGGTGTTGTTAAGCCGAGAGAATTTTCCGTCCCTTCGCACGCCGTCGAGAGAGAACCTTTCGACCATTCCGATCAGACATGCGTTTCCGAAAACCAAATTTATTTTTTCGTTTGCGACGATGCGGTTGATATGTACGTTTCATAGAAGTTTCCTTTCACAAAAAATAGGTTGCGGGGGAATGATAGTCTATTGGATCAGGATTTGTCAAGCCTTTTTCCTCTTGCGTAAAATCGCATTTCATGATATACTAAAACGCATTTCCCCAAGAGGAAAAGTGACTCAATCCGCCAGATCGTTGTATTCAGACCGGGTAAATAGCTGTGGGGTGAACTCTTTGTGGATAACTTGTGGGTAAGTTTTAGTTTCAGACTTCCGAAGTCTTGGAGACTTCGGAAGTCTGATGTATCGTTTATATTTTTTTGATGTCCTCCTGTTCTTTGTTTAACGCCTTTAGCCCTTCATCCGCAGGTTTTTTTGAGCGTTTCCCATATTTGTCCGGGGTGGTATAAATTTTGTGGATAAATTGTGGATAAATTGTGGATAAATTGAATCCCCCTCTTGATTGGCCAGCCAAAATTATCCCTGACACACCCGTGTCTCACATAGATTTTCTGAATCTATTCTCTTTCCTTTGGCATCCTTAAAATTTTCACGTTAGATTGTAGAGCGATTGAGCCAACTACCCCCGTCTGATAAAGGTTAAGAAAAGGCATGTTTCAAATTTTCTGAAACCTGCCTTATCCTACATCTCATTTGCAGATTTGAACGTTTGCACATTTGCTCATTTTAAGAAGTTTTCCATTAGGTATCGTTATGATGGGGCATACTCCCGATCGAATCTGGTCGGAAATCCTTTCTGAACTCAGCGACGCTGCTCGTGAAGATGTTTACCTGCGCCAGGTCAAGCCTGTCGAACTCACGGAGAATCAGCTTACGGTTTCAGTGCCTGCCTTGTATACGCAGGAGCAAATTGAAGAGCGGTTTCTTCGGGCGATCAACAGTTCCCTTGAAACGCTTATGGGTGCTGGCTGTGCCCTCAACTTCACGATCGCAAAGCCTAACGTCAAGAGAGCCGCTGATCTTCCGGCTGCTTCCTCTTCCGCTTCTGCGACGATGCCTTCAGAAACCAGTTTGAATCCAAAGTATACTTTTGAGAGATTTGTGGTTGGAATCGGTAATCGTGTGTGCCACGCAGCCGCGATCGCTGTTGCTGAAAATCTCGAAAAGACTTATAATCCACTCTTTATCTGTGGGGGGGTGGGTCTCGGCAAAACACACCTGCTCCATGCCATTGGCAATCGAATTCGAGAGACGCATCCCAACCTCAAAGTGCTCTATGTGACTTCTGAGACCTTCATGAATGAATACATCGACTCCATTATTACCCGCACAACGGCTCTCGATTTCCGAAGTAAATACCGGACGGCCGATGTCCTTCTCATGGATGACATCCAGTTTTTGCAACGGAAGGAGGGAACGCAGGAGGAGTTTTTCCACACCTTCAATGAACTCCATCAAAACTCGAATCACATTGTGATGACGAGTGATCGGCCACCCAAGAACCTTGAAACTGTCGAAGAGAGACTCCGTTCCCGTTTTGAGTGGGGAATGGTCGCAGAGATCCTCCCCCCCAACTTTGAAACACGGGTTGCTATTCTCCGTCAAAAATGTGAGGACCATCGGTTGGAACATATTCCCGACGGTGTCTTAAACTATATTGCTGAAGTCGTTCAAACGAACATTCGAGACCTGGAAGGCACCCTCATTCGCATCGTTACCGAAGCGAGCGTCTTTAAGGAAGAATTAACCGTCGATTTTGCCCGCAAAGTGCTGAGTCATATCACCATGACGACACCCCGGACCTACCGTAAAGCCGTCACCGCCGAAGATATTCAAAAAACCGTCGCGAACTATTTCCGGGTTAAGGTGCCTGACCTCAAATCTGCTAAACGCACGAAGGTTTTAGTGTTCCCGCGTCAAATTGCGATGCACCTGTGCCGGGAACTCACCAACCTTTCCCTGGCAGAAATTGCGACTGCTTTCGGCAAACGAGATCATACAACTGTTTTACACGCGATCAGTCGGGTTGAAGAAGCAATGAGACAAGATCCGGATTTAGATCAAATCATTAAATTTTTAATAGAAGATATTAAATAATGGAAAGGTATCTCACAAATCCTTTATGTGGACAACTTGTGGATAACCTTGTGGATAACTTGTGGGTAATCTGTGGATTGATGTGGATAAAATGGGGGGTGTGGAGAAGTTGTGGATAACTCTTTTAATTATCCACAACTTCTCCACAGCCTTCATTCCAATCAGCCCTTGTGCTCTCCTGCTTTATCCACATATCCACAGCCCCTACTACTACTACTATTATTTAAAAATAATTAGTATCATTTAGAAGAATAGACATCCAAAACAGTTTTCGCATAAGAAAGGTTATAAAATTTACAGTATAAATTACAATTTTGGCATTTTCAATCAATGAGAGATTAGGAGAAACCGAGTTTAACGGCAGATAAAAACTGACGTTTTATTCTGGGAAAGGAGACAGAAAATGGAGTTAGTATTCAAAAAAGAAGATTTATTGAAATCCCTTCAGGTATTGCAAGGGGTAGCCGCCGGTCGAAATACGCTACCCATTTTATCAAATGTTTTAATCCGTGCAGCCAATGGGCAGGTCGAAATTGTTGCAACCGATCTCGAGGTTGGAATTCGGATCGTTGTCCCCGGCACTATCTTTGACGAAGGGGCAATTACAATTTCTGCCAAAAAGCTGGCTGAGATTGTTCGTGAACTTCCACCGGCTGAGATTAAGCTGACAACAACCGCAAACGATCGGGTTGAAATCGTCTGTGGAGAAGGGGTTTATAAAATTATCGGATTGCCCGATGACGAGTTTCCCGACCTTCCCGCCATTCAAGGCGATTTTTTTACAATTGGCGGTGAAGAGCTCCGCACCATGCTCTATAGGACCGAGTTTTCAGCGGCAACAGAGGAAACGCGATATTTCTTGAATGGGGTTTACTTTCATTTAACGCCGGAGAGCACTCAGGTTGTCGCAACAGACGGGCGCCGCCTTGCGATTGCTTCTAGTGCTGTTCTGACACCGCCCCCTCAAGAACCGATAGGCGTTATCATTCCGCTCAAGGCGGTCAAGGAAATTACGAAAACGTTTGCAGAATCAGCGGAAGTGAAAATCTGTCTGCTTGAAAACCAGATTATTTTTGCCGACGATACTGCAACGCTGACCTCTCGATTGGTAGAGGGGGATTATCCGAAATACCAGCAAATTATTCCGAAAGACAATGAAATTCGCGCCGTTCTCGAAGCGGAAAACTTTCTGAGTGCTTTGAAAAGGGTCGCTCTGCTGGCAAACCCTAAGACCTACTCCATCCGTTTAGACATTCAGGAAAACGCCGTTAAGGTCTCTGCGAAGACCCCGGAGCTTGGAGAGGCTTATGAAACGGTAGAACTCAAAAGCGGCAATGGGGATATTCAGATCGCATTTGATGCACGTTTCCTGATGGAGGCGGTGAGACACATTCAAACCGAGGATGTCCTTTTGGAACTCAAGGATTCCCTCAGTGCGGTGGTCTTAAAGCCTGTCGGAGACGACACGCATTTCTGCTTGATTATGCCTATGCGGCTTGAATCTTAATCAGGTATTAGGTGTTGATAATACCTGATACCTAATACCAATTCTGATTAACAACCAAGCATCATCAGATTCAGAATTCAAGATTCAAAATGCAGGTGAATCCTGCATCCTGCATCTTGAATCTAACATCACAATGCTTTATCCTCAATCAGAAATGGTATAACATCTACTAAGAAGATGCGATTAAACCACCTTGTGTTGCGTAATTTTCGGAATTATGTCGATTGTGAGGTTGATTTTCCGGATAGGGTCAACCTGATCATCGGCGAAAACGCACAGGGGAAAACCAGTCTGTTGGAAGCGGTTTATTTCCTCAGCACGGCGAAATCACACCGTACCTATCCGGATGATGAACTCATCCGCCATAACGAAAACTGGTTTTACCTCAAGGGGGTTATTGCATCCACGTTTCAGCAGCACCCCGCTTCGCTCAACCCCGAAATCCCCCCTTCCCCCCTTTACAAAGGGGGGAAGGGGGGATTTGGGGCTCTGCTCCGTGAAAGCGGAGAGCCACCGTCATCCAATCTGGAGGGAGATGGCTTGCATTCCAACTTGATGACCGTTGAGGCCTCAAACGAGTTGGGTGGCAAAAAGCGGTTCAGGCTAAATGGAACACTCCAGCAGAAACTCTCGCAGTGGATTGGACAGTTGAACGTCATTTTTTTTTCTCCTGAATCGCTCACGTTGGTGAAGGGTGGGCCATCAGATCGCCGTCGTTTTATTGACATTCTGATTTCTCAGATCAGTTCTGCTTATTTGAACCATTTACAAAATTATCACTTTGCGCTCAAGCAGCGTAACGAATTGCTGAAGCAGATCCGGTCTCAAGGTGCAAGTGTTGAACTGCTGGAACCTTGGGAGACTTTGCTCGCCGAAGATGGTATTGCCATTATCCAAACGCGGGCGAGAATTCTAGCCCGGTTGACGGTTTATGCGCAACGAAAGCACACCGAGTTGACGGGTGGCAGTGAAAAACTCGAATTAACATACCAGCCCTCCGCTACCCTGCTCGCCACTTCCCCTAAATCCCCCCTTCCCCCCTTTGGAAAGGGGGGGATTTCGGCGGGGGCGGCTGGAATCGATCCAACCATGAAGGCGAGAGCGACTGAGCAATTTCACAGGGCTTTAGAAGCCGCCCGACCTTACGATCTCTTACGTGGAACAACTTCAGTCGGCCCACACCGTGATGATTTCAAACTGGAGTTAGAGACGCAACAGACTGGAGCTGTAAATCGTTACGAAGCGAAATCTTTTTGCTCTCAAGGACAACAGCGGACGATTGCGTTAGCCCTGAAATTGGGCGAATTGGAATTGATGTGTGAAGAAACGAATAAAATCCCCATCGTTCTACTTGATGATGTTGCTTCTGAACTAGATGAAATTCGCTCCACATTTCTGTTGAGCTTGCTACAACGTTTGAATGCGCAAACATTTATCACTTCGACGCGGCGGGACGTGTGGACACAAGGGCTCAAAGAGGGGCGCGTTTTTACGGTGCAAAATGGGCAAATTATCTAATGCTACCCATCGGATGAATGACATCATCGAGAACTTATGTCATGAGTATGGGTTCGAGCACAAAATTCTGGAGCAGAAAGTGCTTGCGGCCTGGAGCCATGCTGTTGGTGAACCGATTGCACGCAACACCCGGCCGATATCGCTGATTAACGGTAAATTATCGGTTTATACATCACATACCCTTTGGATGACAGAGCTCCTCTTTCTAAAACAGCATGTCATCCAGGAAATCAACACTGTCGTTGGAAAACCTGCCGTCAAAGATTTACATTTCTCTGTGAAACTCAAAGATTCTCCATCTCGCCCGAAAATTCAACGTTACCAGGGGTCCCATCGTCTAATAAAATTGGAAGGGGTCGAGCTTGCGCCCGAAGTCTTAGCGCAAATTGAGGGAACCGTTGCGGTGGTAGAAGACCCAGAATTGAAAGCGTCCTTAAAGCGGCTCTTTATCATGCAGAGCAAGCGGGCGGCTTTAGAATGTAAAACATAACAGGTCAGGCGTGAAGTGACAAATTGCGGTTGCAGAATTCATCCGTCGTGGACTGGTATGACCAGCTCTCAGCAGATCAGGGGTTGATGGTCAGCGGAACTTATATTTCGCCCAGAAAGTGTTATCATGCAACAAGTTGGCATCCTTCCTCGGCCAGTCTACACTTCTCAATCAGATGCCCATGTACGTCCACGTCATATTGAGAACACCGATCCGCGGTTTCAACACAAAACGAAGTTTAAGCCCGGTGAGGGAATACAAGCCTTTGCTGATGAGATTTATCATCATCCCAATGTCGTTGTGTATCAGCAGCTTCAAGATCGAAGGTATGTCTATGAAGTGGAAGATTTAGGGCGAATCACTGGCGCACAACATACAGCCACCCGATCTAAACTGGCATTCGGAGGGAAAGTTGTCGTCGAACCTCATACAGGGGAAGTTGTTACTGAGTATCCGATCTAAGATGGAGGGAATAAGATGTCTAAATCCATTCTGTTAGCGAAAAATGAGGGTTTGATTGGCAATTCAGAAACCAGGGTTGAATTGGGAGATGATGTCATTACCGGTATCTGGAATTTGATTGGCGATGCACCTGAACTTTACCCCTGGCTGGCGGAAATAGTAAATGATGCTTACAAAGATTTCGTGGTCAAAAGTTCGGATGTTCATCAATTAAAAAATGAGACGTTGAAGATCTTGAAGGAATTAACTACCCGAAACGATCAAAAAGTATATCCGGGTACAGTTCTAAATCTCACATGGCTGCGTGTCTTATTAGCCCTGGCCGAAACCGCGATTGAATTTCGACTGAACATGTATGGATTGGCTGATTAGCTTCGTATCCACTCTCATACCTTTGGTGCTGTGAGGTAAGTGAGGATTTTCAGTAAACGCGAATAGCAGACTCACGGCAATTTTTGTCTGACGCCAAACCCCTCCCCATTATTCCGACTACCGTCAGTACAAACGCTATCTCCGCCTTGATTTTGAGTATCGTTGCGCCTATTGCACAATTCACGAAACCGAATTGGGGGGGCATTGACAAACCCCGATCACAGATCGGATTTAAATTCAAAATAGACAAGTGACACGTAAAGGAGCAGATACTTATTATGGCAGTTTCTTCTTATACGGCAAAAGATATACAAATTCTCGAAGGATTAGAATCAGTTCGTAAACTTCCTAGTATGTACATTGGCAGCACCGGTCCATCGGGGCTGCATCATCTTATCACGGAATTAGTCAATAATTCAATCGATGAAATATCTGCCGGATTTGGTGCCGAGATCGACGTCATCATTCACGCCGATGGGAGCGCCACGGTGCGGGATGATGGGCGTGGTATTCCTGTTGACTTGCATGCAACGGGGGTTTCGGCGTTACAGGTTGTGATGACGACACTGCATGCGGGTGGAAAATTTGATGGGCGTGCAAATGTGGGGTATAAAACAGCAGGCGGATTACATGGCGTTGGAGCGTCCTGTGTGAATGCCTTGTCCGAGTGGCTGCGGGTCCAGGTCAGGCAAGATGGGAAAGTCCACCAGCAAAAGTATGAACGCGGCGTGCCTGTGACAGACGTAGAAATTGTCGGTGTGAGCCCGAAAACAGGAACGGCAACGACTTTCATGCCGGATAAGGAAATCTTTGAAACCATCAACTTCAGTTATGATATCCTCGCCGAGCGTCTACGCGAACTGGCATTTCTCAACCGAGGGATCAAAATCACCTTTAAGGACGAGCGACTCACAGAGGATGGCAAAGAGCGGGAAGTCCGTGCTTTCCAATATGACGGCGGAATTATGTCGTTCGTTCAGTATCTGAATCAAAACAAAGAGGTGCTCCATGACCCGCCCATTTATATCGAAGGCACTAAAGATGATGTTTATGTGGAAATTGCAATGCAGTTCAACACCACCTATTCTGAAAGCCTCTTTTCTTACGCCAATAATATCCGAACCCCTGAAGGTGGATTTCATGAAAGCGGCTTCAAAGGCGGATTGACGCGCACGTTCAACGCTTATGCCAAAGACAAGGATCTCTTAAAAAACGCCAAGGTCTCACTCTCCGGTGAAGACATTCGTGAAGGCTTGACCGCAGTCATTAGCGTCAAAGTGCCTGACCCTCAGTTTGAAGGGCAAACGAAATCGAAATTGGGGAATACGGAAGTGGAAGGCATTGTGCAGGTGCTCCTCAATGAGAAACTGAAAATCTATCTCGAAGAAAACCCGGCGGTTGCCAAGAAAGTCATCCTCAAGAGCATTCAAGCGGCGCAAGCCCGCGAAGCCGCTCGAATGGCACGGGAAGTCATTCGACGAAAAAGCGTGCTTGACTCCGCATCCATGCCGGGAAAACTCGCCGACTGTTCAGAACGTGACCCCGTGCTATGTGAGGTTTTCCTCGTTGAGGGCGATTCAGCGGGTGGGACAGCGAAGCAAGGACGCGATCGCCGCTTCCAAGCCGTGCTACCGTTGAAAGGCAAAGGCATCAACGTCGCCAAGGCGCGTCTTGATAAAATCCTCAAAAACGAGCAGATTATCAACATTATCATGGTGTTAGGAACGGGAATCGGACAGGAGGATTTCTTGATTGAGAAACTGCGTTATCACAAAGTGATTATTATGGCAGATGCCGATGTCGATGGCGCACACATCCGCACGCTCCTGCTCACCTTCTTTTTCCGGCAGATGCCTCAGTTGGTTTTGGAGGGGCACCTGTATATCGCTCAACCGCCGTTGTATCAGATTCGGAGGGGGCGTCGCGCACAATACCTCCAGAACGAAGAGCAGATGGACGACTTTCTCCTGGAAATCGCGATGGAGAATACGGAACTGATCAATATTCGACGCGGCACCCCGTACACACCGGTTCAATATCACACCATTGTGCAGTCCATCCGAAGGGTTAAGAGTTTACTGAGGGAATTACAACGCAAAGGGGTCGATTCGGAGCGAATTTTTGATCAGCGTTTTCGCGGAGAGGAGAAAGTTCCCCTCTTTTTAGTTCAAACCGATCAGGGGGATTTTTATCGCTTTGAGGATGAGGAGATCGACCTGTTGATTGCGCAGAACACCCAATCCCAGCTCGAGCTCACCGACCTCGGGACGACAGAGACGGTCATCGAAGACGTGTCGGACATGCCTGAAATCCGTGAGTTAGATGAAATCATTGAGAAGTTAAAAGAATATGATATCCTTCCCCACGACTTTGACCATGCCAACGGGAATGAGAGCAACAACGGAAACCTCATTTTTACCATCCGAGAGGGAGACCGACAGCCGCGGCGGGCGAACACGGTGTGGCAAATGTTACAGGAGATTTTGGACATTGGTCGGCGCGGGATGACAATTACTCGCTACAAAGGGCTTGCTGAAATGAACTCCGAACAACTGCGCGAAACGACGATGCATCCAGAGGGACGGGTCCTGCTTCAGGTCAAGTTGGAAGACGCGGTCGAGGCGGATCGGATGTTTACCCTGCTCATGGGGGATGAGGTTGAGCCGCGTCGCGAATTCATCGAAAAATATGGGAATCAGGTGAAGCTAGATTTGTATGGGGCGTGAGCAGGAATGCAAGATGCAGGATTCAGGATTCAATCATGCTGTATCATGGTATTCATGAACCCATGCCCACAGACAATAGGAGGACATCTTATGGATGCTTTGAAAGAGAGGATTATAGCAAAGTTACACCTGTTGCCAGAACCGAACCTCCGCGAGGTTCTGAATTTTGTCGAATTTCTGACGTTGAGAACGCCAGAGGCGGAGGACCCCTTGTTATCTGTGGCAGGCATTCTTTCGGGGAAAAGCCTTTCCGCAGAAGAAATTGAACAAGAACTCTACGGGGATGGTGAAGCGTGATGGAGGTCATAGGAATCTTTGTGGATACATGGGGATGGATAGCACTTGGCTATCGCGGCGACCCGCGTCATGCAGAGGTGAAGCGTATTTATCAGGAGTTTCGTCAAAATCAGATTCCTATACGGATCAGGTTAAGGTTGCTAAATGCCTGCGAATCAATTCGCAGGCTCATAGCTCAAGTCGTCTCAAGACGACTGAAACCCGTGTTGAGTCCACTTCAGTTGACTTTAGCTTTGAGCCCCGATCTTGAGATCGGGCCGGTTGGATCGCTTAACCTGATCCGTATGGGGGGTAGAGATGGGTCTACCCTTGTATCATAAAATGAAGGGGGAAAAGTACATGCGTATTGTTGAACCTGAACCGATGAAAGCGTCTATCCACTCCTGGATTGATGATATCGAATCCCAACCACTTCCGAAAGGGAAAATTAGCTTTGAAGAATTCTTGGATTGGTGTGATGAAGACACCTGGGCCGAATGGGTCGATGGGGAGGTGATTCTGATGGCGGCTGCCTCAAACCGGCATCAACAGCTTGGAAGTTTCCTCGAGTCCCTGTTGCGAATCTATACAGAAATCAATCAACTGGGATTTATTTTTAGGGCCCCGTTTGCCATGCACCTTCCGTTTCTACCGCGTGGTCGCGAGCCAGACCTGTTGTATATTGCCACCGGGCATCTTTCCCGGCTGAAAGACACTTATCTTGATGGCCCAGCGGATGTGGTGGTCGAAATTGTCTCTGAGGAAAGTATTGACCGGGACACCAACAAGAAGTTCACCGAATACATGGTTGGGGGTGTCCCCGAATACTGGCTCATCAATCCCTTGGAAGAGGAGGCGGTGTTCTATCACCTATCAGAGAACGGGGACTATTCCCCCCTGCCTTTGGAAGGGGGAAATGTGTTTCGTTCCCAAGAGATAGAAGGCTTTTGGCTGCGGGTCGATTGGCTGTGGCAGATGCCGCTACCTGACACCTTTGGCGTCCTACAGGCGTTGATGCCTCAGATGCAAAGTGAAGCCCTGCGTCTGGAAATTGATGCCCGTCGTCAAGCGGAACAACTCGCCCAACAGGAAACGGTTGCCCGTTACCAGGAATCCATCGCCCGTCGTCAAGCGGAACAACGCGCTCAACTTGCCGAGCAGCGTGCCCAACAGGAGGCGGATGCCCGTCGCCTTGCCGAGCAACACGCCCACGAGGAAGCCATCGCCCGTCGCCTTGCCGAGCAACATGCCCAACACGCCCAAGCGGAAGTGGAGCGGCTGCGGGCGGAGCTGGAAGCATTACGCAAGGGGGATGAGGTGAGGCAATGAACTACGGAAATGGGAGGAATCGACAAGGTACAGGAGGGGTATTTAGAGATATTATACGAAATTATCAAAATTTTTGAAGTTCCGGCAGGGCGACAAAAAACCGATACGAAGATAATTGCTAGTGTCTTCGGAAAAGATGAAGAATCAGATTGGCATAATTTTATTGCGGAAACTTATGGGTGTTTGGCTGATGACCCGATTCAACGGGGCGAACACTCATCCGGAGGAAATAGATGAAAACAATCACTCTCAACAAGGCGAGATCAATCTTATACAACCTCGTAGCTGAAACAGCAGATTCCCATGAACCAATCAAGCTCACGGGGAGGAAAAAAAATGCTATCTTAATTTCCGAGGAAGACTGGAGGGCGGTTGAGGAAACGCTTTATCTTCTTTCAATTCCAGGGATGCGCGAATCCATTCGAGAAGGACTGGAAACGCCAATTGATGAATGCGCAGAGGAGCTCCAGTGGTGAAGTGGAACCTTGTTTATACCAAACAGGCACAGAAGGATGCTAAAAAGTTATCTGCTGCCGGATTACGTCCGATTGTTTACCAGATATACGAGAAGGAAAAGACTGTGAAGATTATACGGATGTGGACACATTATGAGTAACACGCAGTAGGCATGAAAGAAGGGAGTTAAGCAGAACATGCTAACACGGAACGATGAAAACCAAAAAATTATTACCAGATACATTGAGGACGAATTAAGGGAATCCTATTTGACCTACGCGATGAGCGTCAACACCAACCGCGCCATCCCTGATGTGAGGGATGGGATGAAGCCAAGCACACGGCGCATCATTTACGCGATGGGAGAGATGAACCTGACGTCGGGACGTCCTTATGATAAGTCTGCTGCTGTGGTTGGCGAGGCGATGAAGAATTTTCACCCGCATGGCGATGGCCCAATTTACGATACGATGGTTGGGATGGTGCAGGATTTTGCCATGCGCTACCCCTTAATTGACGGGCAAGGGAATTTCGGCTGCTTCACCGGACAGACGCGGGTGCGTCTTGCAGACGGCTCTTCAAAATCGTTTGAAGAGCTCGTTGACGCATACGCGCGTGGCGAACAGCATTTTACCTACACAGTCAATGCAGGACGAGTCGAAATGGCTCCCATCCGCGCACCACGACTCACAAAAAAGAACGCCCTGGTCGTAAAAGTCACTTTAGACAATGGCGAGCCAATTGTTTGCACCCCTGACCATCGTTTTATGCTGAAAGATGGAACATACTGTGAGGCAGAGCATCTTCGCCCTGATGACAAGTTGATGCCTTTCTACTCGCGTCTGTACGCGGAGAGTGACCCCAATTTACGCGGCTATGAACAAATCTACCAGCCATTAGAGAACACCTGGGAATTCGCCCATCATCTCGCTGACGAATACAACATCAAAAATGGCGTTTACCCGCGCAGTGCGGGGCGAGTGCGCCATCACCATGACCTCAACAAACTGAATAATGACCCACGTAACATCATGCGCATGCAGTGGGCCGACCACCGCCGCTTGCATAGTGAACTCCTTGATGAACTCTGGAGCGATGCGAATTTTCGTCAACAAATGAGCACGATGCTTGCCGATCAATGGAAAGACCCTGAATTTCGTGAAAAGACAATTGCAGCAATTCGTGAACGCAATCGGCGTCTTTGGGGCGATTCAGAATATCGTGCTCGTCACATCGCAGCGTTAAAAAAACTGTGGGAGGATGAAGAATTTCGCGAACGCATCCTGCGCCGCGCTTTGGAGACGAATGTCCTGCGTTGCGGAACACCTGAACAAAAAGCCAACATCATTCAAGGGCAACGCGAGGCATTGAAACGAATGTGGCAAGACCCGACCTATCGCGCGTTGCGAAGCGAGTTGATGCGAGAAGTCTCAAACCGCTTGTGGGCCGCTCCTGAACATCGGGCATATATCTCCGAAAGGGCGCGTCAGCAATGGACAGAAGAATATCGTGCGAAGCATTGTGCGGAGGCAAAGGCACAGTGGTCAAATCCAGAGTACCGAGCGAAGATGTCGCACTTGAGCGCAGAACGATGGCGAGACCCTGAATATCGCGCCAAGTTTAAAGGGCATTTTGCAGCCAACGGTCAAAAGACTATCCGTTCGCGTTTTCTGACTATTGCGAAAAGAACCCTGGAGAGCGACGGGGAACTGGCTCCTGATGGATATGAACGAGAACGGCGCGCCACTGGAATCAACACCATCATCAGTTTTGCCAATGGCCTTGCGCGACTCTTCGATGGAGATATCGAGGGGGCCAAGACTGCGGCGCAGAGCCACTCCGATCGGCTGAATCACCGCGTGGTATCGGTGGAACCGGCTGGCTACGCGGATGTTTATGATTTGACTGTGGATGGCACGCACAATTTCGCGTTGGCTACTGGCATCTTCGTGCATAACTCCATTGACGATGACCCCCCGGGAGCCATGCGTTACACAGAATGCCGCCTGGCGGCAATCGCGGATGAGATGCTGGCGGACGTCCATAAAAATACCGTCGATTTTCAGCCAAACTACAAGGATTCAATAAACGAACCGACCGTTCTCCCCGCGCGATTGCCAAACTTGATTCTCAATGGAACGACCGGAATCGGCGTCGGTTACCTGACACGGATTCCACCTCATAACTTAAATGAGGTCGTTGATGGGTTAATCCTGTTACTTGAGAACTCGGGGGCGTCGATTCAAGACCTCATGAAGTGTATTCCAGGACCCGATTTCCCGACGGCTGGCTTGATTGTTGGACGTTCTGGCATCCGCGATATGTATATCAAGGGGAAGGGGAGCGTCACGGTTCGGGCAAAAGCGGTGATTGAGCGGACGACAGGCGGAAAGGAACACATCCTCATTACGGAGATTCCGTATCAGATTAAGAAAAATCATTTGCTGGAGAAGATGTATGACCTGGTCGCTAACAAAACAATCACAGGGATTTCGGACATTCGTGATGAATCGGATCGGCACATCCGGGTTCTGGTTGAACTCAAGCGGGGCGAGATCGCACAGGTCATCCTGAATCAGTTGTACAAACACACGCAGATGCAAACAAACTACAGTGCGAACGTGTTGTGCCTGGTCGATGGATTACCGAAGGTGCTGTCTCTCAAAGAGATACTGCAAGCCCACCTTGACCATCGCAGAGAGGTCATCCGTCGCCGGACGCAGTTTGATCTCGATCTCTGTGAGCGACGCGCCCACATCTTGGAGGGGTATCGCATTGCCTTAAACAATATTGAAGAGGTCATTGAGATTGTCCAGACCGCGGACTCTCCCCAGGAAGCGCGGGATGCGTTGATGACGAATTACACCCTTTCGGAGATTCAGGCGAATGAAATTTTGACGATGACGCTTCGCCAATTGACGGGGCTGGAACGTCAAAAGATTAACAATGAGTATGCTGATCTGATTGAGCGCATTGAAGAATTGAGAACAATCCTCGAAAGTGAGATTCTCATTACAAACATTCTCAAAGAGGAGCTGTTGGCGTTAAAGGCAAAACACGGAGATGAGCGGCGAACCGAGATTATTGACGAGGCAAAAGAGTTTGAAATCGAAGACCTCATCGCCGATGAGGAGATGGTCGTGATGATCTCCCATGAAGGATACATCAAGCGGATGCCAATCACGACCTACCACCGTCAACATCGAGGGGGAATTGGGGTGATCGGTATGGGGACAAAAGAGGGCGATTTTCTCGAACATCTCTTTGTGGCATCCGCCCATCAATATATCCTCTTCTTTACCGATCGCGGAAAGTGCTATTGGCTGAAAGTTTTCGAGATTCCTGAGGGCAGTCGTACTGCATCAGGGCGGGCGATTGTCAATCTCCTTCGGGTGGAAAATGATGAGAATATTACGGCATTTGTTCCCGTCCGAGAGTTTGATGAAAATCGCTTTGTATTCATGGCAACGGAAAAAGGGGTCGTCAAAAAATGCAGCCTGGATGTTTTTAGCAACCCCTATTCCGCCGGAATCATCGCCATCAATCTTGACGAGGGAGACAAGCTGATTGGGGCCCAGTTGACCGAAGGAGAGCATCACATTATCCTGGTGACAAAATCAGGGCTGTCCATTCGCTTCAGCGAGACCGACGTTCGCAGCATGGGGCGAACGGCGATGGGCGTGCGAGGGATTCGTTTAGCCGATGCGGATGGCGTTGTTGGCATGGTCGTGGCTATGGTTCAGGTCGAAGACTCACGGAACGGAGAGGACCCTCACCCTCCCATTGATGAGAATCAAACCCTGCTGATTGTTACGGAAAACGGCTACGGCAAACGAACCGCTCTGGAAGAGTATCGATTACAGGGACGTGGGGGTAAGGGAGTGATTACCATCAAAACGACGACCCGTAACGGTGTTGTGGTCGCGGTGAAAATGGTTTCGGACGGGGATGAGTTGATTGTCATCAGTTCCAATGGCATGGTCACTCGGATGGCAGTGAACGACATCCGCACGATCGGAAGAAACACGCAAGGGGTTCGCCTGATGTCTTTGCATACCGATGAGACCGTTGTGGATGTTGGAAAAATTACCGAGAGTGATGAGGAGTGATCGACACCGGCAAGTTCCGGATCTTTTTTTAGGCATGTTTCCAATTTCCGCAAAAATGTGTGACACTTTGGATTCAGGATTCAGGATTCAACTGCATCTTGCATCCGCCGGGTTGATTTCGGTGAACTTAATCCGGTGGAGCTCCGTTCCGAGAGTCTTCGACCTGTCGAAACCTTGAATCCTGAATTTTGCATCTTGTTTCAGTGTCAACAGTTTTCTGAAACATGCCCGAGGGAGGCAAATAAAGGTACGGTACCATGATTAGACAGGCTCACATCAAACCAATCACCGATAAAGTCAAGATTGAATCCGCGTTGTCTCTCGTGGCGTCTCTCATTGAAGACCCATATCACTTAAAACTTTTGTTTATCAGGTCGAGAAATTGGGCAGTTGTTCCGGTCGAATCAGGGAGTCATTTTATCTCTGAAGATGCAGAACTTCTGTCTCAGGCTTTACACGCCATTGATTGTTTGGAATGTCTTGCTATCTCCACTGAACCTTTGAATCCAGAAGATATGTGCTATCGGGTCCCAACAAGCAAAGCAGGTTTGTTTGATTTTAGTAAAAAATTGGGGTTTCTCAATTTCGCGCTTGTGTCAGAAGACGTCTCCTTCATTATACTATGTACGGTTGAAGATTACTATTTGGTGGCCGGTCAAGCCGATTTTGTCACAAGAGCCGTCGGGAAAAGGCTTCAGGGGGCGAGAAGGGATTTTTTTAAATTCGCGACCGCCTGGAAAGATGATGTCATGCAAAAGTATTTACTCTCCGTTTACAAAAGATATGAACCTTTTAACGGAGAATAAAATGAGCATAAGAACCAATAAAAACAGGACTTGTGTCCTCACATAATCATCAATTGTCAGTTGACAATCTTCAATGAGAAAGGGGTTATCAATGAAACGTTTATATTCAACGATACTGGTCTTTATCTTCATAGTGGGGAGTGCTTTCACGTATGCGGAAACACCTACCCCCCGCCCCGCTGTGCGGGATTCAAAGCAACCTGCGGAGGGGGCAAGGGGAGGGGATGGGGATGAAATTAAAGTGGTGGATAGACCCTTACTGCCCGAATATGAGCGTGCAAAGCGTGTTTATACCCACCTGGCTTTGGCAACTTATCTTCAAACGGTGGATAAACTATCTTCGGCGAAGCGTGCGTATGAACTGGTCTTACAGGAGCACGAGACTTCAGCCTTTGTCCATACCCAACTGGCGAGCCTCAGCATGGCGATGCAAGACATCAGAACCGCAGAGCAAGAATGTCGCAGAGCCATTGAAATCCAGCCGCAAAATCCGACACCCCATTTTACCCTCGGTCAAATTCTGCTTCGACGGAGCGGTAACTCTACCGAAAAGTGGACTGAGGCCATTGCAGAATTTCAGAAAGTGATTGAACTAGAGCCCAACTATGTGGATGCCTACCGCTATCTTGGTGAAATTTCTGAATATAGACAGGATTACGCATCCGCCATTCATGCCTTCAAAGAGCTCACGCGCGTCATGCCCTACCAGCCACAATTCTATCTCAGGCTCGGAAATGCTTATAATCAATCGGGAAACAAACAGGAGGCAATTGCGGCTTACGAACGGGCCATCAAGATTGATCGAGATATAGGGCAGGCCTATGAGGCGTTGGGACGATTACATATTGAAGAATTTGATCAAATCTTTAGCCAGCCAGAATCAACGGCGGATGAGTTAGAAGTCGCTACGGAAAAGCTGGACAAAGCGATTCTTGCCTATACCGAAATGCGCCGACTTGCTCCCCCAGCGGATTACCAAAAGTATGATGAATTGCTGAGACATTTTCGCGCCCGTCTTGGAAGTCTTTATGTCACAATTCAGAAATATGAGAAAGCGGTCGAAGTTTTGCAAAAGGTCTTAGCAGACGATTCAGAAAATGTCGATGCCAACTATTGGATTGGAATTGCTTATCAGGCGCTTGGGGATTTTGACAAAGCAGAGCAATATCTCAGTGCAGTCATGGCACTTGCACCGGAGCGTGATGAAGTTTATAATGCGTTGGGGTACCTCTGGGCTGACCGTGGTACCAAGCTAGATGAGGCCGTGGCTCTCATCCAGAAAGCACTGCAAAAATCGCCGGAAAATGGGGCTTACCTGGACAGCCTCGGCTGGGCATATTTCAAGCAAGGAAAACTGGAGGCCGCCTTGGCAGAACTTGAAAAAGCGATTCGCTACATGCCGGAAAGTGCGGAGATCCAAGACCATGTTGGGGAGGTCTATTTGAAAAAGGGGCTGGTGCAGAAGGCGGTTTCGGCGTGGCAAAAAGCAATACAACTGGAGCCGGATAATGTAAAAATACAGGAGAAGTTGAAGCTGCATCAAGAGGAATGACTGTTGGAACGGGATGCGTAAAACGTAAACGTGATGGAAAAAGGGAAGGTTGGAAGGAAGGGAAGGAAGGAAGGAAGAAGTAGCGCATGTCTCCTGACTTGCGTTAAATTGACAATTGACAATTGACGATTGACAATTGGAGGAAGGGAAGGAAGGGGACGAGGAACGAGCCATCCGTGAAAACAAGCCCAATGGGTTCGGACTTCGGTGTGATGCGTTCAAAAACCGCCCGCGATGGGAGGTAGAACACACCTACGCCGTCATCTCGAATATGTGTTGTTACAGCATCCATGTGTGCAATAATCTCAGCATACTTTTCCCAAGCTCGGGTCTGTTCTTGTAAATACCTGTTCACTTCATGCTTCTTTTTTGATTTTCTTAATCGTCGCATTTTTAAAATTATTCAGATGAATCTCAAGTGTCCAGCCTTCAAGTAATAACTTTTCCATCTCATCTGGGTCGAGTCCCATTTTTCTCAACCCTTCCTCTACAATCTCCGGATGCTGGTGCAGATACGCACTGTAGCTGCCCGGTTTCCTCGCTAGAGGACGCGGATGCGGTGGATACTTCGACCCCCGATCTTTGATCGGAGATTTCGCTTCACTCAACTTTTTCTGTTCCACGATTTTTACCTCCAATCCGATTGCGGATTACACAAAAGTTATTGTATCATATTTGCAGCCAATTGACATCATCTTTCTTATGATTGCGAAAAACCAACCGTCACGTATCACACATCACGCGATGTTTCTGACAACCCCACTCATCATTCTTTTCATTTTCATGGGAGTGCCTGCAATTTCCCACGCATGGATAGATGGCACTCCCTATTTTTTTGAAAGGGGAGGTTTCAAACCTGTCTCCACCGTACCCCCCTCTGCGCCCGCCCAACCGAATGCACCTCAACTTGCCATCGGCGATCGCCGTTCTTTCTTCTCAATCGATTTTAGAACCAATCAACAGTACACGGTCGAGGCGACATTAAGAGCGATTGGCAAATTTTGCTATGTCTTCGTCGAAGATTCGCAGTGGGGACGCACGGTGAACGCGGGAACGGTTGAATCCGTGCGTCGAGGGTTTGACGATGCAACGCCGGCAGATGCCAGACGGGGCATCTATCAGATTGAGACCGATCTCTTTGGCCCTCCCCCTGACATCGATCGCGATGTGAGAATCTATCTGCTTTTACTAGACATTCGTGATGGGACGACCGTCGGAGGGGGGTTCGTGGCAGGATTTTTTAGTCCTGTCAATGAGCAACGTGGGATTTTGCGTGACCCAGAATTGGGAACGCTGATTCGTAGCAACGAACTCGATATGCTTTACATCGACACGCACCCACTGGATGCCGGAAGCCCGGATGGGTTGAGCGTCATCGCCCACGAATTTCAGCACCTCATCCATTGGCGGTATGACCCAAACGAAGAGGTCTGGGTGAATGAGGGGTGCTCCGATTATACGATGTTCCTCTGTGGATATAGCGTCCAGAGCCATCTGGATGCGTTTGAACGGAATCCAGAGGTGTCGTTAATCAATTGGCCCGGTGGGACGCGCAGTCAGTTAGCCTACTACGGCGCGGCATATCTCTGGATGCTTTATCTCCATGAGCGCTACGGAGGTGAGGGGACCATCGCGGCGATTGTGAAGAATCGGGGAACAGGAATCGCTGGCATCAATAATGCGTTGTCTTCGCGAGGGATAACGAAAACTTCCCCAACCATTTTTGCCGATTGGAAGATTGCAAACTACCTGGACGATACCACGTTCGCTAACGGTCAGTACGGCTATCAAAACGAGCGGTTGAATCTACGCTCTCGTCGTGAGCATCGTTCATACCCAATCGCCGTCGATGGGAATGTAATTGATAGCTATGCGGCAAATTATATTGCGCTTTCCGCCAGTGGGGGAGATAGTGGGCTGAATATCGCTTTTGAGACGGATGGGGAATATCCTTATGATGTACGGGCGATTGAGCTTCGAGGCGACGATCCGATAGCGGTACGCAATATGCCACTGACTGAGACGGGAAAGGGGAATCTGATAATCTCCCATTTCGGAACGACTCGGCAGGAGCCTCGCGCTCCCATTGTTGATAAAGTCATCCTTGTCCCAAACGTGCAGCCTAAAAATAACGCACCGGGGGTTATCACCTCATCTTATGCTTATAGCGCAAAGCAGGGGGAGAAAGTGAAGTTCCGCACAGCGGTATTGCCGAATCCTGTGCATCCGAGGTATTGGGACATCATCGCTGTGCCAGGTGACCCGATCGGTGTGAACGCGCCACGGATTACGGTAACGGCGGGGCAAGGGGTGATCGCCTCTCAATTGCCGATGCAACCCGTCCGGGATGGAGCGATTTACACCTATTCGCTCTATCTCTCGCCGCAGGTCACGCCTGAGAACGTTCGATGGCAGATCACCTTTTTAGGGGAGTTGGTTGGCGAAGGTGCGCTCCGGCAGGGAGAAGGGAAATGAGGAACTCAGGAGTGGAAGTCGTCGGAGGGGAATCCTTCAGTATCGAAGGCAGGCTGCTGATGCTAGATGAGATGACTCCTCATGTGGCTGTCCCTGTCCAGGTGATTCTCCCCTCGCCCTCTGATGGGAGAGGGGCCGGGGGTGAGGGTGAACCACAGGTCATTGCCACCACCTTAAGCGATGAAAAAGGAAAATACCGGTTCTTTAACCTCAAGCCGGGACGGTATCAGGTACGATGCCAGATTCTGGGAGGAGAGGTTTATTATGGCGATGGAGAAATCTTACAGGTCGAAGACTCTCGGTTTACCGGAGTTGAACCCGGAACCCCCCTCACAAACATTGATTTCCGCTTCGCGCCCTTCAAAAAAGGGTCGTGGAAAAATTACACGTTCTTCGACGGGTTGGTGCATAACCGCGTCCGTGCTATCCATCGTGCCCCCGATGGCGTGATGTGGTTTGGAACGGAAGGCGGCCTCTCTCGCTTTGATGGGAAAGTGTTTGTCAATTTCACGACCCAAGACGGGTTGACAAATAATGAGATCAATGTTATCTGTGGAATTCCCGATGGGGATATCTGGTTCGGGACGAACGGTGGCGTTTCTCGGTATGATGGGAAGCAGTTTGTCACCTTCACTCAAAAAGACGGATTAGCCAATAACCGTGTCCGTGCGATTTATCGTGCCCCCGATGGTGTGATGTGGTTTGGGACGGAAGGCGGTGTTTCGCGCTATGATGGGCACTGGTTTGTCACCTTCACTCAAAAAGACGGATTAGCAGGTAATATTGTCAATCATATCTGTAGCACCCCCGATGGCATGATGTGGTTTGCGATGGGTGGGGGAGGGGGTGTCTCACGCTATGATGGGAAAGTGTTCGTCACCTTGACCACCAAAGACGGGTTAGCCCACAACCGGGTTTATGTCATCTCTCGTGACCCCAACGGCGTGATGTGGTTCGGAACGCATGGAGGTGGCGTCTCGCGCTATGATGGAAAAGCATTTGTCACCTTGACCACCCAGGACGGGTTGGCGAATAATTGGGTCTATGCCATCCAGAGTACCCCTGATGGGGTGCTCTGGTTCGGGACGGACAGCGGCGTCTCTCGGTTCGAGGGGAAAACGTTCGTCAATTTTACGGTCCAGGATGGTTTGGTGTGTAACCTGGTCAGGGCCATCCACCGTGGTGCTGATGGTGCCTTATGGTTTGGAACATCGCGTGGTGTCTCTCGATACGAAGGGGCAGACTCGGCGGGTCCGATGGGATGCGTTAACTTCACGACCCAAGATGGCCTGGCGAATAATGGGGTGCATGTCATCTATCAGGATTCCGATGGCACCTTATGGATTGGGACACACGAAGGCGGCGTCTCTCGGTACGATGGGAAGCAGTTTGTCACTTTCACCACCAAAGACGGATTGGCGCATAACCGCGTCTATGCCATCCACCGTGACCCCGATGGCATCTTATGGTTTGGAACGGCAGGCGGCCTCTCTCAGTCCGATGGAAGGGCGTTCGTCAACTTTACCACGAAAAATGGCTTGCCAAACAACCTCATCGGGTGCATCTATCGTCATCCTGATGGCTTCCTGTGGTTGGGAACAGATGGTGGTGTTTGCCGCTATGATGGAAAGCAATTCGTTACCTTCACTACCAAGGATGGATTGGCACATTATGAGGTTACAGCTATTCATCGCGCCCCCAATGGGGTCTTATGGTTTGGGACGCGAGGCGGCGTCTCCCGCTACGATGGCAAAACATTTGTCAACTTCACCACTGCGGACGGGTTGGTAGATAACAGTGTCGTAGCTATCTATGGAGACCCCGGTGGCGTCATCTGGCTTGGGACACAAGGGGGCGTCTCTCAGTATGATGGGAAAGCGTTTGTCAACTTTGCCACGAAAGACGGATTGGCGGATGGTTATGTGGTTGCCATCCACCGCGACCCTTCGGGCCTGATGTGGTTCGGAACGTTGGAGGGCGGTGTCTTGTGTTACGATGGCACTGCATGGACGTCACTGGATACCCGCGATGGACTCGCGGACAACGGTGTACTTTCGATTATCCAGGACCCAGACGGGAGCTTATGGTTTGGAGGCGGGGGAGGTTTGACACGCTATCGAAGGGATAAGATTCCCCCTCGCGTTCGCATCGTCGCCGTCACAACCTATCAGCGTTACACCGACCTTAACGCCCTTGAGCCAGCCATCGTCGGAACGCGTGTGACCTTCGAGTATACGTCGATTGACTTCAAGACGCATCCCACCAAGCGGCAGTATCGGCATCGCATCTACGAACGACCAACGACCCGTGAGCACGCCAGCAAACAAGATGCGGAGATGCAGGATTCAAGATTCAAGATACCTCCTGAATCCTGCATCTTGAATCCTGTATCTTACAGCCCACCGACCAAACAGACAACGTTCGAGTGGATTCCCCAAGAAGCTGGGACCTATCTCTTTGAAGTCCAGGCGATAGACCGCGACCTCAACTATTCCGAGCCTGCCAGCGTCACGTTCACGGTCGTCACGCCGTCGCTGATGGAAGAGTTGCAGCGAACTCGCGAGGCGTTGGAATCGGCTGAAGAGCGCCTTTCGTTTCTCTCGGCACAGGAAGCCCAACGGTGGGGTATCGACCGGCTCATCGGGAAAAGCAGGGCGATTCAATCGATTGTCACCAATGTGCGACGGCTTCAGGAAGTTGACAGGACCAACGTCCTGATTCTGGGTGAAACCGGGACGGGCAAAGATCTGATCGCTCTCGCCATCCACTTTGGAAGTCCGAGGGGCAACGGGCCTTTTATCAGCGTGAATTGCACGACGATACCCGACCACCTTGCGGAGTCTCAGTTGTTCGGTCATCTGCGCGGGGCGTTCACGGGAGCCACCGCAAGCCATAAAGGATACTTTGAACAGGCGTCAGGGGGGACGCTTTTCCTCAACGAGGTTGGAGAGATGTCGGCGGGGTTGCAGGCGAAATTTCTACAAGTGCTGGACGACGGACATATCACACCGCTTGGGGGAACACAACGCAAGCCCGTTGACGTCCGGGTGGTGGCGGCGACCAATGCGAACCTTCAGGCGAAGATTGCTGAAGGGTTCTTTCGGCGAGACCTCTACCATCGACTCGCACACTACACTATCACCATTTCACCGCTCCGCGACCGCCGGGAAGATATTCCACTGCTCGTCGATTACTTTCTGGAACATTTCGCGATGGAGATGGGCCGAGAGATGACGACGATCTGTCCTCAAGCCATGCAGGCACTGATGGACTACCACTTTCCCGGCAACGTCCGCGAGCTGAAAAACATGATCGAGCGGGCGCTCATCCAGAGCGGCCATCGGCCCATTCAACCGGAACACCTCGACTTCTTGTCCCTCCCTCTGCCCGCGACGAATCTGTTACCCGCCCCTGCATCGCTGGGATTTCCGCCGACGCTATCTCCGAATCGCATGGAGGTGTTACTTATCAAAGGCACATTGGTGGAGACCAACGGGGATGTCGAAGCCGCCGCCCGGCTGTTGAGAATGCGTCCGGATCACATCCGGGCGTTGCGCGAAGACACATCTCCTCCCCCGTTAAGTGCCGCAGAGGAGCGTATTCTCGCCTATGTCCGCGAAAATGGCGGAATCACGAATCGCGCGTGCTGTCAGTTGCTGGGCATCAATATCAATCAAGCCTACCGCCTGCTGGATAAATTGGATCGGACTGGCTCCCTCGTCCGTGAAGGGAAACGCCGGTGGGCGTTTTATCGTCTCCCTTGAACCGCTATTCGCGCTATTCTGACACCCCAGACTTCCGAAGTTTTTAAAACTTCGGAAGTCTTCAACATTTGACCATAACACTATTCGCGCTATTCTCGCCAGGTTTGCCGAGAATAGGGTGAATAGACGGCGCGAATAGGGAGAATAGGGAGGCTCAATCGAGAGAAACATGCCCTATAACCCACATTGACCTTTGCGTCCCCGCCCATCACATCTGCATTCTCGCGCTTTTCCTGAAAGCGTCTCCGAATTGTATCAATTCGGAGACGCTTTTTTGTGTTTGGCGTGGGAATTGCATTTTGCCTGAACGTGTTCTTTCTCTTGTTTTATCAACAACTTTATGGCTGGTCATGATTCCGTAGCATAAGTCTCCCAACTGGTGATCGGATCCGGCGCAAGTCAGAAGACATGCACTAAGGCGATCTGCTATGATTTATTTCCGATAAATTCTAAGGAAAATGAGGAGGCAGAATGAATTTCAAAAGTCCCCCAAGAATTGAGAGAATTCCGGAGAGCCACATTGCCTCCATCCTTGTCCAGCAGCCCGCATGGCAACAGTCAGGACAGATGAGGCATTTGCTGACGAGGCTTGTGCAGGGAGAACGACTCGCTTTTACCGTAGCCGCTATCGAACAAAACCTTATTGCGTCGGTTGCCAACCGACCCCATCGCGATCAACGCGGCTTGGTTTCAGAGGTGTATCTCACAGTAAGTGCCGTCCCGGCGGTTGATGCCGCCGACATCCGGTGCTTCTTTCCGGGCGGATACGGGCTGTTTGTCACCGGGCTTTTTAGCCGGTGATCTGTATACGGAAGGGGAGTTGATGGTGCAGGGGTTGTTGAAAGATGAGGGCGACACATGGTGCCTTGTGATACCAGATTTGATGGATTGGTAGTGGCGACTTCAGTCGCTCTTTTCCAAACAACTGAAGTCGTTACTACAATGGGTCAACCTGTCAAATCAAAAGTAACAAGGTAGGAGGCAAGTTGGTTCACACCGAAAAAATCCAAGGACGTTCATTTGTTGGAGATTCACACACTTTCACTCGCTTCAAAAAAGGAGAATATGATGATGAAACCCAACCGGTTTGATGTGCTGACATCAGCATATCGGATCTTTCACTCGCTTCAAAAAAGGAGAATATGATGAAACGCTTTGTGTTTTGCTTAACCGTGCTGTGTGTACTCTCTGGAAGTGTCTATCGAGCAGAAGCCATTCCGATTACATCTGGCCTGATTGGCTATTGGCCAGGGGATGGAAATGCAAATGATGAATCAGGTAACAACAATCATGGAACGTTGAAAAATGGTGCGACGTTTGGGTCTGGCCAAGTTGGACAGGCATTCAGTTTTGATGGTGTTGATGATTATGTCGAAGCACCTGACAGCAGCCTTTGGGCTTTTGGCACAAGTGACCTTACCATTGACTTGTGGGCGAATTTTCAATCGTTAGGGAGCGGTGATGTCCCTCACCCCGAAGTCATTTTTATTGGAAACAATGAGGGCGCTGGAGAGTTGAACAAATGGGTCTTTGCGCTTGGCGGTGGGCGTCTTTATTTTCACATTAATAGCCCAACCATACTCCCTGCGCTTTTCTTTGTCCAAGCCCCCTTTGCTCCCAATTTCAACCAATGGTACAACCTGGGCGTCACCAAATCAGGGAATACCTATACGATATTTGTCGATGGGGTGGCAGTGGGTTCTGAAACCGATAGCACTGCAACTGAAATACCAGATGCGAATGCCCCTCTCGAAATCGCAAGAAATCCAAGGGAAGATGCAGGCAACTTTCATGGCCGGCTCGACGAAATTGCAATCTATAACCGTGCGCTCTCGCAGAACGAGATTCAGACCCTCTCCGGTTCTGCCCCCATCCCCGAACCCAGCACCCTTCTGTTGTTTGGCATCGGCGCACTCGGCATGCTGGGCTACGGCTGGTGGCGTCGCGGGGGGTGTAATGCTGCTAAAAGGAGATACTAATGAAAAAGTCAATGTTCTCACTAATCACGACATTATTTATCAGTCTATGGTTTTGCCTTATGGGGTGTGGCACTGCTATCCACGTTTCCAAGCTAGAAAATGTGACCGTACCCCAAAAAACACCGAAGGAATCCGTCGCTATTTTCAAGGAAGGCGAATCAATTGAAAAGCCGTACCAAATCCTTGGAAAGGTCTTTGTTCAAAAAGCGAAGAGCGCACTTTCAAAGCTGAATAGTGAAGAATTGATTGAAATGATGAAGGAACCAGCATCAGAAATGGGTGGTGACGCTATTATCAATGCCCGTTTTTTTAAGGACTGGGGAGTGCAATGGGCAAGTGGAATTGTTGTTAAGTTTTTGGAGGAACAACCTGAAGTCTTACAGAAAGGCGACTTTATCGTTACTATTTTGCCAATTATCAGCAAAGTGGAACTTCAAGAGAAGGTAAGAGAGCTAATCCAAAAGGATAGGGTTCGTAATATAATACAATATCACTTGGAGAAACTCGGTTATTATGCAGTCTTGTCAAAAAATGCACAGGGAGAAATCACCATAGAAGCCATCAATACAATGGATTTAAGTACACTTGATGACCTTGGAGGGAGAGATGCAGAATTGATTTTATTAACAACTGTTGAAAAAAGTAAAGAAGGCGTCGGAATAGGAGCAGGGTTAAGCGTAGCTCCTAAGGCAACTGTTACAATGAAAGCAAGGTTGATTTCAAAGGAAACACGAAAGATTGTATGGGAAAATGAAGCCTCTGGGGCCGCTACCGAGATGGTTGGTGGGTGCCTTGGTGTGTTTAACCCAAAGCCAATTCGTCATGAACAGGCACTTTACGCCACGATAGAGAAGCTATTTAAACCTTTAGCCCCCTACAAAGGCATGGTAAAGGTAGAAAAAATCCAGGAGGAAAAATAAATGTGGATTATGATAGTAATTGTGATCGTTTCCTTGGTTCACCCTGTACACCTGTCAGCTCAATCGATTTGGGTAGATCGAGGTACTGAAAAAACACTATCCCTCGAGATTCTCAAGCCAAATTGGGGGGGTGATAAAGACAGCGCGTCAGATTGGGCATTTTTCTTGTCGCACTACTCGCTAGGAAAAGTGTCTTCCGTCGCAGAACTTCCCTTTGCCATTAGCGACGAGGGAAAAGTCTTAGGGAATCCCTATTTAGGATTTGAGATTCATAAAGAGGAATCCCCTTTCTTTACTGAGTTGGGTGTCCGCTTACCGTTGATAACACTGATGTCATCGGTGGAAGGGATTGACACACAGGCCATGGTGGACGCCCAAGAGGTTGGTACTTTGACTGATGTTGATCGCTTGGAAGCGTTTGGGGATGTTCTATCGATTACGGGAGGGGCTAACTATCGCCAAACACACCCTTCAGGCTACTTCATTTGGTGGCGTGGCGGTCCCTCCCTGATAATCGAGACTACGAACTTTTCACTTGATGATTTCGGAGATCGCACTGACCTTCTCCTTCATTACAGCGTACAGATTGGATATGAAACAAAGGGGATTCGTCTCAAGGGATATGAAATCAAGAGGATGAATTTCAAAGCTGGCCTTACAGGTGCTATGATAGTGACTGAGGGAGATATGAACTTTGGCGAGCGGACTTTTCATCAAATCGGGTTCGCGGCTAGCATAGATTCAGGCAATATGCGCCCCGGTTTTTATGTCAGACTACCGCTGGATGATGACTTGAAAGAGGATATAGATTTTGTATTTGGTTTTCATCTCAGTGTCCAGCTCAAATAATAAGGCAATACGGTATTGGGGTTCAATGCCAGCATTCGATTTTGATTACCTTAGTTCCTCTTTGGCGTTGGCATCATTGGCCCAGTCTTTTACGGCTGGCGACGCCAGAAACAGGCAGCATATCTTTGACCCATACAGATTTAAGCTAATACTACAACCTCATCAAGGAGGATACTAAAATGAAGCAAACATGGTTTTCGATTGTGACTCTCTTGTGGCTTACCGGGCAAGGCTTGGCAGCAACGCCGCCATTTCCCGTCAGTCAGGGAGAGCAGGTCACGCTCACCATCAAATTGATTAACGTGAGCGACGCTGGATTGCGTGACGTCCACGTCGAACTGGATACACAAACAACCCCAAACTGGATTCAGCCCGACGCCGAAAGGCATCAAGCGGTGAATGTGCCTGGGGAAATCGATGGAGATGAGCACCCAAGCGCAGCCGTCCCTCTCACCTTTACTGTGAGTCAGGACGTGCCTGAAGACGCAGAGGCGTCTATCCGCCTGTTGATTCGCGATGGACAGGGACACGTTTGGACGAAGACCTTTCCACTGAAAGTCTTACCACGCCCCAAGCCTGAAGCGTCACAACTGTTACAAAATTATCCCAACCCGTTCAACCCGGAAACGTGGATTCCCTATCAACTGGCGAAACCCGCCCGTATGAGGATACAGATCTATGAGTCCTCTGGGAGATTGGTGCGAACCCTTGACCTGGGGCATCGGGGCGCGGGGTTCTACACCTCCCCCGCTGAAGCCGCCTATTGGGACGGACGAAACGAAACCGGCGAACGGGTTTCCAGTGGATTGTACTTTTACCAACTGCAAACCGACCACTTTTCCGCCATGCGGCGGATGGTAGTTGTAAAATGATTCAACTCAGGAGGAACACAAAATGAAAAGCCGTTATGTCAAGCTACTTTCGATGTTTTCTGTGATCTGTGTTGTTTTGACGATTAGTTTGTTACTGTATTCAACTCAAGCTCAACAACCGAAGCCGGGGAAAGAAAGGGTTATGGAGGTTGAAATCGGTGCCGATGCCGAAGCTACCTCCGCGGCGGCTACACGCTACTGGAAGCTTAAGGGTAATTCAGGCACCACCCCCGGCATCAACTTCTTAGGCACCACCGATAGCAAAGATCTCCTTATCAAGACCAACAATAACGAAGCCATGCGCATCAACACCGCTGGCAACGTCGGCATCGGAACAACGAGTCCGACCGCCCTCCTCCACCTCGCCTCGACTGCGCCGATAGACCTCTTGCGGATTGATGACAACATCCCAGGAGACACGACTCCGATTGTGATCGATCACGAGGGCAAGATCGGCATTAGGAAGGCAAATCCAGAAGCTCAACTGGATGTCGACGGAAATATATTCGTCTCAGATAACCTCACCATCGGGACAACGGCGACAGGCCCCGGCATGGAGGACCTGGTGCTGCACAAGGACAAGCCTGGAGGTTTTACCCAGATCGTCAGTCGCAACACCAACAGCAGCGGTTACGCCGAGCTCGTTGTCAACTGCCCCTCTCAAAACACTGGGAGCGCTGGGGCTCTTATGGCGCGCTTCGGTGGAGATTGGACGGGAAGCAGCGATGCTGGCAATCCATTGGCTGGGAACACTTTATTCGCTGCGGGCGGGGTGCATACCAGTTTCATCTTTAATCCGGGAATCGATTATCGATTTGAAATCGGAACTGCCGAGGTCATGCGGATCGCGCAAAACGGCAACGTCGGCATCGGCACAACAAACCCTCAAGGTAAGCTGGACGTCAATGGTTCTATCTATCAAAGGGGAGGGCTCTTACACGCTGATTATGTGTTCGAGCCAGGATATAAATTGGAAACGATCGAAGAACATGCCGCCTTTATGTGGCAGCATCAACATCTCAGCGCGATTCCGAAAGCGACGGTGGACGCGGAAGGGCGAGAAATCCTGGAACTTGGCGCACACCGTCGGGGAATTGTGGAGGAGTTGGAAAAGGCGCATATTTATATCGACCAGCTCCATCAGCGGATCGAATCCCAACAAAAGGCTATCGAAAATCAGGCGGCGGAGCTAACTGAGATGAAGGCAAAAATGGCAACATTTGAATCAGCCTTGCAAAAACTTGAAGCATCAGCAGCTTGGACAAATGTGAATGGAACCATCACCCAAACACAAGCCAAATGAAGCCTACACCCTTCTCAGCCTTCTTACTCGTTCCCATGCTCTGCGTGGGAATGCCACCCTTGACGCTCTGCGTCGTTAATGGGCGGGTCGCTGTACCGACCATTAACGGGAACGGGATAGCAACCGTCCCCTACGGCAGTTGAGCGAATGGAACATGTTGAAATCGAATTGATATGACTCAAAAAGTAATACCCATTCTCCCGATAAAGCATAAATCCATGTCATCTTGAGCGAAGCGAAAGATCTCAGCGACGAGATTCTTCGCTCCGCTCAGAATGACAGTTTATGCTGTATTTTCAAGGAGAAATAGTATAACCTTAACTTGTGAAACAAAAGGAGAATTGAAAAATGTATCCGATAAGAAAATTCCATACGGGTTTAGTAACCCTGTTCGTATGCTTATGTGTGTTGATAGCTCCTGCGGTAGCCTCTGGTCAAAGCGTTGATCAGTGTGTGCCGATTGCTTATGGCGATCTCATCAGTGATAAGATCGGAGTACTTGGTGAGCTAGATCTGTATTGCCTTGAGGGAAACGCGGGAGAAATCATCATTATCCAGATGATTTCAACCACCAATATATTCTTAGGTTGCTTTCTGGAACTTTATGACCCGGCAGGTGCCCTCATCAAAACAGCCGCTGGTGCCCGGATAGATATCACACTCCCAATGACTGGCACATATACCATCATCGCTAGAGACAATGGCAATGATGATACCGGTGGCTATAATTTGGCTCTGGAGCAAATTTATCCGAATCCTTCTTGCATCGCCACTATCGACTTTGGCGATCTGATTTCAGAAATAATCAACCCCCTTGGGGAGCTCGACTTATACTGCTTTGGGGGAAACGCGGGGGATATCATCGTCATCCAGATGATTTCGACCACCAATATATTCTTAGGTTGCTTTCTGGAACTTTATGACCCGACAGGCATCCTCATCAAAACAGCCTCTGGTGCTCGGATAGATATCACACTTCCAATCACTGGCATCTACCTCGTCGTCGCTAGAGACAACGGCAATGATGATACCGGCGGCTATAACTTGACCCTGGAGAGAGTCTTTACTCCATTCGCTGAAATCTGTGGGGTCGTCACAGACGCAGAGGGCAATCCACTCAGCGGGGTACAGGTCATGGCAACCAATATCGACACGCAAGAAAAGACGCGCGTCAAAACGGATGGCAATGGTTTCTATGTCATCTCCGATTTAGACCCAGGGAAATACCGATTGCTCTGCATCAAGCAGGGGTATAAACTGGCTGTCAAAAAGGTCGAAGCCCCACCGAATGAGAAAACGACCGTCGATTTTGTGCTTCAACTCAAATAACTGAGGGCGAGGAGGGGGCGGTGGATTCTACTTCGACTGACGGGGAGTTAAACAACTGCTCACCTCTCCCCTCTCCACAATTGCCATCAGCGATGGCATTTCAACAAGGAGGGTACTCACATGCGAAAGTATCTTGTTTCAAGTCTGATTTGTTTGATGTTGATCGTTGGCGCGGCTCACGCGGTGGATGTGTACATTCCCGATCGCAATCTGGAAGCCGCGCTCCGGCAGGTGCTGAACAAGCCTGAAGGACCGATTACCGATACGGACCTGCAAAGTCTCACGGAGTTTTCTGCGCCGGATTGGAATATCGCAGATCTGACGGGACTGGAATATGCGATCAATCTGACTGTGCTTAATCTGAATGAAAACCAGATCAGCAATATCAGCCCTCTTGAGAGCCTGCCCCATCTGAATCATCTGGTGTTGTCATTTAACCAGATTAGCGATATCAGTCCTCTTGCGAACCTGACGAATCTGACTCATCTAGACATAAATGACAACCAGATCCGCGATATCTCACCGCTTGAGGGGTTGACTAACCTGACTTTCCTGGACCTGGGGTGGAATAATTGGTCGTCAGGTTTGCCATCGATCAGCGATATCCGGCCTCTTGAGAACCTGATCTCTCTGAGTGATCTGGATCTGAATGGAAACGATATCAGCGATATCAGTCCGCTAGCAAACCTGACCAACCTGACAGATCTGGAACTATATGCGAACGAGAGGATTAGCGATATTAGTCCGCTGGCAAACCTGACCAACCTGAATGCTCTGGGGGTGGGGTGGAACCAGATTAGTGATATCAGCCCCCTTGCAAATCTGACCAACTTGACTGCTCTGGGACTGGGGTATTTAAACCAGATCAGTGATATCAGCCCTCTTGAAAACCTGACCAATTTGACTACTCTACAGATTGGCATGAATCACGTCAGTGATATCAGCCCCCTTGCAAATCTGACTCGCTTGACTTATTTAGATTTGTACTCCAATCAAATTAGTGATATCCATCCGATTGAAAACCTGACCAGCTTGACGTATCTAAGGCTGAGTGCCAATCAAGTCAGTGATATCAGCCCGCTCTCAGATTTGCCTCACCTGGCGGAGCTTTATCTCAATCAAAACCAAATCAGCGACCTCCAGCCGCTGGTCGGCAACCGCGGGTTGGGGGCTGGAGATATAGTGGATGTGCAGGACAATCCACTCACAAACGACTCCATCAACATCCTCATCCCGACGCTCCAAGCCAGAGGGGTGGACGTCAGATTTAATGCTATTCCGACATGTCCGAGTCTCCTTATCAATGCCTTCTATACAGGCCGTCGCCTTAAAATTGATGTCACGTTTGGATATGGGACAGAGACCGATTTTGATGCGCGATGGGTTTTACTGCTCCTTTACCCGAAGCCTGGCGGCGGCATTGGCGTCCGGCGGGTGGATGGTGGGCCGATTACCATTCCCCCTGGCACCAACAACAAGGCGTTTTCGATTTCCCCGCCGCCGACGGGTCTCCCGGTGGTGATGTGTTGGGCAGGTATTGCTGGCCCGGGCTATGCGACTCCGACATAGCTATCGTCCGTTTGGGGGCTGTGAGTCAAGAGGCGTTGCAGATCTTCCAGCAGCAGGCTTCCGAGAGGGCGCGGCAATATTTTAGCACGGGGGAATAGACTCTCGCCCACGAAATCAATCTAATACCGATTTAGGCTTGGGATTGCCCATTTGAGCGGAAGAAATGGAAGGAGGGAAGGAAAGGAAGGACAGTCATTCCTTCCATTCCTTCGCTGTAGTTTACCCTTGAGCGAAGCGAAGGGCTCAAGGACAGGCTCTTCCATTCTTCCCTTCCTTCCTTCAGAGAAACCTTTTGGGAAAAGTCAACCCTAAATCAGTATAAGGTAAGATTATCCGGACAGGGGTGTTGCTACCGACCCATGGGGCAGTGTAGTGGCTGTCGTTGGCTGTCGGGTGAGTTGGTCTCAGACTTCCGAAGTCTCCCAGACTTCGGAAGTCTAAATATCAATTTAGGGGAAAAATGATAGTTATACCGGGTAGGTCGGGGCAGAGCTCCGATGGATCAGAACCCTCGCATAGCGGGGCTCTGCCCTCCTCCCTTCCATCACACAGAACAAAGCATTTTATGCGGCGAATCAATACCCAAGCGTCTTACGCACAAAATCGCGGCTCATCCGCAAGCTCTCCCGCAAGGGGCGGGTGAGCTCAAAACCCGGTTCATGGGCAAGTTCGATGACCGCATCACCGCAGAAGCCAATCTCCCTAAGGGCCTGCCCGATGGCGACGTAGTCCATGTCTCCCTCTCCCAGAGACTCCGACCATCGCCCATCGGCGTGTTGATCGCGCAGGTGTACAAAGACAATCTGTTCTCGGTATCGCCGGATGAAAGCGACGGGGTCCACGCCCCTCCGAAGCAGCCAGTTCACATCCGGGCCGAGATTCACCTCCGGCACGCGATCCAACGTGCCACGCAGATCGTGCGCGTCGTTCTCGACTTCGTAGGTGTGGTTGTGCAGGTTGAGCACCACACCGTTGGTTGAACACATCGCCATGATTTGTCTGAGGACATCAGCCTGTGCATCAAGTTGTTCAGCGGTTTTCAGTGCCGGTGCACGACCTACTGATGTGCCCAGGGTTCGGCCGCCCACCGTGGCTAATCTCGTGATGACCACCTCCGCGTCTCGAAGAATTGCCGGATGCTCGCGGCGATTCCACATCTGTCCACCAAACGATGTGCCAATCACGGGGAGAGCGTATTTCTGAGAGAGCTCCCCGATGTGGTCCACCGCGTCAGCCGGCAACAACGCCGTGTGCATCAGCTCAATGCCGTCGAGCCCCGCGGCACTCATGTCCGCAAAGATTGGGTCCAGTATGGGATAGATGTTGTACTGCGGTTGCTTGGCGGCGTACACCCAGGGGTGGGCACCGACCCTTACGTTCTTTTCCATAGACACACTCCTTAATTTGGGGCATATTTCAAGTTTCCAAAAACATCAATTTACACTGTGAATGTCAAGATATTTCTGAAACATACCCAACGCTCGGTTGCCCTTTCTACGCTGTATAAACCGCTTCGAGCAATCCTTTCACATAACCGATGGCAAAAAGCCGTGCGAAGCCATGGTCGTCCCGAATGCTGGCGTCCCCCATCTTTGGGTAGTGGTCTGGACGACACACCCCTTCATAACCGATTTCACGGTAAGCTCGGATGCAGGCGGCCATGTCAGTCTGCCCATCATCATGGAAAGCCTCTACAAACTTCTCGGGTGTTCCACGCACATCTCGGAAATGAACGAAGAAAATCTTCCCCTGTCGTCCGAAATGCCGAATGACATCGGGCAGATTGTCGGTCATTAAGGCGAAGTTGCCCTGACAGAGAGCAATCCCGTTGACAGGACTTGGTACCAAATCGATGAGTTTCTGGTAATTCTCCACGCTGCTCATGATGCGGGCGACCCCCCGAATCGGCGACAAAGGCGGGTCGTCCGGATGCATGGCCAGTTTGACGTTGGCTTCTTCCGCAACCGGCACCACACGCTCCAGAAAATACTTGAGGTCAGCCCATTGCTGCTCCTCCGTGACGATACCATGCTCAGTCAGGGGCGCGTTACGCATGTACTCATGGTCATATCCAGTCACCAAAGCGCCGCCGCGTGAGGGGATGGTGTGAGATGTCCTGAGTACCATGAGAATCGGCATCCACGCGGGACACCACACCGGAATCCCCAACGCGCCCATGTTCCTTATCATCTCACAGACGACATCGATTTCTTCATCCCGTCCTGGCAAACCCAGTTTAATTTTTTCCATCGGGGGACGACTTTCAATGACTTCCAATTGAAAACCGGCGTCTGCGTATGCGGCCTTCGCACGAGCCAGTGACATATAGCTGAAGGGCTGTTGCTCCTTGCTGGCATTCGGTACTGGATGGAGGTTGATGCTTCCAACCACATAGTCAACACCACATTGTTTAGCCAATGTCCACACGGGACCCGGCTCTTGTCCAAGTGCTAAAGCAAGCTTCATCATTTTCGATTCCTTTCTAGTTTGACTTTGTTAAATTCAAAACGGATGCCCTCGTAGCCTAAGATTCTATCTTGGCCCCGTTGTCCAAGGACCAAGATAGAATCTTGGGCTACGGGTAAATCTAACAAAGTCAAGCGAGTCGAAGTGGCAAAATCGCATCGAGCCATCTGAGACATATCGATGCCCCTTTTGCCGTTGTTGTCGTATCATAGTTTGTAAAAATATATGCAAATAAAGCATTTGCCTATATTCCGACGTAACCGTTCAGGTGGGCAAAACAAGGGACTCAGACACAATCAATATCGGGGAGGGTAAGGCTCCTGCCGAACCCTTATCAGAATTGGTATTAGGACGGCGACTTCAGCGACAAGATATGGCTTCACCAACTCGACACCCAACGCTCGCGATTCGGAATCGGTGGACGGACCGCGACGCCGCCTTGCAGATGCGATTCGTAGATGCCGAAACCGATTTCCGTGCTCAACATGGCTACACGCAGGTTGCTGACAGCCGATTTGCCTGTCCGAATCGATGCGACGAGTTCGCGGATTTTGAGCACCGTACCGCTCCACGGGGTTAAGGACTTCACGGGAATCGCGTCATACGCCCGATGCGACGCGTCCCTTTTACGAACGGAAAGCGACTCACCGTCGTTTTGGACGCGGACGATACCTCCCTCGCAGACCACTTCGATGTCATAGCCGATTCCTGTGCCCGCCACATGCAACGTTGTACCATTGCCAAATTCGACCAATGCCGACCTGATGGCAGTATCCCTGACAAATCGCATATTCGAGGTATCCCCTTCGGCGGGATAGAGTTCCCCCAACGATGCCCGAATGGAAACGACGGGTTCCGGGTCGCCCAGGAGGTAAAGTAGGGTGTCGAGGGAATGTCCACCGATGCTGTTGCCCGAAAAGCCGAGGACTGACCGGACGCCGCCCAATTCGCCGCTATCGATAATTTCCCGCGCCTGTCGATATACTGCCCAGTTGCGCCTCGGCGGACCAAATTCCAACATGACGCCATTGCTTTCAAAGGCCTCTTTGATAGCGTCAGCTTCCACGAGGGAACAACAGAGCGGCTTTTCTGCGAACATCCCCTTGACGCCATGTTGAGCGCCATAAACCATTTCCTCTACATGCTGCTCTGGACGGGTCGTGATGCTGAGAATATCCGGTTTTTCAACCTCAATTAACTCACGGAAATCGAGATACCCCCGTGGTACATTCCAGCGTTCACAAAACGCTTTCAGTTTATCTTCAACGATGTCGCATGCCGCGACAATTTCCGTTTCCTCGACCAGTGCATAACCGCCTGCGTGACATAGCGGGAGAATGATACCACCGCGGCGTGGTTTCTGCAACTCGTCGTCGATGGTGCTTGCGATACGGCCACAGCCGATAACACCGACCCGAAATTTCATCTGAACCTCCTGATTTATATAAGTGGACGCTGATGCGAATCATTAAGCCCGCTCACACGCCGAATTCCGGCACATTATTGTGGTGTCGGCCCTCCGGCCCAAATGCCTGCCACGCCCGATTGAAATAGCACTTCTGTTCGTCGGTCATCATCGCAAAAGCCTTTGCCGATGGACGCCGGTGTTCTTGGCAGTGATAGACCGCCGCGCGATCGTTATATTTGTAGAACAGCCCGTAGCGCGGTTCGTCTTTCTGCCAACTGGCCGCGCCATGTGCCAGCGTTTCGGTGAAGATCACCGCCGACCCTTTGGGCGAAGGCACCGTCTGAACGAGACTGCCATCGAACGAAAACAGCCGCTTGCGTTCCTCCGCTGAGAGCCCGAATTCGGCCTTGTGAGAACCTGGGATGCAAGCGAAACCGCCGTCTTCTGGGGAAACGTCCTGAAGCGCAAACGAGATCACCGTCAGGCCGGTATAGATGCGCCCGCCCCGCACATAATAGCGGAAATTCACGCTTCCGCCGGCGTTGCCCCCGTGCATCTCAAACGGTGGACACCCTTGGGTTCGCACAAAGCTGTAGGCACCCTCAAGCCGCAGATCCGGCGAAATAATCTCTTTTAGCACAGCGGTTGTCTTAGGGTGATCGATCAATTGGATAAACGGCTCCCCCGCTTCAAGCAATCCGCCGGCGGAGAACCAAGTTCCATTCGCATCATAGCCGTCTGGCGTTTTCTCCATCGGTCTCATGCGTCCTTTAATCTTTTCGATTGCCATGTCACACGCTTCATTGGTGAGCACGTCCTCAACAAGGACAAAGCCCTGTAAATCAAAAAGAAACTTCTGTGCCTGTGTCATTTTTAATTCATCCATAGGGTCTGACTCCTTTCCCTCTCATTATATCACGCCGCAGAAAAAAGTCAATGGGAATTGACGGCATTTTCGTGGAGATTTTGCCCAATTCATCAAGACCCCGAATCGCCATTTTCTTACGAAGACTTTTGAATGTGATTGGAATGGAGATTTTGCAATTGATTTTTGCCATGGAACGTGATATAGTGACAGCGTTGTACTAAGGCAAACGAGAAAAATCTATAACGTAAATTGTGGGAGGTATAATGGTATGAAAATCGTTGATGTCCAGACATTTCTGGTGGGCAACGTACCGCCGTATCAGGGTGGTCGATGCTGGCTGTTTGTCAAACTCATCACCGATGAAGGCATTGAAGGGCTTGGCGAATGGTCAACAGCCCATGTCGGCAGAATCGAATCGCAGATAAAGTTGATCGAAAACCTGGCACGCCAGTTTGTGATTGACGCGAATCCGTTCAAAATCGAGAGCTTGTGGCAAAGGATTTATGCCGCTGAACATGACTTTAGGCACCCCGGCCTGGATGTCACGCCCGCGTTGAGCGCAATCGAAATAGCGTGTTGGGATATTGTCGGCAAGGCGTTAAATCAGCCGATCTATAACCTGCTCGGCGGTCAGTATCATGAGAAATTGAGGGCTTACGCTTATATGCCGACCAACGGTATTTGGGAAAACCCCAAACGTGCGGGGGAAATCGCCGCTGAACTGCTCGAACGGGGAAACACAGCGATGAAGTTCGACCCGTTCCCGCCGCTCTTTCCCCAGCCACGGGACATCCCCTTAAAGACAATCAAAGGGGTTGCACAGATTTTCGCGTGCATTCGGGAAGCTGTCGGAGATGATATGGAAATCGGGATTGGGACGCACGGTCAACTGACCACCTCCAGTGCTATACGAATCGCGCATATCCTGGAGGAATATCACCCCTTCTGGTTTGAGGAGCCGGTGGCACCAGAGAACGTCGACGAGATGGCGCGGGTCGCAGCCCACACCAGCATTCCGATTGCAACCGGTGAACGGCTACTCACGAAGTACGAATTCGTCGAAATTTTTAAGAAGCAGGCGGCACAGATTATCCAACTGGATGTGGGGCATTGCGGCGGGATTCTCGAGTCAAAGAAAATCGCGGGCATGGCGGAAGCACATTATGCGTCGATTGCACCGCACATGTATTGTGGTCCAGTCGCCGCCGCGGCTGCGATTCAATTGGCAACATGCAGCCCAAACTTTCTCATTCAGGAATTCAATGTGACCACACTGCACACAGACCTCCTGAAAACGCCGATCCGATTTGAAGCTGGACATATCATCCCGCCGACCGGCCCCGGGCTCGGTGTCGAACTGAATGAAGACGCTGTCGCAGCGCATCGATACAATCCGAGCTAATTGAGGGTTGGTCATCATTACCGGCCAATCCAATCGTAGCCCAAGATTCTATCTTGGCCGATGGCATGAGAACTAGGTTAGAAACTTGGGCTACATGAAGATTTCAGCCGAACTATGACCAAGCCCCGTTTAACCTTTTATAAATTTTACATCAGACTTCCGAAGTCTCCGAGACTTGGGAAGTCTGCGAATCCTAAATGTAATTACTAAGGAGTTCTTGATGAAGATTACACATACCGATGTGTTTGTTGTGGACGTGCCTTACATTGAGCCCGTCCGGAAAGTCAATTGGGGGAATCCCCCATACATCATTTACCGAATACACACCGATGAAGGGTTTGTAGGGCTGGGAGAGCGATGGAGTGGAAACAAGGAGCAGATTGAAACCGCCGCGCAAGTGCTGGTTGGAAAAGACCCACTCACGTTGAATCTCCAGACGGGCCCCTTCCAATCCGCGCTCTACGATATTGTCGGGCAGGCGTTGTCCCTTCCGGTTCATCGGCTGATCGGGGACAAGTGCCGTGACCGGGTGCCTGTCGCCTATTGGTCATGCCACATGCCGCCTGAAGAAACAGCAAAAGAGGCAGAAAAGGCCGCCAAAGCGGGGTTCACGGTGCATAAACTCAAAGCCCGCCCTCACGACATCGTCAAACAGGCAGAATCCATCACGAAAGCCGCCGGGCCAGACTATCAGATTCGCGTGGACCCCAATTTCACCTTTGAAACCCCTGAAACGGCGACACGCCTGGCGATGGAATTGGAGCCGTATAACATCGAATGCTTTGAAGACCCTATCGACTGGCGCACCTATTTTGATTGGTACGTCGCGGTGCGGGAGCAGACCAAAATCCGCATGGCGCATCACCTCGGAAATCCCGCTGATGTGTTCAATGCCTTCAAAGCCGGAGCGGTAGACTGCGTCAACATCGGGGGCAGTGTGGCAGGTGTGTTGAAATGCGCTGCCATCACAGAAGCGGCGAATGCCCCCTTATGGCATCAGATGGCGGGGCTGTCGCTCGGAATCCAGGCGACGTTTGCCGTTCATGTGAGCTGCACGATTCCAAATGCCACAATGCCGTGTGATGAACTACCCTTTATCCATGAGAACGATTTAATCGGCGGTGGATTGGTGGTGAAGGGTGGGCACTTCCTGGTGCCTGATGGCCCCGGGTTGGGCATTCAGTTGGATGAAAGCGCGCTCCAGCATTATCGCGTGGGGTGAGGGGGTGTGTGAGAGGTCCAACGAAACCTTCGGAAGGTTTTATGAGGGCGAGTTCATGGGAAGCGGTGACTGTTTCACCCCCAAAATTGCTTAACATCGGCTTCGTAACCCCGATCAAAGATCGGGGTTCGCAAAGAGCTACTTTTCACACAGAAGCGACGCGGAACGAATCGATCTCGTGACGCTGAATTCGTTCCATCCTTTGAATTCGTTGTTATCTCTAGTTCAACGAGAACCAGACCTGAGTAGTTACGCCCCATAAATAATGACGCCACTCTTTTCGTCGATTGCGCGAATCCCGAGCCGTCCACCGTGACGCATGAGGGCGTAACTAAACCGGGTCAAGAAGAAGCCTCTGCTCATTTTTCGCAAGAGGGGCATCATTCTTCGGAAAGCAAGCCTTTTTTTCCTTCGGGAGACAAAGGGTAATATCACGGAGGTCAGGTGTAAAACAAGGCATGCAAGTGCATCCAACCCCATTGAAAAGCAAAATATTAATGGGAGTGGAATTGAGAACCTTATCTTAGATTTGTCCACATCTCCATCGTAGATACGGACGCGAAGGAATAACGCGAACCCCAGGCGTCTTGGTTTATCCATATCACGGCTGACCATATCCAACGAAAAACGGGTTCTCTTTTCGTGGCCGAACTCGGATGCAAACATTTTCACACCGTCCCTCCAATCGACAGGGTTGATAGACTTACTGACCCATGCATAAGTGTATAATACTTGTCATCCTGAACGTAGCGAAGAATCTCATCCGTCAGAGACTCTTCGCTACGCTCAGAGTAACATAATCACATCATTACAACAACTCTTGCTGCTTTCCTTCATCACCTGGGGCTTTAGGCCTTTCAGGCGGTGGAGTTGCAGTCGCAACGGGCGTTTCTTCTGGGGTAGATTGACCCACCTGTTTTTGCAATGTTACCACAGGGCGTTCAGCAAACCCCCATTTCTTGTACGCTTCAATGATTCCCCCATCAGATTTGGGTAATTCAATCTGAAGGGTCTCGATTCCATTTTCTTGAGCCACCTGTTCGGCAACTGCAACAAGCTTATCGGCGACCTGAAATGCTCGAAAGGGAGTGCATACAGCGAGTTGGCTCAATTCGCCAAGCGCATTATCGAGCTTGTGCCGTTCGACCCGGATGTTTCCAATCGCATGATTACTGGCCTCAACGACCAGTCGATAGACCTCCCCTTTCTTGTTCCGCGCCAGATCATCCTTTAACTGATTACCGATTTCTTCGACCGTGCTGGTGGTAAAGCAGTAGGTCTGTAGGTCTTTGGCATCATTGGCTGTAACGGCCCGGATTCGCAGTTTTGCGGTCAGTTCAAAATCTTGGTCTGCCATGTTATTTCTCCATTGTTGAAAATTGTGTAATGGTCAGGAAGATGGTAGACACGATACACGCTCCCGATGGATTGCCATATCCATCGGTGAGGGCTTGGATTTGGCAATCCAAGCCGAGCGAGTGTATAGGATTATTTTGACCAATACACATTGTTGAAAATTGAAGTGAAGAATTCATTGTTTCACACAATCACAAACAAGTATTAACTATTGTAACAAAACTTGAATCCGATGGCAAGTATAAAGTGAGGCTCATAGAAATTTACATAGTACTTACACATTTCTAGGACTTACGCACTTCATCAGCGAACAATCTGTCGTATTGCGTATTGCGTACTGCGTATGGGTCTCTGTACGCAATACGCAATATCACCGAATAATCAATCGCAACTGCGTAAGTCCTATTACATTGTGGGCTTGAGTCCGGCGAACTCACACCAAAGGTTAATACCCCGCAAACACAGCAATAACGCCCAGCACGACATCCACCGGCAGGTCTTCTTGCCGCTGCTGACTATAGTGCCTGACCAAAGCAAACAACATCGGCAGGTCTAACGAAAGAAGCAGTTCGTTCGCTGGCATCCCTTCTGTTTTGACATCTGCGATCTTCTCTTGCAACTCCGGATTCAAGGCATTCAACACATCAATGCCCCGCTGATTGATTTCATAGTGCCGGGGCGGTATTGTCACCAGGTTGAGATAACCGAGATATTGAGCGTCTCGCTTGCAAGCCGAGATATAGAGGTCAGACCATTTGCCTGTCAGATTCTGGGTTGCCTCTGAAAGGGCGATGCGCGTTTTGATCTCTTCATTCCCTGAGAGAAGCCTTTGTAAAAACGCTTCATCGCTCTTTCTGTTTTCTTCAAACATCCGTTGCATCTCTGCGTACAAGGCGGCATCGCTCTTTCTGTTTTCTTCAAACATCCGTTGCATCTCTCCTGACATAGCTTTGATGTTTTCGTGGAGCACATTCAAATCATACTGCAACGCTTCAGAGCGTTGATGCAGCACTTTAATCTCTTGCGTGTTGGCCCTGACTTCTTCATTGAGGATGCGGATGTTTTCAAAGAGCGCACTGTACGCCTTTTGCGTTCTAATATTGACACGAATCGCATACCACAGCGCTATCGCTCCCAGAACCGAGCCCATCCCGCTCAAGAGGGTTCCGACTTTTGTCCAGAAGTCCAAAGGCGGTGATGATGGGTCGAGCAGCGGTTGCTGTTGCGCCAACACACTCGAAGCCACAAGCAAAAACCAGATTCCAAGAAGATAAAACCGTGTGTGTTTTCTCATAAGGGACTCACTGGAGAAATGAAGTCTAATGAAGTGTCAACAGTTTTCTGAAACATACCCGTTTCATGTATCGAAATCAGAAGAGCGGCGATCGCCTACCTGTTGGAAGTTCACAATGCTCATCGTCATCTCTCCCATCATCATCGCATAGATCTTCCGTCGCGTGAGGTATTTGACCAGCCTCTCATCCATATACAGGGAAGCAAAGATCGGGATGATCGTCTTGTCCGCGTGCTCCGGGAAGTAATCCTTGACCTCCGCCAAGAGATCGATAAACGCATCGACATCCTCAATTTCTGGTCTCGATTTGGTCTCATTGATGATGATCTGCTCCTCCCCAACAGCGATGACATCAAACTCTTGCCGCTTAGACCTATCCCGTTTATTCCTCACCTTTCGGCGAACCATGAAATCCTCAATGTCACTCCAGCCAAAGACCTCTTTGGCGATCCGGGGAATATTGGGAGCAACGATGTCTTCGACAAGGGTGCCTAGCCTGTTGATGACCTCTCCCCACTTCTGGTTCATATCTTCCCTGGACTTCTGCATTCCCTCTGAGAAGGTCTTCAGCGAAGCCTCTGTCCGGGCTTGAGCCTCTGAGAGGGTCTTCAGGGCAACCTGCGTTTCTTCCCTGGACTTCTGCATTCCCTCTGAGAGGGTCTTCAGCGAAGCCTCTGTCCGGACTTGAGCCTCTGAAAGAGTCTTCAGGGCAACCTGCGTTTCTTCCGTGGACTTTTGCATTCCCTCTGAGAAGGTCTTCAGCGAAGCCTCTGTCCGGGCTTGAGCCTCTGAAAGGGTCTTCAGGGCAACCTGCGTTTGCATTTGCGCCTCGGCAAGCTCCACCATCTTGAGTTCGAGTCGATCCACTCTCTGTTTTGTTGATGGCATCTCCGAACCTCTATATAGAAAATCTTATGGTGAATCTAACCTTGCGAAGGTTCCAAACCTTCGCAAGGTTAAATCCCTTCATTGAAAACTACAAACGGTATAAGACGCCTCTCATTGATTTTGGGGGGGCTATCGGTTCCAGCAAATTTCTCCTGTCCGATTCGCAACTGTCGTTCCGCATCCACAACGTCCCGATTGATTTTGTCAAGGCACCGGTCCAGCTTGTCCAATAACGTGGTGTGCCCAACCATCGCTCGACGCATCTGCCGGAGGAGGTCTATCACCAATCGAAATGCCCGGACAAAGTCACCATCCGCGAGGTCTGCATACTGTTGAAGGGCTTCAAATTCACAGCCCTGGCTCCATGCGAGAATTGGCGTGCTCAACCGGGTTTCTAACTTTGGAGTCATCTCCGCAACCCGATAATGTGTTTCCAATACCCGAATGTGCTCAATTTCCTGGTCAGCCTCCCGCAACAGTCGTTTCAATCGCTTGTCGTGCAGTTTTCTATAGTAACTCTCCTTTTTCGGTTCGCAAACGATCGCCATCGCGAGGACATTCAGTTCATCTTCATGGAGTCCTTCAAAAAAGCCCTTGAAGAGCAACTGCGTCACTTGTATTTCATAACCATATATCTGCGATGCAATTTTTCCCCTTGGAAGCAACCCGGCCCCATCAATATAGCCAAGTTCTTCCAGCACCTTCAGTCGGTAAGAGATCTGGTCGCGCTGATAATTCTCAAAATGCGCCTTCACATCCTGATGATTGCGAATCCAATTCGTATATTTCTCGATTTTCCGATAACGTTGGTTGCATAACTTAAATTGTTCACAGCCGTGGCATAGATTCCCACCTTTAGCCGATTCAATCTGCCGAAACTGCCGGTCTAATAGGGCGAGTTCCTGTTGACGTATTATTCGTCGTTTTCGTCCCCGCTCCCTTCGCTTAATTGCGTTGCGCTCCGCCTTTAAGCGTCGCGTCTGTTCAGCAATCTTATCCAGGAGGCGGCAATAACTACCCACCTGATCGAACGCGTCAACCCCGTCATAGATGCACGTTGGGTAAGGGAGATTTTTGAGCGTAGTCTCTGCCTGCTCAATTTCAGCATGTATTTTGGTCAGTCGCTCATAGTTTTGGAAATTACCCAGGCTCCGGGTACACACATCATAAATGCCATCCCCATATTTTTCGTAGAGGTTTAAGACGCTGGAATAGGAGAGGTTGAACTGGCTTTCAATCGGCTCGATCTGACCGGAAATGATTCGCTTGACCTGTTCAACATTTGCAAATCGAGGATTGACCCGCGCATAGACATAGCCGACCGGATCGATCCCCCGTCGTCCTGCACGCCCCGACATCTGGTGATATTCTCGCGTTTTCAAATAACGAAACCCCACCCCATCATACTTCTCCAGGCCTTCAAAAACGACCGTGCACGCTGGCATGTTGATTCCAACGGCGAATGTCTCCGTCGTAAAAAGCAACTGAATCAGACCGGAGGTAAATAAGCGTTCGACCACCTCTTTCAAGGTTGGCAGCATGCCGGCGTGATGATACGCGACACCTTTGGAGACAAGATGGCGGAAGAATTCAACGTTCCGTGCCTCGCGGATACCATATCGTTCACAGAGTGAATCGAACAGTTGAAGGATGGCGACACGTTGCTCCGGCGTCAGGAAGTTTTGGTTGGCGTAGTATTCCGCGTTTTGGCTACACCCTTTGCGGCTAAAACCGAAGTACAGGCAGGGAAGCTCGCCCTGATTCTGGATATGGCGAACGAGCTCTGTGCGAATGAGGTTGGGAAATTGATTCGCAATGGCTTCATCGGTGAGCGCATCATAATCGTCGTCGAATTCTGTGAGATATTGCTGAATCTGCCGAAGGTCGTCAATATCGCCGAGTCCATATCCATCTAGGTAAAGGTGATGTTTCAAAGGGACGGGGCGTTCAATCTCTTCAACGACATCAATCTCGGCCTCACGCACACTCCGCATCCATTGGGCAAATTGCTTGATATTCGGGATGGTCGCGCTCAAGCAGATGAATTTGATATTCTGGGGGGCAAAAATAATGCTCTCCTCCCAAACCGTGCCGCGCTCAATATCATTGATATAGTGGATTTCGTCGAAGATGACATACTCAACATCGTCCAAGCGCGTAATATCATCAAAGATGGTGTTTCGGAAGATCTCTGTGGTCATGAGTAAAACTTGCGCAAATTGATTCAGCACCACATCTCCCGTGACAATCCCGATTAGATCGCCGTACTGTTCGTAAAAATCCCGATATTTTTGATTACTCAGCGCCTTGATTGGTGCCGTATAAATCACGCGGCGACCCATCTGAATACACTTTTCGACCCCATACTCCGCAATGACGGTTTTGCCCGCGCCTGTTGGGGCGGTGACAATCACGGAATGATTCTGGTCTATTGCACGAATGGCCTCTTCTTGAAATCGATCTAACTGCAAATCTTTATAAAGCATTCAATTTCTTTTGGCAATTCCTCCCCGACTGAAATTTTCAGTCGGGGAGGAATTGCCATGATACTCCTGTATTTCGACTGAGTAAATTGACTTTGGACGTAGAACATTGTCCGAACCTCTTTCCGAAAGCATTACACACTGCTATCACGTTGGTTTTCTCTGTAGGCAACCCACAAACCCAACCACGAAAGGTTTTCTTTCCTTGACTTGCTTCGACATAATCTCCTTTTCTAAAGAAAGTACCATTCGTTGTTCCTCCAAAGTTTGGGCGAATATTCCCTTTTTGGAAGTTCTGACGATGCAAAGACCGCCTCACAAACTCGAACCTTCGCCACACATAAAAGGGGGAAAGAGAATCCACCTTCTTCTGATACAATTCACAGCACATCGCTATAGCATCGTTAGCATGGCTTTCCTTTATTAGCTTGTCTTTCTGTGAACACTTAGTAATTCCATAATAATCCCTTGCCTTCTTCGTTTGCCAACCTTCCAACAGAAACAACTTTCCAAGTTGCTCTAGCTCTGAGTAAAGCCTAGTCTTTCCTATCTCTACAGTCGAGAAGAACTTCCCCCACTTCTTTTGGTAGTGATTAAATCGAACATCTTCGACAACAATATGCTTGATGGGAAATATCTGACAAAGTTCAGAAGCTATCTTGAGACGTAACTGGACTTTGGCAAGCTGAGATGGTGCTATCCAACCCTCTTTTCTTTGACGATTGGAGAATCGGCACTTTCGACGACGGGTGTTTCGGTATCGCCTTGTTCTTCTCATCTCATGACGGTTTTTCATCTTATCCTTGACTTTATCTGGCAAGACCGTCATTCCACAAAGTTGTGTTTCTTTCTCTGATGCGACGGCATAACCATCATACTTGCTTCCAGGGTCTATTGCCAATGCCATATCTTGAACAACTTCCCCTACAGGACGCACCATTTGAATGTAAAACACACCCAATTGGTTCCAACATTTCTTTGCCACACCCGAACGCACCATTTTTCTAGCACGACACGGTGTTGTTGGCATTAAAGGTTTGCCTGACATTGATACAACTGGTACTCGCATTTTGTGGTAAACACGCTCCTTTCGGAGTCAAGGTCGCTTCGAGATTGCGCCTACGAAGGATGTCTCCCGACTTTCGTCGGGACGTTGCTCGCAAGAAGCAACTTAAAGAGGTACAGTCTAGCGAAACAACTGAACGTTTGTGCCATCGTAGGGCGTTTGCTGACCAAAATGAAACAGCCCTCTAGTCAAGACTTGCGCTTAGAATCCTGCGTTTCCAAGCCCCTCCTGATTTCTGCGAAATCAGGAGGGGTTCTTGACTTCACCCAAAGTCTGTAAAGTTAAGGTGATTATAACCGCTTTACGACTTTTTGTCAATTTCGAAATGTGAAATGCGTAAAACGTAAAACGTGAAACGTAAAGCGGGCGTCATTACGTTTTACGTTTTACGTTTCATAACATAAAATCGATAGACTTCCCGTGACCGGTCCGACATCTGGTCCCACACCCCCTGTGGAATGGTCCCGCGAAAGATGCCGGGGTCGTCGGGGACATGATGCAATCGGCGAAAGTAGACCAGGGCAAGCATGCTGCGAAGTGTCTGTGTGCGATTGGGCATACGCCGATGCCAGCAACGCATGTCGCGGACGACCACGGAACCGGCGGGCATGACCATTTGAAACGATGGCACCTGCGCGGCACGTTCCGCGCTGCACACATAGTACGGAGTATTCAAGACCTCGGGGTCGTCGAAAATCAGGTGAGAACTGGGCCACACTTCTGTTGCACCGTTTTCGACGGTAAAATCCGTCAACGGAATGTTGACCACGATGCTGCAAACCGGCAGCACAATCGGCACTTGGGGAAACAGGTGCCCCGAATCCCGATGAATCCACTGAGTATCACAACCGGGTTCAGCGGTATTGCAACCGTAGGGGATGTACGAGAAGAATCGCTTGCCCATTGCCCCTTCGATAATCTGCATCGCAAAGGGGTTATCAATAATTTGTGGGTCTATAAAGCGCGGCTTCAGAAACAGGCTTACCCCACCGTTCTCTTCGGGCGTTCTGTCTTCACGCTTTAACTTCGCTTCAAAGTCAACACGAAATTCCTCAACCCAGTCCCTCGGTAGGGCATTCTCCATCACGACGAAACCCACTTCGCGCAACGTCCGCAACGCAACGCCAAGATTCTCTTCAGTAAACTTGCCTTGCTCAAGTTCTTCTTGTGAAAGTTTCATTCTCTGCATTTTTCGCATCTCCGTTCCGTGAGTCTTCGACCTTTCGTGGCTAAATAATTCACGTCAGCATAAGGTTTCCCCTTTTATCTTGACTTTGTTAGATTTCCATCCACGTCTTCTAGCACGGGCGATTTCCCCCGAATCTCTCCGGGAATCAGACCGGCATAGGAATTTCCAAAAGCGTTGAAGGGGCGATGTTTTGATGTCAATGACCACAGGCCACAATATTGCGCCCCGCCAACGCCATCTCGTGAGGCATCTCCAACGATGACTTGAATTTCACCGGCTTGTAAAAGTTGACAATGTTTCATTCCAACACACTCCGTTCCGGTACAAAGCCAAGTTCTTGCTGGATTCTGTCGATTTCAAACACCGGGTCTCGCTCGTGCCCTGGCCGTTCGTAATGCGACAGGTCTATTTCATCCGCGTCCGTACCGTACCAGACACGGATGATTTCCGGTACCGTGTCTTCGGCACAGGCTTGAGTTCCGACGGCGTTCATGATGCGAACGCCCGCCTTGTGTGGGGCTTCTGCCGCCATGATAAAACAACGGACGGCATCGCTGAGGTAGAGGTATGAGAGTGAACCCATCGCCCATTGGGTCACAGGCCCTGCCTTTCTGGGGGTCAGTTTTCGATCATTCGGTGCGACGCTTGCCAGTCGGATGTTGATGAAATCAAGGTTCTCGTTTTGACGCGACAGATAGCGGGTGACCTCTTCCATCATATATTTGGAAAAGCCATACCCCACGCGGTCAAAGCAGGGGTGTTCATCAGGCATCGGCAATTGCAGCGGTCTGAACGCCGTTGACTGGAATCCGACCGCCGCAATGGAACTGGCGAGAACCAGTTTTTTGCAGCCATGGTCGATGAGATAGCGGAGTAAATGATGCGTTCCCAAGACATTGACTCGGAGCTGTTCGCTCTCGATTCCTCCCCCCGTGACCGCTCCCAGGTGAATCAGGACATCAATCGGGTGAGATGGGAGTTTTTGCATATCGGCAGGTGAGGTAAAATCACCCTGGATTGCCACCACGCCCTTGACCTCGGTGGGTTTCCGAGAGATACACACCACTTCATGGTTTTTCGCCATCGCTTGCGCCAGGTGATGGCCGATAAATCCACCGGTTCCCGTTATGAGGATTCTGCTCATCTGTTGCTCCTTTCGGTGACGGATTTCTTTTCACGTCTATCAAGATGCAAACAACTTGATATACCGCCAACGGTTGCAACTGAAACGTTCGCATGATGAATCTGGCATCCTGCATCTTGAATCTTGAATCCTGAATCCTTACCTGTCGAAAAAGGATTTATGCCCGATGCCGGATGTAATATTGGGGATACCTCCCGTCACGGTTACGCCTGCAACACTTCCATCGCCGCCTTTGCCTGCTCTGTCGTGGGGTCGCGCTTGATGATGCGATTCAGGTGCAGGATGGCTCTCGCATCGCCGCCCTTCGCGAGCGCCAGCGCCTCAGAAAAGCCCTGATTCGAGTAGCCAAAGTCCCGTGGCACAATGTGTAAATTGAGCGCCTTCCAGTAGTACTTGAGGTCATCAGATGCCCAGTCGCGGTACACCTCCTCCCAACGGAGTTCACTGAAACGGTTCAGGTGCGGTGCCAACATGTGCTCGGCGATTGGATCTTCTTGCGCCTGATACCGGTTATCCAGCGAGACGCGCAGTCGGTCCTCTGTTAGGTTTGGCAACGCTTGATGTATGGTCAGCGAGTGAAAGATGAGGGTATCGCCGATTTCGTAGTTCGTGGTGTGCCAGAAGCTGTCTGGTGCGTCGGTGTCAACACACAAGCCGCCAGCGCCCAGCGAAAAATGATGGTCCAGGACTCGATTGACTTTGTGAGACCCCGGCAACACCGCCAGCCCGCCCAGCTCAATCGGACAATCCCCGACGGGGGCCCAGCAGGTATAGGTCTCAAAATTTCCTTGGAAGTGGACAAAATCCTGATGGACCGGCGTGGTATGTTCCGTATACTTAGGAAACCAGATGCGGGCAATCTTCTGCGGGTGAGGCAGGACCGGTCTGCCAATCACCTTTTCCATCATGTCCATAACCTCCGGCCAGTGAGCGGAGCGGTGAAAGGCTTCCAACTTATAGACCTCATGGTACACATCCGTGTATTCGATGTCCCCCTCGGTACACTGGCGCGAGATATCAGTGATTCCATCCATCGCATCCGTTCCAGCGACCAGCCAACCGCCTGAAGCGATGACGGTTAGCATTTGCCGACGCAAGTCCCATAACTTGTTCGGGGCTTGTAACTTCTTGAAAAAGAGATACCCTTCATCCCAGAAGCAGCGACGCAGTTCTTCGGGGTCGTTCATGGCATCGTTGGACACTCTCAGTTCTTTGAATGGTGCTGACATTTTTTTCTCCTATCTCAAAAGAAGTCCGGTAAGTCAAATGATACAATGGTGCGCTACAGTCAGGTTGGGGAATCTTCCCACAGTGTACGATATGAGTAATGATGAGTTATAAATACGACTTTTTCGGTTATGAGCAAAAGTGAGACCCAGACTTCCGAAGTTTCAACAGACGAGGTGAGCCAAGACCATGCGATTTGGTATCAAACTTCGGAAGTCTAAGCGAAAAACTCGTATTATAAAGACGTAAAACGTAAAACGTAATCCGTAAAGGTTGGCTTACGATCACGGAGTCCGCAAGGCGGACCTGCCCCCCGATCTGTGCTCGGGAGGAAGGAGTTTACGCATTACTAATCTGCGCGGAAAATGAACTACCCCGATTTCACGGACTGCACTCTACATTATATCCTACATCAATGAAAAAATCCATCAGTGTTTTGGCATGTTTCAAATTTCCCTGTCAATTACCTTGACTTTGTTAAATTTAAGTAGACGATCACGCTGTAGAACGTGTCCAACTCTCAAGCCTGCACTGAGGTTGCGAAGTGACGAGCACGGCTTGCTCGTTCAAAGGGGAGTCGGAACCAGCGAGCCGCAGGTTCTATGACTGGATTCTGGGTTTTCCCCCGTGCTGCTATTTACCAAAGTCAAGCTAAACCCCAGTTTTTTTTCTTGACAGAATTGGTCGTTTGTAATATATTAAGCCTAATCGAAGTACGGGTGAAATTTGGAAGATGAGGACGCGAGGAAAACATGAACACAGTGTTGGATGGTGGCCGCTTGATCACAGCATGCAAGTTTGTCGTCGAGGGAAGTGAATTGCTTGGGTGGCAGAAGCGATATTAGAGGGAATTCACATAAGAACCCAAACATCCGGTCAATCAATTTTTGAGGAAGCTATAATGCACGTACAAACGACCTGGGGGTTGCGTTTAATCAACGAGGCCCTGAATCAACCATCGGCGATTAAGATTGACGCCAGCGACATGACGCTTGATGGATTCCGCGATGACACTCGTAGCGAATATCGCCAGCGTTCTGTCCTCCGCACTGCGCCCGGTGGGTCGCTCACTTGCGATGCGCCAAGCTGCGGAGAACGCTATTTCGGCTTCGTCATCTACGACGACGCAGTGGGCGCGGAAACGATTGAGATTTGGATCGATGGCGTAAAGCAGGGCATCGCCATCGCGGACGCGAATAACCGGCGCGAACGCCTGTTGACGCTGACTGAACCTTATCATTTTCAGGGGGGTGAGTCCATCCGATTACAAACGCCGGAAAGTGGAGGCGGGACGTATCGAATCGAGTGCATCGCCTTCTTCACAGCCCTTCCCCCTGAAACAGCGACCCCCTGCCACTTTATCCATGTTCATGTTGAGCAGAGCGAAATCCCGAGCATCGGGACCGAACCCTTGCATACCCACCCCGGACGCGGGGTAACGACATCTGTCCGCTTAACATGGGTGACAACGTGGAACTCGCAGTGCAGCGTTGCGTATTGGGCAGAGGGCTCACTGGTGCGTACAGTGATCGATGAGGAAGGTCATTGGGCGAACCATCGCGTTGTGCTGACGGAACTCCTGCCGGATACGACCTACTGCTATCGACTCCGCGCCCGAGATCGCGACGGAAATGTTGTCGAGAGCGACACACGGACGTTTGTGACCTCGCCGCCTCCGCATGTCATCGGTAGTACCAAAGCCGGACGCATCCCGCTCACGATTCGGAATTCAAGTGATGCTCCGTACAAATCCGTTCCCATGACCCACGGGGTGCCTTTCCCCAAAGGTGTGTTAGGTTCATCGGAACATCTGCGCCTGCTTGCGCCCGATGGGAGCGAAATCCCGTTGCAAGCCCGCACGTTAGGGGAGTGGCTTGATGGCAGTGTCAAATGGGCGTTACTCGATTTTCAAGTCGAGCGAAGCGAAATCCCGAGAATCGGGACCGATGTACCGCAGATTGCCGAACAGGTTTACACCCTTGAGTACGGGACGGAAATCCGGCGGAAACAATTTGATACGCCACTGGCAATTCACGAAGATGAGAACACGGTGACCATTGATACGGGACGATTAACGATTCGGATTGATAAATCCCGGTTCGCCCCCTTTGCGGAGATTCAGCGAGATAATCAGCCTTACGTGACGGGCTCTCGGATTGTCGTGAACGGCGTGAACGGCGAGGCGTATGTCAGCACCAACGCGCCACCTGATTTGGTCGAAATCGAAGAGGCGGGACCGGTGCGCTGTGTCGTGCGTGTCGAAGGGAGGCATCTGTCCGCAGACGGGGAGGCGCTGTTCCAATCGATCTGTCGGATTCACGCTTATGCAGGGCTTCCATTCGTTCGCCTTGAGCACACCTTCGTGAACGACAATGCAGGAGAGAATTTTACCGAAATCGCGTCTATGTACCTCTACCTTGACACACCTTTGGGAAATCGGGAGGAGATGGAAATCAGGCAGACGCACGATAATCGTTGCGTAATCAACGGAGAAATTCGCTTGGAACGGGCCCATGGAGGGAGCAGCGCCGGCGGCTTAAATGTCGCGATGCCCGATTTTTGGCAGCAGTATCCCAAAAGCCTGCGGACGCTTATGAAGGGAATTGAGATTGGGCTCTGTCCGGCCATTGATGCCGATGATTACCGTGACGCGGGAGAGGATGAACACAAGCTTTACTTCTATCTGAAAAACGGCGTATACCGGTTCCGCGAAGGGCTCTCCAAGACGCACACCCTGTATATTGGCGAGGACATTCCATCAACCCCGACCCCGATTCCCCAAGCCCCGCCGGAATGGTATTGTGACAGTGGGGCGTTGGGGGAAATTCCCGCAGTCAAAGTGGGAGCGCGAGGCTCCCGCCGAGCGGAGCAGTTTGCGGATTACGAGGCGAAAGTTTCGCAGGCGTTTGATGGCTACCTCAAGAATCGTGAAGATGGGCGCGAGTATGGCATGCTGAACTTCGGCGATTGGTGGGGCGAGCGTCGCTGGAATTGGGGCAACTCCGAGTACGATACCGCCTTCGCGTTCGTCCTTCAGTGGGCGCGTTCAGGCGACCCTCGCTGGTTCGAGGGGGCGTGCTGTGCCGCGACCCATCACCGCGATGTCGATACCTGTCACGCTTCCGCAGATGCAATCAACGTCGGCGGGGTTTACACACACTGCATCGGACACACCGGCGATTACTACCCCGACAGCTTCCGACCGGGCGCGATTTCGAGCGGGCGTTTTAGCGTCAGCCATACGTGGGTCGATGGCTTCCTTCTCCACCACTTCCTGACCGGGGATCGGCGGTCCCTTGAAACGGCGCGGACGGTCGCTGATCGGTATGACCGCCACGACACGCGCAACTACGATTTTACCAACTGCCGCAACAACGGCTGGCACCTCATCCATTCGATGGTGATGTACCACGCCACTCGCGATCGCTTCTATCTCAATGCCGCCCACATCATCGTTGAACGGACCCTTGAGCGACAGACAGCAGATGGCGGATGGAGACGGATGCTTGTGCCCGGTCACTGCCACTGCGACCCACCGCGGCACACTGGGAATGCAGGGTTCATGGTGGGCATCCTGCTGCATGGGCTTAAGCTCTACTATCAAGCCACAGAGGACCCAAAAGTTGCGGCGGCGATTGTGTGCGGGGCAGAGTTTCTAATCAATGATATGTGGGTGGACGAAGGGGATGGCTTCCGGTATACCTCCTGCCCGCACTCCAGCCTGTGCACGGATAACTTCCACCGGGGCATTGATGGCATCGCTTATGCGTGGCGAATCAGCCGCAAGTCGCGCTTTGAACCTGTGCTGCGCCATGCAACCCAAAAGGCAATTGATACGTTGAATCCGTTTGGAAAGTCAATCTCTGCGAGCCTGCGCGTCGCGCCGAATGTGTTGTATGATGTGGCGCAGTTAATGAATTGAGGACAGAATGACCTATGTTTATCAAAAATGTGCGCGTTCAAAATTTCAAAAGCTTTGAGACGTTAGAACTCCAGTTAAATAGGCTGAATATTCTGATTGGAGCCAACGCCTCTGGAAAATCCAATTTCATTAGCCTCCTCAAGTTCATCAAAGATATCGCTCTTCATGGACTGGATAACGCGGTTTCTATGCAGGGAGGCATTGAGTATTTACGGAACACATATCTCGGTAACTCAATCAACACTTCTATAGAGATTTCTATTGGGTTTGGTGAAACACCCTATATTTCTAGGGCGTGTTGACGAACTGTTTCGCAATCCAACTGTAGCCCAAGATTCTAT
>CAZOAL010000047.1:0-68218 GCA_964577695.1 uncultured bacterium | reverse complement strand
AAGGAAGTAGAGCGGGTCCGATTCTCGGACGAGCACGGCTCGCCCGTTCATCAGAAGGGAAGGAAGGAAAGGAAGAAAGGGAAGGAAGTAGAGCGGGTCCGATTCTCGGACGAGCACGGCTCGCCCGTTCATCAGAAGGGAAGGAAGGAAAGGAAGAAAGGGAAGGATGGAAGGGAAGAATTCGTTTCACGTTTTACGCAATACGCAACACGCAAGTATGCAAGGGGGGGGGGAAATTTCCATGTCAGTCATCACAGTTTCCAGAGAATACGGAAGTCAAGCAGAAAAAATTGCGCAACAGGTTGCCGAACGCTTAGGCTATAGCTATTTTGATAAAGAGATCCTTGCGGATGTTGCTCGGGCCGCCAGAACAACGGAAGATAAAATTAGCTTGTATGATGAGAAGGGGGAGCACGGCCTTCGCAGTTTCCTGAAAAAACTATTTGTGCCAGAATACCCATTCCCTTACTATTACTCACCAGACCTACCCCTGGAATGGTCAATGTATCCCATTGAGAGGGGAGCCTCGATTGAGAAAGAACCGATTTTGAAAGCGGACGAAGTGGTTTCGTTCTTTCGTCATGTCGTCGAAAAGCTGTGGAAGCGCGGTAATGTCGTTATCGTCGGACGTAGTAGCCAGAAGATTCTTGCAGCAAAGCCAAATACCCTTCACGTCCGCTTCATCGGGGCTATTGATGACTGCTGCAAAAATGTGATGCAACAAGAAGGCATCACTTATTCTGAAGCCTTGAAAAGGATTAAGAAGATTGACAAAAAACGGGCTCACTATCTCAAACATTACTACGATGCGGATTTGTCGGATGTCACGCTCTACCACCTGGTGCTCAATACCAGTGTCATGCACATTGAGCAGGCAGTGAAAGTGATCATCGCAGCCGTTCACCAAGGAACATGAGGTAGCTTAACTTTGGTAAATTGAAATTGGATACGCCTGTAGCCCAACTTTCTAAGTTGGCCCTTTGACTAAGAGCCAAGATAGAATCTTGGGCTACAAGTTAATCTACCAAAGTCAAGGTAACGGAAGGGGAGAAAACGGGAGGATGGGTCCCGTTTTCACGTTTTCCGCTTTTTCACGTTTCACGTTTCACGTTTCACGTCAGATGCGACTCAAGAAAGGTAATCGCTTATGGACTCCCAGCAAATTCTTCGTGTCGGCATGTTAGGGACTGGTGCGTGGAGTCGGCTTCATCTCTATAATCTTCAGCGACAACCCAATGTTGAAGTGTGCGCGTGCTACGGCTCTAACCCACAGAAAACGCAGGCATTTCAACAGCAAGCCGGTGAAGGGTGTGTGATTTATCCACGCTATCAGGACATGTTCCCTCACATTGATGCGATGTATGTTGTCATCCCGCCCTTTGCGCATGATACGGAGATTATCGAAGCGGCTGAAGCGGGGATTCATGTCTTCACAGAAAAACCCATTGCACGAACCCTGGAACAAAGCCGCCGAATTGTTGAGCGGGTGAATCTTTATCCTGCTGTGAAAACACAAGTTGGATTTATGCTGCGTTTTTCCAGAGTGGTGGAGGTCGTCCAGGACTTCGTCTTTCGCAGAGGACGTCCGGTTCTGTTTATTGGACGATATTTCTCGAATGACCTGCACGCCCACTGGTGGCGGGACATCGAAAAAAGCGGCGGGCAACTTCTGGAACAGGTCATCCACTTAGTGGATATCGCGTGTCATTTCTGCGGTGAACCGGAACGAGTTTATTTTGATCGAGCCAATTTGTGCCATCAGGCGATTCCGAATTACACCGCTGGAGACGTAAGCGCACTGATGATTCGGTTTGAAAATGGTTCCCTGGCTGTCATCGGAGCGACGAATCAAGCCGTGCCCGGCAAATGGGAGTGCGATTTTCGGATGGTCTTCGAGAATCTAACCGTCGCCTATTGGGAACCTTCTCGCGGAGAATTTTGGGTGACGGAACCGGGGCAAAGTGAGTTCTTTCAGGTGAACGAGGGGCCAGACCCTTATTTACGTGAAACGGAAGATTTTTTGGATGCCATTCGGAATGAGCACCCGCCGCGCGTTCCGCTTTCTGAAGGCTTGAAGTCTATGCGCATTATTGACGCCGCTGAACAGTCCTTAAAACGCGGGGAACCGGTTAGCATAGTTCAAAAATTGACTGACACTTTAATTTAAAAATCTGTCCGGTGTCATCAAATGTTTCGATGTTTTTTGAAGCATGAAAAAGTGTGAACTTTACTCAAGCCGTAAATGAACCAGCCCAAGGAGGCAACCTGATAAATGGCGTCAACTGAAACAACCCAACCCGAAATCTCATCTCAGCCCCAACAGGATTTGGAGACCCGCTTATCCTTTCTTCAGTTCAGTCCGAAAGATGAAGCGAATCTCAAAGACTTGTCGGGAATATTAGCCCCCCATATTTCCGACCTTGTGGCTGAGTTTTATCAACACCTCCAGAAGTTTGAAGAAACCGCTTCCTTGCTCACTGACGAACTCATCACCGAAAGGCTCCTGACCGCACAGCGCGCTTATCTGGAACGGCTGACGCAAGGAAACTATGACTCGCAGTATGCCGCCGAACGGCTGAAAATTGGGCAGGTCCATAATCGTATTGGACTCTTACCCAGGTGGTATATTAGCGCATACAACTTGTATATTCATCTCTTGTACCCGCTTGTGTTTCAGGCATACTGCGATGACCCAGAGCAAATCCAGAATACAATCCTCTCCCTGACAAAAGTGTTGATGCTGGATATACAGTTGGCAATCGAAGCCTACATCGACAGCTTTTCAAAACAACTGCAAGATGCCAATCGCCGTTTAGAGGAGTATAATCTCAATCTCCAAGCCATGGTCAGGCAGCGAACTGAAGAATTGGAAAGCTTTGTTTATACGGTGTCGCATGACCTCAAGGCACCGTTGGTCACCATTCAAGGGTTTGCCACCGCCATGGAAGAAGATTATGCCGCCCAATTTGATGCAACTGCCATTGAATATCTCAATTACATCCAGCGGAGTGCCCTCAAGATGGGCGACTTAATCCAAGACCTGTTGGAGTTATCTCGGATTGGACGGATCGAAAGCCCACACGAAGCCGTTGAGATGCAGCAGATCGTTCAGGAAGCCCTTACACAAATTCAGCTACAAATCGAGGCCGCTCATGTTGATGTTGAGATTCAAGCGGCCCTCCCGACGGTTCAGTGCGGAAAATCGCGTTTGGTTCAGGTTTTTGTCAACCTGCTGACAAACGCGGTAAAATATATGGGTGAGAACCCTTCGCCACGCATTCAAATTGGCTGGCAGGACCAGGGCGATTTCTATGAATTTTTCGTCGCCGATAACGGCATCGGCATTGAGCCTCAATATCACGAGAAAATCTTCGAGTTATTCCAAACCCTCCGGGAGTTGGAAGGCGTCGAGGGAACGGGCGTCGGTTTAGCAATTGTCAAACGGATCATCGCATACCATAAAGGCACGGTTTGGGTCACATCCGAAAAAGGGAAGGGAAGCACGTTTCATTTTACCTTGCCGAAAATGGGCATGTTTCAGAAATAACTAACATTTTCAGACTTCCGAAGTCTTTGAGACTTCGGAAGTCTATGAAAACCCTCTACGGACTTGTGAAATGAACCACTAAGGCATGTTTTCAACGGAACCAGGATTTCATCGTGATCGTTGGACCGATGCTTAATGTTGTTTGGCCTATCGCCTCATTGCTATAGAGGACGCTTCCACTACCGTTCCCGATGCAGTTCCCTGTTGACGGTGCAGATGTCAGGTTCATGACAGCGCCAATAATTGTCGTGTGGATGTGTACAATATCATCCGCAATGATGAGCCCACGAAAGGTGCCGCCATTCAGGTTCTTCATGATGGCATTGGTTGCGGTGTTGTGGACGACCAAAATGCCGGAGCTGTTGCCGAAATCCATCGATTGCCAGGTTGCGCCGGAAGCGAGTTCCACATACGTGACGCCCGAAAGCGGAAAGGTCAAACTGCTTGGATTCGTCACGTACTGACTCCCATTTTGGCCGCTCTGAGCCATGGCTTTCAAAGTCCCCTCTGAAAAATTCATGACCTTATCAGGGGTGTTAGGAAAACCGCCTGACCCCCAATCCGCCTGAGCGCTCCAATTCGTTGCCTCAATAATCGCGGGATTGCCGGGTTTGATCGGCGAATAATCAACCACGTCCTTTGTTCCCCCCACCTTGGAATTCCCTGACTGTTGGAAGGTTTGTGTGGTGCTGAGGCCGAGCGTCCCCTTCTTGGATATCAAGTTGCCATCAATGTCATGGTCGCGTCCGTCCATCGTGAGACTGCCCAACGTTTTAACTGGGCCCGCCGCAACGATAGCGCCTCGAATCGTAGGCGGAGGCGGGGGAGGGAGCACTTCCATATAAGTCTGAATGGTTTTTGTCATCCCGGGAGCGACAGAGACCTTCCCTGTTGAATTCACCAGGATTATACCATCCGTATCACTGTATATGTTCCCGTCACTATCATCATTGTCCATGATGATGACGCTGTAATTGCCACTTCCCAAACTGACGCTTGAGCCAAAACTTAAGACCCCATCGTCTGCTGTACCCGGAATCCCATCGGCACCTTTCAAAAGTGCCGTCAGATTTGTCGCCCCGTCTTTGAACTCCTGCCAGGTTCTCATAATGCCCGCCTCCGCCAAATAAAAGGCTTGCGTGTGATGCAGTTGCCGATAGGCATCGCGAGATTCAAAAATGACGGTGTTGGCGATTGCACCGCCCAGGAGTACCAAAATGGAAACGAAGACGAGTGCAAAGATGACCGTGGTGCCGCTATTGTTACCTGCCAATCTAGCCAGGGGAAGCTTGATAGACGCAGCAATTCCCTTAGCAGAATTAAAGTTTGTGAGTGATAACATGATCTCTCATCCCCCAATTGTGTTTGAAAATGCGATATTGTGACCGAATGCTGAAGTCTCAATTTTGAGTTCTGAATCTGGGTTGCGCGATTCTCATTCGTCATTCAGCATTTGGATAGCAAAATTATGGAATCCAGATGAGTATAAAACTCCCTTTGGCTTCCATATCGTCAAAGTGTGTTCGTATGACTTCAGGGGGTAGGTTGAGGGGGGTAGGAAAGGTAGCGGGGAAGGGGATAGGTATGACAGAATTCGTATCAATGGATAGATCCTGTAGGAGGGGGGCCGGGGGAGAGGTTGTTAATCCTCATCTTGACCCCTACAGTTTCCGTTAAAGAAACTCGGTTTCTTTCGCCCGATGATTGACATGAATGCTTACCGATGCCACGATAAGACACCCCACCCTTGACCTTCAAAAATCCTGTTCCCGCCCCGGGGTAAGAACGGCAGGCCAAGAGTTCCCGCTCGCAAGCGATTATCAAAGTTCACGGTCATCTTCGTATGTTTGCTGACCGTATAACTGATGGTTGAGCCTTTCCATTTTCTCCGCCACGGTTTTGTGACCACGGTAATCTGCCGGTCACGATGAATGTTGACCTGATTTCCAGCAGACATATTACCGAAGATGACGAAGTTTTCGGGGTTTCCGTTGCTGTCGTTGAGAACATAATCCATGAAGTCGTTCTGGGCATATAGGAAGGCATCTATCTCGCCAAGCGGCCCGATATTCGGGTCGCCGAGAAAGATATTTCCACTATTCTCGACGTTGCCATCATAGGTGCCGTTTCCTTCTCCAGCGTCGCCTGTGTTCGGGATGCCGTCCATGCCGTAATCATGGAGCTGATCCACGCCCGGCGTATATCGCCAATCCGGTGCGTCTGTGTAAGGTTCGCCAGTGTTCCAGGTGCCATTATTATTGAGGTCCTCGTAAAGTTCTCCATCGTTGTATTGCCCATTCCCTCTGTCTGAGTAGGTCTCTCCATCGTTCATGGCAATGAGGAGGATGCCATCGAGTGCTTTATTCTGATATAGCAATTTGTCTGCGATATAGATATTTCCTTTGACAACAATGGTGAGCCGAGTTCCTACCGTTGAACTTTGACTATAAAGCGTTGGCCCATAGCCGTTGGTCTCGATCCACAGATTTCCGTCCACAAAGTAAAGTTTGTTATTCCAACTGGAGGCAACGGTAATTTTTTCCCCATTCCTTTTGTTGGAGACCAGATTGTGCCAATCGCCGAAGAAGTAATTCTGATTCGTCGTTGGGCCTAAATCGTCCACAGGACCGTAGTCGGGAAGAACTCCCTTTGCAAAGATAGAGGCGGGGTTCGCCGATATCACGGTTGTGACGCTACTGTTCATACCGGGCTCAATCCCCGTGTTAGACTTGACCACAAGGTTAGCCGGGTTGCTGAATTCGTTGGCAACGTTGACATCCGCAATTTGCTCATAATTCATATCCCAGATTCGCGGCGGGTTGATTGGAAGATTCCCCCCGGTGACACCAGCCACCCCTGTAATTGTTCCTGTCGCTTCAACGCCAAAATTATAGTAGCCATCACTGTTACTATCGGTATAGGCTTCCCCAGTGTCCCATTCCCCATTGCTGTTCGCATCCGTATAGGATTCGGGGACTGTCACGGTAGCCGTGCCACTCACATTGACGTCGCCGTTTGCATAGGCATCCCCTTGGATAGCATCTGCATCCGCACCCGTTCCGCCGATCTGTAGGGTATAAGGCAGACCTGAAGTGTTCCCGGCATAAATCGCGTGATGATAAAACAACTCCTGGGGACCAGTGGCTCCCTGTGCTATTGCTTCGACCTTGCGACTTTCGCCGCCGGCGGTGCCGGTGGAGATGAGCTTGAAATGGTCTGCTTCATCACCTTCGTCTGTCATCCCATCTCCATCGTTATCAGTGCCATCAGCGCCCCAATCCACCGCCTGTACAGTATAACCGGCCGTTCCCCAGAAACGGGTATAGGTTCCCGGCGCTTGTTCGGATCCGGCTCTTTGAATCCCCGCCTCCGCCATATAAAATGCTTGTGTTCTTTGCAATTGCCGGTAGGCATCACGAGACTCAAAGGTCATGGTGTTGGTGATAGCGCCGCCTAAGATTGCCAAAACGGAAATCAACATCATCACAAATAAGAAGGCGCTTCCACTTTCATTGCTCGCCCACCTGGCGAGACAACGTTTGACGCGTGTAAAATTTTCAATTCCAAACATCGTCCTAAACCTCCTTTGGATAATACCACCCTGTCAAAAGCACGATACCCAACTGTAGCCCAACTTTCTCAGTGGGTCGGCATCATCCCAAACCAAGATAGAATCTTGGGCTACAGGGTCGTGATAAGTGAGATGTGAAAAACTTCAGCTTCAAGACCGAACGCACCCTTGACAGGATTAGATTAATTCTGCATCGCAACTTGAGTCGTTAGCGCTTCAGAGACATTTCCAAGATCCGCTGTTTGCACGTTCTTTGAAGTTTCTATGGTAATCCGCAGCAAGTTGCCGACCCATGCAAATTCTAAACGGGTCACATCCGGAACAAGTCGCTCAATATTGGTGGCACTGAATGCGGATGCCGTATTAAAACCTGTGCTCCAGTCATCTTTCGGTGCAACATATCTACAAAGCGTATTCGTTGAGGTATCCAAAAAGTAAACCACTGCCTGTTTCCAATCGGGCGTCCAATCGATGTTCGATGCAAAAGTGCCACTGTTCCATGCAGAAGCAAAACTAATGGCCTGGGGAACGCTGACATCAACCGAATCGATGGTCGTCTCCTGGAGTTCTTGTATCATCGTTTCCAGTGCTTTTCTGGATCCCTGCTCTATTTCGGCTGTCGCGCGACTGATATTGAGGACTCTATGCCCTGAACGGTAAAGCATTAACCCACCAATAAAACCGATGGATGAAAGGGACAGGGCGATGAGGACCTCTATTAAGGTGTAGCCGCTCGTTGTTTTGTAACATCCGATGAGGTGCCAGATTCTGGCTTTTCTCGTTTTTTGGTTTTCTTGTGCTTTCATATAATTCCTCTTTAAGAAGAAGGTGATTTTACCTGCGTTGTTAATTGAACGGATTGGGTCTGACCATTTTCTGACCATGAGACTATCACCGTAATAGTCAATAGATTGGCATTCGTTCCATCCGGATAAGTCACACTCCATGTTGCTCCGCTCGGGAGCGACGTTCCGTCAATAGGGTGAAAAGTTCCCTCCGGGAATAGGGTCGTAATATTTTCAAATGATGTTGTTCTAATCTCTTCTAAATGCTCTCTTGCCGTGTATGTCGCCGCCGTGAGATACTTCGTTGACCCACCGGCGCGTAACGCATTGATGTAGAATCCAAGAGTACCCGTTGAGACAATGAATATAACAGCAAGAACCATCATCGTTTCTGCGATTGTGAATCCTTGCGGGCTGCATTTTAAGTTTTTAATGAAATGAAACATTCGAGGTTTCATTGATTTCAACTGAGTTTTCATCGCGATCTCTCCTTCAAGTCACTAAAATCAGTTCAGATTACTGAGAATTGAGAATTCAGATAATTCTACTTCACCTGTCCACCCCCGAAGACCTTCTGTCTCCCATTTTCCCATGGTGTGGAATTGGGGAAAGCCGTTGTTACGGCACGATTGCCCAGGAGGGATAGAAATCATCTGACGAGTTATTGGTCAGATTGACGAGGTTAGAGCCATCGGCATTCATGATGTAGATTTCGTCGTTGCCACTGCGCTTTGACACGAAGGCAATCTTTGTCCCGTCCGGAGACCAGGAGGGAAAACCGTCGTATGCAGGGTGTTTGGTCAGATTGACAGGGTTAGAGCTGTCAGCATTCATGATGTAGATTTCATAGTTGCCATCGCGGATGGACGCAAAGACAATTTTTGTCCCGTCCGGAGACCAGGAGGGGCGCGAGTCACCTTCTGGATTTTTGGTGAGATTGGTGGGCTCAGAGCCATCTTCGCCCATCACATAGACTACCACTTTGCCATCGCGGGCTGATGCAAAGAGAATCTGTGCCCCGTCCGGAGACCAGGAAGGAAAGCTGTCGTATTCGGGGTTATGGGTGATGTTGATAGGATGAGAGCCATCGGCATTCATCACATAGATTTCCCGATTCCCATCGCGGTCTGTCACAAAGGCAATCTTTGTCCCATCCGGAGACCAGGCGGGAAAGCCATCGTATGCAGGATTTTGGGTGAGGTTGACGGGATTTGTGCCGTCAGCGTTCATCACATAGATTTCATCGTTGCCATCGCGGTCTGTCACAAAGGCAATCTTTGTCCCATCCGGAGACCAGGCGGGATTAGCGTCTAATGATGAATGATGCGTGAGGCTGACGGGGTCGGAGCCGTCAGGATTCATTACATAAATCTCCGAGTTGTTATCGCGGTATGAATTAAAAACGATTTTCGTGTTCACGAGCCCCGCTTGACTTGCCGATGCCAGCACAAGGCCCATCAGCAGCGCGCATGCTGTTTGTTTCAACAATGAAGTGTTCATCTTTGGTTTCCTTTCTGGTTGAAAGTTGAGGTTCAAATGGAATCTGGAATGCAGATGAGTATAAAACTCCCTTTGGCTTCCATATCGACAAAGTGTGTTCGTATGACTTCAGGGGGTAGGTTGAGGGGGGTAGGAAAGGTAGCGGGGAAGGGGATAGGATGATAGAATTTCTATATCAATGGATAGATCCTTGAAAAGGTTTTCAAGGATCTGTCCATTGCTTAGTAAAACCAAAGGTCACTAAAATGTCAAATTCGTTTGGACCCTTTCTGGGGGGTGAGGCTTCCGTGCTCGTCCGAGAATCGCGAGTCTTTCATCACACACGTTTAAGTGCTAAACCGACTGCGGTGGAAAAAAGCGGCTCATTGCCTTCGAGCGCTGCTACCTCTCCCTTCGCGTCAACCGAAAGCCGATCGAAATAGTGAAGCACCTCAACAGGAATGGTCAACCAGGAAGATAAAAAATCTTTCAACGGAGGGAGTTGGGCCGTGCCTCCCGAAACAATCACCCGCGAGGGTTTGAATTCAGTAAATTCCCTGATGTAGGCGTCAAAGTGGCCGTAGAGTTGTTGATACAACCCGCGGTCTAAGCTATCTTCAAGCACGCCCCAGGCGGCTGTTCTCTCTGGATTGCTGGCATCTGAAGCGGTTTCCCAGCCCCTTGTATGTTTGTACGCTTCAGCCTCCTCCCAATTCACGTTCAGATGCAGTGCCAATTGGGAGGTCAGATGATTGCCAGCGATCGGCACATGCGGATAGAGGTGCAGCTTGCCCTGTTGATAGAACCCGACAGAAGTTTTGGTGCTTCCGATATCGAGGATGGCAACATTGTCTGTTTCAGACAGTTGCCCTGTGACAATGATGAGCCGAGCCAGTGCAAGAAAGTCAACATCGATGGCAATTGGAACGAGACCGCAACTTTGAAGCAACTGCACTCGCTCCGCGATCAAATCGCGATGCACGGCAACAACAAATACATCAAGTCCGTGGTTCCCGTCGCGTGCCACTTCTCCTTCAACATGGCAGTCGATTTCGGCCGCCTCATCATAAGCGATATAGTCCTGCGCTTCAAATTCTGCCCGGACGCTCATTTGCAGGACCGACTTGGGAGAATCAACCGGCAAGTCGGAGATAAAAATGCTCCGCATTGTCACTTGAGCGTCCAGAGCTGAAGGCACAGCCGTAACCACCCGTTTTCCCCGCATTTTGGATTGACGTATCAGTTCACGCAGTGCTTCACCAACTGCTTCCTCGCTGGCGGGTTCATCCGTCCCTGCCCTGGGAATCGGCATACTTTGGGCGTAAGTAATCACCGGGACTTTTTTCCCGTACTTGACTTCGACCAGTTTAATCGAGTGTGCACCGATATCTAAGCCTACGATAGATGTGTTGATTCCAAATATTCCCACCAGAAGGTCTCCTTATCTTGCGCATTCACGGATTCGCATCGGTTTTAATGGAACCAGGATGCCATCGCGATGGTTTTACCAATGGCCTGCGATGTGGCTTGGGTGATCGTATCCTTGCTATAGCGGACCGTGCCATCGCCGCTTCCAATCGCTTTCCCGCCTGACGGTGCATCGGTGAGGTTAAAGATCGCCCCGGTAATCGTATTGTTGATCTGTATCAGATCATCGGCAATGATTAACCCGCGAAAGGTGCCGGTCTTCAGATTCTTTATCACTGCATTGGTCGCGGCGTTATGGACGACCAGAATGCCCGAACTATCGCCGAAATCAATATTTTTCTAGGTTGCGCCGGAAGCGAGTTCAATGTATGTCACGCCCGCCAGCGGAAAGGTCAACGCATCGGGATGCGTCACGTACTGCGCCCCATTTTTGCCACTCTGAGCGATTTCTTTCAACTTACCCTCTGCAAACCCCATGACTTTATCAGGGGTGTTGGGAAAGCCGCCCTGCCCGCTCCAATCTGCGTATTTCTCAATGGCAGGATTGCTCGGCAGTGCCGGATTGCCGGGTAAGCTCGGCGCGTAATCGATTCCATCCTTTGTTCCACCGACTAATGAAACGCCTGACTGTTGAAAGGTGCTTGTGGTGCTGATGCCAAACACCCCACTATCGGGTATTATGACACCGTCGAGTCCATAGTTACGTCCATCCAATGTGAGCTCGCCCGCTGTTTTCGTGGGGGCGTTCGCGATGATCGTTCCTCGAACCTTCGGCGGGGGAGGGGGCGGATCGACTCGCATATAAGCCCGAACCGCTTTTGTCATGCCCGCAGCAGTGGAGACCGCTCCTGTTGATGTCACCATGACCATATTATCTGAATCTGTGTATAGATCTCCGTCACCATCATCGTTATCCGTGACGATGACACCGTAGTTGCCATTTCCCAAATTGACGTTCCAACCAAAGCTGAAGCGACCATCGTCCTTGGTACCTGCCGTGCCGTCCGCACCTTTCAAAAGCGCGGTTAGATCCATGGGCCCGTTTTTGAGCTCCTGCCAGGATCTCATGAGACCCGCCTCCGCCAAATAAAAGGATTGCGTCCGGTACAGTTGCTGGTAGGCATCGCGAGATTCAAAGATGACGGTGTTGGCAATCGCACCGCCCAGGAGCGCCAAAATAGAAATTAAGAAGAGGGCAAAAATGATGGTGCTGCCCTTGTTATTATCCGCCACCATCTGAGGAGAGGGGGTTGGGTACATGCGGAGACTCCTTTAGTTAGTAAAATCAAAATCTAACTAACTTTCAATATTAAATTTTACATTTTAGACTTCCGAAGTCCGTCGGGTTGTGTTTCGACAAGCTTGGTTGTTGAGCCTGTCGAAACACAACAACCAAGCTTGTCGAAACCTTGGAGACTTCGGAAGTCTGATGTATCGTTTATTTTTCAAAATTAGTTATTAATGTCTATACTTACATTTCCGAGAAGCCCCCGACTGATTCTTAGAATCAGTCGGAGATGAATCGGTCATTGGCTGATGCAACATTTGAGTGGGGATTTATATCCCCTTCCAACGTCCATTTGCCCATTTGCTCATTTGCTCATTTTAATTTCGCACATAAACCTGAGTGGTGAGTGTGTCAGAAATGGTTCCCGATTCAACAGTTCCTGAAGTTTCTATGGTCATACGCAACAGATTACCAACCAGTTGAAATTGTAGATTGGTAACATGAGGGACGAGTTGTTCAGGATTGGATGCGCTGAAAGCAGACGCCGTATTAAAACCGGTCGACCAGTCCGTTTTCGCTTCGACATATCGACAAAGCGTAGACGTGCCGGTATCCAAAAAGTAAACAACCGCATTTTTCCAAGCGGGTGTCCCATCACTTTTTGATGAAAAGCCGTTCGTTACCCTGGCTGAAGCAAAACTAATGGCGTAAGGAACACTGATATCAAGCGTACCTGCGGTGGTCTCTTGAAGTTCTTGCACCATCGTTTCAAGTGCTTTTCTGGCGCCCTGCTGCATTTCAGTTGAAGCACGCCCCACATTGAGTGTTTGAAACCCTGAACGATAAAGCGTCAACCCACCGATAAGGCTGATCAGCGAAACCGACAAGGCTATCAATAACTCGATTAAAGTGTGCCCATACTCTGTTCGCCGATACTTGATTCGATTGCAAAGTGCGCCTCTCCCCCGTGAATAAACGATTCCTTTTTCGATTTCTCGTTTTCTCATTTTCTTCTCCTTTACGGCGGTGTCACCTGCGTTGTTAATTGAACTGATTTCGTTTGACTATTTTCGGGCCACGAGACAGTGACCGAAATTGTCAATGGACGAGCAGATGTTCCATCTGGATAAGTGACCGTCCATGTTGCTCCATTGGGAAGCGATGTCCCTCCAACAGCGGAGGGAACGTTCTGGGGGAAGAGGCCGGTAATATACCCAAACTTGGTACTTTTAATCGCTTCCATCTGGGCTCTCGCCGTGTATGTCGCCGCAGTGATATGCTTTGCCGTATCAGCAGTGTGTAGTGCAGAGCTGAATATGCCCAGTGTTCCCGTTGAGGCAATGAATATAACGGCGAAGACCATCATCGTTTCTGCAAGCGTAAAACCGCGTTGGTTGCGGTAGGTATGCCGGTAGGAATATATCTTTGTGGCATACCCGCTGACGGCCCCCTTCATTAAACCCAACTTTCGATGTATCGTTGACTTCATCTGAGTTTTCATGGTGTTTCCCTTTCTACGAATCCCACCCCCCTGTCCACAGGAGGAGCGAGCAGATAACTCACGGCCCCCACGGGCGGGGGCACAGAATCCATTTGCCTATTTGCCGCTTCCCGAACCCTCCAAATTTTGGGAAGGGGTGGGCGGTTGATTCGTGACCTTGCCGGTTTTTGGATCGATGACGTATTGCCCACCATACGGTTCATCAGGTATTTCTGGAATCAGGGTGGTCTGAACTAAAGCCGCTAGCCGGTCGGGATATGTCCCGTAAAGACGCTTGTACTTTTGGGCAGCATCTTCCAATAGAATGGTGTGTTTTTCAACAATCAATTCCTTAATCTGCGTTTCAATTTCAGTCTGCATTTTGGGGGTCTTAAATTGCTTATACGCTTCTTCAAGAAACATCAGTGCCATATCGATTTTGCCAGTTTTTGCGTATAAATTTCCTATCAAGCGTGGCAAATAGGCCGGATGTCCAGGTAATCTCGCCGCATCTTCAAAATATCTCACGGCGTTTACATTGTCATTTTTATAAAAGGTCAGATTGAACCCCATAATAAAATGAAGACGCCAGTCATCCGGACAGTTTTTAATCCCACGTTCAAGGAGCATCATGCTTTCATCGACCTGTTTTGTGTACATCGACAGGAGGATACCGCCAAATAGATAGGCTTCATTAAAAAGCGGGTCCAACGTTGTTACCATATCTAACAGCTTATAAAGCCCCTTGTATTCTTGCCCGATGATAAGATGTTCACCGAAAGATACAACGGTATGCGCCCAAATTAAGTCAGCGGCCAGGGCCTCAAAACCTAACATGGTGGATTTCAGATACTCCCCAGACGGAAAAGATAACAACAAGGACTCACTGAGGGGCAGGTTTTCTGCTTTCGAGTCGATTTGACGCTGCACGCCATAAACGCTCGCCAGCAAAATCGCCATAACACCTAACACGGCAACCGGCCTATAAATAATAAGGGTTGTCATCGGGTTTGCCATCGGTTCCGCCAAGCCCCGTAACCCCGAGTCTCGGTCTTTTGCCCCTATGGATGGCGATCTCGTCCCGATAGATCGGGCTCTCGCTTCGCTAGAGACTTTGCGGGAGACTTCACTCAACTCCGTTGTCTTCGACATGTCAGTTGAACTCCTTTCGCTGAAAGGACAGGATTGAGAGGCATAAGAAAATCCCAATATAAAGCACGGTATAGAGTACCACCCCGAGGAGATAGGCGTTGCCGATATGAACGCCGTGAACGACCTCTGCCCGGATGTTAAAATTGTTGAAATTCGGCAGCAGGTAATAGCACAGATTAATTAAGGAACGCGACAGTTGACTTTTGGCAGCCGCCCCGATACCCTTTAAGTCCGCTGTGAGATGTCCAATAATATAAAGGGCCAGCGTAAAAACGGCGCTCAAGGTCGGCGATGAGAGCGTGGAGAATAATAAAGCGATTGCAGTGACCAAAACCAACTCGCAATAGATGAGCGTAATTGCTTTCAGCAACGAAACGCTCAAAGCACCACGCTGCCACCCGACGATAAGAATCAGAAACGCCGTCATGATCACAACATTCACAAGTAACGTGAGACAGAGCCCCAGGTATTTACCGAGTAGAAATTCGTACCGGTGTACCGGCTTTGCGAGAATGGTGTAAAGTGTCCGCCTTTCAACCTCCTTTGATACAAGGCTAATACCGACGAGAATTGCAGTAAGCATGCCAAAAAGCAAGATGGCCGCTAAACCAATATCTTTAATGATTTTTTCGTTGGCCCCAATGCTCAAGTCACCGACTAATACAGAAGCGGCGATCACCAGCAGAGCGAAAATGAGGAGATTATAAAACACCTTGTCTCGGGTGGCTTCCTTGAGCGTGTTTAAGGATATCGCTTTGATTTTCATAGCTTATGACCAACAACAATCGTCAATCGACAATTTGGTGATTCACCAATTTGACGTAAAGTTCTTCCAACGATTCCAGGCGAGGCACCAAGGAAGTTAGTTTTGCCCCGCGCTGCATGACGATTTGCTGGGCTTTGTATAGAGCCTCCTCGCTGGAGAGATTGACCAGAAGTTGGTTTCCACGTTCAACAAGGGTCTCGGAGGCTAACGCCTTAATCAAGGCGGCACCCTCCGCATCAAGCCCTTCGATATTCATTTCCACTCGCTGTTCTCGTGTTCTGAGCAGCTCGTTTAATGGCCCACACCCCTGGAGTCTACCTCGCGATAAAATAACAACCTGGTCAGAAATGGCTTCGACATCGGAGAGGATATGGGTACTATAAATGACGGTTTTCCCCTCCGCTTTGAGATGCAAAATTAAATCGCGGATCTGTTTTCGCCCAATGGGATCTAAGCCTGACATGGGCTCATCCAAAAAAATCAATTGAGGGTCATTAATCAGGGCTTGGGCAACACCGATGCGTTGCAACATGCCACGGGAAAACTTCCGCAACTGAACATTTGCAACCTCACTCAGATTCACCAACTCGAGCAGTTCTGCCACACGTTGCCGACATTTCGATTTGTTTTGCTTAAACAGGTGAAAGTAAAAATCTAAAAACTCACGAGCGGTCAGATAATTGTAAAAATAGGGTTGTTCAGGCAGAAAGCCAATCCTCTCTTTCGCCCGAATATCTTTGATGTGCTTGCCGAGCAACCAGGCGTCACCAGCGGTTGGACGCAATAACCCAAGCAGTAACTTAAACGTCGTTGTCTTGCCCGCGCCATTGGGCCCAAGATAGCTGACAATCTGTCCAACTTCGATGTCCAGACTCAAATGGTCCAGCGCGACCACCCGTTTTTGTTTCAGGCCACTCCTGAACACCTTCGTTAATCCTACGATTTTGACGGCTAACATTTTTTACCTTTGGGTATAGGGAGGTTGTTGGGTGTGCCGAGGTGGTCAGGTTGTTTGGTTGTTGGGTAGTTCGTAAGGGCGAGGCATGCCTCGCCCCTACAACCTAACCATCTAACCACCCAACAACCTCGGCTGATTACTTAATCGCTTCGCCGAGGCTAAAGACAGGCATATATAACCCGATGAGCACGCCGCCAACTAACACGCCCAGGAGGAGCGTCAAGATGGGGTTCAAAGCCTCCGTAAGGGCTTCGACGCTTTGCTCCACTTCCGTCTCGTAAATCGCACTAATATGACCTAACATTTCAGGAACCTTCCCTGTTTTGGCTCCGGATGAGATCATCTGAGTCACTAAGGGGGGAAAGATACCACTTTTGATAAAGGCATCCGACAAGTCTTCTCCCCGGCTGATAGTCTCCTTGGCTTCTTCTAAGACCCCCTTCACGACCTGGTTATCTGCCACATTGGCAACAATGGTCAACGCTTCCAGATAATCCACACCACTGCTTAACAGTAAACCTAACGTCCGAGAAAAGAGCGCGACACTTCTCTTAATCAGAATGGGCCCAAAAAGCGGGAGTTTAAGCTTGACGCGATCCCAAAGGAGTCTGCCCCTTGAGGTACTCACAAATTGCCTGAAGCCAATGATGAGTCCAATAACGCCAATAAGAATAATCAGTCCTTTTATCCCTTGTATCACCTTACTGATACCGATTAAAACCTGGGTCGATTGGGGCAACTTGCTTGGGTCACCATAGACCTGGGTAAATGTCGGCACAGCCCATTTGATTAAGCCGAGGGTCATACAGACTGCAAACACAAGTGTGATTAAAGGCATCCTGAGCGCGGATTTCACCTGGTTTTTGATTTTTTCGGTTTTCTCCAGCATCGAGGCGAGGTCTTCTAAGGGCCCAGCATAGGAACCAGTGCTCTGCGCGGCTTCCATCATGCTCACATAGAGATTGTCGAAAACTTTAGGGTGTTTGGATAACGCTTCTGCCAGCGATGTCCCTTCCATGACCTCCTGTTTAATCGCTGCAACCGCTTCGCGGAGTGTTGGGTTCTCACTCTGATTTTCCAAAATGTCCAAACACTCAATCAAATCTAGTCCGGCACTGACCATGGAAGCAAATTGGCGGCTAAAAAGCATCAATTGTTTGGGTTTTACTTTCGCTTTGAAAAGTGTAATCTCTGACAGCTTCCATTTTTCAGCACGCTTGGCAGCAGTCGGGTGATACTCTGTGACAAATAGACCTTCCCCGCGCAGTTGCCTCACGAGGGCTTGTGCAGATTCACTGTCCACTGTTCCCTTACGGATTTTTCCCTGGCGATCTCGAGCGATATAAGCGAATTGAGGCATCGTATGGGCACCCTTCAATCGACAATTGACAATCGACAATCGACAATTGACAATCGACAATCGACAATTGACAATTGACAATTGACAATTGACAATTGATTGCGCTCCTCCTTCCCCTACTGTGAGTAATTGATTTGATTGATAAAAACTTCTACAACCTGGGGGTCGAACTTCGTTCCGGCCGCATGTTTCATTTCTTCCACCATCTGCTTTTGGGCAACAGACTCGATTTCGCCGTATAATCGCATCTCTTCATACGCTTCGGCGACAGCAACAATTCGCGCCCCTAATGGGATGTGCTCTCCTTCTAATCTATCTGGATACCCCGTGCCGTCGAAAAATTCATGGTGATGCCGAATAATGGGCGCCGCTCCTCGCAAGAGTCGAATCTCCTTGACCATATTTGCACCGACCACGGGGTGCAATTTGAAGTTCTCCCCCGTGGGGTAATTGCCCGCTCCGTAGGCGTCATCGAATCGGAACGACTTCTGGTTTTGCAATTCCAGGAGACCGATATCGTGCAGAACGGCACCATAGTACAAATCGTTAAACGCCACTTCGCTAATTCCAAACTGCTGCCCGATGGCAGTCGCAAGCGCAGCAACTTGCCAGCAGTGCCCCGGAGACATCAGCCCAACGAGCACTCCCACAGATTCAATTGATTTGACAATCAGTTCGATTGCATTTGTGAAAAAGTTCTCGTAGTTTTCCGTGATTCGCGCGTTTCTGATAACAACAGCCATTTGGTTTGCCAGGGTCGTGAACAGTTGCAGGTCTAGCTCGGTGAATTGTCCGCCCCCGAGCTTATTTACAGCTTCCATCACGCCGAGGATTTCTCCACCCAAAATAATTGGAACCGCAAGCAAGCTTTTGGTTTTGAAGCCTGTCATACTGTCAACAGCGGCTGTGAAACGCGGATCGGAAACCACATCGTTCAAAATGGCGGGTTCTCCTGTGTGCGCGACCCACCACGCAATACCACCGGTGACAGCAATACGGCCAAGGATGGGGGCTTTCTCTCCTGAAGCCCTTTTGAAATACAGATGCAATTTTTCCTCATCAAACAGGAGAATCGAACTCACCTCAGATGAAACCAATTCGGCGGCGGAAGTCTCGATTTTGGATAAAGCGGCATCGACGTCCAGGCTTGAGCTTAAGTCCGCCATCAGCGTCAGAAATTCTAGGATATTCTGGTTTTCCAGCGTTTCCCCAAAGGCCATTTGCCGACAGAACGCATCAATCAAATGGGTTTTCGCGGATTCTTCAGGGGCACTATCAAATATGAACTGAATGCCTAAGTTCTCCCAATCTGGCAGATTATCCTCCGAGAACACACGAGCCACCTTCCCTTTCAAGGTTGCCGCCCCTTGAGAAGGATTATAACCCGGGAAAGCCGGATTGGAGATGCTTAACTGACAGTATACCCCACAAGTGAACTCTGACCCGCGATGACAGCGAACGGCAATCCCTGAACCACTCAAATTGAGGGCGTGAACTTCAATTTCTTCCCTTTCCCGTTGATCGCTATCGCCGATAATCGACACATATACCTTCTCGCTGAAGGCAACCCGTAAGAATCTTTGAGAACGCATTTCAGGTGTGCTCATTCACTTCATCCTTTCATTGACCTGCAAGAGAAATCTGCAAATCTACAAGTGGGGTTCATGGCTCATTTGTCTATTTGCCCATTTGCTCATTAGACCTCCAGAGTGATTTTCAGAATTTCTTCAAGCGTTGTGATTCCCTGCGCCACCTTCTCAAGCCCATCCTGCCGTAACGTTTTCATGCTATTTTCTATGGCGGCTTGCTTGATTTCATACCCGGAAGCCCCTTTTAAGACCATATCTCTGATGGCGTCATTCATTGCCATGACCTCATGGATCGCTCTGCGCCCCTTCATTCCCTTCCCCTGACACACGCTACACCCTTGACCGTGACTTAATTGTAAATTAGAGGTATCTACATGATAGGATTCAAACAATTGAATCTGTTCGTTTGTTGGCGCGACTGACACCTTGCAGTTTTTGCAAATCGTGTGTGGAAGCCGCTGGGCAATCACTAAGAGCAAGGCATCTGCGATTAAAAACGAATCGACCCCAAACTTCGTGAGCCGGGTGACAGCACTGGGCGCGTCGTTGGTATGGATGGTCGAAAAAACCAGGTGCCCCGTCAATGCCGCTTGAACCCCAATCCCAGCCGTTTCTGGATCTCGCATTTCACCCACCATGATGACGTCGGGATTCTGACGCAGAAACGCGCGCAGCACGGCCCCAAACGTTACTGGTGGCTGAATATCTTCCTTGGTCTGAACCTGAATAATGCCCGGCAGATTGTATTCCACCGGGTTTTCAACCGTGAGGATTTTCTTATCCGGCGAGTTAATCGCATTGAGAGCGGCAAATAATGTTGTACTTTTGCCACTGCCTGTCGGGCCACTCACTAAGATTAACCCGTAGGGTCTACGAATTGCTGTCTCAAAGAGAGCCAGGTTCTCCGCGCTGAAGCCCAGTTCGGATAACGAACGTGTCACACCACTTTTGTCGAGAATCCGCATGACGACACTCTCACCAAAAATCGCGGGGATAATTGAAACGCGAAGTTCGTATCTTTTCTGGCCAAACTTGAGGGAGATACGTCCATCCTGCGGTATGCGCCGTTCAGCAATATTCATGCGGGCCATAATTTTAATCCGGGACACAATCGCGTTATGCCACATTTTGCTGGGCATCGGGCGCTCATAGAGATCCCCGTCAATACGATAGCGGAGGATGGTTGCCCGGGGGAAGGGTTCAATGTGAATGTCACTGGCACCTTCCCGAATCGCCTGGAAAATCAGCCGGTTCACAGCCCGAACGACAAACGACTGTTGAGCCTGTTCAAGCGCTGCGGCACCGAGATCGATTTCCTCATCTTCCTCAATGACCTTCAACGATTGAAGTTCTTTGGCCTCTTCTTCGGCAATATCTTGTTCGAGGAACGAATCAAATGCCTCCTCATTGGTTCTCCCATAAACCGCATTGAGTTTATCTTCCATGTCCTTGGGGAAGGCCAAGTACGGTTTCAGCTTATAGCGTGCGTGGATACGGACCCGGATTTCATTGACGATAAACACATCAAAAGGGTCCACCATGGCAACAAATAAAGTATCTTCCGTTTGATTAAAAGGCAAACTTTGAATACGGAATGCCATCGCTTCAGGAAAGATCCGTTTCACAAAATCGGCATCCAGCGAATTTAGGTCTTCATCTTGAAGATCTATGGTCTCAATTCCCCACTCTAGCTTCGCCATCTCAAGCACCTGAGACGTTTCGGCCAATCGCATATCTACAATGGTCTGATGTAAGTATTCGTTGTCACGCTCTGCTTCTAAGAGTGCTTTTTCTAATTGTTCTTTGGTGATTAAGTTTCTCAAGCGAAGAAGTTCTTCAAACCTTTTGTTCAAAGCTGCCTTAGCCAAAAAGATCTTCCTTTCACTTCATCATTGTAGAAGAATCCGTGAATCTCCTCAATTAACCGAGGCGTGGTCATAATTCCCAGGGGAGGCAATCGTAGCCCAAGTTTCTAACTTGGCCCTAGCGCCAGGGGCCAAGATAGAATCTTGGGCTACAACTCAACCACCGGCGAATTATGACCAGCCCTCAATTATCCTTCCGAAGGTTTAAAACCTTCGGAAGGATAAAACCCGATTCGGTTTTAGGAACGAGACCGACCCGGAGCGGCTCCCCCTGAAGTCGGTGCCGCTGCGAGTCTTCGCTCAAGGCCCTCCGGGTTATTTGCCGCCCCCAAAGCCGTCTCGCGCGTGATGAGATTCCTTTGATAAAGGGCTCGCAACGCATCCTCAAGGGTTTGCATGCCAGCACTTGCTCCCGTCTGGATGATACTGGGGAGTTCATGCGTTTTGCCTTCTCGGATGAGATTGCGAATGGGCGGTGTGCCTATCAAAACCTCCATTGCACACACACGCCCAGTGCCATCACGCCGTGGCAACAGCGTTTGCGAGATGATGCCTTGGAGCGTCATTGACAACTGCATCCGGATTTGGGCCTGTTGTTCACCAGGATAAATATCGATAATTCGATCCACGGTTTGCGCCGCCCCGCTGGTATGAAGGGTGGCAAATACCAAATGCCCAGTTTCCGCCGCCGTTATAGCGGCAGTTGTCGTTTCGAGGTCGCGCATCTCACCCACCAAAATGACATCTGGGTCTTGACGGAGGGACTGCCGTAACGCCATTGCGAACGACCGGGTGTCCTGCGAGACGTGCCGCTGGTTGACGTAACTCAACTTGTCCTCATGCCAAAACTCGATTGGATCTTCAACCGTGATAATATGAGATTTTTGAGTCGAGTTAATCAAATCGATCATTGCAGCAAGCGTTGTGGATTTCCCACTTCCGGTAGGCCCCACGACCAGGACCAATCCCCTGGGCTTTAAGGCGAGTTCACCCAAAATCGGTGGGAATCCGAGTTCCTTCAACGTTAAGATTTTAAGCGGGATGGTGCGAAGTACAGCTCCAACTTGATCACGCTGACGAAAGAGATTGACACGAAAACGAGCTAAACCCGGAACGCTATAGGAGAAATCCAATTCATTCTCCGTAGCGAACTTGTCTCTCTGCTCGTCTGTGGTCATCGCTTCGATCGTCCGCTCCATTGTCTCAGCGTCAAGTGGCTGCCACGATGAGAGCAGAGTGATTTCCCCATGAATGCGCAACCGCGGCGGGCTGCCGACTTTGAGGTGTAAGTCAGAGGCGCGTTGTTCAACCATCAAGTGGAGAAGTTCATTTAGCATCATAAGGGGAAGTTCCTGTCCATCCAGACTTCCGAAGTCTCCAAGACTTCGGAAGTCTAAGTGTTGACACGTTGCGGACAACGGAAAATGTGAATGGTGAGTGGTTTTGATTCAACCACTCACCACTCCCCAAACAGAGCAACCGCTTTAGATGTTCAGAGCCTTAATCTACGGTGTCAGTGGTGACACCGAGCACCGGGGTGACTGTTGGATAAGTCGTGTCTCCAATAACATGAGGGCCTGCAGTTGGTGTCGCTTGAAAGAGGATGCGCTTGGTATCTGCGTTGGTATCACCTAATGCCTCCGCAAGAAATGTTGTCGTCGACGCGCCGCTCACTTGATAGACAAAACGGACATTTGAAGAAGTTTGAAAACCGATATTCGTGAAACCGGTTGCTGTATCAGCCCACGCCACAGCGGTTTGGCCGGCCGTGGCAAGGGTTGCGGCTGCGCGAGGAGATACCGCACAATCAAGGTAAGCACCGGTGCCTAGCTTGTAGCCCTCTTCAGCCAGTTTGATACCGTTAAGGTTCGTGTTTGCTTCAGAAGCCTTAGCACCTGCTTGGAACTTCAGGTAAACGGGAATTCCGACCCCCGCCAGTATAACCACAATGGCGACGGCGATCAGCAATTCCATAAGGGTAAACCCTTTTTCATCAACAAAACGCTTAAACATTGTCTTTCCTCCTTAGAAAGTGGAAGCCTTATTTGGCTTGGGTACTCCGCTCCTGCTGATGAGCCGGAAGCGGGAGTTTGTGTAACAACGATACGGACAACCCGTATCACTTCATTTAATGTCTGTTTTCAAGATAGCAATTTTAATGCCAACAACATTCGCCTCCGCTCACCTAACCCCCCGGCCCCCTTCCCCCCCACCCCGGCCCTCCCTTCTGTCCCCCGTCCACGGGGGACCACAGGGGGGAACGGGGAGGGAGTGGAGGGAAGGGGGAGAGGTCTCCCCTCTCCGTTTCCGCCGGATTGAGCTCCGTTCCGAGAGTCTTCGACCTGTCGAAATCGGGGAGGGGCCGGGGGAGAGGTTATTTTTCGGATAAGCACTTCGTAACTTGTATACTTCTATATAACTTTAGGAAAGGAAGAGCATACCTTTCCGTTGGGAGGAAGAAAACGCGAATACGCCCATCCCCTTTTCCACACGCATAACCAAGCCCTTGTGCGGATACGCGTTGAAATACCCAATAAGATGTGCGGTTTTGACTCACATCAATTATAAGATGGTATTCATTTTTACAAAGGAGATCTGAGCTGTGCGGAAAATGGGACTGTGATTTATCTCATAACGCTATATCGGGTTGTGCGAACCTTCCTACCTGGCAGTTGAGGTCCCGGCTGCGCCAAGCCTCCCGCGAAGCGGAACTTCAGCCGATCTTCGGTTGACGAAAACCGGACCTATTTCAAAAATATGTTTACCTCGCCAATGTCACATTTCCCCCGATAGATCGGCCTGCCCCGATCCCTCGGGGGGCAGGCTCTGTAGCCCAAGATTCTATCTTGGCTTGGGCGAACATCCTTCTTTGACGGCCAACTTAGAAAGTTAGGCTACGATTGGATCTCATTGCTAATGTGACATTGGCGAATTACAATCTAACCTGAAGAAGCAAACGTCCTCCTGTTAGAAACCGTTTCATGTGAAGAAAAACGCCTGCTTTAAATATGCCATAAATGGCTGAAAATGTCAAGAATCTTTTTGAATGCTTGGAGATGAAAACTGGCGAAAATCATTTGCCCATGGGTTCACTAACAGATTTGTCTGACCGGGAGCCTCTGTCCAGCCATAGCGTCCACAAAGCACCGGGTATCATAAAACCTCATTGAATTTTACATAAAGCTGTATAAAACTGCATAAAACTAAGGAACTTTTAGAGACTTGTGTTCCAATAATTGAGGGTTCGACTTTTCTCTAATAACTGACATTGGGTGGGAACAGAAGAATTCGGTTCTCTCTTGATTCGTCGAAACGCAAGCGCTCCTGTACTATAGATGGAGTGGACCTGTTTGACAAATCCTTTCACTTTGACAATGTCACCTTTTCGGAAACCACTTAGGCTCTCATTGACTTGATATAAAACTCTCCCTTTTCCCTTTTTCGGCAGAACGTGGTATTTTTGCCGGGTTTGTCTGGGGCGGAAAGTCACGAAGTAAAGGTTATCCGTTTGAGGCAAAACCGATTTTCCCTCTTTAAGGCAAGCCACACAAACGGCATCCACCCAATGTGCTTTTTCATAACCGTTTGCCTTTCTGAACGCCTGAGTTTGATAACCAAACACTTTTTCGACGGGTACCATTTCTGATAACGTCTGAGACATCTTTGTTTTTCCCTGCATCGTTAATTGGGAAATCTGGTCGATCTTTCCACTCATTCCGGTGACAATTTCCCTCGTTTTGAGTAAAACCTCACCCGATTTTCCATCATGGTGAATTTTGCGATGACATTTCTGACAGACCGTTATCAGATTATAAATCGAATCCTTACCCCCATCTTCCCGAAAGACAATATGATGGGTATGCAAGGAGACGTTTTTCATAAGGCAACATTGACAGGTAAAATCATCTCTCATTAAAGTCGCTAATCTTAAATTTTCGTCGAGTCGATTGGATTCTTGATACTGAGAACATGTTAAGTTGTCATCGGATAAACGGCGAATATCAACCATGACATCTTCAACAACGATTCTGGAAATGGGTAAAGAAATCCGCTTGACAACCCTTATCACTTCATTGATATTCGTAAAAACCGTGGGTGGCAACCTCTCCTCCTGCCGGGATGAGGCACGATTCAAAAATCGTTTCTTCCGATACCATCGTCGGGCTCTCCTTTGTTTTCGGCATTCCCTTCTTTGGGTCATCTTTTCTTTGACATCCCCTCGATGCGCCAGCGTTGCCGCGAAAAGCACCTTTCCATTTCCGGTGCAGGCGATACCTGTTCGCTTTGCTCCCTTGTCGATGCCACAGGTAACCGGTTGCACATTGGCTTCACAATCCCATAACAGTTGAATCGTAAAGGGTTTGAGTTTTTTCACTTTTGCTTTTCCGGCTTTCAGAAGGTGCTTTGCTTTCGCCGGTTTGCAAGGCATGAGTGGACTTCCGTTTTGATTTAAAACGTAGACTAACATTTTGGATTTAATCTCCCGTTAGTAAGGTGAGGTGCTCCTTGAGGTTGATAAAGAAGGTTTTTGCACTGACAACACATTGGCCTTTCGGCTACCCTTAATTGCCAGCCACAGAGCCGCGGACTGGAACAACATCCGCAGGTGTGTTCCACTTTTCTATCTGCTATTCCAACAAATGGAATCCTCTGTTAGCTCCATGAACCGGATAAAGCTTCTATTGTGCAGTTTTATGCAGTTTTTAGGAACTATCAACGTCAAACCAGCCATCCACCACAACACCCCAGGTATACTCAGTAAAGAGTCCAGCGCCCCGCCAGTGATCGCCGAACCGGTTGCGCTCATCAGGGTGAAAAGGGCAAACTCGGTGGCAAAGCTGTTGGACTCATACACATTTTATCAGAATTTCTGCTCTTCGTCAAGAACATCAATTGCATTTCAAGGATTGATAGAGTAAACTATTAACGTTAAATGGGATGCCGGCACTATCGTAGCGCCGGGCGCGTTGCCGATTGTGGATTGGATTCGTCAAGAAAATCGGGAGCCTCTCGCCCGGGGGCTCACGTTTCTTGAGTAGACAAAGCCTGATTGTACACGGTTTAGCCCTCCATTTTTCCGCTTGACGAAGCGGGAGGGATGAGGTATCATTTTATTTACTCATTTGCAAAATTAGGGCGGGGGTTGAAATCCCTTCGCTGCACAGGAGTCCCAGACCTTCCAACATCCATGTGCAGAACTTGTCTCCCGATCAGAGATCGGGACGAAGGATTTGCTCATTTGCTCATTTATAATATGAGGAATTTAATGAATCTCAAAGAAAGATTAAATGAAGAGATGAAGCGGGCGATGAAGGCGCAAGACAAAGGGCGTCTTTCTGCCATCCGTATGGCGCGCGGTGCGATTCGGGATAAAGAGATCAACGATCAGAAGGAATTGGAAGATGATGGCGTTTTAGAGGTCATCGCCAGCCAAATCAAGAAACGGAAGGACGCCCTCGAACAGTTGCGGAAATCCGACCGTAGCGAGGTTGTTGAAGCAGAGGAAGCGCAGATTCAGGTGCTACAAGAATTCCTACCCACTCAACTGTCAGAAGCGGAGATCGAAACGTTGGTGGTAAAGGTGATTGCAGAGACAAACGCAACCTCCATGCGGGATATGGGAAAAGTCATGGGAAAACTCATCCCTCAACTCAGGGGGAAAGCGGACCATTCCGTCGTGAGTCAAATGGTTCGACAAAAATTAGGATAACCGTTCCGGGGGGAGGGTGAGGCTCCCCGATGAATCGGGGGAGGCGCTGCCGAACCTTTCGCTCCGCGGGAGCGTCGCCCTCCCATTGAGAAGTGAAGGAATTAAAAAGATGAATAACCAGACAACTGTTCTCATTGTTGAGTCTGACCATCGACAGGGTGAAACCATTTGTCGTGCACTTGAGGGTGAAGGCTTACATCTTTTGATGACGCATCACATGTATGCGGCTTTAGATCGCATCGAGCACCTCAAGGTCGATATTTTGATTGCGCCACTCAAGGAGGAGCGAATTGACGGTCTGAAACTCCTTGAAGCGGCTCAACGCCAAAACCCGGATGCCGGTGTCATTTTTATTACCACACCGAACGTATTGGAAACAGATGTTGGTATCAAAGCCATGCTTCACAAAGGAGCGAGCTATTTTCTCCCTAAGCCCATTAACCCTGTCCACTTGAAGGCCGTCCTTCACAAGACACTCGAGAGCCAACGCCTCACCTTAGAAAATCGTCAATTACAGTCCCAGATTGATGCAAAAGTAGGGCTCATCCAGTTGACGGGGCATTCGCCGAAACTCCTGGATATTCGGGAAATCATTGCGCAGGTTGCTCCGACGAAAGCCACCGTGATGATTCGTGGCGAGCGAGGCACGGGGAAAGAGCTCGTTGCCCGTGCCATCCATCACCGTAGCTTGAGGCGCGGTCCACTTGTTGTCTTCAATTGTGCCGCACTGAACGAAAGCCTTGCCGAATCAGAACTTTTTGGACATGAGCGAGGCGCATTTACAGGGGCTTATCAAAGGCGAAAGGGACGATTTGAGGCCGCGCATGGCGGCACTTTGTTTCTGGATGAGGTTGGCGAATTAAGCCCGTCAAACCAGACGAGGCTCCTGCGCGTGCTTGCCGAAAAGGAGTTTGAGCGGGTCGGCGGAAATGAAACGATTCAAGTTGACGTCCGCGTGATTTGCGCGACGAATCGTGACCTCGAAGAGGCGGTTAAGTGTGGGAAGTTTCAGGCAGACCTCTATGACCGGTTGAATGTGATTCGGATGACCGTGCCCCTCCTCCGAGAGCGCAAAGAGGATATTCCCCTTCTGGTCAAAGTTTTTATTGAGGAATTTTGCCGGGAGAATCGGAAAATGATCAAGAACATGACACCTCGCGCTTTGCGTGCTTTGATGAAGTATGACTGGCCCGGCAATGTGCGTGAGTTGAAGAATTGCATCGATGGTATGGTCGTCATGTCGAATCAACCGGAGTTAGACCTTGAGGATGTCCCTGAACATATCTTGAAGTTTGCTGGCGCAAGCACCCCCATCATTTTATCTGTGCCAACCGTTCGAGATACCGGCTTGTCTGCGCCTTCATCGCCGCGTCTCAATATGGAAGTGGGGATGTCCCTCGCGGAGATTGAAAAGGAAGCCATCCGGGCGACGCTTCAGCACGTCGGAAGCAACAAAGCCAAAGCAGCGGGTATCTTGAACATTTCAAAGCGAACTATCTTCAGAAAAATTAAGGAATACGACCTGTGCGACGATTAATCAATTTGACTTTAGTCGGATTTGCTTTGGGAACGACCCACCTGTTTGCAGCAAACAACGATTTCATCGGTAGCGGAACCAGTTCGGGTCTCATCGGTGCGATTGCCTGGGTGGTTCTGCCGACGCTGGTTGTGATTGGCATCGGTCTGGGCATTTACACATGGCTGCGCCGAAACAAACCCTCCCTTTCTCGCCTTTTCTCTCGGGCAAAACAGACCGAAATGAGGCACGTATCACAATACCCGCCGACAATTCCTTCTTCATCGCCGGTAGAGATGCCCTATCCCTCTGAAGGAACGCCCCGAGCAGAGTCCTCCCAGGGCATGCCTTTACCTGCTTTGGAGCGCCAATCCTACACGCTTGAGTCCATCTCGCTCAAAGAGTTGGAGCAGGTTCTACAGTTACGTGAAGCGGGGCAAATCCGTGAATATTACGACGCAATCGCGATGATTATCAAGCGTTATGTTGGAGAGAAATATCACATCAAGATATTAGAGGCAACAACGGGTCACATCCTGGAGGCCCTTCCCCATAATCTGACGGATAGTGTCGTAGACCACGTCGGTGAAATTCTCCGCGCTTGCGATATGATTCATTTTTCGCGCCATCGCCCCTCCCGTTCAGAACTTGATGGAATTTATCAGACAGCGAGAGAATTTATCGAAAATCAGATCGTTGTGCCTTCGGTTGAGCCCCGTGCGCATGAAGAAGAATCGGACGAAAACAGTGAAATCCATGAGCACTACCGGCGGATGATGTAGCCCCCTGCCGAAAATTTTACAGTTCCGCCTCACCAAAGAAGAATTCAATGACTTGAGATGCCATTTTGACACCTCAAGTTGGGGCGGGAGGCGATATGCGCCTTATGCCACCGAATTTAACACATTATGCGGAAAGAAATTAAAATCCTTCCCGTGCAGGAGGAATAGATGACAACTTATGCGTTTAAGGTCGTGGTCGAGCCAGATGAAGACCGCTGGTTTGCGTGTTGTCCGATGCTTGAAAAGTATGGCGCCGCGACATGGGGATATACGAAAGAGGAAGCCCTGAAGCATATCCGCGAGGTCGTGGAGATGGTGGTCGAGGAACTCATCGAAGACGAAGAACCGATACCGGAGAGCCCGCAGGAAGAGGGGGTTGTGTTCACTGATTCCCGCGTGGCAGCGACTCTCTAAATTATGCTAATTGATTACAGCCGTCTCCATCACCTCACCGCTCGTGAACTCATTGCCGCTCTCAAAAGAGACGGTTTTTTTTTCGTCACCAGAAAGGTAGCCGCCAACGCTACCAGCACCCAGACGGCAGGATGGTGACGGTTTCTTTTCACCGTTCCGGTGAGACGTTTTCAGCCAAGACGCTGAAAACAATCGTTGAGCAACAAGCCCGGTGGACAGAAGATGATTTGAAACGGCTTGGGCTTTTGAAGCGATCTGACGGACGTTTTGCGTGGAATCTTGTGGTGAAAATATTTTACTCTCTTGGAACGGCACCAGGCAACAGGGGCGGCGTTAAAAAACACGATTGATTGGTTGGGAATCGGCGGGCGATGTCTGACACTCGGCTTTGTCTACCCGAACGCTGACGTCACTGTGGATGCCCATCAGATCGTCACAAAATGCTTGACAATCCGTGGGAATCACAATTATCATCCATCGGCACTCAGTGTTGCGCTCCGATTTGTCGAGGAGAAACGCGATCGCTACCCGTTCGGAGCGTTGATCGGGGCAATCTATCCGCTGAAGGAGATTAACGCCGCTTTCGATAGAGCGATGCAGGGCGATCTCATCCGAGTGGCTATGGCCCCGATAAATTAATCCACAAACTTGGAGGAATTGCCTGATGAACTTAACCCCCCGTGAACAAGAGAAGTTGCTGATATACACCGCTGCGCAGCTTGCCAAGGCCCGGAAAGGGCGCGGATTGAAACTAAATTATCCCGAAGCCGTTGCGATGATTACCGCTGAGATTTTAGAGGGCATCCGCGATGGCAAATCCGTTGCTGAGTTGATGCACTACGGGGCAACTGTCTTGACTCGCGACGATGTGATGGAAGGGGTGCCGGAGATGATTCATGAAGTCCAGGTTGAGGGCACATTTCCCGACGGCACCAAACTGGTCACTGTACACAACCCGATTCGGTAGAAAATGAGCAATCAAGCAAATCACGCCTCACGTTTTACGTTTTACCATGCAACGAAGGAGGAATGATGGTATGATTCCAGGTGAATACATCCTTGCCGAGGGCGATATTTCCGCGAATGTCGGCCGGGAGACGGTCGAGGTGACAGTCGTCAATAAAGGGGACCGACCCATACAGATCGGCTCACACTTCCACTTTTTTGAAGTCAATCCGGCGCTCCAGTTTGACCGGAAAAAGGCTTACGGCATGCGTTTGAATATCCCTTCGGGGGTTGCTATCCGGTTTGAACCGGGCGACGAAAAGACTGTCGTCTTGACGGCGTTCAAAGGGAAGCGCATCGTTTACGGATTAAACAGCAAGACGAATGGTGCGCTGGATGACCCCGCGATTCGGGATGCCGCATTGGAGAAAAGCAGATGAAATCAAACAAGAATTCAGGATTCAAGATTCAAGTGAATCCTGAATCCTGCATCTTGCATCCTGCATCCGCCGGGTTGAGCTCCGTTCCGAGAGCCTTCGGCCTGTCGAAACCTTGTATCCTGCATCTTGCATCCTGAATCCCGAATCTTTTGATTACGTTTCACGCAACATACATCATAACAAAGAAGGAAGACTGAAATGTCACTAACCATTCCACGTCGCACATACACAGACATCTATGGTCCGACCGTTGGGGACAGGGTCCGTCTAGCGGATACAGCGTTGTTTATCGAAGTGGAGAAAGATTACACAGTTTATGGGGACGAGTGCAAATTTGGCGGCGGCAAAACGTTAAGAGATGGGATGGGACAAGCCCCGGGTGTGACGCGGTCTGAAGGAACTTTGGACCTGGTGCTCACCAATGCCTTAATTTTGGATCATTGGGGGATTGTCAAAGCCGACATCGGCATCCGAGACGGGAAAATTGCGGGGATTGGCAAAGCGGGGAATCCGAATCTGATGGAAGGCGTCAGCCCCGGAATGATTGTCGGCGCAGGGACGGAGGTCATCGCCGCTGAAGGTATGATTGTGACACCGGGCGGGCTTGATGTGCATATCCACTTCATCTGTCCGCAGCAGGTCAATGAAGCGCTCTCATCGGGTATCACCACGATGATCGGCGGCGGGACGGGCCCCGCCACAGGCACCAACGCCACAACCTGCACGCCGGGGCCGTGGAATATCGCGCGGATGCTCCAGGCTGCGGATGGGTTCCCCATCAATCTGGGCTTTCTGGGGAAGGGCAACTCATCACTCCCGGACGCCTTGCGCGAACAGATCGAAGCGGGCGCGTTGGGGCTGAAGTTGCACGAGGATTGGGGAACGACGCCCGCTGCCATTGACTGCTGCCTCTCTGTCGCTGATGAATACGATGTCCAGGTCGCCATCCACACCGACACCCTCAATGAAGCGGGGTTTGTCGAAGATTCGATTGCGGCTTTCAAAGGACGGACGATTCATACCTATCATACGGAGGGGGCCGGCGGTGGACATGCGCCGGATATCATCAAAGTCTGCGGCGAGCGCAATGTGCTGCCCTCCTCGACGAATCCGACGCGACCCTTTACGGTCAACACCATCGACGAGCATCTGGACATGCTGATGGTCTGTCATCACCTCGACGCCTCCATCCCCGAAGACCTGGCTTTTGCGGAGTCCCGCATCCGCCCGGAGACCATCGCCGCCGAGGATATTTTGCACGACCTAGGCGCATTCAGTATGATGTCGTCCGACTCACAGGCGATGGGGCGCGTCGGCGAGGTAATTATTCGGACATGGCAGACCGCCCATAAAATGAAGGTGCAGCGCGGAACCCTCATCCCAACCCCTCCGCCCCTGTCCACGGGGGGGACCAAGGGGGGGGGGGAGAGAGTGGGCACCCCCCCTCGGTCCCCCCGTGGACGGGGGGAGGCGGGAAGGCGGACAACTTTCGTGCGAAACGCTACATCGCCAAGTACACAATCAACCCCGCCGTGGCGCAGGGGATTGCCGAGCATGTGGGCTCGATTGAGGTGGGCAAACTGGCGGATGTGGTAGTCTGGCACCCTGCCTTCTTCGGCGTGAAGCCACAGTTGGTGCTGAAGGGCGGTTTCATCGTTTGGGCGGCGATGGGGGATGCGAACGCCTCCATTCCGACGCCGCAGCCCGTCCTGGGGCGTCCGATGTTCGGCGCGTTTGGGCGTGTGCCTTACGTGGCTTCTTACACGTTCGTCTCTCAAGCGGCGATGGAACGAGAAATCGGAAGTCGTCTCAGACTCCAAAAGCCGCTCGTCGGGGTAAAAAATTGTCGGTCACTCACCAAAGCCGCAATGATACACAACGATTATCTGCCCAAAATCGAGGTCAACCCGGAAACTTATGAAGTGCGGGCCGATGGAGAATTCTTGACCTGTGAACCCGCCGAGGTGCTGCCGATGGCGCAACGGTATTTTTTGTTTTAGGGGGTTGGGCTCAATATTTGACTTGACTCTGGATCCGTTTTCATATATAGTTGACAACCCAATTTTGAAGTATCAACCCGAATTATACAACTTTTTCGCATAATCAGTTAGGATTCACTCCATGCCTCATCTATTTACGATAATCCGCTATTGCTTTGTCTTTGGTTACTGCCTTTGTTTCCTCGGTTGTGACTTCACAGGCAAAAACGTTGGCGTGTCGTCCGGGAGTTCGAGTTGGTCGTCTACCGAAGTTAAAATTCCTGGCATTGACGAAGCTAGTATTAGTTACGGAGCTTGTATTTACGGAACTGGGGAAAAGGCCATCCTTTTCATCATTTGGTCGGACACAGAGCGTGCCAGTTCGCACGGCAGTACCACAAAGAAAGGCGTAAGGTACGAAGGATTTCACATCTCCTCTGATGGACAGCGCGTTGAATGGCATTGCGAAACAGCGGACGGAAAAACGGGTATCATCACGCTCAATGGCGCGGAGTACGACCTTGCCGACGGTTTGCTTTTTCTGGTATCAACACAGGATAGCCAAATTCAAGTGAGGCAACTCAAGCGCGATACATTGAAGAACCTACAGAATCCCGATATAGAGAAGTTCAAGAGCCTGGCGAAGAATGACTCCGAAATATGGGAGTTTTTTGCCAAGGCCGCAGAGGGCAAGGGGCCCTAGCCAGGCGTTGCAGTTGACAGCGGTAGTCCTCCGGCTTTTCAAGCGGCAATCCGCAAAAGGTAGTTTTCGGTTTGTCGAGCCATCGGGTCCGCAGGCGGTATGGCTTTGATCTCTTTGTCGCCCGGGAGAACCGCCCTGAGTACAACGAATACACGGATTTTTTCCAACAGGTTCGCGGCCAACCAGAAGCCCGCAAGGGGATTGTGAGGATACAACTATGATTCAAAATGACAAACAACTTCACCAGGCATTGGATCAATTGGAACGAATGTATCGTGCCCTGGCTACTTTACGGGCTGAAGTGCTTCCGCTCAACACGCAACAGTTCGCCCTCATGGCCGAAGGACCGCTTGATGAGATGCGGCGTATTCAGGAACAGATCGATTCCTACCTCGAAACGTGTCGGGCACCTCGCTCGAAAAAACGCAATCTACCTCACCCCTCGCGCCTATCACCGCATCAAGCAAACCCTTGACCGGACAGTTGCAAAGCAGTAGGCCCGCCTGTCTTTGAAAGGACACACGATGATCATCGTCGAAAACATCGTCACAGAACAAAGCAATCAGCACCCCTCGGAGCGTGATATTGTGTTGCTGGATTGGGAAGGTCGGCAGAAATGCCGAGGGCGACTCACAACGCAAGCGGGACGAGAAATCGGGCTGGCGCTTCCCACAGGAACCATTTTGTTCCCCGGCGATGTGCTTTATCGGGATGCGCAACTCGAAATCGTGGTAGCAGGCATCCCGGAAAAGGTTTTTGTGTTGCGTCTCAACACCCGCGAAGAATTTGGTCTGGCGTGTTATCAGATTGGCAACCTCCACCGTCCCATCGGATTTCAGGTCTCGGACTCTCGGAACGGAGCGGGGGCCATTCTCACCCCTTACGAACCGGCTCTCGAAAAACAGTTAGATCGACTCGGATACGCTTATACGATTGAGGAACGCATCTTCACCCATGCCGCTCGACAGTCACCCATTCACTCCCATGGCCATTGAAAAAGACCCGACCCGTGAATCGCTGCTTTCGCTGCTTCAACTGATTGATAGCTTCTTTCCGACAGGCACATTTGCCCACTCCTTCGGCCTGGAGACATACGTCCAGAAAGGATTGGTCAAAGATCGAGCGACCTTTGAGGAACTGTTACGAGCATCTCTGCATTACGGGATACGAAATGCGGATGCAATCGCCGTAGCCCTGTCATACAAAGCTACTTTGGAGTGCGAAAGCTCTGCTTTCGCTATTGAGCAGATCGTTGACCTTGACGGCCGCTTGACAGCCCTGAAGTTACCCCGCGAGTCCCGGCAGGGAAGCATACAGATTGGCAAGCAGTTCCTGCGAAACGCCCGAAGGCTATTCACCAGCGAGATTGTGGATGCGTATGAAAAACAAATTCAGACGGGGGAGTGCGCCGGACATCATTCGATTGCTTACGGATTGATAACAGCGGCCGCTTCAATCGACTTACCCGTTGCGCTGCTGGGTTATCTGCATGCCTACGTTGTCGGACAAGTCTCCGCAGCGGTGCGGCTCATCCCCCTCGGCGCAACCGAAGGGCAACGGGTGATTCAGGCGATTCGCCCAGACCTCTTGGAAATCGCGGTGTTCGCGCAGAAGGCGGGGATAGAAGATTTAGGGGGCTTCACACCGGGGCTTGATATTCGGAGCATGCAGCATGAGCGGCTCTATACCAGACTTTTCATTTCGTGAGATGCAAGATGCAAGATTCAGAATACAAGATTCAAGTGAATCCTGAATCCGCCGGGTTGAGCTCCGTTCCGAGAGTCTTCGACCTGTCGAAACCTTGAATCCTGAATCCCTTCGGCAAGCTCAAGGCAAGTTCTGAATCTTGAATCCTGAATTTTGAATCTTAAATCCTGAATCCTGAAGTCAGTACCTTGTTGAAAGGAGACAGCGTTCCATGAAACCGTTAAAAATTGGCATCGGCGGCCCGGTCGGCTCCGGCAAAACCGCGCTCATCGAAAAGTTGTGCAAAGCCATGCGTCAAGACTATGAGTTGGCTGCCATTACGAATGACATTTATACCCGTGAGGACGCCGAAATTCTCTTACGTGCCGAAGCACTTCCATCAGACCGCATCCTCGGCGTCGAGACCGGTGGGTGCCCCCATACCGCCATCCGCGAAGACATCTCTGCCAATCTCGAAGCCATTGAGCAGATGACGCGCCGTTTTCGGCAGTTAGATATCCTGTTCCTCGAAAGTGGCGGAGATAATCTTGCCGCCTTCTTCAGCCCGGAGTTGGTCGATGCCTCCATCTACGTTATTGATGTCGCTGGCGGTGACAAAATTCCGCGCAAGGGTGGCCCCGGCATCACCCGTTCGGATTTGCTGGTCATCAATAAGATAGACCTGGCACCCCATGTCGGCGCTGACCTTCACATCATGGAACGGGACTCGAAGCGAATGCGAGGGGAGAAGCCTTTCGTCTTCACAAACTTACGAAGCGGTATTGGAGTCGAACAGGTGGTCTCGTGGATTCGACGCGAACTGCTCTTTGAGGATTGAAGGTGTTAGGTGTTAGGTATTAGCTTGACTTTGTTACATTAGAAATGGATGCTCTTGTAGCCCAACTTTCTAAGTTGTTGTCTTTTAGAAACCTAAGACAACGTTGGCCTCTCCGCTCAAAAACCAAGATAGAATCTTGGGCTACAGAGCCCCGCTAGGCGGGATGTAAACACCTGCCCCCCGAGGGATCGGGGCAGGCCGCTCTATCGGGGGAAATCTAACAAAGTCAAGTTAGGTCTTAGGGAATTACTCCCAAAGCCTCTAACACCTAACACCTGATAATTGTCTATTAAATTCTCAATCTTCAATCCTTAATCCTCAATCACAATGCGGTTGCGAGGTCATCATGAAAAGCATCAACAACGCAGTCACAGGGGTTATCCTTGCCGGTGGGAGCAGTCGCCGAATGGGACAGAATAAGGCAACGATGCGCCTGGGAGCTGAGACCATCATTGAACACGTCATCCGCCGAATGCGAGCTATCACGGCGGATGTGTTGGTGATTACGAAAACCCCCGCGCTATATGCCCATTTGGGCCTGCCGATGTATACTGATATTGTTCCAGACATGGGAACGTTGGGGGGTATCTACACGGGACTCACTTATGCAGCTAACCCGTCTGTGCTTTGTGTCGGTTGTGATATGCCGCTTTTGCAGCCGAACCTCCTCTCTTACCTGGCTTCCATTTTGGAAGACTACGATGCCGTCGTTCCTTATGTAGAAGAAGGGGGTTCCTCCGCTCCGACGTTCCAAACGCTATCCGCCGTTTACTCTAAACGGTGTGTGCCAGTCATCCATCAGATGTTGGTTGAGGGGGAATTGCGTGTGCATGCGCTGTATGACCGCATCGCTGTTCGCAGGGTCGAGCCGCAGGAGTGGCAAAAGTTTGACCCACAGGGGCTTTCGTTTTTTAACGTCAACACCCCGGCGGACTTTGAAAAAGCCGCTCAAATGATCGGTTAGTTATAATCAATGTAAATCGGGCATGTTGAAACATGCCCGTTACATCAAAAAATTGAAATATTGGAGATTGATAAACGCGGAGATATTTACTAGGATGGAGAGTTATGAAAATTATAGCGATTAAAACCGTCGTCGTCAACGCCCAGATGCGCAACTGGGTTTTCGTCAAGGTGGAAACAGACCAGGCCGGTCTTGTCGGCTGGGGGGAGGCTTCCCTGGAGTGGAAGACCCGGAGCGTTGTCGGTGCCGTTGAAGACTTTGCACCGATGCTCATCGGTGAGGACCCGGCGCGGATTGAGCATCTCTATCAGAAAATGTATCGGCAATCGTTCTGGCGGATGGGGGTCATTGGGATGTCCGCCATCTCCGGCATTGAGCAGGTGCTCTGGGACATACTGGGCAAATCGGTCAATAAGCCGGTCTATCAACTCCTCGGCGGGGCGGTGCGCGATAAGGTTCGCACCCCACCGACCCATCTGGGCGGTGGGGAGATGAAGGCTGTGTACGAATCGCAATTCAGCCACGACCCGCAGGTGTTTGTGGAGCGGGCGCTTGCGGTCGTGTCCAAAGGTTACACCGCCGTCAAGGTTTTGCTGACACCGCCGACCGAGAGCCTGAATCGCATCGCGGACTACAACAGCGCCGTCGGGCTGATGGGGGCGTTGCGGGAGGCGCTCGGCGAAGGAATCGACATCATGCTCGATTGTCACGGTCGGCATTTCCCGGCGAACGCAATTGAATTTTGCCGTATCCTCGCGCCATATCGCCCCTACTTCATCGAAGAGCCGGTGCCGCCAGAAAATGTTGATGCCATGGTCGAGGTTCGCAAAGCCAGCCCGGTGCCGATTGCGACGGGTGAGCGATTGTTGACCCGTTTCGGATTCCGGGAGCTCTTTGAAAAACAGGCGTGCCATATTATCCAGCCGGACCTCTGTCACTGTGGCGGGCTCTGGGAAGCCAAGAAGATTGCCGCCATGGCGGAGACGTACTACATGGGAGTCGCGCCGCACAATCCACTCGGCCCCGTTGCGAACGCCGCCGCGCTTCACTTTGCCCTTTCCACGCCCAACTTCCTCATCCAAGAGGATATGCTGACCGATGTGCCCTGGCGATGGGAGGTGGTTCAGCACAATCTGCAGACCGAGAACGGTTACTGGTTAAAATGTGATGCGCCGGGACTGGGAATCGAAGTTGATGAAGCAGCGGCGAAAAAGTATCCCTTCAAACCGGACATCATCCATGCGACCACAGTCCGCGCCCACGATGGCGCAATTCTCGATTGGTAATCATTGAAGTTTTTCCATCCAGACTTCCTAAGTCTCAAAGACTTAGGAAGTCTCGAACTTGGGAGGTTTTTTTATGACGGTTACAGAGGCGATTCTATCGCGCCGCACCATTTTTCAATTCAAGCAAGAACCTGTGCCGAAGGAGGTCATTGAGAAGATGCTCAGTTTCGGTATCTGGGCGCCCAACCACCACATCACGGAGCCGTGGCGATTCACGGTGATTGGCGAACAGTCGAAGTTGATACTCGCACAACGGTATAGAGAAATCCAGATGGAGAAGGCGGCTGCTCATGTCGATGCAGAGAACCGGGCAAAAATTGGCGAAGCAGGCTTTAAGAAGTTCATGTCCAAACCGAATATCCTGGCTGTCTCATGTCTCCAGGAAGGGGACGAGCAACGCCGTCGGGAGGACTACGCGGCAACCTGCTGTGCCATGCAGAACATCCAACTCGCCGCATGGGAGATGGGTGTCGGGATGCAGTGGAGCACCGGACCTATCACGATGGAGCGTGGCACATACAACCTCCTCGGCATCGACCCGGAGAAGGAATATATCATCGGGTTCTACTATGTTGGCTATCCCGCGGAGGTGCCGAAGCCGAAACGGAAACCGTTGGGAGAAGTGCTCCGATGGACTCCTTAACCTATTCGGAAGATGGCATGTTTCAGCAATTGTTTTACATTCTTTGTTACTGGAAGATTTCGACAAGCTCAATACGATTCATGGGCGCGGGTGGCGGATGGATGGCTCCCCTTTCATTCTCACTTCCACTGCCGGGGCGGAGGGATTGACTATACACGGATCCGGCAACTACCATTTCGATGGGTCTCAGTATTATATCTACACGAACGGGCAGGTGCGTTGCGGCATGGTCGTTTTTCAGTATCAACTCGCAGACGTGAATCCCGGAGACGGTGGGCTCTGTGTGATTCCGGGGAGCCATAAGGCAAACTTTCCACGCCCCAGAGAGATTTCGCTGTGGGAGTCGGACCCGGAAATCGTTTATAATGTCCCATGCAAGGCGGGGGACCTTGTGATTTTCAATGAAGCGACCTCGCATGGCACCCTGCCCTGGCGGTCAAAGCATGAGAGGCGGTCGCTGCTGTACCGCTATTCGCCCAAGTATCTCCACTTCGCCGGGGGCTATCATCAAACGTCATTCCCTGAATGGGTCAACGAATTGACGGAAGCCCAACGCGCCGTCCTGGAACCGCCTTATATTTACCACCGTCCGCTCATTGAAGAGGATGGGAGCGTCGTTCGCCCGCGGCGGGAATAAGTGGGTTGAGACCCAATGGTATTATTGAAGGTGAACCGCATGAGGTGGAAGCATGGCGCAGATAGGTAGACAGCGCACCAAGCGGACGGTCTATGAGGAGTCATCACGGCGGATGCTGACAGACGCTCGCTTCCTGTTCAAGCATGGACGCTGGCACGGCTCAGTGTATCTGGCGGGTTACGCTGTTGAGTGCAAGCTTAAAGCTGCGGTCTGTCAGCACCTGGGCGTCGAGGGGTTGCCAGAACGATTTTGGACCCATGACCTTCAATTTCTGATAAGAAGCACAGGGTTAGCCAAAGCGGTGAATGACGATGAAACCATCCGAGCGTGCTTCAGACGCATTGACAGTATTTGGCGAGTGGAGATTCGTTACACAGGTAAACCGTATGGAAAGCAGGAGGCAGATGGTTTCTTAAACGATGTAAGGAGGGTTATCCAATGGCTCAATGCAATGCTTTTGCGCAGAAGGTAAAACAGGTACTGGAACGCGCCCTGAGGGAGAGAGTACCTGCCAAGCACTCAATCAGATTGGAGGTTATCCCCAAGGGCTATGATGACTTGGTAGATGTCGTGATTGTCAGTGATTACTTTAGACGATGGAATTTTCTCAAGCGCGTTGACTTCGTGGGAGAGGTGCTAGACAGCCAGTTGCCACTGGGCGACGCGCTGAAGGCGACCATTATGCCCTTCACGACCCGCGAGGCGGAGAGGCTTGGCATCACGACACAAGTGACCTAGCGTGGAAACTGTTCGGGTAAGCAAGGGGCATGTTTCAAATTTCCCGAACGTCCCCCGCATCTTGAATCTTGCATCTGGAATCCGATTCAAGATTCAAGACGCAAGAGACAATGAATCCTGAATCTTGAATCTTGGGGGTAATGCGGCATTTTCATTCAGAAATGGTCTCAGAAGCCTGTGATGCGTGAAACCCCGAGAGATCGGCCTGCCCCGCTCCCTCGGGGGGCAGTGGGTGAATTCTATGTGAAGGTCGGCACGGTGACCTCAACCTCGCGGCCACCGATCGCTTGAGAGTCCACAACTCCCTGAATGATGACGTTGGTGAGCAACACGCCGTCCGGAGCGATTGGCGATGGTTTGCCTTCACGCACGGAATCCAGGAAGGCCGTGTCTTCGGCGCGGAAGACATCCACTGATGGAAACTCGGTGTAGACCTCGTCGTGGATTTCGCCATCTTTATCGCCATATACGCGTACGCCATCCTGCGGGCCACGGACTTCACCAATACCAATGCGGAGACCCGCTTGGGTTCCGAGGAAGATCGTTCCGCCAAGGGAGTCCATATTCATGAGCCAGCATGTCTTGAATACCATGCGAGCCCCGTTGTCGAACAGCACCCAACCCACTGCAAAGTCCTCCACCTCCGTCTCTTTGAGGGCGGGATTCCAGGTGTTGTGAAGACCCAGGTAGTCGGAGGTCATCCCTGACACCGCGATCGGTTTCGGGTGCCCCATCAGGTAAAGCGCCGTGTCCAGGGCGTAGACCCCAATGTCCGCAACCGCGCCAAACCCCGCAGTTGCCTTGCGGATGAAACTGCCGCCCGGCATGCCGCGTCGCCGATCAGCGACTGTTTCGACATAGTAAATGTCGCCCAGTGTCCCCGCCTCAATGATCGCTTTGGCTTTCTGCACCTGTGGACTGAAGCGCAACTTGAGGGCGATCATCAGGTTCTTGCCGGTCTCATGTGCAGTACGCACCATCTCTGTAGCAGCGTCCAACCTGGCTTCCATCGGTTTTTCGCACAGGACATGCTTCCCCGCCTTCAATGCGGCGATTGTCGGAGCGGCATGAACGGCTGTGGGCGTACACACAAACACCGCTTCAATCTCGTCCATTTGGAGCATCTCGTGATAGTCTGTGAAGAGATGCTCGACGCCCCACTGCGCTTTCATACGGTCAAGGTTCGGTTGCGAGACATCCGAGGCGGCGACGATTTTCACCCCCTCAATTCCGGAGAGCGTGCGGCAATGGGCCTGGGAAATCCCGCCGACGCCGATGAAGCCAACGTTAATGGTTCTCATGTTCTTCTCCTTTTCGATAACTGTTTTTTTGTTTCATGCCGAAAGTATAGCAAAGAATCGATTTCGCGTCAACCCTGAAAATGATGTTTAGCGCATTGCCCAAGTTTGGCACACTGTACCAACAAAACAAGCCGCCCACAGTTTTCCTGAACGGCTTGTTTGCGAATGGTTCGGTTTTTATTTTGACTTTGTTAAATTATTAGAAACGGATGCCCTTGTAGCCCAACTTTCTAAGTTGGCCATTTCGTTCACGAACCAAGATAGAATCTTGGGCTACAGGAAAATATAACAAAGTCAAGTTATTTTTCACGACGCTTTTGGGAGAGCAAGCAGTCGAGAATCTTTTTTTTTGTTTAATCGAATGTGCGAATCATGATAACATAAAGTCAATTTTGGCGCATCTCTATCGATAACCCCGATCTTCGATCGGAGTTGGTGAGAAGGCCGATGGTAGCAAACACTTGGTCGGAATGCACCCCAAGTGACTCGACACAGCACTTAAAACCTTGAAAAGGTTGCTTCCACACCACTTTTCACACACCCTCTGAGTGATGTACAGGAGAAAAAATATCAAATGAACCCTTTTAGTCAGCGCTACTTCGATGCACTGCTTACTGGAATGAAGGAAGCCCGAAAGGGACTTCCGCAGATAACAGAGGCGGGTGAGACGGTCGCGGAACGACTGGTAGCGGGTGGAGAACTCTTCATCGCCAGTGTTCGCCCGGATTTTGTTTCGGAAGGCGTTGTTCGCGCAGGTGGGTTGATGCTGCTCAAGGAATACACACCCACCGCCCCGTTGTCAGACAGAGATACGGTGATTGTCGGCTGGTCGAACACAACCCCTGAAAAAGACCTTGCTCTGTTGCAGCAACTGCATCAGACCGGCGCATTTGTTATTGGCGTGGGGCCGCCTGCGGCAATTGAACTCTTGACTGATGTGAATGTGTTTCTGGAGAGTTCGCTTTCGCTGCCACCGACGGTGACTTCACATTTCAGCGGGGAATCCTATCCGCTGATTTCGCTGCAAAACCTTGTCGTGCTGTGGACTTTCACAGGGGAAATGGTGGCGGCGCTCACGCGCCTTGGCTGCATGGCGACGATGTATCAAAGTGTTCTGGTGCCGGGTGCCCGTGAACGGAATGCAAAATTTCACGGACACCGTTTCCATGAAAAGCACAGCGTTCCACCAATTTCCCCGGGACGGCTGGGCCGGGGCTACCTTGAGGAAATTGAGAAGTGTTTGCGTGCGTTGCGTGATGCGGAGGTCGCGACGATTGAAAAGGTTGCGCAGGTGTGTTCAAAGGTCAGGGAGAGTGGGCACCACATCTATGCGTCCCTCATTTCACATTTTCCTGTGTATCAGTTCGGTGCCCCTGGTGACCCAAAGTGGATGCGCCCCCTCGAACGGCTTTCGGGAGAAACACCGTCGGCAGCAGAGCTAGAGAAAAGACTGGGACCGGGCGACCTCTTCTTTTTCCTGGGCTATTATCGGCGTCCGAAAGCGGCCTACGAAACCGCCCGTCGCGCCGGCGCTATCATTGTGGAGGTCATTGCGGGGACGGACGATTCCTCCACTGATGGCCCGCCCCCAGATTATTTCATTCGCCCCAGGTGGCCCTATGGTGATGCCTTAGTTCCGGTTCCCACCTATGATGTCAAAATTCTACCCAGTTCGGGTATCGTCCAGTCCGCCATCTACTGGGCGGTGGTGGGTTCGATGGATTAAAATGAGCAAATGAGCAAATGAGCAAATCTGCAAATGAATTTTGGAAGGTCTCGGACTTTCGCCCCGATAGATCGGGATAAACGGCGCGGAGGGATTTCAACCCCAACCCAAATTCTGCAAATGAGCAAACGCCCCATTCATCCTCCGCTGATTCTTTGAATCAGTGGCAACTTGGGTTACTTAACGCGATACCGCTCAACAACCTGCTCATCCAATTCTACCCCCAGACCGGGCGCATCCGTCAGATGTAGCATGCCGTCTCTGAAGGTCATACGATGCCGTACCAGGTCTTGCGCCAGTGGGGACGCGGCACGAGTGAACTCGGTCAGCGGCTCCTGGAGGGTGGCTGCCCACTGAGCGGAGGCTGCCAATAGTACGCCCGTGCCAAAGGCATGTGGGACGACCCAGGCACCGGTCCCCCGGGCGAGATCGGCGATGCGCTGTCCACCCGTGATGCCGCCCACTCGTCCCAGGTCGGGTTGAACGACCTGTATCCTCCCATCTTTGAGGAGATGTTCATATTCTTCAGTCAGCGTGAGAACCTCTCCCGCGGCAATCGGTATCGACGAGTCCGTGGAAAGCTTCCTGTACCCGTCCAGGTCGTAGGGATGCAGCGGTTCCTCAAGCCAGAAAATGTCATATTTTTGGAACCGAGACACGCGCTCAAGCACTGTCTGAGCATCCCAGGCACGGCCGGCATCCACCATCAGATTTACCTCACCCCCCAGCGCATCGCGGGCTGCGGCCACCAGCACCTCGTCCAGCTCTGGGTCTGGACCCATGGGTGCCCAGCCGTATTTCACTGCCTGATAGCCCTGTTCCAGGAACGCCCGTGCAGAGGCTGCCACCCGGTCTGGGCCTTCGGGCCAGAGAACGCTGGCATAACATTTTACCGTGTCAACTGCCGTCTCGCTCAATAGGGCGCGAACCGGCTTGCCCCACGCCTTGCCACGGATATCCCAGAGTGCCATATCGATACCACTCATCGCGTGGCGGGTAACGCCGCCCGGACCGTACCAGCTTGTGCCTTCGACCATCGCCTGCGACACAGCCGCTATGTCAAGAGCGTCCATGCCCTTTACGATGGCAGCCAGCCCGTGGCGAAAGGGCGCAGAGCGAGGAGCTTCGATAACGGCTCGGGCAACATACGAGCAGGAGACGACCTCTCCCAATCCGGTCAGTCCGGCATCAGTATGCACCCGCACCAGGAGACAGTCTTGAGTGCCATCGGCAACTTCGGCAACCAGGGGGAGACGCAAGTGTAGCGCTTCAATCTCAGTAATTTTCATGACAGGGGTATACTCCTCATGGTAATGAACACACCCGGCCCGCCGGGTTGGTCTGGGATGAGGTCATAAAAGACGGTGCCAAGGGTTTCAGCGTTGATTTGCACCGTGCGTGGCCAACCACGCCCTCCAATCCGCCGGCCCGGGTTGTAGACTTCAACAGCGTGGTCAAAGTCCCAGGTTTTGCCATCGTCACGCGATAGAACCAGTTCGTAACTAAACTCCCCATCCTGTCCGACGCCGTAGACAATGTAGGTCAACGCAATCCAGCCATTGGTCAACACCGTGAGATCGTATCCGGCGACACCGAAGGGCGGAAAAACGCCTAATGCCTCCCAGGTTCTGCCGCCATCGGTGGAACGAAGACCTCTCACCATGTTCCCCGGAACACCGATGGGCACGGGCGCATGCGCTTGTGGGGCACCACTGACCAGGGTTCCCCTGGGGGTGCGAACCATCGGCACCATGCCATGGTTGCGACCATCGCCAAAAGGAGTCACCTGATCGGTTTGCATATTGTAAAGAACGGTGCGGTCATAGAAAGGACACACCCACTGAACGGTTGACCATTCAACCACTGCATGGCGCATGCAGGTATAATTGGTGTGGTCGGTAATGGGATAATGCCGAGGTGTAGACCACGTTTCGCCTTCATCGGCGCTTATCGAAAATTGTGGCTCCCGCCATTGGCTCTCTCCCGTTTGCCGGTAACAGGACCAGTTGAGCAATATCCGCCCGTCGCTCAACGTCGTCAGCGCTCCTGGATAGATTGAACAGTCGCGGATGACGGGGATGGGCAATGGTTCGCTCCATCTGGCACCGCCATCGCCGGAGCGGCTCAAGAGGAGTTCTTTCCCCCCGCCGCCCTCTTTATTGTAGACAACCAGGAGTGTGCCGCTTGGAGTGACACAGACAGCCGGATGGACGTGTCCACCGATGACATCGGCAATGCGTATCGGTTCGCTGATGCGATTTTTAATCATAGCTTTTCATCACCTTTAATGTCAATTCGCCAATGTCATATTCAAATCGGGATGCTTTCGTAAAACATGCGGCTTGCTTGTTCCACGCCTCCCATCGAACGAGCGAGCCGCACGTTCTACGGGGCGATCGTCCCCCGAATGTGACATTGGTGAATTAAGCGTGAGGTATAATGGGTAAAATGTAAGGCTTTTCCAAAGAATAAAATCTTCCACTTCAAAAACTGCATACGATTGGATATTATACCATTTGCAGAGAAACGTCAATAAAAATGATTGACACAAGGCGGGGAAATTGGTAGACTTGTCTGCGGTTGATTTTTATATGAGACTTGGGCCCCTTGTCGAGCCCGGAGATGACTCCGGCCGACAGAAATGAGGTGAGACTTGATGCAGAACACACGCCACGATATCCCCGAATCGGTCCGAGCGCACATTCCGGTTGGAGATGTTCGACCAGACAATACGGTTATTTTTCGCGGGGACGGCGAACCGAAAACCCCTTCAGCCATGCTCCAGCATCTGGCAGAATTTGACACCGAGGTTGGACTTGAAGCCGACAGTTATTCGCTTGGCGGCACTGTCCAACAGCTTGAGGAAAAGTGTGCCCAGATGTTGGGCAAAGAGGCGGCGGTCTTTATGCCGACCGGCACCCTTGCCAATCATCTCGCCATCCGGAAGCTCTGCGGCGTCAAGCCGCGTGCGGTGGTACAGGAGCAAAGTCACCTTTACAATGACAGCGGTGACTGCGTGACCCGATTGAGCGGCATCAACCTTGTGCCATTGGCGAAGGACCGTCCGTATTTTACACTTGAAGAACTGAAAGAGGCAGTGGAGCGGGCGGAGATGGGCAGGGTCATGAACCCGGTTGGCGCGGTGATGATCGAAAGCCCGGTCCGTCGCCAGGCGGGCCAGATTGTGCCGTTCGATGAGATGCGAGCGATCGCGGACTACTGTCGGGGGCAACACATCCCCATCCATCTTGATGGGGCGCGGCTCTACATGATGTCCGCCGCGACGGGCATTTCGCCTGCGGAATATGCTGCGCAATTCGACACCGTGTATGTGTCACTGTACAAGTACTTCGGCGCACCGTTCGGGGCTGTGCTGGCGGGGACGGCCCAGTTCACAGAGGGACTGTACCATGACCGCCGCATGTTTGGTGGTGGGTTAGCGTCTGCCAACTTTGCGGCTGCGCTGGCACTCAAAGGCATGGATGGGTTTGAACAACGCCTCGCTCGCGCCATGGCCAGGGCAGAAGCACTCTTCGCCAGAATCAATGCGCTTTCTGGCATCCACATCGGGCGTTTCGAGCACGGCTCGAATATATTCCCGCTGGAACTTGCCGCGGATGTAGACTGTGACCGTTTTACCAAGACCCTTCGAGACCATTCAATATCTGTCTCGCCGGGGGAAAGCGACCCCAGATGTCTCACCCTCACCGTGAACACGACGATATTACGCCAGGAGACCGAGGAGCTGCTAAAGGCATTTGCTCGCGCCCTCGAACAGGGGTAAAGGCTTCGGAGTTAGAAATTTTTTCCGTATTCGATTTAAGATTGCAGCCGGAATGCCACTCCTACTTCACCACGCTCATGCGCCGCGTTGTGCGGTGATCGCCGGATTCCATTGTGTAGAAATACATCCCGCTGCTGACCGCCTCCCCCTGATCGTTGCGTCCATTCCAATATGCTGCCCGCTGTTGATCCATGTAGCTTCCCGCCGGCTTGTCGCCGAGGTCTAGCTCCCGCACGGAACGCCCCGACACATCGTAGATTTGAATGCGGACATGGGCGGCTTCAGCTAGTTGATAAGGAATCCACGTTTCCGGGTTGAACGGGTTGGGGTAGTTTTGTAGCAGCGCAGTTCTTTTAAGCTGACCGAGGGTGATGATTTGCTTGTCCTGCAGTTCAACCGCAACAGGCGTCGAGGCGAACAATGCGTTGCCATCCCAGAGATGAAGCAGCCACGTTCCATATTCCCGCGTAATGAGCACTGACCCATCTCCACTGACCGCGAAATGCGCCGGAATCGGTTGCGGAAGGACAACCGGTTCTTGTCGCCTCCAATCCCAGACCTGGAACTGACCATCCCTGTTTGCGAAGATAAACCGTCCATCGCGGCTAAACTGGGCCCACCCTATTTCCCTGAGTTCCATTGGCGTAATTTCCAGCGGAACGCCGGGGTCAAGCCTCCAAACCTCTGTGCCATCGAAGGTGCTGGCGATTAAAATTGGGGCGTTTGAGTCAACTGCAGGTCGAAAGGCGACTTCAATCGATTGAAGGCCAGAACGCCACGAGTATTGATAGGCATACTGACCTTCGCGGTTACGTTTCCAAAGATGGATAGAGCCGTCCCAGTCCGCTGACGCAAGGTAGGCATCATCCGAACTGAATACGATGATTCGGGGATAGGGGGAAAAATTGCGCCACGGTGGCTTCAGTTCGAGGAATTGGAGGGCTTGTGGTTGTGCCAAATGAACAATCGTGGCGGTTGCTGCATAAAAGGCAATTTGCCTGCCATCCGAGCTAAAGGTGACAGGAAAGTTGTCGACCCCGGTTCGGTAAGGGATTTCAACCGTAATTTCGCCGGTGTGAATATCTCGCACCTCGTAATGCTGTCCATGCCCGATAACGAACTTCTGGCTGTCTGGAGATATGGCACCATACTCGAATGTGCTTTTCGTCGGAAAGATGACACGCCGAAGCGATTGCGAGGGCACATCCCAGATTTTGACCGCGTAATCGTTCACCGTGAGCAGAGACCGATTGTCGGCGCTAATCTCTCTTACCAACGCGGACGAATATAAATAATCTGCCCGCAAATCGATGCGATGGTTGCCTTCAACGTTCCACAGGGCATAAGCGCCTACCTCTTCCGCATAACTCAGAAGCACTTGCTTGCTATCTGGTGAAAGCGAAGCATGTTGTAGACGGGTCAGGTCATCACCGAGTTCACCCATCAGTCTCCCGTTTCTGATTTCAAAAATCCGCAACTTATCGTCGCGTCCGCTACAGATTCCATTCGTGCAGTAGTGAAAACCACCCTCTGATACAACATAGAGTTGACCGTCATCGTTTGGATTGAAGAACAGTTGTCGAACAATGCCAAAACCGCCCGACCAACTCCGCACAGGCGCGTTTGTCCTCGCATCCCAGAGGTCAATGGTGGGTGGCTTTTGCGGGGTCGTTGCAATCCACCGACCGCTCGAGCTGTAAGCAACCTTCGATCCGCTAGAACTCCCTCCGTCAAGATGCGCCACAAGCTGCCGGGATGATACCTCCCAGACCTCGGCGGCCAATTGCGATCTGCCAACAACAAGGCGTTTTCCATCCGGAGCAAATTGGACCGATAAGTTGATATGCGTTGATGTCCACGCATCCGCGGGACGATCACTCTCCAGCTTGCCAAGATATGCTTCTGTCTTCCAATTCCACAAATGAACGACAGCCTCTGTAGCGATTGCTAACAACGGTTCTATTGGACTAAACGCCAAAGCCCGAACGTTGGTTTGAATCTGCTCAGAAGTGTCCCAATGGTGCGGTTGCTGTTGAGCGGTAATGTCCCAAATCTCAATATCGCTTGAATGTGTATCCCAATCAGAGTTCGCAATCGCAATCCAGGCGCCGTTTGGACTGATGGCGAATCGCCCCATCCCTTTTCCTTCGGTTCTTTTGGCGAAACTCGCAATCGCACCGCCCGTCTCGGCATCTTGAATTTCAATCCGATCGCTGAGGACGGCGAGAATTCGTCCATCAGGTAGAAAGTCGACTTGCTCAAGCACGCCCCGTCCAATTGTTCCGATGGGTTGCAGGATTTCCGCTACGAGACTTGAAACGAGTGTCAGGTTGATGAGGAGTATTAATAGCGTTTTCATGGTATACCTCCGGGAATGTAGTTCACGATGCACCGTCAGTGCAACTTTTGCACCACGGATTGAACGGTGAACTCAACAAGCCATGCCCATCAGGACGAGAATACCTCGCAGGGAGGGCGTTTTTGTAAGCCCACTTACAGAAATGCCCTGAGATGCACGATGGCAAGAAGGGGAGATGTACGATTCTGTGCGTTTTGAGACGCTCTTAAATGCAGCGATGTTCTGAGTTTTGAGATCCGCCCTCTCAGAGCTCATTTGCGGTTCAGCATCTTTCGTGTTTCAGAGAATTTGTCCGCATGGATGGTGTAAAAATAGACCCCGCTTGCCACCGGCTCACCGGCGTTGTTCCGTCCATCCCAATACGCCGCCTGCCCCCGCGAGAGGTAATCCCCCGCCGGTCTGACACCGAGCGGCAAGTCCCGAACTAACGCGCCAGAACCGTCGTAGATGCGGAAGGTGACTGCGCTCTCCTTTTCGAGGCGGAAGGGCATCCACGTCTCCGGGTTGAACGGATTGGGATAGTTTTGCAGAAGGGCATTGCGTTTGATTGCGCCCCACCGGACGAACTGCTTGCCCTGCGGCTCAACGGCGACAGTTTCCGGCACCCCCAGAACCTCACTGGTGCGATACAGCCCCAATGACTCACGTTTTTCGTCCATCAGAAATATGTAATCCCCATCCCCGACGAAGCGAAATCCCTGTTCCGGGAGGGTCAGGGTTGTGAGGAGTTCGCCAGTTCGGGCGTTATAAAACTGGTATTCCCAGGTGAACTGGCTATAGTTTGGATAGTCGATGACCACAATGTTGCCAGAAGGGTGGAATTGGACGTTAGGGAAACGTTGTTTCAGATAGAACGGATCGCGCTTAGGGATTCGGCTGATGAGCCTGTTTGTTTCAACATCGACAATTTCGATAGCTTCCTGAGTGTCGCGGGCTTGAAGGAAGTGACCTCCAACGTTGACCAGTGGGCCGATGTGTTCAATCTCACGGACAGGTGTGCCCGTCTGAATCTCCCAAAACACGATGCTATTTCCGGCTGGATGAAGTTGCGCCCTCCTATCGGGTGGGATTAACGCAATCTGCGTCTCATCAGGTGTAAACATCAGCAACTGAAAATCTGACGAACCGGTTTCGATGCGATTAATCTCCTCTCCCGTTTCGGTATCCCACACGAACGTGCCACGATAAGCGTTTGAAGCAAGATATCTTCCGGACGACGAAAACGCGATGGCGATTGTAAAACCGTTAATTGGGAAAACGTAAAGGGGCTCCATCGATTCAGCGTCCCAAATCTGATTCGTTTCCTCCACGTCAATGGCGAATTCCCTCCCATCCGGACTGGCTTGCAGTTGGTAGATTGACCGGTAAAATTCGACAGTTTTTATCAGTTCTCCTGTCTTTGCGTTCCAAAAGTGGAGAACGTTGGTATAGATGCCTGTGACGATGCGGTTCAATTCGGGGAAGTAAATTGCTTGCGCATACGTCTGTGTCCACCCATATAAAGTTTGCAGTCGAGAGAGGCTCTGGGCATCCCAGATGACAATTCGCTCGCTATTGATTAAGCTGGCAAAGTGTTGTCCATCGGGATGGAATGTCAAGCGTTCCAGGCGGTTGTGATTGGAGCTATTCGGGGACGGTAAGCGATCAACCGCCTGTCTTTTCTCCTGCCACAAGGAAGGGATTTGAACAGCGCGTAGGCAGCCATTGCCCTCCCCCACAAGCAGATATTGTCCATCAAGGGTAAAGCCCAAATCCTCGAGCTCCGTTGCCTGAAGTACAAAGGGGTCACGCTTATCCTTGGGTATCATCTCAAATAATCTGACCGCATTATCGTTTGTTCCTACCGCCAAAAAGGTTCCATCTGGGCTAAAGCGAACGAGTTTGGGATGTGGTGCAATCGTGTCGATCTGCGAAAGTCTCTCTCCCGTTGTGACATCCCAGAAGATGAGGTTAATGCCGATCGACCCCACGGCTAACACGGGACGATTGGGCTGAAACGCGATCGTCGTAATCTCTTCTTCATTGGTTAATTCAAGGGTGGTCTGCCTCTGGGCGATATCCCATACCGAAACCGAATCTCCAACGGCGTAGGCGAGGTATTTGCCATCCGGGGAAAATGTCACCCATTGCGTTGGCGAAAATGACGTAATCCGTATATCCACCGGGATGGTCTCCAAGAGCCTTCGCGCATCAACTTCCCAGAGCTGGATGCCTTTACGCCCGAAGACCGCGAACAGGCGTCCGTCGGGTGAATATGTCAACTGCTCCCCGTCGGTGCCATCAATGCGCCCGACCGGTACGAAAGTCTCTGCATCCAAAAACTCAATGTAAGGCTTTACATAGGCATTCACCAGCGTTGCCAGAAAACGCCCATCGGGCGAGTAGCAGATGTCAGAAAGGGGCGGCTTGCCGATGGTGACAATTGGTTCAGCGGCCTGCAGTGGTTGTGAAAACAAAATGCAACTCACGAGGATGCTGAACAGTTTGAAACTTCCTGCGTGGAAAAATCTGATGGGCTTCATGAATAGCCTCCTTGTATAATATGTGTTGATTTATGGACTCAAATATGTTAAATTTTCAAAGGGTAAAAAGACCGTCCATCGTCCGGGCGTTTTTCAGAGTACCTATGAGGAAACCAACCATGCTCAATCAACTTGAAAAAGAGAAAAAAACAGAAGCAAAAAATGGGGTTCTTCCGACACAGGTAGCACGCTTCCATCTCGAAAAAGGGAAACTCCCCGAATCCATGAAGCCACAAATGAGGGATTACCTCTTTGATCTGAATCAAGTTCTGCGTCAAGCAGTACCTCAAACAATTTCCACCATCATTGCCTATGTTCCGCAGCATTGGGAGAACGCACACGAAGAGATTGAACTCTATGCGTTCGGTCGTTTCCGCTCCCATTACCGGGTCATCAATAAACTTGCCGACATTTTTGCGACACCCTATGTCAAATCTGCCATCCTCCCCAGGGTCAATCCCGTTAGCTCCGTGGAATGGGCACAGGCGGCGAAGCACAACGGAACGGTCAAAAGAAACATTGAAAAAAACGGGTTGGTCATCTACGAGCGATAAATGAGATTGCAGAACGCATATATGGAAATTGCCTCTCGTTCCCTTGAAACCGCAGAGGTTCTGGCAGACACCGGGTCTTTTTTTCTTGCTACGTGAATCTGACATCTGTTACAATCTATGCCGATGATAAAATTTTCTAACAGAGGTGATATACCATGCTTGAAAAACACCGAAAAATCCTGGAAGAACTTGAGAAGCATGGCGTGAGAATCTATAAATTCAACGACGGCCCGGCGGATGCAGAAGCCCGGCATGCCCTCTGGGAAAAGATTCGTGGAAAATTCTCCGTCGGCTTCCCTGTGGATGCTGAGAAACTCCTGCATGGAGAGGAATTAGGCGCAGATGAGTATATTCAGCTTCGACGCAAGTCCTCCTGAACTGTCATACGGGGATGCGTCCTTTTTTATCGGCGTGTTGTTCAGGGAAGACAACTATCATAGTGAATGCAGGCGATTTGCCGAAAAACTGAAGGCAGCTCAATCTCTGGTGGCACTTTCCCCGCTTGGATTGGACGAAATCTGGTTCGCCGCCCTCAAGCTGTGAGCAATCCGTGACTTGTAAGCGTTCAGGGGGTAGACCAGAAACCGAGTTTTTGACCGCCAAAACGTCCGCATTGGGGCGAGAGCCGGCCTTCCGACGCGACGCTGTCGTGTCCCGGGGGCGAAAAACTCGGTTTATTTAATCCCAGGTGAACGGTTACCATTAAAATTCTCCATTCAATCGTCAGGGGTTTGGTCAGGTTCACCGGATTCTTTCCATCCGGGGCAATGAGCCAGATGTCCCCTCGACTGGTGAAAGCGATTCTCGGTTGGGTCGGGGCTTGGCTATGTCCGTGTTGGACAAATAACACAAGGACGTAGAGCCAAATGACACATAACAAGCTGGTGGTTTTCATAAGTGATCTACCGCCTTGAGGAAGAATCAAGGACGCTTCATCGCCCCCCATGTCGTTGTGAGTTTACTATGCGTCTGGACAGCCAAAACACCGCCTCTCCAGAGATCATAACCGTTGCCAGACGCATCAACGTAACGGCGTACTCCCGGGGCTTCATCAAAATGCCAGAGGGAGATCGTGTGTGCATCAACTTCAAATCTTCCCTTCGGCACTTCGTATTGAGGACCGACATACCTCACCACATCCGAGATTCGCACTTCATCAATGTATCCCTGGAATTTCATGTTATCCCCACTGAAATGCGTTAATTTCTTATCTTGGCGTATAATCCCACCGATGGTCACCGGCTTATCTGATTCTAAGAGGTGACCGCCCGGACAGCACCAATTGCCTCCTTTGCCGTTAAGCCCCATTCCTGCTCCCGCATGGTACAAAGCAACAACATGCACCCATCTGTCTCTCGGCATGGGTTGGCCCCCAATAACTATTGGATCATTATCTTCGACACGTCCCCATGCACCCAACGTCCCGGCATTGCCATGGAGAATCAGATTGAACCGATCTTCCTGACCAATAATCGACCAGAAAGCCCCTGGTGCAGGCAGTTCTTCGATATAGAGCCACGCTTCTGCGGTTAATCCGTTAAATTGTTTATCTGGAAACCATGCCTTGACTGTACCGACAAAATCGTGGTTCTCGTCCAACTGCAACCAGCCGCCACCGGCGGGAGAGACCGGTGGTTTGGCAAAGGCTTCTAGCGTGATGGATAGCAGCAAACATAAAAATGCAAAGATCTGTTGTTGTGTCATCTTTTGGACCTCCTCTTGTCACTTAACGAGGGCAATTATTATGCCAGATGCCAGATCAACTGAGGAGTGCATGGAGGCACAAGTTCTTTCTCTTTTCTGGCTGATGAGTGACCTTTCTCTGTTCATTTTTTGAACACTGTTGTCAACGGATTGTGTTTTCGTTTCATGGTGAAGTCTTGAAGGCGTCGAATACCGATTTCGGATGTGGAATTTTAGCTTGCAAAGCCGGTCTGAATATGTCATAATGTATTCCAATTACAAAACTTTAAATACAGGAGTGATACACTATGCTCGAAAAACACCGAAAAATTCTGGAAGAGCTTGAGAAGCATGGAGTGAGAATCTATAAATTTAACGACGGTCCGGCGGACCCAAAAGCGTGGGAAAAGATTAGAGGAAAATATAAATTTCCGTTTCCCGTTGATTCCGTGAAGTTGCTTCACGGGGAGGAGTTAGGTATAGGTGATGAGCATCTTCAACTTCAACACAAGTCCTCCTGAGTTATCCTATGGCGACCCATCGTTTTTTCTGGGGGCCCTTATCGAATCAGACCCCTATCATGCAGAGTGTGACGCCTTTTCCGAAAAACTGAAAGCGGCTCAATCGTTGGTCGCTCTTTCCTCGCTTGGATTGGACGAAATCTGGTTTGCCTTGCTGAAATTATTGGCAACCCGCGACTTCGGCGAACGCACCTGGCAACGGGCACTGAAAAATGACCCGGAGATTGTCAAAAGGTATGCAGCCGATATCGAACAGACCCATGCGGAATTGCTGGCGTTGCCTTACATTCTTGTCATCGACGTACCAACGGCACACATCTTTGATGGGCTTGAGATGATGAAAACCTACGGGCTGTTTCCGCGTGACGCGATTCATGTCAGTATGACCCGGCTCGCCGGCATTATGAATCTCATCACAACCAACCGTAATTACGCTCGCGTGCCTGAAATCAATGTTTACACCTGTAACCCCGAAGCACTGAAACTTATGGGGTCACCCGCTCCATAGTCGTTCCCATGAACCTGTGATCGGGCACAAATTCTGTATCATTCTCATTGTTCTGGACCTATCGCGCGAGCGCGTCCCGCTTCACGCGGGCCCATGTCGTGACCGCCTTCCCCCGCGGCTGGACGGATGGGAGGACCTGGATTTCGGCACGATAGATGTTGTCCTTCGTCCCCGCGTAGAGTGCCGATCCGTGCGACAGGAGGGAATAAACGGATAGTCCTTCCAGGCCGACGGACGACCACCTTTCCGACTGTGAATCAAAGGCGTAAACGCCGTGCGTGTCTAATCCGGCGAACAAGCGACCGCCCTGAACGGCGAAACTGAATACGAATGGCGAATCATCCGGATGCTGGAATCTGCCGGTTGGAAGTCCGTCCATCGGATATTCCCACGTCTGCGTTGTCTCGTTCCAGCGTCCGACGCCTTGTTCCCCCGCAAGGTAAAGCCGTCCATCCAGAACCGCCCAATCGTTTACGCCCCCACGGTCAAAGTGGGCAATCTGTTCCCACGTCTGCCCCTTATCGGGCGAACGAAGCATCGGCCCAATCGAGATCGCGCTCCACAGATAACCTCCGAACTCCGTCATTGAGTAGATGCTGTTCCCCGCCAACCACTCCTTTGAGATGTCGTGCCACGTCTCCCCACGATCTGTTGAGGTATAGGTACCCCAGTGGTACATCACATTGATAATCTTGTCGTCCATGACAAGGATGCGATAGACCCAACCGTAGGAGGGTTCTCCGTCCCGATCTTGAAAGCGCAATCCGTTCCGGATCGGCTTCCACGTCTGCCCGGCATCATCTGATCGGAATACGCCTTTTCCATATATCCCTGCATAAACCGTATCCCCATCGATTGTAAGCGTGGTAACTGACTGATTGAATGGAGTCGGCAGCCATGTGCGCCCATCGTCTTCGGAGATGAATATGCCGTTTTCTGTTCCAGCATAGAGCCGGTGTCCCCACCCTTCGAGTGCCCACACACCGCTCATTATCATCCCACCATCAAGTGGTATCCACGTTTCCAATCTCCAACCGGGGGCCTGCGCCCATGCCGTCCCCACGACAATGAAAATGAAAGCAATTCGTATAAAACCTCGAGTCCACATAGTTTTGTCTCCTTTCGTCTGCATATTGTCAATCTGTGTTCTCATGTTTCCTGAGATCCAATAGCCCGTGCTCGCGCTACTTTTGTCAGTGGGCCAGGGACAGACACTTATTTTCCTTTATCAACGATGGTATAGAATTGAACCGTGTCAATGTGGCCTTTTCCTGTCGTCGTTTTTTGCCAAATACGAATGGCATCAGCATGCACTCTCGTATGAACTTCAATTGGGAACGTCACTGCCTTTTTAATCTGTTTGACGAGTTTCCAATCGTTTTCCTCATCACGCGCGTGAATATCGAAATTTTGGATTGTGCCAGAACCGAGAATCACAACCTTTCCAATGTTGTGTTTCTTCGGAATTGAAAAAACGACCCCAGAAAAGATAATTTCTTCCTTGACTGGCTCATTTATCAGTGCATACTCCTGCTCGGTGAGAAGAGTCGCACAACCGATGCTGAATAAGCATAACATCCCCATCCAGCAAACGAAGCCGATGATGATCAAATTTCGTTTCATGGTTTTTCTCCTCGTCATTTATTGCACCGCGATCGCCTGCTTGTAGGCTTCGTACTCCGCATCGTTCGGTATGTTGCCATCGGAGCGCAGGCAGATGACATCAATTTGAATATCGCTTTCGCGTTCCAACAATTTGAACCAGTTTTCATTTCCTTTGTCTGGACCTTTTTTCATCTTCCAACCGCGCCAGCCCCAGTTGGGGAGATCTTCGCCAGCGATGACCTCGTTTTTGCCGGGCCATCTTTTGCCGTCCAATGAGATGTCCCAGAAGAAGGAATCAGCAGCCTCACCGCCGACTTTGGGAAAGATGACGCGCATCCAGAGCTTCCAATCCGCCCCACTTTCTGTGATTTCGGGGACTTTATAGATTAACTCTGTCACCCCTTGACGAGCGGCACCGATGGGGGTAATATACTTCCCGCCCATCCCTTTGGGGTCATCTTTGACATCCCATTTCACACCGCCTTTTTCTGGGGTGCTCACCGCTTTATCAAAAACTTCAGCCTCAAAGAAAACAACGCCCTTGGGCAACTTTGGCTTTCCGGCATCAGGAGGCTGTTCTCCTGCAGGCGGCTGTTGTTGTGTGGTAGTCGTCGATTTAGGTTTGGTGGGTGAACCTGCGGTGTCTTCATTGTCCCCGCCACAGCCGCTAGCCCAAAACGCAAAGAACGTTGTAACGACGAAAGTTATGATGATGTGTAAGTTTTTCATGGTTATACCCTCCTTAAAATTTTGTGTCAGTGTTGATTGATGACATGGGATTGGGTTATCGAACCACCGTTAGCACGAGGTAGAGTAAAAAGAATGCCACCCTATGGATTGCTACAGAAAATAGATATCGGGGGCAGCTGCTATCTTTACGCAGGAAGTTAGAAACTATCATCGAAATTATCTCCTTTCAGTTTCTTCCGATTCCGCTGAATTGGTTTCGGGAACATAGACAACATCGCCATTGGCGAGTTGATAGGCTATGCCCAGCCTTATTCCCTGCCCAGCTATACCTTTCTGAGTCACTCGGTAGCTCTCCAGTTTCTTACCCTCCTTTTTGACAACCACCTCCATGTCAGGTTTGCCTGGATTTTTGACCATTGTGAACTCCTGGTCTTTCGTCACCAATTCTGATAGACTATGATATGACAACAAAGCTAACATGAATCCCAAGGCAAAGACCACCCCCAAATCAAAGAGATTCGTCAACCCGGCAAATGGTTCTTCCTCCAACGTCCCTCTCAAAACTTTGCTCTTAAAAGCACCATGCGCTTTAAATCGCCTTTTACTTCTCATATCTCATGACTCTCCTGTGGATATATCAGTTCAATCAAGTATTCAATCTCATTTAAATCGTGAATATACCACCGTCGTTGAATCGTTGAAATGAAATAGCAAATGCCCCCAATGATAAGCCCAACCACGGTTGTTGTAAAAGCGACTACCAGGTTGCTAGACAGTTGCTGAATGTCTCCAGCAGCCATAGCTGTTAAAGCTGGGCCTAATGGAATCAGGGTGCCCATCAAACCGAGCATAGGGCCTATTTTCACCGCGATATTCTTCTTCTCCAATCTTCTTTCCATCTCCAGTTCTAAATCAGACAGCAACTTCTCCAATTTTAACTGTTCAAGGAAGCAATCCCCAGCCTCACGAAAGAAGCTTCCTAAGAAGCCAGTGAAATCTCTTTGAGCGAATACCTTGAGAAGCTGTGATGTATCCGTTAAAGTTTTCATCTCCTCGTAACACGCTTTCATGAGCCTTGCATGACGTCTGCGTTCCTTAAACTCTGAAATAAATCTGCCGAAAGTAATCAGAGAAAAGGCAAGCAACAGTAGAAGCCCTACCACCACCGGTATGAGCAATGCTGTTGAGGTGAAGTATAGGATTTGAGTGAGCCACTTCATCAACGCCTCCTTTGCATTTGGATGATTCGACGGTCATAAAGGTATCCTGATAGCACCACGGTCGCGAGAACCAGAAAGGGAAGGCTGTTTTCTATAGCAGAACGCAGAAGGGAGGTGTCATTCTCTTGTTTTACATTGGACTCTTCAGTCTTTCGCTCTAGTTTTACACCTTTTACCTGTTTCATCCCTTTCACCTGTTGGGGTTCATCTGTTTTGTTATTTGGGGGGTGACTGAGTTTTGAAGGAACTGTTTTTGCCTCTTGAGGCTGGGATATTTCGCTAACGGGGATAAGGGTTGTCTGAGAGATCTTTCTTTGGTATTGACTCGCAAGGGAAGTCCCTTTGAATGCTGCTTGAACGTATTGGTCTAATTTGATATTCCCACCACCCATGAGACCGTTTGAAGGTCCAAACTTCACCACGGACTCGGCGTATGCTCGACTGATTTGGGCAACTAACTGCGGGCTCGCTTTCCAGTATCCTTTCCTTGCTGACTCCAGCAAGGTAGCGGCAACCTCTTGAAACGCATGCGGATTCACTTGATTAAACCACTCTTGAAGCTTCAGTTGATACTTGTCCTGAACGTAAATCGCTGCAATCTCATTCCAGATGTAATCATCTACGCTCTTTGGACGAGTGACCTCCCAACCGAAGGTGTTCTTGACCAGTTCAGCGATTTGACCTGCGCCCGCGTAATCATGCTCCTTCATCCCTTCGATCCACTTGCGATTGAGCAACTCGGTTCTCAAGTTTGTTGCCAGGACTTCTTCAAAGTCCCGCATTCGTGCTCCGTCGGGGTCGCGTACATCAGCGATCAGCGCATCAGGCTCCTGTCCCGTCAGTTTCTTGACGGCCATGCTCAACCCGCCCAGATATTCGTATGCGTGGTGGTTGGAGAGCTGGCTCGTCATGTTTGAAGCCCACACCCGAATGAGTGTATCCGTATCTTGGATTGCCTCCTGGTAAAGTCCTTCTATCTTTTGGCCCCAGATGCCTTTGGTATAGACATAGCTCATGTTGTCGATGTAAACATCCGCCACTTCATCGTCTTTGTTCCAGACACCGGAGCGCGGAATCAAATAAAGGGTGTTTGTCCCTGACATATTTCCAGGCTTTGTTCCAAAGATTCGAGCTGCCGCAAGCTGCGCCGCTTGCTCCACGGAGAAGCCGCGGGATATCAGCCGCTGCTCAAGCTTCAGCGTCCCTTCACGCACAGAGTTCTCTTCCTCTTGCGCTACGGAGGCGAGGCGAACAGCCTTGTCAAGCAGCTCGACTCTTGTCGGGAAGTTCTCCTTGTACATCCCACCCATAGCGATAAACACATCGATGCGGGGGCGCTTCAATTCCTCACGCGGGATAAGCTCGACATCAATGGCAAGATTGTTTGCGTCCCAGACAGGTCGGACTCCCATCAGATATAGAATCTGCGCCTCCATGACACCGAAATCGCGCATGGTCTCCATCCCATTTAAATCCATGCCGACCTTCTTTGGCCGCCTTTTCTTGAGCATCTCGTCCACCAGCTTTACCGCTATCTCCCATGACGGGCGCGTGGGGATCTCTTCAGGGTTGAGGGCGTAAAGGTTTCTGCCGCCAGGTGCCGACATCGGGTTGCGAATCGGGTCAGGCCCCGGTCCGGGCTGGATATAATGGCCCTCTAATCCTCGGAGCAAGCCTGTGATCTCTTCGTTTGCTCGATTGAGCCGCCCAAGCATCTCGCGGGCAAATCGGAGGTCCTTCTCAAGTTCAGGTGTAAGCTGGATTGGACTTCCCTTCTTGTCAATAAGCAATCTCGTCAAAAACTCTTCGCCCCGGGCACGCAGCCATTTGTATTTGTCTCCCTCGAAGCGATCTTCTTCCTTAGGCACTGGCATGACCTGTCCAAGATGCTCGAGAAACTTCCTTCCGAGGATGGACACCAGATACGGAACCAAAACTTGCGAAGGCGGCGGTTCGCCCAGCACATGAAGCGTCGTTGGAGTTGTAGCGTTATAAACCTGATGAAGGTATTCCGCCAGGCGTTTGATCTCGTCATCGGTGAGCGACCGACTTGAAAGGTCGGGGGCAAGTTTCAGAACTCGGTCGAGCCCAGCTTGACGCGCCCCAGCGGTGATACGCTTGCGAAATTCCTCTTTGAGCAGGTTCGGCTCCAGCCCATCGAACTTGTCTATATCATCGTGCAGGAGCTTGAGCTCGTCCGTCAACCCGGCGTTCACGGACGCTGGAACCATGTGATCCACTAACAGAGCATAGGAACGACGCTTGGAGAGGGTGGCTTCACCTAGATTATCCATAATCCATAGATTGACGACCGGCATGGTTCCGAGGCAGATGTCGCTCCAACTCTCCCTGTCAAGCCCCGCTTCTTTCCCGGGCAAGAGTTCCAAGGTGCCGTGCGTTCCCCAATGCACGATGGCATCCGCCTTGAACTCCTCTTGAAGCCACCAGTAAAAAGCAAGGTAGTTGTGAGGCGGCGGCACGTCCCGCGAATGGAGCAGTTTCTCGTCCTGTTTCTCCCCGCGTTCGGGTTGGGGTGCAAGGAGCACGTTGCCGAGCTCGATTCTCGGAAGCACGATGTTCTTTTCTCCGTTCCGCTCAACGACCATGATATTTCCTGGCGGCGGTCCGAAGTGGTCGATAACGGCCTTGCGGTTTGCTTCGCTCAACTTTTCGTTAAACCACTTGAGATATTTTGAAAGGGGAATCGTAACCGGGTTAGCCTTATCAGCAAACTCTTCGAGTTCCCCTTGCGCCCAGGGACCGATATTTCGCCCCCGGCTTCGTATCCATTCGATGAGTTCCTTGGCGTTTTGGGGAAGCGGTTCAATCGCATATCCGCTTTCTTTCATCCACGGCAAAAATTTTACCAGGCTTGCAGGTCCATCCAGGAAGGCGCCGGTCGGGCTCCCCCGCATGAGATCGTCCTTGCCCAGCCCTTTGTTGTAGTAAATGATCGCCACTCGCTTCTGTGAATTCGGCTTCGCTCTCAGTTTCAACCAGGATACCACCCGATCAGCGAACTTTTCGACGCGCTCCGGGATGGGCTCATGGAGTCGAAAGCCCTGGAGATTCGCCCTGAGTCCGCCGACTACCACAGGCTCTATTGTCCCCTTCGACTCCTGGACTGTCATGAACATGCCGACGTCCCGGTAGGAAAGCCCACGGGGGTCTTTGAGCCATTCGTCTATCGTATACCCGAGCATCGACACCGGTCGAAGGTATGGAACATCGAATTCCTCCAGCAGTGCCTGATTCTCCCACATGGCTCCGTGACGGTCCTCCACGATGATGTCAGGTTTTGCTTCTTTGAGCAGGCCCATCATCCGGTTCTGGGTGTCACCAAAAATGACTACAACGTTGACTCCGCGCACTTCCAGCGCGCGAACCAGCGCATCAATGACTTTTGTGTCGTGTGTAATCCAGAAAGATTGTTGGATCAGTATTGCGGCGATGGGCACCCCTTCCTTCCAGCGATTTTGGCTGGACTTGAACGCTCGGTATAACGTGATGTCGCTAAACGGCTCTTCGCTTTTTTCTGGGTCATAATATCCGAAGTCTGGCACCACTGCGGGAGGCTCGATCTGACCCTTGCCGCCCAGGTAGGTGATTGACGTGTAGTTCAGAAGTCGCCTCATGTTGATGGGCCCATTCGCCACCCAGTATGTGGGGGCGTTGTCATCAGTCGTCAGAAGTCCAGCCTTCTTTAGCTCGGCGTGAGCGTCCCTGTAATCCAGAGGAATTATTTTGAGCCTGGGGTTGGCCTTCAAGGCATTTGTGAAACGGTCCTTTAGCAGGGGGGCGTCGGATGGCTCGATATTAAGCAGGTATAAAACCTCGTATTTCTCTATGGGGGGCGGCTGTGCGCCTTTGACGATATCCATGCCCTGGTAGATTGCCGTCGGTATGCCCGTCTCTCGGGACGCGCTCTCAATCAAGGGCACTGCCCGGTCCCACACACCGATGAACCCAACTTTTGGCTGCCAGGTATTTTGGCAAGGGGCATGCGTCGCAAAGCTCGCGAGTGCCAGTGTCGCAAGTACCGCTCGTGTTATCTCTCTTCTCATAGCTGTGCCTCCTCATTAAAATTTAAGTTCTGCACTGATAACTGCGCTGGTTCCAGGTGCCACTAATTGCTGCTGGGAATATGCCTCACGATACCGTCTATTCGTTAAGTTATTTATGTTTAACGTTAGATTGATGTTACGGTCGGCTTCACTCCAGATTTCTACACCCCCACGAAGGTTCACGACGGCGTAACCAGGTATCTCAAATCCTGGTCGCAGGGGCGGATTGGCCTCACTGGGGGACCCATAGCCAGGGTCTTTTGAGAATCCTGCGTCTATCTTATCATCTGGCGCTGGATTGCTCTTCCTATCTACCACGACCGTAGTGACCTCTGCCCACCATTTCCTGGGTTGGCTTTCCCATCTGATACCAAGTAATGCATTCGTTGGTGGAATAAATCTCAGAGGGACATGATTCTTGGTATCCTGACCTTGGGTATACGTAAAATTTCCGAAGGCAGTCCATTTATGAGTCAGCCTGTAAGCCGCCGCCGCTTCTATACCTCTCACATACCCTCTACCACTATTGACCCTCTTTTTAGCTTTAACAGTACCGACTCCAGGGATATTAATTGTTCCTGCATCTTCGGAATTCAGAAGATCGGTTAACTGGGTCCAGTAACCCGCGATTGAGATATTCAGTTTTTTAGAGAGATACCTTGGTCCTAATTCATAAGTCATGCTCTTCTCGGGTTTCACACCTGGGCTCGGTACAGATGCAATGCCGGAGGCGAATACCGGCACGCCAGTACTTAATGTGTCCGAATAAGTAGGCACTCGGAAGCCAGTAGCAATGTTTCCTGACAGGCCGAGTTCATCTGTAAACCAGTAAACTGCCCCTGTGCTCCATGTGAAAGAGTTCCAACGTTTGTTGAGTTTGAGGTCGTTGACTGTAAATGGTGCAAGCGCATCCTCCGGGGAAGGATTTGAATCCAGGTTCGTGCTCTCAAAGCGCCCTCCTAATGAATAGCTTAACCGCTTAAGCGGCTTGAACTCTGAAAGCAAAAAGGTATCGAATACCTCGTAACTACCGTCCGGGACATTACCCGAAGGCACGGTTTTTACTACAGCACCAGTAGATTTTGTGGTCGTGAAGAGTGTCTTTGCGGATGCGAGGTTTTCAGTATGATAATCTATACCATAGATGAGTCTATCTTCCCCAACAATCTTGAGAGGTGTAGTCATCTGTACCCCCAATCCGAATATCCCTTGATCCGTATCAGTCGTTGTCTTGTTTATCTGGGTCTTACTTTCAGTCGTGAAATCACGAGCAGAGTCATAATCTTGGTAATAGGCATAACTCCTGAGCTCCTTAAACCAGCTTGCGATATTTTCTGCTTCATAATCAAGCTTTACCAACCTGCGTTTTTCAAATGGTCCAAATATACGAGGTATGCCGCTCGGGTTCAACTTGGATTGGGTATATGTATCTACATTATCCCTTCTATTATCTATCCAGGAGAGCCGTAAAATATGGCCGGGAACAGGATTGTATGCAATCCTCGCATACCCACCTGTCGATTCAAAGCCCGTATTTTTGATAGTCCCTACTCCTGCTCCCTCGTAGTCGTCTACGCCCTGCCTTGCAATACCGGTAAGTATATTAAACTTCTTCGCTGCTAACCAGAGGTCTGTGTGTTCTGTTTTCTCATTATCCACCGACCCATATCTGGCATATACGTCGCCCCCGAATTTCAATTTATCCGGGAATAGGTCAGTTCGCTTGCTCATGATGTTAATGACACCACCGATGGCGTCACTGCCGTACTGGACAGCGCCAGGACCCCGTATGACCTCCATCCTATCGACAGCGCCGATTGGGAACTGGTTAAAGAAACCGTTAGGTCCAGCAAAGAGGGCGCCATTATTTATGCGGATGCCATCCCACAGGTAGAGAACACGGTTGCCAATCTGCCCTCTAATTATCGGGGAGCCTTGAGCAGCGACCTGGACAGACCAGATACCAGGTTCTTCACGAAGCATCTGGTTCGGTGTTCGAGCCTGCCGCCGCTTAATCTCTTCTGGTGTCAGTATAGTAACAGACTGTGGAATATTGCTAACATCTTCCTTTGTCCGCGTCGCAGTTACTGAAACCTCCTCCAAAAGGATCGGTTTTTGTGAAGACGTTGTTTCGGAGGCAGTCGAAGGCTTTTCTTCCTGTCCCCTTGCTAAAGAAGTTTGAAACCTAACAATTACAAGCATGAGAAGCCAAACGGTTATTATCTTTGAGCGATTATATTGCATTTCTTCATCTCCGATTTTGCTTGCAAATTTCCGTGAACTTGGTTATATTATTGGCTGAAGCAGAAAAGGCTGTGGGCACAATACACGCTTCTATAAGCGCAAAAAGCCTGCAAAGGCATAACTCAATAGCCACTTGGGAATAAAAGCTGACAATTGGCGTTGGAAGCAATTCCCGTGTGACGATATGCTGTCTTTCCTGCTTCAAAAAACTAAAATCGATTATCAAGACTCACAATCAGGTTGAGCCCCGGCGCATCAATGCCAGAGCCGTGCTCACGATACCGCTTATCCAAAATATTTTCGAGGGCGAGGTTGAGGCGATTATATTCCGTCAAACGCACACCACCGCGAATGTTGAGCGTAACCCAGCCGGGCGTACCGGCATCAATGGCGCGACCATCCGCGTCAAACTCAACGCCTTTGGAATCCGGTTTTGTGGGGTCTTTAATGTTACGGCTCTTGCCGGGGATGCGGGGGTCGCGGAGGTCGTTACGATCCAGCCGATCTTGCTTGGCTGCGCCGCGTACGAAAAATTCGCCCCAGAACCGATCCTTTGGCTGCTCCCAACGGATACCGACGATGCCATTTAATGGGGGTTCACGGCGGAGATTTTTTTCCCACGGCTTGGCAGGGTCAGGCTCTTTACCGTTAATGAGCAAGACCTTCCCTCGCGTGAACATCCCATTGCCATAGATGGACAAACCGGAAACAACCGGAAACAAACCCGCCACTTCGATGCCTTGAATCCGGGCTTCGTCAAGGTTGTCAAAGATATTGATATCCAGTTTGGGATACGCCGCCTGAATATCCTGATACAGTTTGGGCAGGGATTCATCTTTGTACGCTTCCTTAACAGGAACTCGCGTGGCCAGGTTGTTGATGTTGCTATGGAATAGGGTGACGGAACCCGAGAACTGGGGATAACGCGCTTTGAACCCCCCTTCAACCGTCCACCCTGTTTCGGATTTCAGGTCTGGACTTGGGGCGTCAACGCCTTGATCGGTCACGGTAACGGCGGTGGTATCGTTGAGGGTCGGGGCGCGGAACGATGTGGCAAAGTTGCCGACGAGGTTCAAGCCGTTCGTTACCCCAACGACAACTCCTGCACTTCCTGTCAAAGCCTGATCCGACTCCGAGAACTGGCCGAAGGTCTTATCGCGGATGGTGAGATCTGCGTCAGTGCCATAGAGCGTAAATCGCCCGCCCAACGTCAACTCCACCCGCTTGTGCAATTCAATCTCATCTTGCATAAAAAAGTTGGCATCCCAAAACTGAGAACCATCAATAAAATTTCCCTGTTTGTCGTCAACTTTCTCAGAACCCGTTTTCAGGTCTGTTTTAACCGTCTGGCTATCCAGTGCATCAAAGTAGAAATCGCCGCCGACGACGATGCGCTGACGCGGCAGTGAGGTGTTCGTCCCCTGTGCGCTGACGCCAAAGGTGTTGACAGTATCCAACCGTTCACGCTGCTCCGTTTTGCCCTGTTGGACCTCTCTTTCCCCCGAACTCTGGCGATGGAAAGAGGCAGTGAAGCGCAGTTGGTCAACCGCAGAACCTATCTGCTTGGCTATGTACGTCGCATAAACGAGGTCTCGATCTTGCGGGTCAAAGAAAAACACATCAAACTCCCGCGGGGCGATTTTGTCATAACGTGGAACGTCCATTTGACGCCACAGTTGATAGGCGAGATTCACCGTGCTGTTTTCACTGAGTTGGTAGGCAATTTTCGCATCCCCGTCGTAGGCTTTCCAACCCAGAGGGGTTTCGGTATTGATGAGCCACTTCTCTGGGACCTTCTTCGGCGGTTCTTCAAAGAGTTCGACACCCGCCGGCCGCTCGGTCACAATCTCAAATTTACGGTTTTTGTAATGGAGGTCGAAGCCTTTGCCGGGATTCACATCCCCAAACTGCCGGGCGGAAGCTCCAACCATGAAGCCAAGCCGATTGTTACTGCCGCTCACTTCAAGCCGTCCCATCCGCTCTGTTGTGGCACTGGCGAAACGGCCGAATGCGCGAGGATGAAATTCCCACTTTTGGCTTGTTCCAAATGCCGGTTCTTTTGTAAAAACACTAATCACTCCCCCCATTGCACCGGTGCCGTACAACACGGAACCGGGACCGCGTAGCACCTCAATCCGATTGATGCTATCTGGAGCGATTGTCGCAAAATATTGGTTTGGACCGGATCGGAAGGTGGAATTGTTAAGTCGGACGCCATCGACCTGCATGTAGGTTTGATACCCCGTGAGCCCGCGAAGATGGGGCGAACCTTGTCCGACGGTTGTGGACTGGGAAAATACGCCGGCAGCCTCGCGCAAAAGGTTCGGCGTCATGTTAGCGTTCATTCGCTCCATCTGCCGGCAATCAACGACCGTGATTGCATTGGGGGTGCGGAAGGTATCCTTCTCAAGGCGGGTCGCCGTCACCGCGACCTCCTCTAACTGAATGGGGGATTTGTTAGTATCGGAATCCTGGGAATAAGTGTACTGCACGCTCATTGCCAGAAGGCTCAAGCATATCCATAAAAGTTGAAACCGATTTTTCATTGCTATATCTCTCCTTTTATCATTTTGACTCCTTGGGTGTGCTTATTGGAATGGTGTAAGGCGTGAAACGTTCTACGCTCCACGCCTTACGTTCCATACTTCCAGTACAATCGTCTTCAAGGAGGCATCACTTTGAAGTATTGTGGAATCGTGTTATCAACACAAGGCAACTTTTGTGCCAAGCCTTATCATAAAGAGCAATCCAGTCTACATACAGGCTCTTCATCGTTTTCGCCGGACAGATGATGTTATGTTGTTCATTTTCTGAACAATCTTGTTCATCATTCATTTTGCAGTTGCCAACAGACAAACCGGATGGTATCCTCTACAAGGAAGAGAACGCTACATAAGTAAGTTCCAAAAAATTCCTTGCACTTTTTTGGGATAGGATGGTATCCTAAT
>CAZOAL010000046.1:0-71328 GCA_964577695.1 uncultured bacterium | reverse complement strand
CCTCTCCTCCCCGTCTCCTATCCCCCGTCCACGGGGGATTATAGGGGGGTGGAGGTCGGGTGGGGGAAAACTGTCAACGGATTGACGCCGTGATGTACTAGGGCGTGTTGACGAACTCGGGCAAATGCGCTCGTAGCCCAAGTTTCTAACTTGGCACCTCGTCCCCAACCAAGATAGAATCTTGGGCTACAGTTAGATTGCGAAACAGTTCGTCAACACGCCCTAGAAACCGAGTTTTTCTGAAAAACTCGGTTTCTCACTCCCGAGGAACTTATTCACGAAATTTCCAAATCCGCAGTGCTGTTTTGCCCAAAACCCATTCGCGATCTTCCGGCGTAAAAAAGTCCATTTCGTCCCGCACGACGGACAACGTTTGGGCATAAGTGGCTTTGCCCAAGCAGACTGGCCAATCCGTTCCCCACATAATTCGCTGTCCGCCGAATGTGTGGTACACCTTTTTGACTGTATCGTGCGTATCCGCCCAAGGATATGTGGTTTTGGAAATCGACCAGGTGTGACTAATCTTGACGTAAACTCGCGGAAATCTTGCCAGATCTAGTAGCAGGTCTAGTTTTTCGGGCTGATCGATTCGGCAGTCTGCTATGTGATCAACCACAACGTCGAGGTCTCCGTGGCGCTCTAAAATTGCTGCCAGGTCCGGCAACCGATCGGCTCCGGTCAAAATCAGCATCGGTACGCCAAGTGCTTCGGCTCGGCTGAAGATGGGGTCCATCAATGGTCCCTTGAACCAATCGCCAGCCGGGCCAACGGAGGGGCTCAATCGGACACCGTGTAAGCCGTGCTCCTCCGTCCAATAACTGAGATGCTCCGGAGCGGCAGGGTCTTCCGGGTTTACGCGACCAACACCCATAAATTTATCGGGATAGGTTTTCACTGCATAAGCAGTATAGCTGTTGTCCCACCGATAATGAATCACCTGAACCAGTACGGTTTTCTCGACGCCGTTTGCCGCCATCAATTCGAGCAGCATCTCCGGCGTAGCGTCTTGGGTTGGCGGGTTGATTGTCTCCGGTGCCCAGGGAAACCGGGGGTCATTTTTCCAAACATGAACGTGGGGGTCGATAATTCTCAATTTTTGACTCCTTAACTTCTTGAGGGTGAGAAAACATTAGCTTCTCCTCATATGGCTCGGATTCATGGATAGTGATTTGGGTTTTCCGTTAGCAATCCTTCAGCGGCTGCTGCCCGACACAAATCGTCATCCGCAGGAACAAAGGTGAGACCGGTGATTCCCTGTCTGTGAAGGAAATCCCTCAAAACCAAAGCAGTGGCGAGTTGAACGGCGTCATATCCCCGCAAGTGATGCCGTCTTGTGAGACCCATCGCGGTATAAACGACAGGCAACGAGAGAGGAAGTCGAGTATAACAACGGCGAAAGTGGCGTTCAAAGGTGGTGGCTACGACGTTGTAGGCCGCTAGCGTTATATCACCCATTCTTAGCCGCCGCGCAAATGCTGCCATAATCTCCGGTCCTGTCACGCAAGCAATGTACGAGTCCGCTCGAGGGGTTCCACGGAGCGTTGATTGCACCCATGCGGTACCCGTTTCGGGAATGTAGCGTTTGACAAGAGCGCTTGAGTCGAAAAAACGCTTCATTTCGGACCTCGATCTTCAATGATGGTTTCTGAGAAAGGCTTACCGGTGTAAGAAATCGGAAGAAGTTCTGGTTCTTCTTCCGCTTCAAGGTCGGGTAATTCTTCGATCAGCCCTTCCTTAAGTAAGAGTTCTAGTAACGCTTTGCCACTCGGGGGCTGTGAGGCGGTCTTGTGAGCGGTTTTACACTTCAGAGACTCAATAAAATTCAGGACCTCTCTCAATTGGTCTTCCGGAAGCCTCTGTGCGGCTTTCATCATCTGTGTCAGTAATGTGGACATGTTTTCTCTCTCCTTTTCAGCAGGGATGAGATTTAGTTTGTATTATATCCAAGAAAAGTTTCTCCAAAGGGAAATGTTCTTTGCAGGATGTCGCGGCTTCTGTCGTGAGTGAATCCGTGAAATCCTATCCATCCGTGTTCTCAATCAACAAATCCCCGTTTTGGGGATGCACACCACAAACTGGTCAATCATACGCGGGGCGAGGAATCTCCTCCTTCAAGCCAGAAGGTCAGGTCTGGAAGGATGGGGCGGGTGTCATGTCGTAGGGACGATTGGCTACTGTTCCGTTTCTTGGGTTTCCGCACGGCGAGCGGGCTGTCCATCGAAGCCCATTTCAGCCAGGGTGGTGGCATCCAACAGCCGCTCAGACAGCCGGGTCAATTGGGCACCTGACATAGCGCTCACTTGTGTCACGGCGCTTTCCGGCACAGTACCGAACTTCACTTCGAGCAGGTGTAATAACATCTCCTGTAGACCTTCCTGGCGTCCACGTTCAATAAAAGGATTGGTAATCATCTCACTTACCTCCGGGTAAAGTTCGCGAAGCAATCTCTCGCAGGTTTGCTTCTCCTCTTCAGTTAAAATCAGATAATTTTCAAGCCCATAAAAAATATCAGCAATTTGTTTCTCCGTCAACTGCGCCTGACAGTCCAGCAGTTTCCGATAGCATGCGAGTTTCAACTCCACTTTGGACAGCGAACCGGGATTCATGAAGATCGCAATGGCGCAGACCAGCGAATTGTCTTTTAGCAGATATTCCTCTGCCGAAAGCATCGGGAAACTGATAGCAATATATCCGCAAGACACAAAACTGTATCTCCAGGGGGTGGTATAGGTTTGTCGGCTGATGGCTTCCTCCAAAGAGTAATGACAGAAAACAACCGACAACAGTTCCTTATAGTTCTGCCAGGCGGTAAACTGTGCCACGGTGAACTCTGCCCGACGCTGCTGCTCAAATTCTCGGGCGTAAAGTAGACAATCATAACCGAGCATCCGTGCCGGGAAATCAAACCGATTTTCCTGCTGAGATTCGATATGAATCAGAAAAAATGCCGGCGGCGGATTCTTAACGCGCACTTCTAAAAGCAGGTCAACGAATCTCTCTTCGCCCTCCGGTGAGTCGGTATAGAGGTCCCGGTTCAAGTCTTTTTTGCTGTCAAAGTCCAATGAGTCGAAAAGCTCCGGGAAAAAGAGCGCCATCATTTCGGGCAAGAAGTCTACCATTATTTCTTTGATATATTGGTCCAGCTTCATTTCCATTTCCCTGGTTCGGTGAGGTTTTCCAGCACGAAGAGGACGGACCCAACGGGTTTATTATAACTATCGCCTTTTCGATAAAAGTATAGCATGGATTGGGATAGAAATCAACCGATACGTCCTTGAGGAAATCTGGTTGGTATAAGCCTAAAGGTTCGGCAGGAGCCTCACCCTCCCGCCTGAACGATTCCCCAAATTGGAGGCTGAGAAGATGATGAATACTGACACGATTTTAATCAACGGCACGGTACTCACAATGGATGAGGCATTGCCTCGCGCAGAGGCGGTCGCAATCCGTGGCAACCAGATTATGGCTGTCGGAGCAACGGGAGAGATCGAGCGGCTGGCATCCACTGACACCGAGCGGATCGACCTGGGTGGGAGAACGGTCATCCCCGGTTTTATTGATGCGCACGTCCACTTTTTGAACATGGGATTGAAACTCATGGAGGTGAACCTGCGCGGGGCCGCTTCGATTGAGGGTGCCTTGGAGCGCATGCGTCAACGCGGGCGTGAGGTGGGGCGCGGGGCGTGGGTTGTCGGCAATCGATGGGATGAAAGCAAATGGATCGAGCGCCGCTACCTCACGAGATCTGATCTAGATCGGGCGCTCCCCGATAATCCCGCCGTTGCGCGGCGGATATGTGAGCACCTGTGGGTTGCCAACAACAAAGTGCTGGCGTTGGCAGCCATCCCGACCAATCAGCTAGAATTCGATGCCGCATTCGAGGAGAAAATCAAGGGAACGATCAACCCCGGCATGGTCGCCGACCTCGCCATGCTATCGGCGGATGCAACCGCGATTGATGTCGATGGGATTCGTGACATTGAGGTGGAGATGACGATGATTGATGGGAAGGTGTGGTACGTGAAATGTGATGTGTAATACCAATTTGCAATCTAAAAAGTAACGATTACTTTCTGAAACGCAATTTGGTATAAAACGTAGAACAGGATGCATCCCCTCATCAGGGCTTTATTTTTCGCAGAAAGCATGGTAAAATAATCAGTATTTCAATGGAAAAAGGGGGTATAATCAGTACTTCATGATTGGCTCGGCTTGGCCCCGCTTTGCGGGATGCGAGCAATTGTCAAATCCAAGTTCTAACCCGACGGATTGGCAAACCCGTCGGAAGCGATTGGGAAAAATGTGAACTGCTGATGATAGACAAATGAATCGATTGAATTATTTGAGAACGTGTGTGAAAAGTGGATTTGCGCTCACCCCGATCAAAAGATCGGAGTTACAAATCGGATTAACGCTCATCGGGGGCATAAAACGGTTTCATGTTTCCACAAACTCGACATCAAATGAACCCTTCAACTTCGCTCAGGACAGGCATTCCGCCGGTTTCGTTGCACTGCTCACTCCACCTCTGAGTCTTCTCATCGTGCTGATGGTATCCTTATCCGCCGGGTTGAGCTCCGTTCCGAGAGCCTTCGGCCCGTCGAAACCATTGGCTGCACAGGTTGAAAATCCCAATCACCATACACAAAAGGCTATTGAAACTTTTAATTACGCCAATCGTGCCATTGCACGGAAAGTGAGCGTGAAAGGTAAGGGGACTCAGCCGGTCAAGAAGTCAGTTGTGCATAAAAGCAAACATGCAGTGCCCGCTGCCCAATCTCAACCTGTTGCCTCATCTCACAAGATTGTGATTATCCTGCCGACGGGTGATACAGGGACACCAGCCGCTAATGTACAGGTTGCCCAGCAGACCGCGCAGTTGCTCAAAAAAATGTTAGGAGAGATTGGTGCCTCAACGGATACGCTCGAAGACAGAGCGATTTCATCAAGCATGCTGAAAAGGCATCAGTTAGCCATTTTGCCACTCAATCCCAATATCACTCCCAAGGTTGCAGCGGCATTGCGGGATTTCGTCGAAGGCGGGGGGAAGCTATTCGTGACGTACATCCTCGCGGACAGTGTTGCAGAACTCTTGCATCTGCGCCGCACTGGCTGGGTGCCTCAAGAACGCTTGGGTCAATTTGCGTCCATTCAGCTTGACGCCCCAGACATTGTAGGACTGCCTCAATCGGTCAAGCAGGCATCGTGGAATATCACCCTCGCCGAACCAACCGACAGTCGCACACGGGTGATTGGGTATTGGTACGATGATACAGACAAGCCCACAGGGTATCCCGCCCTGACCCTTGGCGACAATGGGGCGTTCTTTAGCCACACAGTTCTGCCCGATGATTGGGCCAGCAAAGTGCAACTGTTCACCTCGTTGTTTGGCCATCTAGCGCCCGACATCTGGCGCGATATTGCGAAGCGCTCCCTGGCTGGCCTGACATCTGTCGGACATCTCAAGAATTGGAACGAGATTACGGAATTTTTCACGCATCAGGGGGGGGAACCTCTGAAGACGTTGAAGGATGCGCAGAAACTCACGCAAGATGCGCAGACATATTATGCACAGGGAGCGTTCGTAAAAGCCTTTGACGCAGCAAACGACGCACACAAAGCGTTATCGGAAGTCTATCTGTTAGCGCACCCAAGCCCAGAACGTGAAGGGCGTGCGGTCTGGAATTCTTCTGGGACAGGGGCATATCCCGGCAATTGGGACCGCTCCGCCCGTGAGTTGGCGGCGGCTGGATTTAACATGATTTTCCCCAATATGCTTAGGGGGGGGGTAGCCCATTATCCGAGCGATTTCCTGCCCCGCAGCCAGACCTTTACCCAATACGGCGATCAGATCGCCCAATGTGTCGAAGCTGCACATCGGTATGGGCTTGAGGTTCATGTCTGGAAAGTCAATTGGAATTTGAGCGCCGCACCCAAGGAATTCGTGGAGAAAATGCGCCAAGAGGGGCGGACACAGGTTTCACGAACGGGCGAACCGATTAACTGGTTATGCCCGTCCCACCCAGATAATCTACAACTTGAACTGAACAGTCTCCTTGAAGTTGTGAGGAAATATGATATAGACGGCATACACTTTGATTATATCCGCTATCCTGAGCAAGACGGATGTTACTGCGATGGCTGCCGGACGCGCTTCACCCTTGCCACGGGCAACAAGATTAAGAATTGGCCCGCAGACGTTTTGAATCCGGGACCGCTCCGGGGAGCCTATCTGGAGTGGCGAGTTGAGCAGATTACCCGTCTCGTGAGGCTTGTCCACGAACGCGCACGCCCCCTGCGTCCAGGGCTAAAAATCTCTGCTGCGGTCTTCGGTGGCTACCCTGCGTGTGTCCAAGATGTCGGACAAGATTGGGTGGCATGGGCGAAAGCTGGTTACGTCGATTTCCTATGTCCCATGGATTACACCGAGGATGATCAAAACTTTACTCGTCTGGTCAAACGCCAACTGGAACTGACGGATAAGCGCATCCCGCTCTACCCCGGCATTGGGGTCACGGCGTCCAACTCTGTCCTGACCCCTGATCGGGTCCTCGGACAGGTCTATCTCGCTCGGGATGCAGGTGCATCGGGATTCACTCTCTTTGATTACACATCTAGCATCGCAGGTTCAGTGATTCCAGCGTTCAGCATGAGCGCCGGCGCAACAAAGGCTGAACCCGTTCATAAAGGGAAGTAGCAGGCGGCAAGGAGACAATGGAAGGGGGAGGGAGGGGAGGAAGGAATGGAAGGATGGAAGAAAGGAAAGGATTCGTTTTACATTTGGCATGTTTCAGAAAATGGTTTTCATTTCAGAGACTGGGAAGATTTCGACAGGCTCAACCCAAGGATTGGAAGGAAATGAGGACAGCGAAGCGCAGCGCCTGCCCCGATTCCTCGGGGAGCGGAAAGGAAAAAGGGAAGGAAAGGAAGGATGGAAGGATGAGAATTACGCCTCACGTTTCACGTTTCACGTTTTACGCATCTAAACCCAGCCGAAAAATCAAATTATTTAGCACAAGTTGTGAGTTCGTGATATAATATGCACTCAAAGAATATTTCTTCTTGTGATGCAAAAGGAGGCTTATGTGAAAGCTGCTCAAATGGTTGCGCCGCGTCAGATTGAAATTATTGATATACATCTACCTGATATTTCGTCTGAACCGGCGGGTGCTGTCCTGATCAAAACTGACCGTAGCGCGATCTGTGGTACGGATATGCCACAGTTCGCCCAAGACCGCCCGGCTTCCGATTATCCGTTGGGGCTGGGGTTGTCTATCCATGAGTGTATCGGCGTGGTTGCTGCCAGCAAATCCGCTCGGTTCAAGGAAGGCGACGAGATTCTTGCGCTGCCCCACGGTAGCGGTGGGCTCGCAGAGTATTTTCTGTCGCATGAAAACGTTACAGTTCCGTTGACGAAATATGATCGCAAAGACTGCATCCTGATGTCTCAACCCCTTGGCACGGTTATCTGGGCATGCCGCAAGTTAGGTAACTTGCTGAATCAGGATACAGTGGTTGTTGGTCAGGGACCGATGGGATTGCTCATGACACATACGTTGAGTAATCTTGGTGCCAAAACAATCATTGCCACTGATCTGCTCGATTATCGTTTAGCAGTCTCAGAGCAGATGCGGGCAACGCATACCATTAACGCCGCTGAAGTGAATGTGGTCGCTGTGGTTCAGGAGATTACGAAGGGTCGGATGGCGGATGTGGTTGTTGAAATGGTAGGACACCAAACGGAGACAATCAATCAATGTCTAAATCTGGTCAAGCGCGGCGGGACAATCCTTGCATTTGGTGTACCTGATGAACCCGTCTATAACTTCCATTTTGGCGACTTTTTCAGAAAAAATATTCACTTCATTGGGTCGGTTGGGCCGGATGTCCAAAACGATTTCCCACTGGCGATGGATATGATTTCGCAAGGACGGATTGATGTTTCACCTATCATCACTCACCATTTGCCGTTTACTGAGGTGCAACGTGGGTTCGAGTTGTCATTACATAAAAAAGATAAGGCAATCAAGATTATTCTTGAGTATCAGTAGTCCGAAATCTGACGTTCATGTTCACTTTTGCGGACTACTGAGTATGATCAAACGAGGTTATGACGATGAACGCTGAAATTCGTACAGACATCAAAGGGATTGATCGGTTTATCTTTGAAACGGGAGCTGACGCGGATAAGCTACATTTGCACATTTCCGAAGTCGCCGCCGGCACGCGGGCGCATGCCCCTCATCAACACGATGGACAGGAGATTTTCTATGTCTTTTCGGGTGAGGGCGAAGTAATGTATGGCGAGGAAACCCATCAACTCGCAGAGAACCAGGCCATCCATGTTGACTGCCGCGTGCTGCACGGTATTCGTAATGTTGGAGATACGCCACTCCGATACGCGGTGATTATTGCCAGGTAAAACAGGGGATGTGCGCCATCACTCAATGTTTGAGAACATCGGGACGATTGTCCAGAGAGGGAGGGCGCTGCAAACAGAATCGACAATTGTCAATTGTCAATTGTCAATTGTTCGCGTTGTGTTTGTGCTTGACAGCGTTTGTGATGGGTGCTATACTAAATGAAAATCATGAAAGGAGACACAAAACCTATGCTGAAAAAAAGATTAGCCCTGACGGGCGGGATGATACTCGCGGCTGTGTGCATTATGACAAGCATGCTCTATGCCGGGGGAACGTGGAACATTTTACAAAAGCAGGACCCAGAGATTCGGGATTATAACGGAATTACTTTCATTAGTCCAAAGGAAGGTTGGGTCGTTGGGGTCTCGGCGATGGAGATGGAGGAACCGGGATTTATCGGTCACACCAAAGATGGTGGAAAAACATGGGAGAAAGCGGAAATTGCTCTCCCTAAAATCCTGTCCCGTGTTTACTTTGCTGATGCGAAAAATGGGTGGACAGTTGGCGAAGGTGGCTTGATTGTTGGGACAACCGATGGCGGCAAAAGCTGGCAAATCCAAACGAGTAAGATGGATAACTGGCTTTACGGGCTTCACTTTGTTAATGCGAAAGTCGGTTATGCGGCCGGGATGAGTGAAACGATTTTACAGACCAAAACGGGTGGCAAAACATGGCAGGTCATTCGCGGCGGTCAAGCTGGTGCTGGAATTGGTGATTCAGACACGATTGTTTTCAACGGTATCTACTTTGTTGATGAATCAACGGGTTGGACGACAGGGGTTAAGCTGAGTCCATCGACAGGAGGTCAAAACGGAATCATTGAAAAGACCTCCGATGGTGGAAAAACGTGGGTCGATCAACCTACAGGTGTTGAAGATATCCTCAAAAATGTTTTCTTTATTGATGCCTCAACAGGCTGGGTGGTCGGCGAGAACGGCGTTATTCTTTACACCACGGATGGTGGGAATAAGTGGAAGATCCAAACAAGTGGTACGGAGGAAAATCTGTTGAGCATCCGTTTTGTCAACAAGAATATAGGCTGGGCAGTGGGTGGTGCTCTGGGGGTCAGTGCTGTCATCTATACAACAGATGGCGGGAATACATGGGAAAATCAAAACCTCAGCAAGGAGGTCAACAAACTGCCCATTTCCGATATTTTTGCGATGGATGCAGACCACGTTTGGGCGACGGGTGGAAATGGCGTCGTGCTGTCGTATTCAAAGTAGGGGTTCATCTTTTTGAAGGGCTAGAAACCGAGTTTTTCACTGAGACTTCCGAAGTTTGATACCCAACCTGTGCTTTTTCAATTTTCTCACGGGGGTGTATCATCTCGGCGCAACCGGTGTGTTGAAACTTCGGAAGTCTGGGTCTGCCCTTCGCTCATCATTTAGAAACCGAGTTTTTCTGAAAAACTCGGTTTTCTCTTTCCGTTTGTCTTTATGGAGGTGTAAATGAATTTTGCAGAACGCATGAACCGTTTGGGGACTGAATCCGCTTTCGAGGTATTGGCAAAAGCAAAAGGCTTAGAGGCACAGGGCAAAAGTATTATCCACCTTGAAATTGGTCAGCCCGATTTCAAAACACCGTTAAATATTTGCGAAGCGGCGTTTAAGGCCATGCAGGATGGATACACCGGATACGGTCCCTCCGCCGGATTGCTCGAATTTCGTGAAGTCGTTGCTGAATATATTTCAGAAACAAGGGGCGTCGATATTCACCCAGACGAGGTCGCCGTTACCCCCGGTGCGAAACCGATTATCTTCTTCACCATTTTGGCGCTGATTGATGAGGGGGACGAAGTCATCTACCCTGACCCGGGGTTTCCGATTTATGAATCGCTCATTGACTTCGTTAGCGGGAAATCGGTGCCTCTCCCCCTGCGCGAGGAAGTTGGCTTCCGCTTTCGGATTGACGACCTCGTTTCAGCGATTTCGGACCGGACGCGGCTCTTGATTATCAACTCCCCTCAAAATCCGACAGGCGGCACGCTGGAAAGAGCGGATTTAGAAGCGATTGCCGACCTTGCAATTAAACACAATTTTTATGTGTTGACGGATGAGGTCTATTCGCGCATCCTTTACGAGGGAACCCATGACAGCATTATCGGTTTCCCCGGGATGAAGGAGCGGACTATCCTGATTGAAGGTCACTCCAAAACGTATGCGATGACCGGTTGGCGGCTCGGCTACGGAATCGCTCCCAAACCGATGGCGGATAAGATTACTCAGTTGATGATCAATTCCAACTCATGCACCGCCTCGTTTACTCAGATTGCCGGGATTGAAGCCCTGAAGGGGCCGCAAGATTTCGTCGTCCAGATGGTGGCTGAATTCAAAAAGCGACGCGACGCCATCGTTGATGGTCTGAATGCAATTGAGGGTGTGAGTTGCATCAAACCGCTTGGTTCTTTCTATGTGTTTCCGAATGTCACGAAACTGCCCCTCTCCTGTCAGAAGTTAGCAGACTATCTACTTGACGATGCGGGGGTTGCCGTGTTGCCTGGCACCGCCTTCGGCAAATTCGGGGATGGATATTTAAGGCTATCTTATGCAAACTCGTTGGAGAATATCCGTGAAGCCTTAGCCCGTATGGAGGCCGCGATTGCAAAGATTCGGTAAGTGTCTCTGATAAAGTGGAGGGACGACAATGCTGAAGTCTGTGGAAGGCATTTATCAAGACGGTAAGGTGGAATTGTTGGAAATGCCTGAAGACGTTGAAGAAGCGCGAGTGATTGTGACGTTTCTGCCGAAGGTAGGCATAAAGGGCCGTCCGCCGTTGTTCACACCAGCGGAGATTGCCGAGTTACGCGGAAAGTTAGCAGCATGGGAAGAGGACTGGAACGCGCCTGGTATGGAGGGGTACGATGCCCTATAAGCGCGGCAACGTTGTGCTGGTCTGGTTTCCTCATAGCGACCTGCAAACGTTTCAGCGGCGTCCCGCATTGGTGGTGCAAGCCGACAATCTGGGGACTGGAATCCCGCAGGTTGTGCTGGCAATGATTACCAGCAACTCGTCACGCCTGGGACATCCCAGCCGTGTGTTCGTGCCACTATCGTCGCCTGCTGGTGTCGTGTCGGGTTTGGCTATGGATTCGGTTATCATGACGGACAATTTGGCGACTGTGTTGGAGAAGGCGATTGATTCAGTCATCGGCACACTTCCTGATATGACGGATGTGGACGCCGCGCTACGCCATACTTTAGGATTGTGAGCCATGTTACAACTCGTTTCCCTAACCATGCTCGCTTAATTCATCTAATCAACGTTTATTCCAACCACCGGCCGCGGTGGTCCAGTTTGCTAGAGAGTCGGTAAATATATGCCCCACAAAGCAACCGCTCGCATTCCCGCGAGCACAACCAATTTAGGCCCCGGTTTCGATGTCCTCGGGCTCGCCCTCCAACTTTACAGCACGGTCGAGTTAGAAGAGGTTGACAACGGGGTTGAGGTTGTCGTCCGTGGCGTCGATTCGGATAAAATTTCAAGCGATACCGATAATATTGCCTACCAATCTGCCAATTTGGTTTTCGAGCGAAGTGGCTATCAACCCAAAGGGCTCAGGTTGACTTTGACCAATGGGATTCCGGCGATTCGGGGGTTGGGGGGCAGTGGCACGGCGATCCTTGGTGGCTTGCTGACCGCGAATGCCCTGTGCGGTGAACCATTCTCGCGCTCGGAATTACTCGATTTTGCGACAGAGCTAGATGGACACCCCGATAATGTGGCGGCTTCGCTGTTAGGGGGCCTCGTCGTATCGGCGATGCAGGGGAATCATGTCCATACCATCAAGTTGGATTGTGGCCCCAAACTTCGCGTTGTCGTAGCAATTCCGGACTTTCCATTATCAACCAAACAAGCGCGGAGTGTACTACCGCAAACGGTTCAATTTGCTGACGCCATCTATAACGTGAGCCGAAGTTCGTTACTGGTTGCCGCAATCGCAACCGGCAATTTAGACATTCTATCTTTCGCGATGGGCGATCGATTGCACCAACCCTATCGCGCCCCCTTGATTCCGGGATTCAATGAAGTGGCTGAAGCGGCGATGGATGCTGGTGCATTAAGTGTCGCATTAAGTGGCGCAGGCCCAAGCATTGCCGCCTATTGCATAACATCAACGCAGGAGGTCGCAGTTCAGATGCGTGGTGCATTTGCTCGGCACCAGATTTCTTGCGACGTTAAGGTTTTATCTATCGATTCTACCGGCGCAACTGTGCGAACCAGTGAATGAGCGTGGGGGCGTGGAGGCGTGGGGGCGTGGAAACAAGCACTCGCTCCCTCACACACTCGCCCCCTCACACACTCGCCCCCCCACCCTATTCTTCAAATAAGCATGTTAGATTGGTATACTCGTAAAATTCCCCATCTGTTGCATGAATTCAAAACAGACCTTGAGCGTGGACTCAGCACTGAAGACGCGAATGCCCAACAGGAAAAACATGGCAGCAACGAGATTCGACCCGCTCGTAAAAAATCCCTTTGGTTCATCTTCCTGAAGCAATTTTTCAGTATCACGGTTATTGCTTTGGTTGTTATCATTATCGCGATTGTATATCCTCTGGGTGCGATTGACAAAGCGTGGGTGCCCTTTTCCATTCTTTGTTTTCATCTGTTTTGGCGATTCATCCAGGATGCCAAGACACACGATAAGCTTCAAACCCTTCAGCGTCATTTAGAGGTAAGTAGCTCAATCATTCGGGAGGGCGCGATCGTGAAGGTCCCCCCCACAGCGATTGTGCCGGGGGATGTGCTGCTATTGAATGAGGGGGATTATATCCCCGCTGACGCCCGAATCGTTGATGCTCACTCGCTGGTCGTTGATGAGACCCCGCTATTCGGAACGTCCGCGCCCGTTCAAAAGACCGCAGAAGACATCACCGAACCCGGTTTGCTCACTGAAAAACAGAGGAACATGGTTTTCGCTGGAACATATATTCTGGAAGGGAGTGGGCGGGCAATTGTTGTCGGAACAGGCAGACGATTAGAGATTAACAACCCCAATCGAAAGGTGCCGGCGACGCTCGATTTAGAGCCAGAAGCGGAGATGCAGATGGGGGCCCTTTATGACTATTTTAAGATTGCAGGTTTAATCTTGGGAGGGCTTGCGTTCGTCACAGAATGGAGGTTTCAAGGCAAAGACCTTCAGGAGGTTTGGGTTGAACTTCTTTTCGTCGGCTTGAGTTTCGTGATTGCTTCCATTCCCGAAGGCCTGGTTTCAACCACCCAAGCCACCCTTGCTAACCATGCCCACAAGCTATTCGGAAAAGGCGTTGCGACTTGTGGACATCGGGTCAGTTTGGAACGATTGAGCAGTGTCACCGGTGTTTGCGTCGATGAGATCGGAAAGTTCACCCAAGAGGAGGTGATCGCTTCTCATGTCTTCGTTGATGAACAACTTCTGCAGCGGGAAACATGGGAAGCGTGGCTGAAAGCCCGTGATGAGGCGGCAGCAGATGAAGAAACAGAAGGAGATTCAATTCCGGCAACACCACTGGATGCGCAGATTCCGCCAGGATTTCCATCGTTGATGTTGCTTGCGAGCCGTTGTACCGCTGCGGGGCGAAATATGCCAAGAAATTTGGCCGAAGCGAGTAGGGATGATGTGCTGAACCAAATTGCTGAACACATTGGTTTTGATTTGGCGCAATATGACTCAACCTTCTCTAAAGTGGATGAACTGCCTCAGACCCCTGAACGCCCATACAAAACCCTCGTCTTTGCAACCTCACAGAATAAGTTTTTGCATCTCATCTTTGGTGATGCAGAAGCCGTGTTGAAAACGTGCCAACGGATTCAACTGCATGGAACCATTGGCGACATGACCTTTGATCACAAGCAATTGACGCAACAAGTGATTCAATATCTATCCTCCCAAAAAACTCAGGTCTACGGGCTTTCTTATCAAAATCGACTGGTGCCCCCATCTCAGGAGGAGATGGGAAAGAACCTGACTTTTTTAGGTTTAGTTGCATTTATGCAGCTCCCATATACTGACTCAAAGGAGGTGATTCAATCGGGTTTAGATGCCGGGCTTAAAATTATCATGATGACAAACAAGGACCGGGATATGGCTTCAGACATCGCACAGGAACTGGGGCTCATTCAGGATAAAAACGCAGTTGCTACAAAAGAAGACCTGGATGGATTTATCGCCGAACATTACGATTCAATCGTGGAGCGCTTACGGGTCTATTCCCGTCCCTCTCCAGAGCATAAACTGAATCTGGTTCAATCCCTGAAACGTTACGGACTATCCATCGGTTTTTGTGGAAAATCGCCAAAGGACTTACGAGCGATGCGCGCCGCCGATGTGAGTTTCGCTTCTGTATTCCGTTCATCCCATATTGTTCAACGGAATGCAGGCTGTCTGGTACTCAAAGACGGTTTTCAGGTCATTGTGGATGCGTTGCTCCATGCGCGGGAATCGTATAGCAACTTGAGAAACGCGATGCGTTGGCTACTCTCTTGCAACCTTGCACAAATGCTCACGCTTCTCATCGGATTTGGGCTTCATCTACTGTATCAATTTCCAATGCCGTTGACCTTGTATCAAATCTTGTGGGTCCACACCATTGTTAATTTGATTCCGTTGATTGCGCTTGGACAAGATCGAATTCGAGGGAATCTACAAGACAACACGCCTCAAAAAGTTCACCCGTTCTTATCTAAAGCCTACCATCTTGATGTGCTATTGCGCAGCCTGGTCATCGCGTTGATGACAATTGTTAGCTTTGTCGTGACCCTTCAGGCTTTTGGCCCCATGACGGAGGAGGCAAAACGCCAAGCCCAAACGGCTGCATTGACCACATTGATTTTCACGCAATTGTTTTCAAGTTTTCAATGCCATCGCCATCCATGGGAATCGCTCTTCCAAAGGATCAGGGCGAATATTCCCTTATTCATCACGATTTTCGCGTGCGCGGGGGGGCATCTACTCGTTATTTATCTCCCAGCCACGCAGCAGATTTTAGGGGTTGACCCGCTGATAGCAGAGTGGGAGTGGATTCTTCCATTCTGTATTCTCATGCTGCTCCCCCTGAATCTTGTCAATCGACGACGTTAGGCATAGAAAAATGACGCCCCCATACGGATGGACTTCAGCCTGCGAATCAATTCGCAGATCGAGCGAAGCGAAGACTCCCCGATGGGATCGGGACAGGCCGATCTATCGGAGCTCATAGCTCAAGTCGGCTGAAGCCGACTAAGATTGGTTTCAGTCCACTTCAGTGGACTTGAGCTATCAGCCTGAACTTGAGTTCAAGGCGTCGAGATCCCTTAAGTTGTCAAGTTGACTGCGCAGACCGATAAAGCAGTTCTCGCGGTCGGCATGTCCGCTTTCCTGGTCCAGGTGTTTGTGGAAGGGTCATACATCTCCACCGTTGAGAAGGCTGGCCACGGGGGGCCGGAGGTTCCGCCGATAGCATAAATTTTACCATCCACCACGGCAGTTGCAAAATCGCGCCGGGGTGTTGGTATTGGTGCTTTTTTGGACCACATATTCAACTGAGGGTCGTAGGCATGAACGTCTGCCATAGCCGGTCCTGCAAACACGCCTCCGCCAATGACATAAATCTTCCCATCCACCACGCTGGCAGAAAAAGCCAATCTTGCCATCAGCATATCGTTTTTCTTTGTCCATGTATTTTTCAATGGGTCATACTCGTCTACGGTTTTGAACATCCTTGCAGGAGCATCCTCGTACCCTCCCATGACATAAATTTTCCCATTGACGACGGTGCTTGCACAGGTTCGCCGTGATGGAATAGAGCCATGCCAAGAATTTATCCCACCGTTTCAAGGTGCTCAGTTTCTGATAGGCTTTGATGAACACCTCTTGCGTGATGTCCTCGGCATCGTGGAAGTTGCAGAGTCTGGTATACGCGAACGCATAAATGCTCTCTTTGTACTTGTCCACCAGAAATCCAAAGGCTTCCGGCTCCCCATTGAGGCATTTGTCGATGATATACCCATCTTCAGTGCGCACGGTTTTGCTCCTTTCTGGATATGAGTTTTTCGCTGAAGGGCAAAGTAGAACAAGCTGCCAGCTTGTTTAGATTATTCACTCGTGTTCCGAACGAGCAAGCTGCTCGTTCTACGAGGCTAACGGAAGAACTCATATCATTGGCTGCCTTCACTTATATAGACAAAGCAAATGACTCGAAAATTACATCCCTCAAAATTTTTTCATGATGAGCACACAAAAAGACCGATTTTATTTTAGCATAGATCCGGTTGTGGCTGCGTGAAATGCGCAACGAATACGGAGCACATTTCACGAATGTCAATTCCGTAAAAAGAGACTTGCCTTTTGGGAATAAATGGGTTATATTTTCATCGGATGAATTGTCATAAACGACAACGCTGAAGGACATGTTCAAGGAGTGGTATCCTTACATCAATGGTCATTTTTGAAACCATCTCAAAGCTTGGAAAGAAAATAAGACTCACCGATGTCCAGTGGATTCATATCTTGCGCAAACACAAGGAACTTGACCGCCAAACTCAGAAAATGAAGCGAACTTTGCTTACTCCCGATGTCGTTTATTATTGTCCAAAGGAAGAAAATTATCAGTATTACAAATACTTTCGGCAACCCCCTGTTACTGAGAAATACCTGATGGTGGTTGTGAAGCATCTTAATGACGAAGGTTTCATCATCACTGCATTTTTCATTTCAAAAGGTAAGATGAGAAAAGCCGGGAAGGAGGTTGTCTATGGACCAGAAGATCTGCATTAGCTACGATCATCAGGCAGATGTGATGTATCTAAGCTTTGATGAATCTGCGAAAGCAGAAGCTGAAGAGATAGAGGACGGCGTGTTTGCGAGATATGAATCTAAGACGCATGCGCTTGTCGGATTAACCATTACTAACTTTTCAAGGAAGTTTGGGATGGAGTTGAAAGAAGTCGCAGTTCCTATTTATGCGTAGAATTCTTAGGGCGTGTTGACGAACTATTTTTCGATCCCGTCGTAGCCCAAGATTCTATCTTGGTTTAGTGCTTGGGGCCAAGTTAGAAACTTAGGCTACAAGCGCATTTCCCCGAGTTCGTCAACAGAGCCTAGCCTGACAATGTTACATCCCAGATGAATTTCTGCAGGCTTATCTGGATAAGGATGTGATCTTGCCAAATTGAGCGATTGAAAGGGATGTGATACCATGGCTGAACAAGAAACTGTCACCCTAAAACAGATTCTCGCGGAGCGAACCAGAGAAGGTACCCTATACGAAAAACTTGCCAACGACTGGGTCCACTGTTATGCGTGCGGGCACAATTGTAAAATTCCTCCCGGCAGAGATGGCGTCTGTCGCGTTCGATTTAACGACGGTGGAACGCTCCGCGTCCCGTGGGGATATGTCGGCGGGGTGCAACTTGACCCTGTGGAGAAGAAGCCGTTCTTCCACGCATTTCCCGGCGCGCTCGCCATGAGCTTCGGGATGTTAGGTTGCGATTTCCACTGTTCTTACTGCCAGAACTGGGTGACGTCGCAAGCCCTCCGCGACCCGGTTGCCGGTGCGCCGCCGAAGAACATCTCACCCGAAGAGTTTGTCTCGCTTGCACGTCAATACAAGGCGAAGATTGTCACGAGCACCTACAACGAACCGCTCATCACGAGCGAGTGGGGGGTTGATATTTTCAAGGTTGCTAGAAGATATGGCCTCGTCACGTCGTATGTGTCCAACGGGAATGGGACGCCGGAGGTGCTCGATTACCTCCGTCCTCATGTGGACCTTTACAAGGTTGACTTGAAGGGGTTCAACGACAGGAATTATCGCAAACTTGGCGGCGTGTTAAAGAACACATTGGATACCATCAAGATGTTGCATGAACAGCACTTCTGGCTGGAGATTGTCACGCTGATCGTTCCCGGCTTCAACGATTCCGATGCAGAGCTCAAAGACATCGCCGACTTCCTCGTTTCGATCTCACCCGATATTCCCTGGCATGTGACGGCTTTCCACCAAGACTACAAGATGACCGACCCGGACAACACATCTGTCTCCACACTCATTCGCGCTGCGGAGATTGGCTATAATGCTGGACTCCACTATGTGTATGCCGGCAACCTGCCCGGTCGCGTCGGACGATACGAGAACACCTGCTGTCCAAGCTGTGGAGAGCTCCTTGTGGAACGATGGGGATTCAAAGTGCTGAGAAACCGGGTGAGGGATGGCGGTTGTCCTCAGTGTAAGACCACAATCCCCGGCGTATGGAGTGAGAGGGAATTGGAAACAATGCGATCGGCAAAATCAGCCGTAATGCGTAATGCCTAATTCGTAAGAAAAACAAGGAAACATTTACGCTTTACGTTTCACGTTTCACGTTTCACGCATGAAAGGAGATAACCTTGCTTAATTTCAAACAGACCCAGTTTTTCACATTCATCGTGTTGTTCGTCTTGATGCTTGCCATTGTGCCAGCGACAGCGCAGGATGAGAAAGAAGAAATGCCCTCCTATCAGGGCTTACAACCGGACACGTTTATGACAACGTGGCTCGTCTTGGGGCCAATCCCTGTTTTTGAAGGCAAGCCCAACTCGCAAGACGAAGAGGCGCAAAAGAAGGCGTTCGCGACCGACTTCCTCACACAACATGTAGAGCGAGCCGCTGGCTCGTTGCCAACGGGCGAGCCGCCCGCTCGTACTGTGACCAGCATCCAGCCCAAACCCGGTCTCGCTCATCAGATTGGAGAAGCCGAATACCGTTGGCAACTCGCTCACGCAAAGGGCGACATCGTCAATCTCGTTGAGGTCTATGGCGAGAAGGCGTTTGTCGTCGCCTATGCGTGGGCGGAGATTGATGTGCCCGAGGCAAAGACCGCTTTATTGGGTGTTGGCAGCGACGACGGGGTGAAGGTCTGGCTCAACGGGAAGTTGGTTCATGAGAACTGGATTGGCCGCCCTGTTCAGAAGGATGATGACCTTGTCCTCTTGAACCTGCAAGCCGGCAAGAACCAGCTCCTCCTCAAGGTTCAGAACATGCAGCTAGGCTGGGGATTTACGTGTCGCGCGCTTGGCCCGGGTATGTTGTCCGACAAACTCCTCGCGGCGGCAGGCCAGGGCGATTTGGAGACGCTCAAACTGCTCTTGTCGCAAGGGGCAGCCGTCAATACAACAAAGTATGGCTTGACCGCCCTCCATTACGCGAAGATGCGCGGACGAGAAGATGCCGTTAAGTTCCTGTTGGAAAAGAGTGCCGATCCGAATATTCAAATGCCTCCCCAAGAAGCGATTGTAGATGCAATCTTTAATGACAAAATTAAGGGCGACTCGCCGGGAGGAGCGGTACTTGCCGCTCAAAATGGGGAAATCCTTTACCAAAAAGGCTTTGGCTTTGCAAGCCTTGAACATCACATCCCGGTTACGCCGGAGACGAAGTTCCGCATCGGCTCCATCTCGAAGCAGTTCACGGCGGCGGCAATCCTGAAATTGCAGGAGCAGGGCAAACTCAGCGTGAACGACCCGTTGTCGAAGTTCATCCCAGATTATCCACGCGGGGACGAGGTGACCATTCACCATCTCCTGACCCATACGTCGGGCATTCACAGTTACACCAGCAAACCGGACTTCATGAAAACTGCGCAAGCATACGTCGAAACAGAGGAACACATCAACTCGTTCAAGAATGACCCTTATGATTTTAACCCCGGCGAAAAATGGCTCTACAACAATTCCGGGTATTTCCTGCTTGGCTACATCGTCGAGAAGGTCTCCGGCGAACCTTTTGCCAATTATCTCAAGAAAACCTTCTTTGACCCACTTGGCATGGAAGATACAGGTATCCATCACTGGAGCCTCATCCTTGAGCATGAAGCGACCGGATATGCGTATGAGGACGGCAAATTCAAGAAAGCGATGAACTGGGATATGTCCCGCGCGGGTGGAGCGGGCGCCCTCTACTCAACGGTGGGCGACCTCTACCGCTGGAATGAGGCGGTCTTCAACGGGAAGGTCTTGAACCCATCAAGTCTGGAAGCGGCCTTCACGCCAGTCAAACTCAACGATGGAAGCATTCCGACTGGTGCAGGGGGTGAATACGGTTACGGCTGGGTAATCTCAGAGAAGCGTGGGCTGAAGGAGATTCAACACGGCGGCGGGCTCAACGGATTTGCTACCTATCTGGCACGCTATCCCGCACAGAATTTTACGGTAACAGTCTTGACGAACTGCGCTCCACCTTCTCCGGGGATAGACCCAGGAGGTCTGGCAAACGATGTGGCGGAGATTTATCTCTGGGAACAGATGAAGCCCCGCGACAGCGTCATGACGAACGCTACCGTAGCTGCCAATGCTTACGACGACTATGTGGGACAGTATGTGTATGCAATTCTCACCGTGACGAAAGAAGGGGACCGATTGTTTGCGGAACTAACGGGACAACCCAAGTTTGAAATCTTCCCCAAGTCAGAAACGGAATTTTTCTGGAAAGTCGTGGACGCCCAGGTCACGTTTGTAAAGAACGAGAAAGGCGAGGTCGTCCACGCCATCCATCGTCAGGGGGGAGTTGAGTTCAAGGCACCGAAACTCAAAACGGAACCGTCAACAGGCGTGGGTACCCCTGGGGCTTATGATGCTTACGTCGGGCAGTATGCGTATGCGATTCTCACCGTGACGAAGGAAGGGGATGGGCTGTTCGCGCAAATGACAGGCCAGCCCAAGTTTGAAATTTTCCCCAAATCGGAGACGGAGTTCTTCTGGAAGGTTGTGGATGCCCAGATTACCTTCGTGAAGGACTGGGCGCCCTCTGGGCACGGCAAGGTGGTCAAGGCAATCCACCGCCAAGCCGGCAACACACTTGAAGTGCCAAAAATCAAGTAGGGGTAACATCGGTGAGGGAAGATTCACGTCAGGCATCTATAGATGTTGAGAAAATGAGTTGGAAATTCAGACTTCCGAAGTCTCAAAGACTTCGGAAGTCTTTGGTGGCGTTTTTTAAAATCATTATCTGAAGGTCTATAATATCGATTTCAGCACGAATTTTCCCATATTGGCCAAAATCGGCATCAGTGGCAACTTGGGTTATTATTCGTTTTACTTGAGGAATCGCATCTATGGAACGCGCTAGGAAACTTCTCACTGAAACGTTTGGCTTCGATCAATTCCTGCCGGGGCAAGCCGAGGTCATCGCGCATCTGCTGGCAGGACGTTCAGCCCTGGCGATCTTTCCGACGGGTGGCGGCAAATCGCTCTGTTACCAGTTGCCCGCGCTCACCTTCGATGGCTTGACAATCGTCATTTCGCCCCTGATTGCGCTGATGAGGGAGCAGATCGATGTCCTCAAAAGTCGGGGCATCGCAGCCGCCCGGCTCGATTCAACGCTGTCAGCGGATGAGACGCGGGAGGCCATGTCAGCCCTCCGGTCCGGAACGTTGCGCCTGCTGTATGTGGCACCTGAGCGGTTCAGCAACGAACGCTTTTTGCAAGCCCTCCTGCACACGCCAGTGTCGATGTTCGCCATTGACGAGGCGCACTGCATTTCGGAGTGGGGGCACAACTTCCGACCGGACTACCTGAAATTGGCTCGCTTTGCGCGGGCGTGCCGTGCGGAGCGGTTGTTCGCATTGACGGCGACAGCGACCCCAAAGGTCGCGGCAGACATCTGCGCGGGGTTTGGCATTGATCGGCGCTGTATGGTACGGACTGGCTTCTATCGCCCCAATCTCACAGTGTTGACAACGCCCATCGCCGCCGAAGAGCGGGATAGGACGTTGTTGGAGCGGCTAAAAGCACAGCCCGCCGGTCCCACGATTGTTTACGTCACGCTGCAAAAAACGTCGGAGCAGGTGGCTGCGCGTCTCGCCACGGCGGGGCTGCCGGCGCGAGCGTATCACGCGGGGATGAAGGACGACCATCGGGCTGAGGTGCAGGATTGGTTCATGGGCTCAACGGATGGAATCGTGGTGGCGACCATCGCTTTCGGCATGGGCATCGACAAATCCGACATCCGTTACGTTTACCACTATAATCTGCCCAAGAGCCTTGAGAATTTTTCGCAGGAGATCGGCCGCTCCGGGCGAGACGGAGTAACTTCGATCTGTGAGATGTTGGTCTGCCCAGATGACGTCTGCACCCTTGAGAATTTCTCCTACGGGGACACGCCGAGCCGAAATGCTATCCGGGGTTTGGTGGATGAGATTTTTTCGTTCTCTGGACAGTTTGATGTCAGTTTTTATGAACTGTCAGCGCGTCACGACATCCGTCAACTGGTGACGCGGACCCTGTTGGTGCAACTGGAACTCGACAACTACCTTCAGGAATTAACCCCGTTTTACAGCCGCTATCAATTTCAGCCGATCGTCTCGTCAGCCGAGATTTTATCGCGGTTTGAGGGCGAACGTCGCCAATTCCTGACGGAGGTATTCAAACAAGCGCGTCAAGCCAGAACCTGGTTCCATATCGAGTTGGATGAGACAGCCGCAGCCATCAATTGCCCGCGAGACCGCATTGTGCGGGCGCTGGATTATCTTGGCGAACAGGCACTGTTGGAGGTGAGAGCCGAAGGGGTTCGCAACCGTTTTACGATGCTTCGTCGCCCGGACGACATTGAGAGGCTGACTGATACCTTGTTCCAAAACGCGCTGGAGCGTGAAGCACGGGAGGTTGGGCGTATCGGTCAAGTCCTCGAACTCGCGACACACAACGGATGCCAGATGGCGCATCTCGCCGCACACTTTGGCGAGGAACTACGCCGTTCTTGTGGGCATTGCTCCTGGTGCATGAACGGCCATCAGCCCGCAGGGTATGCCACAAGGGTATACCCCTACGCGCCGCTGGAACCGGCGGCGATCGATGAAGCGCTGTGGGGGCAGATGCTTGATGTGTGGCATGCACAAGACGAGCCGATCAACGACGCCCGTGCGTTGGCGCGATTCGCGTACGGCATCACCTCCCCACGATTGACGCGCTCCGGCCTGTCGAGGCACCCGCTTTTTGGGTGCCTCGCGCACATCCGGTTTGGGGATGTCCTTAGACGCGCCGAATCACAAACAGGCAAAAGATAAGGAGAGCATAAATGCCAGGAGAAATTACATCTTTTAACGAAAAAAAAGTCTTTGAATCCCTTTCCAATCCAAAGTATGACTTTCGGACGATATCTGGCATATCCAAGGAGACCGGGTTATTCCAATCAGAAGTGAGGGAAATTCTTGACAAGTATCCCAAACTCATCAGAAAGTCGCTGGTCCGAAATCGGGAGGGGGATGAGCTGTTCACGATTCGTTCAAGACCTATTAAGATCCGAGAACGTCTTGCAGAGTTACGGATGTTTCTTGCAATGCCGTTCGATTAACTTTGGAGAGAGCATGGGAGTCCTTTGGGGATTTGTTTGGGGTGTCTTTGGAGGAGTGGCTTCGGAAGTCTTTGTTTGGTATAACCAGACCCGTAAACCGTCTCGTAGAACGTTTAACCCTGCAAAAACGCTTGGTTATTGGATAAGCACCATCTTAAGGGTTTTGATTGGTGGCGGGCTGGTTGTTGCTTATATCCAATCGGGGATGCCATTGACGCCAATTCTTGCGATACACATCGGGGTTACAACCCCCTTAATTATCGCTGCTTTTACGTCTCAGGTTCCTCCGGTTGAGCCCGGTAGTTCAGAATAAAAAATAGAACGCATTAGAGATTTCGGCCTTGTGGGCCTCATGATGTCTGAACGGTCATCAACTCGCAACACTTCTGCCGGTGGCACCAGCGATAATCGACGAAGGCCTTGGGGTCAGATTCTTGATGCGTGGAATATGCAGGCCTCGCCCATTGACGACGCCCGTGCGTTGGCGCGATTCGCGTGCGGTATCACCTCTCCACGACTGACGCGCTCTGGTCTGTCGAGGCACCCGCTTTTTGGGTGCCTCGCGCACATCCGGTTTGGGGATGTCCTTAGACGTGCTGAATCACAAACAGGCAAACGATAAGGAGAGCATGGGAGTCCTATGGGGGTTTGTTTGGGGTATACTGAACGCGGGCATAGATTGCGCTTTTGAAATATGATTTGCCCATAGTTGTTATGAACGGAGGGAAAATTGATGAAACGAAGACTGATTCTAATGAATTGGCACCTCCATTTTTCGCACCTCCTGTTCCTGATGACATTCGCGCTGGCGCTGAACAGTTCAGTTGTAAAGGCAGCGAAAATGTATTGGACAGATGCAAGGGGCATCCATCGGGCAGAGCTAGACGGCCGAAGCGTAGAAACGCTCCTTCCCGTCACGCTGTCGGACCCGCGCTCTATCGCTGTCGATTCGGTCCGGGGGAAGGTCTACTGGACGGACTACGGAACGCATAAAATCCAACGGTCTAACCCTGACGGAACGAACGTCGAAGATATCGTTTCCACAGGCGTGTGGTATCCATGGGGGATTGCCGTGGACGCCATCCACGGGAAGGTCTACTGGATGAGCCTTGAATTCCAGCCATATCAGTCTTCCAAGATTCAGCGGGCGAACCTTGATGGCACAGATGTCGAAGACTTTATCACGTTCCCGGGATTTGGTGGCATAACCCTCATCGCCGTCAATCCGGTGGAAGGGAAGGTATACTGGAACTGGCCGTTGGACGCTGGTTGGGAGGGCATCCGACAAGCAAACCTTGATGGCACGGACATCGAAGATCTCGTCATAATAGGGTTTAATTTCTCTCTGAGCGGTATCGCCGTGGATGCAGACGGGAGGAAAATCTACTGGGCGGGCGCTGACCATAACATTGAAACTGGAATGCAGAAAATCCAGCGAGCGAATCTTGATGGGACAAACATCGAAAATGTGGTCACGACGGTCGGATTCGATTCTCGTCCACGCAACGTTGTCGTCGATGCGGACGGTGGAAAAATATACTGGACGATCAGTTTCTCACCGGGAAGGATTCAGCGCGCGAATCTGGATGGAACGGACGTTGAAGAGCTCGTCACAACTGGACTCAGTAGCCCGTGGGGCATTGCGGTCAATTCAGTTGAGGGGAAGGTCTACTGGACAGACGTTGTATGGCCGTACACGAAGGAAACCATAAAAATCCAGCGTGCCAATCTGGATGGGACGAAGGTTGAAACGCTTGTCGAGACAAGATTGAGGACGCCGTGGGGCATCGCTGTCGATGCGACGGCCGGACAGCTCTACTGGACTGCCACGGACTTTAGGACGACTATCGGAGCTATCCATCGCGCCAATCTGGATGGCACTTCCATAAAAGACCTCGCCATCACAGGCAATCCATTCGGCATCACTGTCGATGCGACAGGGCGGCAGATTTACTGGACGAACGATGTCCCACCCGGCAAAATCCAGCGTGCTAACTTTGATGAGGCTTCCATAGAGGACCTTGTCCTCACGGAATTGTGGGGCCCAGTGGGTATTGCCGTTGATGCGAGCGGTGGGAAGATATACTGGGTAGATAGTTCCATGTTTAGACGCCCCCGTGTCCCCAAAGTTCGGCGTGCCAACCTTGATGGCACTGGCGTTGAAGACCTCATTACAACTGGCTTGAGTCAGCCATGGGGAATCGCCATCGATAAAAACAAAGGGAAGGTGTACTGGACAGACTTTGATCGAGACACTGGAACGGGAAAAATCCAGCGTTCAAATCTTGATGGCACACAGGTCGAGACGCTGGTCACCACCGGATTGATTACTCCAATAGGCATCGCTGTCGATATGAGTGGAGAGAAGATATACTGGACGGATGCCTACACCGGAGCCATCCAGCGAGCGAACCTTGATGGCACAAACGTTGAGGATGTGCTGACCGGACTTGTTGTGCCGCGATTTATTGCCTTAGATCTCACCTTACCTTCCGATGGCTCGGTCTCCGTTGACCCACAGCAAAAGCGGGCGGTCCTGTGGGGGCGAATCCGCCAGAATGCCTTGCTCCAGAACTTTCCCAATCCGTTTAACCCTGAAACGTGGATACCGTTTCACCTTTCACGAAACATTGATGTCACCATCCAGATTTATGATACGCACGGGCGGTTGGTCCGCAGGCTGTCGTTGGGAACACTTCGGGCAGGACACTATGATGATAGGCACAAAGCAGCGTATTGGGATGGACACGATGATTTCGGGCAGCAGGTTGCATCGGGTGTCTATTTCTATCGGTTGGAAGCAGGTGATTTTGCGGCTATACGGCGGATGGTGATTGTGAAGTGAGGGTGTGTGAACGACTTTTTGGATTATGTTAGGAATTCATGCTACCGATTGAAAAGAGGATATGCTGGGAGAGTGAGGCTCCTGCCGAACCCCTCCAAAAGGCTCGGCGGGAGCCTTGCCCTCCCTGTTTGTTCCCCTGCACTTTGTTTTAACATGAGCCATTTTGGGGCAGGCACTTAAGGAGGTTAAACGCATGACTGAAATAATGAACTCTCAACCCACCGTTGTGAGAAGACCCGATCGAGGACTCTCCATCGCTGGAACACGAATCACGCTCTACAGCATCATGGATTACATCAAAGCGGGGTATCCACCTCACTATATTCGCGATCTGTACAATCTGACCGACAAGCAGATTGCGGATGTGATGGAATATATTGAAACGCACCGCGAGGAAGTTGAGGCGGAATACCAACAGGTCCTCAAAGAGGCGGAGGAAACGGAGCGATATTGGAGAGAGCGCAATCGAGAACACTTTGCCAAAATCGCCAAGCTACCTCCGCCTCCGGGAATGGAGAAGGCTTGGGAGAAGCTGCAAGAACGGAAAAAAAAGTGGAAAATGTCATGATGACAATTTTAGCGGACCACAATATTGAGGGAGACGCGGAGCGGTTATGGGGCACACTGGCCTCGAGAGGATGGCTTGATCTCCTTTCCATTAGATTGGTTACTTTTGAAGAAGTCGGTTTGTCATTTGAGAGCAGTGACCGCGAGGTTTGGCGTTTTGCTCAAGCCAATCGGATGATTTTGCTCACCGAAAACCGCAATATGAAAGGTCAAGATTCTTTAGAGCAAACCATTCGCGAGGAAAACACAATCGTTTCACTTCCTGTCTTAACCATTGGAAGTTTAGATCGTCTCAAAGAAAAAACGTATCGGGAACGGTGTGCGGATCGATTGGTTGAGGTCGTTATATATTTGGAGAATTATCTCGGCACAGGTCGAAATTTCATTCCATAAGGGGTTTCCAAGAAATAAAATCTCCACTGGCTCAATCTGGATTGTCAAATCCAGAGCCGTTGGATTTGGCAATCCAACGGGAGCTTATGGGAGAATCATTTTCTTGGATGTGCCTAATTAAAATGATCTTTTCAAGACGAACCATCCTCGCTACTTTTGCGATTGCCGCCGCTGCCAGTTTCCTGCTATGCGGCTACGAACTCATCCGCTCTGCCTCGACGTCGCTGTTTATCCACGCCTACGGTTCTAAAAACTTGCCGTGGGTCATGGCAACCGTCCTTCCGAGCGTCTACCTAATTATCTACTGTTACGGTCGTCTCCTCTCGCGGTTGGGGGCGAACCGTGCGCTGGTGGTAACTTCGTTACTGTCGGCTGCGATCATCGGGGTGGGCTATGCGCTCATCATGAAGGGATATCCCATCGCCTCGGCGTTGGTCTATGTCTTTCGAGAGGCGTACATTGTCCTGATTATCGAGCAGTATTGGTCATTCGTCAATAGTACATTAACGCCGAAACAAGCCCGCTGGATTAACGGCCCCTTCTGCGCCATTGCATCGCTCGGCTCCATTGCGGGGGGCACGCTTGTCAAGCATTTAGCGACATCTCTGGGTTCTGAGGTGTTGCTCCTCTTTGCCGCCGCATCCCTGATACCCGCGGCGGGGTGTTCGGCTCTCGCTTACATACTGGCAGGGGAGCCCCAACCGACTGAAGCGGAGGTGGGTGGACGACAGGGCCACACAGGCACCCGCGTGCTTTTTCGCTCCCGCTATCTGACCTTCATTTTCCTGCTTATTCTGACGACACAGGTCGTCTCAACGGTCTTAGACCTGCGATTCAACGGATTGGTCGCGGAAGCGATACCGGACAAAAACGCCAGAACAGCGTTTTATGGGACGTTCTACGGACAATGGCTCGGCATATCGGCGGCCCTCTTACAACTCATCGGGGCACCGCTTCTGCTACACTTTCTTCCCCTTCGCCTCATTCATCTCGGCATCCCGCTGATTCATCTCATCACTTGCACGGCGCTGACGATCGCGCCGTCGCTACGAAGTGGGGCAACGGCATTCCTGTTTTTCAAGGCGTTTGATTATTCAATCTTCCGCGCTGGCAAGGAGATTTTCTACATTCCCCTCTCCTTTGATGCGCGCTATCGAGCGAAGCAGGTGATCGATTCTTTCGGATATCGCTCTGCGAAAAGTGGCAGCGCCCTGGTGATTGCGCTGGTCGGCCTGATCATGACGATACCGGTCGCGGCGTTTTCTGCCACCGCTATAGTGATGGCGGGCATCTGGTCAGGCTTGGTCTCAAACCTGACGAAACAGTATCAGAAGTTGGAGAAAGGCGAGGATTAGGAAAGGAAGGGAAGGAAGTAGAGCGGGTCCGATTCTCGGACGAGCACGGCTCGCCCGTTCATCAGAGTGGAGGAAAGGAAGGTTGGAAAGAAGCTTTCGCAATCACGGCTGTATCGCCTTCCACAGTGATTGCCAGGAAGCTTCCAGCAAGGCGTTAATCTTACGCCAATCGTCTTCTGTCACCGTCCCGCGCTCCGCTATGGTGTCCCGAAGCGTCATGGCCTCCGCTCGTAACTTGGCATACTCCATCACCTGGGCCGCCGGCACCCCGTACAGAGCGGCAACGGTTTCCGCCAGCGCACCCTCGAGATCGCCAGGGGCGTGAGCAAGGCGCTCCCGGTGAACGATCCACCAGTCAAGCTCAAGCCAGGCAGTACGAACAGGCTCAAAAGAAAGGGTACTCTCGTTGCGAATGGCACGGTAGAAGGCAACAAGGTCCGGCAGTGCCTTTTCATAGTCAGCGTGACTGTGCCCCCCTTTGAAAATGAAAGCGGCCTTGGCAGCCCGGTAGGCTACAACATGCGATTTGAGAAAGGGAAAATGGTACTGTGTCCGTATTAACTCCGCGAGTTGAAGGAATAAGCGGAGGCGCTCTTTTTCATAGTATGACCGCCACATGACGGTATCCAGACGGGCGACCTCCTTGGGGTCAAAGGCGCGAATATCAATACGGCGCGGTGCGTACACATCCATCCCGACCCACACCAATAGGGCGAACACGACGCCGAGCGCCCACCATCGCTTCTTCCAGCGCGGGCGCACGGGTTTGTCAGGGCTTTGTGAGTTGTGTGTTACTGCATCTCCTGTTATCATTGTATGTGTTTCTCCGCTGCAACGGCTGGTTAGGCTTTTTCATTGTTGCAACTGTGCGCCACACTTCTGACAAAACTTTGGGCTCATTTAACAGGGATGTGGGCCCCCTACTTTGTCGCCTAACTCTGTCGGGCCATCATTGCCCCATTGACCCTTCTTGACGATGATGTCTGTACCCAACAACTTCCCTTCCGTATAGTCGTCGATGTCGTTGCCCGTCGGAATTAGGGCAGCACCACCAAAACCAGCAGTCGTCATACCCCCTCCGACACCTAGAGCGACTGCTGCGGCTGTTGAAACAGTGCCAGCGGCCGCAGCTCCCCAAATAGCCATTGCAATGCCTCCTGTTAGCACAATGGTGCCAAGTACGCCAACACCAACGACTATCCACCACAATACATCCGCCGCTGTGGTCACGGACTTTGCCAGATGATAGGGTGCATTCGTACTCGTCAGAACTTCGCCTCTGGGGCTGTAGAGCCTTGTACGTCTGGCACATTCGGACTGTGCTTTCCGTTGGTTCTGCACCCGATGGCGGGGGAAGAGGGATATCCTGGGTTTGTTCGGTCTCCACCCTTTGATAATCAAATCCTGCCCTTTTGAAAGTGCAATTCTCGATCACTTTGCCACCATCTTCTTTCACCAGTATCTGTTTCATTGCTTCTTTTCCTCTGGTGGAAACACGACCGCTTTAGGTTGGTCTTCGGGGCTTATCACCTGTTCATCCAGCAGTGGTCCTCTAACCCGACGAGGGAGCGAACGAGAACCCAGCGCCACAAGAACACCTATGACCATCGTCCAGATACCTATGGCGAAGAGCCATGCCGGTGACCGAATCACAAAGGCCAATATACCTGTAACTACAGCGACAGCAATCGTGCTGAAAAAAGCCAGAGAGCAGATAAGTCTTAGCTTGGGATTCTCTATTCGCCTAAATGTGCGAAGAGCCAAACTACCATCGGATAATCGCGCAACTTCGTACATCCTGTTGTTCGTACTTCTCATCTGGGCAAGATGGGGGGGGTGCCGGGCGATCTCCTGCTTGAGCTCATCCTGACGCATCCATTGGGACTTCATTAGACATTCCGCCTTTCCGTTGATCGGCGCACCAAGTTGCATTGTTTGTCCTCAAACACCTAACGAAAAAAGTTCAGTTGTCCGATTCTCAGACGAGCACGGCGGGGGTTTGCTGAGAAACGTTCGACGAACCAAAACCCGCCACAACCCAGAAAACACGATTAAAACCGTAGAGCCCCGCTGTCAACTGAAACGGCGGGTTAGGCACTACTTCAAGGTCAAGAGCGATGTTCCTCGCTTCATTTTCTGTTGTTGATTTGCTGCTCTAACTCGGTACGGCTCATCGTCTTTTGGGTCCGCCGCTCGGCAATCAGTTTCCAGAACTTGTCGCTAGCTCCAAGTTGCAGTTGTTCCTCGTCCATCCCTTTAACGCCAACTATGAGTGCAACAGGTTTCCCCTTACGCGTGATGACCACACGTTCATGTTGAGCATCCCTGACACAAGTATCAAGAGTGGCCTGTTCAAGACTGATTAGTTTCATAGTATTTTCTCCGTTGTTTTATGCGGCGGCTTGTGCCGGATGGCTCGAATGATCACGACCAACGCCGCCTCGTCCACGTCATAAAAACGCGATATTCACCAATCCGCAGTTCCCAAATGGGTTCCATATACTCCCATGGTGGAACCAAGCCTACAAGAATTTTCTTGTTGCGAGTTTGTTGGGTTGGTTCGTGTGTTAATTGCACTTCAATCCGATTCAAGATTGGTTTACGCTGGCTAGCCTGTAGTTTTTTCAAATCACCAGCAACGCTCTCAACATATGTGATTTTATACATATCTTATACGCTTTTCTGAGTGACCATATCTGTAATCAGATGCTACGCCTAACGAAAAAAGTTCAGTTGTCCGCTGCACGGACGAGCACGGCGGGGGTTTGCCGAAAAACGTCCGACAAACCGAAACCCACCGTGCTCGTCCGATCTATCGGACCGTCACCCCGATAAATCGGGACTAAGAAGACTGCAACGGCTGGTTAGGATCTTCATCGGTTCGTTGATTAGTAAGTAGATCAGGCTGTGACTGACTATATGGCATTAGGCACAGCTATATGGCGTCAGGCACAGCCTGACCTACCTGCTGATGCTGAATTCAGACGCCTAACGATGGAGATCAGCGGCGCGGCGTCCTCGCCGCGTCCGCTGGAGCGAATTGTTAGCCCTCTATCTTGGCTTTCGGTGCGACACCCGGGATAATCGAGCCACGACTGCCCAAATTCTCAGCAAGCGCGTCAACATCCATCTCGTCCTTGCAACGCCACCATTTAATAAGGTCCTTAATCAGTAACACTCCAAAAATTACCGAAAACGCGATAAATGTTCCCTTTATTACGTTCCCTTTAATTCCGAGAAAGTCAGTGAAAGAAGCTGTGGCGAGAGATGCGAGAAGGGTAATTTCCACCCCGGCCAGTCCAAGTACTCGAGATTGGATTCCGAACAATCCGATCTTTTCATGCAAAAATGTTCTAACCGTGTCCCGTGGAAGAATGTATATTGGCTGCGCCTCTTTCGTATCTACGCCTGTTCCCATATATATGCTTTTTAGAAATTCCATTCCGAGATCGATGCCGTGGCCGTTATTGTTTGTCATTTTCCGGCCTCCTCTTTCGGCATTAAACCTAACACGCCGATCGCGTGCTGACTGATAAATCCACAGTTGTTACATATGACAGCCACCGTCGGAATGGACGGACCACCAAGGTTGACGCTGGTTAAGTCCGCTTGTAGGTCGTTGCGTAAGTAGGCATCCGCAATAGTGAAGTGAGGGTGACCGCACATCGGGCAAAACAATGGACGCTTCTGAAATCGCTCGGTGAGGAGCTTAATTATGTGTTCTTTCTTTTCCTTCGAGAACATATCTGCCTCGCAATCTCTAACTTGTGATTACCCTGAAAATTTTCCGCCTAACCTTCTTAGGTCAGAAATTTTTCTGGATAATCCTGTTGAACAAGACTCTAAAACCTGATACAATATACCATACTCCCTAAACCGAGTCAAGCGCAAAAGCGTTTTACGCACCACGTTCCACACATCACGCTATGGAGGTCTGAATGGCTATCGTTGATACACACGCTCATATCTATTCTGAAGACACTGAGAAATATCCGCAAATCCCTAAACCCTACTTGCCGCCCCCTGGTCGTGGCACCATCGAAGACCTGAAAAACGAGGTCAAAATAAACCATGTGGATCGCGTCGTCGTCGTTCAAACCTTCACGGTTTACGGTCACGACAACCGGTTGACCATCGATACCGTAAAGGAAAACCGGGGTTGGACGACCGGCGTTTTGAATCTGAATCCCTTTGATGCCGGTTCGATCAATCTGATGGAAGATGCACACGCCCTCGGTGTTCGCGGCAATCGCGTCTCTGCGGGCTGGCCGACCGATGATTCCGTGCTCCCCGAACATCGCCGACTGTGGGAGGCGGCGGGACGGCTAGGCGTGGTGCTCTGCGCACTACTCAATCCGCCGAACTGCCGCTCCCTGGCAAACTTGCTCAAAGCGTACCCCGATGTTCCGGTCGTCTTGGATCACTGCGCCAATTTGAGGGCATCCGATTTCCCAGATTCTGATAACCTGAAAACGGTCTTAGAACTGGCGCGATTCGAGAATCTATACGCCAAGCTGTCATTTATCGTCACCGGTTCTGGGGAGGAATTTCCGTGTCGTGATATGTTCGAGATGACGCGGCAAATCATCGCGGCTTACACGCCCCAACGGTGTATATGGGGCAGCGACTTTCCCACATCGCTCTGGATTCCCAAGGTGACATATCAGCAACATCTCGAAATCTTTCAGAAACACTTAGGACTGTCCGAATCTGAGAAGGACGCAATCTTGGGCGAAACGGCGATGAAATTGTGGTTCTCATAACGTTGGCGAGAAACCGAGTTTTCCTGAAAAACTCGGTTTCTGATACGACTTTTTCGGTTATCAGCAAAAGTGAGACCCAGACTTCCGAAGTTTTAAAAGACGAGGCGAGCCGAGACGATGCGACCCCTTGAAGGAACTGTCCCGTACCGGTGTGGTGTCAAACTTCGGAAGTCTAAGGGAAAAACTCGGTTTCTGATTTCTATTTTTGGAGGAATTCAATGTATAAAATTGCCCTCATCCCCGGTGACGGGATTGGCCCCGAAGTCGCGCGGGAAGCGATGAAAGTCTTCGGGGCGGCAGCCGAAAAAACAGGCTTCAAGTACGAAACCGTTTCGTATGACTTCGGCGGTGATCGGTATCTCAAAACGGGCGAGGTTTTGCCTGACAGCGCGTTGGACGAACTTCGTCAGATGGACGCTATCTTTTTGGGCGCGATTGGACACCCCGATGTCAAACCGGGCATCTTGGAAAAGGGAATCTTATTGAGGATTCGCTTTGACTTAGACCTGTATATCAACCTTCGACCCGTAAAGCTCTACCCCGGTGTTTGGACACCGATCAAAGACAAGGGGCCGGAAGATATTGATTTTGTCATTGTCCGTGAGAATACCGAAGGGCTATACGCCGGAATCGGTGGCTTCTTGAAGCGCGGCACCCCCGACGAAGTGGCGATTCAAGAAATGATCAACACCCGCAAAGGGGTAGAACGGTGTATCCGCTACGCTTTTGAATTGACGCGGAAACGGAACAAGGCGAAAAAGCTGACGTCATGTGATAAGGCGAATGTGTTGACTTATGCCCATGATCTCTGGCGAAGGGTCTTTCAGGAAGTTGGTGAGGAGTATCCCGATATTCAGAAAGACTACGCTTTTGTCGATGCCACGACGATGTGGATGGTGAAAAACCCGGAATGGTTCGATGTGATTGTCACCTGCAACATGTTCGGCGACATTATCACCGACCTTGGGGCGATGATTCAAGGCGGCATGGGCGTTGCTGCATCGGGCAATCTCAATCCTGGCAACATCGCGATGTTTGAGCCGATTCACGGGTCTGCCCCACGGTACACCGGGAAAAACCAGATTAACCCTATCGCAGCCATTAACGCAGCCGGCATGATGCTGGAATACCTCGGCGAAACGGAAGCCTTTCAACGAGTCGAGCAAGCAGTTAGCGGCCTCCTCGCCAGCGGAAAAATCAAAGACCTCGCCGCTGGGAAGATGGGATACACGACAACGGAAGTCGGGGATCTGATTGCGGAGGCAGTGGCATCGTGAAACGTGAAACGTGATGCGTGAAACGTGAAACGTGATACGTGATAGTACTACAATGTCACGCTCGATTGTAGCCCAAGATTCTATCTTGGTTTCTGCGAAGGATGCCCTTGGTTGGCCAACTTAGAAAGTTGGGCTACGATTGGATCTCATTTCTCATGTGACATTGTAGAAATAGGTATCAGGTATTATTAACTTTAGGCACTTTAGGCACTTTAGACACTTTAGGCACTTTGACTATTATGAGAATATCTCAACTTTTCGGTAGGACCCTCAGGGAAATCCCTGCGGAAGTGGAAATTCCGAGCCATCAATTACTCTTGAGGGCTGGGATGATCCGACGTTTAGTGGTGGGAATGTATAGTTACTTGCCACTTGCCCAACGCACCTTGCACAAGATTGAAAAGATTATCCGCGAAGAAATGGACGCTATTGGCGGGCAAGAGATCAACATGCCGCTCGTCCACCCCGCGGAGTTGTGGCAGGAAACCGGGCGGTGGGAAGCACTGGTTGGAAAAGAGTTGGTGGGATTTGAAGATCGGTTTGGACGGAAACTGGTCCTTGCGATGACACACGAGGAGGCAGTCACCGATTTAGTGCGGAACGAGATCAACTCCTATCGACAACTGCCGCTGATGCTGTATCAGCTCCAACTCAAATTTCGCGATGAGCCGCGTCCACGGGCGGGCTTGATTCGCGTCCGCGAATTTGTCATGAAGGACGCCTATAGCTTCCATACCAGCGAAGCCGATCTGGATGCGTACTATGAACAGGTTTATCAAGCGTACCTCAATATCTTTCATCGCGTAGGGATTGATGTTATCGTGGTGGAATCCGACACAGGGCTGATTGGTGGGTCCGGGGCGCATGAGTTTATGCTCATCTCGGATTCAGGAGAGGATAGCCTGATCATTTGCGACAGTTGTCATTATGCCGCAAACGCGGACGTTGCGGTGATGCAGAAGCCACAGGTGGACCATGGGGAGCCGCAAGCAATCCAGGAGGTTGCAACGCCGGGGCAGACCACCATCGAAGGAGTTGCGAACTATCTCGGTGTCGAGAAAACCCAAACGCTCAAAGCGGTCTTTTATTCGACTGACGCCAATCTGATTTTCGTGGCGATTCGCGGCGACCTTGAGGTCAACGAAAGCAAGCTTAGAAAGGCAGTGGGTGCCCCGGAACTCTGGATCGCAAGCCATGAAGAGCTCAAGAGATACAGTTTGGTCCCCGGCTATGCCTCCCCGATTGGGGTCAAAGGAGTCAAAGTGGTCGTTGATGATTCCGTCACCTCAACAACCAACCTCGTTGCCGGTGCGAATAAACCGGGATACCACCTGAAAAACATGAACTTCCCCCGTGATTTTAAGGCGGATGTCTTAACGGACATTGCGCTGGCACAGGAGGGGATGACCTGCATCCGATGTGGGGGTGTGTTGAGAGCAAAACGGGGGATTGAAGTTGGCAATATCTTCAAACTCGGCACCAAGTATAGCCAGGCGATGGGAGCAACCTACTTGAATCCGCAGGGCAGAGCGCAGTTGATTTTCATGGGGTGCTACGGCATCGGGGTTGGTCGTCTGCTTGCCAGCATTGTGGAAGCACATCACGATGCGGATGGAATTATCTGGCCCCTCTCTGTCGCGCCGTACCAGATTCACTTGATGCACATCGGTAAAGGTCAGGAGGTCGTTCAGCAGGCGGAGGGGCTGTATCAGCAACTTCTGAAAGAAGGATATGAGGTGCTTTACGATGACCGCCAGGAGAGCCCAGGCGTCAAGTTCAAAGAAGCAGATCTGCTTGGCATGCCCGTGCGTCTGACCGTGAGCCAGCGCACCCTGAAGGAAGATTCGGTGGAAGTCAAACTGCGTACAGAACGAGAGAGCAAACTGGTGAAGATGGAGCAGTTGAATCTCCGGGCCTATTTCTCAATGGGTGAGGGCCGGGGTAAGGGCTGACAGTCACAAAGAAAAAACGTTAGCTACTAGGGCGTGTTGACGAACTCGGGCAAATGCGCTCGTAGCCCAAGTTTCTAACTTGGCACCTCGTCCCCAACCAAGATAGAATCTTGGGCTACAGTTAGATTGCGAAACAGTTCGTCAACACGCCCTAAAGAACTATTCTACTAAGAGCCTATCCTAAAAATGCTCGGCGTGGATTGCGCTCAGTCTGGATTGCCAAATCCATACCACGCCCACACTGTCGGATTTGGCAATCCGACAGGAGCGGGGCGGGGGCGCTAATCAGATGGGGAGATGAGACATGGCACGGAAGTCACGCCAAACGAACGAGACAGAAGTCCAGGACTACCGACACGACGCCGCCAAACGGAAGAACAATCCGCCCGCAGGCTTGGCGTCGCAAGGCACCATCCGTGAGACGCCCAAACAGGAGTACGCTTACAATCCGCACCTGCCGCCCGTCCTGCGATTTGACGATAGCGGCGAGGCAGATGGGATTTCTGAACTGCTGGAGGGTGCCCGAAAGCGTCCCCTCACTGCGGATGAGGTGAAAATCCTTGCGGAAGCCCTGCGGAGCCACGAGCCGTGGCTGGAGTGGGCAGGCAAACGAGAGGCGCAATCCTTCGCCGTCGATCCGGTAGCGTTGCACATCCACGAGCGCGTGAGCGCCAAAGCCATCTTGCGCGTCGCGGCGCGAGAGGATATCCAGCGCGACCTATTCGCCGACCCCGAGCAGGAATACCGGGAGGCGGTGCAGTTCTACCAGCACGATGTGGACTGGGCAAACCGCCTGATTTTGGGCGATAGCCTGACCGTGATGAGCTCTCTGGCGCGACGGGAAGACCTCGCAGGCAAAGTCCAGATGATTTATATCGACCCGCCCTACGGCATCAAGTTCTCCTCCAACTTCCAGCCCACCGTCTTCCAGCGAGACGTGAAGGACAGGGCGCAGGATTTGACCCGCGAACCGGAACAGATTAAAGCCTACCGCGACACCTGGACGCTCGGGGTCCACTCCTATCTCGCTTACCTGCGGGAGCGGTTGATTGTCGCCAGAGACCTTCTGACGGACAGCGGGAGCATCTTCGTCCAGATTGGGGATGAGAATGTCCATCGGGTGCGGTGTGTGATGGATGAGGTGTTTGGGGGGGAGAGTATGATCGTCCAAATATCAGTGCAGAAGACGGGAAGCCTCACAGGTGACTTCATCAAGTCAAATTGTGATTACCTCCTTTGGTATGCTAAGGACAAGGAAAAGGCGAAACTGAAGTTCAGGCAGTTGTATGTTGAAAGAGTGCCCATGAACGATGGAGGTTACTCGCCAGACCCTTTGACTTCTGCCGGTGCAACATCTACTTCGACTGTGGATTTCGAGGCTTTTGGGCGCACCTTTCATCCCGGAGTTAATGCTCACTGGAAGACCACTCTTGAAGGTATGAGACGATTATTAAAAGCAGAACGCATTGTTCCACAAAGCAGCCAGATACGCTTTAAGAAGTTCCATGACGATTTTCCTGTCAAGGCTTTGGGCAGTGTTTGGACTGACACGGGGGGAGCAACCGATATGGTTTATGTTGTCCAAACCTCTACCAAAGTCATCGAACGCTGCATGCTCATGACCACCGACCCCGGCGACCTCGTCCTCGATCCGACTTGCGGCAGCGGCACCACCGCCTATGTCGCCGAGGGGTGGGGCAGGCGGTGGATCGCCATCGACACCAGCCGCGTCGCCATCGCCTTAGCCCGTCAACGGCTCTTGACAACTACTTTCGACTACTACAAACTCAAAGAGGAATCAAAGGGGATTGACGGTGGCTTTATATACAAAAACGTGCCTCATATTATGCTTCGGAGCATCGCCCAGAACGTCGCCCTCGATCCAATCTTCGCCAAACATGAGCCGACTCTCGCGGAGAAGTTGGAGATGCTCAACCTCGCATTGGAGGAGGTCACGCCAGAGATTCGCACGAACCTGCTCGCCAAACTCGCGGAGAAGGAGAGACGGGAGGGGAAGCGCGCGATTACCGATGCCGACACGCGCCGATGGCAACTCCCGAAAACGGAATGGCAGGCGTGGGAAGTCCCCTTCGATACGGACCCCGATTGGCCGGCGCTGCTCCAAGAAGCGTTGACCGACTATCGCCGTGCGTGGCGTGCGAAGATGGACGCGGTGAACGCCTGCATCGCGGCGAGTGCCGATCTGGAGGAGCTGGTCGATCAGCCGGAGGTGGACAGAAAGAAACTTCGGGTGAGCGGTCCCTTCACGGTGGAAGCGGTGCAGCCCGTCGAAGAATCGCTCGAACTGGAATCCCCGATCGAGGATGAACCTGACGAGATGGAAACCTTCGCCCCCACCCCAACCCTCCCCGTGGACGGGGAGGGAGTAGCTGTCCCCCCGTCCACGGGGGGACAGCAGGGGGGGGTGAACGAACCGACCAACGCCGAAGCGTACTTGGATCAGATGCTTAGGCTGCTGCGAAGCGATGGCGTGCGTTTCCCGAACAACAAGACGCTGAAGTTTGCTTCACTCGACCCGCTCGAAGGGGATGTCCTCCATGCCGAAGGGTTCTGGGAAGGCGACGAGGAAAGGCGAGTTGCCGTGGCGTTCGGTCCCCAACACGGCTCCGTAACGGTGATGCAGGTTGAGGAGTGCCTGCGTGCCGCTTACCGGCGCGGGTACGATGAGTTGGTCTTCGCTGGCTTCAGCTTCGATGGGACTGCCCAAGCCGCGATTCAAGATGATCCGAATCCGAGAGTGCGCTCACATATAGCGCACATCAACCCCGATGTCACGATGGGCGATCTGCTCAAAGAGACGCCGAGCAGTCAACTGTTCACCGTGTTTGGTCTGCCCCGCACATCCATCGGCATGACGACGGACGGGGAATACATCGTCAAGATGGAGGGGGTGGATATCTACAATCCGGTGGACAACACGGTTTACTCAGCGGGTGCGGACAAAGTGGCGGCGTGGTTTCTGGATAGCGATTACGACGGGCGGACCTTCTGCATCACGCAGGCGTTCTTTCCCGACAAGAGTGCGTGGGGTAAGATTGCCCGCGCCCTCAAAGGCGTGATTGACGAGGAGCGGTTTGAGAAGTTCAGCGGCACCGAGTCGCTCCCCTTTCCTGCGGGGGAACATGGTCGGGTTGCCGTCAAGGTCATCGATCCGCGTGGGAATGAGGTGATGCGGGTGCATGATTTAAGGGGGCGGGGGTATTGAAGTGATTTTACTTGACTTTTTAACACTACAATGTCACGCTCGATTGTAGCCCAAGATTCTATCTTGGTTTCTGCGAAGGATGCCCTTGGTTGGCCAACTTAGAAAGTTGGGCTACGATTGGATCCCATTTCTCATGTGACATTGTAGAATTAATTTGTAACCGGATATAGTTACATTATGCGCAGAAATAAACTTCTTAACCGAGCCAGAAACAACCCAGATGGATTGCGATTCAGTGAATTTGAAACTTTGATGCGGCAATGTGGTTGGACGGAACGCCGTCAAAGAGGGAGCCACCGTATCTGGTATTCACCTCAAGGCTACCGTTTGTCGGTGCAATCAAGCGGCAACATGGCAAAAGGGTATCAAGTGAGACAATTTCTCGAACGTTATGAGGAGGAAGTCAGCAATGGAGAAGAATAACTGCATCCCCAAAGACGATTTTGATGGATTCATGGTGAACCTATTTCTTGATGAAGATGGGGATTATCTGGCACATTTCGTGGAACTACCGAATGTATCTGCTTTCGGGGGGACTCCCACCGAAGCACTCGCGGAATTAAAACAGGCGTGGGAACTGATGAAAGAATGCTATGAAGAAGATGGGGAACCAATCCCCCAAGCCCCTTCGCGGAAGGGATACAGCGGCCCGCTCCACATCCCCGTCGATGAGCCACTCTACCGCGCTTTGGCAATCGAAGCAGCGAAAGCGAGAATGAGTCTTTACGCATTCGTCGTTCAGAAATTGACGAGAATGATAGCGATTGATGGGAGGGGGGAGCGCTTATGACAAAAGACCCACGTCAACTCGACCTCCCCATTCAACCCGTCGAACGCCCCATCCTGTGCAGCCCCTACGGTGAACCGACCGCCCACTGGGTCTACGACACCGAAACGGGGGAGGCGCACAAACAGCCCGGACGCCGTCCGGCGGGATACTGGTACAGAACGCAACGCACAGGTAGCCTCCAACAAAACTTAGCCTTTTTTCGTGAGGAGGAGTGGGACGACCTCCCGTTGGTGAACGCCCTCCGAGATGATGTCAAACGGTGGCGCGAAGCGAACTACCGAAACGCGACGAACGTGACGCGAGAATTGTTGCACCACTGGACGCGAGCGGAGCGGGAACTGCGGCTGTTCTTCTGTCAACGCGAAGCCATCGAGACGGTCATTTACCTCGCGGAGATTCGTCGGGCTGGCAAACGGCTCGGTTTTAACCCCACCTTCACCGATGCGGATTTAGCGAAGTTGGTTGATACACCCAATGAACCCGACTTCCCCGCGCTCGTCCGTTACGGGTGCAAGATGGCGACCGGCAGCGGCAAGACGGTCGTGATGGCGATGCTGATCACCTGGGCGTTTTGCAATCGCGGGAAAGTCCCTTCCGATGAACGGTTCCCACCGGCGGCGCTGGTCGTCTGTCCCAATCTCACGGTGAAAGAGCGGTTGGGTGTGTTACGGACGGAGTCCGAGAACAACTACTATGAGGTGTTCGATCTCGTTCCGACAAAGCTCCGTCCGTTGCTCAACAGCGGGAAAGTCCTCGTGACCAATTGGCATCGGTTCGCGCCGGAGTCCGAGCATAGCGAAGGGGGACAAAGCTACGCCGTTGTCAACAAGGGCGCGGAGACGCCTGACGCCTTTGCGAAGCGCGTCCTCGGTGAACTGTACGAGCGAGCGCCGATTATGGTGCTGAACGACGAAGCGCACCACGCCTACCGCCCCGCGCCGGTGGATGAGACTGCGCGGCTGACCGCCGACGAGAAAGCCGAGCGCGAAGAGGCAACCGTGTGGATTTCCGGGTTGGACAAAATCAACAAGGCGTGTGGGGTTCAGTTCTGCGTTGATTTGTCGGCGACGCCGTTTTACCTGCAAGGCAGCGGCTACATTGAAGGAGCGCCGTTTCCGTGGCTGGTCAGCGACTTCGGGCTGGTGGATGCGATTGAGTCGGGCATTGTGAAAATCCCACGTCTGCCCGTGAGCGACACGACCGGGCGGCCGGAGCCGAAATACTTTCGGCTCTGGGAAGCGATTCACGCGAACATTGAACCGGCGGAACGCCTGCCGGGCAGGGCGCGAAAGCCGAAACCTGAAGCCGTCTACCGCGAAGCCGAAGACGCCCTCACCACGCTTGCCAGCCAGTGGAAAGAACGGTTGGGATATATTCAGGAGGCTTCTGAAGGGCAAGAAAAATCTCCACCTGTGATGATCATCGTCTGCGATAACACCGACATCGCCGAACTGTTTTATCGCAACATCTCCGGCGAGGAAATCGTTGAGGTCGTTGATGAAGATGAAATCGAATCGGACGAGGGTAACGAAGACGAAGATAACAACGAAAGCAACAACAGGCGAAAACGGCGAAGTAAGTCTAAAACCCGGACAGTATACGGACAGGGGCGAATCTTTCCAGAGCTCCTCTCAAATGCTGAAGGTCAAGGTCGGACGCTCCGGATCGACAGCAAAATGTTAGCCGCTGCGGAGAGCGAAGATCCAAACGTGAGCAAGGGGCAAGCCGCCGAAGAGTTGCGCCGTATCGTTGCGACGATCGGTGTGCCAGGCGAGCCCGGCGAGCAGATTCGATGCGTCGTGTCGGTGGCGATGCTTACCGAGGGATGGGACGCAAAAAATGTCACACATATCCTCGGGCTACGCGCCTTTGGGAGCCAGTTGCTCTGTGAACAGGTCGTCGGGCGAGGGCTGCGGCGGATGGATTACACCCCTGACCCCGAAACCGGCTTGCTGACCGAAGAATATGTGGATGTGTACGGCATCCCCTTTTCGGTCATCCCGTTCAAGGGACGTCCTACAAGCAAACCCGCTCCCGAAGATAAGCCGAAAAACCACGTTCGGGCAATGCCTGAACGGGCAGGGTGTGAGATCCGATTCCCTGTCGTTGAAGGGTATGCCTTCGCGTTGCGAAAGAACGAAATCAAGGCAGACATCCGGGCGATGGACCCGCTCCGCCTCGAACCTGAACACACCCCCACCGCTGTCTTTGTTAAGCCGACAGTCGGCTATCAACTCGGTGGGCCAACCGCTTTGGGACCCGGCGAATTCACAGAGCAGAACCGCGAGGCGTATTACGCGACGACGCACCTTCAGACCATCAAGTTCGAGATTGCCCGTCAGATTGTCTGGGGGTTGGTCGGCGATAGGGTAACTGCGCCCAATCCGAAAAGCAATCCCCAAATCAGGTTACAATCCCGACACCGATTGTTCCCGCAAGTTTACAGGTTCGTTGAGGCGTATGTCAATCATAAGGCCGATTGGCGGGGCTGTCACCCGTGTGAACTCGGACAGGAGAAGTACGTCACCCGTATCGTTGAACGTTTGCTTGCGGCAATTCAGCCGAACGAAGCGCAGGGGGAGGTCCCGCTGCTGCCGATTCTCAATCGCTACAAGCCCATCGGCACCTCCGCCGGAGTGGACTTCATCACCACACGACATTGCCATTCGACACAGCGCAGTCACCTCAATCAGGTCGTGCTAGATACTCAGACGTGGGAGAGCTCGGCTTGCTTTTGGCTAGAGCAGTCTGAGGCGGTCACGTCTTACCTCCGCAATGACCACCTCGGATTGGTGATTCCGTATGAGTACACCGGCATTTCTCACGGCTATGAGCCAGATTTTCTGGTTCGGCTTCAGAATGGAGTGACGCTTCTCTTGGAAATCAAGGGGTTTGAAACGGACCAAGATATTGCCAAACATGCGGGCGCTAAACGATGGGTAAAAGCCGTCAATAACTGGGGGCAACTTGGGCAATGGGGATTCCATGTCTGTCGAGACCCACAGCGATTGCGGCAAGAATTGGCGTTTCTGACAAAAATCCAATCTCAGTAGGGCATGTTTCAGAAATCCCTTCACACGCTGGCTATACAATACGCAATACGCATAACGCAACTTGGGTTATAATACCAAATTGCGTTTCAGAAAGTAAGATAACAACCAAACTTCCGAAGTCTTTGAGACTTCGGAAGTTTATCTGAACTTACTTTTTGAGATTGCAAATTGGTATAACACATTCAATGACAACCTGGACAGAAATCGATCTCGCCGCAATCAGATCTAACGCGCAGGCAATCAAAGCGCATATCCGTAGGAACACCCCCGACGGGCGGGGGTGTCCTGCGTTGATCGCTGTCATCAAGGCGGATGCTTATGGACACGGATCCGTTCCGGTTGCCCGAACATTGCTGGACGAAGCCTCAATGTTCGCAATTGCAACGGTTCAGGAAGCCATCGAACTGCGCGATGCGGGTATCCGTGCCCCCATCCTTGTGCTTTTCAACGCGCTCTCCGATCAAGCGGAAACGATTGTCCGCTATCAACTCACCCAATCGGTATGTGAACCCACGCTCTGCAAAGCGTTGTCTCGGATTGCCCAGGCGTCAAATCAACGCATCAAAGTCCATGTCGATGTAAACACAGGCATGAATCGAGGCGGGCTTCGGTATACGGAATCGATTGGTTTTATCCAATGGCTGAGAGGGCTAGGTGGCATTGAGGTTGAAGGGATTTTTACGCACTTTGCGGCGGCGGACGAAGCCGACAAAACCTACACGCATCTTCAGTTACAACGCTTCGAGTCCGTGCTTGCTGCCCTCTCCGACCTCAACCTCCGCCCCCCGATGGCTCATGCCGCCAACAGCGCAGCGACCTTAGCACTGCCCGCCTCCCACTTTGATGCTGTCCGCGTCGGCTTGAGTTTGTACGGAATCTATCCGTCGTCTGACGTCCGGAAGGGAGCGCAGCATACTGTGCCCCTGCAACCCACCCTGACCTGGAAGGCGCGCGTGCGTTGCTTGCATGAGGCAGAAGCGGGAGAAAGTGTAAGCTACGGTTGCACCTACAAAACCGATCAGCGGCTGTGGCTGGCGACTTTGCCCGTCGGGTATGCAGATGGCTACCCCCGGTCGCTTTCTAACTTTGGAGCGGCGCTGATTGGCGGAAAGCGGAGGCAACTGGTTGGGCGCGTTTGCATGGATGGAACGGTATTCCGGATGGATCCGACGGATTTTGATACGGCTTCGTCAGGTTCGGCAGGAGCCTCACCCTCCCAATTCAAGGGGGTTGCCATTGGAGATGAAGCCGTTCTTATCGGCAGACAGGGCGTTCAAGAGATTACCGTGGATGGAGTCGCAGAGCAGGCTGGGACAATATCCTATGAGATCTTGACCGGAATTGGAAAACGGGTTCCGCGTGTCTATGTGAATACCGAATGAACTGAGGGATGGTCATTATTCCCAGGGGAGGCAGTCGTAGCCCAAGGTTTCGAGATTTCGATAAACTCAATCCTCAACCCGGCGGATTCTATCTTGGCCCTGGCGCAAGAGGCCAAGATAGAATCTTAGGCTACAACTCAATCCTAAGTAATAAGGAGATGAAGACATGAGACTCATTCAATTTCACACCCCTGAAAAAGGAAGACGAGTCGGAACCATTGATGGTAAAAATGTACTTGACCTGACCAGCGTTAAGGCGGGATGGACGCACATCTACCATCTCTTCTCTGAGGCCCGCCGGCACCGTAAGACCATCAGCGCGTATCTCGCGGATACCGACATCCATGGTGCGGAGGTTCTGCCTTATGAGCAACTGCTGGCAGCCCACCCGGGGGAGGCGGGCGGATGGATTTTGCCTCCACTCGACCACCCGGACCCCGCCCACTGCCTCATTTCGGGGACGGGGCTCACCCATTTGGGAAGTATGGAGCAACGCGCCCAGATGCACGCGATCGCCAGCAAAGAGACGGAGACATCCAAGACGGATTCCCAGAAGATGTTCGAGATGGGGCTAGAGAGCGGCAAGCCTGAGTGTGGCGTGCGCGGGGTTCAGCCCGAATGGTTCTATAAAGGGAGTGGGTCAATCCTGCGGGGTCACAACGACTTTCTCGATGTTCCCGACTTCACGGCGGATGGGGGTGAGGAGCCGGAAATCGTGGGGTGCTATGTAAACGACGACGATGGGACGCCGTGTCGGCTCGGCTTTGCGATCGGCAACGAATGGGCAGACCATCGCATGGAGCGTGTGAACTACCTCTGGCTTGCCCCCTCCAAAATGCGCGTCTGCGCGGTCGGACCGGAGCTGGTAACGGATGAGGCGTTTACGGATGTCCGGGGGAGTTGCCGCATCGTGCGGGGTGGGAAGGAAATCTATCATTCAGGCGAGTTGCTCACGGGCGAACACCAGATGAGTCATAGCCTTGCCAATCTCGAAGACCACCATTTCAAGTATCCCCAATTCCGACTCCCTGGCGATGTGCATCTGCACTTCTTCGGGACGATGAAGCTCTCTTTCCCCAATCGACCCACCTATCAAACCGGTGACCAAATCGAGATTCGTTTCGATGGGATGGGGGCACCGCTCATAAACTACGTCCGGCAGATTCCGTTTTCCCAAACCCCTATCGCTGTGGAAAAAGGGTAAATCGATTTCGGAACGCGGATTGTCGCAATGTCATGAAGCAAGTAGAATGGTTCTCCATTCAACTGCCTGCAAGTAACTAATTTTCAATAATAAAGCTACAGACGCAAGATTTTGCGTCTCTGCTACACATTTTACGGGCGCTGAGGTCAGAATCCACGCTGTTTTCCTTGGATTGAGCCTGTCGAAATCTTCAATCTTCAATCTTCAATCTTCAATTGAAAATTAGTTAAGTTGGAGATTCTTCAGCCCCTAATCGGTTTACCCATCCACCACTCACATATTCGTATTCGGCATTGAATTGAAGCCAAGCAGTCGCTTCAACGCCGGCGTTGCGCGGGCGATGACTTCTTGGGAAACCAGTTTGAAGTGGTCTTGCTGTGGCTTCAAAATGGCGCGACAGAAAAAACCGAGCAACGCAACACGCTCCCGATCTGTGCGGTTCGCTGACGAGCCGTGCCATACGGCACCGTTCACGATCACCACGGAACCTTTCGGTCCAGTGACCTGCACTTCGTCATCGTATTCAACGCCGGGCGCTGGCAGCGCTTCCAGCCGACGGTGACTGCCGGGGATGCAACTGGTCACCCCATTCTCGCGCGTGAAGTCGTCGAGGAACCAGACACTGTTGGCGACGAGGGGAAACCAGGGACGTGGCGTAGGCAGACGGGTCAAGGGGTAGTCAATATGGAGACCTCCATCAGACGCGCCGGGGCGGATAATGTTCACCGTGAACGAACTGAGCGTGCAATCCTCGCCGAGCAGATACGCCATCGCCGCCAGGACGCGCGGGTGCTGAATTGCCTTTTCAAACAGCTCGCCTTTGTTGACCAGATTCCAGACCCGCTGTGCCCCTTCGCCCAGATATGTGTACCCGCGCCCGGCGTCCCGGTCTTGCGCAGCAAGGGACATCGACAAGTTACGTAGCGCGTCCGCCTCATCGGTTGTGATGACATTCTCCAGAAGCACAAAACCGTCTTCATCAAGTTGAGATTTCTCAGCGTCTGTCAGCATGCAGTACCTCCTCTTTTTGGGTATTGCGTATTGGGTAAAACGTGAAACGAATGAAGGGAAGGTTTCGATGATTTCGATGATTTCGATAAACTCAATCCAAGAAACTCAATCCAAGAAACTCAACCCGGCGGAATGGAAGGAAAGGAAGGATGGAAGATTGGCTTCTTCTGTTCTTTCTCTTTATCCCATTGTCAACTCTTTACAGACCCCACGTCTGGGGCGTGGTCAGTTCCACACTATTGCCCGACGGGTCACGGAAGTAAATTGAATACCCGCCATTGGGCCAGGAAATCTCCGTTTCGATCTCCACGCCATTTTGACGCAGATGCTCTCGCCATGCAGGAACGTCTGATTTCTGCATGGCAAAGGCGACATGTCCGGGGCCGTCGACGCCGTGGATGGGGATGTCACCCTCCGCCTGCCGAGTCCTCGCTGGATTGAATAGTAGAAAGACGCCATTCCCGCAACGGAAAAAGACGTGCCTGCCCTCGCCCCGTGAGAAGGCGACGAATCCCAACACGCGGCTGTAAAACGCTTCTGCTTCGGCGAGATTATCTACATACAAGCAGGTTTCCAATATCTGTTTGACTTGCATCGTGAGCCTCTTTGGTTTAAGGGCGGTGATTGGTATTCACTGGTGGTTCGTCGTTGTTGACAAAGCGTTCGATTGTGTTATGAGTGGCAGGCCCCGTTCGGAAATCGGCAATCCACGGCTCACGGAAGTAGGCTTGCTTCTCTCGTGGAAGGCTGGCGATAACTTCAGGCGGGGTGGTGAGGCGATGCCAGTGCGTGGCAAGATGGGCGTAGGCGTTCAGCACTGCAACGCGCGGTGTCTCTCGCTGCCAGACCGGGCCCGCGTGGCAAAGGTTCTCTGTAAAAAAGATGGCGCTGCCAGCGGGGCATTCGTAATTCATCAAAAACTCGCTTCGCTTCCCCGGCTCCAATGAGAGATGTTCTGGGTGCATACGAAAGTTCGCCTTGTGGCTGCCGACGATGAAATGGGTTCCGCCATCATTTTTGCCCACATCGGTCAATTCAAAGACGACGCGTACCATTCCGGCATGAATCCGCCCATTCAGGACGCGATAGCCGAAGATGGGGTCTCCCTGTTGAGGCCCACCCCCGTGAAGGGGGCCGTGCGCCTCTCCCTTCCGTCGCCAGACACAGTAGCTGTTCTCAAGCCGGATATCGGGACCGATGATTTCATGAAGCACATCGATCACCTTCGGGTGGTCTATCAGTACGCTGGAAGGGCCGCCCGGAACCGCCCGGTGCGCTGGCGGCAGTGATTTGGGCTCGTGCTTGATTCGGTCGATCTGATCAACGATCGCGGCAGCCTCATCGGGTGTGAGAATGGCTGGACGCACCAGATAGCCAGCCAGGTCAAAACGAAAACGTTCTTCTTCCGTCATTGCCATTGCTTTTCTCCTCAAAATTTAGGTGGATGAAACGTGAGACGTAATGCGTGATGCGTAATGAGGAATATGTATTGCGTATTCCGTATTGCGTAATGCGTAAAACGTAAATGAACTCATTTACCCATTTACTCATTTTGGTAGGGGCGGAAGCCCCGAACCATCAGCCCACGTTGCTGATTCGTTTTCCTGGCTTCTGCGGCGCGCTTCTCGGCTTCAGCGCGATTGGCTGTCGTGGTCGCGCCGATCACAACGTAGTCATCGGTTCGACGGTAGCGATTGATGAAAACGGGGCGAGACTGGTCTGAGAAATTCTCTTTGGAGCCATGAACGGTCTTGACATGAAAGAAGATGGAATCCCCTGCCTTCCCGATGATTGGCAGCGCCCGTTCCCACGGCCATTCGCCGTCATCTAAGCCGAGATGAGAGAAAGTATCGATATGCTTGAGCTGGCCCATCCGATGCGAGCCGGGAACCACATGCAAAGCACCGTTCACGAGATCGGTATCGACGACATAATTCAGGGTGCCCACCGGCCCCTCGTAGCGGTGCTCGAAGTAAGCGGAGTCTTGATGCAGATGCTTCGGGTGTCCGCCGACCGGCTCCTTATAGAGGCACTGCCCGTTCCCAAAAAGTTCAGTGTTGGGGCCGAGGATGGCCTCGACAATGGATATTGCCTTTTCATCCAACGCGGAGCGGAAGAAGGCGGCACTGGTATAATAGTTGATCGCCAGCACCATAATCTGCTTATCACGAGCGTAGCCAGATGGTGCAGGTAGAAAGAGGGTTCCGTTGGGGGTTCGCCAGCCCTCAACGATTTTTTCCGCGCGGTCAAGCAGTGCAATTGACTCCGCGGCGGCGGCTTCAATATCACGATGGATGTCTGCAATATACGGTTTCATCAATCCGCGGACAACGAGGCAGCCATGCTCCTTAAAGCGCGCGGCTGCGCGTTGGACGTCCAGGTCGTCCGCAAACACTTCAATATCCTTAACGGTGACGGTGGGTGCTGTCGTCATAGAAAAAATTGCGGCGGAAACCCCGCGATTCGATGGCGCGGAGAAAGCCGCACCTCCTTTGATTAGAAATTCCTCACGATAATTCCAAATGACTTAGAGCTTATCCGAAAACCCCTCCCCCGGCCCCTCCCCGAAACGGAGAGGGGAGAAGACACCCCCTTCCCTCGTAGGGAAGGGGGGCGGGGGGTTAGGTTTTCGGATAGGTTCTTAACGGGCCAGAAGCATTTTCAAACGGGCGATTGACAGACTTTGACTTTCCTATTAACCTTTCGCTTTGGTAAATTGCAAGAAAGAGAAGGGGCAGAAGGGGTCAATTCTTTCTGCCGATGTGTACTCGTTCCCACGCTCTACGTGCCTTAACTTGAGCCTCTGCCCGCCGCAATCAACCGTTAAAAGGTAGCTCCACCGCGCGTCCTTCGTGGGCGGAGCGCATCACCGCTTCGGTGAATTCCATGTACTTCAATCCGGCGAAGAAACTCGGTGAAACGGAGGTATCATCACGAATCGCGGAGATGAAATCCGCCTCGACCGTCCATTCGCGCCGAAGTTCTTCAGGAATCGGTATCGGTTGGAGCGCTGCCTCACCCACTTGTGCCCCATGGATTTCATCCGTATTGAGATTGTACACAATCGTTCCGTCACTCCCGTAGCTCCCGCAACGGTTATCGCCTGCGAACCGTGTGACGCCGCTGAAGTGCATAACGGTTAGCGCACCGTTCATCATCTCAGCAACGATGCCGATTGCATCAGGACATTCCACTTTCGCCCAATCATCTGAATCTGGTAGACGACGTTGTGGGATGTGGATTTTCGTTTGCGCCGTCACCTGGCGGGCGTACCCAAACCATCGATGTAAGACTTCCACCCACATCCCCAATGTCAGGGCGTTCAAACCCGACACATCAGGCATCTGGCGCCAATGAAGTGGAAGGCTCGCATCCGCATATTGCGACGAAAAGCCTGTCATCTGAATGTTGTAGACCTGCCCTAAATAACCTGAATCAATCAGTTTTCTCATCATCTCCCCACCGCGTATTCCGACAGGAACCGGGCAGAGCATCGTTTTGAGTTCTGTTTTTTGCGAAGCGTCGTACATCCGCTTGGCTTCCTGATAGTTCATTGCCATCCGCGCCTGGCAGAACACATGTTTCCCCGCTTCCAACGCCGCCAGGGTTACAGCGCAATGAAGATAGGGGGGCGTTGCAATGAACACGGCATCAATGTCCTTTTGCTTGATTAGCTCCCGCCAATTGGTGTAGGTTTGGGGGATGCCGAAATCTTCTGCGACCTTTGCAACGGTTTCAGGGGTGCGGTTACAGACAGCAACAATTTCAACCCCTTCAATTTTTTGTAGATTTGGTAAATGACGGCTACGCGCAATTCCACCTGCGCCGATAATTCCAACCTTGCTCCCCTTTTGACTCATGCTGGCCTCCTAAATAAAGGATTGGAGAATGGCGTATAGCATAGCACAAACAACAAAGGTTTGCAACAGAAATTTGAAGAACAATAGGACGATGGAACTTTGTTCAGAAACTCATGAGTGGAGACAAGGAGACAAGATGCAGGATTCAAGATGCAAGATACACCTGAATTTCTGTATTCTGAATCCTGAATCCTGCGTGATTTCCGCTAGACAGAATACGCAGATTATGATACACTGTTGAAAAATGAGAAGCCATATACCCATTGCAAGGAGGAACACGATGAAACTTGGTTTAGTGACATATAACATGGCGAAGGATTGGGATGTGCCAACGATTATCGAACGTTGCGTTGCGACCGGTTTTCAGGGGGTCGAATTGCGTACCACGCACGCCCATAAAGTGGAGGTCAATCTCTCAGCACAAGAACGCCGGGAAGTTCGGAAACGGTTTGCAGACTCGCCGGTTGAACTGGCTGGCCTGGGCAGCGCGTTTGAGTATCATTCGACGGATGCCGATGAGGTACGGCGGAATATCGAAGGCACAAAGGCGTCTTCACAACTGGCAGCGGATGTCGGTGCGCCGGGCGTTAAAGTCCGACCCAACGGTTTTCCAGAAGGCGTTTCTGAGCAGGCAACACTCGAACAAATCGGGTTATCCCTGCGAGAGTGCGGCGAGTTTGCTAAAAATCTCGGTGTGCAGATCCGCCTTGAGGTGCATGGCAGGGGGACATCGCACGTCCCTCATATCCGGACAATCATGGAAGTCGCCGACCACGATAATGTATTCGTCTGCTGGAATTCCAATCAGGGCGAGGCCGAAAATGGATCGATTAATAATAATTTTAATCTGGTCAAAGACTGGATTCAGTTGGTTCACATCAACGAACTCTACCGGAAAGAGTACCCCTGGCGCGAACTCTTCACACTGCTGAAGGCATCGGGGTATAACGGTTACTGCCTTGCTGAAATTCCGGGAAGTTCGGATGCGGCCCGCGTGATGAACTACTATCGCGCCTTGTGGGAGGAGTTGTGTGAATAACCTTGTTGTCCTTATAACGCATCACACAGCATAACCAATCTATCTCAAATGGAAGGAATCTATGATAACATGCAAAAGTTTCGTCATTGGTTGGTTGTTGTTAATCAGTTCGTGGATGTTCGGGCATGCGAATGCGATTAGCACGGCCGAAACCCACCCGTATGAACGCGGGTTTTATCTTGGTTTTAGAGCGGGGGGCTCGAAGTTAAGTGATGAGAGTGATTACTTCAGAATTTCAGGCACGCTCAACCATTTTGCCTTCAAACTGGGCTACGATATCAACAAATACCTTGCGATTCAGGCGAATCTTGGCGCAAGCGTAGCGGAGGTCGGGGATTTTACCGCTTCCCTGTTTGATGTTGATATTAAAATCTCACCGCTCTACGGGCAGGTACGGCCCTATATTGTTGCGGGTGTGGGAACTTACCAACCTAAATTATTCGGCGGCACTCTCACAGGGGAGACGCAGGGGGCTGCGAATATCGGCACCGGCCTCAGCGTCAACTTGTCACGGCGCAACTCATTGGGAATTGAAGTGATTTACCACCGGATTGCCGAAAATCGGTTGACGGGAGACAACGTTTTCGGCTTTACAACTGTTGCCATTGATTATCTCTTCACGTTTTAGAGGGGGGGTGGCGTTTGGATAGACTTCCGAAGTCTTGAAGACTTCGGAAGTCTGAACGTTCAAACTCTGGTCGGAAGGGAAAAAGACGATGAAATGCTTGATTCTGATGTTGATTGTATTTCTACCACTCACCCGGGTGACTTGGGCTGAATCTCCTCTTGCTCGAACCGGCTTCAGCGTTGCCGGCTTGCCCTTAACCAACTATAACTCCGATGAAGGGTTGGGATATGGTGCCAATGTCGCGCTTTACAACTATGCGAGTGGCGGATATAGCCCCTACTTTTATCTGACTCAGGCGGAAGTCTTTCTGACGACACGGGGAAAGGACTACGCCTTCCTCTTTTTTGACTCACCTCACCTCATTCCGCAATACAGACTCAGCGCTGAACTTCGATTTGAAAACGATGTCTTCAGCCCCTTTTATGGCGTCGGCGAACAAGCTGAATTCCATAAGGCCTTCACCGATGAATCTGCAAAGGCGTTTATCGACGAGCATTACTACAGCTTGGGACGGGAAAGGCTTAAATTGACTGCAGACCTCCAACGTTTTGTTTGGCAGAAACGGTTGCGTGCGCTCGTTGGCTTGGGAATCTTTCGTACTGAAATCACCCCCAACGAGAAACACTCCCTGCTTCGAGAACAAGGGCCATTGGGCATTGAAGGCGGCTGGACAAACCACCTCAAGTTTGGGCTTGTCTACGACACGCGGGACAATGAGCCCGCACCGACCCGCGGCGCGTGGAGCGAAGTGATTGTCGAAACCAGTAACAAACTGTTGGGAAGCGATTACACCTTCAACCGGGTGACGGTTACCGATCGGCGATATTATCGCATCCTGAAAGAACTGGTCTACGCGAATCGTGTTGTCTTTGAAACCATGAGTGGAGATGTGCCATTTTATGAGATGTCGCCGTTCGCCAGTTCGTTCAAGCGGGAGGAGGGATTGGGAGGCGCGAAAAGCGTGCGAGGACTTCCCCGAAACCGGTTCATTGGAAGAACCAAATTATTCGCCAACCTTGAGTTGCGGTGGACGATGTTCCGCTTTCAAAAGTGGAACCAGGATTTCTTCGTAGCGACTAACGTTTTCGCAGATATCGGTCGGGTGTGGAAGGAAAACCCTACGTTGACGCTCAAAGATTTCCAACTCGCTAGAGGCGGCGGGGTGCGGCTCGGCTGGAATCAGAATTTTATCGTCGCCGTGGATGTGGGTAACTCCAAGGAATCGCCCTTCGCTCTGTATATTGGGCTTGGCTATTTATATTGAAACGTGAAACGTAATGCGTGATGCGTAAAACGTAAAACGTGATTCGCTGATTCGTTGATTTGTTTTATCTCACTTTCTCATCCTCTCCCTGGCCTCTGTGATGGGAAGGTAAGCGGTCGCGAAAACTGAAAAAGGAGGGATAATAAAATGCGTATCAAACACATCGGACCCATCACACTTATGGTCTGTTTTGTCATAATGCTGCTTCAAAGCCCCGTCATCGCGCAACGTACAGCAGCGGAATATATCACTCAAGGCGAAAAGTTACGCGAGGAGTTTAAAATTCAGGAATCGCTGGACGCTTTCCTGAAAGCGCACCAGGCAGAACCCAACAATTCCGACGCGATGTGGCGGATTTCCCGTGCTTACGTGGATTTAGCAGGGGCGGAAGGTTCAAAGGAGAAACAGAAACAACTCTACCTGAAAGCGGAGGAATATGCCAGAAAGGGCGTTCAGATGGATGCGAACGATTCACGCTGTCACACCTACATTGCGCTGACTGTCGGTCAGCTCGCGGGGTTTGAGGGAGGCAAAACGAAAATACAGATGTCCAAAGCGGTGAAGGAGGAAGCAACCCGGGCGATCGAACTTGACCCGCAGAATGACACCGCCTATCACATTTTGGGGCGTTGGCATCGTGATGTCGCTAACTTGAGCGGACTTTTGAAAACGTTCGCCAAAGTGCTCTACGGCGGGCTTCCGAAGGCATCAAATGAAGAGGCGGTGAGGTACTTCCGAAAAGCAATCGAAATCTATCCAACCTATATCAACCACCACCTTGAGCTGGCGAAAACCTATCAGCAGATGAAGCAATGGGATTTGGCACTCAAAGAGTTGGATACAGTGGAGCAATTGCCGCAGACACACCAGAGTGACCCGGAGTACAAGCAGGAAGCCAAGCAGTTGAGGGCTGAAATCGCAAAGGAGCGCAAGTGAAGGAAAGGAAGGAGCGAAGATGCGGATTTCTGGCGGGTGGGAGTGTGTGAAACAGGGGAGGCAGGTTTCTTCCTATTTCCGCTATATTTCCGCTATATTTCCGCTAAACACATAATAAGTCGTTTTATCACTCGCCCCTTTTTTCTCAAGAATTCCTAAATCAATCATCTGCTTTATATCTATCCGTGCCATTCGATGAGAAATTCCAAACCGACTCGCATATTCCCTTGTCGTTATCCGTTTGGTTCCCTTCAGAAACTCAATGGCGTTCTTTTGTCTATCATTTAATGATTCAAGGACATCTTCTGTGAGGAAGAACTGATTCAAAGAGACAATAAAAGAAATTTTCCTGTCTTCAAACCTCGGTTCAGGAAGGCCGGCATCCGAACATAAACGAATCATTCGGTTCGTGCCTGTGCCCCACCGTTCAATGAGCTTCACCAAAAAGAAACACTCTGCGATTTTGCGATTTCTTGGGAAAGAGTCATGGTCGCGCTTGAGCGCTTCGACGGTCAAACCTTCGGGAAGTCCGCCCGGATTCCGTACTTCAAGCCGGTCGTCAAAAATTCGGATTTGGACGTTTCCAGAGGAAGCGTAGTCCCGATGGCAGAGTGCGTTGACAATTGCCTCGCGTATTGCCTCAAGAGGATATTCCCATTGTTCCTGTCTTTTCATTCCCCCAATCTTTGCACGCAAAGCAATGTGAGTTTTGACGAACTCCTCGACCTCATCAATTTGAGAAAAGAGATTGCCAGAAAAGACCTTCATATCAATAAATTCCACAGGTTCAGTTCCCTTAAATCGCGCGCAACGCACTTCGGCTTGAGAGTGGAAACGCTGCGGCTCTTTGCCAAACAGCAAAACCGCTCCATGGGTCAGATGATTCGCTTTGAGCAACCCGAGTTTGCGTAACACGATTTTGACCGTAGCGCTCTCATTGAGCGAGGTGTTCCTTTTCGCATTCGCTTCCTTGATGAACTGGCTGACGAGGGGTTGGTCAATATCTGTCAACGTCGCACCCTCGCACACCTGTTCATCCCAACCCACCCGAATCGGCTGCTGTTGGGCCAGTTCTCGGATTCTGGTGACCGACATTCTCTGGTTGGTTTTGCCAACTCGCTGAAAGGGAGACCCCTTAAAGAAGACCGGTTTGATGTCGTTCTCCTTCACAGAGAGGGCAATGACGGTATTGCCATCTCTGTCATGCTCTCGTATCTCGGGATACATCTGGGGGTCGGTGTTGTTTCGGATGAAGTGAGCGAGATCTTCGCTCGTCTTCTTCCCCATCTGGACTCCCCGCACGGTGCCGTCGTCAGAAACGCCAATCAAAATGACCCCACCCGTGCTATTGGCAAACGCCGAGATGGTTTCGCCGATTTCCTCTCTCATGTTGAGCGAGGACTTGAATTCAAGTTGCTGGCTTTCGCCGGTGGCGATGAGTTGGTTGATGTTTTGGGGAGTCATGATGTTGCGGTGTCCTTTATGGGATGGTGTGAATCACAAGTATATCATACTTTCTCTGGTTCGGACAGGTTTTGTGGTGGGGAGTGGAAGAAGGTGTGATGAGCGGTGAAAGTGCGGGTGATGGGCGAATAAAAAAAACGCCCATGGATTTCTCCATGGGCGCTGCTATGGGATGATTTTCAGCGGCTTCTTCCCGAAGACCAGGCGTTGCGGCGCTTTCTAATGCTGATACCGAGTAATCCTAAAAAACCGACAGCCAGAAGGAGCAGGGACGACGGTTCGGGGATTGGGGCGGTGGTCGTTGGGGATGCGATTACGCTCGGAACCAATGTGTTCCCCTACTCGGAGCTTCTTAGGAAGTGGACCAGCATCTCATCAAGCTAACGCTAAGATGCAGGGGATTTTTTTACAGTTCACTACCTTGCGCTTATTGAAAAAAATTATTTGAAAGTTATGGTGACTGGTTTTGAAAGTTTGCTCTCATTCCCGAAATAGTTTACTGCTGTAACTGCGTAGGTGTAAGTAGTTTCTGCGCGCACTTTCATATCAATAAATTCATACACCCCATTTTTGCTCCATTCTACTTCTTGATCAACTTTCTTTGATTCAACTTTTTTGAAATTCGCGCTTGAATCCTTTCGGTAAATATTGTAGGAAACAGTTCTACCTCGTAGAGCTTTCCAGCGAAAATGTACGCCTTTTGCAGTCGCCTCAACATCAACAACATAAGGAGGAGGAGGTTTCTGCTTCTTTGCCTCTTGTAATGTCATTCCATCAGGTGTAGCTACTTCGGTAGGAACAGCAGGGGAGGGTTCTGCTGCTAACTCCTCATCAATAGGAGAGTTTTTGATAGTCTTGTTTTCTTCTTTAACAACAGGCTGATCGCTAGGAGATTGATTGATAGTGTTGTTTTGACCACGCTCACAACTAGGTATTACACCAAAGAGGAGTAGACTAGATAAGAGCATGGTGAAAGTATAAAGTTTCATAATCACTGAATATTCCTCCGAATAACTATTCGTACTCAAAGTATATATACGGTGGACTAACTTGTCAAGACAGTAAATGTGGATAAAATAGATACCCTGTAGGAACTCGTGTGATGTTCGCTCAATCAAGTCCCGCTTGTATTTATGAGGTAAATGGTTGTAATTTTTTTCAACCGGTTCAATTCAATGGTTACTGGGTTTAACGAGACGATTACTCACAGATTTCGCAGCCCTATAGCTCAGCGCCATCGGATCTTCCGGCAATTCGTACTGAAGAGATTCGCCCACCTAAAAAATGCGAATCTCCTTAATCAATCCGATGACGCCTAACTCCGTTGGGACACGGCTTCCGAAATTTCATTGTACATTTTTAAAGCTCATCGACTTTCTAACGCGGAGTTGCGCTCACGATGTTAGATGGACCACTTTCAGTACCAAGCGAGTTGACAGCGGTTACGTTATAGGAATAGGTTTTCCCAACAACTAAGTTGGTATCAGAGAATACTGTGGAGGTGGTGGTGCCAATAAACGAGAACGGACCACCTCCTGTACTACTCCACACCCTGTAACTCCACTCATCTTGAGGACCAACAGGGTTCCAGTTCAGTCGCACTGATCCTCTACCAGGGCGTGCGACGAGACCTACGGGTGGAGGTGGTATAAGAGACTTGGCAGTGTCAATATCGATTTCTTCAACAAGCGTCTCTGTCGGGAGTGGTAGAACAACGCCAGCACCGATGAGACCACCCTTGAAATTCAAATGTTCCCAATCATTAAAACTGTTGAGCTGGGACCGAGAACCACCGGGGCTCTGATTGATGTCAGTAGCTACCGGGGAACCAATTGTGTCATCACAATTCCAGTTAATTGGTCCGTTGATTTCCCTGTCTGTCCATTCCTGTCCGGTTGCACAATACCATTTTGTATCATACGCTACGATAGCAGCACCACCGTTGAGCCCAACGTTTTCATTTAGCAAGTTTTCATCTAATGGCGGAAGATTGAAACGGGAGTAATCAAAGTTTCCAGTCCCTCCATTTATGCGTAACCCATCAAACTGGAACGCATAGTTCATCACACTAAGATAGTTTGGCTTGTAATTGACGCCGTCTCCGCCTCCATGATCCAATTCCAAAGTGTGCCCAAGTTCGTGCATGAATGTCCCCGCTTGATCGCTCCGATCCCCGCCACCAAATACGAACCACCCACCAAGAGAGACAATGAAATCACTAGACGGAATACCACGTGCAATCCCACTACTGGGACATAGTCGCGTCGGGTCATCACTACACGGCGCATAAGGGGCATTATGGGCGAAGATGCAGTAGTGATGTGAGAGGGATAATGCTTCCCACGCTCCGTCCAGTTCTGGACGGTCACCATTAAAGTGTTGCCTTTTGAGGTCATCGAAGTCAGTCCAATCGTACATGACTTCCAGGATTCTCTGTGTATTTGGATCTCTCCTCGTGACTGTGTTCGTACCTAACTCATCATCATGTGGAATCTCGTCGTCGATATTGACATGTAAGGTGATCCCGTGAGTCCCATCAGGATTTTCGATAAGTACATCCGGGAAGCCCGCATTAGCAAATGAATTGATTATCCAGTTAATTGCATCGTTATCTGGTCTGTGGTCGTGACCCAATAATCCACTGCTACCCATAAAGTCTATCTCTACAAAAATATCCTTATGGTTAGGATTAGCTCCCATTGCGGGTAGATCCACCATTACCCCGTTGTATGAATAGCCATTTATCTCCCAATCATCAGGAAGTCCATCGCTATCTGTGTCCACCTTGACATCAATAATCACTGAACACTGAACTTGCCGACTTGTAATATCTGTCGCTGTGAAGACGACCACATGCGGTCCAACATCAGCAGGTGTCGGTGTCCAGTCGAACGTGCTCGACACAGGATTACTGGAGATGGGCAGTCCAGGGGTCATGGTTGCCCCACCGGGAAGACCAATGGCATTGAGTGTTACTATATCGCCAGCATCTTCGTCTGTCGCTTCTATGGTGAAGTGAAGATTCTTTCCGGCTGCTAAATCAAACGTCTGTCCACACGTAGGTACTGTTTGGACAAATTTTGGATCTGTTGTGCCAGGTGGCGGAGCGCTTGTCAGATTAAGCAGGAAATCTACGGCAACCTGAGATCTAACGGTATTAGATTGATTCGCCTCAATTACGACTTGGGCCGTCCATAACCCTGTTGCAAGTCCTGTTGTATTCCACGTTACTAAGCCGGTTGTAGAGTTAATCGAGAACGCCGGCGGTTGAGTGTGGCCGGTGGAAAATCCAGAGGCTTCGGTAGATTTAGCTAAACGCCAACTCAAGGTATCGCCTTTATCGGGATCGGCTGCTGGGACGGAGAAAGTACGAGTACCCCCCGATTGGACATTCACGATGGGGGGTAGAGTACTCACTGGAGAACATGTTTCTGTGTTAAAATTGACGGTAGTTAGTACCCGATAGTTTCCATCGGGATTATTACGTAAAGTGCTGATTCGACAACAACTGTTAATCTCCGCAGTCCACTGGCCGGGTCCGCTGTAGGTGTGGATAATCGGCAAACTAATGTTGCTTCGATCCGCCAAAGCCTTGCAGTAAATCCAGTCAGCGGCAGGATCGAACGCGACAACGAGGTAGTCCAGCGTGCCTATCGAAGTCCCATCACCAAAGAACAACCTTGTGGATCCGATATTTTCTCTAATGATGTCACCTGTGATTGGGAGGCCGTCCGTCCCACTTCCAGGGTAGCCACTGCGTCGGAAAGAATTGAAAAGAGTAAACTCGGCAGCGTTTTGGCCAATATCTGGTCGCGCCTTCCATGACAAGTGACCGTAGCGGAAATGGGTCGCCCATGTTACTGAAACAACAACAAGCGACAATATAACACATAACAAAACAACTTCCCCTATCAACCTGAGTGATGATTTGTATATCTTCATCGAATACTCCTCCTGTTCTTGCGCGTTTTCATTTGGGCTGAACCCAATAATACAACGATACCAATCATTAAGGTGAGTAATGTGCTTGGTTCAGGAATTGCTTGCGCCTGTGATAAACGCATGTTATCGATTAACAAAGCTGAATCAAAACTCCCATCGCCAACATCGGCTACCCTGAATTGCATGGAGTAGGTCCCCGCGGCAAGGTTCACAGAAGTCGTGTGAACTCCCAGATGCTCGAAGAGCTCCTCAAAGACACTGGTTCCATCGGGGGAGGTGACGGGTGATCCATCCGCGTTAATGAGGGTGAAAGTGGTAAGCGTTAAATCTCCAGACTCCAATATGGTTGCTGGACCGATTGAGGGTATCAGGGAAATAACAAATGAGTCTTCAAAACCAGGAACTGTAGAAGCACCTGTAAAGTCTGCTGTCAGAAAGTTCCAATCGAATGCTAAGATAGCACCACCTGCGCCGACTACAAATGAATCCGAAGTCAGGATTCCCGTATCGGGTGAACCATCGGCCCCGACATCGCTCGGTCCATTACCAATAAGGGTAAAGAAATTCCCTTCTGTAGGAGTTAAAGGAGAAAGTTGAGCCGCCGTAAGCACCTGTACACTTCCATTGCCAGACGACGTCCAACCGGTGAGGTTGCCCGTTTCAAAGCCGCCATTAAGAATCGTGGCATGAATAGGCATTACAGTAAACCCTAAAATCACTAGACAAACTGGCGTAAGAGTCAATCTGCGCAACATAATTATAACCTCCAAGTTGTATGATCAGTAATTGCCACTATGACCTTCCACAAACAAAAAAGCCGAGCCGCCAAAGTACCACAAACAGCACTTCGGCAACTCGGCTTTCTAAACATGGGTTTAGACCCGTAGTTTTCCGCCCCGTGATCGCTCACGGTTTGGCTTTTCGGTGCCTTTTTATTGAAATTGAGTCTCAATATCAACAAATCTCACACGATAATAAATTTCATTCCAGTTGGCAGTTGCTGCCTCCGTCATATTATAATTATCATTATACAACTCATTACAAAAGTTGTCAAGGGTTTTTTTAATCTTTTTGGCAAGGTCGTGAAGATGATGAAACGGATTTGAAAACGAAGTCGTTGCAGTCGTATAATCCCGACGAGCGGCGAATTGAGGGCATTGGAGCCGTCGATAGAAATTTTATACGCCTCCACCTCACCGCGCCCTGCCGACTGGATGAGGTTGCCATGCCGTTTATCGTTCCTCAAGGAGCGAAGGGGACTGCTTCCGAATGGATTGGCACGGGGCCATTTCAAGCGACGGAATTGAAGGCAGGTTTTTGGCGGTTGACTCGAAATCCCCACTATTTTCTCTCTCCCCCTTATTGTAAGGACGTCCACAAGAGAAACCGAGTTTCTCGGAGAAACTCGGTTTCTTTTTCACTCAAGCCCCCGGTTCCTCCACCTTCCACCGCCGGGGGCCCGGTCCAGGCTGATGTGACTTACGGACGCGCTCAAATTCCGCGGGTGAGGTGACGACCGCATCCGGACGAATTCGGCTATGTGCGAGAAACCCTGCCTCCGGCTGATACCCTGTGGGGTAGGCAGCATCTTGATAGCGGACATCGACACTCCAGCGAACCTGATTCGTCCGATTCGGGGTGGAGCGGTGCGGTGTAAGATTCGTCAGCAACAGCACGCCCCCAAAGTTCACTGGCACTGGCACCGGCTTGATGTTGGGCAGGGCATCATCTGGAATATCCAGATACGGTCTCCCCTTCACGCTTCGATGGCGGCAAATCCCACGCTTGTGAGCATAAGGGATGACTTCCAGACAACCATTTTCGATCGTCGCATCAATCAGCGGTATCCAGATGGTCAACTGCAAAACGGTGTCGCACTGCGGCTCCATGTAGCCTGCGTCCTGGTGCCACGGCACAACCGTCAGCGCATGGTCAGGGAGTTTGGGACGCACCCGGTAAGCCGGGTGACACATAATCTCCGGGCCAATGAGAGACTCCGCAATGTCAAGTAACGTTTCGTTGCGGATGAGCTCAAAGAGGGCGGGACCGGTATGGACACCGCTGAAGAGCGCCTGAAACGCGACGGGCGACTGCTCCGTGACCTTTGCCAGGCGCGTATCAAATCCGTGCTCCGCAAAGGTCGAATCGATCTCCCCTTTTTCATAAAGCTGTTTTGCGTGTCGATCAACGACTGCCTCAAACTCAGTGATCAGCGGGTTGAGGTCTGCCGGTTCAAGTGCATTTTCAATCAGTAAATAACCTTGCTCGTGAAAAGTGCGAATCTGTTCTGTGGTTAATCCTCCCATAGTCTCTCCTTCGTTTGATAGCGCGATATTGCCAATTACACCTGCACAAACTCAATGAGGATACCGTCTCTTAAACAGTGATTTGTGTTGTCAGTCAATCCAACCTGCCAACACAGTGTAGCATACTCTCCCCCTGAAGTCAACCCCACAATCACACCTTTCTATTTTTTGCTTGACTTGTCGTCGATGCTCATGCCATACTTCCACTGAAATTTCACAACTGCCGATACGGTCAAGCGGGAATAAGAAACCGAGTTTTTCAGAAAAACTCGGTTTCTAAGTACCTGAACATATATAATTTCATATTTCAGACTTCCGAAGTCTCACAGACTTCGGAAGTCTGGACAGAGGTATATGAAAATAATTTTGTCCGACTACTTAGAAACTATCTCAAAACACCTGCGAATCAATTCGCAGAGTTTACTCCGATCTATCGGAGCTCAAAGCTAAAGTCGTCTCAAGACGACTGAGACAGGGTTTCAGTCCACTTGAGTGGACTTGAGTTTTTAGCCTGAACTTCAGTTCAAGGCGTTTTGAGATAGACTCTTAGTACAGCACGGCGAAAGTTGTTGACCCCCCCTCGGTCCCCCCGTGAACGGGGGGAAGAAGATTCCCCTCCCTGTCCCATATCCCCCGTCCACGGGGGATTATAGGGGGGTGGAGGGGGTAGGGGGTGGGGTTAATTATTTCCGCCGACGTGCACTAGGCCCCCAGGAGGTATTCGCCATGATTCGTGTAATTAAACCCGAAGGTTTTGGCAACATTCAATTGGAAGATATACCCATTCCCAATATTAACAATCGTCAAGTTTTGGTGCGAACACACGCAACGCTCATCAGTCGGGGTTCGGAACTGTTTGCCCGTTATATCAAAGAGGAGGCGGTTTCCCAATCGATTATGGGATATTCGCTGACGGGCGTCGTTGAGAGGGTCGCATCCGATGTCAACGAATATTACGTTGGACAACGGGTGATGGCCGTCGCGCCACATGCGGAATATGCGATCGGCGATGTCGATGCGGAAAGTGGACGGCTCATTCCACTCGTTGATGATGTCTCTTTCGAGGAAGGGACGTTCCTCCCGCTTGCAACGAGCGCAGTGGCTTGGGCGGATTCGTCCGGGGTACAGAAGGGAGACACTATCGTGATTTTGGGACAGGGCTTAGTGGGAAGTTTGATGATGCAGGTGTTGCGTGGATATGAACCCGCCCGCATCATCACTGTTGATGCGCTGCCGTTGCGCTGTCGGCTCTCCGGCGAGTTGGGCGCTGATGTCGTCGTCAACGCTGCCGACGAAGACCCCGTCGCTGCCGTGCGTCGCTTAACGGACGGAAAGGGGGCAGACCTCGTGATCGACTGCGTTGGCGGACACGCGGGAGTCAAATCCTTTGAACAGGCGCAAGATATGGTCCGCACGAGAGGCATCATCCAACTAATTGCATTATACCAACAAGCCCCCCTGCCTTTGTACGCATCGAAGATCATGAGCAAGCGGCTTGTGGCTGGCATCCTCACCGAAGAGCCCCGGGCGAAAACTGCTTTGCGTGCATTGGAAAAGATTCGCACGGGAGAAATCCAGGCGGCTCGGATGATAACCCACCGATTCCCTTACACCCAAGCGAAGGATGCGTTTGACCTCCTGTGGAATACGCCGGGCGAAGCGCTGGGGGTGTTGATGATTTGGAAATGAGCTCGTGAAGCGTGAAACGTGAAGCGTAATGCGTAATGCGTAATGCGTAAGAAGAGCCCCTTTACGTTTTACGTTTTACGTTTTACGCTTTCGGAATGACAATGGACCTAAAAGAACTGAAACGCGATATCGTTTTTGAAACGCAATTGAGAGGATTTGATTTTGTCTTTCACAGCACGTATGGACTTTTTTCGCCGAAATCCATCGATGAGGGAACCAGGCTGTTGATCGATAACCTTGAGGTCAATGAAGGAGATGTCTGCTTAGACCTGGGCTGTGGATATGGCCCGATTGGATTGGTCATGGCGAAGTTGTCCAGGACGGGAAAAGTTTACATGGTTGATAAGGATTTTGTGGCGGTTGCGTATGCGCAGAAAAACGTCAGGAGGAACGGAATCAAAAATTGTGAAGTGTTACTGAGCAATGCTTTCAGCCATCTACCCGACGTCAAGTTCGACGTCATCGCATCCAATTTGCCTGCGAATGCCGGGAAAGAGCTCCTGAATATCATCCTGCTCGAAGCCAGAGAACACCTCAACCCGAACGGCAAACTGTATGTCGTGACGATTTCCGGTCTGCGAGAATATATCAAACGGAATTTCACCGAATTCTTGGGGAATTATCAGAAGGTCAAGCAGGGGAAGAACCATACCGTTGGGTTGGCAGTGAGGCAGAAAGAATAATTCCTAAAGAGATCACCACGATGCGCACTTTCTTTTTGACTTCCCGCAACCACACCTCGCGGACAGCGATAAGGAAGAAATGCCTGTAGGGACATGGCATTTCTTCCTTATCGGTTAAAGAAACGGTTTTGCCATAAATGGTAGCCAGAACCATTTGATGCGGCGTGTGTCGAAGCAACTGAGCCAAATCTCTGAGAAGAAGTGTTCCATTTGGACCTCCATTTAAGCAAACTGGAGATAGGATAACTTCTTCCCCTTTTCTTTTCAATGGTTTTCTTTTCTCATTTATCATTCATCATTTATCATTCTGTTAAAATCTCGTCACAAATTCTGCGAAAGTATAGTTCCCCTTCTTTCTTTGAATAGGCAAATTCAACCCTCACCTAAATTGGCATGAAAGACTCACCCCTGAATCATGGAGGTTCCCATGAAAATTCGCAGTATCAGCGCTTACAAAGTTGACCTTCCCTTGCATGAGGGAAGCTATAACTGGTCGGGAGGCAAATCGGTCTCCATTTTCGACAGTACCATTGTGGCGGTCGAAACCGATGAAGGGGTCACCGGCTATGACGAAGTCTGTCCGCTGGGACCGTTCTATCTGCCTGCTTATGCCGAAGGTGCCCGGGTAGGCATTGCCGAGCTCGCCCCTCACCTGATCGGTGAAGACCCGACGCAACTCATTCCGTTCAACCGACGGATGGATGCCGCCCTCAAAGGTCATCCGTATGTCAAGTCAGCGATTGACATCGCGTGTTGGGACATTCTGGGTAAAGTTTCAAACCAATCGGTCTGTACGCTTCTCGGCGGACGGTACGGGGAGAATTTTATGCTCTACCGGGCAATTTCCCAACAATCTCCCGAAGAGATGACTGAAAAGGTCGCTCGCTATCGCGCGGAAGGATACCGCAAATTTCAACTGAAGGTCGGCGGAGACCCGGACACTGATATTGAACGCATTCACGCCGTCGCTAAACTGATGCAACCTGGCGATGTGCTGATCGCCGACGCCAATACCGGCTGGCTCATGCACCAGGCCGTCCGCGTGGTGCGAGGCGTTCAGGGTGTGGATGTCTACATTGAGCAGCCCTGCCTCTCTTACGAAGAATGCCTCGCCATCCGCCAACGAACGACTCACCCATTCGTCCTGGATGAGTCAATCGACGGGATTCAGGCGCTCCTGCGAGGAAATGCAGACCGGGCGATGGATGTCGTCAATATCAAAATCAGTAAATTCGGGGGGCTCACGAAGGCAAAATTGGCGCGGGACCTGTGTGTTGAGCTTGGGATTGGCATGACCATTGAAGACAGTTGGGGCGGGGACATCACAACCGCTGCCATTGCGCATCTGGCGCATAGCACACCGACAGCGTTTCTCTTTACGGCAACCGATTTCAACAGCTACGTCACCGTCAGCACCGCGGAAGGTGCACCGCAACGGGTCAACGGTCGTATGGCTGCGTCAACGGAGCCGGGGCTGGGGATTCGCCCACGTATGGATGTGCTGGGGGGTGCGGTCGTTCACGTCGCGTGATAGTTTGACTTTGGTAAATAGAAAATCAACGCTCGGTGATGAAGTCACCGAGCGACTCAATGGCACCCGATGAATCGGGTTTGGGGTCAATTGAAGTCCGATTTCATCGGACGCCGACTTTTAGCCCGCCGATTTATCGTCGGGCGGTGGTCACGAATGCGCCCCGGGTGCCTAATTTACCAAAGTCAAGATAGATAAAAGGAGACGTTATGCAAATCAGAATTCTCTCTGCCGATGATGTCAGGACAGCGCTACCCATGCCCAAAGCCATTGAAGCCATGAAGCGCGCCTTCGGTCAGTTTTCGGCGGGTCAGGCGACAGTGCCGCTGAGACCGCATATTTCCACAGACAAAGGCGTTACCCTGTTTATGCCGGCTTACCTGCACGAGAGCCGCGATTGGGGGATAAAGGTTGTCTCCGTTTACGGCGATAATCCCAGTTCAGGGCTGCCCAGAATTACGGCGACCGTCCTGCTCCTTGACCCGCAGACCGGGCTACCCAAGGCGTTTATGGACGGCAGCAGCTTGACCGCTATCCGCACCGGGGCAGGTGGCGGTTTGGCGGCGGAGTGGCTTTCTCGACGGGACGCAAAGACGGTTGGGCTCTTTGGGGCGGGGGTACAAGCCAGAACACAGTTGCGTGGAGTGATGGCGGTTCGGGAGGTCAAACGGGTGAACCTGATAAGCCGCACGCAAGGCTCGGCGCAACAGTTCGCCGCTGAGATTGCGGCCTGGGAGAACGCCCCCGCTGTCAACCTCGTTTCAACCCCTCGTCAGGCGGTTCAGGACGCTGATATCGTCATCACCGCCACCACTTCCGCGGGACCGCTCTTTGATGGGAATGACCTCAAACCGGGAGTACACGTCACCGCCGTCGGTTCATTTACCCCGGAGAAGCGGGAGGTCGATACGGCCACAGTGCGGCGGGCGCGTCGGATTGTAGTCGATTCGAGGGAAGCCTGCCTGGCTGAAGCGGGCGACCTCATTATTCCCAATGCGCAGATTGACGCAGAGTTAGGTGAGATTGTCAACGGCGACAAACCGGGCCGGCAGTCAGACGACGAAATCACCTTTTTTAAGTCGGTGGGCGTGGCGGTTCAGGATGCGGTTGCTGCCGGCGTGGTTCTCGCCCAAGCGCAGGCTTTCGGGCTGGGAACCGTCGTAGAAATGTAGAAATTTACAAAGCGTAGCGCAACCTGTCAGTTTATGTAACTAGAAAAATAAACTATACATTAGACTTCCGAAGTCTTGGAGACTTCGGAAGTCTGAAAATGTAAACTTTGTTTTTAAAAGTTAGTTATCAAAGCGGAAGGACAACTCCAATGAATCACCGGGCGGAAGGACTTGCCAGCGCGCCGCTAACTCAGCGAACCTCGACCGAATCTGTGCGAGCGCTACATCCGTTAAGGGCCGGTGAAGCGTCATCCCCACCTGCTCGAATTGCGCAGTGACCCATCTGTTGCAGTCAGCGGTGCTCACCGCTACGCCGGTCGCGCGCTCCATGTCCAGCATCCCGGTGACGCTCTCTGCAAGTGCCGCATCCTCGACTGCATCTAGCGGTATCGCTCCCCGAGGCCACGGCGTCCCGAAGTCAGTGATGTCCCACCCACTTGCCAGCAGGCCATAGAACCCCAAGCGCAGACCGAGCGTCGTCTCGACGGCGTAGTGTGTGAGGTCGTGTAGCGCGAAGAAGCTGCCCTGCTGCCGCTGCCATGTCGAGGTGCCATCGGATCGGACGCAGCTCAAGACGGTAGCACCATTGCGTTTCTTGGAAAATCGAATTAGGAGATCGGCCATACGAGCAACCCTCTCGTGTTTATTGAATTTGACGTGGGATGCGTCATGCAGTATAATTAAACAGTTCAAGAATTTAGACTCAGTAGTGCACATTTTTCAAGCCGCTCTCGACGGATTGCCAAATCAGTCAGCTTGGGGCCCCGCTTTGTCCGATAGGATCGGACGAGCACGGGGTCTCGCTTCGCTAGAGACTTGGATTTGGCAATCCAAGCCGAGCAAATTGTGAAGTACTGAGACTTATCTTTCGCATCTGAATTTTGTGTGTTGGTCAACGAAGAGTACAACAGATCGCTGACTCAACCCGATTTGGCTCGCTAAAATTCATTATAACGTATCAGGAGGCATCTCATGACAACAGAACAGGCAATAACTTTGAAAGAGACCCTGGAGTCGATGTTCGACCAGATTGCAAAAAAGCAGGATGTGATGGCACATCTGCAACACATTGAGCAATTGCATCAGGAAATTGTATCGACTGCCCCACCCATGCTAAACCACTATCTCCAACGGAGAAGTTATACGAAAGCGCTGGACTTTCTCAAGGATGGGCTCGTTGTAGAGGACCCGAACCGCCCGAAATGCGACCACTAAAAACGGGATGGTTTATTTTCCTATTCTATCACATAATACGTGAGAGCTGAGAACCCGTCTTTCGTGGGGTGCCCAACGCATCGCGGCCGAACTCAAAAGCAAGGGGGGCGCGGATGGGAACGTGTATATCCTGCTCGTCATTGACGACGACTCCCGCTTCGCTCTCGCGTTGGAAGGGCTTTCTTTACCCATGAGTACGACGCCGGAAAAGACACTTCAAATCGATGTGGGTTTTATTCATCGCCATACAGCTTTGGTTGCTATTAAAACCCCTTGAGATCGGGTCCAATCCCGGCGTTTGAGGGGAAAGATTCCACCGTTTCAACAATTGCCAATTGACAATCGGTAATTGATACTCTTTCACGGAAAGAACGCCAAACAAAAGAATCCTTGTACCACGCGGATTTCTCACGTATTATGTGATAGAACAAAAATTTGAAACATGCCATCATTTCTTCAGTGACTCACCATGAGCAAAAGGAGGCAGATATGAACGTTCCCCCGACGGAGTGTATTCGCGTACCGGTGGCGCAGCTTCGCGAACTGAGCACGGCGCTCTTTCTTTCGGCAGGCGTGCCCCAGCCGGATGCAGACTTAATCACTGACCTGCTCATTGACACGGACTTGCGTGGCGTTTTGAGCCACGGTACACAGCAAATTAAAGGCTATGTTCGCCATTTTCTTGATGGCACTCTCAATCCATCTCCCCAGCTCCGGGTGATTCGAGATGAGCCGAATACGGCGACTGTCGATGGCGATGGAGGGCTGGGCCATCTGGCAACGACGCGGGCAACCGGGTTGGCGATTACCAAGGCGAAGGCGACAGGAGTGGGCGTGGCAATTGCTCGCAATCACGGTCACTTTGGAGCGGCTGGAAAGTATACGCGCATGGCAACGCGTCAGGATTGCTTTGGATTCTGCGTCTCCGGTCATACGATGATGGGATTGACCGCTGACCGTCCGCAGTGGAATCCATTCGGCAATCCACCGATGAGTTTCGCGTTCCCCGCCGGCGCGGAGGCACCGATGCTCCTGGACATGGGAACCTCTTTCTTCGAGTCTGAACATTTCCCTTCTCTTTTTGAACGGGTACCAGCCGCCTTTTTCAAAAGCATCGGTTTGGTTGCTGTCGCCAATCTGCTCAGTGGTGCGATGACAGGGATGATGTCCACTGAGTTTCTGAAAGAGAACCGCCGCTATCCGGCTGCCGGTTACGGTGCATTCATCTTGGTTCTGGACATCGGACGGTTTGTGTCCGTCGAAGCGTTTAAGGCGGAGATGGAGCGGACCATGCGGGAGATTCATGCGCTTGTTCCGCTGCCGGGCTACGAGCGGTACGATTTGCCGGGCGGGCTTGAGTGGGAAAGAGAGCGGACCTGGGCTGTGGAAGGCATTCCACTGAGCCCAGCTCACCAGGGTGGATTGGAGGAGATCGCTGATGAACTGGGGATACCGGTGCCCTGGCGGTAGAATTAGGCATGTTTCAAATTTCCGCAAAAATGTGTTGACACTTTTTCGTAAAAGGAGAGAAAAAATGAATCAAGAGAAGGAAGGGAAGTCTAACGCCTCATTCCCTTCTTCCTTTCCTTCCTTTCCTTCCTTCCTTCCCCAATTCGGCTAGGGCCACGGAAAAAATGGCGCGGGGACATTTGTCGCCCAACTGATCACCGCCCAGATGACCGCCATGCTGAATTCACCGAAGACCATGCCGAGGAAAAATGGGCGCAGTCGCTGATACTGACGAATGCCCCCGTAACGCATGATTGGCGTCTTGATGAGCCATGCTAACAAAACGGGAAACCAGAACACAATCAACGTCCACGATGCCGACAGGGCGTAGCCGAGGGGGTGTAGGGGCCACCACCAGTAAAGCGCCCGCAGAATCACCAAGGCAGTCGTGACAAGAATCCCAACGAGAAAAAAGATTGGCCCTGTCGCACTGTAATCCGTTCTTAATCCTTCCACAGCGGCGGCATTATCTTGAAACGCCCAGAGAGGATTCCCCCGATAGGTATAGTAGGGATAGGTAGATTCCTTGCGGAATTTTCCCCCCCTCCAAACCGTGCATGCG
>CAZOAL010000045.1:0-72936 GCA_964577695.1 uncultured bacterium | reverse complement strand
TGATTCGCTCATTTGGAATTAAACCAAAATTACATAACTATCTGCCAAAGCGCACCTAGGTCAGAGACTTGGTCGCTTGGCTCAAGAAGTGGAATCTCCTCTAATACTTCCAATCGACGAGTCGCTGCATCGGGGTCACCTCCGCTCGCCTCGTCAATGACAATCTGTGCCGTGAACAAATCGAAATGTTGTCTTCGCGTTTGCCACCACTCACGGGTAATTTGTTGGTGTGCGGCAGTCACTAAATCTCGACTTGGCCATGCTGTCAGGTAACTGGGAATCGTTGTTTCGATGTAGACTTTGGGCTTCATGTCACCTCCACCTAACGACAAAAGTTCAGTTGTCCCGATCTTCGATCGGGACGAGCACGGCCTGCCCCGATCTATCGGGGGCGGGGATTTACCGAAAACCTAAGACAAACCAAAACCCGCCGCAACCCAGAAAACATTCATAAAACCACAGCTCCCCGCCGTCAACTGCAACGGCGGGTTAGGCAATGTTTGGGGTCGGGTGAACTACAACAGTACGAGTATCCCCCGATTCGGATCTCTTACAAACGTTTCAATATCCGAGTACTGATTTCTCAATATGCCTTCGACGGTACTCGTTGAACAGTTCCCCCGCCTAAGCCAAATCACTTTTGGAGGATGCCCATCAATAGCACTTCTATCGCTAAAGTCTGCATCCTTTGATACGATGACATAGTCGTTGTCACGGGCGTAATCCCATAGTTCGGTATCGTCTGCTGTATCCATCCCAACATCTTGGACATGGGCGGAATCAGGAAATAGATCCACCAGCCGGGTCACCAGCTTGGGCGATAAGTTTTGATCGAATAGGAGTTTCATATGCGTAAACGACCATTTGCGTTTTTTCTCTGTCAGCAGCATACGCAAGGCATGCCCGGATGTCTTCCTCGGTTAAATATGGGAAGTCATCAAGAATTTCTTCAATTGTCATCCCCGAAGCGAGATAATCAAGGACATCGTAAACGGTGATCCGCATCCCGCGAATACATGGTTTCCCTCCTCGCTTGCCGGGTTCAATTGTGATGATGTCTTTGTAGTTCATGTTTGAACAACTCCACCTTTCTGTTGGGGTTTAGCCGCCTAACAACGAAGTTCAGTTGCGGCGGGGTTTACCGAAACACGTCCGACAAACCAAAACCAACCGCAACCCCAAAAACATTACTAAAACTACAGCTCCCCGCCGTCAACTGCAACGACGGGTTAGGTGTCATTGGCGAACGGGCTAACAATCAGGCTGTGCCTGACTATATGGTGTCAGGCACAGCCTGACCTACCTGCTGAATCCGCGAGGGCGAGGGCAACGCCCCGCCCTGTCCGCCTGCACGCATTGTTAGCCCGCTTTTACTGGTTGAAGCAACTATTTGCTGTTGAGCAAAAACCTGCTTATTTTCTCTGCTCTCTCTACAAGCCCGCGCCGCTTACTCACTTCAAGTTGTAAATCAAGCGGCGGAACTCGTATCTCTTTTCCGCGCCAATTTACAACTTCGAGCCTTTTGGCGGCGGCTGGACCAAAATCGCCTACATGCGGACTATCGGTGCTTTCATTTACTCCGCCTACCCATTCCAAACGGGCATACAGAAAGGCTCGTCCGAACCAGTTCCATATCCATCCTGACGATGGTTGCATCGGTTCAACAAGATAATCCAATAACAGTTCGCCTAGTTTGGAAGCACTTGCATCGTCAACAACCAAATCCAAGTCGCGGGGGACAACATCTAACCCGCGTATAGCGAGGGCGGCACTACCTGTAAGCCACCAGTCAACACTTGAACCTTCGATTACTTGCAGAAATGCGGACAACGATTTATCCCATTCAACAGGATGAATCCGTGCCGTTTGTAATACCATCTCTTGAGCGTAACGATTAAAGTTTTGATAAATGCGGTCAAGATTTGGCGTATCTGCTGGGTAAGTTTTGGCAAAACCATCTGCGACAGGGCTATAGTACAGGCTACGCACAGCATCATGATATGCTGGCTCCACGTCTGCGATAATAAATGATGTTGTTGTTCCTTCAGTTTTGCGCAAAGTTTTCATGATATGCTCTGTGGATATAGGACAGCGGGCTAACTATTAATTAGACAGAAATATTACGTCTAATCCCCTGATTTTGTATGTTATACGGAAATTTTCCCGTCTAATCCTCCGCTGAGTGGTATTAGACAGAATTTTTCCGTATAATGACCCCCTATAGAAGTTTATGTGGAAAAATTCCGCATCACAATTAAACCCAGCGAACTCCTAACCTTTCCAATATTATCATAAAATTCCCTACCTGTCAAGAGGTCAGTAACCGATGAACAAACAACCCCAAAAACTCATCGACCCAGTTCTTGAGAAAGGCTGAAGCATGGGAATGCTGCTCTGGACGCTCCGCCCCCCTTAAACCGAACGCCTTACGTTTCACGCATTACAGGGAATCACGGCTGAAGTTCCGGCGGCAGGCGGTCATAGTGAATCTGATAGATTTTCAAGCAGCCATCATAGACCAACTCAAGACCGGGAATCTCGCCTGAAAGCCATTTTTCCAACGCCGGACGCCCCTTATCAGGAATCAGGTGCGTTGCGCCGTAATACCTGCCAACTTTGATAATCCCATCCAGTTCTGCCAGTGGAATCTGGATGGCTTTCTCCTCTGAGTAAAAATGTAGTTCCCACGGATTGCGCGTCATCGTGATAGAACCGGGGAGGTTCGCCTTTATCCATCTGCCCGCCTCCATCCATTCCAAGCCGCCCTCCCGATAGGGATACCCGCCCCGTTTCCAGTCTTCATGCACCCTTTCGACGGAGTGAAAAACGATAAACGTCAATAGCAAGAGAAGGATGGTCGCAACGATGGGGCGCTGGTAGTTTAATCCACGAAAGAGGCCGCGCGCGACGAGGTGATAGCATGTCCAACCGGCGGCGATGATCAGCGGCGTGGCGGGGAATGCAAGGCGATTGATTGGCTCCCAGCACAAAGAGAGGAAACCGAACATAAAGAGTGGAACCAGCCAGACAATGTGCAAACGCTGATTACACCAGGGACGCAGCATCGTCCAGAGGTCGGCGTGGATGCGACGCCAGATTCGATTAACGTGTGTGAGCGCCGGGGATTCACTCCAGTCCCCTCTGCGCAAAATGTAGCCCACAAGCGGGCGCGTCCATCTGAGGTGCAAGGAATAGAGCGTTGATATCGCCAGCATTGATAACGCGACCGCCGCCGGGATGCCGGTGAAGTATGTCTCAAACCGACCCGCTTCAAACTTTCCCGTCGAACTCCTTATATCAATGAACGCCCACCAGAGATGCTGGTAAAAAAAATCCATCGTTTTCTGGATGAGGTTAGGAATTCCCCATCGTTCGACCTTTGTCCCCCAAGAGGGCAGATTCTCCCCCCAATAGAGCGTGTAAGTCCCCTCCTCCCACGGGATATAGCCGATGTAGCCAGCGGCAAACTGTTGGGTGCTAAAGGTCGGGCTGCCGAAATGAATGGCGTTGCGGATAAACCAGGGCAACATCGTTAGAAACGCCAATCCCACCCCCATCACAAACTGCCGATCTGTGTGGCGATTGGGTGTGCCGGATCGACAGAACAGGTAGAACAAGACGTAAGCTGGGAGGATAATCAAGCCCGTCCCTTTGGCATAGTAGGCGAGCCCCAGTGTCACCCCCATCGGATAGAAATACCGTCCATCGTCCAGCCCTTTGATGGCGAAAAGGACGGTGAGGCACACCATAAACGCGAAGGTCACATCGGAGAGGCAGTAGAGCGAGTGTTCAAAAAATTCTGGGTAGAGCAGGATATGGACGCCTGTGGCAAAACCGACGACACCGTTGCGGCTGAAGCGTTTCGCCAGCAGATACCCAACAATCGGGAAGAAGAAGCAGGAAATGATGAGCGCGGGAAGTTTCGCCGCGAAAGCCGTTTTGCCGATGATAAGAAAAAACGGGGCGATCAGGAACGAGTAAAACGGGGGCCAGTGGTCTTCGGGACGAAGGATTTTTTCATACTTGAGAAAGTAGAAGCTGATATAATCGACTTCCAGCCCGCGTCCGTGAACGAGGCTGTCCGCCATCTCTGCATAACCGGAGGCATCGGCATGGCCGACATACTTGATTGGGTAGACAATGTGGCACTTGATGATAAAGATGAATAAACCGATGAGCAGGAGTAGCCAAATCCACCCGTCGATCCGGCGCAACGAGGTGCCAATCTGTCCGATTACACGCATCTGATTTTCCTTTCCTGAATTCCCTCTCTTGAAAAATCTTAGCACTATGATATACTATTGGCATCTCGTTTTCAACATCATTTCGTATCCTAGGGCTGGATTCGCATCAAAATGGGGTGAATCAATATCTATGACAGCAAATTACAGTTGAAAGATGCTTCTATTTGTGGTATGCTTTTTGAACCAATGAGCGGTTATCGTGATAAACAGTGGAAAAGATAAGCAATACGATTTTTCGGTTAATCCGGGAGGTAGGATAGCGATGAAATTAGGTTTGTGTACGATTGCGTTTCGTGAGAGGCCGCTGGAAGAGGTCATGTCCATTGCGGCGGATTATGGTTTCGATGGCATTGAAATCTGGGGGCAAGAGCCACATCTATCGGTAACGTATGATGAAGCCGCCGTTAAAAAAGTTAAAGATATGGCTTTGCGGAAAGGTCTGGAAATCTCAGCATTGGGGTCTTATATAAATCCGCTTATGCCGTGGTATCAGAAACATTTGGAAGAAGCCTTCAAGATTGCACAAGGGTTGGGCACTAACCTCGTGCGGGTTTGGTCCGGCGGTGGCCCCTCTCAGATCATGAGCTACGAGGAAAAACGCTTAATCACCTTCCGTTTCGTCGGCCTTGCCCAATGGGCGCAATTTCGGCGACTCACGCTAGGGCTGGAGATGCACAACAACAACCTGACGGACAGTGTGGCAAGCATACTTGAACTGATTACCCAGGTCAAATTGCCATCGCTCAAGACATACTACCAACCCCTTTTCAGACAGAATGCAGATGAGCCCTATGAGGCGGTGCAAAAGCTCGCCCCCCATATTGTCAACGTCCATGCCCAAAATGCCGATGCAAGTGGAAAAGGGTGCCCAATCGCCGATGGCGTTTTGGATTACAGCAAAATCATTGAAATTTTAAGCTCGCATGGATACAATGGTTATATCGAAGTTGAGTTTGTCTATGGGGATGACAAGTTAGCAACACTGCAAAGGGAGCGGGACTATCTGGCGAGTCTGATTGGCACCCCTTATACCTCATCGCTGAGTCACATCACAGCAGATTCTGTATAACGTGAAACATGAAACGTGAAACGTGAAACGTAAGGCACTATAAGTTCATAAGTCTAATCAATACGAGTTTTTTACTTAGACTTCCGAAGTTTGGCGAAACATCCGTGCGGTTTCATTCTCCTCACGGTTTCGCATCGTCTCAGTTCAGTTCGCGTATTGAAACCCCGATCACGCCCCGACTTAGGAGGGGCATGATCGGGGTCTGGGCCTCGCTTGTGCTTCATAACTGAAAAAGTCGTATAATCAATGCGTCTTGAAATTGGTATCATTGCACTCGTTGAGGAAGTGTTGGGTGTTCCTGCCCAACGGCGCGCCAAGTTTGATTGGCTCACCAACAAGCCGTTGGCGGCACATTTTGGTGAATATTACCCGATGATCATTGATATCTTCGATCAGATGGGCGGTGATCAGCGGGGCTTGTTTGCGAAAGCGGAGGGCCACTTAATGCCCGATGCCTATTTCCCTGAACCGTATCATTTGATATTCGAGTTTGACGAGCTCCAACACTTTACGGCGTTTCGGAGACAGACTTTAGAATTTTATCCGGAAGCGTTGCCTTTGGCGTTTGAACGCCGGAAATACCTCCAATTTTGTGTAGAATATCAAGCGTCAGCGATTCAGAAAGGAACGGAGCGATTTCGGCGTAAGACCGCTGACTTCCCGTTTGTTAATGGACGCGCCGCCCAGCGCGCCTTTTTCGATACCTTCCGGGATGTGCTACCGCCGTTGCATGGACTTCGTCCAACGTTACGTCTCGCAGAATTTGAAGTCGCCGAGATTCTCAACGGTACGCTGACAGGGCAAGCCGCTAAGGAGCTCGTTTCTTCCTTGCTCACCCAACGATTGCTTTCGTAGCGTGAAACGTGAACCATGATAGGTATCACCTAATTTAGAAAAGGATGCAAAATCTGAATGAGGAAACCATCAAATAGCTCATTTGATCTCTCAAACTATCCAATCCTTCAGCAGATTGGAAATACCCCGCTTGTCAAAATCGATCTGTTTTCGGATGAGCTCCCTAACGTAGAAATCTACGCGAAAGCGGAGATGTACAACCCCGGCGCTTCCATTAAAGATCGCCCCGTGCTGAGAATGTTGACAGAGGCGATTCAGTCCGGCGAATTGACTCGCGATAAGACCATCTTAGATTCAACATCCGGGAATGCTGGAATTGCTTATGCGATGATCGGTGCTGTGTTAGGCTACCGGGTTGAGCTTGTCATTCCTGGCAATGCCAGCGAGGAACGGAAAAAGCGGATTAAAGCCCACGGTGCCAATATTATCTATACCGATCCGCTCCAAGGTTATGACGAAGCCCTCCGCGAAGTGCATCGCCGTCACAAGGCTTCCCCTGAAAAATATTTCTTTGCAGACCAGTATAAAAACGACAATAACTGGCGAGCGCATTACGACACAACAGCGGTAGAGATTTGGGAACAGACGGGTGGAAAATTAACCCATTTTGTTGCTGGGGTTGGCACGGGCGGAACCATCACCGGTGTGGGGCGTCGGCTCAAGGAATACAATCCAGAGATTCAAATCTGCTCTATCAGTCCTGACGAATTCCCCGGTATCGAAGGACTCAAGCCGATGGGCAAGCCGGAGGATATTGTGCCGGAGATCTTTGATGAAAGTGTTGTGGATGGCAAAATTCCTGTCACCATCGACCAGGCTTACGAGATATGTAACCGTCTGGCAAAGCGCGGCTGGTTCGTTGGGCAATCATCCGGGGGCTACCTAAAAGGGGCTTATGAAGTTGCCAAACAGATCGGAAAAGGGGTCATTGTCACCGTCTTCAACGACCTCGGGGAGCGGTATTTCAGCACGAGGTTGTGGGATTAGACATGAAACGCAAAGAATCTTACGCATTACCTTTTATATCAATCGCTTAAAAAACAGGAGCCGTCATGGCGGACAATCACCGTTTCTGGAATAAAATATGGTACGAGGCTGAACCAATCATTGCCCACGCCATAATTGTCCTGCTGTTAGAGATTTCATTACTACTCATAGGGCTTCTACTGTTGGGTTTACAGCGCCTATTTCCGAATCAAGAAGGCGATTTCTTATGGATCAAGAAAATAGATATTTGGGTAGCACTTGCGTTGCTGTCCATATTTGGGATTTACACGATTATTCGAGTTGGCATTCGGCTATTCAGAGGAATCGTGGAAGAATACCGAGGAAAGGAGTCGAAAGGAAATGATTAAATGGCTTCGAGATGGCTTAGAGGGGCGTAGCCTTAAAGCAACTTTATACTTTTACATTTTTGGAGTCATGGTGCTTGCTCCTATCGCTGCACTCATAGGCTTTCTATTTGGTGCCGATACCGTATTCAAAGTAACCCCTCTGCTTGCAGCCCTCCTGGTAGGTATTGAGTACGGTGTTTGTTATCTCTTTTCGGCAAAAGCGTCGAAGAGAGATAAGAAGAAGTTAGGGCGTGACCGGGCAACTTTCAGTAAAACGAGCAAAAGTCGTTAATTTTGTAGTGGTCAACAACATATTGAGGTAGACATTTCAGACTTCCGAAGTTTTTGAAACTTCGGAAGTCTTCAAAGGTGTTCAACATCTCTTTGACCCCTACAAAAAGTCGTTAATTTACGCTCTACGGATAGGAGTTTTATGGCGAAAATAGTTCCATTTCGTGGGTTACGCTATAACCCCCAAAAAGTCGGCGACATCGGGAAGGTGATTGCGCCGCCCTACGATATAATCAAAACAGAACAGCGGCTCGAGCTTGAGGCGAGACACCCCAATAATATCGTTCGACTCATCCTGAGTCAGCCGTGCGATAGGGATACGGAAACCGATAATCAATACACTCGCGCCGCCGCGCTGATGCAGCGGTGGATGGAAGAGGCGATTTTTATACGGGAGGCGTCACCGTGTTATTATGTCTACGACCAGACCTTCACAACGCCTGATGGGGCAAATCACACCCGACGGGCCTTAATCGGGAATGGAAAGCTGGAGCTGTTTGGAACGGGTGTCGTGTTCCCCCATGAAAAAACCCTCGCTGCACCGAAGGCGGATCGGCTCAACCTTATCCGCCAATGCCATGCCAATTTAAGTCCAATCTTTCTCCTGTATTCCGACCCGGAGGGGGCCATCGAACATGCGATGGCGGGCTTTACCGCGGCGAACGCGCCCTTGGTTGATGTGCCGGAGATGTTCGGGAGCACGCACCGCTTGTGGCGGATGGATGATGCGACGGTGAATCACGAAATCCGTTCACACTTTCAGCCCAAATCGCTTGTCATCGCTGACGGGCATCATCGTTACGAGACCGCCCTCGCCTTTCGTGATGAGATGCGGGCGAAGTCAACGGAATGGACGGGCGAAGAGCGCTATAACTACATGATGATGAACCTGGTGCGCATGGAATCGCCGGGGTTGGTTGTGTTAGCCATCCATCGACTCCTCAGCGGATTGAGTAGCGAAGCGTATCGAAATTTGAGTGCGGAGGTGATTGCGCGAGCCGTCGATCAACTCCCCCAATCCTTCCGTGTGACGACGTATAAAAACCTGAACGATCTGCTCGAAAATCTTCATGCGCACGCCGGCAAACGCCCGGCGTTTGGCATGTACGCTGGTGATGACCTTTACCGTCTCCTCATTCCAGAAGTTGCCTCTCCTTCTCCCCCCCGCGGGCGGGGGGGCAGTTCTCCTCTCCCCCCCGCCCGCGGGGGGGTAGGGGGGGGGGTGCCCCTACTTGATGTGACGCTTCTGCACGACCTCGTGATTAAAGGACTCTTTGGCATCGATACGACGAACCCCGCCCATCAAACACAAGTTAGCTACACCGTGAATACCGATGAAGCCATCCAGTACGTCAAAGATGGGAGTGGTCGCGTCGCCCTGCTCATGAATCCCACGCCCGTCTCGCAGGTCAACGCCGTCGCGACGGGGGGCGAGACGATGCCTCAGAAATCGACCTACTTCTATCCCAAGATGGCGACGGGGTTGGTGTTGAATTTGCTGAGGTCGAGTTGATACACCAACACACTGTGAGCCTAAAATTGCCTGATTGATTGGGAATCGTTAGAATGAATGAATTTTGGATAAATGTCATACATGCGTGTGACCATCAGCCCGATCACTATCGTGATTATATTGATGGTCAAAGAGCTTTACAACTTATGGATAGCCAGGGACGCGAGCGGGGAGAATTAGTCTGGCGTTTAGCGACAGGGCATACAGTTGAAATCACAGAACTTGGAATTTATGACCCGCAAGATAGGCGTCAAGGATGGGGCTCAAAACTTCTCGAAGCAGCAATGGAGGATATGCGTTCTTTTCTTGGGCAGCGGGAGGAAACATTGAGACGTGTCTACCTGTTCTGCGAAGCAAAAAATGTGGAAGCTCGCGCTTTTTATGAGAAGCAGGGGTTTCGTTTAGGTGCCTTGTTAGAGAACTTTTACGTCGATGGGGACGCTGCCCTTTATATCCTGTTCGTGAAATAGTCTGATGTTGTCGAGCGTGTTTTAAAGGGGGTCAACGATGGGAAGACAAATTAACTTCTACATGGCACCCAATGACGAAAAGACTTTTCTGGATTATATTTTATCGACAGGAAACGTGGCAATCGTGGGAGAACCGAGTCCGACGAACCAACCGCGCATCCTGAAGGATTTCAACCCTGCCGTGAGGGATGAAACCCTCTGGTTGACGGTTTACCTCTGGAATCAGGACACGACGCCGCAAGTCTTTCTGCAAGCTGTCGAAACGCAAGGCTATTACGTTATTGATTTCTTCAAATCGGAAGTTGTGGAGTGGGGGCGGTGCTATTTGGATAGGGAGAAGAGAATCCTGCGTCGTGGGCGGATATGGATGGAGACGTATCATCTTGAGGGGGAGCAGTTCATCAAGAAGAGTGAAGCCTTTATCCGCTGGTTTGAGCGGCTGCAACGGTGGGTTCGGAAGCATTGCGCGAAATCCGATGAGCACCCAGGTCGCTATGTTGGAAGTGAGGCATTGTTGTTGAAGGATTATGGAATAAAGTTCACTCAACTCTAATGAGAATGGAGTTCTTCAGATGTCTGATGATTGTTTAGATACCTTAGTTTTTTCACGCCAATTGTATGAGCAAGTGCCGCGCACAATGGCGTTTCAGGTGACGACAAAAGCGGAAGCCGAGAGGTGGCAGGGCGAACTGCGCCCTAAACTTGTCGAATTGCTCGGCGGTTTTCCAGCCGAAACGTGCGGTTTGCGGCCCAGGGTGGTAGAAACAAAGGAGTTTCCCACTTATATCCGGGAAACGGTGCTGTTTCAAAGCCGCCCGAACATGACCGTTTTTGGGTATCTGCTGCTGCCAAAAGATTTTGAAACGCCTGGGCCCGTCATCCTCTGCTTGCACGGGCATGGGTGCGGGGCCGATGACATCGTCGGGATTCAGGAGGACGGGGCGATGCGAGCGGAGTATGGCGGTTATCAAAACGACTTCGCGCTCCAGTGCGTCGCGCATGGCTATGCGGCGTTGGCAATCGAACAGTTTGGGTTTGGACACCGGCGGGATGGCGCGGCTCATAAGCGAGGGGGCGGGAGTTCGTCGTGTCAGCCCGCCGCCGGAGCGGCCTTCCTGCTTGGGCAAACGATGGTCGGGTGGCGCGTCTACGATGCGATGCGCTCCCTCGACTACCTTTCGACGCGCCCAGAGATCGACATAAACCGGGTCGGCATTATGGGCATCTCGGGCGGCGGCACCACGACATTTTTTTCTTCGGCGATTGATGAACGCTTCAAAGTTGCCGTTGTGAGCGGCTATTTCAACACCTTCCGCGATAGCATCTTGAGTATCAGCCACTGCATCGACAACTATATCCCCGGCGTGCTCCGGTATGCGGAAATGTATGACATCGCCGGACTGATTGCCCCGCGTGCGATGTTCGTGGAGTCAGGAACGAAAGATGACATCTTTCCCATCGATGCCACGCGATTTGCGTTTGATCGCGCGAAGGGGATTTTTCGTGTTTTGGGTGCGGAGGACCAATTGGGCATTGAAATTTTCGAGGCGGCTCATAGCTTTCATGGGGTTGGGGCGTTTCAGTTTCTGGCTCAGATGTTATGATTTTGATTTAACCGATAACGGAGGGAAATTTATGGCGCACCTTGAAGTCACAATAGATCAGTTACATCACGAAATCCAGGAAATTAAAGCGCTGTTACAAAAACAGGCTGATACCAACTCTCTCAGAGCCCCCAAGACTATTTTTGTGGATAACTTACGAAGCAATGGGTATCGTTTAAGCCATGCGCTCCCCGTCACGGTTGAATATGAAGAGGATACAGTAATTGCCTCTTTTTACGATCTCGATCTTTATGGGCTGGGAGATGAGGTTTCAGAGGCAATTGACGATTTATGCGCAACGTTGGTTGAATACTACGAAATGTTGCTAGAGGATGGGGAGTGCCTCGGCCCACTTCCTCACAAGCATTGGCAATATCTACAAACCTTAGTTACCCCGGTGACTCAAAATGCGAATAAAGTATAGAGAAGCTGAACAATTGCTCAACAAACTCAGGTTTGAACCACCGCGCCAAACACACCACAAGCGATACCAATTCCGCTATGGGGGCAAAACTATTTTCACTGTCTATCACTCGCATGGAAGTGGTGAAATGAAAGCAACGGATAAGTTCAGGATAGATCTGAAACTAAACCAGCAACAGTTTCGTGAGGCGATCCAGTGTCCACTGAACTATGATGAATATGTCGAAATTTTGAAATCAAAAAGGCTAATTGAAGCATAGGGCTTCAATGATGAACTGATGGGTAGGACTGGTGGTTCATTAATTCCGTACATCAATTGGGCCTTGAAATCTTTGAGGCGGCTCATAGCTTTCACGGGGTTGGGGCGTTTCAGTTTCTGGCTCAGATGTTATGATCTTGAGACTTCCGAAGTCTCAAAGACTTCGGAAGTCTGATGTAAAGGTTCTTTTTTTACCATGCCCAGGATTTATATTGTCCGAACTTTAGTCATCTTAGCGATGTCTATCCTAGCTGTGGTAATTTGGGTCAGCATGAAGGCACCAAGCCTGCCTTTTTCCGGCGGTCGCATGTCGGGTTTTCCGAAAATCATCTTGTGGGCCTGGGAACGTCCAGAGGAACTCAGTTTCATTGACACCCGCGAAGTGGGCGTTGCGTTTCTTGCCAGGACACTCTATTTACGAGGCGAAAAGGTTATCGTTCGCCCGAGGCTTCAGCCCCTGCGTGTCCCGACCGGAACCGTCCTTATGGCGGTTGTGCGTATCGAGTCAAACCGTTCCGAGCCGCCGAAACTCTCATCTGGCCAGCGGGCGGCAGTGGTCTCTGCGATAGCGGATTTGACCCGTATCCCCACGGTAGCCGCCATCCAGGTGGACTTTGAAGCGACGGCATCTCAGCGCGCTTTTTACCGTGACCTGCTTTTCGACCTGCGCCGCCAATTGCCCGATTCCATGGCGCTCTCCATCACGGCGCTCGCCTCCTGGTGCATCTACGACAATTGGCTCTCCGGTCTGCCCGTCGATGAGGCTGTGCCCATGCTGTTTCGCATGGGACCAGACCGCTCCCAGGTTCTCCTCTACCTTGAAGCAGGTAGAGACTTCCGACCCGCTATCTGCCGTCACAGTTTGGGCATCTCCACCGATGAGCCTGTGCCGAGGCTGCCTTCGGGACGGCGGGTTTACATTTTTCACCCACATGTATGGTCTCCAGAGGCTATGCACAAAATCATTAAGGAGGTACAAAAATGGCAATGAAAACCAGTAAAATCCTGTTTTTTATCTTGGTGATGGCTACATTGATTTATAGCCCGCGCTCTCTATTCAGTTCTCCTCCTCCATCCGTTCCTGGGGTCATTTTCACCTATTCCTTGCATCCTGATTTCCCCCTCGAAAAATTCGCGCGCGGGGAGTTGGGGGTCCTCCAACCGACATACGCGCGGTCCTACCTCTGCGTCGCCTACCGATACTTAATCGGCACAGGTTTTGACCCGGTTGAACAGAAAGCCCTTGTTGCCTTATGGAGCGACAGACTGGGCCTGGGAGGGGACCCTGGTCAAGAGGATTGGATCAAGAATTGGCTTGATGCGAGAAACAAGGTTCCCGGCGTCATTCCAACGCCGGCAGAATGGTACAATCGTCAAGGCGTCTATCGAGGATGGTATGGGCCTTCAGGAGTCCATCGATCTGATGGGGGCTATGCCTATTACCTTCACTGTCCAGCGGATGCCTTCCGTATCGCCGTGAGAACACTCAACGAAAGGATTGAAAAATTTGGCGTAGACAGTCCGGAAGTCAGGAATTGGGTCGAAGCCCAGGACCAGGTTTTTGCGAACGGCTCGGGCGCTCAGACCATTCCTGCTGCCTCGCAGCCAGGGATGCCCCCGCTCATTCAAGCCGACAGAACCTACCAAATCGCCTCCGCCCACTTTTATGCCGGGAACTTTGATGTGGCGGAACAGATGTTCAGAGAGATTGCCAAAGACGCACCCTCCCCCTGGAGGCAGATTGCGCCCTATCTTGTCGCAAGAACGCTGGTGCGTAAGGCGACTTTAGGTACTGAGGGTGAAGCGTATATGGCCACCTTAGCCCAGGCAGAGGCCGAATTGAAAAAGGTGCTGAGTGACAGCAGTTTGAGCGCGACACACCCCGTTGCGAAGAGGCTGTTGGGCTTTGTCCGCTTTAGGCTGCATCCCGAAGAGAGATTTCACGAGCTTGTCCAAGCTATTCTCAAGAAAAACTCGGGGGAGACCTTGAAACAGGACTTGTGGGACTATACGTGGCTGCTGGATAAATTCGTGGGCGAGGCGTATGAACTTGAGCAAATTTCCCAAACATTCGATAAACTTTCTGATGTCAGAAGAAAAGACGATGTGGCGGATTGGGTGCTCACATTCCAGACCAATGGCAAGGGTGCTTTAGAGCATTCCGTGCAAAAGTGGAGCGAGACCTCCTCGCTACCGTGGCTTGTTGCGTCGTTGTCGAAAATCGACGCGGGGCACCCGAAACTGTCCTCGCTTCTCAAGGTGGCAGGAAAGGTCAAACAGGATTCCCCGGCCTTTCCGACAGTTGCTTTCCACAGCATACGCCTGATGATAGAGTCTGGAAGAAAGGAGGAAGCTCGCAAGAGGCTGGACTCCCTACTTTCCAAAGGCAGCACGACATTTCCGCCTTCTTCACGAAATCTTTTCCTGGCATTGAGGATGAAGGTTGCCCGCAATCTGGACGAGTTCCTCAAGTACGCCCATCGGGTTCCCGCGGGAATTACCTATGATGATTGCGGCGGATGCGAAGAGCTTCCTGTGAACCTTGAGAATGACGAGGAGTTGAAAGAGTTTGCGGGCGGGCGCGCCTTATTCGATGCGGACGCCGCCAGGGTTCTCAATGAGAGCATGCCCTTGAGTCTCCTCAATGAGGCAACAAAAAGCAGCGTTCTCCCCGTCCACCTCCGTCGCGAGCTTGCACTGGCAACCTGGGTTAGGTCAGTCCTGCTGGATAACGAGAAGATTAGCATGGAGATTGTTCCCATTTTGGAAAACCTTGTGCCTGAGCTGAAACCGTATCTCAGTGCTTACCGTTTAGCGCCAAGCAGGGAGGCGAGAAAGTTCGCCGCTGTTTTCTTTCTACTGAAATCCCCAGGGACGCGGCCATCCATTGATGCTGGCATGGGCCCGTATGCTGACATGGGCCGGCTAACCCCGTTGGATCAAATCGGTGGCTTCAACTCTCCTGACTTCCTGGACGAGGCACAGAAGGCAGCGGCAAAGGAAGAGTGGGAGAGACTCTCCGCCATCGATCTCTACCATCAAGTCATTGAGTGGGCGAAAAGAAACCCCAACGACCCAAACGTTCCCGAGGTGCTCCACCTGGTGGTGAACTCGACCCGCGGCAAGTTCTCCAAAGCGGCCTTCCAACTTCTTCATAAGCGATACCCGAAAAGCAGTTGGACAAAGAAAACAAAGTACTGGTACTAATAGTTCCCGTTTAAGTTTGAATTTGCCCATTCAGCGGAAGAAAGGGAAGGAAAGGAAGGAGGGAAGAAACGCCTTCCTTCCCTTTCTTCCATTCTTCTGCTTTCTACCAATCGAGTCGATTTAAAAAATGAACTTTAGTAAAAATGAGTTACAATTGAGGAGGTCAATTTGGAACACACGCCCGTTGTGAATTTCAATGTTGTCATCATCTATCAGTGGCTTGTGATTCCTCTGAAATGTCCAACTGCCTGATTGTTCCATCTTTATAAACTTTCGCGATAAATGGTGGTGGGTGCTATGCTACAAATTTTCTGATAGCAGGGAGGGCTTTGACAAATATCTTTGCCATCTCTTGACCCGACAAATTACCTGAAACTAAAACGAAAGCGCGTACTCTTGCATTCATTAAAGCATTGCGCTCAATGGTGCGGTAACGGATGCGGGTGTCCTTGGTGAGGATTATCCAGCCTTGCTGTCCAACTTGCGCAAGCCACTCTTCATCACGGGCGTCCTGGGCAAAGTGGTCGCTATGGACGCGTACGTCAGCGCCCGTTGCACGAAGCGCGTTCGCGATCACTTTGTTGCCCAAAGCACGGTCAAGGAAAAAGGTGAGCGATTCACGCGGCTTGGAGCTCGCATCGGAGCGCTTCTTCGATTTCGAGCCTTTGGCGTCCATAGTCGTCCGCTAATTCGTCTATCGATTCGCCGCTTTTATAGCGGTCCGCAATAACAGCCGTCGGAATACCGGTCCCGACTAAGACAGGTCTGCCGAAAGAAATGAACGGATCAATCACAATGACTTTTGGCTCTTGTACATTTTGTTTCCTGATAAATGGGTACAGTCGCAACGCGTATCCGCTTGAATCCCAATCAATGCGGCGCAGATAAGCTTCAAGCAGGCTACGCATCGCCAATTGGCCGCTTCTCGAAATATCGATGAGCTGACCGTACCTTTCAATAAACAGGTCTATTCCGTCCGTTTCAAATTTTCCATCCGCCAGTGGATGTTTAGACTGATATTGCTCATTCAGGTAATCAAGGGCGCTTCTCACTTTATTCAAGCGGACATCATACTGGCGACGGATGGCACTTAAAACATGAACTTCTACGAGATTCATAAAGGAAAGTAATGCGCTGTTCTGATCAGGACGTGTAATGATAGGCTGAAAAAATTTTTGACCGCCTTCCGTTGGGTAGTAACGTCCCCTTATCCAAGATCTAAGCGTAGCAAATGGCACACCCGTATAGCGTGCTGCTTCTTGCAGGGTGTAGGTAGGCATTTCACGGGGGTCACAACCTCCATACAGGCCAAAATGGATCCGATTCATATTCATGCCTCCCTTAGAGACAGTTTTTCAAATGAAAGTCATGGTCAATTCAGGTTGAATTGATTATAATATTTACAACTTTATAAGTCAAATATATTATAGGACTTACAGTTCAGCAAATTTTCAGCCTGAATCCTGCATCTTGAATCTGGCATCAAGATTCAAGATTCAAGATTCAATTTGAAATGTGATGTATACGACGTATCGTGTAAAACGTCATAATGAACCAACATCTGCCCTATAAGCCCATCAATCCATTATGAGGAGGTCAATTTGGAACAGACACCCGTTATTGAGTTATTTTCGATTGGGACTGAGTTAATCCTCGGACAGATTCAAGACACGAATGCCCACTGGATAGCGCAATGCATCCTTCAGTTGGGCGGTAAACTGCGTCGTGTGACGATGCTCCGAGATGAGTTTAACGAGATGATTGAAGCAATCGAGGATGCCATCCGCCGAAAGACGGATGTGATTCTGACAACGGGAGGACTTGGCCCCACGCCTGACGACATGACCGTTGAAGTCGTTGCCAGGTTGATTGGCACCCAACCAATTGTGCATGAGGAGACGTTGCGGAGTTTTATGGAAAGACGCCAATTGACGAATCGTGCCGACGTCAGTCCGGCGATGGTGAAGATGGCAACGGTTCCCGAAACTGCCGATGTCTTTCAAAACCCCGCAGGTTGGGCACCGTGCATCCGTGTGGCAAAGGATTCGTCCACGATTCTGATGATGCCCGGCCCCCCACGCGAGATGAAGGCAATCTTTGATAGCTACATTGTGCCCCTGATTGCTGAACGCTACAACACAAAAACCGCAACGTTGCGCGTTTATGTGAATATGTTTGAGGCGGAAGTCTCTCCGCTCCTGCAACTGGTGATGGGCAAATGCCCAAACGTTTATCTGAAGGCTTACGTTGCCCTGCGGCGCGCTGATGGCCAATATATGCCCGTTGATCTGGTTTCAACAGGCACCGATGCGGAGAATGCCCAATCACAATTGCAAGAAGCGGCTGATTATTTTCGTCAACTGGTGACGGAGAAAGGAAAAATCTTCAGTTTTGAGGATGAATAAAGAAACGTGAAACGTGATGTGTGAAACGTGAAAGCTGGCTTTTCGGTTCCGGCGAAGCCGAGAATTCCGCAAAGCGGAACTTTCTGGATAGACCCATAAACCTGGACGCATCGTCCAGGTCCTTATTTTTACATCTGCTGTATAAATGCCGAGCCTATCTCGCAAAATGATTCAGCGCCCGGCTAACATTTTAACGCTTTACAAAGGAGAATCCGACAAGTGAATAGTAGAAGACCCCCACAACGAAAGAAGCCCGATCGACCCACGAAGCCGGTTGCTTCTCGGAAGAAATTACAAAAAAAGAAAGAAACCCCGAGTTACCGCCATGACAAAGAAACGAATGCCTCCGAAAATCCTGTCAGGTCTCACGTAAGAGCCAAAGAAAAGACGATTCAGGTGGAAGGGACTGTCACCGAAACGTTGCCCAATGCGATGTTCCGTGTTGAGTTGGACAACAAGCACCTCATCCTGGCGCACATTTCTGGAAGATTAAGAAAAAATTTTATCAGAATCTTACCGGGCGACACAGTAACTGTTGAATTATCACCGTATGATTTAACACGCGGACGTGTCATTGTGCGTCGGTAGAGATCTCCTGCAACGGGAGGAAATGAGCAAATCTGCAAATGGGTTTCTGGTAGGAAACAGTTATTCCCTACCATTTGCTCATTTGCCCATTTGCCCTCGCTTCTCTGCTCATTTGCTCATTTGCAGATTTGCTCATTTGCAGATTTGCTCACTTTCACAGTATGCGCCAATCAACCCTTATTCCTATCAAAACCCGCGATGAGATCGAAGTGAAACAGTTGTTAACGGCGATTCAGGCGAAGCGCGATCAGGTCGCCGAGATGACGCTTGCCCTCGAAGAGCTCAGGCTGGAGGTACGGCGTTTTGAGAAGGAGTATCATGGGCGTCTGATGCAATTCTATAGAGAACTGGATGGGATTGACCTCTCGACAAAGGAATATCGGCTACGTTTGCGTTTGCTGCAAGAGGGGGTGCCCCCTGATAGTCCGGAGTTGGAAACGAGAGTTGAAGCCTGTTTCCGTCCAGAGCGCGATCGATTATCGGCTGATGAACGTGAGGCGGAGGGAAGTAGAGCGGGCGGCTCGCCCGTTGTGGCAGAATCGGACCAGTGGTCCCTGCCTCCAGAACAGATGAAGCAACTTCGTACCTTTTATTTGAAACTCGCGAAGATTTATCATCCGGACAAAACGCGAAACATTGATGAGCTCGGTAAACGAAAGCAGATAATGACGCTGATTAATCGTGCTTACGAGGATGGAGATTTCCAAACGCTGGAACGGATGAGCGTTGAGGTTGCTCCCGAGGTTGAGTTACCAGAGGAGACGGTACGAGAAAGAAAGCAGCGGTTGATACAAGAGATGAACCGGCTGATGCACGCTATGGGGGAGTTGCGTCTTGAGACCCATCGCCTCCAATCGAGCCAAATCTGTCAATTAAAACAGGAAGTTGAGAAAGGGCGTGAAAGTGGCGTTGACCTGCTGGCGAATCTTGCCAGAGACCTGCAACGGAAAATCAACGCCAGCAAGCGAGGGTTGGCAAATTTGGTCGAGAGGTTCCATCAACTGAGTGAAAAGCTGATCGGAAGAAAGGTGAGCCTGCTTTAAGTCAAGATATAACGGCGAAAATTAGGAGGTCAATTTTATGTTAGCTGTGAAAGGCATCTTTCAAAACGGTGTTGTGCAACGTTCTACGGGGAGCCTGGGAACGAGCCAATTATACTGCGGAAGGTCACATCTTACACTTTCGCTATCTGAATCATGCATCTTGCATCTTGCATCAATGCAGTATTCAAGATTCAAGATGCAAGAGGTAAAAGCACAATTTATGCCCATGCTGAATATATTATAAGGAGAGAACATGAAAACAAGAGTCGCATTTGTTGGTACGGGCGGAATTTCACGCGCCCACATTGAACCGTTATCCAAGATGGAAAACGTTGAATTGGCTGGCTTTTGTGACGTTGAAATCGCAAAAGCGGAGAAAGCCGCGGAACCCTTCAGCGCAAAAATCTACGCAAACGCCGCCGAGATGTACGATGCGGAAAAGCCAGATGCCGTCTATATCTGTTTGCCCCCGTTCGCCCATGGGGAGGCGGAAATCGCCGCGGCAGAACGAGGCATCCCATTTTTCGTGGAGAAGCCGGTCTCACACTCGCTGGAAACGGCGATCGCGGTTCGGGATGCCGTGGAGAAAGCGGGCATCTTGACCTGCGTCGGCTACATGAACCGCCATCGTCAGGGGGCGCACCGCGCCAAGGCATTGCTTGCTGAAGATGCGCCCGTGCTGGCACTTGGACACTGGATTGGTGGCCCAGGGGGCGGCTGGTGGGGACAGAAGCATCTCTCCGGTGGGCAGTTGGTCGAGCAGACCACCCATGTCGTAGACCTCACCCGTTTCCTGCTCGGTGAGGCAGTGGAGGTTTATGGGCGTGCCACGAAAGGCTACGTCACAGGAATCGACAAATACACGAACGATGATGCTTCCCTCGTCTCCATCCAGTTTGAAAGCGGCGCGGTTGCGAACATCACCTCCTGTTGTGCCGTGCGCGTCGGGGGAGGCGTTGGACTGACTATCCACGCCCAGAAAACGCACCTCGTCTTCCGCGATTGGGCGATGCACCTACGCATCCAGCATCAAGGTCAGGATGCAGAGGAGGTTCGTGGAGAAGATAACATCTTTGGGGTTGAGGACGCACGGTTTATCAACGCGGTCCGCACGGGGGACCGGAGTCAGATCTATTCACCTTATGCCGATGGGCTGAAATCGGCACAACTCGCCATCGCCGCGAACGAATCAATAGAGACTGGGAAGCCGGTCAAAATCGAGAAGGTGTAACGTAAAACGTGAAACGTGAAAGGAATGGAAAATGGAAGGAAAGGGAGAAAGGGAAGGATGGAAGAATGGAAGGAAAGGAAGAAAGGGAAGGATGGAAGGATGGGGGGGGGATTCCTCCTCTTCCAATCTTCCATCCTTCCAATCTTCCATCCCCAAACGCATCACGTTTCACGTTTTCTGGCTTTTTGGCTTTCTGGCTTTCCATGTCAGTTGCCACCAGCCACCCGATGAAAAGGCGCAACGGAAATCAGAAATCAAACGTGAGGCGACCCAACTCCAGATGGGGTTGACGCTCAACCCACAAGATGTGCCGGGGCATCTGCAACTCGGCGAGCTCTATCACCAGATGGGAGAGTTCGAGAAGGCACTTGAGGAATTTCAGACGGTCCTGCGGTTCGATGACAAGTATGCCCAAGCGTATAACAATATGGGGCTAGTGTACATGGATTTGAAACAGATCGACCCGGCAATCAAAGCGTTTCAGCAGGCAATCGCGATTGAGCCGAATAACCCGATCTTTTACAACAATCTTGGGTATGCCTACGATTCGGATAATCAATTTGAAAGCGCGGTCGAGGCGTATCGAAAGGCAGTCGAGTTAGACCCCAAATTCATTGAGGCTTATTACAATCTAGCAACGGCTTATCACGTCAAAAATCAGTTTGAAGAAGCCATCAAATATTACCAACAAGTCATCGCCCTGGATGCGAATGATTCGGATGCCCATTATAATCTGGGTGCGGTCTACCAGGAAATCAGACAATTCGATCTCGCAATCCGTGAGTATGAAAACGTTTTGTCGCTCAATCCGAACGACCCGGATGTTTATTATCAACTCGCCCAGGTATATCAAAAAAAGGGTGATCGCCTGATGATGCGCCGTTACGTGGTTCTCTTTTTGGAGAAGGCGGCGAATCAGCCCCAATTTCAGGATGAGATTACAAAAGCCGAGCAGATGAAAGCGGGTGCGAGTGAACAATGATACCCATCACAATTGCTGATGATTTTGACGAGATACCGGCAGAAATCGCAGAATCGGACCGTCAACTGCAACGGCTGGTTAGGATCAATTACTAGGGCGTGTTGACGAATTCGGGCAAATGCGCTCGTAGCCCAAGTTTCTAACTTGGTGCCTCGTTCCCAACCAAGATAGAATCTTGGGCTACAGTTGGATTGCGAAACAGTTCGTCAACACGCCCTAGACATCGTGAGTTAGCAACAAGGGAAACGACTACCCAATTGTCTTCACAACTGACAATTGAATTTTTCGATCTCGACTTATGAGGGGTACACCAAGATGCAATGCTGTTGCGGCAACAATGCAATCTGGGAGGTCCGGTACCTGGGTACGTTCGATTTGACGCATCGCTTGAGCAATCGCTCGATCTAATAGAATTTCCACAAGTAGGTCAGGCTGTGCCTGACACCATATGACACCATATAGTCAGGCACAGCCTGACCTACCTGCTGACCTACCTGCTTCCTTTCCTTCCCATCAGAGACAAAACGTTCCATCATTCACGATAGGTAGCAACTTGGGTTATTACCTAACCCCTATCTCCGAACACCCCTTCTTGCGCCATCACATCTAACGCCGCCGCTTGTTGCGCCAACGGCAGCGCGACCTTGCCACGAACACGAGTAGACTCGGAGATCGCCATCAGCACTTCCAGCGCCTTGGCACCATCTCGGCCACTATCCAGCGGTTCTTTGTTCTGCTCAATGCAGTTGCACAGGTCTTCGATCTCCAGATGGAAGGCGTCCTTGTGAACCAGGTCTGGCGTTGTCCAGTTCAGCCGGTCCCAACTGGAGTACTTCAGTCCGCCGTCCATCATCACCTCGATCTCGCCTTTCTCGCCGCGAATATGAATGCGCGGCGAGCGGCACACACCGCGTGCTTGCAGGTCAGTCTCAATGACACCCGCTGCCCCGTTTTTGAACTTGAGGTAGCCGATGGCTGGCGTGACGTTCAGGTAGCCCCGTCGATGCCGTTCAAGCGGGGTCGTGTCCACCTGCCCCATGACCCACTCGACGTCGCCGGCGTACCACAGCATCATATCCACGAGATGGGTGCCCCAGTCCATCAGGTCACTTGGCGAACTGCCCCAGAGCGCGACCAATTGCCCCAACTCACCGCGCTCAATCAACCGCTTGGTGAACTGGTGCTGTGCCGCATGCCTTCGCTGGTGTCCAATGGCTAACTTGACGCCGTGCTTATCACACTCAGCGACCATGCGGTTGGCCTCCTCCATATTGAGCGCCATCGGCTTCTCGCACAAAATCGCTTTCACCCCGCTCTGGGCACAACCGACAACCAACTCGCAGTGGGAATTGACATAAGTACAGACGCTCACAATGTCAGGTTTCTCTTTCTCCAACATCTGCTGGTAGTCTGCGTAGAGCGCCTTGACGCCAAACTCTGCCCCCCATTTTTCCAACTGTTGTGGATTGATGTCCGCCGTTGCGACAACCTCGGTGCGTTCACACGGGAGATACCCCCTCATGTGGGCACGGGAGATTCCGCCAGAACCAATCACTGCGACACGATAAGACGCCATTGTATACTCCTTTTTTATCTTTGATAGGACAAGAAACCGAGTTTTTATAAAAAACTCGGTTTATGGATATCCTTTACCATTGTTGCGTGGTCAATCGTTCACACGCAGACAGATTTTACCGAAATTTTCTCGTGCCTCCATCATCCGATGGGCCTCTGCGGCGTCTTTCAGTGGCAGGGCGCGATCAATGATTGGGGATAACTTGCCCTGCTCGGCAAGGCGTACAATCGTGCGGAGTTCTGACGCCGTGCCTAACGCAGACCCCATGATGGTCAACTGCTTCTGATACATCTGACGGATATTAATCTGTCCGATGTTGCCGGTTGTGACGCCGCATGAGACAAGCCGTCCCTTCTTGGCAAGGCTCGCAATGCTCCGCTCCCATGTCGCCGCTCCAACATGCTCAAACACGATGTCAACCCCTCGCCCACCTGTTGCCTCGCGGACGGCTTCACTGAAATCGGTCTGGGTGTAATTGATAGTAAAATCCGCCCCCATTTGACGGGCGCGTTCAAGTTTCTCATCGGTGCTCGCCGTAGCGAAAACTCGCGCCCCACATAGTTTGGCAATTTGTAGCCCCGCACTCCCGACACCGCTCCCAGCCGATAGAATCAGCACATCATCGCCGGGGCGAATCTGCGCCCGGGTCACGAGCATGTGCCACGCGGTGAGATAGGCAATCAGAAGCGCGGCGGCATCTATGTATGAGAGCCCCGATGGGAGGCGAACCACATTTTGGGCAGGGGCTTTGACATATTCCGCATAGCCCCCGTTGGTTTGAAATCCCAAAATCACCTGAAAATCACACAGATTTTCATCGCCGCTGAGACAATCCGCGCACTGTCTACAGGGAATGCAAGGCGACAGCACGACGCGCTCCCCAACAGCAATCTCACGAACTTCAGCCCCAATCTCGACCACATCCCCAGCGATGTCAGAACCAAGTATATGCGGAAACGGATGGACCTCGGGGCGATCTTTCCGCGCCCGCAGATCGAGGCGGTTCACCGCACATGCTTTGACTTTGACCAAAACTTCCGATGGGTCGATGATCGGGGTGGGGACCTCTTCGTAACGAAGTTTGTCAATGCCGCCCTGTTCGTGGAAAACAATTGCTTTCATGAAAACCTTTCTGGGAGGCATGAAGCCTCAATAATTCCAGTTGTGGCTTTACTCTTAATTTCATATTTCAGACTTCCGAAGTCCGTCGGGTTGAGGATTGAGTTCATCGAAATCTCGAAACCTCAGAGACTTCGGAAGTCTGGACAGGAATATATGAAAATAATTTTGCCTGACTACTACTTACTGTTTTAGGGCGTGTTGACGAACTGTTTCGCAATCCAACTGTAGCCCAAGATTCTATCTTGGTTGGGAACGAGGCACCAAGTTAGAAACTTGGGCTACGAGCGCATTTGCCCGAATTCGTCAACACGCCCTAGTGCCCTTGTCAGTCCAATCGGACGCCGGTGTCAATCAGCCTTGATCGATTCCAGGGCTTCGCCCATCGCCGCGACCGCCTCGGCAATATCCACCTCTGAGTGTGAATAACTCGGATAACAGACTGAATAGATAATCACGCCCCGTTTGAGCATTTCTCCGTTGAACCGAAGGCAGATATCATCGTTGCTGTCGCGGTTGGGGTAATCAAACACCAGTTGGCCCACCGGCGGCAGTCCTCGGAAACCTGCCGGAATCTTGAGACGCCTGCAATGGGCGTTGAATCCCTCGTGAAGCTGCCGCCCCCGTGCCCAGAGGGTCCCGATGACATCCGCCTCCTCATAGGTATCTAACACTGCCTTGGCAGCGGCGAGTCCAAGGGTATCGCCACCAAAGGTTGAGGAAATCCCAACCGCCTTCACCTGCTCCATGACCTCGGCGCGCCCCACGTAACAGGAGAGTGGGATGCCGTTGGAGATTCCCTTCGCAAACACCGCAAGGTCTGGGGTGATGCCGAAATACTCCTGCGCTCCGCCCCTGCGCAGTCGGAACCCCATCACAATCTCATCGAAGATGAGCAGTGCGTCATGTTGTTCAGTCAACTCCCGAACATCCGCCAGAAAGGTGTGTCCCTTTTCAATGTCTGCATAACCGCAGGCGATGCTCACGGCTGCAATCTGATTCGGGTGCGCCTTGAAAGCCTCAAGATATGGAGAGGCATCGCCCCAGGGCAGTGACCGGTAGGTGGACCGGATCGCCTCCGGTACGCCTGTCCGGGACATTGTGTTTATCCAGCCATGATACCCACAGGTCAAAATCAGGTCGCGTTCCGTAAACGCCCGAGCAAGCCGATGCGTGGCTGCCATCGCCTCACCGCCCGTCTTCAGGAAGCGGACGCGCGCTGCGCAAGGGATGACCTGTACTAAACGCTCTGCGACCTCTACCTCCAGCGGATGGGGATAGCTAAAGATGATGCCGCTTTCGAGTTGCTGACGGATTGCCTCATCGACAGCTGGGAAGCGGTAGCCGAGCGTGATCGGCCCGAGCCCGTTTCGGAAATCGATGTATTCGTTCCCGTCCACATCCCATACCCGGCAGCCTTCGCCCCGAACCAGATAGCACGGCTCTACGCCACGGAGCGCCTCACGGGGTGCCTTAGAGTGGGTCTGCGTCGCCATCGGAATGACCTCCACAGCCCGGTCATACAACTCCCAGGATTTCTCCACGGTATGCGTCGTCGAGATTGACACGATTCCATCCTCCTTTTTAAGTTTCCCGGTTCAAAATGCGCGCGGCATTTCCACCCAGAATGGTCGTAGCCGTTTCGTCGTCTAGGTCTGTCACCACACGGGAAAGCGCGGCATACGGAATGAAGAACGGTGCGTGAGAACCGAACACCAGTTTCTTCACCAGTCCCTCCGCGGCCATCAACTTCACTGCATCAAGCCCGTCGGCCTGGGAAACATCGGCGTAGAGATTGGGCAACTTCAGGAGTTGATGCTTCAGTGCCCGGATTTCCCCTGCTCTCGGGCCACCGATAATCACCGTCAATTCAGGGTGCCGGTTTGCGGCATCCACCACCTCCGCAGCCGGGACATCGGGAATCTGCGCCAGCGGGTGTTGCCGCCTCGGGTCTTCCAGACGTGTCTGCACAATAACGCCCAGCCCCGCTTCCGCCAGTGCCACTAGGAGTTCGTCTGCCTCGGACAGGCGGTATGGCGAATAGGCGGGTAAAAGCCGGACCAACCGAACCTTTGACTGCTGAAGGGCAGCGTCCAACTCATGTCGCCAGGTCGCGACGGTGACATCCAATACAGGCACGGGCCAGACGTCGTCGAACCGCTCAACCTCTTGATAGAGCGGCTGATTGAACCGGTGTGGATTTCTGCACCAGGCCGCCTCCAGTGGCGACACAAACAGCCGCTCCACGCCGTAAGCCCGGAGCGAATTCCGCACCGTTGTGAGCGCTCCCTCCACCGGATGGAAGGGCCAATTCCCAATGAAGGCGTTCAAATCGATTATCATAGCGTTCCCCTTTTGTTAAGGGCTTATACCAATTCCAGATTCAATTCTATCATGAAACGGTAGTGGTGATTTCAATCGCTCTTTTAGCGACTGAATTCGTTGCTACGGAGAGGTCGTATTTCAAATGCAAATTGGTATATACAATTTGCATTTGAAACAGTAAAGTAGCACACGTCTCCAGACTTGTGATCAGAGTCGGTCCGCAAGTCGGGAGACGTGTGCTACGATGTTACTCGTTGGAACGCAAATTGGTATTACACCAACGGTTTCACACCTGCCCATTCTGGAAGCAACCGAGCCGCATTGTTCCATAAAATATCCCGCTTCACTTCAGCCGGTAGTTCTGTTCCGAGTGTTTTCCCCAGTTGGGTGCCGAAGTGACGGATGGGGGCATCCGAACCGTAAACGACCCGCCCCGGTCCCAGCGCTGCCACCGCAGTCTCCACCAGCCCACTCTCCGGATCGCCGCCCGACGTATCCACATAAATATTCGGACAGTCTGCGACGGCCTCAATCCCCCGCAAGCCTGCCCCATTCAGATGCGCCATAATGATGCGCGCCTCGGGGTAACGTCGCGCGAGCGATGCCACATCGGCGGGGAACGATTCTCCTGGCAGGTTCCCCGTCGTCTTTATCCATGCGTGCTGTAAGACTGGCACCCCGAGTGCAATCGCTCGTTCCAGGATGGGATGCAGCCCCGCATCTGTTGCTCGACGGGCAACCCAGAGCTTGATTCCGCACATCCGTTCGCCTCCTACACAGCGGTCAATCTCTGCAACTGCCTCATCCGGATACATCGGATTCACATAGCAGAACGGAATAAATACCTCCGGTTCGGCGTCCCGCATTGCCAAAGCATAGTCGTTCGCCTCGCGGCATTGCGCGGCAGATGGCTCTTGTGGAGAGGTCCGGTAGAGCGAAAAGAGACACATCTTCTCCACTCCGAATCGTCTCGCCGCCTCAATCAGCAGCCGTGCATCCTCCGGGGGCGAATCCACCCGGTGAGATCCAAAACAATTCAACGGGTGGACATGCACATCCAGCGCCGGCCAGGGCGATTTCAGCCGATTTCGCAATTGCTCCAGTGTCATGTACATCTCCTCCTCGATCCTGTAGGTATCAAGCTAAGACGACAAATTCCCTCGCCCCTTGTGTGGGAGAGGGTTAGGGTGAGGGGAAAAGAAGGGAGCGAGTGAGCGTGGGAGCGAGTGTGTGAGTGGGGTTTCTGGTGGGGAAAGACTTCACCCAACAATAGACCCCCTCGCTTCCTCGCTTCCTCGCCCCCTCCCCTCTCCCCCTCACCCCGGCCCTCTCCCACGGAGGGGAGAGGGAGTATGTGATGAATACCGCACGCTTAACCATAAGCCCCGTGGTCAAGGAAGCCGACCAGCCGGCGCAACCGTGGGTTGGCGTTCGCGTAGACATGTTCAGGCATAGTGTAGTTTATGAAGGGATAGTATTTGTGTCCGACAAGGCGCCGGGCATAAGTCACCTGCGTGATGTAGCGTATCCTGTCACTTTGATTCGGCCCTCCACGATGCCACACCTGATTATTGAACATGATGACGCTTCCGGCTTTCCCCAAGTTGTAGTGGATTTTATTTTCCCACGGCGTTCCCTCCAGAGGGCGAGGCGGGTTTGCGCCGAAGAAGTGAGAGCCGGGGATGACTTCCGTACCGCCGTATTCGACTTCCGTGACATCCGTTAAGTAGTAGTTCGCTGTGAACAAGAGCACCGGCAAGCGCACATTCGTGGGCGGCTCACCGTGCGTAACGACATAATGCAGGGCGTCGTCCTGATGCCAGGTGGTAATGCCACCGCCCGGATAGGTACGGAAAGAATTGTTGTGGATGACATGGCAATTTTTGGCGACGAGCGCTTCAGCGAAGCTGACAATTGGCTCCATATCAAACAGCCTGAGATTGGCTGAACTGGTCTCGAACATCCGGTGGGAAAGCATCATGCGTTCGCTAATGCCGTTGAGACCATTCGGGTTGTTTTCTAACGCCCAATCCAGGTCTTTGCGTAACTCAGCGCACCATTCCGGCGGCAACACGTTCTGAAGAAATAAAAACCCTTGGCGATGGAACGTCTCGACCCATTCCTGAATCTGCTCTTCGCTGACGATGCAGTTTGCTAAATAAGTTTCAGTTGCAGCAGTTGTGCTCATGGGACCTCCTTATCAAACGCGAAACATAAACAGGACTTACGCATGACGTCCGCTGCATCTTGAATCTTCGATGGATCGGAGTCTTCGCTTCGCTCGATCTGCATCTGGAATTGGATTCACGATTCAGGATTCAAGATACAGGAAGGACGCGCCCTGTGTAAGTCCTAATAAATATGGACAATATCGGCAATGATATACCGAAAGTGGAAGGTTGTCAATGTGAAAATAAGCAAATATGCGTGAAACGTGAAACGTGAAACGAACCCTTCCTTTCCTTCCATCCTTCCAACCTTCCATCCCCTCAACCCATTTCTTCCATCCTTCCACTTCTTCCATACCTTATCTTCATTCCTTTCACGTTTCACGTTTCACGCTTCACGCTTCACGTTACGCTTGTCAGCGGGATTGCAGGAACCAGCGATTCACACCAGGATTCTCCGGGATAGATGACCTGTTCCAGAAACAGCCCAGAGGGTGGAGCCGTCCACTGCGCGGGGGCATCAGATAGCGTCTCAAGCAGCCTTTGCAAATCTGAAGGCTTCAGTGTGCCCCGCCCAATTTCGACGAGTGTGCCGACGAGTCTGCGAACCATTTTCCAGACAAAGTGTGAGGCACGGATACGAAACAGGATGAGATCGCCTGCCTCGCCCACTTCCGCGCGCTCGACAAGCACCTTTGTCTTTGTCCCGTCAATCTTTTTATCCGCAAATGCAGCAAAATCGTGCATTCCGGCAAGCATCTGGACGGCTTGCTTGATATGATAGACATTAAGCTTGTCCTTCACCCACCAGACATACGGCTTGGCAAATGCCGTCCGACGACGCGATAGCTGGTAGAGATAGCTGCGACCCAGGGCATCATGTCTTGCGTGAAAACGTGGCGGCATGCGTTCAACCAAGAGGATATGGATGTCGAAAGGCAAACGATCATTCAGCGCCCACTGGATGTCATGCGCGGGAAGTTCCGCGTCTACTTCGAGGTGTGCTACCTGTGCCAGGGCGTGTACCCCCGCGTCAGTGCGGCCAGCGCCCTGGATTTCCACACGTTCCTTGAAGAGCTCTTCCCCGGCGCGGATGAGCATCCCCTGTATACTGCGTGCATTTTGTTGCATCTGCCAGCCATTATAGCGTGTGCCATCATATTCGATCGTGAGTTTATAGCGAGCCATTTAAGATTCCTTGTTTGATTCATCTATATCACTTGAGGTGTTTAAGTAAGTTCCAAAAAACAGCTTTACATTTTTGGCTCCCGATGGATAGCCATATCTATCGGAAACGGCTTGGATTTGTCAATCCAATCCGAGCGTAAAAAGGTTAAAAATTTTTTTGGAACTTACTTAAGTAGAAACCGAGTTTTTCAGAAAAACTCGGTTTCTTCACTTTTTACGTTTCACGCCTCGTTCTTCATGCTTTCGGCAGAGCAGCGGTTGACCGCCGAATTTAACATCTGAACCCAGAACGCTTTTGCAAGCGGACTGCATCTGCGAAAGTGGGAAAGTAATTCGATTTCCATCGCATCCAGTTGTTTCAATCCGTGCTCGGGGGTGGATGATTCGGCCCCCTTTTCATGGGATTCACGAAGCAGAGCACTACACAATACCACACATTCATCACAGATAAGGGCCCCAGACGCGCTCCCAATCAATATCTTTACATTTCCTTGATAACGATTGCAAAAAGAACACCGATTTGTCCTTTGGGTCTCTGGCATTGCTGTGACTCCTTTCATCAGAATTTCCAAGAAGACCTTCTTTACGTTTTACGCATTACGCCTTACTCAATATACCCCAGGTCTCGCAGCCGCGCTTCCAAGATTTTTTCATCTTCGGGCGTCGTCTCCTGGGCTTCAAGGTGTTGATAGTGAGAATTGATGCGTATTTCATCGTGTATGGTTCTGAATGGATGCGGTTTGTCACACGTTAGGTCTTGCCCACTGAGGACATCGCGCAGGACAAAATCGCCGGTGTATTCGTCTTCCCGGTAGAATTGCTGTCCATTGGTGATCGCCCACATCCGTGTCCCCTCTGCATCCTTGGCAATCTCCACACCATCCATTGAAACTCTGGAAGTCACGCGGCTGTGTTCTGCTTGCAGGTTGCTTGGCTTCAGAAATCCGATGCCGTACAAGCTATCCAGTTCCGCTAATACCCACCGACCTTCAAACGCCTGCGGCGGGCCGAGCACATCCAGCCCATATCCCTGATAATCAACAGGGATGTTGCCGATGTTCACAATCGTTGGAAAGAGGTCGATCATTGAGAGGGGACCGTCGGGGAGTTTCAACCCACCCGTGCCGGGGATGTGCATCAGGAGCGGCGCATGGATGACATTCTGATGGAGCGTTGTCCCGTGCGCCATGACCTCTTTGCAGAGCCCCTCGCCGTGGTCAGCGAAAATAAAGACCGCCCACTCATCTAGCGGAACCCGCTTGAGAATCTCGACAATCGCGAACTCCAGGACATGGACAACGGCGGCGTAATAAAATCGGAATACCTCCTCTGTCCTGCCTTCCTCCACCCACTTTTGAAGGTTTGGGGCAGAGCGAATCCCCCCCAAGCCGTAACTTCCATGCGTGTGCCAAAAGTGGACAAAGCAGAATTGGCGAGTTGTCGCAGGTTGCTTTGAATCCCGCCCCGATAAATCGGGCTCTCGCTTCGCTAGAGACTTCGCTAGAGACTTCGCTAGAGACTTGCGGGGTTGAGCCATCCACTCGATTAAGCTTTCAAGGGATGCAAGGTGCTGGTCCTTTGCCTGCGCGTCTAGCGGCGCGATGAATGGCTCAAAGTCAAGGAAACGAAAAACGTCGTGGCGCTCAGACCTGCCCATGACGTGATAACCCGCACCCGCGAACAGTTGAAACAGGTTGGGGATGCCAGCGGACATCTTGAGGTACGTCTGTCCGTATAGCCCGTGCTCAAACGGATAGAGTCCCGTAAAAAGCGAGGTATGGGACGGACGTGTCGCCGGGGCCGTGACGAAGAACCGTTCCGCCAACGTGAAATCCCGTGTCAACAGGTCAAACTTAGGGGTGTTGAGCAGCGGGTTCGTTCGGCTCAAGGCATCGTAACGCCAACTATCAATGGAGATGAGGAGGAATTTGTTGATTTGATTTGCCATAGTTTCGTCCTATCTTGTGGAACCTGAACGGGATGCGTGAAATGCTCACTTCTCAACATGTCACTGTCTGTGGCCATCTTATCAGATGTTTCAAACGAAAGTCAAGAAGAATTTCATGGGAATTTCGGTATGTTTCAGAAACCTATTTACACGCTTGGTGAGTGGAAGGATGGAAGGATGGAAGAATGGAAGTATGTGCTTCCACCCTTCCATTCTTCCATCCTTCCAAAGTGTCAAGTTATTTTCAAGGGAATTTGAAACATGCCGGAATTTCTATCATGACATATTTCCACTTGACATCTCCCCGACTTCGTGAGATAATTTGACAATTGACGATTGACGATTGACGATTTATATGTGGAAATTGAAATGACACAAATCGATTACTACCAGACCTTAGATGTTGCGCCTGATGCCTCAATTGAGACAATTAAAAAGGCTTATCGCAGGTTAGCAATTCAATATCACCCGGACAAAAATCCGAATAATCCCACGGCGTATGCCCGATTCCAGCAAATCTCCGAGGCGTATGCAGTTCTCTCTGAATCACAGAAGCGGGCAGAATATGATCGAAAATTGAGCGTAGCAGGGGAGCACCTCAAACCTCAACAGGAGTCACCATCACCCCATAGACCTCAGACAAGAGGTAAACATGAGCCGATCAATTTCTCTTTCTTTCGCTCTCAACCCAAGCCACAGAAGGACTTCAACACAAAGTTCAAACCACGGAAAGGAGTGGCTTTCAGGTTGGGTGAGTTTTTAGCGCGTCTGTTCATCAAGCCGGTTCCTCAAAAACCTAAGTACGCTCCTCCAATTCGGGGAGCTGATCTGTATCACGAACTTGAGCTAACCCTTTATGAGGTCGCGAAAGGCACCCAGAAGGAGATTGCCGTCACATACGAAGAGCGGTGTATACTTTGCAGTGGTACTGGTGTGCAGCGCAGTCCCAGCGCCCATCCCTTTGGCCCGCTCGGAGCGGGAAGCAGACGATGCAGCCGCTGTTCTGGGTCAGGGGTTGTCGAAATTAAACGCGGAAATTTTGGCATAAAGCAGCCCTGTCCGCATTGCCATGGACATGGGGTTAAAATCCTTCAGCCTTGCTCCGGCTGCGCCGGTACAGGCAAACTGGAGAAAACACGTCCGGTGGTTATCACCGTGGAGCCTGGCATCGAAGAGGGCACGCGCCTAAAAGTCGCAAAACAGGGGAGCACCGGGCGGAATGGAGGCCCCAATGGGGATGTGTACGTCATCATCAAACTCAAGCCCCATCCAGACCTTGTCCGTAAGGGCAACGACTTACATTGTGAGGTCGAGATTGATTTCGTCCAGGCGATTCTGGGAACCACGATTAAGCTCCCAACGGTTGACGGACATATTGCATTGAAGGTCCCCCCCGGCGTTCAACCGAATCAATCCTTACGCATCCGCGGGAAGGGACTTCCCAAACGAAATGGGCGTGAGGTGGGTGATGCGTATGTCAAATTGAAAATCCTTCTGCCAGCCGAAATTACGCCGCGTCAACGTGAACTTCTTGAGCAGTTTTACCTTGATTCTGAGTGAAAAGGGGCTTTTTTGACAGTCACCGAATCGGGCACAGCAAAGCCCCGTCTGCTTTTCCAACAGCGGGGCTTGCGTTTGGGGATTAAACTGGCTAACGCTTCTTCATCGTTCCCCATGTGGTTGTGAGCTTTCCTTTCGACGTTGCATCCCCGACCTTGATGATATGGGATTTGTTCTTTTTGCCTGAAAAGTCTGTATCCTCAATGTAGTAAAAGTAGGTTTTCCCAACTTCTGCCGTTTCATCAAGGAAGGTGTAATCGTGCGGCGTGGCATCTGTGCCATGTCCCTTGATGAGTGTTGGGGTGATACGGATGTAATCCCCCTCTTGGGTTCGGCTACGGTAGACGTTGAAGCCGAGGTTGTTGGTTTCGCTCTCCGTGCGCCAGTGGATAGAGACGCCATCCGGCGTCCGGGTTGCGGTGAAAGCAGACAATTCGACGGGAAGTGAACCGTCAATTGTGCCTGAACTGTCACCCACCGTCCATGTTCCAGTCCCACCTTGTGTGCCTGAGATCTGGAACCCACTGACTGGGGAAGTCAATTCGGTTGTGTTGGTGAATGTAACACTATTGCTCGTTTGGGTGCCGACTGTCCAACCGGCGGTTGCAGCGGTGCCTGTAACCGTTGCACCTGTGATTCCGGCACCAGCGTATGTCCACGCTTTGACAATCCCACTAATATGGGTTAAGGTATAGGTCCAGGTGGGTGGACCACCCGAAGCCAGTGTCACCGTGCCTTGAGGCACAAGGGCAACATCAATCGTAATTGACGTGCCGCTACTGTAGGTCTTCGTGTTGCTGCCCAAAGTCGTTGTTCCATCCTTGGATTTGACAACAGTTTGAATGACATCGCCGGGTTCAGCTACCTGATTCGTTAGGTCGAAGAAGCCTTCCCCGTAGGTGCCATCGGTTTGGGTTGTCGTCGTCCTTGTAAACTGGGGTTTATTCAGGTTCGTGATGACAATTTGATATCCACTCTCAACGGCAGTGCCTCCTTGAGTCACTGCCCCAACGATTTGTAGGGTGAGGGTAGCAAAAGTTGGTACGTTAAAACTTAATGTTAAGCTGAGTCCAACTAAGAGAAGGGTTACGCATTGACGGGTTCTCATAAAAAACCTCCTGATGTGTTAGATTGTAAGTGACAAATGACTGGGGAAGGGCAAGCCTACCCCACAGTGAGAGCGCCCTGTAAGAAGTATTTGAGCGCACCTATTTTAAAATCACCAGTTTCTTCGTGGCAGCGAAATCGTTCGCCTTAAACGTATAGAAATAGACCCCACTAGCCACCTGCTCTCCAAACTGGTTCTTGCCATCCCAATGAGCAGCTTTTTGCTGGTTTAAATACCATCCCGCAGGTATATGACCCAGATCTAAAGTCCTGGTAAGTCTTCCTGACCCATCATAAATTTCAATTGTTACTTCTGAAGCGTGGGCAAGCTGGAACGGAATCCACGTCTCAGGGTTAAACGGATTCGGGTAATTAGCAAACAACTTTGTTTCTTGCGGCACCCTCGTGAGCGCAATGGGAGAAACTATCACCCGATGATTTTGAATATCCGCCCTACCGATGTCAATGACTAATGTTTCGCGCTGGTAGATTCCCTGGCTATCCTCAACAGTCATTTCAAGAGAATCCCCCACCGTTATTGCATCCGGATGGAACAAATCGAAGATCACAAAGTGATAAGTGCCATCCGCCAACAAATTCGCTGAAAACATCCGTTGAGTACGTGGATTCCGTAACCTCAGAGAAACACCTGCCACGTTCAGACGTGCGTGAACTTGACCCACCACGGCAAAGACATTAGTGGACTGAGAAGGGGAAAGTGAAATGGGGTGCAGCGTTGGTGCCGCTAAGTTTCCAGCGTCCTCCCACGCCACTCCCTCAAATGTGACGTCGGCGGGAGCCTCGGTATTCCGCACGGAAACCACGCCGACACCTCCTTGTACCGGCACCGCCGTAGGACCACCTCCATAATATTGAAAGACGTTACCATCATAATAGAACATAAAATCCGCGGGCACATATGCCAGTAGATCTTCCAACGTCCATGGTGTTGCGGGGGCGAGTGGAGGTGAAATCATATTGATGCCCGGTTGGAAGGTTATCTTGAAGTATTTGGTCTTAGGAAAGTGGACATCAATTGTAATCGAAGTCCCACTCTGGTAAGTGGCTTGATTGCGACCCACCATCGTGCCTTGGACATCTTTGACTTGCACCTCGATCATATCGCCTGTTTCGGCAACAGGATTCTGCAAATCGAAGAATCCTTCTCCGTATGTGCCATCGGGCTTGGTCGCTGTCGTTTTGGTGTATTGAGGCTTGTTCTTGTTCGTAATGACCACCGTGTACCCCGCTCCCACAGGTTGATCATTTTCGTCAAAAACCTTCCCAACGATCTGTAGAGTTAGGGTTGTCGTCTGAATCACGGGTTCATTTGAGGCACGTTGTGGTTGAAACGTGTTCTCCCAGGCAGCCCCCTCAAATGTCACCTCAACCGAAGTGAGCGCATTTCGCACCATGACATAAGCAACTCCCCCTTGCACCGAGGTAGTGGTGGGGCCGCCGCCATAGTATTGAAAGGCTGAACCATCATAGTAGAACATAAAATCGCATTGCGCCTTAGCCAACAGATTTTCCAGCGTCCAGGGTTGGCCAGGATCCAGAGGTAGCCCGACCACATTGATGCCGGATTGGATGGTCATCGTGTATGTGAGGGAAGGATTCACAGCATCCACCGTAAAAATCTGGTCGTTGTTACTGGCCTGCCCATTCACCGTGATTGCGACGGGACCCGTTGTGGCGTTTTGAGGCACCACGGCCTTAATTTCGGTATCTGACCAGGAGGTGATAGCGGTTGCTGGGACGCCATTGAACGTCACAGTAGAACTGTCCTGGGACGCGCCAAAATGTTGGCCTGTGATGGTGACGGATGTTCCTGGGGGCCCGTGTGTCGGATCCAGTGAACTAATAACGGGGGCTGGTATAGGTTCCGTCGGTGGTAATAGATACCAAAACCCCACAGACATTTTGATGGATAGATCACTCATCTCGCCAATCACAGGCTGACCCACCGTTGAAGCGATGCGGTGGGTGCTGTCCTGGATGACAGCGCCGCCATTGCCGAAGACGCTGTGGGGAATGGCATATTGGGCATGCGCAGGCTTGTGTTGGAATGCGAAACTATTGGCAAGCACTAATAGGACAAAACTGAGTTTTATCGGTTTCATTGTGGAACACCTCCATTTTCTATTTCGCTTTACAATCATCAACAGGTGATGGTATGATTTTGGCCATCACCCCACGATTCACCTGACTGTTCCGGCGATTGCCGACATACTTTCGAGAGGGAGTTTCTGATGACGAACGACTTTTCTCCACCGCCCATCCACGATTTTCCAGATAGAGGCGTCAAATGGCTGTTGGAATTCACTCCCAATCTGCAAGGATTGATGACTATCATTGCGCCGGATCTGGCTCGGCAGATCGATTTTGACCGGTTGGAACGTATTCCAACCAGTTTTATCCCGGACAATCTGCGCAAACAAGAGTCGGATCTGCTGTTTCGTTTGCCCTTTTTAGACCCCAAAACCCAGCAACCGCGAGAGATCTGGATCTATCTGCTGATCGAACATCAATCCACCCCTGACCCGTCGATGGGATTTCGTTTTCTGTTTTACATGCTTCAGGTCTGGGATTTGCAGCGTCGCCAGTGGGTCGCTGATGAGTTGCCTGTCAGCCAATGGCGGTTCGCACCGATTCTGCCGGTGTTGTTCTACACCGGCAGTCGAGCCTGGGACGAGCCCATTACCATCACGACCCTGATGGATGTGCCAGAAGAACTGACGCGGTTTGTTCCCCAGCACGACGTCCTCCGACTGAATCTCAAAGCGACGCCTCCCCAGTCACTGGTTGCCACAGGGCAGCCGGTGGGCTGGGCCCTGTCAGTCATGCAACGTGAGGACGCCTCGTTTGACGCCTTTGCCGCTGCCTTACGGCGTGCCAGCTCTGAGCTGGAACCGTTGGAAGGCATCTTCCATGCCCATTGGGAACAACTGATGTATTTCCTGGTGTTGTTAATCTACCACCGACGTGGTGAACCTGAACGCCAGCCGCTGCTCCAACTGGTTCAACATAACCTTCAAGACCTCAGACACCGAGAGGAGGTGACGACAATGGGATTGACCGCCGCCGAATTCATTCGACAGCAAGCGCAACAGCAGACGCAGCAAAGAGAACGGCAACAAATCTTGACTGAACTGATGGAAATCAAGTTTGGTGCGTTGCCTACACATATTTCTCAAGCCATCCAGGCGATTGAGGACGCAGAAAAACTGCGAACCTTGCTGCACCGAATCCTGACCGCTTCAAGCCGCGCCGAGATGGAAAGCCTGTTAAACGGTGCAACACAGTAGTGCTTTGCGGCAGAAGGGTGTGGACCGCCGGTCAAGAAACCGAGTTTTTGGCAAAAACTCGGTTTCTGCCGCCACTGATCGGGGGATAACCTCCCGCACTGTGGGAACGACAACGTCTGAGAGCCCGCGCCGGCAGGACAACCCAATGCTTTAGCGACTCTTATTCCAATCGCTCTAGCCGTTGCTCCTCAAACCCTTTTCTTTTGGCAACAACCCTGTAGGTAAAATTGGCATTGCTCTGACCCTTTTGAAGTTCAATCACATCGAACCCCGTATTTCCACGCTTGGCAAAAACACCGTTGCAATCGTCATTGAGCTGGATAAAGACTTTCATTGGGTGTTGGCTGTTGATGGTGACGGTTTCAAGGAATAACGGGTCGAGTTCAATATGGGCATGTCCATTGACCAATTGCCCTTCGCCAAAATCCTCGAACCATGCTTCCGGCGATTCTGTACAAACGAGAACACGATTACCATTCGATGTTGGCATTATTGTTGATTTAACCCCATTTGATAGGATGCCATATTCCTTAGTACCGTCCCAATATGCTATATGGGCATAAGTACCATGTCCATTCTGAAAATAGCCACCTTTCGTGCCAGCAGAACCGGATTCATTTATACCGAAAACTCCGACTCCATTCGGTGACTTCACTTCGCCCCATACGCCGCGGGTGCTGCCGGTAGTCGCCTTATTGACCCCATATACTCCAGGAGAAGGACCGTCGGATGAATTCGCCTCACCTAAGACTCCTGCACTCATCCCGGTTTTTGCTTCCGCCCAACCATAAACCCCAGTTGGCATAGAGACCTGAACCCCAGAGGGCTGATAAGAACTCACTTTTCCCAACACACCAATTGCCGCCCCACCGACAGCAGCGCCTTGGCCCACCGCCCAACCATACACCGCAACACTACTTCCTCGACCCGTTGCATCATCTTTTCCAAGTGAAAATGTCTCCCCATAGACACCCGACCCCCCGTCCCTTTTTGCCCTTCCTGTGACTCCACCAACCTCTGACCGGAATGCAAAGCTTTCACCGTATATGCCATGCCCATTATCATTATTCACTACCCGTAATGTCTGTCCTGGACTTGAGATTGAAGCCGTTATCGTTTCTGGTTGATTATTGTTGAGATACTTGTCTTGCAGTTTGGTACTTCCTTCATAGAGGTCAGTCGCAACGCCGAGTCTGCCATGGTCATTGCTGGTATTCAAGAACGCCGACGAATCAAGCCCATCAAGCTCATCCGCATTTAAACCGCTTCCTGGGCCGTCATTTGTGCTGGTCCAAGCGGTGCCGCTGATCTTACTTGGGGAAATACTACCAGCGAGCATCGCGTCCGTGATGCCAGAGGTTGCCACTGAAACCGTGCCGGTTGTCATAATCGGGTTTGGACTGAGAGTAATTCCTGTTCCAGCATCGAGCTGGGTTATACCTCCTCCATCCCCTGAAGGCCAGGAGGTGATGACATCACCGTTGAGGTCAAAGGCGATTGCTTTCACCGTACCGGCAACATCTAGCGTTGTCACTGGACTTGTGGTCCCAATGCCAACGTTGCCGCCGGTGGTGAGTGACATGATTGGCAAATTATGGGTGAACAATCGAAGGTCATGATTTGTTTCTGTTCCGACGTATCCAAACGTCTCACGCGGCCCCATCTTCGTGATGACACCATTCTGGGCGACCGCGAAAAACACAATGAGGAGAATCGCACTCATTGCGACGAGCGGAATGGTCAAGGAACTTTTTCTCATCAACATACGTTTATCCTCCTTTGGGGTCTGGCTCACCGGGTGAGCCTTATTTTTATTGCTTCAGCGTGGGGTCGATCTGGGCGTTAAACTGACTGCCGAGTTTGGCGTGGAAGCCGGGTTTTAAGATGATACGGCTGCCAGCCGTAAACGTCGCACGACCACCATTTTCCACCTGAAAGATGAATCCCTCACCCGGCGCCGTAATCGAGTTGGAGGCTTCCCAAGGCCGATCCTGTCCACTTTGAACGATTATGTTTTCTCGCAGGACAAGATCCGGTGGTGGAGCGGTGGGAAGTGAAGAACTCGTGAAATAGATATCAGCATCTCCCTCTTCACGATACCCGATCCAAATCAGATAAACATTCCCAGAGCCATCGACATCAATGAGTGATCCGACTTGATCGTTTTCAATCGGAGTCACATCCACATTGGCACTAAAAGTCAGCCCGTTATCAATACTTTCACTATAGTAAATGTCGTTCCTAAAATAGGCATCGTTACTCCGAAAATCCCACCATGTCGCGTAGATTTTTCCGGAGTCATCAACATAGATTTTAGGTCCCTGTTGCGCTCTCAAAGTTGAATCTGTAATCAGTGTATAGCTGGAAAAGCTCTGCCCGCCATCCAAACTGCGAGCCAAATAAACATCGCCTTCTGGATCATTTTGTGTGTCGAGATAAGCCACATATACCATTCCGGATGGACTCACAGCAACGGAATTACCCCACGTTGTTTGTCCAGGCGTGCGATTGACACGAACCGGCACCTGGAAGCTTGTTCCTCCATTTGTACTCCGTGCCAGATGTACATCTCCGGTGGAATAGGGTGCTATCCATATCACATAAACGTTTGATCCCTTGACTGCAAGGGTCGGATTGTCTTTTTGGTCCGGGGTGTTCGTGACCAAAACTGGAGGGCTAAAAGTATTTCCTCCATCAACACTTTTACTAAAAACGAGATCAGGGAGTGCTCTCCAGAGAATACAAATTTCGTTATTGTCATTGACAACAAGAGTCGGCTGTCCTCCACCCCCATTAAAAACAATATAGTGGGAAAAACTGTTTCCCCCATCCGTACTCTTGGACAACCAGAGATGATCACTATAATCGAACCAGGCAAGATAGATGTTTCCATTGGAATCCATGCCCATAGAGAGGGCCATTTGTTGCGCTGGTTGTGGATTCACTTGCTGCTCTGGAATGAACGAAACGCCGTGGTCTACGCTCCGGGTGAACATTATCGCATTTTGCCCCCCGACCCAAAAGGCAACATAAATCGTCCCACTCCTATCTACCTTGAGTTGAATATTCTGTAAGGACCCCTCTATTGTATTTACCTTTACGTGCGGTCCAAACTGCGTAATTTCACCGGGTGGGAAAGAAGATTCAACGACGATATAATCTGTTTGGGTTTCTGAATCCTCGCCACCGTCATTTGAAACTGTCAACCTGACCGTGTATCTCCCTGCTCCAGAATAGACATGGATAGGGTTTTGTTCAACGCTCCACGTTTGGTCACCAAACTCCCAATACCAACTCGTGGGATTGTTCGTGGAGGTATCAGTAAATTCAACTCTCAGTGGTACGACCCCATTCCGTGGACTTGCAATAAAGTCGGCGTCAGGAATTGGTGTTCCGGGGTCTGTTAAGTGGAAATAGTTTTGCCGTATACGTTTTGTCGCGCCGCCGGATCCTGTTGCAGTCAGTGTTACTGTGAAGTCACCAGCGGTTGTGTATGTATGGGTCGGAGTTGCTTCTGTGCTGGTAACCCCGTCGCCGAAATCCCAGCGGTAACTCTGGGCGGTACCAAAAGTGGCATCTTGAAACTGCACAGTAAAAGGAATCTTTCCACTCGTTTGTGGGGCGGAGAAATCAGCGATAGGTGGAATATCGTAGCGTCCATCTGGGCCCCCATAAGCGCCCATGTCATTACGCACGCCGCCTTGCTGTGTTTGAGGATTATCGGTGTACCTTGGATCCGGGGTGCCAGCGTCTATCGCTGGTGAACCGGCTTGAAGATGATAGTTATGATTGGCTGCATCGACAAAGAGCGGTTCTTGTTCTAAGATATTTCCTTCCCCGAAAGTTATGCCGGAATATAGGCTTGGATAGATGAGATTATATAAAACAACGGGGTTGCCTCCTGTGTTTCCCAGAATATTATAGATACTATGATTGGTGATGATATTATTCATCACAATTGGGGTTGATTTATCCCAAGCGCCAATTCCCTGCTGGGCATTGCTATCTACAACATTGTTAATAATATTTGGAGAAGAAGCGGTATAACATGATATTGCTGTAGAGCCTCTATTGCCAAAAATCCGATTGTTGCTAATCAAGGGGTGAGAATTTTCCTGACAATAGATTCCTGATCCATCATTTCCAGAGATTTCATTCCCAATAATCGTGGGTGAAGAATTGCTTAAAACAATCCCCGAGCCATTATTGATGATTCGATTGTTGAGAATATAACAATCAGTAAGCCCAGGATGGAGAGCACCATGAATTCCAAGACTGCCATTGGTAATGGTGAATCCAGCAATGAGACTCTGATCACTTGCAACGACAGCCCAATCGCTAGTCGTTGGCGGTTGAATTGTTGTGACGTCGGCTCCGGCCCCAATCAGCATCACCCCTGGATCTAACCACACACTTTCCGTATAGGTTCCAGCGTGAACGACGACAGCTCCGATCCCTCCCAATGCTTGAGCCTTAATGATAGCGTCCTGGATAGAAGGGGTTTGACTTGGGACGTGATACACATTTTTGAGCTCAATGACCGCCATTTTCTCAACCACAACTGGTCCATAATGGGAAGCATCCCCCCAATTCCCATCGTTGTCCTTGGCACGAACATGAAAATACCAATTCTCATCAGGAATCCCAACGTAGGGTGCCTGTCGATGAGGCCCTTCCAGCGTCTTATCGGGCATGGAACCCGGGTTCTGATCCAGGTGATAGCTATAACCGGCAATGCCTGAATCGTCCGATGGCTCATCCCAGGTAAACACGGGATTGTTATTCCGGCTGGGAGTATTCACTTGGTGAGTCAATGAAAGCAAATTCGGCGGCGCAGGAGGTGGGTCGGTATCTGGCGCGGGGTCAATCGTCACGGTAAATGTTTGTGTGTCGCTTTGTTGCGGGTTACTGCTATCGGTGACTTTGACGGTGAACGGATAAGATCCTGCCGCTGTCGGTGTTCCAGAAAGCACACCCTGGTTACTTACCGTTGTCAATTGCAGCCCAGGGGGAAATGTGCCTGATTCCCGCGTCCATGTATACGGCAACGTGCCGCCCGTTGCATTCAGACGTCCATCATAAAAAACGCCCACCGTACCTCTGGGTAGGCTCGTGGTTGTAATCGCAAGTGGAGATGGTCCTCCTGTGACGGAAATGTAGTTCGGCTTAGGGCGCGTGTCATGAGTGGAGAGGTTATAGGCGGTTAACGTCACAGTGTAGCTGCCGGGATTTTGATAGGTGTAGCTCGGATGTGGCAAGAAGCTATCAATGGTCCCGTCGTTGTCAAAGTCCCATTCCCATTTGTTGGGATTCCCTGTTGTCTGATCGGTGAATTGCACGGTCAACGGGGCTTGGCCACTGGTGGGAGAGGCGGAAAAATCAACGACTAACCCTGAACTGAAGCGATAGGAGGCACGAGCAATCGCTCCGGGGATGGGTCTTTCTTCTTCATCGGGAAACGTTTGGGGGTCAATGCCATCGTTCACGTCCTCAAACCAGAATTCCCAGAGCCATTCCCCCTCCTCCTCCTTGCCGGTGAAGGTGTATGTATTGAACACCCACGCCTGTCCGGTGAACGCGGCGTTGATGTTTTTCGGCACCCAATCCTTATCTGGTTCTGTGATAAATGGAATCTTGACCGCAGAAAACAGAAAATTACCCGATTCACTTCCATCGTCATGATAGGCGTACCGAACCACGCCACCTGGCGATGTGATTCGCACATACGGATAGGCAGTGTACCCTTCTCCGACGACGGAGATTTTAGAGACTTTCGTTTCCCCTGGCGCAAACTCGGTCGCGGGACTGCCGTTCTTTTCAAAGATGAGCTTCAGGGTCAGCGTGACGCCAACCGTAGAAATTGGATCGCCGTCTTGAAATTCAGCAATCACCTCATTGGGCATCAGGGTGTATGTAGAGGACAAGGGATCCTTCTGGAAATCATAACCCCGATTTTTGAAACTGGCTTCATCGACAAATCGACGTTTTTTCCCGTTTTGATACAGATAAATGGTGGGCTCTGAGCCCTTAAAAATGAACCCGTCCCCGATGATTTGAGAACCAAAGGGATATTGGCCAACGACCACCGGATCGTAGGTGTTATCAGGGAGACCGCCGTAGGCCTGCGCCAATTGATTGAGTCGCACTTCATCGAGGATATGGAACTTCTTGCCGTTCTTAATGAAGTAGATTCGCTGCGAGGAGGGGATTCTCGCCAGTGACACATCTGGCGGCGTTTTGGGTGCAGTCACCTCAATGGTAAAGTGCATCTGTCCCCAATCCTGAATATAGCCACCAGTTTTGTGCCAGGGACGGAAGTACACATCGCGAACGCCGGGTGAGGTGCCTTCGAGCACTTTGCCCAGGAAAATAAACCACGCCTCCTCTCCCGGAGCGACATTGGGGGCGTTTTGGGTGACAACTCGTATCTTATCGTCAGCCACCCAAACACCATTTCCTGGGTAGAGAAAACTCGAGGCCGCATTACCGCCAAAATCACACGAGCGCAATTCTATATAATCCGAATTTGAAAAATCTGCCTTCCAATCCCGTGAGCCGGTGTTAGTGTAGGCGACCACAAAATTGCTTACTTCCCCGGGCTGCATCTTGATTGTTGCATCCGGGTCCTTGCGGTAGAGGCGACAGGAGTATGTTACGGGCACAATAACCCGAAGGGATAGATCTTGTGTATCTGTCCGTTGTTCACTGTCCTTCACCTGTACCGTAAAGTTAAATGTTCCACCAGCCGTTGGCGTCCCGGAAATTACACCAGAGGAGGGGTTCAGGGTTAAGCCGGGGGGTAAGTTTCCACGCCCTGAGACCAGGTTCCAACTATAAGGAGGTTTACCGCCGGTGGCTTGTAAGGTTTGTGAGTAGGATTGACCGACAGTACCTTCAGGAAGGCTTGTCGTCGTAATAGTTAATGTAGGTATCGGTTGGACAATGGTAATGGAGAGCTGTTTTGTCGCAGGGTTTGACGTGCCATCACTCACCGTCACTGTAAAAGGGTATTGGCCGGCAGTCGTTGGTGTTCCAGAGATCTCGCCTGATTGCTTCAGCGTTAATCCAAGAGGCAAATCTGCTGGAGGAATACTCCAGCTATAGGGTTGTCTGCCGCCAATGGCCTGTAAGGTGTACGAATAAGATTGGCCGACGGTGCCATTCGGGAGGCTTGGGGTGGTGATTTGGAGTGGAGGGATCCCAGAAAATATATTGACAGTCGTTTCCTCAATGTGAGTGTGGCTATATTGATCCATCACTTTAGCTGAGATGCGCCATTCCCCAATTGGATCGTCTTCTTGAATGGTGTAACTTCCTACATATTTTCCGTTTTCTTGAAAAGCTAGTGGTAAATTGACTTCAAAGCCATCCTTAGAAAGATTAGCTGTAACTCCTACATTGTTTCCAACAGCATCTCCCTCTGGGTTTTTCACGACAACTTCGATGTTGATTGTCTCGCCCTTTTGATAATTTTCCTGATTAGCTTTAAGAGATACAATGAAATAGAACAGCTTAACACTGTTCTCATTTCCGCTTAACCCAATATGCTGGTTAATATACTCAACAGGGAAGTTTTTGTTGTCTTCTGTAACATAATATAATCCACCGAAATCAGGACTAACAAACTCAATCTTAAAAATAGAATAATTGTTTGTGTATTTTTCAAAGACATAATCAATATCTTCAAACTTCATACTAAAAGGTGTATTTGTATTGTATTGACCACTTTGATTTTTTTCATTCCAATCGAGGAAGCCTGCTGCCATTTTATGAGCTGTGCAAAGAGCATAAGTGTCCCACACATCTTTGCCCATGATACATGACTTCTGTGTTTCCACCTGTAGCCATTCGTGGTGATGCAATTTATATTTGGCATGGCCTGTCTCATGTGCCCAGAGTATTGCCCAAGTTTCTGGGTTACTCTGATGTGTGAAGTCTGGGGGGATAACCCAGATTTTATTTTGACGACCCCAACCTGAAATATCCGGTTTCAATGAGTTCAAAACATTTTTAGGCATAATAACGATAATTAAATCATCTGAGTCGATCAATGCCCCGCTTGCTTTCGCTTTTTCAACAGCATCTCCATGATATTTATCCAAACGCCCTTCTATGTCTTGAATTTGTTCATATTCTGCTGTAGTTTCTGGAAGCAAAAACCACTCCTTAATTCCCACATTTTCTATTTTGTTGGCTAATCCTTTCCCTTCAGAATAGTCTCTACTTTTTATTACTTCTTCATACTCTTGAGAAACTGTTTCGATGTCATTCCTCGTTATCGATTTTATTTCTGGTGGAATGGTCAGTTCGTAGCTCCATGTAATATCAATCCATTCCGAAGAATCGTTATCTAGGAACGGGCTATCTGTATCTTCTATATTCCATTGTTTTAGATATAATAAATCATCGTTAAAAAATATCAGATCCTGATCATACACTTCTAATTGGATTTTAATACTTCTTTGGCCTGTTGAAACAATTAATTCGTTACCTGAACTATCTTCAGGATTCAAAGGCCCATAGTTAAGACCGACATCATAATCATAAACTTTAGAGGTAACGATTTCACCAGGATCATTAAAATCTTTATCGTTATTTTGATCTACATAAAACTTAAAAAATATTTCCCCATCTCCGGGATCCGGCAACCCTCTGATTTTAAAATTGTCAATATGCAGCCGTATTCCTCTGTCGGAAGTTGCTAAAAGAGCTGCGTAATCATAGGCATACACATGAGGAAGCATACTCAGAATTATTACCGATCCAAACACAAAAATGCTCAGAACCCTTTTGAATTTCATTTTTATCTTCCTTTTGCTTGCTTAACTGCTATGATGATACCAATAACGCTGATTTAACTGTTATCGTTCACTATTTGAGAATCACCATCTTTCGGATCTCTGTGAGACTTCCCGCTCTGCTACGCGGGATTTCGCTCTCAACCCGCAGCTCATAGAAGTAGGCACCACTGGCAACCCGCTCCCTGACCTCGTTTCGCTCCTCCCAATACGCGGCGCGGTCGCGGGTCAGGTATACTCTCTGGCTTTTTCCCCAAATCGAGTCATCACAAGGCGCGAACTGCTGTCGGTTTCAGTTTTATTCTGACGCGCATGTCACCCAAAATGATTTCAGTAACCGTTCAGGTAATCTATGGAACGGGCGCGAAGATTGATAATCCATTGCCCCCTGGGAGGGCGACGCTCCCGCGGAGCCTCTGGTTCGGCGGGAGCCTCACCCTCCCACCTGAACGGTTACCGTTTGCAGTATATCTCTTTAATTTATGTTCTAATGAATCCATCTTCTGTTGCAAGCGGGACAGATGAACTCAAAATCTCTGTCAGTGGTGTAGATAATAGCATCTCCCGCTTCCAGAGCGATTGTGGCATCGCTGAGAGCGTTGCAATTCCGCTGTCCCTTGACGCGATTAAAATCATTGTGATTTTTGGCGTCCTGGTAGACAGCGACAATCTGGCTCAACTCATCTCGTTCGTCTTTCGTTTGGGCGTTTGGGATGCTCCTTTGCATCGTAAGAAAGGCATTCTCATGTCTTTCAGTGAACGCAGGCAAGTTGCAGTTGACTTTCTCGCGATTACAGTAGACGTTGAGGACATAAAATCCGTGTTTGATGTGAACTTCTTCGCGGGCGATTTCACACGCTGTATCATCACTGACCTGAATGGAAAGTCTGTAAAATCGCTTTTCCAATCCGCCTTCGATATAGCTTTTCAGGGTTTCGATAATCAATTCCCTATCATAAGCGCCATCTCCGATAGTTTCCCGCTGAACCTGGGCCCACAGTTGAAGGAGAATTTTTGTATCGCTGAACATTCGACTCATCGCCGTCTCTACATCGGTGCGATGCTCGTAACGCAACACCAATTCCAACAGCAAAATACATTTATGCAACAGGCGTTCTTTGAACTCCCGCAAGACAAGTGTCGAACTTCTTAAACCTCGGCGTGCGATTCGATTCTTGATGGATTCTTTGCGTTCTGGCAGTCCAACAACCCGTTCAATTTGAACCGTCGTTTCCAAAAAGAGCGGTAATGGTTCGGGGTCATTCAATGGCGAGCAGGGCATTTTCCGCCTCCTCTATGATTTCGACGGTCAGTTCTGTTTTAGCCAGCAAAGCGATACGTTCTTGAAGCAGGTTCAATTGAGATTTCGCGATCGATTTTGGGCGTGCGCGATCTAGGGCATTCACCAAAAAGGTGAGCAATCGCTTATGATACGGTGACATCGTACAAAGGGGCCAGACCTGTTCCCGCAACATTCGACGGGATTGAAGCAACGTCAAGCCGAGTTCCGTTTCATTCTCAAAATTTTCAAGAGCCGCCGCAAACCGTTCATCAATCCAATCCACTTTGTCTTTAATGACTTCTTGCGCCAAGCTCGACAAAATCGACTGAGTCAGATCTTTAGGCGATGCTTTCGGCGGTTGCCACAATTTGTTGAGTGTGTTGATACAGGCTTCAAATTCCTCTGAACTCACCGGTGCCGTTTCTGGCGTTGAAGCGAATTGGGTATACGTTTCTTGAAGCACTTTCCGGAGTTCTGGAAAAGAGATGCTTTCGTGAGTTGCCTGTTTAGACATTGGGTGACCTCCTTCTTATTGTAGAGCGAGCCGCTGGCTCGTTGCCAACGGGCGGGTCGCCCGCTCGTACTATGATTTGAGAATTGCATTGGCAGAGAGCATAAATCAGGATTATACGGATTTTTCGAGGCTGCTGCAAGTGGAATCTGTGAAATCCGTGTTCTATTCCAAGCCAGCCACCCGATTCTTTAACGCTTCATTCTCCTTTTCAAGCCTTTCAATCCGCTTATTCTGCTCAATGACATACAGCGTCAGCTCTTCGACCTTCTGCAAGAGCTTGGATTGCATCTCTCCTAAACTGACACCGTTTTCTAAAACTTCTTTTTCAGAAGGAATATTGGGCAGGTGCTTATTTTGTTTGATATGTTGTTCGACTTCACTGAGCGGCATTAAACGGTAATCCTTTTCAAAAACAAAGTCTGACCAATTATCCAGAGTCACAACGACTTCCCTGGCTCCGATTTTCCCTTCGACTGCCAATTTGTAGCTTCCTGGATTCGCCGTCCCAATGCCAACGTTGCCGGCATTTGTGATTCTCATCCTTTCTTGATAGCCGCTGTCGTAGGTTTCCCAAGAAATGTAACCACCAGTTTTGGTCACCCAATCTCCGTAGCTGTTCATAGTCAACATTCCACCACTTTGCGTGAAGGTAGTGCTATAGACACCGGAATCAGAAATCCGCACGTTACCCCACACGTCCAACCTGTACCCCGGACTCGTTGTCCCAATGCCGACGTTGCCGTTGTTCTCTATATAGATTGCATTTGCCGCGCCATCAGTTCCGAATCTCAGCGGCAGAGCGTTGCCGGACTTTATATACGCTTCTGTGAATGTGGATCCATCCGCAACAAAGCCAGCATATATGGCTGATTGTCCGCCCTTGCCAAGCCGAAGTAAATGGTGGTTTCCAATTGCCGCTGAGTTATCGTCGATATGGAGTTTCTCTCCCGGATTCGTCGTGCCGATGCCGACATTGCCGTTTTGTTTGACCGTAAAAATCTCAGTGCCAACAGTGTTTAAAATGTCAAACCGGTCATGGGTCGCTCCTAATAGCTGCAAGTAGGTACGAAGTTCAGATCCATGGTGCACAAGAAAAGCCTCTGTGGTTCTGCTTGGCCCTGAGGAAAGCTGCAATCCTGAAAACTTATTATCCGCCCCAGGCAACATATACAGAGCAGCATTTCTGGCTTGTTGCCCTGCAAACCACAGACTATCAGTCCCGCTGTCTGCTGTGGTTGTTATTTTGACTTTCGTATTTCCGTTCAAATACAACCCGTCATTACTTCCTAATCCTGCCAACTCCAATTTTGCACCCGGACTCGTCGTCCCGATGCCGACGTTGCCGTTGAGACGATAGATATTATCCCCGCTTATCAGCCATCCCTGTGGTGTCACTCCACCCTGTGTATTCAAACTATACGGGGCGGAAGTGAGCTTGATTCGTGGGGTGAGTTCCGAACCGCCTTCGACCGTCACCCCCAGCCAATATTGCGTGTCAAAAGCAAGGGCCAATGGATTCACAGCCCCTAAAATCGCATGGAAGATACCTTTGCTGACCGTCACCGGTTGTGTCTCTGACCACAGCGGTGTTCCGCCGATGATCTCATTGTAAAGTTTAAAGGTGAGATTGTAAACCCCGTCAGGCACGGCTTTGCCGCTGGTATCTGTCAAAACACCCTGGTAGCTAATCGTTTGGGGAATCGGTGCCCAACTGAATTGAACGGCCAATACAAAGAAAAGTATGCTGAGAAAAAATGTGCGTTTCATTGGGTTTTGCCTCCTTTTGTTTCATTGACGGCTTGGAAGGTTATCTATACCCACCTGAATACGGGCTCGCTTTCCATAACCTTCCTGGTCGTGTTTTAATGATATTATACCAATTCTCCTTGGGGAGCAAGCATTAAATGTCATCTCCTGGAAATTTACAATTGCGAATCAAAAAAGGTTGCTTTTTGAAGTGTGTTGGGCTATTCTTTTACAGATAAAAAATCGAATCACTTTCACAGGTCCGCCCCCGATAGATCGGGATGTAAACACTTGCGGACTCCGTGTCGGAGCGGTGGTTTCATCGCCGTTGATGAAATCAAAGCGTCTGTGCCAGTGGAAAAACAAAGGAACGAACATCAATGTCTGTCGATATCACCACACTGAGTCTACTCACGGATACAGTCACGCGTGCCGTGTTTGAACAGGTCGTGAAGAATCGGAGCATTCAGTTGCGTGAACTCATAAAGAAACTCGATCCGGTTCTAGAGCGAGACGTGGCTCTAACCACCCTTAAAAAACTGAAGGATGCTTGCCTGATCGCTGAAAAAAGTTCGTCTCTCACGGATTGGAACACCTATTACGTCACCGCAGACGGTCTGGAAGCGAGCCGCAAGATTCGACATCTGATGGATTAAGAGTCCCTAAATGAATGATTCCGTGATTGCACTCGTTATTGCGATGGTTCTTAGCGTTCTCATCTCAGTCATTGAGGTCAAGCACCAGTCTCACGCCAATTTGAAATCGTGTTTGGGTAGTGCTTTCTTTATCTACCTGGCGGTTTTGGCTGTCGGGAACATGGGGACGACTCTCTTGGCTGTTGCGGCGGTGGCAAAGGCGAAATTGCCTGGCCCGGCTTGGTTCTGGCACGCATTCGTGGGCGTATTCGGATTCGAGTCCCTATTACAGAACATCAACGTGACCCTTTTTGACCGAGGGGTACTGTCGATACAGGATTGGATCTCGAAAGCCCGAGACAGCGCCGTCGCGTCAGCCATTCAATCACACACCACTGCCGGCTTCCAGCGAGCCCAAGCTCTCGCCAATCAACTGAAAGACATCCCCACGGACGAACTCAACTCCTACATTCTTCAATACCTCGGCGCGGATGCTCTCAATGAACTTGAGAGCAACGCGCAACAGATGGGGGCGCACCCTGGTTTGGTCAAAGCATTGGCCCTCGCCCACGAGCATCCAGATCAAGCGGAAGCCATTGTGAAAGCACTGAATTAGGAGAGAACGCCTGTACATTTCACTTGATCTATTCCAAGCCCGCCACCCGATTCTTTAACGCTTCATTCTCCTTCTCAAGTCTTTCAATCCGCTTATTCTGCTCAATGACATACAGCGTCAACTCCTCAACCTTCTGCAAGAGCTTAGAGGAGTTTCGCTTGAATCAGCGCCAGGCGCATGTTAACCTGTGCAGGATGGTTCATGCCAAGTTCATGGGCTGTCGCTCGACCGATTGCTGTTAAGCCTTCTATGACCCCGGTTTGGCGGTGCAGGACAAAATGCTCATCCCATTTATCTTGACGCGGATGGAAGAGTCGCACCGTTTGTCCTGTTACCGGAGCAACGCCGTTGATTTTGTCGCTTTTTCTCAAGTTGCAGTTTGGGCAAGCCAGGGCGCGGTTTTCTGCGGTATGTTTTCCCCCATATTGAGGTGGAATGATGTGGTCGAGATGAAGTCTCCCGCTGTGAACCTTTTCGGGGTAAAGACAATATTCACATTGTCCTGAAGCGCGCTGTGTAACGAGCTGACGTAAGGTCAAATTCATTGAGTGGAAACCCCTGTTTCTTCTGGCTCATCAGCGGCATTTTCCAATGCCGCCGCAGCGCGCTCTAAAGCGGCAAAAGCCTTCTCGCGATCTGCCTTTGGAAGACGAAGCCGCTTGATGAGACGGTGGATATTCTCCAGGTCTTTCGCTTGCATCTTTTGCACCATCTCCTCCAGGACGCGCTGTTCCGTCTGAGACAATTCGCCCCTGTTATTCTGGTTCAACAGTTCCTCAATCCGTTTCTGAAAAGCTTCATCAAAACGCTCCACACCGAATAAAGGCGCCGCTTTATGAGCCATCTCCACAATGGCAAAAGAATCTGTCAATATCTCTCCCGTATCCGCCTTCAGATAGAGCTCACCAACAGACTCCGGTTTGCCATGCTTTAAGTTTGGGAGCACAGGTACGCGCCAGACGAAAGTCTTCGCATCGAAAATCGGCGTTCCTGTGCGAAGCATATATTCCTTATGTTCACGGAGTTTTTTCAACGCCCGTCGCCGCGCTTGGCCCGCTGTGCAAACGGCAAAATCAAAACCTTCCATCAGGCGTTGTGAAATCAGCTCAACCAGCGAAACATCTGCCTGATGCGCCTGCTCGTGCAGTCGAACCAGAATCGGTTCAGGCAACCGAACGGTAATTTCAGCCATTTCTATCGCTCCTTTCCCTGAGTTTTTTCTATCACCAGGAGGCAAGGCATCTCTGACACGGTTTTGGATTTCCTGATGCCTCCCCCTTAATTATAACAGAGAATCGCTACGAGTGCGATCTGTGAAATCCTACAATAGAAACCTTGAAAAGGTTCTAAACCTTTTCAAGGTTTAGTGCTGGCGTGGGGAATTTCTAACCCTACAAAATCCGTGTTCTATTTCGTTTCTTCCCACAAAGCAACCCGATCTTTCAACGCCCCATTTTCCGTCTCAAGCCTTTCAATCCGCTGATTCTGCTCAATTTTCCCAAATCGAGTCATCACAAGGCGCGAACTGCTGTCGGTTTCAGTTTTATTCTGACGCGCATGTCACCCAAAATGATTTCATTTCCGTTGACAGGGAGAGCTTCGGTGGATTCAAAGCGCAAATGCCCCTCAACTACCTCTGCGGTGAGCTCAATCTCTTTTTCGGCTTTTTGGGCGTGCAGTGCCCAAAGCGCTTCACCGAATGCCTGGGGGGTGATTTTGTCGTAATCGTCAGCTTCGATTTTGTCGAGCAGCGTGTCGAATTCTTCTTCACTCATCGTATCCAATGTTTTCGTTTTCATCGGTGGTATCTCCTTGTTGATAACGAGATAATTTTTGTTTCCATGTCCCATAAGAGATGGCGATAAACAAATTGCCAAATAGCTCAAAATGTAGTGGTGCTTCCAGGCAGTCATCAAGATGGTGAAAGTCAGATGCTTTTGTTTCTCCATCTATTTTGGTCCACATCCCTGTGTTGAGAAGAACAATCCAATCATGCTGCCTGCTTTCCGCGTTGAACAACCGTGTGATATAGAAGTCGCATAACAGGGGATATGAACGTGCAACGAAGAAGAAACAGGTCGAGTTTTTCACATCTCCTGTCCATTCTCCAATCAAGATGTCCGCCGAAGCGAATCGTTCATCGCGGTTGCGGATGTCACGAACAGCACGCACAATGCCTGCCTTCTGCAGCTCTTTGAGGACACTGACCTCAAAAATATAGCCATTAGCGAACGAGTTCCACCAGTAGACGCAATGCGCAAACAACCCACGCGATTCCTTTTTTGTCGGGGTGTACCAGCCTTGTGCCCGAAAGTGCTGTCGAATTGTTTTTGAGGTGCTTATTTTCAATTGCTTTCCAACAACCTCCGGCTGTTCCGCATCCCACAAGGCATTGAGGAAGGTATCGGCGTATACGTCGTCAATATTCACACGATAAAATTCTGCGAACGTCAAATGCTGGTCTCCAACGCTGACATCAGCCGTTCGCAGGACATCCATCACATGCCAAATAATCGTCCATTCGGCTCTCATCAACGTATGCGGTGCGGCGAGATAAGAGGCCAACGCCTGCTGTTGCTCCGTATTTAACGGTTCTGACAGTTGAATTTCTAACATCTTTTTTGACCTCGGAGGATTCATTATCTACAGCTATTTTAGCACAACCATCGACCATGTTGCAATGAACTGTTCAGCTTTGATGGTATAGAAATAGATGCCACTTGCGACGCGCTCCCCCCTCCATCTAATCTTCCATCTCAATACGTCGCGTGGCCGCAAGTCACAGGCACTTGGTTGCTGTATGCCCAGGCAGCGTTGACGCACCTGTTATCCGTTGACGTTGTAAATAGGAATCGTCACATCAGCGGTTTCCGTTACAGGTCAATCATGCTGCCCTTCTAACGAAGCAACACGACCTTTCAGCTCCTCATTTTCCTTTTCCAGTTTTTCAATCCGCTTATTCTGCTCAATCACATACAGCGTCAACTGTTGGCGCAAACGTGAAGGTCTCCAATTGTTCCAACCCATTATCGGGGAACCCTTCAGCGATCTCCAAGAGATGAACATTTCCTTTTCTTACGTTTCACGCATTACGTTTTACGTTTGTGGTTCGCCCCGATTCTGCCGGTGTTGTTCTACACTGGCAGCCGAACCTGGGACGCCCCCATTACCATCACGACCCTGATGGATGTGCCAGAAGAACTGACGCGGTTTGTTCCCCAGCACGATGTCCTCCGACTGAATCTCAAAGCGATGCCTTCCCAGTCACTGGTTGCATCAGGGCAGCCGGTGGGCTGGGCGCTGTCAGTCATGCAACAAGAGGACGCCCCGTTTGACGACTTCTCCGCTGCCTTACGGCGATCGATCTCTCAACTTGAACCGCTGGAAGGCATCTCCCGCGCTCATTGGGAACAACTGATGTATTTTCTGGTGCTGTTAATCTACCACCGACGTGGTGAACCTGAACGCCAACCGTTGCTCCAACTGGTTCAACACAATCTTCAAGACCTCAGACACCGAGAGGAGGTGACACAGATGGGATTGACAGCCGCTGAATTCATTCGACAGCAAACGCAGCAAAGAGAACGGCAACAAATCTTGACTGAACTGATGGAAATCAAGTTCGGTACGTTGCCTACACAGATTTCTCAAGCCATCCAGGCGATTGCGGATGCAGAAAAACTGCGGACCTTGCTGCACCGAATCCCGATCGCTTCGAGCCTCGCCGAGATGGAAAACCTGTTAAACGGTTCAACACCGTAGGGCTTTGCGGCAGAAGGGTGTGGACCGCCGGTCAAGAAACCGAGTTTTTGGCAAAAACTCGGTTTCTGCTGCCACTGATCGGGGGTTAACCTCCCGCGCGCTGAGTCTGGACCGCTCAATTGTTTGCACACCCAATTTTGCTTTACAATCATCGCAGGGTGATGGTATGATTTTAACCGTTCAATCTTTGAGGTGAACGGCTACATCACACGTCCCTGGAATGATGTAGATTAAAGTCTTTGAATTCAAGTCGAGGTCATCGACGAGGTTCCATCAAACGGGACTCAAAATAGAGGTCGGATTTTTATGAAAACGCTAGATGACTACGTTAAGGAATTAAAAACGGAAGATCTGATTGAAGCAGCGCACAAGGCGAAGGAAAAAAGCCACCTCCTTTTAGAAGACCAGGGGATTTCCACGCTGGCGCTCTTGCTCTCTGAACTCATTGTGGATTTCATCAAAGAACCTGAACGGTTGCGGAGTCCATTGAAATGAATGTTAGTGTCGCTCGGCAACAGATTTATTCCCCGCTTCCTGCTTCTCTGCCGCAAGCGACTTCACGGTTGCTTTCAGTTCTTCAATTTCCTTTTGTTGCTCTTTGACCGCTTCAATTAAAACAGCAACCAAATGGTCATAATCCACCGCTTTAGCATCCTGACCATTTTCCTCATAGACCACAATTTCGGGGATGACCTCACCGACTTCTTCGGCGATCACCCCGATGTCGGGCTTACCGCTGGACTTCCAATTGTACGAAACGCCGCGCAGACGCTGGACCTTGTCCAACGCGCCTTCGATGGGCTTGATGTTCGTTTTCCATCGCCTTGAGCTACGAGGCGTCCACGCATCGGCAAGCGTAGCGTAACCTTCAGCGACTGTTAATTTACCATCGGAATAGATCGCATGACCGTTCGGTGAGTGACAGTAACCCATAACGCCCCGGACGTTACTCGCATTATCTGGTGCTACGCCCAAGACACCAGCAGCTCCCGGAGTTGTTGAAAGGACATTTCCAATCACACCACGGGTCATACCACTGGTAGCTTTGTTTACTCCCATCACTCCGCTGACTTGATCCGTTGATGAGTTTGTTTCTCCCCAGACTCCATAGGTTCTTCCAGAAGGTACAGGTGCCCAACCAAAGACACCGGCGGAAGTATCAGCCCCAGGGACAGGTACGGCCACTGTTTTACCTAAAACACCTGCCGTTGATCCCCCTTTCGCCGTTGGTGATAGTGCCAGACCAAATACTCCAGCAGAAGTTCCTTCAGCACCTGGGGTGTCACTACCAGGAGACCTCGTAATACCGATTACTCCTTTCGTGTTCCCTGAAATTCCTGTTGACTCTCCATACACAGCAGCCATTTCATCAGTTGTGGAATTCGTTTTACTATATATCCCATGTCCACTACCGGTGTTCTCCACCCGCAATGTTTGCGCTGAACTTGAGGCAGTTATCGATCCAGGGTTGCTGGTATTCAAGAACGCCGACGAATCAAGCCCATCCAGCCTATCCGCATCTAAACCACTGCCTGAACCATCATTGGTGCTGGTCCAAGCGGTGCCGCTGATCTTACTTGGGGAAATACTACCAGCGAGCATCGCGTCCGTGATGCCGCTGTTTGCCACGCTCAATGTCACATCCCCCGACGCGCCGCCTCCAGTTAAGCCTGCCCCGGCATTGACAGCGGTAATATCTCCTCCGCCACTCCCGCCAGTTGCGGAGATAGTGAGCGTATTTCCACTAGGGGTAATCGTCACATTGTTTCCCGCGGCAAGCGTGACATTGTCTGTTAGCCCATTGATGTTCCGTACCACTTGACCGTTGGCGATTTTGGCTGATGTGACTGCCCCATCAGCTAGCTTGTTAGTCGTGATGCCTCCGTCTGCCACACTTAACGACACATCACCTTCTGTGCCGCCTCCCGTCAAGCCAGCACCGGCATGGACGGCTGTAATGTCTCCTCCACCACCGCCGGTTGCGGCTGTGGCCTGAATACTTCCATCTGGGAACTTAAATCCCCCTGATGTGGACTCGACGGTGCCGGCTACGGTGAATTTTTCACCTGGGGTCGTCGTCCCGATGCCGATGTTGCCGGCATTTGTGATTCTCATCCTTTCTTTATAGCCGCTGTCGTAGGTTTCCCAAGAAATGTAACCACCACCAGTTTTGGTCACCCAATCTCCGTAGCTGTCCATAGTCAACATTCCACCACTTTGCGTGAAGGTAGTGCTATAGACACCGGAATCAGAAATCCGCACGTTACCCAACACGTCCAACTTCGCTCCCGGCTTCGTCGTGCCGATGCCGACATTGCCGTTTTGTTTGACCGTAAAAATCTCAGTGCCAACAGTGTTTAAAATGTCAAACCGGTCATGGGTCGCTCCTAATAGCTGCAAGTAGGTACGAAGTTCAGATCCATGGTGCACAAGAAAAGCCTCTGTGGTTCTGCTTGGCCCTGAGGAAAGCTGCAATCCTGAAAACTTATTATCCGCCCCAGGCAACATATACAGAGCAGCATTTCTGGCTTGTTGCCCTGCAAACCACAGACTATCAGTCCCGCTGTCTGCTGTGGTTGTTATTTTGACTTTCGTATTTCCGTTCAAATACAACCCGTCATTACTTCCTAATCCTGCCAACTCCAATTTTGCCCCCGGACTCATCGTCCCGATGCCGACGTTGCCGGCGGTGGTAATGCGCAACGCCTCTACCTTGTTAGTCTTGAAGACCAAATCCAGGTTATTGGTGGTTCCCAGAAAATGACCAGACTGGATGGCGTTACCCGAGAGTTTCCAGTACTGGGGTTGAGGGGCAGCGGTGCCTTGTCCCCCCGGTTCCGTATTGTCGTTGGTGCCGATTTCAACCTCCACCACCGGTTTTTTGGGCTTTGTCTCCTGGGCTTGTGTCTGATACAACCCAAAACCGCTCCCCCAAAACACACCGCACATGATAGAAAGTACGAAAAACTGCTTGCCATGAATCTTTTTCATTTTTACACCCTCCTGTGAGTGTCAAGGCTCCAAAGAGCCGTTACTATTTGATGATTAGCATCTTCCGCATGGCGGAAAAATGGTTGGTTTCCAGATGATAAAAATACACGCCACTTGAGACCCGTTCCCCAGTTTCGTTTCTCCCGTCCCAGTACGCGGCTTCAGTCCGGGAAGTATAGAACCCCGCACGCTGATGTCCAAGGTCGAGGGTTCGCACCAACCTCCCAGAGGACTCATAAATCCGTATCCTCACAGGGGTAGGCTGATCCAATTGATAGGGAATCCACGTTTCGGGGTTGAACGGGTTCGGGAAATTTTGCAATAGTTGTGAATCCTTGGGTTTGGGACGCGGTAACACCTTCAGTGGAACCGTCTGAGTCCACACATTCCCCTGTTCATCGCCAATCACCAGGTGAAGGGATACCTCCGCCTCTTCAGGCGCGTCCCGATTCACGGTGAAAGTCAGGGGAACCACAGCGCTCGGACGTTCATCCGCCGTGTCACTTTTAACTGGCACATCAACCGCTCGATGCGTCTTGGCTTCGGACTGAATCCAGCTCGGTGTCGTCTGGGGGTCTAGTTGGACACTGATGTGGCGCAAATCGGTGTTACCGACATTGATTAACTTGATGGTGAGGGTGACCTGCTCTCCCTGACTGACGGAGAGGGGTGGCGTCACCGCCACACTTTGCCAACCTGCCAGCCAGAAGAGAGCCACGAGCAGAAAAAATGTGTTCTTCATTGCAGCCTCCTTGATGAAATTGTAGGGTGATTAACACGATTCGGCATGTTTCAAATTTCCTATAAAATAACTTGACACTTTGGAAGAGCTTGTCTCCCGATCGAAGATCGGGACGAAGGAATGGAAGAATGGAAGGATGGAAGGATGGAAGATTGGAAGGGATCCCTCCCATCCTTCCATTCACAAAGCGTGTCAAGTGTGGATCGCCGGGAAAGAAACCGAGTTTTTGGCAAAAACTCGGTTTCTGCTGCCACGGAGGTGCGGGAGGATCACCTCCCACACTCTGGGAACGACGACAGCTCAGAGCCCGCGCCGGCAGGACAGTTTGACTGAGTGTAGTCTTGAGCTTGCGAAGGAACAGGCAGGCAGTAGCGAAATGATGACATTGCTGACGACTCAGGTGAGTTTCAGTCTGCGTTTTTAGACCGAACTTTTTTTAAGGCTTTTCCGTCAACTCCATGATGACAGTTCCGCCCGTGCCAACCAGCAGATTGTTGCTCTCTTCCTTGAGGGCGGACTTGACGAGTCCAACCTTCGGCGCATACCAATTGCTTTCTTCGTATCCGACCTCTGCTTTCCCGTAGATTCCCAGTGACTTGACCACTCTCCCTTTGGTGACGACCTGGATGCACCCCTCAAAGTTACCGGCGGAAACCGTAACCGTGGCATCTAGTGCATCACCAAATTAATTGAGGGTTGGTCATAATTCCCAGGGGAGGCAATCGTAGCCCAAGTTTCTAACTTGGCCTTTGTGAAAGGGGCCAAGATCGAATCTTGGGCTACAACTCAACCACCGGCGAATGATGACCATCCCTCAATTAATTCTTTAGGGTTGCCTTCGTGAGGGAAGATTGGCTCACTCACACACTTCCATTTTTCCAGAAAATAGTACCGGTCCTAAAATGTGACACGGTATAGCAGGGTCAGTTCGCCAGAATCTGGGTGCGGTTCAATTGAAAGCCGCTTCAATTGTTCTTGCAACAATTGGATTTCGGCTTGTTTTCTAATTCGGTCTTTGACGACACGATGGTCGTGGATTGAAAGAATCGTATAGGTAGTTGCTAAGAGCAGCGTTTCAGCACCGACACTCACCCAGAAATTTTTCCGGTGGCGGTTACGTTCATCGGCTTCTAGTGCTTTATCCGCGTATTTGATCAGGCTGTAGGCCGCAAATCCCGCATTGGCGAGAGAAAACATACTGACACTAAGTGCTATAGTTGCACCGGGCTGCTTATCCCAGTTTTGAACACCTTCGACAGTGCCGAAAGATCCTTGGATAAAACCGCCCAAGCCCCCTGCTGCATGTAACCCACCCATGAGAATACCGTTATATGTCCAATATAACGTAGGCTTTACTGCCATATCTTGATTCGTTACCCAATACCTCATCGAATCAATTTCAGCCTGTAGTTTGTCTATCCGCTGCTGGATAGCTTCTGTATCTGATTGGGCAGTTGCGGTCTGAAAAAAAGCAAGCAAGCACATTCCAATATCGCAGAAAATAAAGATTAAACGCATCATCAATATCCTTTTAGTTAAGCGTGAGGTTATAACTTCTGACTCGTGATCCGATCCCCAATCCGGATGGGTTGACTCGGTTGATCTAACTTTCTGACTTTGGCGATTGAACGGTTGGCTTGAATTTGAACAACTTCGATTTCACCGATCTGGATGGGGATGCCAACTTTCGATGGACGAAATACCCAAAATCGCATTCCTTTTCTCAATCGAAAATCCTTACCAATATCGATTTGAACCGTGTTTCCAGATAGAACATCGACAACCGTCGCTTCCATCGGAAAACTGTTCAAAATTTTCTTCTCTAAATTCTTTAATACATCCACCATCGCCTGAATGGACACTTGTTCTTTCGTCTGATTGCCCATTGCCTGTTCGACCCTTTCGTATTCATTGAAAATCACCTTTCCCGTCTGCAAATCGATAACTCTCAATCGCATTTCAAATGATGCCGTATTTTGAAGTCCTCCCTTACCCAGTATTCCGCCTTCTGCTCCCAGAAGTGCTCCCACCGCCGAACGCTTTTCACCTTCCGTTGCTATCAAGTCCGTGGCGAAAACCAGGTAATTCGGTGGATTCTCCGTCGTCATTGCTAGCTTCAGTTTTTCGAGTTCCTCTTGAGGAATGGATTCCCCCGTTAGCTTCTTGACATCATAGATAGCGCTTCCTACGGAAAGGACGTTGAACTGCCCGAGTTGATAGTAAGTCTGAGCCAGAAATTTATCAACCGCTGGCAACCGTTCCCCATCACCATATACCACGGGCACAATTGCCACACTCTTTTTCGGTGGCTTTTGATAGTTTTGCTGAAACTGAGTTTTTTCTTCCGGGGTGGGAAGCACAGTCATCGCTGTCTTCGTTGAAGCACAACCTATTGCAATAAAAAAAAGAATCAGTGGACATGCGTTTCGGAAAAATTGTCTTTTCATGGGTTTTCTCCTTGTATAAGTGAGTCAGATCTCAAGGGGCAAATTTTTAATCGGCACCGATTACCAAATCGCCAACTTGGAGTGATTCTTTGCCTTCCAGTTTTTTGACCTTGGCGGCTGAAAATTCCTCAACTACCGTTGCAACTTCAATTTCCCCAACCTCTTGGATAGGAGCAAGCATTGATGGTTTGCGAAATACCCTCAATTTCTGTTTCTGACTGACTCCATGCCTTGCACCAAGGTTAATACCGACCATATCTGGGCTGATGATTTCAACAATGTGTCCCTTGAGCGGGAAATGACGTTGAATTTCTTTCATCATCCGGTCACAGACACCGACGACTCCTACTCGCCATTGTTCCAAATAGGGGGCATCCACCTCTTTGCTCATCAAAGCTCCCCCTTCGACCTTTTGGGAAGCGGAGTAAATCTCTTTCGGCGTGTTGACCTCTAAGATGTGTAAGTCCATAATCATGCTATAGCTAATATGACGAAACTCATGCTTTCCTTCTCCGACACTCACTTTTGCCGTGACACCCAGTTTTTCCAGTTTACCCAGCACGGATTCGTGTGATTTTCCGGCTTTTACGGAGTGAATGTTGACAAAGACAACGTAGTCCGCCTTTAAGAAGCCTCCCAATTCAACCGCCTTGTCTGTCATTCCGAGATTCTGGTATCTTTGCTCGCCTAAAATCTTATCGATCATTTGTGGGTCCCGCTCAACAAGCTGGAAACGTCCCACATTTTTGAGCGTTGTGGTCACTTCCCCTTCCACCATTTGAGTAAAAAGGGGATAATCCATTTCATCAGCAACAAAGGCAAGGGTTATTGACGGCTGTAAAACTGTCAGATCTTCATCAACAACCCCCGTGAGTTTGAGTTTTTCTTCTGAAGCATATTTCTGTTCCTGATAAGCTGTTTTCAGGGCATCTCTTGAGTTAATGGACTGTGCTTCCCTCGTTTTAATCGAGGGAGCGCAGCCTAGCCCGATGAGGATTAAAGCGACAAGAAACATATTGAGGCTTGATGGTAGTCGATGGCGTTTCATATCATTCTCCTTCAATGATTAAGTTGGTGTTGCAGAAGTGGTTTGGTAACACCGATTCGGATCGACGATAATCAACCTGTTGTCGATCCGAATTGATGTCAAAGGGATCTTCCGAGCATAGCAATACAAATCTCGCAATCGGATGGCTCATTCTTCTGCTTCAAACAACTCCTTTTGACAAGGAATGACGACCATTCCTGTCTGGATATCGTTTATAGAAAACCCCTTCTCAAGTTTAGCCACGCAGGAATTATCCTGTGGTTGAGACACTTCAAAAAACGCCAAGGGATTCTGATAGTTTGTATCATCGGTATTAAACACTGCCAACATCGTTCCCTTGGTCATCCCGGAAAGCTTGCCAAGCGAGACAACGATTTCATTTGAATGGATCTGCTGAACTGTCCCTTTGGGCCGATAGATGTATGGCCAGTTCTGCGGCAAATCCGCAGCCGCCTTTTTGCCAGCTTCTGTGGCAGCCACCATCCAAAGTGATTTTGCAGGTTCATAAGACTTAATAACCGACATGGGTCGTGCGAATTCTTCAGGCATTTTATCAAACCGTGCCTTTGCGGTTCCATTCGCCTTGCCTTTGTAAACGGTTTGTCCCGAATCCACTTCAATCACGTTATAGGTGATTTGGAGTGTCGCTTCGCCATCGAAAGTGGCGGTGTTATCGGTGTATGCCTGATATGTGAATTTCGCTCCACTGACATAGTGCGGGATAGGCGCACCGGCTGTCTGTTTGCCCGACGCCGCGCCAAACAGTCCTGACGTAATTCCTTGAGCGATAGCACCTCCGACCGATTTTCCGGTTGTGACTTCTGCTTCTCCAACAACCACATAAGAAGCGTTGAGGGTTTTCGCGAGGTTCATCGCCTGTTCTGTCCCTTCCGTATATAGAGTTTGTTGTTTAATTGCTTGAGCGATGTTCTGCTCGTTAAAGACTTTCCCCCATATCATTGGCTGGATTCCCTGGCGCATGTTTGTTGTGCTTAACTCAATGACCGAAGGTTGAGGCATGTCAACAATTGCGCCGATGGTTTTATGAGGAGTGAAATTCACAATCAGTAGTCCTTTTCTCTGCTCGGGGCTGATTGCAGCCAGATTTGGACCGACAGCCTTTGTTGCACATCCCATCAACAATCCCACCACCATGATGCTCGCGCAAAAATAGAGTTGGTTTATACGTTTCATTGAAAATATCCTCCTTTTGATAAGTTAGAAAGTTGGCGGACGCAAACTCAATTTGCATCCGCCAAAGGTGAAAAAATCTTAATTATAGCCGCACGCCACTTGGCGTAATCCGAATCGTCACATCTCCGTTAATTTCAATTCCGCCATCATCAATCCGAGGAATTCCAAGTGAATCTAACCAACCGGCTGCCCACGCATGAGTACCGGATGAAACATCGTTGATTGTTATGGATTGACCGGCGGCAAGGTTGTGAATGTTGTTTTCGTTATCAAGACCAAAGGTTGCAGGTCCTCTCGTTTCATTGACAACGGTGACCGTATGTGAATTATCCAATAGCCCACAGCCTAAATGGAAACTTGCGAATGCAACCATGATTAACAAACTGCCCACTGCTGTCAGAAATTGTCGTTTCATAATTGACTCCTTTCATCATCAAACATGCGGATCGCTGAAACTGTCATATTGCAGAGGATTGGGTTCAATCCAATCTCTGTTTCACACATTTAGGAAAAATTCGAGATTTCCCATTCCAAAGTGTTCTGGTGCTATCACCTCCTTTACTCCAACGTTTCATCTCTCCGGAGAGAGGGTTATTGTGATGGTTTGTACCTCCGCCCCTACGTCAACGTCGCGTGTAGCGGTCCGATAACCGCTTAGGGCGATCTGAATACGATATCGTCCAACAGGCACGCGAAAGTGGTGCTTCCCCGGCTCCACCGGCTCCACAACCAAGGCGCGGACGGGATCCTGCGCTGGCGAATCAAGACGCTGGACGGTCACTTGAGCGTCAGCGGGCGTGATGTAGACCGTGAGTTCGCCATACTTCTCGTTTTCAGCGGGTGGATAGGCGATTAGGACAAAACTGCTCCCCGGTTCGTTCCCAAAGAGTTCACCGGTGCGGGGTTGAGGGTCCACTTTCTCAAGGTGGAGGAGCATCTCTTCATACGTCAGGATGCTGTCACTGCCCCCGTAACTGCGAAGTGCTTGAAGCAGTTGTCGCGCAAAGGGACTGTGATGACCAGGTCGTCCGTCGGGGACATATTCCGCTCCACCCGCTGTGATGTAGCGACGGGTCTGATGGACGAGTTTCCGCCGGATAAATTCCGCGGGTGGCACAGGCGTGTAGGAATCGTCAATCGGCCGGCTCTGGGGGGCCATGGCGAGAACGGGGTCTAGCGTCCCGCTGAAGCAGGAGTCCACGACGAGAAGAACATGCCGGCAGTCGAGGCGTTCGAGCGTGGTGCGTACATCCTCGTGGGAGACAAAGGTATCGCGCAGTCGATCAACAGCCAGTGTCTGGCTGTCTCTCAGGGCGAGATAGCCGCGTTTGAGCCGCTCGTCAAACCACCCGTGCCCCGAGAAGAATACAAGCAACTGATCGTCAGGAGCATACGCTCGATCTGCCAGTTGGTAAAGAGCGGTGAGGAACGCTTGACGTGTCGGGTTGCGAAGGATGGTCGTCTCACATCGATAGACTTCGCGAATTTCCTTTTCGACCGCCTCCACATCACCCACAGGGTTGATGAGGTTGGGATGGTGGTCGTATTCGTTGACGCCAACAAGGAGGGCATAAGTCTTGATAAAGGCGATCTCCTCGTGCTGAACAGATATATCTTCTTGCCGCTCCCCATGCCTTACCGGCGTCGTCACATTTCCTTCCTCTGAATGTGGGAGATTGATGCGCTCTTGACGCGCTTTCGGGATAAAGCGAACATCAAGCGTCTGGGGAGTCAGATTGAGGACCTCGACTTCAAAATCTGGGAATTCTGTTAAAGCCAGATCTGTCGAAAATTGCTGGCTGTCTCCTTTTAAGTCAATCTCGATCTCAGCGATCTTCCCTGCCAGATCAAAGTGACGACGATGAAACTGTTGAACCGAGCGGATTTGTTCGCGCATCGCTTTTTCAAGGCTGGCCAGTTGCTTGAAGGTGACATTGGTCAGTTTGAGCGTCACGGAAGTGCCTTGGGAGACGGAAAGCACCCACTTCCGTATAATCTCACCAATCATATAATCAGCGACCTTTCCACCCGCTTGGGCAAGGGATTTTTTGGATGCAAGTTCTTCGGTCAATTCCAAGCCCGGTGCGTGAATTCCGTGAGCTGCAATGATGCGTCCGGTATCGACTCGAATGGCGCGCGCTTCGAGTCGTGCGCGACAGGAGATTAAGCCACCTAACCCTTCAGTTTCCGCAACTTGGCTGAACCCCTCACCGACAATAATGATGTCAGCCTGAAACTGTCGTCCCAAAGCGGCGGCAGCATCGTTGTCTCCTTGAGCGGCTCGCTTGGCCATGTCATTTTGGCGAATCTGCTTCACCTGATTCTGGTCAACGACCCAAAAATCTTTCTCGACAAATTTCCGAATCACCTCGGTTTCGCCTGCCGGGTCTGGAATCACTCGCTGAAGATGCTGTTCGGGAATCATCACCATGATGCGGGGCTTATGGGCAAAGCTGTGGATAAAATTCAGGTCAATCAGTTTATCGATAATTTTCCCGGAACTGACCCGGACATCAAGCGCGACCTTAATGAGATTGCCCTCGGTTTTTTCGCTAACAGGTGTATATCCCGCCACAAACCCCCGGGCTTTTGTGTAGATATTGTCTTCAATGGCGAAATAGTTCTCGGTGATTGTGTTAGCTTCCACGATAACCCCAACGCCCTGCTCGACCGCTTTACGAAGCGCATCGTTGATAGCGGCGTCGCGGGCATGGGCAATATCATGATTCAGGATAGTCCCCACCCCTTCAGCGCGAATCACCTGAACACTCTCCTCTTGGCCATCAGCAGCCTTGATTGCGAGAGTCAAGGAGATGGACATGCTCACAAGGATATAAGTGAAGGCAGTTAAGATGAGTCGCATTTATTTCAACACCTCCTTCAGGTTACGGATGGTTAAGAGTGCATCTGCACCCGATACCGTTTCGGTCAATCCAAATAGACCATTCAGCTTCGCAGGCATAATGCCTCGGGTAGTCGTCACCATAATCGCGTTGAATGCAAAATGGGAATTCGGCACATCGGGGAAGGGAGATGTTTGTCCGATAAATTTTGTGGGCAATGTCTCATCACCGAGGGCCTTCCCCAAAATGGTCTGGATGAAGAGTGCGAAATTTGCTCGTGTCATGGGCTCATTCGGGCGAAAGGTGCCATCGGGGTACACATCCATGATGTCTAATTCGACAACCGTTTGGATATATCCCTTCGCCCAATGATTGGCAATATCCGGGATGATTACGACATCTTGTGGATTATCCCGTTTTCCCATAAGAGATGGTGGTGGACGCCACCGCGTTTCTTGTGGAATTTTCGATGTCGCTTTCTGTTCCAGATTGAGTTCAACGGTAAACAAAGCAGCTAAATCTCCCCGGTTAATTGCGGTTGCTGTCGCAATCACGTCGTATTCGGGAGATATCGCCTGAGCAAATTTCTGCTTTTGAAGTTCTTCAAGGGCATTTCCGGCGGTATGCGTTGGATTTATTCGGAGAGCTGAAGCATAAGCCGCTTCAGCTTGGTCAGGCTTTCCCATTTGAGTGTATGTTTGTCCCTGATAGAAATAAGCGTCAGCGTTATGTTTGTCCACATCCTGCGCCCTTTCAAATTCTTTAAGGGCGTCCTTGTATTTGCCCTGCGCCGCATAAACCCGCCCCAGAGCTACATAAGCTGGCGCATACGCTTCCTCTTTTTTGATGGCACCTTGGATGTGTTTCGTTGCTGTCTCGTAATCTCCCTTGCCCATGTATGCCAAACCAAGTCCAACATAAGCGGGTAAATAGTCAGCGTCCAGCGCCTTTGCGCGTTCAAACGATTGAATCGCTTCATCATGTTGTTGGTGGGTAAGGTAACGCATACCCGCTTCATAATTCAGCGCTGGGGTATCCCCTGGCGATATTGGAGTTATCGCCTGCTTTTTTCCACCACAGCCAACTTCCAGATAGGTGAGGAAAAAAACGATTCCTATCAGCCATAATTTCGCCTTCATTGTTCTGATCTCCTATTGAAGCTACTGCGTTGATTAGTCAACAACAACCATCACACGACATTTATCCAGAAAGCTCAAATTCTCCTTCATGCCTAACAGTGTTTGGGCATCTGTGTTCCGAATCACAATGTCCGTGTGGTTTGCACCTGAAACACTCACCCCCTTGACGACAAAGGGATTATCCGCCACCCGTTCGTTTTGTTTTGCAGATTCCAGATCTTTAGCATAGCCGACAATCCCATGTTCGACCGCGTATTCTCGACTCACATAACCGGTACCATAGACTTCCTGACCGCTTTCATCCAAGAGTTTCGGACTCATCGCAGGCTTGACCTTGAATCCCCTTGCGTCAACAACCAATCCTGTAAAGACCTGGTTTGGGAGGGGATGGGTTGATGTGGCAGTTGATGACGTTGGGTTTGACGCAATCGGCTTGTGGTATCCAAATCGCTCCGACAGAAATTGCTCAATTGCGACAATCCGCGCCTCAAGTGCTTGAAGGAATGCTAAGATGTTGGGTGGAATATCCATTGGAAGTTGCGGGGAGGGAGGAACAAGGGTGCTCAAGGACGGGTAAGGCGGAGGAGTTCGAGGTAAAGTGTCAGGAAAAATGAAATTGGCAAGACCGCCCTTCCCATTCAGTGGCGCAATCAAACTCACAGTCGCGAACCCCTCTGGCGAAACCTCCATCTTCAGGACCTTTGCTCCCTTAACGAACCCATCAGTCTGCACTCGAACAGTATCGTTCTCACCAACCATGTTTTCCATATAAGATGTCGAATTGATTCGGACACCGTTGACGACTTCAGCGAGATTTCGGTAGGCATCCGTTTGTGCCGCCCTTTGCGCCATCAGTTTTTGTTGCGCAGGATTATTCGAGAATCTCGGGTTAAATGCTCCCTGCCCTGTGACGATGAGGACCCCTTGAGTCCAGTTAATCTGTCCGTTTGTTCCAACATTTTCAATAACTAGCTGCTCATCCGGAATGAATTGTGATTGAGCGAGTTGCGTTGTCTGGATGAGCACCACCACGCTAGTGACGAGAAACAAGACTCTCTTTGAAAAATTAGATTGATTCATATTTCCCTCCCTCTCGATGCGAATTTCTCACTTGACTGAATTGCCTTTTTTTGATAAACTCTAAACGAAACTCCAAGCGAAAGCCTAATGAATTTTGATTATCAAGATCGGTTCGTAGCGCATGGTCCCTGACTGACGTTTTCCAGAACACCTGTCAGGGGATTTATGCGACGAATGACCGAACATAAACATCAAAATTCATGAGAGGGAACCTGGATTATTCCAGCCCTCTGACTTTTAAAAATTATATCAGACTATACAACCAGGCGCAAGCGACAGAATCCGCCACATTGAGCAATCAGATCCGCCAAAATAAGACAGACTGAAAAGGAGGGGAAAATGCCAAGATTAACGACTTTAGTGAGGTCATCGTTTGCGAAGAAAATACGAGCGTTGCGGGAGCAACGTAGATGGTCGATGCAGAGGTTAGCGATAGAAGCGGAGGTGGGCGAAAGGACAATTTCCAGAATCGAGAATCTCAGGGATGGTACGACTGCTTCGTTTGATACGCTGATCCTCTACTCGATTGCGAGAGCCTTGGGAATCACCCTGGATGAATTACTCGTAGGTTCAGCGGCAGAACTCGATGTTCAAACGAGGCGGGAGTATTTCCTTGAACTGATGAACGAAGCGATTCAAACGCAAGCGCCTTTTCGCCTCCACAGATGGATGTCTCAAGAATGCTTCGAGATACTCCGAACGGAAGTGCTTGAAACATTAAGCCAACAGAACCGCGAACGAACCCGAACTGAGCTGGACTTCACGGCATTTCAAGCGCGCGTAGATAAGATTTTATTGAAAAGGTCTCTCCTCAATTCGCGGTTTGAGGATTTTCGACAATTGGTGAAAGCGAATGGCATTGACATCCCACCAGCTCTTGATAGGGTCTTGAACGACTGGGACAACGAGCGAGAACCTTATCAATCCCAGATGCAACTGATTCAGGACCTGGTCGGGCTACAGAGTTGCGATGGGGTTCTGGGGAGTCTCATCGAAGATATTCGACTGAGATTTATTGCGCATCACCCATTTGCCAACGTCGTCGCAACGGTAGAATCCGGGCATTCCTTGCTTCGTCCAGCCATCACGTTTATGATTGCAAGCAGCGAAACGCGGAAGGTGCAGACAGCCAGCGATATTTTGCCCCACTCTCGAACGATTGACGGGCAATTCAGACAAGTTGCTGAAGAGATTCAAAACGCATGCCCCCTGATGAACGGTGAGGGAATCCGATATTGGTACCAGCTTGATGTTTTCTCCCACTTCATCAGAGATGGAGGGATGGACTTAGATTGGCAAGTGGCTGGAGGGGCAATTGGCTGGTTAATCTTTCTTCTTGACCGCCACATCGATTGGAATATGCCGCTTCTGAGCATCTGGGGAAGGTACGACGCTTATCGAAGACAGTTTTGCCCCGTCGATGGACTTCGAGAGAAACTGGATGCCGGTGTGGAAGACGGCCTCCGAATCCTCGCTGTTCCCAAATCGACCTTAGAAGAGCCGATCGAGCCGGGCGTGTCATTTAAGGATTACGCGAAAGAGCAAAAAGTGCATCTTATCGATTTTCCAGATGACCTGCCGATGTTTGATGCCTATTTGTACATCTTTGAAAAATACCAGGAGCTGGAATTAAGTTCAATTGGCAAGGCTTCAGATGTAGAAGCCCCCTTTTATCGAGCGATAAGAAATCAGGGAGAATTGCTTGTAGCTCCTAGCAGTACTTTCTGGGTGCAAAATCAAAAAAAGTATTACATATCGAACCCCTTCACCATCAATCACATGAGTTCAAATCGGATGCCGGGTTGGGAGGCGATGCGAAAGGTCCACTTAGTCCATCGGATGCCAGGCCCTTTTTTCGATACTTACAACTCCAGATCTGATGGCTTACTGATTAAGGGTAACCAGACAGCGGTTTTTCTGATCGAGGACGGTCAAAGACGCCAAATCGGTGATGAGTATTCGTTTGAAAATTATAGACATCGCGGTAGACTTTTGGAATGGGGTGACATTATCTGGGTTACTGAGGAGATTGTGAGCAAATTTAATCCGGGTTCACACATTCAACTGACGCCCATTTTGAACTGTCATCGTATGAGCGAGCCGTGCTCGTCCGATCAGATCGGACTGGCTCGTTGTTTAACGGGCGAGCCGCCCGCTCTACATGGTATTTTGGGTGCGTCCCCTGTGACACTTTGCCCTAAGCCGCATTCAAACAGGAGTTGGACATACCGCGTCCAGATCGCTGAGAATCGAGAATTTACTCCACTCGTGGACGAACGAACCGTTGTATTTCCAAGCTGGTCGATCAGAAATCTCATGCCGGGGACCTATTTCTGGCGTGTGCAAGGGGTGAAATATGGCAGGGTTTCGAGTGGCTGGTCAGAGGCGTGGTCATTCACGATAGCGCCTCCTCCCTCTACTTAGAAGGTGTCTGAAAATTGCCCCGATCTCAAGATCGAGGCTCAAAACTCAAGTCGGCTTCTGCTTTTATCAGCTAAATAGCGTTGCTGGATGGCAAGGTGATTAAACTCACAACGCTTCAGATCCGCGAATAAGCGAATGGGCAAATCCGCGAATCGACAAATCGGCAAACTACCCAACAAGCCTGACTTATTACGCATTACGCATTACGACATGGGAATCTCATTTCGCGCACTCCTCATCGGTATCTGTTTAGTTATCCTCATCTGCTTCATTGTTTCCTATGCAGAACTGGTGATTACCTACATTCAGATTGGGTTTTTGCAATTCCCGCCTGCCGTGATTGGGGTTTTCTTCTTTCTGGTCATGGCAAGCCGTCTGGTCCGACGGTTCAACCAACGTCTCGCCCTTGCGCCCCACGAATTGATGCTCATCTACTGCATGATGCTGGTCGCGTCGATGATCTCCTCGCGGGGCATCATGGAAAAACTCATCCCTGCGCTCATTGCCGTCAACTATTTTGCGAACGAATCGAACGGCTGGGCGGACCTCTTTTTCCCGCATATCAAATCGTGGCTCGTCCCTTTCGACCCGGAGCGAAAAGCCCAACAATCCATCGCTGTCAATTTTTACGAACGGCTCGATGCCAGCGATCCAATCCCCTGGCTGGAGTGGCTACGCCCACTGCTGGCGTGGAGTGTCATCGTCTTCCTCGTGTTTTTCGCCTTCCTCTGTTTAGCCGCTATCCTGAGAAAGCAGTGGATTGAGAACGAAAAACTGACCTTCCCGCTGGTGCAACTGCCACTTGAGTTTGTCCATGAAGGGGCGGCGGGAGGCGGATTTTTTCGGGTTCGACTGGTCTGGCTTGGCTTTGCCCTTCCTGCGCTGGTCTTTACACTGAACGGTTTACACGGTATCTTCCCCTCCATCCCGAGCATTCAACTCCAGCAAAACCTGAATCAATACTTCACCGAACGTCCTTTCAACGCAATCCCTTACACACCGATTTTCCTCTCCTTTGCGGCAACGGGCTTCTTCTACCTTTTACCAACACAACTCCTCTTTAGCCTCTGGTTCTTCTTTCTACTCACCCGCATCCAGGACGTTATCGCGGCGCTCTTCGGCCTGCGCGTGAGTGGGATGCCACTTTACCCAACGCGGCTTTACATCGGCTATCAAGTCGCCGGGGCTTACCTCGTCCTCGTGATTTACTTCGTCTATGTGAGCATGCCACACCTGCGCCTGGTCTTTCGGCGAGCGTTTACCTCCACGCGGAGCGGCGATTTCAAGATGCCTTCGTCAGGTTCGGCGGGCGCCTCACCCTCCCAATCCAACGATTCGGAAGAGCTGCTGCCGTACCGCGTCGCTGTGTGGGGCTTGCTAATCAGTTTGCTCGGGGCCACCCTGTGGTGCTACTATGCGGGGATTCACCTCGCCTTCGCCGCCTTCGAGATGATTGTTTACGTCGGTGTTGTTGCCCTCGTCATGGCGCGTAGCACCGCGGAGGGCGGCTTGTTGATGACGGAAACGTCGTTCCGACCTATCGACCTCTATCAACTGTTTGCCAGCAAAGCGACGCTCGGTTCACAGAACCTGACGCTGCTTTCGTTCTTCGATGCCATCTTCACCCGCGATCAACGCGGCTTAATCCTGACGGGCTTTCTCGACGGACTGAAGATCAGCGATGGCGTCGGGCTAAAACGCCGCTCCCTGTTCGTTGTGTTAGCGGTTGCGATTGTCCTCGCGTTCATCTGCGCCGCCGTTATCCACCTCTGGCTTCCCTACCGACACGGTGCCAACTATATGTACAGCGTGCGCTCTAACAAATCCTTATGCAATGTTGGTTCAATTCCAACTTTAA
>CAZOAL010000044.1:0-74144 GCA_964577695.1 uncultured bacterium | reverse complement strand
GCAAATATCTTGAAATTCTTGTGTTCGAGACCTTGCGGGAGCGTTCCCCCGATGTGCAGAACGCGGCATTGGACGCGCTCCAACGAATCTACAAACAGGGGGAGCGAAAAAAACTCCTCAAGGCTTTAGAAAAAGCGATTAAGTCCAATGATAATCGAGACCGGCACGATGCGCAGTGGGTGCTGGCGGCTTTTGGAAAGGAAGACCTGGATACAATTATCCCAATTCTCGAAGAACTGTTAGACCACAAACGGATGGGGACGCGCTTGAATGCCGTTAAGGCGCTCGGCGAGATTGGCAGTGAAAGGGCGATTCCCAGATTGGTCAAGGTAATCAATTCTGGCTCTGAGAAACGCGCGAGAGACCGAGAAGTCCCAGAAGTGCGGCGGCTTGCGGTTGAGGCGTTGGGCACAATTGGTGGCGCTGCCGTCAAAGAATTGGTCGAAATTGTCCAAAACAAGGGCTCTTCAATGCGTGTCGATGCGATTCAGACTTTAGAACAACTTGGTGACGAACGAGCGGTCCAACCGTTATTAGACGTTTTGAGTGAACAGGGCAGTCGAGAGGTGGTTGTTAAGTTCTGAATCGGCAAATCAGAAACATAAAACGTAAAACGTGAGCAGATCTTGTAGAACGTGCGGCTCGCTCGTTCAAAGGGGAGTCAGAACCAGCGAGCCGCATGTTCTACAACCATGCTTCCATTCTTCCATTACGTTTCACGTTTCACGTTTCACGCAGTACGCAATACGCAATAGATAAAGGAGATCTCATGAACTGGAAAGTCAGCATCAGTTTACTTTTAATTTTAGCCGTTTTGGGTGCCAGCGGGTGCGGAGACAACCGTTACCACGACCCACGCATAAAAATGGAAATCCAGAAATTAGACAGTGACTTAGAGGACCGCTGGTCAACCACCGGGGTTGTGGTTATCTCTGTTGACCCCAATGGACCGGCAAGCAGGGCACAACTCGAAGTCGGTGAACTGATTTCTTATGTGATTGGTGAAAGGGCTGTCAATAGCAGCCGCGATTATAACCAAGCAGCCGACAGCGCGATGAAAGAGGATAATAATTTTATCCTCAAGTTTTCAGAGGGTCGAAAAATTCGGTTGGCGGTCCGAAGGAAAGGCGATAAGGTCGGTTTGTCTGTTGACGGAAATCGCGTGAGTAAAGTAACTCCTGGTAGCCCCGCCGCTACCGCTGAAATTCAAGTGGGGAATACCATCAAAAGCGTAGTCGATGAGCGGAATATTAAGTCTATCAAAGACTACAAGGAAGCCATTCGCGAATTTGCGAAACACAATGCTGAGGTGACATTCCGTACGACAGAGTTGATTGGAATTAAGATCGCCGCAGTCAGCGCCCTCGGTCATCTGGGAGATGCACAGGCTCTGGATGTTTTAATGGAACTCCTTGAAAGACCGGGGAGTTCTCTACGTGAACCGGCAGCCACAGCATTAGAACGCCTTGTTGCGTTAAGCCAATTGAATGACTTATTTCAAAAATTTCAACAGGCGAACGTGAACGAGTTACCGGCGGATAGATTAGATTCGCGCCAGCGCGAATCTGCGGAAGTCCTTGGTTTACTCGCGGTCAATCTCGAAAAAAATCGTGCAACCCTTGAAGAACCTTATGGGACCCACTTTCGGGACAGATCCAAGGAATTATACCAGAAGGTGACTGATGGGCGCCTAGCCGAGTTAGCCCAAAAATATATCAAGCGTGAATCGGAACCCAATCAGGAGATTCGACGCAGTTGCATTTCCATTTTGGGACAACTGAAACCCGAATCTGCTATCGAGGAGTTGATCGCTGTGATGGAAGACAGTCGGGAGATCCCTGGCACCCGTTTCAAAGCGGGGCTTGCACTCGGTCAAATCGGCCCAGCAGCCGTTGAGCCTCTCATTGCGGCTTTCAATCGCGGGGACGTGAGTGTCAAAGATATTGCGGCATCCGCGCTCGGAAACATCGGTGGGGACAAAGCGCGCAATGTGCTGATTCAAGCGCTGGAGACGATAGAAGATCCAACGATTAAGCTCACTGTCGCTGATGCAATTGCCAAAATTGGTGATGAAGCCGCAATTCGGACCCTCCGAACCGAAAGGCAGCGCCTCGAAAAGGGAAGCGGCTTGGGGATATTTCTTGATGAACTCATCAAACGGCTTGGAACCCGAGCGATGTAGCGTTCGCTCTTATTCGCTTAAGCACATGAAAATTGGTGTCATTTCAGACCTTCATACCGATGTTACCCCACTGAATCAACACATCCTGCCTGCTATCGTCGAAACCGCCGAGCAAGCGGAACTGGATGTGTTTATTCTCGCCGGCGATCTCTCGCCAGATCTCCTTGAGCTATCCAAAACGCTCATCGCATTTACCGAATCGAGTCTGAGCTGCCCGAAGTTGTTCGTTCCGGGAAACCACGACATCTGGGTCGTCAGATACCCCCATGTCACCAGCGAACAGAAATATCACGTCATTGCCGAGCTCTGTCGTGAGTGTGGATTTCATCCGCTTGGCACGGAACCTTGGGTTGAGAACGGCGTCGGTTTTTGCGGGACGGTGGGTTGGTATGACTACTCGTTTCGGCGGCAAAGGTACAATATTCCCCAAGAGCAATATGCGTCAAAACAACTGCTCGGGTCTGTCTGGAATGATTTAAATTATGCGAAATGGGATGGGACGGATGGAGAGGTCGCGCGTCGCTTCGAGGATGGCTTGCAACGCCAGATTGATTCCATCAAAGGATTGGTCTCTCAGATTATTGTGACCACCCACCACGTCCCATTCCAAGCGTGCGTGACCTATCGAGAGAAACTGCCCTGGGACTTCTTTAGCGCATTTATGGGAAGTCGCGGGCTTGGCGAAATCTGTCTGAGGGAACCGCTTGTTACGCATGCCCTCTTCGGCCACACGCATGTTCCGATACATCAGAAAATTGGCCATCTGACTGCTATCTGTTCGCCGGTTGGCTATCTCTACGAGCCGCCTGCGCAAGGTTTAGCGACTTATGCCCAGGAACGACTCACCTGCTTCAAGCTCTGATTTTTGGCATCAGACAACGCCTAAAAATCGCGCAGGAGATGGAAAATGAACGCAGAAAAAGTGTTTAGAGGTTCAGGAAATGTCTTTAACGATTAATTCGCCAATGTCACATTAGAAATGATATCCAGTCGTAGCCCAACTTTCTAAGTTGGCCAACCGAGGACATCATCCGCGGGAACCAAGATAGAATCTTGGGCTACAGAGCCCCGCTAGGCGGGATGTAAACACCTGCCCCGCTCTATCGGAGGAAATGTGACATTGGCGAGTTAAGTCCTTCCGAAGTAAATCAGAAATAGGGTGGGCGACCGCCCACCAAGAATCATTTCAAAAAGAGGTAAATCCAATGAAAACAATCCCTGTCAACATCAGCAATGAAGATTACGAATGGCTATCTGGCATTGCCAAACAGCGCGAAATGACCGTTGCGGGGCTCATTGAGGAGATGGTCAAAGACGCTTCCGAACGGGCAGAAAAAGAGACGCAATTCCTTTTGAGGTCCCCTAAAATGAGAGAGCGTCTCTTAAAAGCAATGAACAGCACTGAAGGAATTCCCTATGAGGTCGTCCGCAAGAAACTTGAAATTTGAACCAGAGGCGTTTGAGGATGTGGCATGGTGGATTGAGCATGACCCAAGAAAAACGCGGCCCATTCGTGCCTCATGTTGTATATCTCACATTTTACATTTCATAAGGAGATGATTAATTGAAAAACAGTTTCCAAGTGGTGATTTTAATTGTTTCGTTGAGTCTCTTATTGACTCGCTTTTGTGTCATTGATACAGAGGCGCGGCCTGAATTTGCCGCCCGGGAGGATAAAGAGTGTAGCTTCTGTCACCTGGATCCGGCGGGTGGCGGTCCACGCAACCCTGTCGGCAAGGTGTATGAAGAAAACGGTTATGAGTTCCCCAAAGACTTCGATCCAGAGGCAGTTATGGAACAGATAGAAGAACTCGCTAAAACCTTTACTCCGTCAATAGATATTCGTACCGCTTATATCAAAACAACCGATGTCGCGCCGAAGATGAATGCGGTTGCCAGTTGTAATAACTGCCATTCATCCGTCGATAGCTTCTTTCTGATGCAGGGCGAGCTAACCGTCAACGCGCAACCATCAAAGAAACTCAAGTTGACCCTTTCTAACAATATGGGGTCAACGCTCAATATGTTTGCCACTGTTGATGCCGTCCCTAAACATCTCTATGTCAAAGTGGGGCAATTCCGCCTTCCATTTGGCATTAAGCAGAAAGACCACAATATCCTTGTGCACCAGGGGTATCACCTTGGTTCTAATAAACGGGATGTCGGCATTGAAGTTGGGGGGGCTTATGGAAAGCTATTCTATAACGCCGCCGTGTTTAACGGCCGCGCCCCCGGTCAAAGGGTTTCAGGAGATACGGTAGATGCCAACCAGCACAAGGGTTGGACGGCAACTGTCGGAGGGGCCGCCGGGCCATTGCGGGGAGGGGTTTCCTATCTTCTCGATACGCCGTTAGATCGACGCGAAATGGTCGCTTCGGCGTTTCTGACTGCCGCATACAAGAATCTCTCTCTGGAAGGTGAATTCGATTTCGGCGGTGACTTTGGCGTCGGTGAGGGCATCGGCTTCAGCGATGAGGACATCACCTCCAAAGGTTACTACCTCGGCGCAAAATATCGTATTTCCCCGAAATTCATTCTCTCAGGACGCTACGAATTGTTTGACCGCGATCGCAGAATCAGAGGGGACGCAGGACGGCGCGTGACGTTGACGGCACGGTATGACATCATCGACAATGGTTCCCTTGAGCTATACTATTGGGGTAACATCGAAAATAAAGATCGGTTGGATGATGCGTCCATCGGAGACGCTCAAACGTTGCGCCAACTCCAAGGGGTGGACCAGTTCATTTTGATGTCGCACTTTTGGTTCTAAATATCTTGCCAATGTCACATTTCCCTGTAGCCCAAGATTCTATCTTGGCCCCCGCGGATGATGTCCTCGGTTGGCCAACTTAGAAAGTTGGGCTACGACTGGATCTCTTTTCTAATGTGACATTGGCGAACTAAGATACCAATCGATAGCTCCTTACATCAAGCAGGATAGCTGCACTACCGAAAATGACGCCAAGGATTAGTTAATCATGCTCAAAAGATTTCCGTTTTACGCACGATGTGTTACACACTGCCTTATTTTAGGAATTTTGCTTGCCACACCTTTCATGAGTTATTCGCATCCGTATGATAACGATACTTCCTTAGACTACTCGTGGGAACCCGCCCCTGGTCCAGTGTACCACTATAATGTTTACGTTTCGGTGGATAACGGCCTCACCTTCCAGATGGTGGGCACCACCGCTACACCGAATTACACGCTCACGGGTGCAAAAGATCTCTCTACCTACCGGCTCAAAGTGCAAGCTGTAGACGCATCTGGTAACACAGGGCCCTTCTCCAACGTTTCCGACCCGACGACAGTTGCCCTCCCGGTTCAAATGCAGTTGAGCGCAGGCTATAACCTCATTGCCTTGCCCTACACACCGAAATCCCCGGTGACAGCTTATAGCCTTATCCGCGATATGGGGTTCCAACTGGTTTCACGCTGGGATGCAGCCACGCAGGCATGGGATTCTGCAACGCGTCTTCCAAATGGAACGATTTTGGGCACTGATTTCACGATTACCCCTTTTATGGGAATTTACGTGAAGGTCGCAGCCAATGTCACACGGACCTTTGATGGCACCCCAACAGATCTCTCGGCAGGCATCTCGCTCAAGCCGGGACAGAATCTGATTTCCATTCCGGATCGCCTCACGACCTACACCTCTTATGCGCTCCTCAAGGGAATTCCATCTCAGTTGGTCACGCGATGGCTCGCTGATACACAGACATGGGACTCTGCGGCCATGGTTAATCACAACCCAATCGGCACGGACTTTCCCATTCAAGCAGGAAAGGGATACTTCGTTCAGAGTAGTAGTGATTCCGTTTGGCTTCCTATACCTATCTTCGCTACACTTGCGCCGCCCAGCCCGGTTGGCATCCCCATATCTGCGGCCGGGGCCGTGAAAGCCGAAGTGCTGACTACCGGACCTGCCAATCTTCCCCATCCCATATACGGACAGGTCTATCGCTATGATGGCGTCACACCGGCCCACCAGGCGACGGTTTCGATTGCACTGATGCGGCAGAGCCTGCTCCGATCTATCGGAGGGCGCGAAGTGGCACATACGGAGACAACGGTGGACCCTAGTGGATATTGGATCGCCGATGTCTCGAAAGGTCAACCGGAAGATGAACTGAGGGTCGCCGTGAAGCACATTGATGGTGGAGAGGGAGTTTATCCAAGTCTCTCTCTTTTGAAAGACCCGGGGCCACAATTCATCGGTTCTTTGATACTCCAGGTCCGACCTAAAGTGTCCAAACTCCTCGCGAATTATCCGAATCCCTTCAACCCAGAAACATGGATACCGTTCCAGATTAAACAGGGTGCAACGGTGACAATCACCATCCACGATGTTTCCGGTCAACTCGTCAGGCGTCTCGACCTCGGTTTCAGAGCACCGGGATATTACCTGAGCAAACATCAAGCCGGCTATTGGGATGGCACGAACGATTCCGGCGAGAAGGTTGCCAGTGGTCTTTACTTCTATACCATCCAGGCAGGAGAATTCAGAAGTACACGCAAGATGTCATTACGGAAATAAGGATTCGACCAGGGTATCAAGACTTCCGAAGTTTTGGAAACTTCGGAAGTCTGACCGGATACGAACTTGTGCAGTGAACCAATTCACCCCCCGTCAAATAAAAATCATATAAACCTGCTGCTGCGTCAGCACGCCAAAGAGCATCCAGAGCGACCCGACTACGAAATCACCCAAAATCAAACCTGAGAAGAACGGGATTGCTCGTTGATAACCCTTCACCTTGCCGTACTTCAAGATAATTGATTTCGAGCCCCAACTAATCAGGAAGGGAACCCAAAAGTAATCAATCGCGAAACTGACAGCGAGGGCATAGCCAGCGGGGTGAAGGGGCCACCAGAAGAAGCGCATCCGCAAGACCAACAGGAGCAAGGTCAATGCCGCCCCAACGCCCATGAAGCCGGTACGGTGCCAATCCGCATCCGTCGGATGATACAACCACCGTTCCAACTGTCCAAAAGTACCGTTCCCGACCCAGAGTCGAAATGCGCTCACTCGCGCCAGGGCCCCGTCACGGTAAAGCATATCCAGGTTTGTCCAGAACGCACAGATGAGCGCGAATACAGACGCCGTGAGCATCGCAAACAGCAGGCGGCGATTATTGATGTGAGCGACTTCAGCGATTTTGAATGCCTCAAGTTGGTTCGGCATGGGATGGGGACGATACCCGCGATTGAACCAGTAAAAGAAGGCCATCGCGGTCAGATTTCTCGGTCCCCAAACTGTACTCCCGAAACTGGTTACCATCATATCCAGGGGGTGGTTGAATATCCCGTGGGGCGCTCCAAATTCAGCGCGTAAACGGGTGATAGCAATGGCGATGGCAAAATAGAGCCCGAAGAAGGACAGCACGGCGGAAATCGACATGCCCGCCTGATGCCCGAATCCGATTAGAAACAGCGTTCCACCAACCAATCCGAAAATTGCTGTGCGATAACGCATGGGTTCGTCGGCGTCCCCCCGGCCTGCGGGGCGATATTTCGATGCGAATGCCGTCTGAAACGCAAAGGCGAAATGCCTTCTCGTCAGCCATAAGGCGATGAGGCACAGGCAGAGCCATGCCCCCGCGGATTGTTCGTGAAAGTAAGGGAAGCCAGGCAAGTTGTGTGCCCCAAGGTAGCTACTCAACACACGGGTCACCTGGCGAAGAACGAAGAAGAACCAGCAGGAAAATGAGAGGTCGAGCGGCAGAAAAAATCCGAGCCCAATCATGAACGGATAGAAAGAGGCTCGCGTCGTTCCCATCGCGTTCCACGGTTTTTCGGTGAAATAACTGCTGATGTCCGTCAGCTTGAGATTGACGGCGGGAACCGTCGGAAAAAGAACGTGTAATCCGTTGAGGAGGTCTAAGACAGTAACAATGCCGAAGCCGAGCCACAACATCCGGTTCCGAAAGAAATGCTTCGATTGCGCCATCGCCACTGGCAGTTGAATGATTGGAAATGCCAGGCGTTCCCCGTGGACCCACTGTCGCCGAAACAGCGTATTGAGGCAGTGCATCATGAATAACAGGACGAGCGTGAACGCACTCCAGATGAGCGCAGGCTTCATCCAAGGGAAGAAATGCTTTGCTTCATAGAGGGTTGAATCCCCGTCGTAGTATCCGGTCAATATGTCGGGCGTGACGTTCCCTTTGCTCACTTCAGAACTGACCGTGAACCAGGGCGGAATGTAATGGAAAAAGAGATCTTTCCACTCATTTTCTGGGGATGCGAACCGGTAGGGATGGACAATGACAGCGAAGAGGTCTTGCAGCATCCCGTAAGCCGCCAGCGAAGTCGAAATCACGAGCATGGCGTAAATGGTAAGCAACTCCCCCGGCGATAAGCGAATCGCCTGCCACAGTCTTCCAATTCCGTTGTTGATGACCACAAGGCAGAAAAGGATAAAAACCGGATAGATGAATAAAGGCAGCGCAGTCGCCTGAGAATCGTATTTCATCTCTGCCACTGTCAGCCAATAGACATTCAAGGGGAGCAGAAGTAAACCGATCAGGCTGGCACGCAATGTGGCCCCATTGTGAGCCTTCTGTTGAATGCTCTTTGTGATTGTCCTCCCTCCTTTTATGGAAAACAGAGTTTGTCTGACTTTTGATACGGTTGGCGAAGTCGCTATAGTTGTGATAAGTACCTGGACAAAATTAATTCGGTATTTTAGACTTCCGAAGTCTTCGAGACTTCGGAAGTCTGGACGGCTATATACCCAATTAATTTGTCGAATCACTTATAATCACAACTTGACCCACATCCTCAGATGGGGTATGAGGGTTTTCGGTAAAATGGTATCACAAAATTATTTTTCCGTAAACGAGATTTTTCACTTGAATGGATTGTGGTACTGTGATATAATTTTTTGGGGTGTTTTTTTGAGGGAAGAACAGGGCTGAATTTTGCAATTTTTATCTCACAAAATCCCATCAAGCTCGCACCAGGGCTGGGTTTGTGAGATTAGGGAGGGCCCCCAGAGTTGCCATCCCCGAGGGGTTTTTCTGCTCTGGTTTCATTGAGCCACTCCATCCGCGATTATTTTTTCAGGCGTCTTCAAAGGGGCCAGTATGCCTCTTGAGAGACGCCTTTTTTGTGGACTCATGCAGATGGGGTGGGGAAAGGTTGTTTCCCCGGGAAAGAATGGGTTTCAATACAATGCAGTCAGACAGATACTGCCTTAACCCCCCCTGAAGGACAGGTATGCCTTCCATTCTTTCCTGTAGTTTACCCTTGAGCCCTTCGCTTCACTCAAGGGTAAACTCCGCGAAGAATCCCATCGGCTGAGATCTTTCGTCCCGATCTTCGATCGGGAATGACAAGAGTGGTATTTTGTGCCCGTTCGCAGTATATAATTGCGCATCACGTTTCACGCATTATTGAGGAGAGGAACAATGGCAAAACTGAAACCTTTTCAACCCGCGAGAAACCTGGCGCAAACCTACAATGCAGTGAATCCCGACCTGGCACTCCAGCCGGGGGATTCGCGTTACGTGGATTTTGCGCCGTGGCGAGGGGGAGAAAACATCGCGGACATAATTACGCGGCGCATCGTTCGGGCGAACGCAGCCGAACCCAGACAGCATTTGAAACCACTGGTTGCAGGACATCGCGGCTGTGGCAAGTCTACCGAACTGCTGTTGCTGAGAGACCGTTTGGAAACGGAAGGCTATTTCGTCGTCTATTTCGATGCCGCGTTAGAACTTGATATGAACGATGTCGATTACACCGACATTTTGCTGGTAACGATGCACAAATTGGTAGAGCAGGCACGCGAAAGTCCATTTCAGTTAAAATTAGACGAGCGTCGCCTGGACGATTTGGCGATGCGGCTTGCCCGAATGACGATCGAAGCAACAGAACGCCAAGATGCCGAAATCAAGTTGGAGACGGAATTTCGGGTCAAGCCTGAAATCCCGTTCTTTGTGAAGATGATGACGGCAATTCAGGGGGTTATCAAGAGCGGTTCAACTTACAAGAAACAATTCCTCAGAGAAGTCAAGCAACGCCCCACGCAGTTTCTTGAAGACCTGAACGATCTGATTGACCATCTCCAAATCCAACTGCGTGACCATGGGATGAAGGGGCTTGTCATCATCATTGATAGTCTCGACCGAATTCTTCTAAAAGAGCTCAACGAAGTGGGCCGGCGCACTACGCACAGCGCAATCTATGATCTGCTTCACCTGATGCGTTACGCCTGTGATCGGAGTGACGAAAAGATTACGCGGGTTGTGGTGGACAAAGCCATCCAAGCCCTGGTTAATAAGTACGCCCCCCTCGTTCCGTCCACATTCCCGCAAATCCACGACGAGGCAGCCGAAACCCTCCTGGCGCTTGAACGGATGTTGACACGAGCAGAAGGATTCGCCCTCGGCTTTGTGCGAGTCAATGTGCCGACGCAACGGATGGAGTTGGTGAAGGAAATTCGAGGGCGGGTTGAGCCGAGCGGAATTGAAGATTGAATCGACTCTCAACCTCAATCTTCAATGATACTTCGTGCATCATTACAAACTATACGCCTGACAATAAACCATTAACTTACAATTTAGGAGGATGACCTATGCTCGAAGAATTACGAGAGAATGTACTTGGACTTTTAGAAGAACGTGTCGAACGCGCGATAAATCTCATCAATCGCCTGAGACAAGAGAAGAACGAACTGGAATCTCAAGTCAGCGAGCTCCGCGGCGAGCTGAACCAGCGTGATGCACGGATTCAAGCCCTCGAAACGCAGAACGCTGAATTACGCCGTTCTGAAGCTGAATTGAAAGAACTCAAGGAAAAACGGGAACTGGAACGCCAAGAGGTTGACCGAGAGAAAGCCGAGATACGGGAGCGGCTCGAAGGCGTTATGACGCTGCTGAACAGTGTGAATCCCAAGTCGGAAGAAGTGGAGGATGAGGATGCAGAAGAGCCGACTGTTATAGAAGATACGCCCACAGCAGGGGATTCATTGACGACTGCCCCAGTGGGTGGGGAAGCAGGTGAGTGAGCGGGTGTGGAAGGATCGGAGAACCTCACTTTCCCACCTGAACGGTTCCGTTGTACTATTTATGAATTACATGCGGGCGGAAATCCGCCTACCATCAAGAGGCGACGGTATCCTTGAAAAGGTTTGAAACCTTTTCAAGGCTCTATCTCCGGCCTCATGGTCGGTCAACTTGCGCCCGCGTGTACTATTTAATCCAAGTTGCCACTTATCGTAAAGAACCACGGATTCGGTAGGATTTCGCGGATTGACAGGAGAAAAATCCGCGAAATCCCTTCGGCTTCGCTCAGGGCCGGCCCTATAAAATCAGCGGTTCTGAGTTGGGAAACGATCTAAAACAGCAATAACCCGCAACTTGGGTTATTATCTAAAACAATAAGTCAAGTTCAGATTGGCAATATAGTCCAACTCGCTCCCCCAAAAAATTATGTGGAAAGAATCGAAGAACCTTCGACCTCAATCCAATCCGGCACACTTGCGAGCCCTAAAACAACCCCTTGGGTGTAACACACCCAATCGATTGTCATCTTCGATATGGAATGAGTTGGCACTCCAATTTCCAGGCGACTCCCCGGAATGAATGTTGCTTCATCAGGTCGGAGGCGCAGGGCTGGAGCGGCAAAGTTATTATCAATATAAACCTCCCCACTTCTATCTCGATTCACAACGATGGTATACGTGTGAAACGCTGTTGTATCAACGACATAAAACCCTCTATTGTACCAGGTTGTAATTTCATTCAAATCGAGCACAAACTGTATTCCCACCTCATCTTGAAAGAAGCAGCTCATCTTTGGCAGCAGGCCGATTTTCTCCCCGGAGGATTTTAAGGCGATTCCTGCAATATCATCGACTTTGAGTCTGACCTGCACGGTAAAAGGCGGTTCCCATTCTGTCTTGTGCATAATTATTAAATTTTCCTTGCTACTTTGACTATCAATCGTAATCGTGCCATCAGGATTCTGGATGATTTTGTCGTTTGGAGGGAAACGGTTTTGATAGCTGAAACCTTGCCAATCTTCATATCGCCAATTAAAGAGAGCGGACCGAAACTGCCAGTGCGGATGCCATTTCACTTTTGCGCCAACAGCTCTTTTCTTGAGTGAGGATTTCTGACTGCTCATACATCCGAGGTATATAGCGAAACTCGTTTTCTTCTCCGCGGTAGAGAACCTCCCATTCTCCTTGGTTAAACCGCGTTTCCAATTGATAGGCTTTAGCAGTGGATAACCGAGACCAGCACATCGAAAACGTATTTTCATAGACGAAAACGGGGCTGAGAAAAATCCGTTCGAGGACCCACCAATCCCCATCCACCTCCCTGGTGAGCTGAAAGCCCTTTTGTGTCGCCCAGTCGATTTCACTCCGTTCGAGATGGCCGTCTTTGTTAATGAAATCGTGGCCCGTGGTGTAGAGATGATCCTTCTCTTGAGCGTTCAGGTTGAATAACCTTAAGTGTTCTAAACGAGCCAGCGATTGCCATAACAGCGGATCGTTTTGAGAGAATGTCCAGCCCAAACAGGTTGAAGGGACGGATGAAGTAGCAACAGGCTCCGTTGCTAAAAAGTAGTTTGACAGGTGCCCCGGGAGATCTTCAAGAATTTGGAAAAGCGGTACACCTTGTTCCACCGCCTTGACACTCATCAGCCCCTCAACTCCTTCATATTGAAGCCCCAAGGCGATATGGCGTTGCACCTCTTCCCAAGTCGCTACCAGTTGATGTCGTAACAGGGCTGAATCGTAAACTCTAAAGAGGGGGGTCAATTCCATGTCACGGACGTGCTGAAAGATGGCATGGGCTTGACTCAAATCATCCTTTCCCAGAGGCTCGGATGAAAAGCAATGCCCGAGTAATTCCTCCAAGGTTGTTTCTAATGCTTGAGCAATCTTCTGGAGGTCTGAGGTGTAAAACGATTGCTTCTCTTTCAGATTTCGGATTCTCTGTATCGTTCTGTGTCCAACGTCTGCTTTTTGAGCGAACTCTTTCACACGCCACCCTTTCTTCTCCTGCAATTGGCGTATCAAGCATCCCACCGGCGGATGGATTTCAGTTGTCCAGTTCTTCTGAGCCATTTTTCTCCTTTCCCCGCCATTTTCTCTGCTGTCTGATCTTGTCCGTTCGTGTCTGTCGAAAATGCTGATATTTTTGTTGAGTCAAGTTATTGTTGTGTGTTATAATGGGCAATAGACTTGCAGTCTAATGGGTACGCTTTCTCACGTCTATGCTTTGATGATGCTGTTTTTATGGCAACTTCCAACAGGGGAATAAAACTCAATGTTGACTCCTCAGTGATATGAACATGAAAACGATATGGAAGCAGTAATCTACACTGTGGAAAAAGATGGCACAGCGTATGGAAAGCTAAAAGCCATTAATACAATGGCGCATAATAAATGGTTCAACTATCCAATCGATACTCAAATGAAAAATGGCCACAGTAATCATCAATTAAGTGCAATCCAGAAAATAATCAGTTACCCCGGCTTTGGAGTTCCTGAAGGTCAACATTATCCTATCTATATTCAGTCAGAAGGGCACGGCATTTTTGCCGACAGGATTGATACTTTAGATGATTGGAATGTACTACTTTCCCTAGACCCAAGCATAGATGGAGATGCGTATATCAACAAGTGGGAAACTCTGACCCACGAAGGAAAACCAAGTTTTCCAAATGGGACAGGAATCGTTTATTATAACGACGAAAACAACCAAGCAGGAGAAGCATCATCCATACCTGCGGAGGTTAAGATTAATCCGAACGATCTTTCCAATCTTATTATAACCTCTGCGGATATTCTTTCGGTCAAGAGATGGCGATTGAGATTCAAGTCGCCGATCCAAGTCCGCCCTTAACCCCTGAAGATATACGGCTCATTCGCAGGAATAATGACAAAAAGATTTACCTGTACAGGTACGGCGTAAAGCACTATATCCCCAACGAAGAGACGTTAGCCGCTTTTCAGTTCACAGGTTCACAACTTTAGGAGATTCATAACTATCCGTCCGACCCGTTTGATGCCATTCCTCAAGGGGTAGATGTCTTAGGCGAAGGATTCATGTTTCGGATCGAAGGTAAGTCGCCGATCTATCTCATTCAAGACGGCAAACCACGTCACTATCAAAACGAGGACAGTTTCCTCGGAAGAGGCTATCTGTTTGGCAATGAAGTCATGGTTGCTGGAAACGTCCCCGAAGGAATCATCAATCGGGGAACTGGTCCAGAAATCACCCCAGTCGGCCGGGATGTCAGTTTTCGTCTCTGGTTTGAGAAGGGGGGCGTGGAGACCAATACCTTCGCGCCCGGCGATCGCGTCACCGTCAAAGCACAGGTGTTGGGAGATGGATACATGGCTTATCCCTATCTGCGGCTCAATGGGGTCTACTATTACAGCGTCTCCCATAAGCTTCCCACTTTCACTGGGTTTGTTGATTCCTCCGTTAAACGTCCGCTCTTTTATGACGCACAGGAACGTTGGCTGCCGATTCCTATCCAAACTGCACCCCTCCAGAATCAGCCGATTCCCGGGCAGACCATCGTCAATGGAACGCTCACGCTTGGAGAGATCACCATTCCAGAGAACCAAACCCAGAGCGAATTTCAGTGGGAATTCTGGTGCGAAGATGTGAATAAACCGACCTTCAAAGATACAGCGTTCCCAATTCGTGCGATTCCACCTGCCCAAGCCAGCTATTCCGTTAACGGTACAGGACTGACGATAACCAATTTGAACCTACCACAAGCGGGGTAAGGACAAAACTATCAGGTCACACTCCAAGCAGCAGGAGGTTCTCAATCGTATCAATGGAGCATTGTGAGCGGACTCTTACCAGGCGGATTGAGTTTGGACGGGTCGAAGATTTCTGGAAGTGTGACTGACAAAGTTGGAAATTATCCGCTTACGGTTAAGGTCGTGGATAGCGCCAACGCAGAAGCTATCCGCGCATTTGAAATCAAAGTGATAGCGCAGGACACAGCGCCGCCGGTCGTTTCCACCAAAACTCCAGAGCAGGGAGCGCAAGGTGTCGAGTTGCGTCCGATCATTCGCGTCACCTTCTCAGAGCCGATGAACCAGACAGCGACGGAAGCCGCATTTTCAACGAATCCATCGTTTACTAAAACGTTCTCATGGGACTCCTCCGGTCAAACGTTGACCGTCTATCCTTCTGAGGACTTGCACCCCATCCACCCCTATGTTCTCAGCCTATCGGAGGGGGCAACCGACCTCGCCGGAAACCCGCTTGTTGCCACAAGCTGGACCTTCACGACCCAAGAGGTGGTGCTTCAGCCATCAATTACCGGGGAACTTCCCAAGCAGATTATCTTGCAAGGTGCGCCGGTGGCTATCGACTTAACTCCTTATGAATCGGGAACAGGCGCAGGTGAGGGGGATGAGATGACCTGGGAATTCGTGGGTTACAGTGAAAGTGATCCATTTACCGTCCAATTCGATGCGGTGGATAATTCAGGAAATGCTTATGTAACGGGAAGCACTGGGGTTTCTAACTTCCCCACCCAAAACCCGTTTCAAGGTAGTCAGGGGGGAAGCCTTGACGTCTTTGTCGTAAGTTTCCTGTCAGATGGCAGTCTTACACCAGATATTACCCCCCCAACTCCTAACACGCCTCCTTCCATCACGGCTGTTTCAGCGACCCAAATCGATCTGACTTCCACAGCCGCAACAGACAACACCCCCCCGTCTCTTACCAGCTCGACGGACAATTTTACGATGGTTCGACGTGGATAGATAACGGTGGTGGCGTTAACGATTACGATTATTCGACAACCCGACCGAATCCATGGTCTGATACAGGTCTCGTTGAAAATGGGCGGTATCGCCATCGCCAACAGGTCAGGGATTCGGCAACACCCCCGAATGAATCGTCGTGGTCTGCCTGGGTCGAGAAGGCGACTTTACTGAACCTGCCTCAAGATGCCGAGATCACTTTCACGAATGTCACGACAACGGGAATGGAGGTAACGGTCGCAATCCCGCCCCAGCCATCAGGTGCGGGTTCTACCGGGGCTGATTTTGATCTCATCACCGGTGAGGGACAGGGCAGTGGGGCAACCGACCGGGGCGATGCCGATGATTACACCGCCGAATATACGAATCTCATCCCCAACACCCAATATGGGTGGCGAGTGAAATACCGCAACTTTGATGGTGTCGAAGCGGTTTATAACCCAACTGAGCAAAAACGATACACCCTTGCAAATACGCCATCAGCACCAACGGTGAACAACCCTACTTCCACTACGCTGGCGGTCGCAATCAAGCCCAACGGCAATCCAAGCCATACGCGCTTTGCCCTCTACAACGTCACAGGTGGCTACTACATCAACGCAAGTGGCGGCAATAGCGGTAACACGGCGGTCTGGCAAACCCAAAGCGAGTGGGGAACAGTAACCGTCGTCAATCTTACGCCGGAGACGACCTACGAATTCCAATGCAAAGCCCGGAATGGTGATGGGATTGAAACACCTTTGGGAGCATCAGGCTCTGGAACCACAATCGACAACAAACCAGCCCCGACGTTGATTTCAATCTCCCCCACTCAAGGGTACGTCACCGGAGGAACCGACATCACGCTGATTGGTTGTGGTTGTCAGCAGCACAGAAATCACAGCAAAGACTCAGATCAACCTGGCATGGAGCGACAATGCGCAAAATGAAGACGGGTTCATCCTGGAGCGGAAGCGAGTCGGGGAGGACTTTCAGCGGATTGCCACGCTTCTCGCTGACCAGGCGAACTATCAGGACACAGATGTGCAACCTGAGAATACCTACATCTATCGGATCAAAGCCTACAACAATCGTGGGAACTCACCGGATTCAAACGAGGTTCAGGTCACACCATCTGTTTTACCAAGCCGTCAACTGAGCATCCCACCGTTTTCAGGGACACCTGGGACAGAGGTCAAGATGCCAATATCCATCGACGCTTTTGATGGCGTACTTTCCGTGGAGCTTCAACTCCAATATGACCCGGATATCTTAACCCCAGGCGAAGCACAAACCACTGAACTCACAACGGGGTGGGCGATGGGTTCTCACATCGATTCCCCCGGCGTAATCAGAATCGGGCTTGCGACACCCACCCCAGTTTCAGGAAGTGGGACTTTGATGGAGATTCCCTTTATCGTTTCGGCATTTGCTCCTGATAGAGCCGTGAGTCCATTGACGCTCACGCGGGTCGTCATTAACAATGGCGAAATTCTTGGTAATACCATCTCAGGAACGTTGACCGTTCATGTCCCTACGGTGCCTCAAACGCCGCTGAATCTGACACTCACCCAATTTCCGGTTGAACCGTAAGGACAATCGATCCTTGAAAAGGTTCTGAACCTTTTCAAGGTTTTTATGAGCCAAAGGAGAAAAGATGAAAACTGCACTTCCGATTCAAATTGTTGTTCTCGTACTGCTCGTCTTCATTGAATCTGTCCACGCGGTTACGGTCAGCATCCCAGGTATCGACCAGATGGTCATTGACGCCATCAACCCACCGACCGTCACGTTGGTGAATGCAGAGGGAACAACACCGGACGGAAAACCATACTATCACTTTGGCAACCTGGCTCCCGGAGAAACCAGTGTGGCAAAAGAACTGGTCCTTAACAACCCGAACCGCCTCCGATTTGATTTGGTCCGGAGGTTCTGGGCAAAAGTGGACAGCGGCGAATGTTGGGCATCGGGAGGTCGGGCAATACTTCACCAAAACGGAAGCCGCCTATTGGGATGGGAGAAGCGATACAGGCGAATGGGTTTCAAGTGGTGTTTACTTCTACCATCTCCAATCGGGTCACTTCCATGCGACGAAAAAGATGCTCATCTTAAAATAGACCACCAAGGAGGACCCCCCTCGTGAAAACATCAGTCACCTTTACACCGTTACTCCTTTGCTTGTTCAGTCTGTTCGTGGTTACCACCGCACACGCGACTCCCATTTACCTCAACACGTTCTTTGCCTCCGCTCCCCCGGTGGCTGTCGTTGATGATGGCTCAGAGGCGACAATCGTCGAGGAGATTCACGTCATGACCCAGTTCCTGTCCAATGACCCGACCCTTGGCGATCCGGAAGTGATGATCGCAGGGGACGGTATCTCTCTGTCCTTTGAATATCACTTTGTCGAAGGAGTGGATAACGATGATGAGTTTAGTGCCTTCATCTTGGATGATGCCACCGGCGCTCCTGTCGATGGGTTGGTGTTCTTCACCCAAGCCACGAGTGCTGGCACGGTGTCGTTTAATCTGTCCGGGCTGACGGGCCAAAGAATCGGGTTGCAATTCGAGTTGACAGCCTTCGACTTCACTGCTGATTCCAGCGTCACCATCTCGAAGGTGCGACTTGAGAGCACGAGTGCGGTAATACCGGAGCCGTCAACCGTTATTCTCTTGACTATTGGGGTCTTATGCCTTGCGATGATGAGGTGTCTTCGCTCTCGTCGTTCCGCAAGAACTCGCCGGTCCGTATAATGGCGAAAGGCAGACACGCAGCACGGGGCTAAACCTCCGTGCTGATGACCTTAACCCCCGTCAACGGGGCTGACTGATAGCCGCATTCATGCGGGTTGAACGGATCAGCCCAAAGGTTTAGCTTCGGGCAGTCCTGAAAACAGCTATCTCCCCTTTTTCATATCATTCCAGTTGTGTTCCGCTAAATCCTTCCTTGATTCATGAACATTTTAGCCAAGTGAGGCCTGGTCATAATTCGGATAAAGGTGCGTCTGTAGTCTAGCCCCTTGTGGGCGTCACCAAAACTCCAACGCCATACGCATTAAGTTAAGAAGGAATGGTGAGTGGAAAAGGGGAAAGTGAAAAGCGGAAAGTCAAGCGTCTACACCAGTAGAACATGCGGCTCGCTTGTTTTCAACCACTTGACAACAAGCGAGCCGCATGTTCTACGCCCGCAACCTCTCTCCCACCTCACGCTTTTCCCTTAACTTAATGCGTATGGCGTCACTAAAACTCCAACGCCCACAAGGGGCTATGCTACGATTGGATTGCCGGATAATTATGACCACCTCTCAGCCAAGTCCCTCCTAAGCCTAATGGTTCATTTCATCAAACGAATCAATGAATCCATCCTCTCCTGAACTGGCTCACCAATCGACATCAGCATCACATTCATGAAAAGCAATTCAGGTAAGTTATTCGCTACCTGTATTGGATGGGGAAAGGTTTGTCAAAACATACTTGTATCAGATAGGGAATTCGTTGTATAATAGGCATGTTGAAATATGCCAAATTTTGTACACTGAATTGACTATGACGCCGTTACGTGTTCTCGTTCTATCCCATTCCTATATCATGAAGCCTTACCGCCGGAAGTTCGCCTTGATTGCTGAGAACCCCGACATTGAGCTCCGCGTGATTACTCCGGAGCGCTGGTACGAGAGTTTTCAGGAGATTACCTTTGAACCGGATTCGACGACCCGGTGTAGCGAATTTCCGTGTCCGATTTGTTTCTCAGGGTATGGGAGCCGCTTTTACTATCGCAACGGATTGAAAGCCCATTTTCGAGATTTCCAGCCGCACATTATCCACCTTGAAGAAGAAGCGTGGAGTTTGAATGCGCTACAAACCCTCCGACTCAAACGGAAGTATTGCCCGCGGAGTTATTTCATTTTTCGGACGTCGGTCAGCATCCCGTTGAAACTGCGGTTTGGGTTCCTGCCGATTTGGATCGAGCGGCGTGTCTTTCGGGAGACCAATGTCGCGTTTCCATTAAGTGAGAACGCGGGGAAAATTTTAAGACAAAGGGGCTATCATGGGAAGTCAATCCCTGTCCCAAACGGGGTTGATCTCCGAATGTTTCGCAAGATGGATGCAAGCGATTTGAAAGCGCGGCTTGGGCTGCGAAGCCGTTTTGTCATCGGCTATGTGGGCCGCCTCCTTTACATGAAAGGGCTGGACACGCTGCTTGAGGCGGCGGCAGTTCTCGATTTCGATTATCAACTCTTGATGGTCGGGCGCGGTGAGTATAAAGGAGAGCTGGTCAAGTTAGCAGAGAGGCTTGGCATTGCCGAGCGGTTAGTTTGGGTCAATGGGGTTCCGCCTGAAGAAGTTCCGGCATACATCAACTGCATGGATACGCTCGTTTTGCCCTCGCGCACGACGCCGGATTGGGTTGAGTTTTTCGGGCGCGTCTTGGTTGAGGCGATGGCGTGCGAGGTCCCTGTGATTGGGTCCGATTCGGGCGAGATTCCCAACGTGGTCGGCGACGCAGGTTTAATCTTCCCAGAAGAAAAATCGCGGGCATTGGCAGATAGGCTCAAGCAGATGGCGCATAATGAATCGTTGCGGGCTCAACTCATCCAACGCGGCTTGGAACGGGTCAAGGAATTTATGTGGGAAACGATTGCTCAACGGACTTACGAGGTCTACCGGGAATTGGCGATGGGTGGGGAGGGATTCTGTGATTGCGGTGTTAAAACATGAACGGCAACATATCCGGGACCGAAAAGCTTTAGGTGACCCTGGTGCATACGGGGCCGAACTTGAGCAACGGGCATACGAAGCAGAGAAAAAGGAGAATTAAAAGCTGATGAACGCGAAAATGGCTCGCGACAAAAAGGCTTTAAGATTTTATGCGCAAAAATTATCCAAAATTTTCGATCAAATTTATCGTGAAGGCGATGAGGGCATCCTATGTCCTGTCTATGGTCAAGGAACATTAGACGTTTCTTACACTCAAAACGAGAACAACAATTACGGCATCTGGATTGAATGCGCGGTGTGTCACCTTCTTGAACACGCGGATGTGAAGGGTCAACCGTTGGGATTTAAGGAGAATTTGGTTCGCCCTAAATACCAGCAGCTTGATGACCATGCCTGGCAGGCTGGGAGGCATTGAACTCCATTGGCATAACTTGACTTCAAAATCGAAACAGTAGACGAGGAAAGGAGAAAAAATGAATGTGGATGGATTGAAAGGAAAGACCGTCGGCGCAGCGGTTTCAGGCGGACTCGATAGTTGCACCATCACACGGTGGTTAGTTGACAACGGGGTTCATGTCGTCTGCTTCACGGCGGACCTCGGACAACCCGATGAAACCAACATGGAGGGAATCCGGGAGCGGATGCTGGCATGTGGCGCTCAAGACGCGATTATCGTCGATGCCAAAGATGCCCTGGCGATGGCTGGCATCCAGGTCATCCAATGCCAGGCGACCTACGAAGGTGGATATTGGAACACGACCGGAATCGCCCGCCATATCACCGTGAAGGCACTCCTTCCCGAAATGGAGAAACGTGGAATTAAAACCTTGGCGCACGGAGCGACGGGACGCGGCAACGACCAGGTGCGGTTCCAACTGGCAACCAACATGCTGAATCCTGACTTTACGGTGTATGCGCCCTGGCGCGACCCCGCTTTTCTGGAGCGGTTTGGCGGAAGAAAGGAAATGATCGACTTCTGTCAGGAGCGAGGCCTTCCAATTCGCGCGACCCACGAAAAGCCTTACTCGACCGACGCCAACCTCCTGGGTTTAACCCACGAGGCAGGTAGACTGGAATCGCTCAAAACCCCTGCTGGATTTATCACGCCGGGCATGGGCGCGCACCCGAAGGACGCCCCCGATGAAGTGGAGTATTTCACGGTGGCTTTCTCCAGGGGGATACCGGTGGAAATCAACGGGAGCCCTGCCACTCCCCTCCGCGCCCTCACGGAGGCCAATCGCATCGGCGGGCGAAACGGAATCGGCATCGGGCTTCACACCGTCGAAAACCGATTCGTTGGCATCAAGAGCCGCGGGGTTTACGAAGCACCGGGGATGGAATTGCTTGGCAAGTGTTACGAATATCTGCTGCAACTTATTTTGGATCGGCGGGCGCGTCGCGCCTTCGAGCACGTCTCGGCGGTGGTCGCTGAACAGATTTATCAGGGGTACTGGTTCGATCTCGCCACGCAATCGCTACTCGCTTCCATTGAGCCGTTCACACGCCTGGCGCAAGGCGAGATTACCGTTGCGTTGTACAAAGGCAACATCTCTTTCCATTCCGCTTTCGGCGTGCCGCATTCCCTCTACTCCGAGGAGACTGCTTCGATGGAGGCAATTGGCGAGTTCAACCACGCCGATTCCGAAGGGTTCTTAGCGGTTCTCGGTGTGGGCGCAAGGGCACTATCTGTCGCAGGACAAACGAAGTAGATAACCCAAGTTGCTACCCTTCGTTACACTCAGAGCTTGCCCTGAGCGAAGCCGAAGGGGCAGGCTCTATCGTGAGTGAATGATGGAACGTGTGTTATCACATTGGAAGGAAAGGAAGGATGGAAGGAGGGAAGATAGCCACTCTCCTCCTGATTTTCCTTCCTCCGTTCCGTGAGTCTTCGACCTTCCTTCCTTTTCTTCCTCTCCTTTCGTTAGACTTGCAAAACGAAATCGGATCAGTGGAAACTTGGGTTAGATAGTGCTCATTTGCAGATGGGCAACATTGCAAATTTGCCCACTTGCAATGTTGTGCTTGACATCTGTCAGAAGCTATTGTATCCTAAACAACGAATGAAAAGGATTGAACTAATAAAGGGTTCTTCATTCGGTTAATCCTTTTCATTCGTTGTTCATCACCCATCACGACAAAGGAGACCCAATGAAAATCGTTTATGCGTTTCGTCGAGGAGTATTTTATCCTCATCAAGGCACAGACCTTCCCGCTAGAGCGCATCGCGGGAAGTTTCTGGAGAAAGTGAAAGCCATCGGCTTTGATGGCATTGAATTGGGCACGGGCGTCTTCGATCTCCCCGGTTCACGGGAGCAAGCCATCAAAGCCCTTCGTGGGGAACTTGAGGACGCCGGGCTGCCTTGCCTTGCTGTGCGCGGGGGCGGTGGCTTTGCTCACCCACGAGTCGCTGCCAGGAATCAAAAGGGGCTGGAAGACGCCGTTCGTTTCGCCGCGCAAATCGGCGCGGGGATTGTCAACACCGTGCTTGGGACACCGCCCGTGGACCCCGGAGGCAAAGGGACCTCTCGCGGGGAACCGGTGGCGCAAGGTTCCAGCCGAACCGCCAGGGAAGAAGATTTTGAACGCACGGCGCGGGCAATTTCAGAGGTGGCGAAAATCGCCGCTGACCTCGGGGTAAACATTTCGATTGAGCTCCATCAGAACACGATTGTTGACAACAGTTGGTCGGCGCTGCACTTGCTGGAGCGGATCGACCATCCAAATGTCGGCGTCAACCCAGACCTCGGCAATATCTACTGGACCTACCATATTCCGGAGGAATCGTGTGAAGATGCCATCCTCGCCCTCGCGCCGCGCTCGAATTACTGGCATTGCAAGAATCTTTATCGCGTCTATGTCCCTGATGTCCAGCGCTCCATCTTCCTACAAACCCCCATCCCCGATGGGGAGATTGACTATCGATTTGCAGTCTCAGCGATGGTGGCAGCGGGATACAGCGGTAATCTCGCACTCGAAGGGATTCGTCTCGGCGATCAATTTTACAATGATGGAAAGAGCGTGGCTTATGTGAAATCACTCTTGGAAGAACTCGGGGATACAGGGAAATAAATTCAGGGATGCAAGATGCAAGATGCAAGTGAATCCTGAATCCTGAATCCTGCATCTTGAATCCTGCATCTTGAATCCTGAATCCTGAATCTTGGATTTTGTGTATCCTTGAACGTATGTTACCAATTTGGAGAGGAGGGAAAATCTCATGACCAAGAAAAAAATTCGCTTAACGGAAACGGTCAAATGCGCGGGGTGAGCATCCAAATTAGAGCCGGGGGCTCTCGCGCAAATTTTGCATAACCTACCGAAAATGGAAGACCCCAATCTGCTTGTCGGCACGGAGACCTCTGACGATGCCGGCGTCTATCGATTAACGGACGACCTTGCGATTATCAACACCGTCGATTATTTCACCCCAATTGTGGATGACCCTTACACATTCGGCGCAATCGCCGCAACCAATTCGTTGAGTGATGTCTACAGCATGGGCGGTGTGCCGAAGACCGCTCTCAATATCGTTTACTGGCCCAAGGATCGGCTTGACCTTGAGATACTCGGCGAGATTCTCAGGGGCGGGGCGGAGAAGGTGAAGGAAGCGGGCGCAGTGCTGGTTGGTGGGCACACGGTCGATGCCCCTGAGTTGATGTACGGATTGGCAGTGACCGGAGTCGTTCACCCACAACAGATCGCGAGAAATTACGGCGCACAGCCGGGCGATGTCCTCATCCTGACGAAACGACTCGGTGTTGGCATTCTCACAACCGGATTAAAGATGAAGAAAATCAGCGACGATGTCCTATCGCGGGTCGTCGAATCCATGACGCGGCTGAACAGAACCGCTTCGGAGGTGATGCAGAAATACGGCGTCCATGCGTGCACGGATATCACAGGATACGGCTTGCTGGGGCACGGCTTTGAAATGGCAAATGGAAACGGCGTCAGGCTTGAAATCTTCGCCGAAAAAGTGCCACACTTCGATGAAGCCCCGCAACTGGTGAAGAAAGGGATTTACACGCGGGCTTACCGTGCCAATTCAGAATTTCTCGGCGATCGCGTAACCTTTGCCCCGAGCGTTTCAGAGGAGATGCGCCATATTCTGCTAGAAGCGGAGACGTCGGGTGGGCTACTCATTGCGTTGCCGGAAGCCAACGCGAACGACGCCCTGGCGGAATTGCATAATCGGGATTGTCCTGAAGCGGCAGTGATTGGCAGAGTTGCTGGTTCGTCGAAAGCGGAGATTTATGTTTTCGGTTAAGTGTATGTGAGGAGAGAAACCGAGTTTTTCGGAAAAACTCGGCTGAGGTTGTTAGGTGGTAGATGGTTAGGTGGTTAGTAAAAATACCAACAACCGAACTACCCAACCACCTCGAAATATTAGGCAAACACACTATCCGGTTAAAGCAGGAGACATTATGGATTTATTTGAAAAATGCTATAGCTTTTCTATGGGTACAAGTTCACGGGGTCAAGAATACAAAGAAGTACGAGAAGCGGGGCTTTATCCGTACTTTATTCCAATCCAATCCTCTACAGATACAGAAGTCATCATCAATGGGGAAAAGAAGGTGATGGTTGGCTCTAATAACTATCTCGGCCTAACGCATCACCCCAAGATCCTCGAAGCCGCAGAAGCCGCAGCGAGAAAGTATGGCTCTGGATGCACAGGTAGCCGATTTTTGAACGGCACGCTTGATATACATATCGCTCTTGAGGAGGCGCTTGCGGCGTTTGTCCATAAAGAAGCGGCGTTGGTGTTCAGCACCGGCTTTCAAGTCAACCTCGGTGTCATTGATGCCCTCATTGGGCGCAAGGAGATCGCTTTTATTGATGCCATGAACCATGCGTGTGTGGTTGATGGGTGTCGGCTGGCTTTGGGCGAGACGGTGCGTTTTCGACATAACGACCTGAACGATCTCTCTCGAAAATTAGACGAAGCGGATGCGAAAAAAGGAAAACTGATCATTGTCGAAGGCATTTATAGCATGGAAGGTGACATCGCCAAACTTCCCGGATGCGTGAAAATCTCCCTAGACCATCAGTGTCGTTTGATGGTTGATGATGCCCATGCGATTGGGGTGCTCGGACCCACTGGGGCAGGAACGGCTGAACACTTTGGTGTCACAGACGGTGTGGATTTAATTATGGGGACGTTCAGCAAATCGTTCGCGTGCATTGGTGGGTTCATCGCCGGCGAGGCGATGGTCATTGATTATCTGAAACATCACGCCCGGACGCTCCTCTTCAGCGCCAGCATGCCTCCATCGGCGGTCGCAACCGTGCACGCTGCGCTGGAGATTATCAAATCTGAGCCGGAACGGCGCGAACGCCTGTGGTATAATGCCCGAAAGATGCACGAGGGCTTTCGTTCGCTGGGGTATGACATCGGCCATACCGAATCCCCGGTGGTTCCTGTTATTGTTGGAGACGACTTACCAACCTTTGTGTTCTGGAAAAGCTTGCTCAATGAAGGCGTTTTCACCAATCCTGTTGTCAGCCCCGCTGTACCTCCTGGGAGTGCCCGCCTCCGCACTAGCTACATGGCAAGTCATACCGACGCCCAACTCGACTTTGTTCTGGAGAAGTTTGAAAAAGTTGGCAAAGCGTTGGGGGTTATCTAAAATAGGCAGGGAATTGGGTCATAGTGACTGATGATGGCTTGAAATTGCGGGGTGGTCCGGGGATTCCTTATCATTAAATCATGGTGAGAAGACATAATGAGTGCAATTCAGATTCACACCAACCTGACTGCCGAACATGCTGTCGTGCTTCAAGAATACTTGCGCGGCGAAAGTCGCCTGACGCGAGAGCAATGGCATCGGTTACGCGAGGCGATTGACCTGTTGGGACAAAGCACGGTTACATTTCAAGGACGTGCATACACGTTCAGGCAGTTCTATGAAACTTACATTGACAGACCGTTTGCCGACGCATATTTGTCGGCGCTGATTGCGGCGGAAGATTTTTCGCAGGACGCGCCACGCTTGCAAGCTGCCACCGCACGGCAGATTGTCCAATGGGTGCAGCAGCAGGCGTTTTACCTGAAAGGGCAAGCGGAAAGCCGTCTGCTGCTGACATTCTGTCTTTACTGGTGGGCGGCATTCGCGCTGGGCTATGCGTTTGAGGAGGAAATCTTCCGTGATTTGCGGGCAGCGGGCATCGCGTTTGCCTGCCACGATATTACGAACCGCGTCGAACGATTGTCAGTGTTCGATTTAACGGTAAGGGAGTTCCGTGGTGACGTAAAGTACAGCACCTACTTCCTGACTGCCGGGGAGGTGCAGACCACGGAAATTGATTTTTTCATTACGCGGGTGTATTTGGAAACCAATGGACGCTTTTTGCGGGTGGTGTTTCTCACCGTCGCCGCATGGGAAGCAATAGATGGTTTTTCGACGCCCACCACGCTGGAAGATGCCGCGTCTTTGTTGCCCACCCCCGCATCCGTTCAAGTGACCGGGATGACGTTTGTGTTGATTACATACGAGGACTGGAAGAGTCGTGTGTCCCAATCTATCGGAGCAACGAAAGGAGATGATCACGATGGCGGAACAAACAATAGCGAACATGAGTGAGGAAGAATTCGACGCGCTGGTGGAGCAGTTCATTGAGCGCGGAGAGGACAAGGTGACGCTGCCGACGTTCCTTTCTATCATGGCGGACATTGCCGAGCAACGCAAAGAGCGCGAAGTCGAACTGACAGGACGTTTTGTTAACGGTGAACTTTATTTCGACACCCCGACTCCACTGCCCGTCGGCAAAAACACCATCTATGTCGGCTTAACCAAAATTGTGTTGAAACTGCGAGGGAGTGATGATGGACAAAGGGAAGGCGAGCGTCCATGACCGTCCCATCAGCCTTACGTTCGTCGCCCTGACGTTTCGCATAAAACGGCTTATGCCGAATTGATGAAGATGTTGGAAAAAGGGCTGTTAGAAAGAGAAGGAAAAAGGTTTGGAATGGGTCAATCATATTGACACGACCCGAACGGATCTGGGTTCTTTCCCAAAAGATGCAGCAAGCCTTTGAGATGTTCAAAGTGGCTGTAAAAACGATATAAGGGACAACTTTTAACAAAGGGGAATTTAGGTCATAATGAAAACAGAGAAAGACCAGCTAAAAAACAAATTGGGGCGAGATGCGAGTAAGAGATTGACATACGAAATTTACCCTTTCGACAGTGAGGATTATGCGAAGATATGTCAACAACTCATTAAGGAATTTGCCTTAGAACCCATTGACAAGATCGTTGTCGGACTGGATGAAATTTTTCAGGAATACCGTTGTGGAAATACGATCGTCGGTCTTGAATGGGATATCTGGTCAGGCTTTGCTGTTGTTGCGAAAACCCAGGAATCTGAAGAACTCGTCAAGAAGATTGGCAGCTATCTGGACTGGCTATATTTGAAAATCACCCTCTGACAGAAACTCAGTCTGGTACGGTGTGATGAAGTGCCGAAAGGACGGGCGGGGTTACCTCACCTCAAAAAATGGTCGGTATCTCACGCGGTCGGCAATTTTTGTGGATACCGACCCCGAGATTCAGATCTGGGTCGAAGGCTTATGACGCTGCTCCGGCCACGTGTCACGAAATGAGAAATTCAATTTGGGCGACAGTGCGTTCCGAATTTGATGTTGACACAAGACTTGAATCACGGTATCATACAACCGGGATGTGCTGCCCTACTGTAGGCAGCAGGTGGAACACTCACGGGACGGAGTAGCTCTTTGAGCAGACCTGCCCTAAAATCAAAAGGAGGACTCAAAAATGCCAGTTATCCGATTACTTCCTGAAACAGTAAATAAAGCCTGGCGGGCACTGATTGAAACCGGGGAGCCTGTGCATCGGATTCCGCCCGTAACCGAACGTCGCTACGTGATTTCTTATTCCCAATTAGCTCGATTGCAACAACTTTGTTTAGGTTATGAAATCCTCGATGAACAGGGGGAGGTGCCCATTGCCTCAAATCGCTCAAGATGTCTACATCGATTTGCCTATCCGCTACAACGATAGGCGCGATATTCCAGAAACGTTATTCTTTCAAGTAGAAGATGAATTGACGCTCCGCTTCGGCGGTTCAACGATGATTCAGCAGAAAAACCCGCTACGCGGCGTCTGGTTATTTCAAAACCAACGCTACATTGATGAGATTGTCATTGTTACCACAATTGATTTCGGCTACCAGGAAAGGAGCGATAGCGATTCGTTTTTCGTAGAATGCAAGGAAACTCTTAAGCAGCGTTTTGAGCAACTGGATATCCTCTCCGTCCCGTGAGTGTTCCACATTATCGCTCAAACCGTTACGGTTATCTAATACTACAATGTCACCACCCTCTGTAGCCCAAGATTCTATCTTGGTTTGAGCCGATGATACCCGCAGTTGGCCAACTTAGAAAGTTGGGCTACGGTTGGGTTTCTTATGGTACAAAAGGTGTCTGACTGTGTTAAAATAGAGGCTCCTGAGGAATAAAGCAATGGCACGAGAAGAAGTCAAGCCACTTCCGAACGAAGTTGTTTCTTCCCATTGACACCCTTCGGTTTTGGAGTTATACTGTCTATCTGAAATACTGAAAAACAGAAATACAAGGAGGTTTGTCATGAGCTATCCATTGATGGTTCGAGTTGCAAAACGCGGGGTGTTGACACTGCCTAAGTCGCTACGAGAGACTTATGACTTGAAAACTGGAGATACCCTCTCGCTGATCGATCTCGGGGGGGTCTTTGTTCTCAGTCCGCGTCGTTCGGATGTGGACGTGTTGGCGGATCGCGTGACCCAGGAACTCACCCGGAGTGGCGAGTCCCTGGAGAGTATGCTACAAGCCTTGCGGGAGGAACGGGAGCGTGATGCTAACGAAGATTAGGATGTTTCTCGATACCAGTGCCCTCTTTGCGGCAATCTGGTCGGCAACGGGAGGTGGACGCGAAATCCTGCGATTGGGCGAGGCGGGCCTCCTCCAATTGCTGGTCAGCGCTCAGGTGTTGAAAGAGTTGGAGGATGCGTTGCGTCGAAAAGCCCCCGCTGCTTTGGGGGCATTGACGCTCCTGTTGGATCGCGCAGGGGTGGAGGTGGTGGATGAGCCTTCCGCGGTGGTTGTTGCACGCAGTCAGGAACTGATAACCCATCCGGGGGATGCTTTGGTCTTAGCCGCCGCTTGGGAAGCAGACGTAGATTACTTCGTGACGCTGGATGGAAAACACTTTTTGGAGAACGCCGCACTACGAGATGTTCTAACGTTTCCCATCGGAACGTCGGGGGATTTTCTGAAATGGTACCGAAGGCAAGTCGGGAACGTGTCATCTGCCTGAAAATAGGGAGTCAGATGATCCCTGACAAACGTAACCTTGGAGAGCGAGATCTGTACCACTAAGATGATAAAATAACGAAACTGAGAACGCTGTGCGCGCAAGTCAAACCAATTTTCACAGAGGGACGTAAAAAAGTTAGCTGGCACATCAACTCAAATCAGTGTATTATTCATAGCACCTTGTTACATTTGTAGTCGTTAAAAAAGCGATTAAAATCGCCACTACGAGCTCTGGTGGCTTGCCAACTGTGTAGTGACGACTTCAGTCGTTTGGGAAGTAACTCAAGTCGCCACGGCGAAGATAAATGGGGTGAGAGAATGCCCTACGAATACCGCAAAATAAGTCCAGAAGAACAAGCAACTGTCGTAGAAAACCGTCACAAGCGTGGGTATCCGATTCATGCACCGCCGCACCCGTATCGCGGAACTGGCTACTATCTTTTGAGCGCGACCAACTTTGAACATCAACCGGTGATGCACACGCCCAATCGGCGGGATGAGTTCGAGAGCCGACTGCTTGAAAAGTTTGATTCTATCAACGCAACTATCGATGGATGGGTGATTTTACCCAATCACTACCACATTTTGGTGAGTATCCAATCTCTCGACACCGTATCAGCGATTCTCAAGCAACTGCATGGAAAGACGTCACGGGAATGGAATCTTGCCGATGGGCTAACAGGGCAGCGAAGGGTATGGTACAAGTTTACTGATCGCGGAATTCGTGACGAGCGACACTACTATCAAACACTGAATTATATTCACTACAATCCAGTCAAGCATGGCTGTGTTAGCAGTCCCTACCTGTGGGCGTGGTCTAGCGTCCATTTATACTTCGATACCAGAGGGCGTGACTGGCTCCGTTCCATCTGGAAAAGCCATCCGGTGGGCGACTTTGGATCTGGATGGGATGACTGAAAAGTCGTTACTACAAACCAGAATCGTAGTGACGACTTTTCGTTCCAAACAGCGACTGAAAGTCGCTACTACATCGTCATGCACGTTCCGGGATGGTTGTAGTGGCGAATTTATTCGCTTCATGCAGCGACTGAAGTCGCCACTACGGGGATGACCCGATTATTTTCTTACTCTTCATAAAGTTTGTGTCTATCAAGAAGATGGTTCTCATCGAATAAGGAGTATTATATAAAGGGGGTTACTACCATGTGCTATAACAAATTGGATACGGTATGTGCCCGGAGAATCTATTGGGCATGGCTATTTCTGGTTTTTTACTTTGTCCTTTCTTCGTTTATAGAGGCAGAAGGGGCAGGGGGCAAACTTGCACTCACTGTCCAAGATGCAAAAGGATTTTTATGGCGTCAAAAGGAAATTTACGTTTATAAACAGGGAATTGATCCGGCTGACGGGAAGAAAAAATTGATTGATAATAAAGGGCATTACATCGAAGTGGGAAACATCCTTGAATCTTATTATGATAAGGCCCTTGGTTCGTGGCAGTGGTTTAAATATCCGATTGCCAAAGCCAAGACTGATGACAAGGGCAAAGTTTCAATTGATTTAGGCACAAGCACCTATGTGGTGTACGTTCCTTTGGGAGAAGATGGAAGATTTGGCTTCGCTATTTGGGATTTGACGGTTAAGGAAGATCAAACGACACCCCCTCCTCCTCCTGTCCTCCCCTCTACCCTGGTCAAAATCGAGCCCGGTTCCCAGGAGGTGAATAAAGGGAGGCAATTCACCGTGAGCATCGCGGTTGAGGGGGCGAAAGGATTGGCAGGATTCCAGATGGGAATCAAATATAATCCCGCTGTCTTGGAAGTCGTCGAAGTCAAAGAGGGGGACTTTCTGAAAGGGGGAGGGGGTGGCACGAACTGGCTTCCCCCCACGATTGACAAAAAAGCGGGCGTGGTCAATGGAATCACAGGCGTGAGGACAAGTCCAGGCGGTGTAGATGGGATAGGTATTATCGCAACTCTAACCTTTAAGGCTATCGCAGAAGGTGAGAGCCCGCTCACCTTACAAAACGTCCTGCTTTCGGATTCGACGGCAAAGAAGATGCCGACTGTGACCCAAGATGCCCGCGTCAAAGTGACCCCCGGCTTCCCGCCCTGGGATGTCAATCAGGATGGGGTCGTCAACATCTTTGACTTCGTGCTGATTGGACAGCACTTCGGGGAATCTCCTCCCACAGACCCAAGGGCGGATGTCAATAATGATGGTGTCGTCAATATCTTCGATTTCGTTCTGGTGGGTCAACATTTCGGGGAGACCTCTATTCCTGCCGCCGCAAGCGTCTTGGCGATGGATTACGCTCAACATCTGTCAGCACTCAAGGAGATCGATGCGCTCATCGCGACGCAACCCAACTCCAGCGAGGTTCTGGAACTCAAGCGGCTTTTGAACCGCCTGATTGCGCTTGCGGAGAGCCAGATCATTCCTTCAGCAAGCGCCCTTGGGCAGAATTATCCTAACCCCTTCAATCCTGAGACGTGGCTGCCCTACCAACTCAGCGAGGCTTCTGAGGTGACGATGACGATTTACGACACGCAGGGCAGAGTCGTCAAGCGGATGGACCTTGGCTACCAGCCCGCCGGAACTTATCGCACAAAAACTCGCGCCGCTTATTGGGATGGCCGGAACGAATTGGGCGAACGGGTGGCCAGTGGCGTGTATGTCTATCAATTGGTAACTTCAACTTTCAAGCAGATGAAACGGATGGTGAGTCTCAAATAGGAGACTGGCTTATGTCTAACGCAAATTGGTATGAGCCCAATCTTGAAACCATGGCTTTGGGAGAAACATCAACAGGAGGTTTTACACAATACGATGGATATCTTTAATGACAATAAAAAACTGTGTCTGACCCGGCGCACCTTTCTAGGTCGGACTGCGCAAGGAATCGGGTCTTTAGCACTCGCTTCGTTGCTCAATCCTTCGCTGCTGATGGCAGCCGGGGACATTGGCGAGGAGAAAGTGCAAAAATGGCATGGCGTCATCACGACGCCGCATTTTCCGCCGAAGGTAAAGCGTGTCATCCATCTCTGCATGGCTGGGGGGCCATCACACCTGGAGACCTTAGACTATAAGCCGAAACTGGCGGAAATGAGTGGTCAGCCGATGCCGGAGTCATTCACCAAAGGGCAGCCGATTGCGCAGCTCCAGGGGCAGCAACTGAAGTGCCTCGGCCCAACTTATGCTTTCAACAAGTGCGGTGAGTCGGGCCAAGAGATTAGCGAAGCGCTGCCGCATATCTCACAGATCTCTGACGACATCTGTATCATACGCTCGCTGCAGACGGAACAGATTAATCATGACCCGGCGCACACCTTCATGAACACGGGGACAGCCATATCCGGCCGTCCGAGCATGGGCTCATGGCTACTATACGGACTCGGCAGTGAAAACGATAACCTGCCCGGCTATGTGGTACTGATTTCCTCCGGCGGTGGTCAGGACCAGCCCATTGCATCCAGACAGTGGCACAGCGGCTTTCTGCCCGGTCAGTTTCAGGGGGTTCAGTTTCACTCAAAGGGCGACCCCGTTTACTACGTCAAAAGCCCCGGCGGTGTCAGCGCGGAGCAGCAACGGGACGTGGTAAACGCGGTAAACAAACTCAACAGCATCCGTGATGAGACGGTGGATGACCCGGCGATCTCCGTCCGCATCAGCCAATACGAAATGGCATTCCGTATGCAGACCAGTGTCCCAAAGTTGATGGATATCTCCGACGAGCCCCAGCACATCCTGGACCTCTACGGTGCCAAACCCGGAGACGGCTCATTTGCCTCCAACTGTCTGTTGGCTCGGCGTCTCGCGGAGCGCGGTGTGCGCTTTGTCCAACTGTACCATCGCGGCTGGGATCATCATGGGGATATAAAAAATGGGATTAAAATCGTCACAGGGCTGGTAGACCAAGCCTCGGCGGCGTTGGTGATGGATCTGAAGCAACGCGGCATGCTGGACGATACCCTGGTCATCTGGGGTGGCGAGTTCGGCCGCACACCGATGGCTCAAGGCACCGGTCGCGACCATCACATTCGGGGCTTTTCGATGTGGATGGCTGGCGGGGGGGTCAAGGGCGGTATCACTTACGGCAAAACCGATGAACTGGGCTACTATGCTGTAGAGAACATCGTGCATGTGCACGACTTCCACGCCACGATGCTGTATCTGTTCGGCATCGACCACGAAAAGCTGACCTACCGCTTCCAGGGTCGTGACTTCCGCCTCACCGATGTTGAGGGTCATGTCGTGCACGATATTCTGGCGTGAGGCGTAAAACGTGAAACGTAAAACGTAAGAAGAGCCCCCTTTACGTTTTACGTTTTACGTTTGTTGTCGCCTCCATTCCGGGAACGGAATACCGGAGTCGGTCATGTGACGACTCCCCACGAATCAATTCGGGGGCTTCTAGGCAATAGCCAAGCATTGTCGTCCCAATGCCATGTCGAAGACTCACGGGACGGAGCAGAGATTATACCTGATGTAAGCAATATCCGCAAGTACCTAAAGCAGCAGCACCATTCATCCCCACGAATCAATTCGGGTGCTTTCTTGCGATGGTTTCGTAAAGGGCACCGTCGGGACCAAAGGCGAGGTCATTGGGAAAAAGAAACGGCTCGCCATCGCACTCGGTCATGAAGACCTCCGCACGGCCGTCCATGGTCAGCCGGAGCAGCGAAGGAGGATTCAGCGATTCCGCCACCCAGATGATGCCATCCTTGTCAACGGCGAGCCCGTTGGGTCTGCCCGTTTTGGCGATGATCCGCTTCGTTTTTCCATCCGCGCTGATATGGGTCACACACCCTCTCTCCTCACCCATTTCGACGACTAGCCAATTTCCATCCGGCAGGAGTGTCGGGCCCTCCGGGCGACTTAAATCTTCAGCAAAAATCATTTCTTCCCTAACCCCCCGGCCCCCTTCCCGACGCGGGAAGGGGTAGATATTCTCCCCGCTCCGTTTCGGAGAGGGGCCGGGGGAGAGGTCGAACCCACCTCAGAATTTATTAGGACTTATGCAGGAGGTACCTCTCCCGCATCTTGAATCCTGCATCTTGAATCGGATTCAGGATTCAAGATGCAGCGGGCGTGTCCTGTTTATTTCACAGGGTACGAGTCGCAACAGATTTCAGCACCTTGGCGAAACGTGGGACAGCGGTCATCGCATCCTCTGCGGCTTCATACTCGATTGAGAGATACCCTTTGTAGCCTTGCGCATTGAGCAGATCGACGATCTTTGAGAAATCAGCTTCCTCCTTGCCCCCGCCTGCTTTTGGCATCTCCGTTTTCGCATGGGCGGTGATCGCATAAGGCGCGACACGCGCCAGTGAGCCGTAGGGGTCATCTCGGAAGTTGCCCGTATCCAAATTCACACCGACCCATTTGGAATCCACCGACGTGACGAGATCAATCACCTGGTCTGCGGTTGACGTAATCCCGCCGTGATTCTCTAATGCCAGCAATATCCCGCGTGGTGCTGTGTATGCTGCGCATTCTTTCAAACCGTCGATTGTCCATTGGCGAGCTTCCGCCTCGCTGTGTCCTTCGGGCGTCCCTCCAGCAAATACACGCAGACAAGGCGCTCCCAGCTTAACGGAGATGTCAACCCAATCTTTGACGTGTTGAATCTGCTTTGCACGTTCCCCCGCGTCGGCGTGTGTGAAGCGATTTCCAACCGCTGTCGCAGAAATCTGCAATCCAAGCAGATAGCACTGGCGTTTTAGGGTATAAAGGTCATCATCATCCGTTGACTTGAAATAGTAAGCGGTTAATTCGACACCGTTCAAACCCATCTCGACCGCCTTCTGGAGAAAACCGTCAAGGCTCATTTCCCCACTTGTCAAATACTGGCGGAAGGAATAGGCAGCGCATCCAACTCTCATAGTAAAACCTCCTTGATATTATGTAATGCGTAATGCGTAATACGTAAAGATTAGCTTTTACGCATTACGCATTACGCAATACGCATTACGCATCCTTCCGTTCCAACAGCTCAACTTCATAGCCGTCGGGGTCGGTGACGAAAGCCATCTTCATGCCACCCGATGTGAACTTCTCTCGCCAGCCGTCGGGCCAGATCTCAAGCCCTGCTTTCTCTAGCTTGTCACAGAAAGCGACCAGATCCGGCACACCGATGGCAAAGTGCATTAAATCCTCTGGGACTTTTAGTTTGTAGTCTGCGGAGTAGGTCAACTCCAGGGTATGGGCGTTGCCCGGAAGTTCCAGATGGCAGATCTGATTGCCCGCCGGGGAGCGATCCGAGCGGCTTTTCAGAACGAAGTCAAAGTGATCGGAGTACCATTTAATCGATCTATCCAGGTCGCTGACTCGGACCCGCGTGTGTAAAAAAACAGCCATTGTTGTTTCCTTTCTTTGATGGATTATGGATGAATTCCGTGAAAACCGTTGTTACAGAAAATCATATCACACCATTCGCTGTTTGGCAAGTCGATTGTTTGAATTCAATCGCGTACCTGATTCAACAGTTTTGGCTTGACCCTATCGTTCAGTTAGTGAAAGCAAATAGAGCGAAGCGAAGAATCTCGCGATTTGAGATCCTTCGCTTCGTTCAAGATGACATGGTACTGCTAAGTGGTTCATTTCACAAGTCCGTATCGGGTCAGACTTCCGAAGTTTCCAAAACTTCGGAAGTCTTGATACCCTAAAGTCGAAGTTAAGAAATCGACCACTAAGTATTCCCATGCGCCAGGAACCCACCATCCACCGTCAAGCAAGTGCCATTGACATAATCTCCCATCGGGGAGCAGAGAAAAACGACCGCCTGTGCAATGTCTTTCGGCACACCGATCCGGCGGCTCGGAATCGACGTGAGGGCGCTATCACCGTAGCCGCGTTGGCCGCGCTCACTCTCGCGTTCAGGAGGCAACTCACGACTATCGATCCACCCCGGCGCGATCGCGTTCGCTGTGATACCTGTACCGGCTAAGTCCCGCGCGATGCTCATCGTCAAGCGGATGACTCCCGCCTTCGCCACGCCGTAGGCGGTGTCGGTTTCCCACACGCGCGTCGCATGGACGGAGGAGACGCTAACGATTCTCCCACCCGATTTCTGCTTCACCATCTCCTTTGCCGCACGTTGGCTACAGAGAAAATAGCCCTTCAAGCTCACTGCCATCGTCCGGTCCCAGACATCTTCAGTGATTTCCAAAAACGGCATATTCTTCGACCAATACGGGTTATTCACCAAAATATCGATTCGGCCGTGTTGGGCGAGAAACTCGTCGAACAGCGCATGAACCTGATCGCTTTGGCTGATGTCAGCAACGGTGAACGTACATTGGCGTCCCGTCTCGCCAATCAGCGAAATGGTGCGCTCCGCCGATTCATCGCGTTCAATGTCGTTAAGTCCAACATCGCAACCGTGCTGTGCCAACGCGAGCGCGATGCCTCGTCCAATGCCGCGTCGCGAGCCGGTAATGAGTGCTTTTTTGCCTTCTAGTAGCATTTTCGATTTCTCCTTTCGATGTGCGTCTTACGAAACGGCAAACGGCGTGTATTTCCGTTTATGGTGTCGTGGGTATCCTTGGCAAGGGGAATCACCTCGTTGCTCTGCATTATACCCGAAAAACACGTTCCTGGGCAAATAGCGCCCATCAAGGCTTTAATAACTGTTCAAGTGACAAGGCTGTAGCATTTTTCGGATTCGTTTGAATTGCTGATTCAACCGAAGCGCTGGCAAGGTCTGTTTCACCAAGGTAGTAATAGCAGGCGGCTCTGAGCGCATGGAGGTCTGCGGCTGACTGGTAATCGTGCCGAAAGAGCGTGCGATGATCGGCTTTCAGCGCGTTGTCGATGGCGCGAAGTGCGGTCTGAAAGTCTGATGCTTTTTCGCGACGGAGAAAGAGCGTATTCGCTAACCCAATCCACGCATCCGCATTGGAAGCGTCCAGGCGTATTGCTTCCTCAAAAGCGCCCTGCGCCTTCGCAATAATCTGAGGGTTTATTGAGGACACCTGTGATGCGCTCAAGTGGCTCCAGCCCAAGCCGTTGTGAGCATCCGCAAGGTTCGGGTCAAGGTTGATTGCACGCTCAAAACTCAAAAGCGCAGCCGAAAAGTTGCCTTGATTGTACGCTGCCCAGCCATCCCCTTGATTTTTTTGTGCGGCTTCTGTGTCAAATTCTGAATCATTGGAACATCCAAGCAGTGCAACAAAACCCCAAAATATGATAGCGACGATATAGCGGTTCATCTGATAAAATCTCCTTTGAACTTACGAGCTTTTCGCTTAGACTTCCGAAGTTTGACACCAAACCGATGCAGGACAGTTCCTTCAAGGGTTCGTATAGTCTGGGGTGACCTCGTCTGTTGAAACTTCGGAAGTCTGGGGCTCACTTTTGCTTATAACCGAAAAGGTCGTATGAACTGACGCACTTTCATTGTATCAAAAATTGGGCGGATTTGCAATAATGTTTCCTACTTACACCCAAGTCAAATTCAGGTAAGTAACTATCCCTACAATGTCACGTCCTCTGTAGCCTAAGATTCTATCTTGGTTTCGGTGAGTGATGCCCTCAATTGGCCAACTTAGAAAGTTAGGCTACGACTGGATCTCATTTATAATGTGACATTGTAGGACTATTAGGGTCTTATTTTAACCCAAGTTCGGACCTATTATAGAGATCCATCGTAGTCTAGCCCCTCGTGGGCATTCTGTATGACAGACGGGGACAAGCCCCTAGACTACAGCGGATTCCCTCATTCATAGGCAGTCAAGGGAAATTGTGGAGAATCGCGACAGGTCACCTCAGAGGGCTTTGAATCGTCTTACCCAAACCACACCCCATACCGTCGAAAGATCTCATTCCCCATCGTGCCCAGGATTCCCCAGAGGATACCAGCGGTAAAGAAGTGTCCGAGCGCAACGCCTAAGAATCCGGGGACCAGTTTGCGATACAGTCCGATTCCGCCAAACTTCGTGATGAGCAGTTTGAAAACCCACGCCGCGAGAAACGCCCCCCACAACGGGTCACCGTAGGCCGTCACCATCGCAAAGCCGAGGGGATGGAGCGGAAATTGGAGGAAGCTGCGGCGCAGAATCGCTAACAAGGTGGTGAACGCAAAGCCGAATCCGACCGCCGCTGTCCGCGCATAGTCCGGCGAATTGTCGGCGACCAGATAGCTTTTCAGGATGTTATACTCCTGCCGAATCAGCCCCGCTCCCCGGGTGCCGCCCATGATGCCATCGCCCCCTTCGAGGATATTCGAGCCGTATTCGTAGAAAGTGGTGAGGTGCATGTGGTATCCCCACGCCAATCCAACAACAAGCGCCAGCATAATTACGAAGGGCATCACACGGCGACCCATTCTGACATCATCGGCATGTTTAATCGCTTCCAACTGATACGCCATGAAAGCGGGGAAATATCCGCGTGAGAGAAACGTCAAGCTGGCAAAGACGCTCAGATTTTGGAAGCTGCCGTTGTGGATGAACGCTTCCGGGCCGAAGGCGTTCAACATCACGCGCTTATGTTCGCCGTAAGGGAACAGCCAAATCATCGGCGCGCCCGCCTCCGCGCGAATCTTTGTGTAGACCAGCGCGAACGCAAGGATTAAGCCGAAGTACATCAGCACAGTTTCAATCGACATCCCTGCCGCCAGGCACCAGACGCAGATAAACACAAATCCGCCAATGCCACCGAAAAAAGCGACCCGATACGGCAACGGTTCATCGCTGTCATCAACGGTTTGTGAGCCGAAAGCCTTCATGATGATGTCGCGGAGTTGTCGCCTTGCAATCCAGAAAAAGGCAATCGCCAGGGCGAGAAACGCGCCGCTGCTCTGGTCATGGACGTAAGGGAAACCGGGTATGTTGTAGCCGAGTGCGGAGGTGACTATCGCCTCGATTTTCAGCACAAAGTAGAGCACCCACACGGAGAGGTTGACATCAAGGGGCATCAGGTAGGCAAGCCCGAAGATTTCGGGCCTGTATTGGAAGGAGATCGGGCGCATTGCGCTCCAGGGGTGTTCAGTGAAAATGGCACCGAGGTCAAGACTCCGCCCGGGCGCGGGGATGGAGGAATCGAAGGCGTGGAGGATGTTGAGCAGATTATAGAAGAAGCCCAATCCAAAACCTATCCACATATACGGGTTTCTGAAAAATGGAGCGATGAGCGACCTCGCTTGCCCTTCGCCGGCGATCTCGAGGACGAAGCGGGCGACGGGAAAAACCAGCCGTTCCTGCTCAATCCACCGGCGTCGGAAGATGACAACAAGACAGAGCATCGTCCAAAACAGGGCGATAAACATCAGCGTCCACAAGATTAACGGGGTCGCCCACGCACCCCATGGCACAGATGCGTTCATTCCCACGCCTTCGTAGGAATCAATGAGCGCGCCCTTGTCCGTCACGACAAACCAACTGGGAAGGTACTGATTGAAGAGTGCATACTCGTTTTCGGGGGTGGCGAAATAAAAGGGCGCGGTGAGGACCGGGAGAAAGTAACGCACCATGCCGATTGACGACATGGAGATCGCGATCGCCACTATGCTGTAGACGACGATAATTTCGGCTTGGGAGAGCGACAGGAACTTAACGAACCGCCGCAGCAACGGGTTGAGGGCAACCATGAGAACCAACGCCGCAACCGCGGGAATCGGGGGAACCGATTCGGCGAAATTTCCGGAATGGGCGATCAGCCCTGTGTACCGGAGCCAGTAATTACCGATTCCGATGAAGATGAGCGACAGAATGAGGGCGCGAATGGTCAATCCAGACGCCAGTTGCTCTGGGGATGGTTTGGCTTGCATTTCGATTGAAGCATCCTTTATGCGATACTAACACCTAACACCCAATACCTAACACCTAATTATATCAACAAACGCTGTACTTGTCACGTTCAAATCGCTGTTCTAAAATTTTTCGTTGACACGAAGATGAGAATAGAGTATAGTTGATTGAGCCAACATCATGCCCACAGACCATGTTATACTACCTTATGGAGGTGAGAAGAATGAACGAGAAAGTTTTTTCACAACCGACGCTAGAAACAGATGCAGACTATGAGGCGGCTATTGAGCAGTACCTCGCGGAAATGAGGCGTCTCAATGAACAGATGAACAATGACCGGAGCGACATCGAAAGGCTCAAGGCGGAAACCGAAACGCTGAAAACCCAAACCCGGGCATTGTTAGTCACATTGGGGGTGGAGGTGTAGGCGATGTGGAAGCAATTACTGGAGTTCGGGAAACAACTTTTTTCTCTGACACGGAAAATTCAACAGCATGAGCAAGACATCAAGGAACTACGCCAAGAGTCAACGGAAATGCGACAGGAGTTGAAAAAGCTCACCGAAGTTGTTCAACAACTCAAATTCGACCAACAGCGTGACCGTGAGAATGAGACACACGAACGGGAAAAGTTGGTGTTGCGGCTGGAAAACGCTTTGTTGCGCTTCGAGCGGCGTCAGTTGACAGGCGATCAGAACAACGAACTACAATGAGGTGAACGAACCAGTTCTGCAACTCTGTATTCTGAGCACGCCTCGCGTTTCATGTTTTCTCGAAGTGTAAACTGATGCTTGAAAATGCCCACAAAAAATCTGGAGGTTTATCAATGTCAAACACGAAACTTCGTGAACTGACTGAAGAGCAGGTTAAACAGTATCACAAAGTCGGATATGTAATTGTCGAAGGCTTACTCACGGGTGCGGAATGTGAGCAGCTCATCGAACGTTCCCTGGAGCTTCATTCGAGGGGCTCGATACCCGGCAGCTTCCACAGCGTTTCTGAGGAAGAAGCCGGTGGTGACCCCTTGCGCGTTTATCCGCGCATGATGCACCCGCATCGCGTGGATGACCTGTCGTTGCATTTCCTGAAGCATCCGCGAATCGTCGATGCCCTTGAAGATATCCTCGGCATGGGAGCTATCGGGCTTCAGACCATGTTTTACTGGAAACCACCCGGTGCCCGGGGGCAAGACTTTCATCAGGATGACTACTATCTCAAAACGGAACCTGATGCTTGCATCGCCGCATGGGTGGCGTTGGAGGAGATCGATGCAGAAAACGGTGCGTTAATCGTCTTTCCGGGCTCGCATGTCGAGGCGATTCTCCCCATGACACCGACAGATAAGACGCAGTCGTTCACCGACACGGCGGTGACGCCACCGAATCGGTACACGGAATATCTGGTTCGTATGAAGCCTGGAGATGTGCTGTACTTCCACGGTCATCTCATCCACGGCTCTCGACCCAATCAATCCAAGGAGCGTTTCCGCAAATCGTTTATTTGCCACTATATCCCTGAGAATACAACGAGCTTCAATCGTGGCTACGAGCCGCAGGTTCCATTGAGGTAAGAATGAGACGTAATGAGTAAAGCGTAAAACGTAAAACGTAAGAAGATACGACTTTTTCAGTTAGGGGCAAAAGCGAGGCCCAGACTTCCGAAGTTTCAACACGCGAGTGACCCTGAAACGATGCGAAACCATGAAAAACCGATTCAGCAAACATCTGGTATCAAACTTCGGAAGTCTCAGTGAAAAACTCGTAAGAAGAAGGCAAAGACACACTTACGCATTACGTTTTACGTTTCACGTTTCACGAACTGAGGTGACATCAATGACACTGAGAGCAATTACAGAGGATGATATTTATGACCTTGTTGGCCCCACGTTAGCTGGGCGTGGATACGATTACTACAATGCGGGTATGGTGATGAGCCTGAAGGTTCGCGGAAGCACCATTACCGCCGAAGTCGCTGGTCAGTCAGTGCCGAGTTATACGGTCAAGATTCGGTGTGACGAGGACGAGGTGGATGGGACGTGCACCTGTCCATACTCGCAAGGGGTTGATGTCTGCAAGCATGTGGCTGCGGTCCTATTTGAATGGGTTTATGAACGGGCAGAGGAATCGGCAGATTCAACCATCAGTGAAGCCGAGTTTCGTCAAGGGTTGGAAAACCTATCCAAAGAGGCGCTGATTTCGTTAATCCTTGAGGCGGCAGATGAGAACGACGCCCTTTATCAAAAGTTGAGGATTTTAATCGAAAGAACAGAGCCGACGGGCGAAAAAAGCTGGATACGCGAGATGAAAGCAGATATTCAAAGAATTTGCGCGTCCGATCCTTATGAGCAGTGGTACGAGACTGACATTGGCAACGAGCTCGAAACGTTGCTTGAACCGCTGGAAAACGCCGACATCACCGATCAGCTTGAAATCTACATCTATACCCTCGAACAGGTCAATCAGATCGAAGAAGGGTATGAAACGGACAATCTCGTTGTTCGCCTTGATGGGATTTATGCGAAGATGGGGACCTTGCTGGGCAATTCCGGCTTATCGCTCGAACAAAAGCGAAAGTACCTCGACAGCCTGATTGACATCTACTTTGACCTCGATTGGAGCGATAGCGAACTGGGCGATGCCATTATAAAGGCGTGCAGTTCGCCCGAAGATTTCAGTTATGTGATTGGGAAGCTCCAGGATGACGACGACGATTTCGATGCGAAAGCAGAGCTGCTTGCGAAACTTTATCTTCAGTCGGGTCAGGAAGATGCGTATCTGGAGATTCGTCGGCAAAATCTCAATTCGGACCTTGATTACCTAGAACTGGCGGAATTTTACCAGAGCCGAGGACAAATCCCTGAAGCAATTGAGGTCGCTGAAAACGGACTCGATCGTTTAACACACAAAGCCGCGCTTTACCCATTTCTGGAGGAGCAATACGAGACGAGTGGAGATGTCCAGAATCTTCAGCGGATACTGATAGCCCAATTCAAGGAATTTCCGTCTTTGGAGTTGTATCGACGCCTCAAAAGGGTCAGCGAATCGGCGGGTACATGGGAGGCAGATCTGAAGCGCGAACTGCTTGCTCCCTTGGAACAGAGCGGTGGCTACGGTTCAGAGTTACTGTTGGCGGAAATCTATGTTGCAGATGGTGATTACGGTAAGGCCCTCGCGTTCAGCCGCCGAAGCGACATTGGTGTGGCACCCTTAACCCATATTGCGGAAGGGATTTCGCAGGTCTATCCTGAAGAAGCCATTGCTATTTACAAACGGCTAATCAACGGCTACCTCGCCGTCAATGGACGGGAGCGCTACCGCGCCGCCGCGCAACTCGCTGCCGGGATGAAACAGGTCTATCTTGATGTTTTGGGGGATGAGGCAGCATGGAACAATTATATTCGGGGTATCCGTTTTGATAACCGTCGGCGTCCCGCGCTGATTGATGAGTTTAAGGGGCTGTGAGGAGTGAAACGTGAAGCGTGAAACGTAAAAAGGTTCTTTTGCCAAAAGGGTACGACTAATGCTCCACCGCAATCCGCTGGCCGATACCCGTGAGCAAACGCCCGCCATCAATGACGAAAGCCGTTCCGGTGACAAAAGACGCATCGTCGGAGGCGAGGTAAGCGACAGCTTTGGCGATGTCTTCGGGACGTCCGGCACGGCCGATCGGGAGCTCTTTCGACCACCGCTCCAAGGCGCTCTCTTGCTGCGCCGGGTCAGATGAAAGGATCATCGGCGTTGCGGTTGGACCAGGGCAAACGGCGTTGACGCGAATATTCTGTCTGGCGAAATCTAACGCCATACATTGCGTCAAAAGGATAATCCCCCCCTTCGATGCGCTATAGGCAGAGTAACCACCGCCGCCGGAGAGCCCCGCTGTGGAAGCGGTATTGATAATGACTCCGCCGCCGGTCTGTATCATCGCAGGAACCGCATATTTGGAGACCAGAAAGACACCTTTCAGGTTGATATTGATACATCGGTCCCAATCCGCTTCGGAAATCGTCCTCACATCCCCGACGACCAGGATGCCTGCGTTGTTATGCAAAATGTCCAATCGACCATACTGACGGAGGGTTTCCTGTATGAGCCGCTCGGCGTCGGCTGCCTTCGATACATCGGTTCGGACAAAAATCGCACTTCCGCCGCGCTGGTTAATCTCTTGCGCAATCTCCTCGCCGGCGGGATTGACATCAGAGACCACGACGGACGCGCCTTCAGCCGCAAACAGGTTCGCTGTCGCCTTCCCGATGCCGGAAGCGCCTCCTGTCACAATAATCGTCTTTCCTTGAAATCTCATCGGTTTTCCTTTCTATGACGCAACACACAATGGTTTCGGTATGCCCTGCGGCATGTTCAGCAGGCCCCTCACCTTCCCAACCTAAGCCGCAATACGCATCACTGGAAGGTGCGGTGGTTCAGGAACGTCTTTTCATTCGCGTCGATTCGCACATTGGGGAGCGTCTCCGTCCGCACGCCCTGGCCGTCTTTGTCCAGGAATGAGAGCGTGACATTGTGCGTTCCTTCCGGAAGGGACATTCTCACGAGAAATATCTGATTCGGCAGGGTCTCCCATGAGCGGGTATCCGCGCTTTCTGTGGCGACATTCAAGATGTTGACGAGGCGACCGGCGAGGTCACTCTTCTTTTCCGCGCGGCGAAAGGTGAGGTATTTCAGCAGGGCGCGCACCGTGGTTCGGAGAAGAATCATTTTCTGTTCGGAGGCGAACGTTGCAAGGGTATCTCCTTCAACATCTTCGACCAGGGGGCCGCGAACCCGCTTATCCTCTACCTGTACCTCGACTCCCGCAATCCGTGGACGGTTTGACCGGTAAGCGGGGATTGCCACCCGTAACAGATATTCGAGCTTTACTTCTTCATACTGGAGGTTGCGGCGCTGCGAGAGCTCATCAGCAAACTTCCAGATTCGTTCGTCCTCTCGCTCCTTCTGTTCGGCAGGAGCCTCACCCTCCCGCTCAATCTTGTCGGTTTTGAGGATAGGGAGAACGAGGTTTTCCTCGGTCTTTTGTGGGACGAAGCCACTCTCATAGATGAGGATGAATTCACCTGAACCGGGGGGGGGCTTGGGCGGCTCCCCATACAGTTGTGTATAACGCTCCGCCTCTTCCTTGAATCCTAACTTTCGCGCGAGACGAACGAGCGCATGTCCAATGTCTTGGGGCATTGCGACACCGAGATGTTCCTGATAACGTTGATACCCCGCTTCTGCCTGACGATAGGCGATGTAGGCGTCGTTCCAGTCACCCGTCCACTCGTAGAAAATTCCCGAAAGGTAGGCGAGGAACGCCGCCCCCGCAAAGTTGTAGGTCGGGTCTGCATCGGCGTACTGTTGGAGGAGCTGCCCCCCGCGCCGACACTCCACCAACGCCTCATCTGGCTGGTTCAGATAGGCGTAGTTGAGTGTGCGATAGTAGTGGACGAGCAATCGCTCATACCGCGTCCCCGGATATGGGCGGACGTTGTCTGAGGTGATGAGCGACACCGCTTCACGAGAAATGCTCTTTGTGTAGAGGTCTTCAGCGGTGTTCTCCGCAATATCAAACACCTGATTGCTTTCCTCAAAACGGTTCGCGTAGTGGGCGATGAGGCCTCGCTCGAACAGATAGGGGAGTCGCGCTTTGCCTGAATTCCCCTTGTCGAGATGTGCCAACGCATCCTCCAATTTTCCACCCTCGAATGCGAGGCGCACCTCCTGCATGCTATAGTGACCGCACCCGGTCAGAAGAAGCAGAAGAAACGAAAGGATGAGAGACCATCTGAAAAATCTTTGGCGAAGGTGCATCACCGATTGAAAAAGGGGGCGTGGAACCGCTATATGGATAGAAACTTGTGTTGACATGCGCTAAAAACTAGACCCCTTGCGTTCGATGAATTTCTTAATCTTCTTCTGACCCAACCAGATTTTCTCATTGGTCTCGATATTCGTAAGGGTCAGGTCCACCTGATAGAAAGTGACCTGCTTGCCTCCCTCCCGGTCCTCAATCGAGTTGATTTCGCCGGTCATCATGTAGTCCGCTCCGAGTTCACGTCCCATTTGCTTGATGGTTTCGACGTCCGCGAACTGGCGCTGGTCTTCCTTTTCAGCGCGAAGTTCACCCCGCTCTTGCGCGCTTGAGACAACGGACACTCGACCGGAGTTGATAAAAGCGCGTTCAATATCGCTAATAAATGTTCCAACGGCGATATGTTCCAGGCTTCGATTGCGAATCGCCCCGACGATGGTGGCGGGCTTTCTGCCCTGAGAGCGGGTCGCATGGCTCGTGAGCCAGGGATGGTTCAGACAATCTACAATCATCGCCTCGGAGACCTGGCGAGAGTCGGTATCGTTCCAGCGCCCGGACAGGTCAATGGTCGTATCCGGTTCGATGCGTTGTACCGTCTTTTTGGCACCGCACCCGGCAAAAATGATGATCACTGCAAGCAAACTCATTGCCAGCAGATAGCGTACAGTTATCTTCTTCATACATATCCTCCTGAATTTTCGTTTTTGAACACCTTTGTTTTGACTGTGGTAAATTATTTCGCCAATGTCATATTCGGTGGACGATCGCCCCGTAGAACGTGCGGCTCGCTCGTTCGATGGGGAGTTGGAACCAGCGAGCCGCATGTTCTACGCATCCCGATTTGAATGTGACATTGGCAAGTTATGATGTCAGAGATAATCGTCTAGGGAAGATAGCCCGTCGCAGGCGAGTTACTATCTTTGAAGGTAGCGATGTAACCACTACCACCTTCCGAGACCCCGGCGTGAACCTTCACCATCCCGTCGTTACCTAATATAGCGATTCGGCCGCCTTCAGATTCCGCAGTTATAGAAACACGGATGGGGTCCTCTCTTGTGGAGGGGGTATCCACACGTATCTCACCTGCCGTCATCATGGTTTCCCCTTTGTTGCCGGATACCATCACTTGACCGCCTCCAGGCATCGCGCCTATATAGGCATGACTCTTTCCATCGTTATCTTCTACACTTACGAAACCACTATATCCTTTGAGGACAGGACTATGATCGACCTGCATTTTCGCGCGTGTTTTCCCATCATTACCCGATACGCCGACCCTGCCACCGTCAGGGCTTAAACTCACCTGATAAACAGGAATCCCTGCTTCATTGAATACTTGAATGACATCAACTAACGACTCATCGGTATCGCGCTTCATGACCGCCAATTGTGCCCGAAGTTTGCCGGAGTTGTCCACCACCTGCAACCTTTGGCATATCACTGTCTCAAATTGGGCAGATGTTTTTCCGTTTTGCGCTGTCGCGCCATCTCCAAGAAAACTCGGCAGAAGTTGTCCACTCAAAACCAACAAACCACCGAGCACCATATACATCAGTTTATGTTTGAATTGCATCCTTCACTCCTCCTGTGTTCAGTTCGGGGGTTCAAGCGTTCAGCGAACCTCTGAGCACTTGTTTTCCAAAACAGGAATTAAAACCTTTCATCCATGGCGTATTGCGTATTCCGTATTGCGTATTCCGCGCTATTCTACGCAATACGAAGTACGCAACACGAAGTACGCAATACGAACCTTGACTTGTACCGTTCTCAAACATTCGCTGCCCACTGCACGCCCTGGCCAAGCAGTTTTTGCATCGCAGGCCGCTCGAATGTGTTGGGACCGTGCCCGAGCGTGGTGTAAAACACGCGTCCTGCCCCGTAGGGCTTGACCCACGCCATGGGGTGCGCCCTGCCCTGCCACTCTGCTGACGCGAGGATGTGGATGGCAGGGTCGTAGGCGGAAATGTAAATCTCATCCGTCACCTCAAAGTCGCTGACGCCTTGAGTAATCGGGTGAACCATGTCCTCAATATGGACTGTGAACGTCAAGCCGGGCGGGTGCCAGTTGGCGTGTCCACCGATGAGGTCCACAGAGCGACCACCAATCCACCACGCCGTCCCGTGAATGCCGACCAACCCCTTGCCACCGCTGACGAATTGGAACAGGCCCTCCTCCTGCTCCGGCGTCAGGTCCGGCTCCCGCTTGGGCGTGCCATCGGGCTGACGGACGGTGCGGGTGAACCCGGTGCCAAACACGCAGGCATCAAACGCCTTCAGTTGGGGCGACGCCAAAATCCCCTTGTCATCGGTGAGCGTCACGGACATGTCGCCTTGCGTCGCGAGAAATTCGTGGATGACACGCGCACTATCTTCAAACCGATGATTCGCACCAGATAAAATCAAAACTTTCATGGTGAATGCCTCCTTTTCGTATAACCTGCCAAAAGGTGCTCTCCTATTTTTACATGTGAGGCGCACAGTATAGAATAAAATAAGCACCTTGTCAAGGTCATTTTTATTTTTTTCTTCTTGTGAAACCTTGAAGGAACTGTCCCGCAAAGTGTCAAACTGATGAACAGTCATGTTCAAAAAATGAACAACATGAAAGCACCTTTCAGGCAAAAACAATGAGGAATCGGCGTAAAGACACGATTTCCAATCTTCTTAATCACGCTTGGCACAAAGGTTGCTTGGGGGGTACTGATGGACCCGGACAGCAGTTTTGGTCTATTCCCCTTTTCGCCTTCAAGCGAGAAACCGAGTTTTTCAGAAAAACTCGGTTTCTGATTCCGGTTTTTTATAAATCCACATTCATTCCACTGAGAGGAAAACTCCGTTGAAACCATCTCCAAAGTCAGTTGTTTGCAAACTCCAAACGAGAAAATGCGCTTTGAGGACTTTCATTTCACTCCTCATTTTCTTAGTAGCATTCTCGGTTGCTATGGCCCAGGATTCTGGCCCAGACTCGAATCGTGTGTATCAATTCGGGACGATTGTCGTGACTGCGGAACGCACAAAAAATCCCCTTGCGACTTCCACAGCAGCCGTATCCGTTCTGACCTCCGAAGACATTCGTAACCTCCCTGTATCGAATCTTTCCGACGCCCTCAGCGCACTGCCTGGAATTACTTTTTTTAACCGCGATGGCCTCGGCCGTGACGCGATTGCAAACGTGCGTGGTTTTTACGGTGGTGGCGAAGCTGAGTATCTTCTCGTTCTGATGGACGGAAAACAACTCAACAATGTTGAGACGGGGGTGGTGGACTGGAATTCGGTGCCGCTGTCAAGTATCCAATCGATCGAGTTCATGCGCGGCGGGGCTTCTTCGTTATACGGAGATGCGGCAATCGGTGGCGTCGTCAATATTTTGACGAAAGGTGAGGGTGCCCCAACAACCCGGTTTTCAAGCGATGGTGGAACATTCGGTACGTTGAGTGCCCAGTTGCGAACGAACAGGCGTTGGAGTGGGCACCCATATAATCTGTTTGCGTCGGAGGAGCGAAATGATGGATTTAGGGAACACGCAAAACGGGAGATTGAGAACGTTGGCGGGGCGTTTTCGCTGCTTCACACTCCCAACGGACAACTCTCTCTATCTACGGCGCATCACTGGACACGGTTTGATGAGCCGGGGCCGTTGTCAAATTTAGAATTGGATGTGTCTCGAACGCAGTCCTCGCCGTATTACAAATTTGACCACACGGACGAGCGAAAACACCGGGCCGCACTGGAGGGTGAACTTAAACTGAATGAGGGGGCGGAACTGTCAGGTACTGTCTCAGGAGAGATTCGCAAGGCGGATGGAGTGAGAACGCTTGTGTTGAGTCCACAATTCGCTGATACCAAGAATCGTGACCTTTCAACTTCACGCCTGGCGAGTTCGCTTCAATTGACGCTCGGTTCGTTGCGCGTCCCTTTCAACAGTAAACTGATTGTTGGCGTTGACACGGCGCTGCACTTTCTTTCATCCGCATATTACCCATTCTTTTCCGGGGGGCTGTCTAAATACAGCGGCGCGTCGTCAGCGAACCGTGGGCAGTTGGACGCGCAGGGAGATGGTGACCGCCGGACGATTGCAGCCTTTCTGCAATATGAACTCTTACCGATAAATCAACTCAGACTTCTCTTCAGCGGACGTTTTGACGGACTTCGAGACACATACACCCCGAAGGCTCCGAGTGAGGGACAAGAGACGTCTTCCACACATTCCGCATTCAGTCCGAAGGTTGGGCTGAATTACCGTTACATCAACACCGCCAATCAGGTCGGCAATCTGTACGCCAATGTTTCGCGGTCATTCAAAGCGCCAACGCTCGACCAACTGTATGACCAACGCTCAATCCCCGTCCAGTTCCCTCCGTTCAAGATTTCACTTTCAAACAGTGAGCTGAAACCCCAATTTGGAACGAACATGGAAATCGGGGCTTACCATCGTGCGGCGATTCTCCCCAATACGCTGATCGGAGAGGTTTCTCTCGCTGCATACTCCATGGAAATGAGGGACGAGTTGGATTTCAGTCTTGAACAATTCAAGTATGTGAATATCGGCAAGAGCCGTCATCGGGGCGTTGAGGCGGGTCTAAGGTGTTATCTTGAACCCGGCGCAAATGTCTTTGTCAATTACACGCGCCAATCTGCGACCTCACGGTTTGGTGAAAACATGGGTAAACAGTTGAAAGCCATCCCTCGCGATATAATCACCGGTGGGATAAGCACAACGCGCGCCTCTGGATTGAATGGCAGCCTGATTCTCAAGTCCGCGAACAGAATTTTCCTTGATGATGCCAATACAATCACCCTTCCGAATTACACCACACTAGATGCCAAAATCTCATACCAGTATGGTGTGATTTCCGCGGCAGTTGAGGCGCTCAATCTGTTGAATCGCTCCTACAGTACAACGGGCTATCCTGATACTTCGGGAAGTGGGCTGGTGTACTATTATCCGGCAGCGGGACGCAGTGTGCGGTTCAGCCTTAACATTCAGATGTGATGTAATTCGCCAATGTCATATTCGGATGAAGAGGCAGTTGTAGCCCAACTTTCTAAGTTGGCCGTTGAGCCATTTCACAGGCCGAAGGCTCTCGGAACGGAGAAGAAACCAAGATAGAATCTTGGGCTACGGTGAAATGTGACATTGGCAAGGTAATAGGCACAATTTTATTTAGCCGGTGACGGCTTCTCATGTCTTCGGTCATCCCTCCTTTGCGCATTGTACGCCACCGCTTGATACTCACGCAACACCGTGCGCAGCTCTTCTGGGTCGAGTTGCGTGGAGAGAGCGGTGGAACCGACCAGGTCACAAAACATGACCGTCAATTGGCGGCGCTCGGCTTCGGGGGCTTCACGTTTAGCCGATAACGGTCCGACGGGCAAATCCATCTCTCGCCGTTCAGCCGTTGGTTCGGGCTTCTCTCTAATCTGTGTCCCACACTCCATACAAAACTTCGCTTCCAAAGGAAGTTTCGTCCCGCATTTTGGACAGACATTTTCTAACGCGGTGCCACATTCCAGGCAGAATGTCGCACCCACTGGATTTTCATGATGGCATTTTGGACATTCCATTTCATTCTCCATTTCCACGAACGATGATGCGTGATTCGTGATACGTGATGCGTATTACGTGAAACGTGAAACGTGAAGCATAATTCTCATCCTTCCCTTCCTTCCCTTCCTTCCCTTCTGCCCCATCTAGGAACGGGCGAGCCGCCCGCTCTACTTCCCTTCTCTTCCTTCCTTCCCATCCTTCCCTTCCTTCCCTTCCTCGTTTTCCCATCTTCCTTACGTTTCACGTTTCACGTTTCAGATACACGTTTCACGTTTCACGTCAGTCCATCAATCGCGCATTGTACTGACGCGGCGTATGGCAGTAGCCACGAAACGCCCCTGGAGCAAAATGGGAAGGGGTGTAGATGTAGATCGCGTCGCTGTAAGGAACATACAAGATGACCTCCTCGCGTTCGTCCCCGCACACGTTTGCGGGAAAGCAGTGATACCATTCCATCTTGCCCCCTGACGGAGGTGGTAGACCGGGGAACGTCACAACTTTGCGCCCATATCCATCATAGAGCGCGGCGGGGCTATAGATGAGATCGGCTGCGCCCGCACCGTTCCAATGGATGATTTCCAACCCTGTGTTATTGGGGGATTCATCGACACGGAATCGACTGAGTACCTCGCCCCTGTTACTCACAACCATCATATCCGGATGATGCCCGTTATAACGGATGACGAGTTCGGGCCCGGCCGAGTCGAGTCGGAGGTTGCCGTAACGAATCTCCTGTCCGTGTGGCACCAGCGTTTCACCGAGTTTGAGGATAACGTTCCCATGTCCATCGAGGACTTGCCCCCAGCCGGACAGGATGGCTTCCTTTCCATTGCGCTCGTCCCCATCCCACTCCTCAACCAGGACAGCGTCCATGTTGTCGCCAAGATATTTTTCCCACAACACACTGCCGTCGTGGTCGAGACCGAAATGCCCGCCGTTCACTTCATCCCGGCCATCGCCATCCAGGTCGCCGATGGCGGGAATATACGCGGAATGCGCCGGGTAACGATGCCACCGATTCGTGTATCGCCACAGGAGGTCGAGTTCATGGTTAAACGCGAGAACGTCATTGCCCAGCTTGACAACAAAATCCCGTGGTTGCGCACCGCCAGTAAAGTTCGCGATCATGAGACGCTGATGGACGTAATTGGAAGCGTGGAGTTCGCCATCGACATACCCATGACAGCGGCGAAGCTCAAGCGGCGAAGCTTTTCGCTTAATCGCCCCCGTTTTGCCATCTAAGATGACGAGTTCAATCGCGTCCAGAACCCATTTGCTGGTGCGTTTCATGTCAAAATCGATCAGGAAGCAGATGACCTCCGCATCGCCGTCCTGATCGATGTCGTAAATGGCGACGGGGCCGGGGCGCTCCGGCGAAAGCGTCCTAAGCATCTCCGCGCTGTCGGCATCCGCTGCTGTAAAGCCCTTATCGCCCACTGACCAGATCGGTTCGCCATCGTGCGTGAATGCGCCGAGAAAGCACGGCTTCATCCCACCCAACGACTTGGAAACAAGGAAATCGACGTTCCCATCGCCGGTGAGGTCGCCGATGCGGATGTCTCCTCCCCAGCGTCGTCCGTCCGAATCAATGGAGATGAAAGCGTCGGGGATGGGGACTTTTTTGTAGAGGATTGCGTCTGCTGAAACTTGATAACGATTTATCATTGCTTTTCCGTTTCTGTTTCATCCATTGTTATCCGATTTCTTGCTGCTGCGAAGACATCGGCAACGGTAATATCTTCCATACTTTTACGCCCGATCACCGTATGCTGGGGCCAGATGGGGCCCCACTGTAAGGGGTTTGACGCCCCAAACAGGGCGATCGTGGGCGTCTTGACCGCCGTGCTCAGGTGCATGGGGCCCGTATCGTTGCTGATGAAGAGGTCCAATCTCTGGAGGAGCGCCGCCAATTGCATCGGCGTTGTATCCGTAACGATAATCGGTGAGCAAGACATCCGCTCCGCGACTTCGTGTGGCAACGTCCCCTCCCAACGCCCCGCGGTGATCAAAATCTGGGCGTGGTACGCCTGATGCAGCAGCTCGCCGACCGTCGCAAATCCCGCTTTTGACCATCGACGGTAGGTCGCCCCCGCGCCGGGATTGAGTCCAATCAGTGGACGCTTGACGTCGATTCCGTAGGTTGCGAGAAAATTGTCTGCCCATTTCCGGGCGGCCTCATCTACGAACACCTCGGGTTCATCGCTCTCAGGTTCGATGCCAAGTCCTCGGACGACATCAAGGTATCTGCCCGTTTCATGCTGATTGGTGCAATTGGGGACGGCAATATGTAACAGTTTTCGCCCACCCGAATGGGTCTCAAAACCGACGCGAAATGGAATACGTGCGAGGAATGTGTGCAGCACCAGGCGAAATGTCGGTTGGAGGATGACCGCCATCTGAAAAGATCTTTTCATGATACCGTAAATCAGCTTGGGTACGGCTTTCTCATAGGTGATGACCTCGTTCAGATTCGGGTTGGCGGCGACGAGTGCTTCTCGTGTCGGGGCAACCATGTAGGCAATGTGGGCCGTTGGAAAACGCTTTCGCAATGCCCGGATAACGGGGGTCGTCAGGATGGTTTCGCCGAGCGGTCCCATACGCAGGATGAGGATACGGCGAATTCGATCGAGATCGAAGGGACTTTTCATTTTTAGTAATCATCCAATTGCGGTTTAGAAAACGTGGTTGGGTTAATATCAGACGATGTTTGTTGTGACAAATTGTACCTTAATATGGTAAACTTGAAACACCCACACGTTTACGTACGACGCCCAGGAGGTATCCTATAGAGTGGTTTAGGCGTCGTAAATACGTGTGAAAGAGGAACCATGCGTTCAGTTTTGAGATTTTTAGCCACAGTGTTTGCAAATGGACTACCAATATACAATATACCGGGACGCCCATTTCGCGGAAAAGATGCACCTCAAAAGGCATTTCGGCATTTGGAAACATATCATGGAGTAGACCCAAGAGTCGCAAGCAATCGGTTGCATAAAATGAAAGAGCAGGCAAACCTTGGGGCAGCAGACGATGTGGTTATGGGTCGTACTGGAGATGTTTACAATGCGAAAACTGGTGAGCGTATTGGAAGCCTCACCGACAAGTCGCTCGGGACTGAACAATAGCGTACCAGGAGGAAGGCAACTATGTATTCAACAAACGCAAAGTACAATCATGTGTTCGCTATTGTTCGTGTGGACACGTTTCAAGAGGAGGCTCCTTTGGAAGAAAAAATTGCAATCACAAAAGTTGTTTCAACTCAGGAAGCTGCTGAACAAGAAGTCAAGAGGCTGAATGAGCTTAATGGCCCCAAAGGATGCTTGTATTTTTGGCAAATTACACGAATGGGTAGCTGTGCTGAGAGCGTGTCCGGGAAACCGTTGAGTCCGTCATTCTGAACGAAGTGAAGAACCTTGAAAAAGTTTAGAACCTTTTCAAGGTTTGATTACGCAAATCGTTTATGTCCCTGCTTTATAGTGTCAATACGGGCAAAGGCATACGGCAGCAGCTCCAGTTTCACGCACCCGTCAGAGGTTTCCAGCCGTTCACCCGCTTGCGCTCTAAACGCCTCCGGCGACTGCATGACGGTTTCAGCATTCGTCTCATCTAAATATCTGACCAAGACAACGGCGTTGAGGTTGTAAATGGTGACTTGTTGACGTTGTGGGGTAAAGTTCGCTAAAAGCATTCGCGTCACCCCGTCCTTGCAGATAGCCAGCCCATCCACGACCAGGGGGGTGTTTGATGTGGTCGAGATAACATCGCCGCCTGCAAACTCGCCTACGTCAGCAAGAACCTGGTACATGGGAAAAACGCATCCGGGTAGCGAGTGAAATTTCTCCGGCACAGGAGAGCCACGGTCAGTTTCCATCACCCCGCGCCAACCAGTGGTTTCATAATAGGTCGTGCTGTAGACACCGCTTTCGGCCTGGTATTTCAGGCTTCCAAGCGTCCATCCCGCGCCGAAGAGGGACATCTGCCGCACATCGACCGGCGAGGGTAATTCACCCGGCAGAGGTTCCGGTTCAGGTCCGGTGGCGTTCGGGTTAAAGCGGGGCTTCAACGTGATGGGTGTCACTATCACAGGCAGGTCGCCCACAAACTGACGCGCACTCTCAACCGTTCGCGCTTGCGTTTCAAGCGTCTCGACCAGTGAGGCGTTGTCAAAGGCGTGAACCTGTGGGTTGATGGAGTAGCAGACCCCATCCAATGCCTCCACGGGGGGACGGTCCCGGTTCAACTCGGTAAAATAAGCATTGGTGCCGGCAGCAATCTTCGCATTCGGGTCGTAGGTCGAGAGATAGCGCCGGGCAAGTTGGACCCATCGCGCTGTGGTGGAGCTTTCAGCCGCATGAAAGATGAGCCATGTTGAAACAGTCGGTTTAATCTGATCGAGCACTTTGACAAAGGCGCTCAGTTCCTCTTCAGCAACATCGGTCAGGAACAACGCCACCTCAAGCGATACCCCCAGCGCCTGCGCCTCAAGGGTCGCCCGGTTCAGGATATCTCTGACATTGGAATGGGATAGGTTCACATCGACCCGGAGGTGAGAGAGGTTTAACGCCTTCAAGCGTTCCTGTTCGGTCCAGCTCAAGGGCTGGCCGTGACTCGCGACGCCGAGCCCAATTCGAGGCAGGTGAACCGGCTGCACGTCACCGAGGGTAAAGGTAATCTCATCGGAGGAACCTTTAGCGGCTTCCCCTGCGGCTTCCCCTTTGAGGCTCAACGTGACCGATTGGGCGACGGTGGTCCCCGCTTTGACCTCCGCCGGGTAAGGCAGGCGAAGCGGTGTGCAGTAGGTTTTGAACGAAGCGTCCGTCCAGTTGCGCTGGTCTTCCATCTCGAAAATATCGCCCGCAAAGCGCACTTCAGCCGACAGACCGGGGAGCACCTCGTGGGAAATGGCTCGCATGTCCACAAACGGTTGATGAGGCGAGATATAGTAAGGGAAAGTCCCCTGCACCACCGTGCCGTCCGCCTTTTCTACGACGCACGGCTGCCCCGTCCCTCTTTCCGCCCCACTTTGGGGGGAACGAAAGGGAGGGTGCAGGATGCAAAAGCCAATTCGGTTGCGCAGAAAGGTTGAACGTGCGACGCCGTCCATGGCGAAGGTGACTGTCCCCTGCGGATTGCCGGAGATGCTCCCGCGCCAAAAGAAGTCTATGTCTCCCGCCTTGCACGCAACGTCAAAGGTCATGTGGAAAGTGTCCTCGTTGATTTCAGTGACCAGATTGGAAATCTTGGGGGCAATGGTGCCCCAGTTGCGGTCTCGAACCGCTGAATAAATCCCGCGGAGAATCTCTCGATTACCCATCCGAATATAGCGCAGAAAACCTGATTCCGGTTCAAAGAACATCGAAAGGGGGCCCGCCCGGAGTTCGATTTGCTCCGGCGGCGGATTTTCACTTCCGTAGTAAAGCACAGTTTTGGGCAGCATATTATGTTCCTCCTAATGTAGGGTTTGGATTTGCCATTCAACACTCGTAAAACGTAAAACGTAACGGGTCTGACGGCTTACGCTTCACGTTTTACGGGCAACGCGGTATGGTTAATGTTCCTGATGGGACACATCTTCTCACGGGTTTAGTGATAGAACACCATCCCCCACTCTGTACAAGCTACCCCTCTTTCCACACCCCAATCTCCCGCAAGAGGCGCTTTTTCACCTTGCAAATCATCGTATACGCGGGGTCAAAGACGTTGCCGACCTCGTATTCTACACACTGACCAAGCAAGATATGCGCGCTGTTCCCTTCCAGTCCGAGCTCTCCAAGCCAGCGGACCATCTCCGTCGTTGCATGTTGCACGGCCTGGTCTAAGGGGCGCGCGTTTCCAGCCGTCAGGATATAGGCGTCGTTTTCCGCTCTGGGCCAACTGATATTCTTCCCTTTGAGCAAATGGACGGTAAACTGCACATCGAAAGAGATCTCAATCCCTGTGCCAACGATTTCCCCATCGCCCTGCACCGCATGCCCGTCACCGATATGAAAGAGCGCGCCGGGGACAAAGACAGGAAAGTAGACCGTGGCCCCTTCGGCAAAGCCGCGATAGTCCATGTTCCCACCGTGTGTTGAGGAGGTCGCTGTGGAGATGGCTTGTCCGCGCGGGGGAGCGACCCCAAAGCAACCCACCATCGGCTCAAGCGGGATTGTGAAGTTCCCCAGTTTCGTTGCTGGAGATTTTAAGGTCGCGGTCCATTGTTCGACATCGACTTCCCATTCCCCGCTCTCCCCTTTGGGCAGGTGCGAAGCGGCATAGTACGGGTCGAGGACGTGTGGGGCGATCACCGTGGCGGTTCGCCCAAGCTTTCGGTTGGGGACTAGCCGATCCAAACGGACAGCGAGGGTGTCCCCCGGCTCCGCCCCTTCAATATAAAAGGGGCCCGTTTGGGGATTCCCCCCCGGTGTGACCTGTTGATCGGAAGCGTCGCGTCCGCCGCTATCTACAGTTGTCGTGATGACGGTATCGCCGCTTGCGATGTGTAGCACAGGCGGGTATGACCCGATGGCGGTGTAATAAACTGTTGGTTGAAAGTGATGTGTTGCCATAATTCCTCCGCATGAAATGTGTGGTGTGATGCGTAAAACGTAAAATGCGATGCGTCTTGCGTTAAAAGGTATTTATCCCTTACTTGAGTTGCTTGAGTAATTTCTGGGCTGGACCATAATTGTTATTTCTCAGAAGCACCCCTTCAAGCACAACAATTGCCTTTATCGAATCACCCTGTGCAGAGAGTGTTTCAGCGAGCAATGTCGCAGTTTTATCATTCTTTGGGTTCAGGGCGTAAGCCTTTTCCAAGTATTGCCTTGCCTGAACCCAATCGCCTTGTTTGAGGCAGATACCACCGAGTAGCTCGTAGGACTTGAAATGGTCATTCAATTCCAACGATTCACGGAGTAACATTATCGCTGAAACTTCATCACCTTGATCGAGCGCTTCACGAGCTAAACTGAATTTAAGATAGGCTAAATCACCCATTGAATGACGCTTCATGACGAATCCAAGCCTCCGTTTATTCGCGCCAATCGGCAAATTCTACCATATCTGAGCGAAGCGAAACATCCCCACCGCTGAGATTCCTCGCTTCGCTCAGAATGACAGTTGATGACCATTCAAAGTATAAAACTGACATTTCTTGAATCCTGAATCCTGAATCTTCAATAGACAATCTTCAATTCAATAGCGCTGCAATGACATCCACCAAAACCTCCGCCGCATAGAGCACATCTTCGCGGCTCACATCGTGGTGGGTCACCAATCGCACGGTGGTTGGGCCGTAAATGGAGACTTTGATATGGTGTGGAGCAACGCGAACGCCAAAATCTGCCGCCGATATTCCCAGCGGTTTCGTGTTGAGCATCACCATATTGGTATGACAATCCTCCGGACGCACACCGAGTTCGTCAAACTGCGACAACGCTTTTGCAAGGAGCCTGGCGTTTGCGTGGTCTTCAATGAGCCGATCGGGCATCTCCGTTAGCGCAACGATGCCGGCCGCCGCAATCACCCCGGATTGCCGCATGGCACCCCCAAGCCGCTTACGCGCCATGCGTGCCTTTTGGATGAACGCCGCATCGCCAGCGAGCATAGAACCGACAGGGGCGCACAAGCCCTTCGATAGACAGAACATGACCGAATCGACATGGCTTGCAACCTCACGCGCCTCGACACGGAGGGCGTGCGCCGCATTAAAAATCCGCGCCCCATCCAGGTGCACAGGAACATGATAGCGTTGCGCCAACTCGTGAATCGCAGCCATGCGCTCTAAAGCAATTGCTTTCCCCCCCCGACGGTTATGCGTGTTCTCCAAACAGATGAGGCTCGTTTGGGGAAAGCGGGTGCTATCCCGTTGCAAGTAGGGTTCGACCGCATCCGGTTCAGGGACGCCATCCACGCTGTTCATCACAATCGGCATAACACCTGCCAATGATGAGATGTTTCCATGTTCATAGTAGTAAATATGGCATTCTGAATCCAGAATTGCATAATTACCAGCACGGGTATGAGCCAGGATGGCGGCCGTATTTCCCATGGTGCCCGTAGGCACGTACAGTGCGGCCTCTTTACCTATCTTTTCAGCCGCCAGAGATTCTAAACGTTGAATGGTTGGGTCTTCTCCGTAACAGTCGTCACCCACTTCCGCGTTCATCATTGCTTCGCGCATCTTGCGAGTTGGCTTGGTTACGGTATCACTCCGCAAATCAATAATTTTGTCCATTACACCGACTCCTTTTCTTTTAGATACTTCGCTTTTAGCACGGCAACTCGCCGTTGAGCCGCTAGTGATAGATAATGTCTACGGAAACGGCGGGCTAACTGCTCAAAGGCTTCAATTGCTTTATCAATCCGATTAATTCTAATGTAAGCCTCCCCCATCCAATACAGTGATTTCGCAATCACGCTGTTCGGTTCTGGCTGCTGCACCCTCTCTGGAAAATCGGATGCGCCTGGAAGGTTTTTTGTCTGCGATTGCTCAGATTCGATTGTCGATTGAAATTTTGCAATTGCTTCTTCGTAGTTTCGGTCGTCGTAGTATGCCTTGTAAGCAAGATAGAAGTTCAAGTTATCGTTGAGAATGTAGGTGAAATCATCACTCACTTTTAAGGAATCAGCCGTTGCTTCCTCTGTATCTTCTTCTGTGAGTTCTAAGTCATCATCAACCTCAGAAGAATCAACGGCTTCTTCTGTTACTTCCACCTCTTCATCATCATCGTCAAAAGCATCAATGGCTTCTTCCTCTAGCGATTCGTCGGTTGGTTCCACCTCTTCATCATCATCGCCAAAAGCATCAATGGCTTCTTCCTCTAGCGATTCGTCGAGTGATTCGTCGGTTGGTTCCATTTCTTCATTATCCATCATATCCATCATTTTAATCCTCCGTGTATAATTCGCCAATGCCATATTAGAAATAAGATTCAGTCGTAGTACCTTGTCACACAATATTTGACCCGTTGCAAGGGAGTTGCACTCCCAATGGGGGAAGGGGGACACCCCCTTCCCAACGGGTCAGAATTTATATGACAAGTAGTAGTACGCTGTCAGATAAATTCTGAGGGGTGAATTCCCCCACCCTGGCCCTCCCCGCGGGCGGGGAGGGGAAACCACTTTCCCCCCTGCCCGCGGGGGGGAGGGGGGGGGAATAGTCAAAACTAATCTGACAAGGTAGTAGCCCAATTTTCTCAGTGTGAAAAATCAGCACTGTATACGATTGTTATCATTGTTGTATGAAATACTATCACCTTGCCCAATTGAGGGGGATGGAGATTCAGAGCAACATCAACGAGATAGCGATCCGAGTAACCATGATAGAAAATAGTGGCTACCCCCATCCAACATAGGCCTGACAAGCACTTCCGAGATGAGAGAACGACACAATCTGCCTCCATACCCTTTTTGATAGTGTTCATTGATACCATTGTTGTTCAATTGGCATGAAGGTTGCTTATCATCCGCAGTTGCAATAAACTCTCATGTTTATCGCTCAATTACGGGACAGGACGCACACAGGGGGTAGGACTTAAAGTTACAGTAAGGTTCTGCGGAGGCGTTCTGTCCCTTTTTCGTTGCCCACCGATCTGTCTTAGCTCGTACAAGTGCTTCATTTCCCCCCCCAAACAGCCCATCTTCCCTAAACAAACAGCGCACAAATGGTATCACTTCGTTTGACGGCCGTTCGATCATCTATCTTCACTGCCCCTCTCCGCAAATACCCATCGATTGAACTACCCTCGAGCACACGAATCTCCTGCTCGTAGGGAGGCGCGATCTCCAGGGGCCCAATCTTGTCAACATTTCTGCACGCTTCCGCCGCCGTTTTTCGGATGAACTCCCGAGACCGCTTGGGTGACAAATGTAAGGCGAGTTCTTGCCCAAGCCCCTGCTTGGTTTCCACGCCGTAGATATTCGGGATGAGGGCGCTTGCTTCAGCAACGGCTTTGTCATCGCCTGAGATAAATACTGTTGGGACGTTGAAGCTCCCCGCCATCGCCGCACGACAACCGAATTCCCCGATCTGGGCACCGTTCAGTTTGTAGTACTCGATCGACTTTGAAGAATAAGTATGACTTAATGGTGCATTCGGTGTCCCTGCCATTGCATGTTGTCCGACAAAAAAGAGGGCGTCATAAGTCTCATCAAGATAGTAGGGAGGACGGATTGGGCCTCGCGCGATCAGCTTCGCTCCGGGATGAAATTCCAACACGTCAATACCGCCGCTGCCGTGTCCATCCCAAACCACAACCTCTGCGTCTGGGTCCACATCAAGGATTCCATCAACAGCCGCGTTGACTTCATGAGTCAAGAGTTTCATCGCAACCTGCTTTTCTGGCCCCTCTTCGCGCGTTTGGCTAAATCGGGACACCATTGCGACACCTTCTAAATCCGTTAGAATATAGATTTTCATCAAAAACCTCGTTCCGTTTTTTAACTACTACCTTTCAATAAAGTTTACATTTTTAGACTTCCGAAGTCTCCAAGACTTCGGAAGTCTGATGGTGACATTGACCGATTTGATTACGCATCAGTTTTCTTGAGATAGGGCATCAGCAGACCGTGGGCAGTAAAGACGTTGACTGCCAGGGAATCCAACGAGAGAAGAAGTTCATTCGCGTCCATGTTTTCGATTGCCAGGCTATCAACCAACACGATGTGCTTGTCAGCCGCATCCCTTGAATCAATTCCGAAACTGCTTGGAAGAATTGCGGTGTTTTGGTGAAGGATCTTTTCGTAGACCCCCTCCAGCCTTTCTGTATCAAGGTCATTCACACGACACACATCCACCATAAATTCAATCTGCGGCTCATCAATAATCGCAAAAATATGGAGTCCATCTTCATGTTGGATAATCAGGATTGAATCATCTTCAGTGACGCGATACCCTTGTTCTTTAAGAAATGTGACAATATTTGCCTGCGTGCTTAGTAGTGACATCATTCTCCTCCTTGACTTTAATATGCAAAAATCCTTTAGCTTAGACCAGTGTAAATGCAAAGAGAATCTATTCTGAGTCAGATCAAATTATAACCGAAAATTTGCTACTTGCCAACCAAAAAGTGATTGATGGTTTTGCTTGACACGGTCAGCGCTTATGAGTCAATTATTATAAATCATACGTGTATTTTAGCATGTTGGCCCCAACAAGTCAACACTCCAAAATCCCTGGGGGCAACTTTATATCGAAACGTGAGGCGCTGAGATATTTTTGCTTGCACTTAATTTACCAGTCTGCTATACTCTGAATCAACCTTCCCTTTCTTCCAGATAGGGATATCGTACCGAAAGGAGCACCATCGATGACAACCCGTTTTCGTGCTGCGACAGCCGCGGACCAGGAAGAGACCCTACAGGTACTGTCGCAAGCCTTCGGCCGTGAAAAAGGAAGCCAAAAATTCGAGCGGGATGCCGCGAGCGTTCGTGCGCATCCAGAGAGCTATCGGGTTCTGGAATCCAACGGCAAAATCGTTTCTGCCCTTCACATTTCTCAACACCGGATTCAAATCGGCTCTAGCGTCATCACCAAAGCGGATGTCGGCGAAGTGTCCACGCTTCCCGAACACCAGGGGAAAGGTTTCGGTACACAGCTGATGGAGGAGACTGTCAGATGGATGCGTCAGGAAGGATTCCATCTGTCCCGCCTGGGTGGATATACCAAATTCTATCGTCGCTTTGGGTGGATCCATTTTCCGCGTGGTTTCATTGAGTTCCCCCTCGCCGGACTCACATCCAGAGGTGGCCATACCGCCCCCGATGGATTCCTGCGGGCCGATTACCCTGGACAGATTCGCCCTTATCATCCCACAGCGGATTACCTCGCCCACTACCGTCTCTATGGCGAATTTAATCACAATCGCACCGGTGCCCAACCTCAAGGGCCCGCGTCGCCGCCGGGAGAAAATCCTAACTGGGAACCCAACCCGTGGCGTATAGTCTACGAAGAAGCAGGCGAGGTACTGGCCTATCTATTTGCCCAAACGGCCCCAACTGACCACACCCGCTTTGAAACCCGAGTCACCATTCCGGATGCCGCTGTCGCTCCAGAGTTCCCCAAGCCACTGGGATACCTCCTCAGCCACATTCTCCTGGCTGCTCACCATTACGGTGCCTCAACTGTGAGTGCCCGTCTGCCGCTTGACCCATATCTCTATCCCATCTACCGGGATTACAGTCTGGGGTTTATCCCGACCCTGTGGGAAACCACCGAGTCTGGCAATATGCTTCAGGTCATTGACTTCCCGGGCCTGATTGCCACATTGATTCCAGAACTGCAAACACGCCTCAATAAAACAGCGATTCCCGTGCAAAATGGCGGTCTGCGCCTTTGTGTCAATGGTCAGACAGCAGACCTACAGCTTCGCAATGGGAAACTGACACAACAGCCCGGAGATTTCCCGAAAATCGAGATGAATCAGGAGCTCTTTTGCTCAATGCTTTTGGGGCTCCAACCGGTTTTTCATATTGTCCGTCAACTTCCCTCCCGACACACCCAAGAGAGCGTTGCCCTCTTAGAAGCGCTCTTTCCTCCCCAACCCACCGCAACGGGAATCTGGGGGTAGAAATTTGCAAATCTGCAAATGGACTGGTGAGCGGCTTCCAATGATTGCGAAGGCTGGAACCAAGATAGAATCTTGGGCTACATTACTTTTCCAATTGCAAGTTGGTATCACAATATTCGGAGGTTTATTTGATGAAGCAACCCAATATCCTTGTTTTCCTTACAGATGACCACGGCCAGTGGGCCTCTGGCTGCTATGGAAATCGCGAGATTCATTCACCGACGATGGACTATCTGGCGAAAACGGGCGTGCGAATGACCTGCGCCTTTACGCCAACCCCCGTCTGTTCTCCAGCCAGAGCCAGTTTTTTTACCGGGCGTCTCCCCTCGCAACACGGCATCCATGACTGGATACTTGAAACGACGGAGCCGGGGAGTCAGCACCCCGGCTTAGATGGACAAACCAACATCGGTCAACTGCTACAGGGCGCGGGTTATCAGACCGCGCTGATTGGAAAATGGCACTGCGGAAAGAGTTGGGAGCCGAAGCCCGGTTTCGATTGCTGGTTCAGTTACGGCGATCGACAATATCCGCACAAAGGGGAGATTCGCTTCTCTGACCAGGGGAAAATCGTGACCGACACCTGTTTTCAGACCGCTGCTTTCACAGACCAATCGATCCGCTTTCTGCGAAACCGTCGTCGAGAGCAACCTTTCTTTCTGTTTGTTGGATATGTGGACACGCATGGGCCGTTCAGTCAACACCCAGAGCGGCTGGTTGAATCGTACCGAAATTGCAGTTTCGATGACATCCCACACAGGGGAGATTTGAGCGAAAAAGCCCGCGAAAACCTCGCGCAGTATTACGCCGCAGTCACGTACATCGACGCGCAGATGGGGCGAATCATCGACGAACTTGACGCCCGCGGTGAACTCGACAACACGCTTGTTGTTTATACAGCCGACCACGGCCACATGAATGGACATCATGGACTGACGGGCAAAGGGAACGCAACCCGTCCGCAGAATTTCCTTGAAGAATCGATCTTGGTGCCGTGTCTATTCTCCTGGAAGGAGGGTTTGCCAGCCGGAGCGGTTCGGCATCAGATGGTCGATCACTGTGATCTTTTTGCCACCTTGCTTGATGTTGCCAACGCCGTGCCGGATGAGGGGACACATAAAGCGATACACTCGCCGGGTGAATCCTATTTGCCAATTCTGACGGGAGATAAGGAAACGTGGCGGGATGCGTTCTTTGGGGAAGCGAAGCGGAGGGGCGCAATGCCAGGGTGATTCGCACCGAAACGCGAAAACTCATTCGCCGATACCCCGGCCCCAATGGGCACTATCCCAATGAGTTTTATGACCTTGAGCGGGATGCGGGTGAGCAGGAAAATCGGATGGATGACGCGGCGTATCGTGCGGAGATCGAAACGCTCTCGCAACGGCTCGACGCCCACTTCGCCACTTACGAGATTGAGGGGCGTTCAGGGAGAGAGATTGATCGGGTTCCCAAATGTAACCCGGGGCATGCGCCGTGGGATAAGCCGACCCAATAAACCCACATCGTCCTAAACCACCGATTTCAGGATAAAATCAGCGGGATAACGAAAGGTATAAATCGAAATGACAAATCTTCTAACTGGACTCAAATTTGTGGGTCGCGCCATCCTATCCGCCAATCACCCGCTTTTAGCTCACCTTGTTGTGACGCGACGTTGCAACTTGAGCTGTGCCTACTGCAACGAGTATGACAAGGTCTCAGCCCCCGTCCCGCTTGACGCAATGAAAAAACGGATCGCGGCATTGGCGAATCTGAAAACTGCAATGATAACCTGTACAGGCGGTGAACCCCTCCTGCACCCCGAGATGGAAACAATCATCAAGGAGATCCGCAGCCACGGCATCATTGCGACAATGATCACGAACGGTTACCTGCTGACGAAAGATCGAATCCGGAAATTGAACGAGGCAGGCCTTCAGCATTTACAGATCAGCATTGATAATATCGAACCGGACGCAGTGTCTTATAAAAGCCTGAAGGTTCTGGAACGCCAGCTGCAACTGCTGGCAGACCATGCGACGTTTCAGGTCAATATCAACTCCGTATTGGGAATCAGCGATGAACGCACGCCAGACGCGATTGTAGTTGCCAAGCGAGCCATGAGTTACGGATTCTCCCACTCGGTCGGTGTGTTACACAATGGGAGTGGACTCCTCAACCCGTTGAGTGCAAAACAGCATGCGGTTTATCATGAGATTGGCAAGATTTCTAAGTCATTCATACATTACTGGAACTATGGGCTGTTCCAGAAAAACCTGATGGAAGGGAAGCCCAACAGGTGGAAGTGTCGGGCAGGGGCGCGCTATCTCTACATCTGCGAAGATGGGCTTGTGCATTGGTGTTCTCAGCAGCGTGGTTATCCGGGGATTCCGCTGGAGGAATACACCATCGAAGACATCAAGCGGGAATTTAATACACGGAAGGATTGCAGTCCGCTCTGTACCGTCAATTGTGTGCATCAGGCCAGCTTTTTCGATGAGTGGCGTTCTAAGCAGATCTTTCCCGACCCGCAAGGGGCCACCTTAATCCATATCCAACCATTAAAATCGGGTTGACGTCGTGCGATTCCTTTGTTACACTATCACCGGTCAAAACAATTTTGACAATGACACATAGACATTTGGACCTTCAAACACCCGGTGTCCCCGGCGAATCGGAGCGCTGTGGACAACCGGGGTTTGAAAGAGGAGCCCTTACATTCATGAGTCACCAATCTTACGATGGATTACAAAGCCGTATTCGCCAACTCAAAACGCCGGAAATCGAAACATGGGAGAACGAGTACGGCGACAAGGATTACACGATCGAGATAACGAACCCGGAATTTACAACAATCTGCCCCAAAACGGGATTGCCAGATTTTGCGACACTCCGGCTGACTTATGTCCCCGATGAACGGTGCATCGAACTCAAATCACTGAAGGAGTATTTCCTGTTTTACCGTGATATCGGGATTTTTCACGAACATGTCGTCAACAAGATTATTGAGGATTTTGTGGCGGCTTGCCATCCGAGGAAAGTCGAGATTGTTGGGGATTTTAACATCCGTGGGGGCCTCAAAACCGTCGTGCGTGCCAGCTATGAGCGACCAAAGGGGTGAATCAGCGAATAGGCAAAACAAGATGTGTCGATTCGCTGATTCGCAGAAATGCGCTAACTGACAACCTGAAGGGAAAAATCTCTGATTGCTCGAATTTCCTCATAGTCACGACGGTTTGCTGTGACCACGGTTGCCCCGATTCGACGCGCTGTCAGAGCAATTAAAACATCGTTTTGTAGCCAGTAACATTTTTTGAGGTCATATCCTTTGGTTCGCTGCAATTGGGCAAGAATCTGGCCCGCAAGAATGTAATCCCGATCGGCTGGCAAGACAATCCGCTTTCGTTTTTCAAAAGAGCGTTGAAGGTTATCGATTTTATGAATTTCCCCTTGTGTTCGCGCCCCAATGTATAACTCCAGCAAGACGATACCGCTCAAGTAGATTCGCGTGGTGTAATCTTTCACATAAACCCACTCCTGGTATTTTTCTGCATTGATAAAGTCAATATAGATCATTGTATCCAACAACAACTTACTCATTGTATTCAAAAATTTATTCATAGACCCTGACCAGATTTCCTTTCCCCTGGATGCTCCGCATGGCTTCGTTGATTTCTTCCATATCGAATTTTTCCACTGCTTCTATTGCTTCGGGTGTTCCTATCTTTCTCAAGGCTTTAGCAACATTCACATAAACCCCTTTGGACTTATCTCTCAACGCCTTTTCCAGCACAGGAACAGCGGTTGGGTCGCCAATCTTACCCAATGCAGAAGCCGCAATTGAACGAACCTGAGAAGACTTGTCCTGCAACAATGTCTCCGTCAACACAGGGATAGCAGGTTTTCCTATCTGAATCAATTCCTCTACAGCACGGATACGAACTTGCTTGTCGTCATGTTTCAGGGTCCCTATCAATTTGGATACTTTGCTAACATCTATCATTTTGTTTCCTTTCCTTTCATTGTGCTTCACTTTCACACATAAGGATGGAAGGGGACGTCTGGTACTTCCAATCTTCTAGCCTTCCATCCTTCCATGAAATATGAAATGGTCGAGTTAGGTTGCCATCAATTCCGCAAATACTGGGCTGCCATCTTTTTCATGAACGCCAATCCCTCTGTCGCAAGGACTTCTGCGCTCGGGGCAATGTCGCGCCAGATCGCGGTTGCGGCAGCGATTTCCTTCACCGCCGGGGTGAAAGATTCGATCACCAGCCAGCGATCATAGTGGAGTTGTCCGAGCGCTTCAAAGACGCCTGTCCAGTTGACCAATCCCGTGCCCGGTGTTCCGCGGTCATTTTCGCAGCAGTGAACGTGATACAACAGTTCCCTTGTATTTAAGATTGCTTGCGCGTGGCTTTTCTCCTCAATGTTCATGTGAAACGTGTCCAGATGGATTTTGAAGTACGGACTGTTGATCGCCTTCGCGAGTTTCACGGCATCTTCCGCAATATTGAGAAAATAGGTTTCAAAGCGGTTCAACGGCTCGACAGCGAGCGTCACGCCGTGTTCGCCGGCAAATGTTGCGACTCCACTCAGTCCTTCAACGCACCAATCCCACTCCTGCTGGTTTCTGCCACGCCCAACCAGCTTGCCAACAGCACTGTACATGGGACCGACGACGAGATTTCCGCCCAATGCTGCGATAATTTCAACGCACGACTTGAGATAGTTTATTCCATTTTCGCGGATAGCCGCATCTTCATTGATTGGATCGCGATCCGGCCCCATAATCGCGCAACCGATCGCTTGCAGCCCAGTCGCTTGCAAGGCAGCTTGGGTGTGTGGTATATCGACGGTTGACGGAGCGAAGATGGGAATCTCAACGCCTTCAAATCCCATATCCGCAACCTTTGGAATCAGAGCCACCGATTCACGATTAAACTTATCAGCCCATAGTAATAAATTAACACCAAATTTTGGCATGATGTGTTCTCCTCCTGGAAATACCATTTGCAGTTTCAAAGTTCGACGATTCGTAAAACGTGAAACGTAAAGTGCGGTTGAAAGCGAACGAAGATGGAGCGAAGAAGTCGGTCAATCGGCAGGTGAGAAGGTCGGAAGGATGGAAGAAAGGGAAGGAAGGCATTTCGACCATCCTTCCTTTCCTTCCATTCCTTCCCGAAAAATGTCGAGTTTATTTTTGAAAATGAGTTAAAGTCTTCCGTGAGTCGATTGGCTCATTGGCTCATTTGCAAATTCTCTTCACCATAGATTCCAATCTTTCGATAGCGTTCGTATCGCTGTTGAATTAACAGCTCCGGAGCGATTGGCATCAACGCTTTGAGATGCTTCTGAATCGCTGATTTGGCATGTCTGGTCGCTAACTCCACATCCCGGTGGGCACCACCGAGCGGTTCGCGAATAATCTCATCAATGATGCCAAATTTCAAAAGGTCTTCGGCAGTGGGTTTATACCCTTCCGTCGCCTCCGGTGCCCGTTTGCCGTCATCTTTCCAGACAATACTGCTGCACGCTTCAGGGGGCGCAACGCAGTAGATCGCGTATTCCATCATCAGCACGCGATCCCCCACGGCGATGGCTAATGCCCCCCCACTGCCCCCTTCACCGATCAACACCACAACAATTGGAACGCGCAAATGAGACATCTCAGCGATATTTTCCGCAATGGCGACGGCTTGCCCGCGCTCCTCTGATTCCTGATCGACATGAGCGCCGGGGGTATCGACAAAGCAGACGATAGGCCGATTAAACTTCTCGGCGAGCTTCATCAACCGTCGCGCTTTGCGGTATCCCTCTGGACGGGTGTACCCAAAATTCACCGCCAGCCGTTCTTTGAGGTCTGTGCCTTTCTGCTGGGCAAGGTAAACAATCGGCTGACCGTCGAACCAGGCGAAGCCCCCGATTAACGCGCGATCATCGCCATACAATTTGTCCCCGTACAATTCAATGGAGTTGTCCAGGATGGCATTGATGTAGATGGATGCTTGTGGGCGCGCTTCATGCCGCGCCAGCCGAACTATATCCCAGCGAGTCAGCTTTTGAAAGGTTTGTTGGGTGAGATGCTTTGTATCTTCTTCGAGGGCTTTGATCCCTTTCGTGATGTCCAATTCCGGGTTTGCTTCGGCAAAGGCTTTGAGTTGGGCAATGTGCTGGCTTAACTCAATCAACGGTTTTTCAAAATCTAAGCCTCTTAAACGCATAGTTCCCATCCTTAGTGTATATTGCGTGTTGCGTATCATGGGTTAGGCGGCCGAGTGATTTATTTCAGTTTCGAGCAGTTCTTCCGTTCTTTGCATCAATTTCCTAACCAATTCCGATCTGGATTCAGAGGCGCGAAATTCATGGACGATTAAATTCCTGACACGCATTCCTTCTTGTAACAACTGATAATCCTTCCGACTCAGTGCGCCTAGAGAATACATCTGATTTATGACAAAGAGTGGCTGATTTTCTTCCAATTCAATGAGAATGAACTATTTCCGCCACTGCAAGAGCTCCAGCATCCCTTGTGATTCGCGTGGACGAGTCCCATGCTTGAGCAGATTGTGGAGATCGTTAACGGCACTGACATAGGCGGGTTCATCAGGACGCGAGGTCAGGTTATAGGCTGCCTTGTATTCTCGTTCAGCGTTGTCGAGATTCTCGCTGCACAAGTACGCTAACGCCAGATTGTAGCGGGCGTAGAGATCTGCCGGGTACTCCTTAAGAACGGCTCTGTTCGTCTCGATCGCCAGAGGATAATCCCCGTTGACGTAGTATGCCCATGCGAGGTTCGTCCAGATGTGCCGCGTCTTTGGCGCAAGCGCAAGCCCGTTCTTGAACCCATCAATTGCGCGTTCCACATCTCCTGTTTCTAGCAGCAGCCAGCCGAAGTTATTGTAGACTTCTGGAAAATGCGGTTTCAGGCGAATGGCAGTCTCGTAAGCTTCCCGTGCCTCCTGGACGCGACCAAGCTTGCGGTAGCAGATGCCCAGATTGTTATAGGCTTCTGCACGGGAGGAATCGTGTTTCAAGCCTTCACGGTAAAGGGGGAGCGCTTCATCAAACCTTCCCTGGCTTTGGAATTGGAGCGCCCGCTCGAAGTGCTCTCGCGCAAGATCGGTTGGCGGCATACGAACTTCGGAGCGCGGCATCTCTGTCTTCGCTTGTTCCGCCAACCCCGCATCCAGTTGAATGATCAGGGAATAAGCAAGCCGATTCGTCAAATCAAAAAAGTCCGCGCTAAGTTTGCCCTGTGCCCTGATTACTTCTCCCTTTTCGCTCGTTGCAAATTCAGCGGAGGCACTCTCAACATTCACCAAGCGTGCAGAAATTTGGAGTTCGCTTTGAATCGGTGTATAAGTTCCCGTGACAACGTGGGTCGCCCCTTTCATCCCTCCGATCCGTGCCGCTGTGCGTGGATCGATCAGGTCAGACATCTGTAGCTGAAGTTCCTTCAGGATGGCGGGGGGAGCTATCCGAGTCAGAACTTCGTCGATTCCGTTCACCTGTGTCAGATAATTTGTAAAAGTGTCCTGAAGGGACTTGGCAATCCAATCCATCTCGGTTTCCCCCCGCAGATTCATGAACGGTAGAATGGCGACACGATACCCTTTCGTTTGGGGAGGCGAAAAGAAGACTGCTTTTTCCAAGAGATTGGAGACACGCTGCCCCCCAATCAGGCTGTGGATGGGTTGGATCTGCTCCTCATCAAGCGCAATTCGGATGCGGTTTCCGCGAATCGATTTTCCCCGTTTTGGGATGAAGACCTTTGTTTGTCCATTCGCGTCTGTTGTCAGGCGGATACGACTTCCCTGTTCTCCTTTCGCGGAGCGGAGTTGCTCTCCAGCGAGAGACACGGCGAGAAGAGGAAGTTGCCTCAATGGGATAACGCCGTTTTCAAGCTGAAGTTCCGCAATGACAGTGATTGTGTCCTCTCCGTTGCTTTTCTCCGAATCACAGCGCAGAGAGATTCCTCTGACCAATTGATTCAACAGCCCTTCGAGGTAATCGGAGTAGCGTTCTGTTTTTTCTTCGTCGAGCAGGCTAACAGTCCGTTTGACGAAGAACGGGCTGGCAGCCCGCTTTACATCGAACGGGCTAGCAGCCCGCTTTACGTTGAGCCAGTTGTACTTTTGGGGCAGTGTCAATGCTTTTTGCCAGCCACGCCCGAATTCAGACAACGCATCGATCAGTTGCCCATTTGCCTGCGCTTCCAGTCCTCTTCGGCGGTGATTGCTCACATCACGCTCGGTTTCTCGGATGGGGGCTTCCATGCGTTCAATGACGGTTTGCCGCTTCATACGCGCCAGGGCGTAGTGCACCCCTGTCTTTGGATGGGTGTAGGTTTGGACAACCTCGCTATCTTGCAGGTTTTGAAGGGTGTAGCTTCGACTCTTGTCGTAGACTTTCTTCTGGAAGGTTTCATGCGTCTCTAAAATCTCACTGATGAATTCGGCTTCGATCTTAACCTCAATGCTTTGCGCCAAGTCCTTTCGTGCTTTGTCCTTCGCTTCGTCCATTGTCTGTGCGGGGCCGCCCACGCCGTAGTAGAAGGCATCGCTGGCTTTGCCGTTAATCCAATCGGGCGGCGGCGTTGCAACTTTGGTAGCGCATGCCCCCAGCAGCGTGCAAAGCATGACGGTGTTGAAATACAGAAGCCCGTTTCGTCGCATTCTTCTCATCCCTTTCTGTAAATACATCCTTGAAAAGGTTCAGAACCTTTTCAAGGTTTGAAAAAACAATCCCTCAATCCGCCAGAGCGGCCTTCAACGCCTCTTCCCAGAAGTGGACACTTCCATCCCGAACCATCAAGACGTTGCCAGCGGACGCTTGCCCCTCGGCACCCATCGTGGTTCGCTCGCCAGCGACGGTGGGGATGGCCCGATAGCCCGCCTTCCGTAGCGCATCGGCACGGCGTTGCGCCCGGGCCACATCATGCGAATCAATCACGGATGAAACTTCGACGACTAACCAGACCGGGGGGGCTTCCGGCTGACGTTTCAGCCGCCCCCTCACCAGCACATCCGCATTTAAGAGATCGTCCAATTCCTCTGAAGTCAGACGCTCCTCCACTTCATCATACATCTCGTTTTCCATTTCATCGGGTAACATGGCCCGCGGCCGTTGCAAGAGCCTGCCGAAGAACGCGCCGGCATGCTGCCGGTACTTGTGTTCCAAATCCGAGCCTTTCAAAGCTGCAACGTCTGTCTTCAGCGTAGAAACATCCATCTGGATACGCTCCACCGTAGCCGTTAGCCCATCCACCCGCTGGACGAGGTGGGTTAGCGCTTGAGCCAATTCTTCCACGCGCTTCTCGGTGCGAGCCTGCGCTTGAGCCAATTCTTCCACGCGCTTTTCAGTGCGAGCCTGCGCCTCGATCAACTGTTCGACAGCCACCTCTAGCCGGTCGATGCGCTTCTCGGTGCGAGCCTGCGCTTGAGCCAACTCCTCCACGCGCTTCTCGGTGCGAGCCTGCGCCTCAATTAGCTGTTTGATAGACGCCTCCAGCCGATCGACGCGCTTCTCGGTGCGAGCCTGCGCTTGAGCTAACTCTTCCACGCGCTTCTCGGTGCGAGCCTGCGCTTGAGC
>CAZOAL010000043.1:59643-74684 GCA_964577695.1 uncultured bacterium | reverse complement strand
TTGCGGCATAGCGAACCCAAAAGTTTAAACAATTAATTGGAACTTACTTAAGTAAGTTTGAAAAATAAACTATACATCAGACTTCCGAAGTCTCCAAGACTTCGGAAGTCTAAAATGTAAACTTTAATATTGAAAGTTAGTTACAAAACACTACTCCTCTTCCAAAGTACAAAGCAGCGGGAATTCGTGTGCCCTGGCGAGTTGTGTCACCTTGTTGACCTTCGCCTCGGCTATTTCATAAGTGTAGACGCCAGCCACACCCACGCCCTGGTGATGAACTGCAAGCATGATGTATACGGCATCCAGTTCTGACTTGTGAAAGACGCTTTGCAGAATGTAGACCACAAAGTCCATCATGGTGAAATTGTCATTGTGCAGTAAGACCCGATACAAAGGTGGTTTCTTGACTTTCTTTTGCGTCTCAGTCACCACCGTAACGCCATGTTCTGGTTCGTTGTTTTCTTCCCATTCGGGCATCGTCATACCTCTCGACAACTCATTTGCATATTTGTTGCTCATTTGCTCATTTGCATATTTCTAGGTGACACTGAACTGACTTGAGGCGCACTTTTAGATAAGCTCTTGCCTAACACTGTAAATGTACCAATGATTCCCAAAACAATCATGACGATGCTAATCGCAATACTGACGGGCGTGTCTTTTGGAAAAATGAGCCCCCAGATTCCAACCCCCAGGACATTGAAGAATGAAATTGGAATAAAATATTTCCATCCCAGATTCATGAGCTGATCGACACGGAGGCGTGGCAAAGTCCACCTCATCCACATCATAACAAAAACTAAGAAGAGCGTTTTGATGACCATCCCCGGAGTCCCGCCGAGGAAATTGAACCCCGGTGCAATCCCCGCCCAACCGCCAAGGAATAGCGTTGAGGCGATCGCGCTCACTGCAAACATGTTCGCATATTCCGCAATAAAGAAAAGGGCAAAACGCATGCCGCTATATTCGGTGTGAAACCCCGCGACAAGCTCCGACTCTGCCTCCGGCAAATCAAATGGAGTTCGGTTGACTTCAGCAATCGATGACATGAAGAAAATAAAGAAGGCGATGAAAGAGAAAGGGGTACGAAAGATAAGCCAACTCTGTATCCCATTGGTTTGTTGATGCACAATCTCCTGCATGTTCAAGCTCTGCACGAGCATAACGACCGTTAAAATCGAAAGTCCGACCGGAATTTCATAGCTGACTATCTGTGCGGCGGAGCGCATCGCGCCTAAGAGCGACCATTTGCTATTGGATGCCCAGCCCGCCATAATCACGCCTATGACAACAACCGAAGAGATTGCCATGATATAAAAGATTCCAATATTTAGATTACTCACCAGAATGGATTTGCCAAATGGAATCGCAGCGAACACGGCAAAAGAACAGGCAAAAATAATGTATGGGGCAAGCACGAAAAGAATCTTGTCGCCTTGTTTCGGAATATGGTCTTCTTTGAAAAGAAGTTTAATGCCGTCTGCTAATGTTTGGAGGCTACCATGAGGCCCCACTCGCATGGGCCCGACTCGCGACTGGATATGCGCAGAAACTTTTCTTTCCGCTAAAACCAAGCCGAGCGGAAGAAGCGGGACGACAGCGACAAAAATGGCGGCACAAACGAGCATAACAATGACCTGGCCTAATGAGAAGGGTAACGCTTCCAAAAATGGGGCGTGGTTCCGCACAAATTCCTGCGCCCAGTTATCGCCCGCTTGCACAAAAAATTGAGGGAAGGTTTCAACAATACTCTCTAAAATGCTTGACATTCCGACTCCTTAAAAGTGATGCGTGAAACGTGAAACGTGAATGAACTCCTGAGATTACGCAATACGCATCACGCATCCTCATAAGCCCATAAGCCTCTCAGATAGGAGGATATTGGACTGAAATTCAGGCGTGTACAGCGATAGGAATTATCTCCTTATGGTCTGCCTGCCTTCGTCCAGTGGCTATGTCGTCAACTTCGTGAAGTACCATTGCGCTATAGTAACGACGCCCACACTGATCACATACGCCGAGAGGGACTTGTTCCAGAACGACAAAACCATTCTTGTGCTTGAAGATCTCACGCTCCACTACGCGCTCTCGCACTGTTCCATCGCAGTATTCACAAATATCACCGTTCATTGCTCCTCCTGTGGTTTGATTTCGTAGGTTGTAATGATTCTATACTTTCCTGTTGCTGTGAATCGCCCAACAGTACCAACCCGTGTCCTGCGGTCTGTAGCAAACCCTTCGATAGTATACTTGATACCCCGTGGATGGTCTTTTTCAATTTTAGTGATTTGGCCCGTAAGAACAGAAGTCTCAATATCGACAATACCTAACTTATCCTCTGCCATTTCATCGCTGGCATGATAAGTCATCTCATATTTGCCACTCCTGATGCACTCGCGTATTTTCTCACGGATTCTTTGCCTCACCTCATGAGCCTTTCATACTATTTCAATCGTCAGGTTTACCGATCTACTTCTCCCATCACAATATCGATACTACCGATAATTGCGATAATATCCGCAATCATGAGCCCTCGACTCAGCTCTCTCAGCGCACTCAAAGCCGTGAAGCAGGGCGATTTGGCTTTCACCCGAACGGGCTTGGGGGTGCCATCGCTCACAATGTAGAAACCCAGCTCCCCGCGGGGTGCCTCGCTACAGAAGAAAATCTCCCCTTTGGGTGGACGCACAGCTTTTAATTCTGCAATCACTGGTCCATCCGGAATGCCGCTCTCAAGGATCTGCCGGATAATCCGAACCGATTCTTTCATCTCATCCATCCGCACTTTGTACCGATTCCAGCAATCACCACGGACCGCGCCAATCTCTGGAATATCTTTGCCATACGGAATATCAAAGTCGAATCGATCATAAATCGAATACGGCTCATCTTTACGCAAATCCCATTGGAGTCCCGCCCCACGGAGATTCGGCCCGGTGATGCCGTAGTTGATTGCCATCTCTTTAGACATCACAGCAATTCCCGTCGTGCGTTGGGTGAAGATCAGGTTATTGGTGAGGAGGGCGTTGTACTCATCAATCTTCGGCTCGAAATAGTCGATAAACGCTTTGACTTCATCAAGGAATTTGGGCGGCATATCCCTTGACACCCCGCCGACACGGATATAGTTATACGTCAATCGCGCCCCGCAAATCTTTTCAAAAAGCAGGAGAATTTGCTCACGGTCCCTGAAGGCATAAAGAAAGGGGGTAAAAGCACCAATATCCATGCCATAAGTGCCGAAAGAAAGGAGATGACTGCCAATGCGGTTGAGCTCCCCGATGAGCACACGCAGGTACTCTGCGCGTTCAGGAACCCCGGGGAATTTCTTTTTCTCATCGGCTTCCATCAACTTCTCAACAGTCAAACAGAATCCCCAATTCATATTCATCGCGGCAATATAATCCATCCGGTCTGTAAACGGAATAATCTGTTCATAAGACAGGTTTTCGGCGTGTTTTTCAAAGCAGCGATGCAGATACCCAATATGCGGGATGGCTTCTCGAACAATCTCGCCATCAAGCTTCAGTTCAAGCCTTAAAACGCCATGGGTGCTTGGGTGTTGGGGCCCCATGTTGACAACCATCTCATCTGAGAAGGGCTTCAAGTCAATAAATTTGCTTTCGGATTCTTGGACTGCCATAATTTTGTCCCCCACAGTTTTCAGTTATTTGGAATTTCGGTTGCCTTCTACCAGATTGTTTTCAAGAATACAGATTTGCCACATCTCTTTCCGTGCTTCTTGAATTTCCTTATCAGTCGGTTCAAATCCTTCCCATAGACCGCCAAGTTTGACTATATTTTTCTCTATGCAAGGCTGATATTTCTGCACAAAATCGACAACCTCGGCTAATTTTTCCTCTGGCAATTGTTTAATGGTATCAATGATTTGTTGTTGATATTGCTCTGACAGTAGCATGATTTTTCACCTCATTCTGCTTTCAACAATTACCTTAAACTCCTCGTAATCAGGTAACTAACTTGCATCCTCTGGTGCTTTCGCCTAACTTGTTATGATACGCTGGCATGAGAATCTTCCTCAACAACTTCCATCTTGAAATCTGCTGCTTGTTCGGGATGCGCCAAGCGCGGGCTGAAGATGCGAGCACCTTGCTCAACCGTCATTCCAGGGACAACCACGTATACTTTGGTGTTGTCAGGCAAGCGAACATGGGTTGTCAGTCGGTTTTGGCCATGATCGATAATGCCTTCTAAAGTGAGAACACCCATAATGCCACCCCCTATTCAACCTCAATATGGCACCCTCATCCCCCGATAGAACTCAGGTTCCTTGTAATCCTTGCGTAATGGGTGCCCTTCCCAATCGTCTGGAAGCAGAATACGGCGCAAGTCACTGTGGCCGTCAAAGACAACGCCATACAGATCATACGCCTCCCGTTCATGCCACTCCGCAGTTTTCCAGATATTTTCAACCGTAGGAACGTGCGGTTCTTCTTTGGGAACGATGAGTTTGAGAACAACTTTATGGCGGTGGGTCATTGAGAAGAGGTGGTATACAACTTCGAGGGTCGTGTCCTTAGCACTCAAATCAGAGCCGCTTAAACACATCAAAGAGTCGAAAGACAACGCTTCATCGTGGGCGAGATATTGTGCGACATTGGCAATCGCTTCGGGGGCAACAACAATAAAGGAATCCCCAGGAACTTCTTCAAAGGAGAGGATAGATTCCCCAAATTTATCTTTTAACTTTGTATAAATCTCTTGTGAGTTCACAGAAAATAAGGTAGTGTTGCTAGAATTTTGTGTACTTATTCAGGTGATGGAAGACAACAGGACCATGACGACTGGAAGGATGGAAGAGTGGAAGGATGGAAGAAAGAAGCGGAATCTTCCAATCTTCCATCCTTTCCTTCCATCCTTCCTCCGTTCCGTGAGTCTTCGACCTTCCTGGTTTTCACGTTTCACGCTTCACGTTTCACGCCGCTGCTTCTTCATGTTCAGCGGAGTGCGCCTTCGCCTCCTCCATAGCCTCTTTGTTCTTCGCTAAATCCGTCTTGGTAAAGAGCTTCTTCAAAAAGGGGACATAAGGGCGTTTAGCAATCGTCTGGGTTTTGATTTTTTCTTGCAGCTTCATCAACCCCTCGAGTACCGCTTCCGGCCGAGGGGGACACCCCGGAACATAAACATCGACGGGAATAATCCGATCTACGCCCTTCAAAACGTGGTAGCCATGTTGCCAGTACGGACCACCGCTCGTGGCACAGCTTCCCATGGAAATGACATATTTCGGTTCAGGCATCTGCTCATAGAGGCGTTTGATCCGAGTCGCCATTTTTAAGGTGACCGTGCCTGAGACGACGATCAGATCTGATTGACGCGGCGTCGCACGGGGAACGCCAGCACCAAAACGATCCAGATCATAATTGGAGGCCGCGGTCGCCATAAACTCAATCGCGCAACAGGCGAGCCCAAAGGTCATGGGCCAAAGCGAAGATGCCCGCGCCCAGTTGGCAACCGCATCAATCGAGGTCACAATCACGTTCTTGTCCAGTTTCTCTTCGATGATCATTATTAATCACCCTGCTCCTTTTAACTGGTTCAAAGTTATCTAAATATTGAGTTAGCCCGTTGTTCGGGGGTTTAACCCCCGAACAACGGGCTAACCCATTGTCATTTAAGACATCTCCCGTTAGGGAAACTGTTATCCTCGCCAAAGTATGCCCGTTGTTTGTTAAAGTTGACTCGAACCTTCTCATCAACCATCAGAGCCTTAAACTGGACACATTCGAGGGTGACTGTCTTTTCAGACAAACGGGATACGGAGTCGGATTATCCTTAAGTTTCAGAACATTTGACCGTGTTCCCAATACTCAATGTCGAACACAGCTTACTTCCCGACTTAGGCTCGAAGCCATGACAAACCCAAGAAAACCTAACGATTATCGTCAAATATAGATAACTTTGGCTAAGTTTTCTGGTGTTTATCAAAGCTCCTCTCTTACGGACTGAATCGAGCGAATCCACTTGAGGTCTCCTTTTGCCCACACGTAGGCAAGGCCAACTAACAGAATAAAAATAAAAATTAACATTTCAACGAATGCGAGAAGCCCAATCTCTCGGGAAACAACGCCCCATGGAAATAAAAACACAATTTCAACATCAAAGATTAGGAAAATAAGGGCAATAATGTAAAAACGCGCATTAAATTTAATCCGGGTGTCACCAACCGGATCCTCACCACACTCGTAAGGGATGTATTTTTCTTCAGTGAAGAGCCTGGTTTGAAGCAGGCGAGAAAGGGTGAGGTTGAGCGCAACAAAGACGCAGCCAACCACTAAGAAGATTAGTATATTTGCAAAATGAAAAAGCATGGATTCCGTAGCCTTTCAGAAAAGTTGAAAATCCCACCAACAGCAGTGAAATGGACTGAAAAAAGGAATGAAAAACGCCACACCTAACACGACGACATTGTGATGTTGCCTTGGGCAAACACGCCCCCGTGAAACCCACCTAATTATATACCAGAACCAGATTGTTTGCAACAAAAAACACATGGGTAGGTATTAGGTATCAGGTGTTAGGTATTATGGCACCTATTGAATATCTATAGGAGTTATGCACTTCAGATTGCCCTACATCTTGAATCCTGAATCTGGATGCAAATGAATTGTGGAATAATTGGGACAACCGCGTAAGTCCTAATCTAATCAAACTCCCCTCCACATTTGCGGCACACGATATAAAACTGAATGTCATCCGATTGGGCGTGTTGTTTAATCAGGTCAACGGCAGATTGCGGTAAATCTCCACCACACTTTGGGCATTTGTAAAGCGAGCCCTCCATCTTGGGAACTTTAGACAGGTCTCCTAACATATCGCGCCAGTACTGGAATCCCCAGGGAATTTCTGTTTTGACCCCCTTTGCAATATCCCAGGCATGACGGATGAGTTTCTGGCATTCCGTAAATCCAATCTGCTCAAATGGCTGTTCCGCAGGTTCAATTTTTTTCTGATGTTTCTCGGAGTGTGTATGCTCCTTGGATTTTACCTTCTCCTTAGGGGTATGCTTTTCTGGAGGTGTGTGCTCCTTGGATTTTACTTGCTCCTGACTCATATCAATCGGGGGCTGTTCAGCAAGGTGATAAGATTGACCAAGCTTCATACAGAGATGCCTAAGCGCTGCCTTGGAAAGATTGGCATCAACAAAGCAGTCCCGTATGCCTTTCTTCCACAAATCAAGGAGAAGCACCATCGTTTTTAGATTACCGTCGGGGCGCTCGCGGGCGACGATGACGGTCAACATGCCGCTGTCCCTTGATTTGCTGACCAGGCATTGATAGATAGGCAAATCCGGCGGAGGGTTTATTTTGCCCACATAAATCAGTGGGGTGTAGTAGCGACACTGCTGGTCGCAACCTGGAATTTTAGCCCGTTTCTCTCGACAGCACTCTGGACAGATGAGCAAATTCAAGGCCGGACACATCCGTTTGCCGTTGTCTGACCGGCAGGTGCGACAGCGAACCTTCTTCCTGGCTCGTTTCCGTTTGAATACAAATGGATCCATCCTACGCATCTGATAATCACCTTACGACCAGCCCTTCATGAATATTGGGCATCGGTCAATTGACTCATGCGTTCATGAGGAAAAAAATTCAAGAAAACAGGTACTTAGAGTATACTTGTTTGACACGCCGTTGTCAATCCTTTCTATAATAAATAGATAGGAAAAGATTGACCCCCGTGTTAAGGAGTGATATAATGTGAATATACGTTGACGCCTTCAGAATAAAGTGGGAGATTGAGGTAGAAGTGAGCGTAAGGAGAAAATATGAAATGCCTAACTCAACGGTTCATCGATAAACAGGGGGCTCTCCAGTCTTTGGAGCTGGCGGTTTCTGTGCGGAGACATAAACCGAGTGATTTCAAGGATGTCCTCTCTATCACGGCGCGTTGGGTGCCTGAAAGCACCGTATGGAGGCTGTCCGAACTGCCCGTGCAGATTGAAATCTGGGGTGATGGACGCCCACAAGTTGAGCGAAGCGAAATCCGGCGTAGCGGGGGGGCTAGACTACTGACGACGCTGCAAGGCCGCACGGGTGTACCTGTCAAGTGGGCTGTCCCCGATACGGTGCAGGGGATGCTCAAGATTCTCGCCAAACACACAGATGCTTTGGGAAAGACACATGAGGCGAGGTTCGCATGTCAGGCGCACAGCATCGTCCCGCTCACGCGCCAACTGGGGTATTGGGAAACATACGATGTCACAGATGGGTTGGGCGGCCCTTTTGTGATGTCAATTTTGCAGGATAGGCAGGGTGCCCTCTGGTTCGCCCTGCGGGAGGGAGGAGGTGTCTGTCGATACGACGGACGGAGGTTCCGAACGTTCACAACGCAGGATGGCCTGCCTTCCAACTCCGTCTGGACGATTTTTGAAGATAGCAGAGGGACGTTGTGGTTTGGGACAATGGACTGTGGCACCTGGAAAGGACGGGGCGTCTGCAAATACGATGGGGCTACCTTTCAGACCTTCACCACGAAAGAGGGATTAGTCAACGATGCGGTCGTTGCGATTTACGAAGACAACCGAGGGCATCTGTGGTTTGGCACTTTGCAGGGCGTCAGCGAATTCGATGGGGTGACGTTTCGTAACTCGACGGCGGAGTTGGACTTCCCCTCTGAGATTTCCAGGGCGATGGTTGGAGCAATCGCTCAAGACAAGGCGGGGAATTTCTGGTTTGGGCATGGGCTGAGGACACAGGTCAGCGTGGGACGGGGTGCAACTCGATATGATGGGAAATCGTTTACGACTTTTACAACACGAGAAGGGCTCGCTAGTAATGACGTGACCGCCATCACGACCGATGCGCAGGGGAATGTTTGGTTCGGAACGGATGGTGGCGGTGTCAGCAAGTTGAGCGTAGCGAAATCCCGAGAATCGGGATATGATGGAAAGACGTTTGTGAATTTCAGCACGGCAGAAGGATTGCCCCACTACGCCGTAAAAGACGCCTTTCAGACGAAAGCTGGGGAGTTGTGGCTCGCACTCTCGGGTGGGGTGAGCCGATACCGCAATGGAAAATTCCAGCATTTTACCACAACGGACGGATTGACACACAATTGGACGATGTGCATCGCAGAGGATAGGGAAGGTGACGTCTGGTTTGGCACCGCCAGCGGGGTCAGCCGATATGATGCGAGTGTTGAGAGCATCCCCGTCAACTTAGACAATATCCCCATCAGGGATGCGCAAGGGAATTTGTGGTTTTCTGTTCCGGGGATCGGGTTGGGCAAATATGACGGCAAAAACCTTCAGACTTATGCCATGGAAGACGGATTGCCGGATAATGGGATTCGTGTCGTTTTTCAAGACAGCCAGCGGAATATCTGGATCGGCACATGGTTTCGTGGTCTCGTCAAATACGATGGAAAGATATTTCAAACGTTTACACAAAAGGATGGGCTGTCAAGCGATGCGATTACGTCAATTTATGAAGATCGGGTGGGGGGTTTATGGATTGGGACGCAGGGGGGCGTCTGTAAGTATGACGGGGAACAGTTCGTCCAGGTGGCAAGTTACCAGGAGGTTGGTGGCGTTTGGGGGTCATCCATCACCGAGGACCGGAATGGAGTGATGTGGTTCGCCATGTATGAAGGTGGGGTGTACCAATACGACGGGAAGAAGCTCACCCGGTGGACGACAGAGAATGGTTTGCCCAACAACTTCAGCAAACATGTCGTAGAAGACCGGGGTGGGAATATCTGGATTGCGACTAATGGCGGTTTATACCGCTACGACGGGAAGACCGTCCAGACGTTTACCCTGAAAGATGGTTTGGCGGGGAACCAGATTGACTATCTGTTTGAGGACAACCGTGGGAACTTGTGGATTAGTGTGGGGGCAGGCGGTATCCACAAATTTGACGGGAAAAACTTTCAGCGGTTCACGACCAATGATGGCCTGTTAAGCAACACCGTCTGGGGGATACTGGAGGATGAGGCGGGGAATCTAATCTTCGGCACCAGTCGGGGGTTCACTATTTATACCCCGCCGACGGAGAAAATCCCCCCGCCGGTCTCTGTGACAGAAGTGGTTGCGGATAAAGCCTATCCCATTCCTGTAGAAACCGAGTTTCTTGGAGAAACTCGGTTTCTAAAAATCCCCGCGACGGCGAAACGAATCAGCTTTCGCTATCACGGCATCAGCTTTAAGACGAAGCGGATGCGCTACAATTACATGCTCGAAGGTTATGACCAGGAGTGGCGGGCGACATGGGAGGAAGAAGTCAGTTACGACAACCTCCCGCCGGGGGAATACGTTTTCAAAGTGCTCGCCATCACGCGCGATCTGGTCTATTCCGACACCCCGGCGGCCGTCCATCTTCAAATCGTCCCACCACCTCATGAAGAGCTCCTGCGAAAAACACGGGAAGAACTGGAAGTCGCTTATCGTGAACTTGCCCGGCAAAAGGAAGAACTCGAAATCAAAAATGTCCAACTGGGGGCTGCCAGAGCCGCCGCCGAAGCCGCTAACCGCGCCAAAAGCCTCTTCCTTGCTAACATGAGCCACGAAATTCGTACTCCCATGAACGCCATCCTCGGATATGCCCAACTCTTGACGCGCAACGAAAAGTTGCCGTTTGAGGTGCAAAACGGGATAGAAACCATCGAAACGAGCGGAAGGCACCTTTTGGCATTGATTAACGACATCCTGGATTTGTCTAAGATTGAGGCGGGCCGGATAGAGTTGCAAGACATCGACTTTGATCTGACGGCTCTGGTTGACGGACTTTCCGCGATGTTTCAAGTGCGATGTCAGGAAAAGCGCCTTGGCTGGCGCGTGGAGTGGGATAGTAGAGCGGGTCCGATTCATCGGACGGAGCACGGCTCGCCCGCTTCCTCACGCCTCCTGGTTCGCGGTGACGAAGGCAAGCTCCGCCAAGTGTTGATCAATCTGCTCTCCAATGCGGTGAAATTCACGGAATCGGGCGAGGTGCTGTTGCGAATCGGCAGATCAAGATTCAAGATGCAAGATGTAAGTGAATCCTGCATCCGCCGGGTTGAGCTCCGTTCCGAGAGTCTTCGACCTGTCGAAACCTTGAATCCTGAATCTGGTCTTCTGAATCCTGAATCCTGTATCCTGTTTGAAGTCATCGACACCGGCATCGGCATCCTCCCAGGAGACCACGCTTTGATTTTTGAACCGTTCCAACAAGGTCAGGAAGGCGTAACGAAAGGTGGCACGGGGCTCGGCTTGACGATTGCCAAAAAACTGATCCAACTGATGGGTGGGGAATTGTTCCTTGAATCCGAACCGGGAGTTGGCTCGCGCTTCTACTTCACGGTGGCGCTTGCGCCGGCCCAAAGAGAGATTCCACCACCGAAAGCTCCTCTTTCAAGAACGGTTGTCCGCCTTGCAGAAGGGTACCATGTGAAAGCCATCGTTGCTGACGATGTCGCAGAAAACCGGGAGGTCTTATCCAAAATCCTGTCCGATATCGGGGTTGACGTCATCACCGTAGAAAACGGAGAGCAGGCGCTGGAAGCGGTTCGAGCGCATCACCCCGATATTGTGTTCATGGACATCCGCATGCCGGTCATGAATGGGTTGGAGGCGGCGCAACAGATTTGGGAGGAATTTGGACGTAGGGGCAGGGCGCTTGCTCCTGATGAGGGCGTGGAGACCTCGCCCCTACTGGTGGCGATCTCCGCATCGACTTTGGTTCATGAAAAAGAAAGGTATTTGGGCGCAGGGTTCGACGCCTTCATCCCCAAACCCTTACTTGCCGAGCAGATCTATGCGTGTTTGGCAAACCTTTTGCGCATTGAATACGAATATATCGGCGCAGGGGCGGTGGATACTGCGCCTGTGGATGTTTCAGAGATTGCGTTCCCCCCAGAGCTCCTCCGACGTATGAAGGAAGCCGTAGAATTTCAGAGTATAACCGAACTGAAAGCGTCCGTGAGCGAAGTCGAGCAACTTGGTGAAAACGGTCGTCGGCTGGCAGCGCATCTGCGTCCCCTGCTTCAGCGCTGTGACATGGAGGGCATCCTGAAGGTTTTATCTGGAATGCAGTAGGGGCAAAGCATGCTTCGTCCCATACAGGCGCTCGGGAATCGCGCCCACTTACGCCACATCATCTTGACGTATACAGTGGACAGTCCGTAGGTCGAGATTCCGATCTCGACACGATCGGAGAGCGTCGATTTTAATGAAGATTTAATATTTATTTGGGTAACAGATTGTAGTGGCGAATTGATTCGCTTCAAACAGCGACTGAAGTCGCCACTACGGGGATGACCCGATTATTTTCTTAATATCCATGAAAATCGACCTACTGGAAATATACAGAAATTCCTATGAATGTCAATCAAACGCACCAGACGCCAGCGAAGATTCTCATTGTCGATGATAGCCCGGCTAACCTCAACATGTTAAGTGATACGCTGGAGCCAGAGGGCTATAACATCTTAATTGCCGCCAGTGGAGAGGTTGCCTTAAAGATAGCCGCGCGCGCGAGTCCCGATCTGATTCTCCTTGACGTCTTAATGCCGGGAATAGACGGATTCGAGACCTGCCGACGATTGAAGGGCGAGGTGCCCACAGCCGACATCCCCGTGCTTTTCGTCACAGCGAAGGGAGAAACAAAGAGCCTTGTTCAAGCCTTTCGGACCGGCGGTGTGGATTATATCACCAAGCCGTTTGAGAAAGAGGAGGTGCTTGCCCGTGTCGCAACCCACTTAAAGGTCAATCAACTGACAAGGGCCCTTCGACAAAAAAACGCTGAACTCACTGCGGCAAATGAAAAACTGCAACAGGAAATCGCCAGGCGTGAGCGATCCGAAGATGCGCTGTTGAGAGCGGATGAACAGCTTTCAATCATCTCCCAACGGGAAGCGTCCCGGTGGGGCATTGCGGGCTTTATCGGGCAAAGCAGGACTATTGAGGCCATCCTTAACGAAGTCCATCAACTTCAGGGCACAGAGACAACCAGCGTTTTGATCACCGGCGAAAGTGGAACGGGCAAGGAGCTAATTGCCCGCGCCATCCATTTTGGCGGCAGGCGAGCCAAAGGGCCATTTGTCCCCCTCAACTGCTCCGCCATCCCCGGCGAACTGGCGGAGTCGGCGATTTTCGGACACACCCGCGGCGCGTTTACGGGAGCCAACACGGCGCGTAAAGGTTACTTTGAACTTGCCGATGGCGGCACGCTTTTCCTCGACGAAATCGGCGATATGCCCTTGGCGTTACAAGCCAAGCTCTTGCGCGTCCTCGAAGATGGCTACATCACGCCCCTCGGCGGAACGCACGAAAAGCATGTCGATGTCCGCGTCCTTGCCGCCACCAACGTTGACCTCCAACTGAAAATAGCCGCCGGGACATTTCGCGAAGACCTCTACTTTCGACTTGACCGATTTACCGTGACCGTCCCACCGTTGCGAGAACGAAAGGAAGACATCCCGCTGCTGGCGACTCACTTCCTCAAGATGTTTGCCGCAGAAATGGGCATCGGGAGACCCGGAAATCCAGAAAGCCGGAAAGCCGGAAAGCCAGATAATGGCTTACCACTCACCACTTCACTAAGCCCTGAAGCCCTTGAGGCGTTGATGAATTACCACTTTCCCGGCAATATCCGAGAATTAAAGAACATCATTGAACGCGCCCTGATTTTAAGCCGTGGATCCGAAATCCAGTTGGAACATCTGCACTTTATCAAGGTCAGTGAGCGCCCACCGACAGCCCAACCGACACTCCCTCCACAGACCGTTGGGCATCCCGAATTCATCGGGGAGGCTCAACCGCCTCAAGACCGCCGACAGATTGAAGCCCGTGTCCTTAGACGCGCCCAGGCGCGAGACGCAGGCAAAAAAACAGCCTCCTCTCCTGAGACTGATTTCGATACGTATTCCAAGAAGGTTGAATTTGAAGAGGAGACTCAGAACTATGATGCTGTAAAATATCCGCTGCGATTTTGGATTTGGCATGGACGCAACGATGTTAATGTTCAGTTTGCAACTTCTGAAAAGTTTGTTGAACTTCTCAAAGGGAAGGGGTGGGAATACACTTTTAAAGTGGACGATAGCGACCACTTTGGTATTGCCGTTGGTGGGACTTCAAGCCCCCTAGCCGAGAGTTTGCAATATTTCTCCAAAATGTTAGGTGACGCCCCAACTGTAGTGCAGCCGCATGGCAAGCTGGCAACGACATGGGGAGAGATGAAGCGCGGCAGGTGAGTGTGCAGGGGGCAGGATGCGACGCCCCTGCACACGAAGGGTGAAATGGCATTTAGGGTTTACTGGGAGGATTAACCAGCCCTCCAAGGTATTCAGCCACCTTATTCGCAATTTGCTGGGCGTCAACATCAGCAAAGTTGAATAGCTCTTTCAGCATTGGCGAAATTGCGCCGGTGTCAAGCAAGGTATTTGCGAGACGCCCCATGTTGCTGCGATTGACGCCGCCGTGGTTGTCGCTCCCTCCCATGTCAAGAATCTTAATGCTACCGATCTTTTCGACGGGCTTCATCAGCTTTTCAGCAAGTTCTGGGGATGTCTTGATGAGATCCATAATGGCTTCCTGAACCAGAACTCGCTGTTCGGCAACGTTTCGAGCTTCTAAGTGTGCCATTTCACCTTGTGCCTTCGCCCTTGCCTCAGCAAGGACAGCATCTGCAAGCCGTTCAATCGGTTGTGCTTTTGCTTCTGCGCCAATCACCGCCACTTCACGCTGCCATTCGGCTTCTTTGACACGCTGCGTCGCAGTGACAGTGACCTCCGCCCCCATCCGCTCCGCCTGGGCGAGTAACTGGTCTTTTTCTGCCAACGCCGTAACCTGTTGTTTATGGGCCATATCGATCTTCCGCTCCTCATCTTTCAGGGCAACTGTCAACTCCTGATCGATGCGTGCTTGTTCAGTAATCAAGATTTTGTCGATTTCCGACAGTTGGACCTGACGAGTCTGGCCTATCTGCGCCGTTTCAATCACCAGGTTCTTCTCGATGTCCCGCTGCTGAACCTGTTGCTCTTGAGCAAATCGTGCCGTCTCCACTTCCAGTTTCCGTTCGATGTCCCGCAAGGAGACCCCT
>CAZOAL010000043.1:0-59543 GCA_964577695.1 uncultured bacterium | reverse complement strand
CAACAACTAAGTTCCGTGCAATCTCCACCAACTGCACCTGACGGCTTTGGTCGATTTGAGCCGTCTCAATGACTAAGTTCTTTTCAATCTCTCGCTGGCGAACCTGTTGCTCTTGGGAAAATCGTGCCGTCTCCACTTCCAGCTTCCGTTCGATGTCCCGCAAGGAGACCCCTTGCTCCTGAGAAATCTTGGCTTTCTCCACGAACAAGGTTTTCTCAATCCCACGCTCTTGCACCGCCTGCTCTTGACCGATTTTGGTGGTCTCAACAACTAAGTTCCGTGCAATCTCCACCAACTGCACCTGACGGCTTTGGTCGATTTGAGCCGTCTCAATGACTAAGTTCTTTTCAATCTCTCGCTGGCGAATCTGTTGCTCTTGGGAAAATCGTGCCGTCTCCACTTCCAGTTTCCGTTCGATGTCCCGCAAGGAGACCCCTTGCTCTTGAGCAATCTTGGCTTTCTCCACGAACAAGGTTTTCTCAATCCCACGCTCTTGCACCGCCTGCTCTTGACCGATTTTGGTGGTCTCAACAACTAAGTTCCGTGCAATCTCCACCAACTGCACCTGACGGCTTTGGTCGATCTGAGCCGTTTCGATAACCAGGTTCTTCTCGATGTCCCGCTGCTGAACCTGTTGCTCTTGGGAAAATCGTGCCGTCTCCACTTCCAGCTTCCGTTCGATGTCCCGCAAGGAGACCCCTTGCTCCTGAGAAATCTTGGCTTTCTCCACGAACAAGGTTTTCTCAATCCCACGCTCTTGCACCGCCTGCTCTTGACCGATTTTGGTGGTCTCAACAACTAAGTTCCGTGCAATCTCCACCAACTGCACCTGACGGCTTTGGTCGATTTGAGCCGTCTCAATGACTAAGTTCTTTTCAATCTCTCGCTGGCGAATCTGTTGCTCTTGGGAAAATCGTGCCGTCTCCACTTCCAGTTTCCGTTCGATGTCCCGCAAGGAGACCCCTTGCTCTTGAGCAATCTTGGCTTTCTCCACGAACAAGGTTTTCTCAATCCCACGCTCTTGCACCGCCTGCTCTTGACCGATTTTGGTGGTCTCAACAACTAAGTTCCGTGCAATCTCCACCAACTGCACCTGACGGCTTTGGTCGATCTGAGCCGTTTCGATAACCAGGTTCTTCTCGATGTCCCGCTGCTGAACCTGTTGCTCTTGGGAAAATCGTGCCGTCTCCACTTCCAGCTTCCGTTCGATGTCCCGCAAGGAGACCCCTTGCTCCTGAGAAATCTTGGCTTTCTCCACGAACAAGGTTTTCTCAATCCCACGCTCTTGCACCGCCTGCTCTTGACCGATTTTGGTGGTCTCAACAACTAAGTTCCGTGCAATCTCCACCAACTGCACCTGACGGCTTTGGTCGATCTGAGCCGTTTCGATAACCAGGTTCTTCTCGATGTCCCGCTGCTGAACCTGTTGCTCTTGAGCGAACCGGGCGGTCTCCACTTCCAACTTCCGCTCAATATCCCGCAGGGAGACCCCTTGCTCCTGAGCAATCTTGGCTTTCTCCACGAACAAGGTCTTTTCAATCCCACGCTCTTGCACCGCCTGCTCTTGCCCAATTTTGGTCGTCTCTACAATCAAGTTCCGCTGAATCTCTGACAACTGCACCTGACGGCTCTGGTCAATCTGAGTCGTTTCGATGACTAAGTTCTTCTCGATTTCCCGTTGACGAATCTGTTGCTCTTGAGTGAACCGGGCGGTCTCCACTTCCAACTTTCGTTCGATGTCTCGCAGGGAGACCCCTTGCTCCTGAGCAATCCGGGCTTTCTCCACGAACAAGGTCTTTTCAATCCCCCGCTCCTGAACCGCCTGCTCTTGGGCGATTTTGGTGGTCTCGACGACTAAGTTCCGTGCTATCTCAGACAACTGCACCTGACGCGTCTGGTCAATCTGTGCCGTTTCAATCACCAGGTTTTTCTCAATCTCCCGCTGACGAATCTGTTGCTCTTGAGTGAACCGTGCGGTCTCCACTTCCAACTTTCGTTCGATGTCTCGCAGGGAGACCCCTTGCTCTTGAGCAATCTTCGCTTTTTCAATCGCCAACGTTTTATCAAGCCCTCGAATCGCGATGGTTTGTTCCTGTTCAATTTTCTGCATTTCAACAGTCAGGATACGCTCAATCTCAACGAGTTGCACAACTTTGGACTGCTCAATCTGCTTCGTTTCAACACTGAGGTTCATCTCGATTTCCCGTTCCGCGACGACCTGCTGTTGTTCAACACGAGCCAGTTGTACCCCTTTATTCATTTCGATTTCCCGTTCCTGAATCGCTTGTTCCTGAGAAATCCGCGCTTTTTCGACCTCCTGCTTCATCTCATATTCCCGCTCTTGTACGCTCTGCTCCATCTCGAACTGGAATTTGAGTGTATCTGCTTCTCTTTCTGCCGCATAGATCGAGATATTTTTCTGCTGGTCAGATTCCGCCCACGCCTGATTTTGTTCCGCCTCAAGCTTCTGGATGCGCGCTTCTACATCAATTTGGACGATTGCAACCTCTTTTTCCTGAACGATTTGTTCTTTTGCACGGGCTTGGTCCGCTGTAATTTCAGTGATTGCACGGATACCAACCGCATCAAAACGGTTCTCCGGGTTATACGTTGTAAGCGGTGTTTGATCGACACGGATAATCGATACCGTTTCAAGCGTCAGTCCGTTTTGAAATTTCAGATCCTCCCCACATGCGCTTTGGACCTTATCCGCAAACTCCTGTCGTTTCTGTAGCAAGTCTTCAATATCACTTTCAGCGGCGACGCTTCTCAATGCGCCTTCTAGCTTGGGCTCAATCAACTCGCGCACCGTTTCAGGGCTCAACGACTTATCTCCAAGCGCTTGCGCTGCCCTGAGTACGTCATCTTCGATTGGCTCTACCTTGAGGTAGAACACTGCCTCAATGTCCGCTCGGTTTAAGTCGTGGGTAATCAAAGCCTCTTGCATTTCCCGAAGGACTTCAATGCGTATGGTATTGAGAGAAATCGATCTGATTTCGTGAATCACTGTGTTGACCCACATACCACCTGTGATTTTAATCTTCTCTCCTCTACCGCCGGTTCGGACCAGGGCCATATCCGCTTTCGGTTTTTTGTAACGGAAAATTGTCGCAATGAAGGCAAGAAGGATAGAGAGGATGATGATAGCTGCAATGACCAGCCAGCGCAGGAAACCCTCTATCAAGGGGGCTAATTGCTGGATAGCGAGTACGCCAACTAATACGGTAACAACAATAACGATCAGAATGGAAGCGAATAGACGCATCTATTTCTCCTATATCGTGAAAGAGCACAAATTGTAGAGACCCGAAGGGTTTTCAAAACCCTTCGGGTATTAGCTTGACTTTGTTACATTAGAAATGGATGCTCTTGTAGCCCAACTTTCTAAGTTGTTGTCTTTTAGAAACCTAAGACAACGTTGGCCTCTCCGCTCAAAAACCAAGATAGAATCTTGGGCTACAGGGAAATCTAACAAAGTCAAGTTAGGAATCAGCTAACACCTAACACCTCACACCTCACACCTAAACACTTTGCATTTACCAATTCATACTGCCTGATTGGGTTCGATAGCGCCCTTTGAGGGGTTGCCGGGGTGAGGTTTGCCATGCCAGGCTTGCAAGATAGCAGAGCGCGTTTTCGATCAGTGTTTTTGCGATAGATACCCGCCGTGCATCACGGGTATCTATCGCAAAAGTCACATAGTACCCATCGCCCCATCGCAACTGAACGCTGACAGCGTCGCCGTTGTCAGCGCGGACAGCTAATTTGGTATACCCAGGGTCATTCGTGACCCAATGATCATCTGTCGACAGCGCATTGATATCGACCTTATGGGGCCAGGTGAACAGCCCAGTCTTTTGTCCTTCAGGCGTTACATTGACATTGACATCATCTGAATTTACGACGCGAATGGGGTGGCGATCGACGGGGAGCCAATCCCCCCGCCACATCGGTTCGAGGATACGGACCCCATCGGGGGCAACAATATTGTCATCCATCGCCGATGCCCAGACGATTCCTCCCTTTCTCACAAAATCTCTGATCGCGCCCTCTGCATCTTCGACGAAATATTGTCGATCATGCCCCGGCGCATTCCATGTAAACCAAATAATGTCATATTCGGAAAGGACAAGGCTAGAAAGCTTTACCGCATTGTTCGCATCCCCATAGTTATCCGGATTGGGATTGATGTTCACCGTCGTATATTGAAATTTATGTCCTTCAATATCCGTGAGTGATTCTAAAGTAGAGGGTTCAGCGGTACGACGATCGCCAACGACAATGAGAACGCGAAAAAACCCAATCGGCACCATTTTAACGGACAAAATCATATCTCCAAGTGACTGGGGCATGGCGTGAAGATTCCGGATGGAGGTCTGGAATTCTCGGGAGCTCAGAACGATATTCATCCGCCTGCCTTCATAATTAGGCTGCGCATAAAAAACAATGTGACACCCACTGAAAGGAAAATTGGGACCGCGATGAATTCGCAAAGATGAAATCGCATTGTTCATCCCAATTTCTGTGAGGTCACTGACATCGCGCATGATAATGCCTTTTTGTCCGCGGTAATCAATATCCCGAAACACCTCAATAATGATTGGAACCGCACCGTAATCCGGGGGGGTTGGATGGGCAGCGGGGCTAAAACTGATCGAAGAGATCACATCACCAAAGTTGTACGGAATCTCGTGAATATTTGGATAGTATCCCGGTGCAAGCACCAATCTGCGCCCCTTATAGTTGAGGTCCTCATGGAAGATGGCTTTGTAATTGGGGGATGCATTAAAACCGGGGCCTCTATAGATTTTAATCGAGGAAATGATATCTTGCGCACCCATCTCGTCCGTATTGGGAACGGAATCGATAATTGTGACTCTACGCCCTTGAAAATTAACGTGCTCAAAGACTTCAACCACTAATCTCGGTACAAGTGCCATTTGCAATTCACCTCCTGGGGACAGGAGAAACCGAGTTTTTGTCAAAAACTCGGTTTCTTCCGCATGTTGCGGCTTCCTTCAATCCGAAATACTTAAAATAGACGACGCATGGTCCGCCGACGCTCCTCATCCAGGCATCGCAGAGATATTCTATTACCTGCTCGCGGCCCGTGGGGTGTATCGTGTTGCCTCGCCTTTTCGCTTGAAGAGGCGAAAATACTCAAATCGCGTTAATGTCGGTGGGATATTCCCCGGACAGAGGGCATGCATCCCAACCTGGACGGGATCGCCCATTCCCACAACGGTTTGCCCGCAGCTTTGCCACCTGACGCCATCCGCGCTTGCAAAACTAGAAAAGAGATTCCCTTTGCGCTCGATTCTCAGGTAAAGTGCTTTTACCTTCACCAATCCTTCGCCACGCCCAACGAGAGAGTAAACTCGATTGACATGTCTTTCAAAACGGACATCCCCTCTAAACCCGTGGGGACCGGAGGTTTTCTCTAACCGGATAAAGGCATTGGGGTTTTTCCAAACAATCAGCCCACCGTGCTCTTTCAACTGGGGTGACACGGGGATGCGGCACTCAATGGCAAAATCACCGGATACCTCCATCAACAGACGTGGGGCATCCATATTCCCACCTTGGCCGGGTGGATTACCATGCCAGAGATCTTGCCCCGGCTCAACGCGCATTTCCAGATACCCCTGCCGTTCTGCCCAAGAGCCACCCCCTTTGGGGTCTTCCCACCGCCATTCAGGACGAATCTGACTGCCATTGAATTCGTCCACAAAAACGGGCTCTGTAAATTCGCTGGATGAGGACCAGCCTTCGATCTTAATCGAGGAGATAATATCCCCAAAGCTCTGGGGAAGCGCATGAAGATTGGGAATCTCCTTCTTGTAATCCATCGGGTTGAGTCGAATTGGTAGTTTTGCTCCCTCAAAGTCAATGTGCTCAAAGAAAATCACTTCTGCACCGCCAGGCGGGAAGTCTGGCCCCTTAAAAATACGGACCGAGGAAATCGCATCGTGGAGACCCAGTTCATTGGTATGCGCAATATCACGTAATATGGTGATTTTGCGCCCTTTGTATTCCGGATGTTCATAGCATTCAACAATCAAGGGTACAGTCCCCCACTCCGGGCCAACAGTCGTGAGCACAGAACCGAAACTAATGGAGGAGACCAGGTCCCCAAAATTGTAAGTCATCTCGTGCAGACTTGGATAGAACCCTGGCCCTAAGGGCAATTGGCGTCCCTGAAAGTTGATATGTTCATGCAAAATCGCCTTATAAGTTGGGTTTGATGTGAAATTTGGACCTTTATACACTCTGACAGAGGAGATATTATCCTGAAACCCAATATCACCTGTAAACCGGACGGGCTCAACAACATACCCCCTTCTGCCACCGAAGTCCGGGTGCTCGAAAATCTCAACGATGAGACGTGGTATAACCGTTGGCATTTTTTCTCTTCTCCTGTAATGTCCTGTAACGTTCTAATCAATCTGTATGGGGCAAAATGATGGTATACAATCTGACTTTGGAACCGGGCACGAAGGCTCATACTGATTTAGGTTTGACTTTCCCCAAAAGGTTTTTCTGAGAGAAGGAAAGGAGGATCCGGAACCCTTGAGCCCTTCCTTTCCGTCCAAGATGATACCAAGCGTTCCATCATTTATGATAACTCGCAACTCGGATTAAAATGTTAAGTAAGTTCCAATTAATTGTTTAAACTTTTGGGCTTCGCAGACTTCCGAAGTCTCCAAGACTTCGGAAGTCTGAAAAGTGGAGAATATTTTTTGGAACTTACTTAAGTAGTCGGACAAAATTATTTTCATATACCCTGTCCAGACTTCCGAAGTCTCCGAGACTTCGGAAGTCTAAAATATGAAATTAAATATGTTCAGGTACTTATGATAAATTGCTCCAAACTGAATACTGTTTATCATATCACCCAATGGCTGTTCTGTCAAACAAAAAAACTCAATGGAAATTTGCAATCAAGCCAATGAACTGACAATCGCCCCCAAATATCCGTTGCACATTTCCTCTTGAAATCCAACTGGTGATGGGGTGAGGTAAAATCGACAGAGAATTCTTGCTGAATATTGACTTTCCTTCCCGTTTCCTATATAATAAAGTTAGCATTAACATCTAACACCTAATACCTAAACCTAACACCTGGGAGCATGCACATGCGTATCGCAGTTGGTTGTATTGGACACGAAACGAATACCTTTTCACCGGTACCAACCTCGATTGACAACTTTAGGAAAGGCGCTTACTATGTCGGCGAGGAAATCATTCCAGCATTTAATCAGACGAGCACCATCATGGGCGGGTTTATGGATGCTGCCAAGAAATTAGACCTACAGCTTGTCCCGCTCTTATGGACTTTCGCAACCCCTTCGGGAATGGTTGAGCAAATGGGTTATGAGGCGCTCAAAACGGAATTTCTGATGCTTCTGCGGGGGGCGGGGCAACTGGATGGGGTTTTCCTTGACCTCCATGGAGCGATGGTGGCAGAGGGGGTCGAAGATGTCGAAGGCGATCTGCTTCTCGCCGTGCGCCAAGTCGTGGGGGCGCTCCCGATTGTGACAACGCTCGACCTCCATGCCAATATCACGGCTGAAATGGCGGAACATGCTGACATCATCATCGGGTTCGATACCTATCCACACGTTGACTGTTATGAACGCGGATTTGAAGCCGCACATCTGATCTCCGCCACGATTCAAGGTAGGATTCACCCGACGATGGCTTATCGACAACTCCCGCTGTTGACCTCGCCCCCCGCCCAATGCACGATGAAACCCCTGATGCGTGATGTGTTGAAACGGCTGCACACCCTGGAAACCGAGCCGGGGGTTGTGACGGCGACTTTATCGATGGGGTTCCCCTTTGCCGATATACGCGACGCAGGCGTCTCGGTTCTCGTGACGACCAACGGCGATCAACCCCTCGCTGAACGGCATGCTGACCAGTTTGCGTCGTATATTTGGGAGATGCGAGAAGCGTTCCGCGTCAACCTCGTTTCCGTCCAAGAAGCGATTGCTTATGCAAATCGGACAGAGGGAAAACCGATTGTCCTCGCGGATGGGTCTGATAATCCCGGCGGCGGTGCCCCGTGCGATGGAACCACCATTCTGCGTACCTTCATCGAATCTGATGTGCAAGATGCGGTCATCGCCGTGATTGCGGATGCGGAGTCCGTCGAGAGCGCCATTCAAGCTGGTGTTGGAAATCGTGTCGCGCTCAACGTCGGTGGAAAGACGGACCGGATGCACGGCGCTCCGGTTGCGCTCACGGGCTATGTGAAAACGATCTCTGATGGGACGTTCGTGTACAAGGGGCCAATGGGACGCGGAAGGAGCGGACAGATGGGACGAACGGTTGTACTCCAAGTTGGCGGAGTCGAAATCATCCTGACGGAAAAGCGGATTCAGCCTTACGATGCTGAAGTGCTTCGTAGCCTCGGCATTGAGCCCAGAGATCGAAAGTTGATTGCGCTCAAATCCGCCGTTCACTTCCGAGCGGATTACGCGCCCATTGCTCACGAAATCCTGGAAGTCGATACGCCGGGCGTGCATAGCCCGAATCTCTTCAGCTACACCTACCAAAAATTGAGGCGTCCCATTTTTCCGCTGGACAGTGAGCAGTAGACAGTGGACGTGTGAGCGAGTGGACGAGTGGACGAGTGGGCGAGTGAATCACTGGCACGTCCACACACGCACTCGCCTACCCGCCTACCCGTCTACTGTCTACCGTCTACCGTCTACTGTCCACTGTCTACTGTATCGGCTAATGCTTGATTCTTAATCAGAATGGGTATGAGAAACGGTCACTCGCGAATTATGAGAAGGTTCAATAACCAGGGCTAACGTAAGACCACCAACTTGCCCCTGTTCTCTGTGACCTCTTTCCCTTTCTCGGCGATAATTCTGTAAATGTACACTCCATTCGACAGTTCCTCCTTGTCCTTGTCCAAGCCATCCCAATGATATTCATTGTATCCCGCAAAGCCGTCAAGCTTATCGATCGAGACGATTAAACGCCCGGTAATCGTGTAGACCTTTAAGGTGACTTTATCCGCATCGGAAGTGAGGAGATACGCGAAATCTGTCCCCTGTTGCCTTTTGGTGCCGGGGGTGAAGGGGTTCGGATAGTTTGCGACCTTTTCGACCGCAAATTTTCCCGACACCCGGACCTGTATCTCTTGCTGGGCGGTATTTGTATTTGCATCTTGTGCTTGCAGGGCGATCTGGTGTGTCCCAGTGCTCAAAGTTGGCGTGTAGGATAAAAACGCTAAATTGGAATTCGTTGGAGAAACAGAAATTGCATATTCGGTGGGCGGAACAATTTCCCGATTTTTTATGAGAACAATATGCTCCGGACGCAGGTCAAGACCGTTTGCATCGGAAAGCGTCGCTGAGAGCACGGGTGACGCTGAAACGAAATCGCCGTCAATGAAGCTCTGATGTTCAACAGTCAGGTAGAGTTCGGGCGGGGTGAAATCGTTATTGACTATCAGGGCATAGATGCCCGGGAGTGTCACTTGAACCGCGATTTGAGCCTCTGATACCGGGTTACCCCCGACCGCGATCCATTTCTTCGTCTCCTGGTCTTGTCGATAAATCATCAATTGGCTCCTGCCCCTTCCCGTTGACGGGGGGGGTGCCCCAGCGGGGTCGTATTGGAATGTGAGGGTTGCTGCGACTTCCCTCTTGACGGAAGAGGAGTTCGTGCCTTCGCCAATCAACTCAAGCTGATAGGCGAATCCGGCAGGAGCCCCCGGTAGTGCGGCATAGCGCAGGTCTGGCTGACCCACAATTGGAATGTCTGACTTTCCATCCAGAACGAGTACGGTGCTGGATTCAATTCCTCCGGGCGCAAGCGCAAGCCTTAAATTGCCGTCTGTGCTTTGAATTGCCGTCGCCCTGTCAGGGGTAAGGAAGAAACGATTGCCGATAAACGTTTTCGTCGCTTGATTGTTGAGTTCATTCTGTTCAATGAGCACGCCTTGAGGATTAAGGCTTGACGGCGGGTCAATGACAACTGTCACTTGATGGGTGCCTGGCCCTGGCTGCCAGGGGACGCTGGCGGTCCCTGTTTCGCCCGGTGGAATTTCCGTAATTATCTGGTCTGAACCGATCTGCGTTCCCTCTTCAAAAGAACCATCAAAAAAACGCACAGGAACCCCTTGCGCGGGGATGCCTCCCTTATTTCTAATCGTTGCCGAGAGCAACAGCGGCGGCTGCATGCTCCACGTAATATCTTTCTCGGTAACAGTGAGGTCCGGGCGAGTTTCAACGCGATACGATTGAATCGGTGTTTTGGCTGTGCTTCCACGCTGATCGATAGTCTCAATGTAGAAACTGACTACCGAACCGCTTGGCCGGGGTGGTATCGGACGCTGGGTCCGGTAGGTAATACCTGTTTGCAACGTCATTGGGATTTGGGTCCATGTCGCGCTATCCAGAGACCAAAAGAGGGTGACAGACCGCGCCACTCCCTTTCCGGCAACTTCCGCGACCAGGTCGACAGGCTGGTCGGGTGGAACAGGGTCAGGTTCGAGACGTACAGAAGCGATCTGGGGTTGCGATATACTAAAAGTTGCGTGCCCAACGGCGTCCCGCGCTTCATTCCGGGCGTAAACGCTGATACTGCCAACGCCCGATTGAACCGATTGTGGGAGCACAAACTGCGTTGTGAACTTCCCACCGACGACATTCACAGTTTCCTGATGAAGGAGGGGTCTATCCTCTCCGCTAGAGGGGACAGGAAGGGAGGGGTTGAGGAGAGGGGACCAAACCGTTATGTCCGCTTGCCCTGTAAATCCCTGCTCCGCCATCTCCCCCGAAATCAACAGACGTTCATTCGCATCAACAACCGACGGGGTCGTGGTAATCTGGACCGTTGGGGTTGGCAATCCCAACGTAAGGGCTGGGTCACCGAATAGTGTAAACATCACAGCCACATCAATATATCCCGGGTTTTTGGTGAGAAAACGGATTTTGGAATTCCCGATGATTTCGCCGATCCTGCGGCTGTTAGCTCGGAAAATCGAATCGAAAATCTCCTGATTGAAGAAAAAATCCCCGAGTAACCAGCCGAGCCCTGTGTTACCGAAGAAGGCGATTGCACCGCCATTTTTCGCTCGCACCATTTCTTCCGCCAGACTACTGCCGTGCGGATTGTCGAAATAACCTGTAAAGCAGGTCATGCTGACCACGAATGGGAGACGACGTCCGTTTTCCAATAGCGGAATATCTTCCAGTCCCATCATACGATTGTCTGACCAGATGCTCCCCCCACCGTGCCCGATAAAGTTGACGATCGCCGCACCTCGCTCGAAACCGGCAATCACTTCATTCGCACTACCATAGAGCGGGGAAGCCGGATCGTTGGCATAGAGCCTAACGGGTTCAAAAACTGAAGGGACTTTAGTCGCAATGAGACTATCGCTCTGGAGACTGAATTCGTTTCCGACTCCTCCTAACATCAGCAACCGCTTGCGCCAGGGGCCAATCTCCGGTGTTTTCTCATACTGGATAATCCGATTGGTCATAATCGCCAGGTCAATCAGATTGGATACAGGCAAGCGCCCGATCAACATATCAGGGAAGGCATCGTCGCCGACAAATGTGACAAACTCGTGGTCGCTCGCTGCCGCGCCGTACTTAGGCGTCTGAACCAATATGGAGGGCACAAAATTCATCCCTTTTCGATAGTCCAGGTTTGCATCGCCAACCAATACAACGAAGGTTGGCGCAGGCGGCTGCCAGTTTTGGTAGGCGTAAGCCAGGAAATCGCGTATCGCATAAGGGTTGAAGATTCCGTAATTAAATTCGTCGTAGATATCCTGGACATCAATCACTTTGACGCGCAATCCCTGCTGACGACGCCAGTTAGCTAAATCGTCTACGCCCGGCATCAGACTCCGATGCGTAATGATGAGATAATCTGCCCCGTTACTTTGACGCAAATCGGAGGGCGCATCTCTGACGATGGCTTTCGGCTCACGGAGTCGATCGCGAGTGAGTGCGATGTACTGCACAGTTGCATCCAGTTCAGCCCGCCCCTGCGTGGGGGAAGTGGACTGGAAAGTGACCTGGTAAGTCCCCGGCTGAAGTTCATCCGGCTGACTGTTTAATTCCGCAAAGCGTGTCCCATCGATCGTGTAAAGCTCAACCTCTGGATTGGAAAAGTTACTGAGCACAACTCGAAACTGAGGGCGGTCAGGGGTAGAGGGGATTGAAAATGGCAGCGTATCCTCTTTGGCTGTAAAATTCCGCCAATACTCAATCTCGAAGTAATTCAGCAAAATCTGATCGAGATCGCCAGCCGCCGTATCCCCCGGGATGATAATACTGATGGTATTCCTCCCATTTTGCAGAAAGAACTGCGAAATCTGAGCACTCTCAAACAGGTGTTCGCTCTGTCCATCCCACCGCGCATCTTCCAGCATGGTCTGACCGTTAAGCCAAATCTGCGTATGATGGTCGGGCTTGGCAGGGGTGTCCGTCTGGCCGCGCAACATGACGCGCACCGTTGCATGGAGAGAGGTCTCAGCGACATCAGGGAGTTCAAATGTGAACTGCCGTACACTCGGCGCAGGGAGAGACGCCCAATACCAGCTATCCGTTGGCAGCGGTGGAAGCGAAAGCACATCGCCAACTCGATTAAAAACACCCCCACGAACGAATTGGTACTCAGCGCCGCTATTTTCGTTCACAAGCGCCAGCCTTACGAAGAGGGTATCTTCTTCAAAATGGGCACGGGAGCGAAAGCGGCGGTGAACGCGGGCCGGCGCGGACGCTACACCTGCATCTGATGAAGTGACACCCCTTGCCATGCGGAGGCCCTGCCCGCCTCCCCACGAAAGCCAATACACATTTTCATCAGAGAACGGATCGAAATAGGTTTTCTCACCAGGATTTCTTTGGCCATAGAAGATGATTTCATCCCCTGGATCAAATTTCCCGTCTGATTCTCCACGAACAAAGATTGGGATAGCTCTGCCTCTGTTTGATAATTTCAGGGTGGAAGGCAGAATTGTTCCAACAGGGATGCCTGCTTCTCGCATCAGCCTGTAGGTGATGTGGTACATCCCATCCCCATCTACAATGATTTTATAAGCGGGCGCACCCGCCGGTAAAAGCGGCGGTGCTGATTGTGGGGTTTGGTAAAGAGGCGTGAGGCGATGACGCCATAACTTTGCATGTTGCGGGTTGACCAGGACACTTTCTAAGAGCTGCTCATAAGCAGGGGATTCGTTGGAACGCAAGTCACTCACTTGCGCCAGTTGTGAACTTGCGCGACTTGAAGGTGCGCCTGGCGGCGTATGAAATTGAATCTGTACCACCAGATGATGATAAAGCTTCACCGTTCCAGCAGCGGGGTTATACTGAACAGGATTGAGTCGTAACGGTAACACACGCACGTCCCGTATAAATCCGGTCCTTCCAATCTCGGCAACTGCTTGGGGGAAGAAGCCGTTTCGCTTGTAGCTGAACGCATCCTGGTAAAACTCAACGTTGCCAGAGCCATCTCCACCTAACCCCCCGGCCCCCTTGGCAGGCTCTGAAGGGAAGGGGAGGGCTTCTCCCCTCTCGACCTCTCCCCCTTCCCCTCCCCTAGAGGGGAGGGGAGAAAGGGGAGCGGTCGTGGGAACGCCGCGAATGACCATCTCAGGCGTCGGGTAAATCTGACTCACCTGTTGCTGCGTACTGTCCGCTTGAATCACTTTCAGGCTGAATTGGACATCCGCTGGAATAGCGATGAGTGTCGATTGAATCGGCAGCCTTGGCTCACCGACATCAGTGGTAAAACTGCACCCCGGAAATAAGATAGTTTGAAAACGCCTCCCACCTGCTTCTTTCCACCCGATCTGAAAATCCGGGATAACCAGTTGAACTGTCACCCCTTCCGAAGTCGAGGAGACCAGTTCAATGTCTGCCGCAACGGATGGTACATGAATCAGACAAATAACCAAGATCGATAGGAGAAGCGGGCAAACATAAGACGTGAAACGTATTGCGTATTGCGTGATGTGTGATATATGATTATAGCACGGATTTGCAGAATTCACAGATTGACTTGATTCCTCCATTCTTCCACCCTTTCATTCTTCTATTCTTCCTTTCTACTGGTACTTTTTCACCTATCTTCCCATTCTTTTTTTCCTTTCGCTTCTTACGCTTATTGATTCGCAGCCAGGTTATAAACTTCGATTTCGCGGAGTTTAGCCATCCCTGGCTTGATGACCCGGTAATGTGGGTAATAAAGCCCACCAACCGTCAACTTTCGATTCACGACTTTGTCACCGGGCTCCGCTATGGGCTTGTTGACAACATCATCATCGACTGTCCGCGATACATTGATACGAATCATGTTCGTCTGGAAGTTTAATCGCTCCAGGACATATTCCGATTGGGCGCGTTGGTTCTCAATGTCGCGACGCTGGCGCACAGAATAGACGGTTTTCCATTCCAAGTTGTCGGTATCCCAATAATCCACATCAAATCGAAACAGATTATCGTTGTGGATAATGATCTTCCGAACCCGTTTCACCGCAGGAAATTTAAGCATAAAAATCCGTTCATTTTTCGCGGCAACCACGGCAATTGTTTCCAGCTTTCCATCATTGAATTCCGGCGGAGTCGCTTCCGCTCCATAAGTTGCAAGTGCAAAATTCTCGCTCCACTGTGTTGAGAGCTGTGACGACCATAAGCAGCCGGCGAGGCTCGTACAAAACAAGAGTGAAGCACCAATCGCTAATCGTTTGAAAATCATCTCTCTTACCTCACATTTCAGGTTTAGGTTTTAGGTATTAGGTATTGCACATCAGTTCATCAGTTCATGGATTCAGGATACAAGATGCAAGATTCAAGATGCAAATTCTGTGAATCCTGAATTCTGAATCCTGTATCCCTAATCACGTTTCACGTTTCACGCATTACGCTTTACGTTTCAACATCAAACCGATCAATGATTCCCATCACCAATTCTCTGATGGGTGCATTTTCGATGCCGAATACCTCCTGGGCGACACCCGGTCCCGCTCCAACGAGAACAACATCCCCTTCTCCTGCTCCGACATAATCGACAGCGATTGTCGGGGTTCGGACTAGCTTGGACTTTAAACTCAAAGGCTGAACGAGTAACAGGGTTCGATTCTCATAAGCCGGGTGTTTGATGACTGAAACCACTTTGCCGATGACCTTTGCAATGTACATTCTTAACCTTCTTCCCGGTTGACGGTGATTGAATCGACGAGCCCAACAACAGCGACATCAACAGGCATCTGACGACCCGGGAATACGCCAGCGGCATCTCCCCCCGTGACCATGTAAATAATATCCCCATCACCTGCTGCGCCCTGTGTGTCAACAGCAACAAGTGGCGAACCAACCGGTTCGCCGTTGGCATCAAGGGGTTGCACAACCAATAAGCGGGTTCCAACCAGGCTAAGGTCTTTTTGAGTTGCCACCACAGTTCCAATGATTTTTCCAATATCCATAGATTTATCTCTTTGCGCGTCTTTGGAGAAATAGTACCAAATTGCAACAAGTATGTCAAGGTGTGATGCGTAACAGGAATTCAGGATACAAGATTCAAGATACAGAAGGCGTCTTGAATCCTGAATCTTGCATCTTGTATCCATAAACTTATAGACATGTCGCCCCATCTTCGCTGATTCGTCGATTCTCAGCCCTTAATCCCATACTCCTCCATCTTGGAATGCAATGTATTTCGATTGATGCCAAGGAGCTCGGCGGCTTTGCTACGGTTCCCGTCTGTCCGTTCAAGAACGAGTTCAAATAGCGGCTTTTCAAAAGCGGCGCGGATCTCTGTATACAGCGAGCCATCTGCTTTTCCCGATTCAAAATATTCATCCACTCTTTCCCTAAGCAGGGAATAAAGGTGAGTTTCAAAACTGGCCCGCTCCGTCGCAACGAGAGCAGTTATACCCCCCACCCCCCCCCGTCCACGGGGGGACGCCCCCCCCGCGGGCAGGGGGGGCTGTGGAAAGTGTTCTGGGAGAAGCACATTCCCTGAGCACATCACCAAAGCCCGTTTGAGCGTATTCTCTAGTTCACGAACATTGCCCGGCCAATCATAAGCCATCAACTGTTTGAATGCTTCGGGGGAAATTGCCGCTTTGGGACGGCCATAGTCAGCCGCAAAACGGGTCATAAAGAGATTCACCAGATCGGGAATATCCTTTTTCCGTTCACGCAGTGGAGGCAGATAGATCTGCACCACATTGAGTCGATAGAACAGATCCTCGCGAAATGTGCCATTTCGGATAGCCAGATCGAGTTGCCGATTTGTTGCAGCGACTACACGCACATTGACCTTCCGCAGCTTATTCGATCCGACGGGCTCAATTTCCCGTTCTTGAAGGACGCGCAATAGCTTAATCTGGACTTCGGGGGGTAACTCCCCGACCTCGTCCAGAAAAATCGTTCCACTATCTGCTTGTTCAAACTTGCCTTGCCGAGCGGTATCCGCTCCTGTGTACGCCCCCTTCACATGACCGAACAACGCGCTTTCAATCAAATTCGCAGGGACTGCGCTGCAATCGACGACGACAAAGGCACAACCTGCCCTTTGGCTATTTTGGTGAATTGCACGCGCAACTAACTCCTTCCCCGTCCCGCTCTCACCCATGATGAGAACGGTTTCATCACTGATTGCGGCACGCCCAATGATCTGGTAGACAGCGTGCATCGCCGTACTCTCACCGACGATCTGCGTGTTCACTTCCTGCCGGTACTGTGGTGCATGAGGACTTGGGGCTGTGTCTCGTAACGGTTGGGATTCAGGCACCATCAACGCTGCCTTTGCCTCACCCGCAGCATACACGGCGCGGGATACCAAAGTTCTCACCTCTTTGATATCAAAAGGCTTGGTGACATAATCGTAGGCGCGGCGTTTCGCCGCCTCGATCGCGGTTTGGGTATTGCCATGTGCCGTGATGATGATGACCGGTGCGGTTTGATTAATCTCCTGAAATGTTTCAATCAACTCCAGGCCATTAGCATCCGGCATAAAAATATCAAGCAAGATGACGTCAACCGGCTCTTTTTGGAGGGCTTCGATGGCTTCTTTGCCGTTGCGTACAGTTAAGATGTGATACCCCTCCTTTTGGAGGGCTTTTGTCAGGACGAAGCGAATGCTATCGTCATCGTCCACAATAAGAATTGAATGTTTCATAAGAATTTTAGAGCATGGATTGGGTCAGATGACATGGATTTGCTGGTGTCCGCTCCATGTCATCCTAAAGATTTGTGTTTTTATTGTGCAGTTTTCCCTAGAGTGGTGATTGGTGAGTGCTCATCACCACTCACCCCATCCCGTGTAACGACTCACTTTTCGCGAAATGTGACATTGGCGAATTATAAATTCGGCCAGGGTTTAACCGTTCAGACTTCCGAAGCCTTTGAAACTTAGGAAGTCTATGAAAAACCGGATACGGACTTGCGAAATGAACCACTTAGGTTGACCGAGTGATGCTGAAAATTGGGCCTGGGTTATGGAGACAACTCCTCCCCAAACAGCTCATAAGACCAATAATACTTTATCCCCTGAACCTTCAGTCTTTCCTCTGCCTCCGGATGAAAGTGATAGGCAAGCGCCAAAGAAATGACTTTACCGCCGAGGTGTTTTCCAACCCGTTTCAGCAGCGTGAGATATTTATCAACATCTTTCGGGCCAAACTGTGCCTTGCACTCACCAACAACATAAGTCTTTTCACCATTTGACACAATTTCCCCATAAATGTTGATCTCATCAAACAGATTATGCGCATAGACAATGTTTTTCCTGATGAGTCTTTCGACATCAATGCCGAAATCGCGCTTGAGGACTTGCTTCAATATAGGGTATGACCTGTCTTCAAGACCATAGCCAACCGTATTACTCAGTCCACCCACCTGACCTGACAGATCATCTATTTTTCTGGTTAATTGCCAGATCTCCTCTGCGGTTCGCTTCTGGGCTTGGGCGAGTTCTTCAACAACTGTCTCCAAGCGACTCTGAACCTCGACAAGCTTCCCGATCGCCGTCCATACCCTCTGAAAGTTCTCATCGGTTTTCTGAACAAATCCTAAAAATTCCTGCCGCGCGACATGCCCTTCCCTATCACGCTCTATCTCAGCAAGCAATTCAAACATGACTAGCTTTAAGTCTGGGCCTAATTTGTCCAGTTGTTGCAAAAGTTTCACACTAAATGGCATTTTCTATTTCTCCCTTATGATGCCCCAAAGTCTTGCGACTTCGGCTACAAGTTATGACCATCCGTCGATGATTTGACTGGCAGCGTAATGACAAACGCAGTTCCCTGAGATTGCTCCCTATCGACATCGATTGTGCCGTCGTGTTCCTCAATAATCTTGCGGCTAATGAAAAGTCCAAGCCCTGTCCCTTTCTGTTTCGTCGTATAAAACGGATCGAACAGCCGTGAGGCGACATCAGGGGATATGCCCCGTCCGGTGTCCTGAACGCGGATGTGAACGGTTCGATTTTCTGAATCGTACTCTGTTTGAGCCGTCAATACGCCCCCTACTTCCATTGACTCGATCGCGTTGTGAAACAGGTTCAGCAACACTTGCGTCATCCCATCTGCATCAAGGACAACGGATGGACAGGATTCATCGTAAATCCGTTCGATATGAACCCCGTTTCGATCTAAATCTGACCGGCAGATCGCGAGGCTATTTTCGATCAGTTCATGAATCTCATGCGACTTAAAATTCGCGGAGTGCGGCTTCCCGAAAGCCAACAACTGCTCAATGACGCGATTGAGCCGATCCACCTCTTTGATAATCACCGCGGTATATTCCTGGGTCTCTGGACCGGATTCGCCTTCAAGTTGGAGCAGTTGCGCCGCCCCTCGAATCCCTCCAAGCGGATTCCTCACCTCATGAGCAACGGTCGTGGCGAGCTTGCCAAGCGTTGCGAGGCGTTCGGATTGTACGAGCGAATCGATCATTTGCTGAATCTTGACGCGTTGGGCCACAATTGAAGCGATAATGGTCAAAATACGGAGGTCGTCTTTCGTCGAAAATTGGTCTGATGCCTTATCGATAGTCAATGTCCCAACTACCTGTTCATCGACAATCAGGGGAATGCACCAGAAAGCAATGGCATCCTTCGATTGAATCGACTTTGCCTCTGGAAGGCTTATCTGCTGAAGGGGAATCCGCGTATGAGGGACGCCAATCGCCTGCCTGGATTGCAATACTTTTCGTTGAATATCGTCGATCTGACTATCTGTTCCGCGTTTAATTTCTGCTTCTGTCAACCCAAAAACTGCTTGTACAGTCTTCATAAGCCTTCCATCCTTCCAGATTCTCATGGTGCCACGGTACACCCCCATCCGCTCCGAAAGGATTTTGATGATGCGTTGAAAAAGTCCATCCAGGTCTAAATCCGCATTTGCCGCTTCGCTCACGTCAAAAAGGGTAGACAGGTCGCGGACCCGCGTTTCGAGGTCAATGTTGGCCCGGTCAATTTGCTGGAGTTGCTTCTCAGTTGTGCTGCGTTGCGCTTTGAGCAGTCGAATGGTACGAACGATGAAGTAAGCGATGAAGGGATATAAGGTCGCGACCACGGTCGCCACCAGGGCAAGCTGCGTTTGGTTGTAATAGCGGGCGACATACAACCAATTGGCGAATGTGGTTAGCCCCAGAAGCACCCTTTGTCCACGACGTCCATCGTATATCCCCGCAAGGATCATCACACCGTAGTAAAGATGGGTTGCAATATCGTAGGACTGCGGATGATGAGAACCGTATATGAAGAAATTGATCAGTACGACTAGGAACGATAGAAGAATTGTTGTCATTGGCGTAAAGCGTGAAACGTAAAACGTGAAACGTGAAACGTAATGTGTATTGCGTATTGCGTACTGCGTAAAGGTAAGTGACTAAGTGAATGAGTGGGTGAGTTCATTGGTTCACTCACGTTTCACGCATCACGCATCACGTTTCACGCATGTAGGAAAGTATCCAGCATCTTTAGTCCAATTCTGCCACTTTTCTCGAGGTGAAACTGGGTGGCAATTAGGTTTTCATGCGCCACGACACTGCAAAATTCGACGCCGTAAGTGGTTCTACCAATAACGCATGATGTATCCTGCGGAATTGGGTAATACGAATTCACAAAATAGAAGTGGGCGGGATTGGGAACCCCCTGGAAAATTGGGTGCGATTGGGTCTGGTAAACTTCATTCCAGCCAATCTGTGGCACTTTCAAGGTTGGCGTTGCCTCAAATTTTTTGACGAGCCCGGGCAAAATTCTAAGGCAAGGAGTATCTTCCTCTTCGCTGTGATTAAACAAGATCTGAATGCCGATGCAGATGCCTAGCATCGGTTTCCCGGATTCGTACACTTGGCTCAATACCGCTGAGAGCCCTCCCGCGTTCAGGTTGTCCATCGTCGCCCGTGCCGCCCCAACCCCAGGGAAAATCACTTTATCGGCCCCCAAAATCATCTCTGGCTCTGCGGTGATTCGCCCATCATAGCCTAAGTATGCCAACGCGCGGGCAACACTTGTCAGATTGCCGGCACCATAATCGATAATTGCAATCATAAAAATTGCTCCTTAGCCTGTTGCATCATTCAATAAACTTTCCATCTCAACAAGGGTGGAAGCGGTGAGGATTTGGTTTAATAAGGCACTCAGTCTATCTTCAGCCTCAATTGCTTGGATGGCTTGATAAACCCTTGTCGGCAGAGATCCGAACTTGGTTTCCATCAGTTGAAGTAAGATTTTTTGCTCAGTTTCCCGTTGTGTTTGTTCTCGAGTCTGTTGTCGAATGAATTCCGCCGCTGTCAATCCCATGTTTGACACCTCCTCTCGACGTTTTTGGTCCTGGATATTCTGATCGACCAGTTGGAGTAACGGTTGGCGTTCCGGCTCCTGCCGTCGGTGATAAATCAGCAGCACCAGAAAATACATCAATTGCTCCCAATGGGCATGGTAAATGCTTTCCAACGGTTCCAACGCCCGAATCGCATCCCGGAGGGCAACGGCAAAATCGTCAAACGCTCTGCCCTCTTGCTGAATAACCGACAGGGGCCACCCCACCGGGTGCCCTGTGGAAATGAGAAATGCTTTCGATTCCAGCTTCACATACAGCCGCAACACTTTGTGTTGGGGAATAAACTCCTCCAGAGAAGCAGGCAGGTCCATCAAAGTCGTGATCGAGATTGGTTCATCCCACCTCCGTTCACCGGTATAGAACAGCACCGGCACAATCGGGGCAAAACGCCATTGGTGAACCGGCTTCTCTTCTTTAACCCACTGGCGTCGCTGCATATCTCAGACCTGGGTCATGTAGAACAGGAAGCGAAATCCCATGGAGGGGTCCGGTGTCGATTGATGTTCAATCAACAGGTAAATCCAGAGCTCTCGGCACTGTTGCGTGTTCGGGTCTAAAAAGGGCACCCGAAACAGCAGGTCTGATTCCTGTCGGCGAAGGTTATCGGGAATAAAGCTGGTTGGGATACGCTCCACCTGCTCAAAATCGATGTGTCGCGCCAACTCAGGGGCAATCAACTCCATCACCCCTTGTAGATTGGGGATGAACTCCAACAGCCATTTGATGCCCCTATCTGGGAAATCGTGAATGGGAGGGGGAGAAAGGCCGTTTGGCATAGCTGACACCTCATTCGCTGTGGCCTACCAACATATTGGGTCTGATCTTTATTGGCCAGTCCAGCCGCGTAACTTATTTGCAGATATGATATAACTCTCGTGCGGCCTGTCATTGACAGATGGCGGAACATGAATTAACCGTCTCAAGTCGCTGATGAACTTATCCCCCCCGCTATCATGTCCTATTTTTCTGAGCCTTCTCATTTGAACCTGATTGTAAATAATCTCGTACTTCTCATTAAAGGTCACAAACGAAGTGTCGTAAGCTCGATGATGTAATGCACAAAGCGCAACGCCGTTGCATGTTTCGTCCGTCGAACTATTATCACTTACGGGAACAATGTGAGCCCCATCAACCAGGTTCAATTGTAGGTCGCAGAACGCACATCTGTAACCATACGCAGTTAAAACTCTTTTTCTAAAACTGGTGTCTCTCAATTTTTTGCTAATTGTGGTCACCGTTATTTGCCTGGGTGGGCTGACCTTCTCTATTATTCCTGTATTTAATTCAGTGGGGTTATCCGTAACTTCTGCTAATACCTCAAAATCCTGTGCTGATTCACCAAAGGCGTGAAGTTGCTCTAAGTTTCTGACATATTCAACGAAAAAGTCAGTCCTGAAAGCAATGGCGATTTCGTTGTTTCCTTTGTCATACGCTGACATGCCGTTAAGATACGCTTTTCTTAACGTTTCCTCTTTTATCTGAATTGATGAAGAATAGCCCGGTGTCCCTTTGTGTTTTTCAAAATCAAAACCAGAAAAGACTTCGCCATCATTCCACCAACCGAGAATTAGAGTTTTCCAACCGATTTCGTGTTGTAGATGACCCCGGACTTTTAATTGAATGCGGTATTCATCTCGTTTACGAGGAGCACCGCCGTATGATAAATTCCAAATATAGATCTTTAACGCATGGCTTTCTTCTTGATTGTAGATTCTGATCCTGAAGGGGTGCAGTGACACATCCGAAATATATAACACACTCCAACCACACTCATAAATTGATTCAACAATTTTATGAAAGAGTTGTTTTTTTGTAAGCGTCGCCATGAGTTTTCACCTTGGTTAATCGGCAAGTGAACCTAAATTATTCCTCCATTACAAAGAGAGGTAGAGTCAGGTCATTGTCAAACCTGAAACGGCTACCTTCCAGATAACACTTATTTAATTCAAAAGCGAGCCATCTGCGATTTAATGTCTCTGCAACATACCCCGTTGTATTTGAGCCTGCAAACGGATCTAACACAATATCATTTTCATCTGTTAAGAATTTAATAAAAAATTCGGCAAACTTTGTAGGAAACCTGGCTGGATGGGGCTTGATTCCCGTCTGTTTGCAGCCCTGCATGTAGCCACTATTGGAGTCATTATTGCCCAATTCGAGTAAATTGGGGGGAATAGCCCCTTTGTTCCTACGGCTAAATTTATGGGTAATGTTATGTCCACTGGGTCTTTTCTTAGCTGTATATCCCTTTTTAAGCAACTGCTCCATGGCCTGAGTGTACGGTTTTAGAACTTTTCGGTTGTCTGCTTTGGGGAATTCTGTTTTTGAAAGCCACCACACCAGGTTTACAGAGTCTTTGACTCGTATCCTTCTGACATTGACCCATTCTGCAGGTGCCGGTAATCTTGCTGGATTGTAATGAAAAAACTCCTGTGCTAAAAAGAACCCTAACTCCTTGCACAGCTTTATCAGCAATTCGTACTGATAAATACTCCGAACGGGATAACCGGGCAGGTATGCTCCCCCCAAATCAACGACAAAAGAGCCATCACTTCTGAGAACTCTTTTGAACTCTTTGGCGAAATCCAAAAACCAGTCCACATATTCATCAGCATTTTTATTTCCATATTCTTTTTTGCTTGTCAGAGCAAATGGAGGTGATGTAAGGATTAAGTGCAGAGATTCATCAGGGATAAACTTTATGAGGTCTAAGGTGTTACCTAGATACGCTGACCCCTTAAAGGACGTATAAAAGGGTGGATGGTGAATGTTGATCTGTTCCAAATCCATGCGATTCCTTCCTTTCTGATACTTTTGAGGTTGAAATTATCTTGGATGAATCAATACATCCGCTCCCAACCATCTCAGTTTTTCCACTACCGTTAGCGGAAAGTTATCATTTGAATCCAGTCGATCCATGCGCTACGCCTCATGTTTTACGTTAGCGAATCAATCTGCCTGTATAAATTCACCATTTCGATCGCGGCGACGGCGGCTTCAGCCCCTTTATTTCCTGCCTTTGTGCCAGCGCGCTCAATCGCCTGTTCAATGTTGTCGGTGGTGATGACGCCATAGATTACGGGGATGCCTGTGTTAAAGGAGACCTGGGCAATCCCTTTCGCGCTCTCGTTCGCGACAAAATCGAAGTGAGGCGTTGCGCCGCGGATGACCGCGCCAATACAGAGAATCGCGTCGTAGCGTTGGCTCTCCGCAAGACGCTTTGCGGTCGCGGGGATTTCAAACGAACCGGGCGTCCAAAAGATGTCCACATCGTCGAGGTTCACGCCGTGGCGCTTGAGCGCGTCCAGCGCGCCATCTAGCAATTTGGTGGTAATAAAACTGTTAAATCGACTGACTGTGATTCCGATTTTGAGTCCGGTGCCAATCAGATGACCTTCATAAATTTTTGGCATTATCGATTTCAGCGCGTTCGTCGTGGGTTTGCGCTGACTCTCCTTTTTCATTATCACTAATGGTATGTAGTAGTAAATGCCCGAGCTTTGTTCGCTTCGTTTCGAGATAGCGACGGTTAAATTCATTGGGGATGGTTTGCAGCGGGATGCGTTCAACAATTTCGAGATTATACCCCGCCAAACCGCTCACCTTGCGGGGGTTGTTTGTCAAAAGGCGCATCCGCCGTACACCCAAATCCGTTAAGATCTGGGCACCGATGCCATAATCTCTCAAATCCGAAGGAAAGCCAAGCCGTTCATTTGCTTCGACGGTATCGAGCCCTTCGCTATCCTGCAAATTGTAAGCGCGGATTTTATTGCTGAGTCCCATACCACGCCCCTCTTGACGCATGTAGAGTAGAATCCCTCTCTCCTCTTTTTGAATGGCCCCCATCGCCAGCTGCAGCTGTTCCCCACAGTCACAGCGAAACGAACCAAACACGTCGCCGGTGAGACACTGCGAATGGACGCGCACCAACACAGGCTCATCATCCGAGGGATTTCCTTTGACCAGGGCGATGTGTGTTTCTTTATCATTTTCGCTTTCATAGGCATAAAGCTTAAACTGCCCATACGCTGTTTGGATGTCGGCTTCGGCAATGCGCTTGATGAGCGTTTCTGTGCGTCGCCGATACTCAATTAACGCCTCAATGGTAATAATTTTCAGTTTATATTTTTTCGAGAACTTGAGCAACTGGGGCATTCGCGCCATTGTGCCATCTTCGTTTAAGATCTCGCAGAGGACCCCCGCTGGATAGAGTCCTGCTAAACAGGCAAGGTCAACAGACGCCTCGGTATGGCCTGCCCGCCGTAACACCCCCCCCTCCATTGCCCGCAACGGGAAAATGTGTCCCGGGCGCGCGAAATCATCCGCTGTTGTTTGCGGCTGGACGAATTTTTGGATCGTATATGCGCGCTCATAAGCGGAGATTCCCGTCGTCACCTCCTTGGCATCAATGGTCACGGTAAACGCCGTGTACATCCGGGCAGTATTTTCCGCAACCATCGGGGGAAGATTCAACTCTGTCAACCGTTTTGCAGTTGCAGAGAGACAAATCAACCCGCGCCCGTACTTCGTCATAAAATTGATTGTCTCCGGTGTGGCCTTTTCAGCCGCCATAATCAGATCGCCTTCGTTCTCTCGATCTGGGTCATCGGTGACAATGATTATCTCGCCATTCCGAATGGCTTCAATAGCTTCTGGGATTGTGTTAAACTTCATGGGCTATGCCTTCTTTAAAATTGACAATTGTCAATTGTCAATTGTCGATTAAAGGTATCCGTGCTCCTTTAAGAATGCTAAATCAATTGATGTATCTTGGGTCGGTTGTCGTGTCAACAGTCGTTCGATGTAACGCCCTAACAGATCAACTTCAATATTCACGCGCTCCCCAACCCGCTTATGCCCGAATGTCGTGACTTGCTTGGTGTGAGGAATGAGCGCGACTACAAAACCATCGTCGAACAAATTCGCAATCGTCAAGCTAACGCCATCAACACAGATGGAACCCTTATAAACAATGTACCGCATCGCCTCTAAAGAGATGGAAACTCGCATCAGCGATGACGCGCCCTCTTCCTCCCAACCGCTGATGGTTCCTACTTCGTCCACATGCCCCAAAACAAGGTGTCCCCCGAGACGGTCACTCAAACGCAGTGGACGCTCGAGATTGACTGCATCCCCCGGCTTGAGCTCGCCTAACGTGGTTCGGCGCAACGTTTCAGCGGAAATGTCCGCTGTGAAACTGTTGTGAGTGACGCGGGTCATCGTCAAACAGGCTCCGCTCACTGCGACGCTATCCCCGACGTTGCTATCCATTAGCACTTGCGAGGCAGCGATTGTGAGTGCCCCCATTTGAGGTGCCCGTTGAATTTGTTGGACAATACCACTTTCTTCGATGATTCCTGTGAACATAATTGTGTGAAACGTGAAACGTGATGCGTATTGCGTAATGTGTAAAACGTAACCCTTTATCCTGCACTTTTTACGGTTCACGTACTCCATAGATTCACTGGGTCTAAACACGGTTAAAAATTTCCCATCAAAGGTAAATCATAAGAATAATACAACGCAATTCCTTTTCCTTTGACATAAGCTTCTACCGGCTGCGAACTCGTCATGTGGGTCACCAGAACCGGAAATATCTCATCGTACACTCCCTCAAGTCGGTTTAATTTCTTTCTGATAAATCGGTCCACATCGTTCTTGGAGAGCTGGGCTTTGCCTTCGCCGACAATCACAACCGTTTTGCCATTTTGGGTAGCTTCTCCAACAATGTTCACCTCAATGTATTCGCCTTCTTTATCAAGAACATACTGTCTTTTGAGTCTATCCTTTACGATAAGTCCAAAGTCCCTTTTGAGGAGTTCTGGCAATCCTTTATAAGCGATATTTTCAAGTGCATAGCCAACCGTCATTGACAGCCCGCCCAGTTGACGTCTGGTTTCCTGGTGGTCTTTAATGAGTAGTTCCAGTGCTTGAGCCAGTTTCTCCATCCGTTGATCGGCTTGCCTTTGCGCAATGGCGAGCTCCTCGAACCGTTGATCGGTTCGCTGTTGTGCATCAGCCAGTTCTTTGAACCGCTGGTCCGTCCGCTGTTGCGCATCAGCCAGTTCTTTGAACCGCTGTTCTGTCCGCTTCTGCGCTTCCGCGAGTTCTTTCACAATATCTCTAAGTTCGTTAAACTCCTGCTTTGTTACAGTGTCTTGAGTCTGATCTACCATGCTATTAACTTCCTTTCTGAGGTCCCATGGCCGAATATCGGGTAATAAATTTCACGTTTCACGATTCAAGTATCCCTCAATCAAGAAATCACCGTTGATTTGGGTTATCTTCACATCAAGGACCGAAAAAGCCTCAGATAAATGCCGAATCCCTTCACCACCAATGGGCCCGGGAGCATTTTCGCCGCCGATCAGTTTCGGTGCGATAAAGAACATCACCTTATCGACGATGCCCGCTTTTAAGGCGGAGGCGTTGACTTCTCCGCCGCCCTCAATCAGCACGCTCGTGATTTCCCTTCGTCCAAGTTCGCGCATCAACGCCGCCAAACACACCCGCTCATTATCTTCTTCGATGACCCATACCTCTGCGCCGGCATCCTTGAGGTTGGCGATGTTTTCCGCCGGTGCCCGCGCTGTGACTGCAATCACGACACCCGCTGTTTCGGCGGGGGCCTCACCCTCCCGCTTTGGATGAAAGATTTTCGCTGTGGGGGGGGTGCGCCCCTGTGAATCCACAATAATTCGGCGGGGGGTTTTCCCACCCCCACCCGGTAGGCGCGTTGTCAATGCTGGAGCATCGCGCAAAATGGTCCCAATTCCAACAAGTATGGCATCCACACTGTCACGAATCTCATGCCCCTTCTGTCTTGATGCCTGCGACGTGATCCATTGGGACTCCCCTGAAGCGGTGGCAATTTTGCCGTCGAGACTGATGGCAGACTTGAGGATGACAAAGGGCAACTTCGTCTGGATATACTTCAGGTATATTTCGTTGAGACGCCGCGCTGCCCCCTCACATAAGCCGACCTGGACGCGGATGCCTGCCCCCTCAAGTTCACGGATGCCATTACCCGCGACTCGTGGATTCACATCCGCCATCGCAACGAAGACGTTGGCGATTCCTGCACGGATGACCGCTTGGGTGCATGGCGGCGTCCGCCCCCAATGGCAACACGGTTCCAGCGTGACATAAAGGGTTGCCCCGCGTGCGGAATCTCTCGCCTGATTCAAGGCGTGAATTTCCGCGTGGGCTTCCCCCGCCTTTTGATGATACCCCTCACCGACAATCCCATCCCCTTGCACGATGACGGCACCCACCAAAGGATTGGGGCTTGTGCGCCCTCGCCCTTTCGCGGCTAACGCTAAGGCACGGCGCATGAATCTTTCATCTGTTGATGACCCTTGTGATGTCTTGGACAAGAACGGCTCCTTAAAACGAAAAAAGCCCAAAGAACAGTCTTTGGGCGGAAACATCCCTTTACGTCTTCTCCCATCCGGACTCTCACCGTCGGCTCTGGACTTTCACCAGATCTGCCTTATGGCTCGCGGGCTTTACCGCCGGTAGGGAATTACACCCAACCCCGAAGACTCTTAAAATCAGTTATCTAATTTTGCCAGTATTATATCATAGCTTGTTTGACAAATCAAAAAGAAAGAAGGTAGAAGTTTGCAAATGAGCATAAGAGCAAATCTGAAAATAGATTAAAGCCAACCGTTTTGTAAATTCTAAACCGCACTTGTAATCTTTTTGGGGTTTCCCTTTTGGGAAAATCATGTTATAATGTTTGGCGTTCGGATGAAGTTTTTTCGTCCAAGAATTTCTCAAATCGCGAATTGGACAATGAAGGAACCGCATGGCCGATGGAAAAAGATGGACGGTCCAGGATAAATACAGAAACTTCGTTTATCTGACCGAGGAAAGATGGCAGCATATTGTGAATAACCATCCGCTTATGAGAGATTACGAAAATCACTTAAAGACAACCATCGCGAGAGGCCGTAGACACCAGGATACGCTTGACCCATCTGAATATCGCTACCGGTATTCTTTCGAGGACTTACCGAGCCGCTTCAAACACCTTGTTGCCATTGTGCTTTGCCGGTTTGATGTTGACGAGAAGGGCAAGACGCTCTCAAACCATTTCATTGTCACAGCCTATTTAACCCGGTAACATCCTATGAATGTCAGATACGACTACGACAAAGACGTTGATGTACTCTATATCACTTTCTCACCAGAGAAGGAAACCGCTGCCGTGGAGTTAAATGATTACATTCTGCTGCGATTCCACTACGAAGAGAAACGTCCCATTGGCTTAACCTTTATTAATTTTTCACGCCTCATTCAACCCACAGAGTATGGACACCGTTCAATTCCCTTAACAGGCCTGGCGGCTCTCGAACCCGAGTGGCGGGAAATCATTATTCAAATCCTTTCTTGTCCACCTGTTAATCAGATATTGACGCTTTCGAGCTATACGCCTTCATTCCATGAAGCCATACCCATTGCATCCATTGAAACCGGCTATGCCGCAGCATGAGAAACAATCATATCGGCCTAACATCTTGCTCAAGCCGACCGGCACGCCTGCAAGGTTCCCTGAGTAAATGAAGCATACCGCTTCAGATTTTTGGGGCTTTACTTTTTTGGGCAATCGTGTTACAATGTTTGGCGTTCGGGTGAAGTTTTGTCGTTTCAGAATGTCAATAATCCGAGGCTTTCTAAGAGACACAAATGCCGCTTAACCTTTATCCGGATATCTATGCGTCTGGCTCGGTGCCGCAGGGATGGACACCGAGCCGAGGTGGCAGCCTCAAGTACCCGGTACACAATGGCGCTGTACTTCGTGAATTGCGGCGTTTACGCGCGGGCAGATAGAAAAAGGTCATCAAGCAAGGGAATCTCGGCGAAGTGCATTACTTTGAACACGAATCCGGTCAGGTTGCTGGTGTTAAATTCTTTCCCAGGGCGATAACTCCATGAAACAGAGCTCTCCATTTCATCTCATCCTCTCGAATGCAAGCGGTAGCCCAACACAGCAGTTGGAACTCTTTGCGCTTTTGAATCTGGGCATCATCCAGTCATTAGCCAGCGGAATTCTGAGCGCCACAGAAGCCATTCAACGCTTTTACCATGCGGACAATTGCCTCTATGTCCGCAAACACCTCCGGAGTACGGAGGCGAATGCGATCATGAGCCATGGCGTCCAGTTACCAGACCTTTTTGATTGTTTACCACCTGATGAGGCGCAACGTGAGTTTTGTCATGAACTGGAGACGATGCGCTCTCTCTGTTTGAAGCTCTTAGAGAAGGGACGATTCACAGGCGGTGTTGCTCGTGAAACCACATCGGACTTAGCACGGAGCATTGAAATATGACCCCAGCGATGGCGGAAGATGAAGGGGCGCGCCTGGATTCGGCTGAAGAGGACGGGAGAAGTGCAATATGCCGAACTGCACTGGTTTGAGGCGCATGGCATCGGACGGCGCGACCGTTCGCCTGAATTCACTCCTCAAAGCTATTCTGCGCGCTGAAGCACTGGCGGCACAAACGTCGGTCAGTGCGCTGCTACGGGCGTGGATTGATGAGCGGTTAGATCTGCCGGTAATTCATGGAACCGACAACCAGCCCCCAACAACCGGGTGAAGTTGACCAGGGGAGCAGGGCGCAAAAATTGTGGTTATCCCAGAGGAAATTACTATGACGATTATGCTCAATTTGAATTTAGAGCAATTGATTTCACTGATTGATCAGTGTAACCTTGAGGAGAAAATTCTGCTGATTCGCCGATTAGAAACTGAGACGTTTGAAACCCGCTTTAAGCGTCTGTTAGCTCGACTTAGGACGGACGAATTATCTCTACCTGAAATCACCCAAGAAGTTGAGTCTGTTAGACAGGAACGTTATCGCCAACATGGAAATCCTTAGAATTGTGGTGGATACAAACATTTGGATTAGCTTTCTCATCGGGCAAACGCTATCTGGTTTAGCGGACTGGATGAGCCAAGATTAGATCAGGGTTTTGTTTAGTAAAGAACTCTTTCAAGAACTGATCGATGTTCTTCATAAACCTAAATTTCAGAGATACTTTATGGCTGAAGCGGATGCCGTTAAACAATCCATTTTTATCATCTTGACTGCTTGAGCGTGTGCCAGAATGGACTTCGAGATTGTTGGGGAGATGACTCAAATTGAAACGATTGCCCGCGGTACCGGCGTCCGTGACCGCGCACGATTGCGAAGGCAGTATGGTCAAGGCAGATGGCGTAAGCGAAAGGGAGTGGCATACGTTCGTCTAATTGACGGTTCAGTGCGTCTTGCTGAAATTCACTGGTACGAAGCGCACGGCATTGGCAAGAGAGAATTCAAGCTCAAGCTCCCGTTTCTTGATTAACAACGATGAAGAAAAAAGAAAACCGCCCCCCCGATAGCTCGGGGCAGGCTCTGCAATTTGCCTTATGCCTCAATAATGAGGGATACCCAGCTTCTCTGGAAGTGGGGAAATTGTACCGTGTCATCCCTGATGATGAGGCAACGGTGCATGGTTACATTCGCATTATAGATGAGAGCGGGGAAGACTACGCCTATACAGCCAGCCGCTTTCACATGGTTCAATTGCCTATCGCTGTCGAGAAGGCGTTGTTGGCCGCCTCACAGGTGTAGCCCCTGCATTCCTGTTAAGCGATTTGTCCGGTTTGGGGGGGTAACTTTACCATCCTAACCAGTATTGCGGACCAGTCTACTTTTTTGTGGTGTAATCACTGATGCTCAAGCAACTCATTGAGTTGGCAAAGCAATTTTAGAGTTTTTAACCCTCACGCCTGATGAGTCAGAACCTTCCGCAAAAACCTCCCCGTATGTGACCTCTCCACCGCCGCCACCGCCTCCGGCGTTCCCATGGCGACAACCTCCCCGCCACCGTCGCCCCCCTCGGGACCGAGGTCGATGACCCCCAATCTGCCTTGACAAGGTACAGTTCACTTCATCACCTTATCATCTTCCCTGCGCGCGATGATGAGCCATCGACCACGCCCTGTCCAACTTCGCTCGAATTCCTCAATGGTCACGTTAATCTTGCCGAGGAGCGGGTCATACAGCCTGATTTTCCGCCGGTAGACCTTCCGAACCACAACCGCATGCAGGGTCGTCATGGGGTCTTCTCGTCGAGGGACAATCAAGGCAATGGGGTAGACTTGCTGGGCGGTGAAGGTTCGCAACTCCTCTAGGGTAGCCGTCCGCGCTTCCACCTGAAGCCCAAAACTTTCCGCTACTTCCATGAGGACCTCTGGGTCTATGCCCCCGGAGGGTTCAAGGTGGCATAGGGTAGCCAGCTCTGCCTCGCTTATACGGATACCGTGGAAACCCAGGTGCATGCGCAGACAGGCAACCGCGCACGTTTTAGGCCCTTCTTGCTTGTAAAAAGGCAGCCTTGATTTCCTCTTTGTGCTGCTCGTTGCATTTCTTTCCATGCTGTTGAACCTTATCTGGGAAAGTGCACCCAACGATCTGTCCCCTTTTGATATCCACCGCGATCTGACCCACTTCGCCAACAATGCCATAGCCCGGCGAAGTGAGGACGATGGGGAATATCCATATTAAGTTATCCACGACCCGCACCCGATCGACAGGCCCTGCACCGTAGGAATCGGGGAGGTTCCATAATAAGAAACTATTCGCCAGCCCCATCATCGCAAGGCACGTTGATTCGTCCTCCATCGGTGCCTTTGCCTGTCCCTGTTTTGCTTGCTGCGCGATGGCATCCATTGAGGCAGCAAGCCTTTCCCAGAGCGCATGAAAGCGTTTTTCGCCTACCATTCCTGCGAAACGCCTGCGCGGAATTTGCCCGCGAAGATAGTCAGCAATGATTGGCTTTTCTGGCACTGAGTCTGGCTCATTTTCTTTGAAAGTGAGCTCATCCTGCCAGACATCCTGGGCAGATAGGAGTTCTTCCTCCGGTTCGTGTGCAGTTTTAGAAGTCATCATTATATACACCCTCCTTTATGCCTTCGTGGTGAGTTGAGCAATCCTGAAAAGAGAAATTATCACAAACTGCAAGGTATTATAACCGTTTACCTTCGTTCCAGCAATGAAAAACTGTAGGCCCACTTGAATCAGGGCATGGACATTACCCATTCTTGTCCATCCCGCTTGGGCTCTTTTTGGCTTTGCTTTTTGGGGCAATTGTGTTATAATGTTTGGCGTTCTGATGAAGTTTTTTCGTCCAAGAATTTCTCAAATCGCGAATCGGACAATGAAGGAACCGCATGGCCGACGGAAAAAGATGGACTGTCCAAGATAAATACAGATTCATTGTCACAGCCTATTTAACCAGATAACATCCTATGAATGTCAGGTACGACTACGACAAAGACGTTGATGTACTCTATATAACGTTCTCACAAGAGAAGGAAACCGCCGCAGTAGAGTTAAATGATTACATCCTTCTGCGATTCCACTATGAAGAAAAACGTCCCATTGGCTTAACCTTCATTAATTTTTCACGCCTCATTCAACCCACAGAGTATGGACACCGTTCAATTCCTCTAACAGGCCTGGTTACTCTCGAACCCGAGTGGCGGGAAATCATTATTCAAATCCTTTCTTGTCCACCTGTTAATCAGATATTGACGCTTTCGAGCTATACTCCTTCATTCCATGAAGCCATACCCATTGCATCCATTGAAACTGGCTATGCCGCAGCATGAGAAACTGGGAACGGTGGAATGGGTTGAGGAGCGGGTGAGCGGGAAGGTCAGTTGGAGTTGCGGCACACACTTTCTGTGACGTGCATCAAGAAGGGCATCTCAACCCGTGCCTTGATGCAGTTGCTTGGGCATGATCGCTTGACGACGACGGAGCTTTACTTGAACTTGTCCCCAGAAGACACGATACGGGAGTTTGAGGGGAGGTGGTAAAACATGTATCATTTTCTGAAAAATCTATTCTTAATATGTTTGGTGGTTATATTGGTCGGTTGTACGACGAAGACATCAAAGAATTTTTCATACACGATGGCAGATGGTAGCCTTGTTACTATTAGCATTGAGTATAAACCGAGGAGTGTAATTAGGGAAAATGATAAATTCGGTTCTTACTACTACATTGTCCGACTTCTTAGACAATATCCGCCAAACTTTTTCGCCATATCCTTCTATGATAGGAAAGGTCACTCATTATTCACTAACCGGTATGGAACAAATAGATTCTTTTTGGACAACACTTCATATGAATATGATGAATTAAATCGGATTGACGGGGGGTGGGAATGGATAGGTCGATTTTACGAGGAGAATATGACATTTGAAAACTTTCGTGACATTCACTCTATTAAAGTAACCTACAGATGACGTTCCTTTCGATGAGACGAGTGGACGAGTGAATGCCGACTGCCCGACTCGCTCACTCGCCGCGTCGCCGACTCACAGACTCGCCAACGCGGGTGCTCGATCTCGCTCAAACCTGCAAAGTGTCTGGGGGGAAACGACTTTTGTCAGTCAATCAGGTTGATGGGATTAAAGAGGTACTAGGAGACATTGACCTCGACCCCGCGATCAGTGACATTGCCAACCAAACCGTGTCTGGTTGACACTTGTAAAAAGAACAAAAAAACACGGCAAATGAAGGAGACACAAACGACATGAGTATTGTATCAGACGGACTATTCAACGTAGGCGAACGGTTAGAATCAATAAAAGCCGAAAGTGAAATGCCCCAAATCAGAATCCCGCTGGAAAAAATTAAGCAAGCCTCGCAGAAGATAGGAGAATCATGGTGTGGTTCATCTTTCGGATACCACTCACGAATATATTATCGTAATTTTCAACTCCCCCCACCAGGCGCTCACTTCAACAAAGAACGGGGGCTACAAGACTCATACCCCATAAGAACCACAACAGGCGAATGGGTAGAATATAGTCGAAAAGACATACTCAAAGCAATAGCCCAAGCCACCCAAATCCCAAATCTAGACCTACAAGAAGGTTTACCTGAAGAAATCAATCAATTCTACGATAAGGGGGACAACACATTTGAGAGTTGCCATACTGAAATACTGTCCCTATTAACCACCGCACTTGGAGAAAAAGACGATCCCTTTCTTAGCAGTCTAAAGGAAAGAATAGAACAAACAAAACTCTTGAGTTTTTATGAAGTTAGATACGGACTTATTCCTAAAGGGTACGTCACCATAAGCGATAGGATTGCACTAAATCAGGGCACTCAATTACCACCTCACCTTCACATTCTAGCAAATGTATACACTGTAAGCCAATTAGGGACTTATTGTGAGAAACTATCCAAACTAGCCAAACAAGCCGCTTCACACCTGGCAAGACGTGAACAATACACTTACAAAAACCAAATGGTAGGAACGAACGTTTTTATCGGACATGGTAGGTCACCCTTATGGAAGGATTTGAAAGATTTTATCCAAGATAGACTCAAATTGCCTTGGGATGAATTCAATCGTGTACCTGTAGCAGGTGTCACTAATATCGCTCGCCTATCGCAAATGCTTGATAATGCAGCGATAGCCTTACTCGTGATGACTCCGGAAGACGAGCAAGCTGATGGAAAGATGCACACTCGCATGAATGTGACACATGAAGCAGGTCTTTTTCAGGGACGACTTGGATTCACGAAAGCAATCGTATTGCTTGAAGAAGGCTGTGAGGAGTTCTCGAACATTCACGGGCTTGGACAAATTCGCTTTCCTAAAGGGAATATCCAAGCTGTTTTTGAACAGGTTAGACAGGTGCTTGAGCGCGAAGATCTCATAAGCAGTTAAAGCAAAGAATAAATATCCGCAACGCTGATATACCTTACCCTCGATGCGCAAGAACCTTCCGCAAAAACCTCCCCGTATGCGACCGCTCCACCGCCGCCACTGCCTCCGGCGTCCCCATGGCGACCACCTCCCCGCCCTCGTCGCCGCCCTCTGGACCAAGATCGATGACCCAATCCGCGCATTTGATAACGTCCAGGTTGTGTTCAATCACAACGATGGTGTTGCCTTTGTCCACCAACCGATTGAGCACCATCAGCAACTTCTGCACGTCCGCAAAATGCAAGCCTGTTGTGGGTTCATCCATGATATAGATGGTTTTGCCCGTGCTCCGTTTGGCGAGCTCACGCGCCAGCTTGACACGTTGCGCCTCGCCTCCGGAGAGCGTCGTCGCAGATTGCCCCAATTGAATGTAATCCAACCCAACATCGTACAGCATCTGTAACGGCTTGCGGATGGCAGGCACACTGTAAAAGTGTTCCAGGGCTTCGTGCACCGTCATCTGTAGAATCTCGGCTATATTTTTGCCTTTGTAGCGGATTTGAAGGGTTTCGTGGTTATAGCCTGCCCCGTCGCACGTTTCGCACTTGACCCACACATCCGCGAGAAAGTGCATCTCGATCTTGTTATAGCCGTGCCCTCGGCATGTTTCACACTGGCCGGTTTGCTGATTAAAACTGAATCGGCGGGAGTCGAAGCCGCGCACTTTGGCATCAGGAAGGTCTGCGAAGAGGTAGCGAATCTTCGTAAAGAGATCGGTGTAAGTCGCTGGATTCGACCTCGGTGTCTCCCCAATCGGCTGCTGGTCGATGTTAATCACCTGGTCAAGATGTTCCATCCCGTAGATGGTCTTATACTTCCCCTCCCGCACTTTCGTCCGGTTCAAGGTCGAAGCGAGCGCGGGATAAAGGGTCTCTTCCGTCAGGGAACTTTTCCCGCACCCAGAGACACCGGTCACACAGGTCAGCGTCCCTAACGGAATTTTCACATCAATCTCCTTGAGGTTATGGGTTTGAGCCCCGATAATATCGAGCGATACGCCGTTGCCCGCCCGTCTTTTCGTCGGCACCTCAATCTTTAGCGAACCTGTCAGGTAACGTCCCGTGAGCGATTTTTCGTTCTGCTGAATTTCAGAGGGCGAGCCGACAGCGACAATTTCACCGCCTAACTTGCCCGCGCCAGGGCCAAAATCGAGGATGTAATCGGAGGCCATTATCGTCTCCAAATCATGCTCAACGACCAGCACGCTGTTCCCGAGGTCGCGGAGACGCTTCAATGCGTTCAAGAGCCGCTCGTTGTCCCGTTGATGCAAGCCGATGCTCGGTTCATCAAGGATGTACGTCACGCCCGTGAGCCCGCTACCCAGTTGACTGGCTAGACGGATGCGTTGTATCTCCCCGCCCGAAAGCGTCGGTGCTGGGCGATTTAAGGTCAGGTAGTGTAAGCCAATATCAACGAGGAACTGAAGCCGATTCTGCATCTCCGTGAGCAGATTACGAGCAATGTCCATCTGATGCGCCGACAAAGACAGATGATCAAAGAAGTCGGTCGCGTCATGGATTGACATCGCAGTGACTTCCGCAATCGTCATCCCACCGAGCGTAACGCCACGCGCTAACGGTTGGATGCGGGTTCCGCCGCATTCTTTGCACATCGTAAGTCCACTGTACGTGACGCCAATCCCATCGCACCGCGGGCACTGCCCCAAAGGGCTATTAAATGAAAAATGGCGCGGCGTCAGTTCCGGGAAACTCAATCCACACGGAATACACGCAAAATGTTCACTGAAGAAGTGAAACGTGAAACGTGAAACGTGAGAGGTATTGCGTATTGCATATTGCGTATTACGTGAAAAGCCTTCTTCAGCCTTCCATCCTTCCTTTCCTTCCATCCTTCCCTTCTCCCTCTCTCCCTGTCTCCTTGTCTCTCTGTCTTCCTCAGTCATCACGCCTATCGCTACAACGCCGCCGCTCTGGCGCGTCGCCGTTTCAACCGCTTCGGCAAGACGCCCGCGCACGTCGGGCTGCATGGCAAGGCGATCCACGGCGATTTTGACATTGTGCTTGATGCTCTTGCCAATCTGCGGGGCCTGATCGATGGCGTAAATCTCCCCGTTGACCTCAAGGCGGGCATACCCTTCGCGCTGCAGGCGGCGGAACGCCTCGGGATAATCTTCATTACTCCTCAAGGTCAACGGAGATAGAACGTAGAACCGCGTCCCTTCGGGCAACGCCATGATTTTATCGACAATCTGCTGTACCGTCTGCGCCCCAATCTCTGCGCCACACTGCGGACAGTGGGGTATCCCAACTCGCGCATAGAGCACACGCAGGTAGTCGTAAATCTCCGTAACCGTCCCGACCGTTGACCTCGGATTATGGCTTGGCGCTTTCTGTTCAATCGCAATCGCGGGGGAAAGCCCTTCAATCTTCTCGACCTTCGGTTTCTCCAACTGCCCTAAGAACTGCCGCGCATAAGCCGACAGCGATTCGACGTAACGTCGCTGCCCTTCTGCATAAATTGTGTCCAACGCCAGCGAAGATTTCCCGGAGCCACTCACACCCGTAAACGTCGTGAGCTGCCGATGCGGAATGTCCACATCAATGTTTTTCAGATTATGCTCACACGCCCCACGCACGGAAATATACCCAAGACCACTCATTCCCTCGTCAGTTTCGGTGGGTCGATAAACGCCTTCAGATTCACGAACGAGATTGGAAGATTGGAAGATTGGAAGATTGGAAGATTGGAAGGCCGATAAATTTCCCTCTTCCATCCTTCCATCCTTCCATCCTTCCACCGTTCCCCTTCCCCCCTTTATTCCTTGACCCAATACGCGCTTGAGCACCTTTCCCGTATGGGAATCCTCCACCGACGCCACCTCTTCCGGCGTCCCTGCTGCCACGATATAGCCGCCGGCTTCTCCCCCCTCTGGGCCAAGGTCGATCAGATAATCCACCGTCTTGATAACCTCAAGATTGTGTTCAATCACGACAACAGTATTGCCGGCATCGACGAGTCGATGTAGCACCTCCAGCAGTTTCTTCACATCGTCGAAATGCAGTCCTGTCGTGGGTTCATCGAGAATGTAAAGGGTTTTGCCCGTGCTGCGTTTGGCAAGTTCCCGCGCCAGCTTAATCCGTTGCGCTTCTCCACCGGAGAGCGTCGGTGCCGGTTGCCCTAACTTGATATAGTCCAGGCCAACATCGTGCAAGGTTTGCAGGATGCTCGAAATTTTTGGAACGTTCGAGAAGTGCGCTAAAGCCTCTTGCACATCCATATTGAGGACGTCGTTAATGCTTACCTCTTTGTACTTGACTTGCAACGTTTCTTCGTTATAACGCCTGCTACGACAGACATTGCACTCCACCCAGACATCGGCGAGAAAGTGCATCTCGATCCGCTTAGAGCCGTTGCCTTCACAGGCTTCGCATCGACCGCCCTTGACATTGAAACTGAACCGTCCCTGTTTATAGCCTCGCACCTTCGACTCTGGGAGTTCGGCATAAAGCGCACGGATGTGGTCAAACACCTTGGTGTAGGTCGCTGGATTCGATCGCGGCGTCCGTCCAATTGGGGATTGATCGATGTCGATGACTTTATCGATTACGGTGTCAATTGGTGAGTGGTGAATGGTGAGTGGTGAGTGGTGAGTGGTATCTGATGACTGATTCAAGACGCAAGATGCAAGATGCAATGAATCCTGAATCCTGAATCCTGAATCCTGAACTCCCGAACCCATAAACCCCTGAACTTTTGTCGATTCTTCATTGTCAACAACCACCCGAATCTCCTCATGTTCCCCCGGCTGCGTATGTGCCTTCATCAGATCGCGGGCGAGGGCTTCGTATAAAATATCGTTGATGAGCGAACTCTTGCCGGAACCACTGACACCCGTCACACAGGTAAAAACCCCGATTGGAATTCGTACATTGATGTTCTTGAGATTGTGGTGACGCGCCCCACAGATCTCAAGCCACTGGGAGCGCGAGCCCTCCCCTCGGTCCCCCCCCTTTCTTCCCCCCCAAATTGGGGGGGACAGAGGGGGGGGGGCTACCGGGCGGTTTCCAATCTGGCGGCGCTCGACGGGAATCTCGATCCGCCTCTCCCCGCGGAGATATTGTGCTGTCAGCGATGTTGAACCCCCGGCAACTTCTTGCGGCGTACCGACTGCCACAATCTCGCCGCCTTTGATGCCCGGCCCCGGTCCGAAATCGACAATCAGGTCCCCCGCCCACATCGTATCGGCGTCGTGCTCGACAACGATCACCGTGTTGCCCTGATCGCGAAGATGCTTGAGCGTCGTGAGGAGATGGCCGTTATCACGCGGGTGCAGTCCGATGCTCGGTTCGTCAAGGACATAGAGGACACCCCGCAAGCCCGCCCCAATCTGGCTGGCTAATCGAATGCGTTGGGACTCCCCACCTGAAAGCGTCGGCGCGGTACGGTCTAAGGTGAGGTAGTGCAGCCCAACGTTCATCAAGAACCAGAGGCATCCTTTGATCTCTTTCAGCAACTCCGTGGCGATGAAAGCTTCTCGCGCGGGCAGATGGAGTTTATCAAAAAATTCAAGGCAATCACCGACTGTCATTTCGTTCACGTCAAGGATGGATTTCCCGGCGATGGTCACGGCTTTGACCTCTGGCTTGAGCCGCTTCCCTTTGCAATCGGGGCATGTGCCGGAGACCATAAATTTTGCAAGATACAGTTTCTGAAATTCCGATGTGCTTTGAAAATATTTCCGCTCTTCGGGCGGGATGACCCCCTCAAAAGCCATCTGATACTTGAAGCGGCGATTTCGACGCGAGCGATAGACAAAGGGGATTTTCTCCCTCCCTGTGCCGTAGAGGATAATCCGCTGATGTTCATCGCTCAACTGTTCCCAGGGCGTGTCGAGGCTAAAGCCAAAATGCTCTGCCAGGCTGAGGGCGAGATGCCGTGTGTTGAGCGTTTCGAGTGTGCCCCAAAAGGTAATCGCCCCCTCTTGAATCGATTGAGTCCGGTCAGGGACAACCAGATCAGGGGACATCTCCGTTTTCGTGCCGAGCCCTTTGCAGGTTGGGCACATCCCCGCGGGGCTGTTGAAGGAGAATTGACGCGGCGCGGGCGGCTCATAGCTGATGTTGCAATGAACGCAGGTGTAGTCCTTGCTGAAAAGGAGGTCAGCCAATTGCGGATTGCGGATTGCGGATTGCGGATTGATTGCCTGATTGCCGATTCTTTCCCCCATCAAAAGCGAAGCCGAAGGAATGAATTCGGCGGCTTGTTTTTCATCTCTGCCGCCCCCTCTGAACTCCTCTCCAACTTGGGAGGGGGACTCAACCATATTGACAATCAGCCGCCCATTGCCCATACGCAAGGCAGTTTCAACGGCTTCTGCGACGCGGCTGCGGATATCCGGTTTAATGATGAGTCGATCGACCACGACCTCAATGTTGTGACGCTGATTGCGGTCAAGCTGGATGTCCTCCATCAAATCGTAGAGCTGTCCGTCGATTCGGGCGCGGACGAACCCCGCCTTGAGCGCATCCGCCAAATCCTCGCGATACTCACCTCGTCTCCCACTGACAATCGGGGCAAGGATTAGGATGCGCGTTTTCTCCGGCAAATTCACAATCTGATCGATGATCGCCTCCGCCGTCTGTGCACCCACCGGACGCCCGCACTGGAGACAATGGGGTGTTCCGACACGCGCAAACAACACCCGCAAGTAATCGTAAATCTCTGTGATGGTTGCCACCGTTGAGCGGGGGTTATTGCCGGTCGATTTCTGGTCAATCGAGATGGCTGGGGAAAGTCCGCCGATAAAATCCACATCGGGTTTTTCCAGTTGCCCGAGAAACTGACGGGCATACGCCGAGAGGGATTCGATATAGCGACGTTGCCCCTCCGCGTAGAGGGTGTCAAATGCCAGCGATGATTTCCCCGAGCCACTCACACCGGTGAAGATGATGAGCTGATTTTTGGGGAGTTTGAGATTGATATTTTTTAGATTATGTTCGCGTGCGCCGCGGATGTCGATGAATTCGTGGGGCATGGGGACTCCTAATGCGTAATGCGTAAAACGTAATGCGTGAAGCGTAAAACGAGGTCAGGGAAGACAGTGCCAGCTTAAGAGTGGCTATTCTGCATCAATGCCCTCCCATAGTTCAGACACTGGCCTTGTCTCACCAGTCAGCATTTCTTTCCAGCCTTGCCGGAAGCTGGCTTGAGCCGACTTTAGGGTAACACTTTCGCGGAAGAGGCGGACAATCTCTAGCAAAATAGGCAGATACTCTTCAGGAGTTCCTTCGATTTCGTGAACGAGTTGTTTTGCATAAGTTGAAACTTGCGTTGCCATAGTTATCCTTCTTCGGATTGCCTCCTGTTTAGAAAAAATAGGTGTAGACAGTGACGACCACGATTTAGAATAACTTATTTCTGCCTGACTGATGCACAATATTCGTGAAAGGTTGCTGAAAGTCTGAAGTTGGATACCCTGATGAGCGACAGACGCAAGTCAGGTATTGTCAATAAGGGTGAAAGGCGAGAAATTGTACGCGAGTCGTAGGAGGCATCATCTGTGTATGGCAAAGGCAGGTTAGGCATAAGAGTCGCTTGTTGATGATATGAGTTACGCGGCGAGTTCTTCTCGGAATTGCTCACGTTGGCTCCAAATAACAGGGCGGATATCGGAGCTTCGTAGGGCGTCCAGGATAGATGCAGAGGGCTCTCGCTCAGAGTCATTCAGGATTGCGCAGGCACGCGAATCTGGCGGGCGCACCTCTTTAGTATCCACCCAAGCCCATGCAAATGATTCCGCCGTATCACGGCTCGGATGACTGATAGCTCTGAGAAGGCGTTCCGGCAGCTTGCTTGATTTGGGAATCACGAAATCGAATAAATGATCATAACCGCTTTTACCCGTAAATTTGGCGTTTGGTATATAACGGATTTCATGTAAATCCAACCATTCAGTTACATCCTCTAAAAAGAGGCTGGCTACAATAGGAGAAGCTAAATAAAAAAGGTCATTTACTGCCAATATCGCTTGAATAAGGTTGTGTTTCCGTAAAGCAAAGTTATCAGTTGAAGCCTGAACCACCAAGGCATCGCCATCTAGTTGGATGCCAAACCCATTGAGCGTCATCTTGAGCAGGTCTTTTCGTTTCTTGCTATCTAAGCTACAACCGGACTGCCGGAGATCCGTGATGGTATAGCCATCATCGGTTAATAGAAATCCATGGTTTTTCCGTTTGGCATAGATTTGCAAGTAATCATTGTGCCTATCTAGGTAGGGGGTGGTAATCTCAATCCACTCGTTGATTTGGCGCAACGTCGTCTTGTCTTTTAACCACCGAACATATTCATCTATTAGATTCTGGATTTCGTCACTGCGGTGTTTTTCCATTGCAATAAGGGCGTCAGCTTCTGCTTGAGTCAAATTTATATCGGCCACTTATGCTTCCCCTTTAGATTCGGTTCGGTTGCTATCCTGAAGTGATATTATACCAAAGGCTACTCTGTCTTTCCACTCTAATTCGCGTAAAACTATATTTTCGCACTGTTGGCTGGAATCCTCATGAATCTTGCATCTTGAATCCTGAATCTGGAATGCAAGATTCAAGATTCAAGATTCAGAGCGCTCTCTGTCACTCACTGCGTAAGTCTAATAATATAGCACATATATGTTAAGTAGTCAATCCCAAAATTTATCAACCCCATGGTGATGAATCTATGATATAATAAACTTGATTTTGAAATCACACTAAAATAACTGAGGAAATCATCAATGAAAAAGATCTTATATGTTGTACTCGATGGGGTAGGGGATCGACCCATCCCAGCGATTAATGGCAAAACGACACTTCAAGCGGCTTCCATACCGAATATGGATAAACTGACCCAGGCAGGGCAGACCGGTCAGATGTACACCGTGGGCGAGGGAATTGCTCCGCAGTCTGACATCGCTGTGATTAGTATCCTGGGCTATGACCCGCGGACCTACTATACGGGGCGAGGCCCCCTGGAGTCGTTCGCGTCGGGGCTTCAGGTCAACCCCGGCGACGTTGCCTTGCGCTGCAATTTTGCGACGAAAGGTGAAGGACGAATCATTGAAGATCGGCGGGTGGGGCGCACGCTCACGACGGAAGAGGCATCGGTGCTATGTCGTGCCATCAACGCCGACGTCAAGCTGACGAGCGTACCCAATTCCAGCTTTGAATTTCTCAATACGGTGGCACAACGCGCCGTGCTTGTGCTCAGGAATAGAAATGGTTTATCCGGGGAGATCACAAATGTAGACCCCGCGTATGGTCGAATGGGAAAATTAGGGGTTGCCAAGGCGGAGTTTGAGAACCTCATCCAGCATGTGACCCCTGTCGAAGGCTATGAGCAGTACGAAAAAGCAATCCACGCGGCGAAACTGATGAACGAGTTTGTTGAGAAAAGCAGCGAGATTCTTGATAAGCACCCATTGAATCAAAAACGGCATGAGCGCGGATTATTAGCGGCGAACCTAATCCTCGCACGAGACGCTGGCGAGGGGCTGCCAAACTTCCCATCTTACCGAGAAAAATTTGGTCTCAATTTCGCCACCTTCGTTGAAATGCCGGTCGAGGTCGGCATTGCGCGATTGATGGGGATTGAAATTGTGGAACTGCCCCAACCGTCCGGCGATCTCGGGGCGGACTATCGACTCCGCGCACAGATGGCGGTTGAGCACCTCCCGAATTATGACGGCATCTACATCCACATCAAGGGGCCTGACGAGCCTGCCCACGATGGCGACTATCGTCGAAAGATTGACATCATTGAATCAATCGATCAACATTTCTTCGGGCCCCTGTTAGCCCAAATCGATCTCCATGAAACGCTCATCGTGATTACCGCAGACCACGCCACACCGTGCGTCCTCAAAGGACACTCCGATGACCCGGTGCCGCTGTTGATCTCCGGGGGCAACCTCCCATCGGACGGGACGCCCAATTATAGTGAACCTGCCTGTCGAAACGGCAGTTTGGGCACGCTGAAAGACGGCATGGAATTGTTGCCACTTTTGATTCGTTGCGCCAAAATGTGAAACGTGATGCGTAATGCGTATTGCGTAAAACGTAAATATGAAATCTCTTACGCATTACGCATTACTCGTTACGCATTACTCGTTACGCATTATTCCCGATTTGCCTATTTGCACATTTGCCCTATGACCCGTATTCTCTACCTGAGCCATTGCGGTTCGAGCATCGGCGGTGGCGAAAGACAACTTTACTATCTCGTCACCAATTTAGACCGTGACCGCTATCAACCGATTGTCGTCTGCCCGGATGACGGTGTGTTCGCCGATCAACTGCGCGACGCCGGCATACCCACCTTCATTCTCCCCCTTCCTGCGTGGCGGAAAGCAAAGTCATTGTTCTCTCGCTATGTGGCTGCATTTCGCCTCACCCGGTTTGCCGAGCAGCAAGGGATTCAGCTGATCCACACTTCTGATTCGTGGTTTAACCCTTACCTGCTTCGAGTGAGCCAAAAACTCGGTATTCCGTCTGTTTCTCACGTCCGGACACCTATTCGTCCCGATCAGGTTAAAAACTATCGCTTTAAGGAGGTGTCCATGATTATCTCAATTTCAGAGCGATTTAAGCCCCCCTTCCTTCAGGCGGGCATCCCTCCCGAAAAGATCGTGTTTATCCATGACGCTGTGGATTTAAGCCTGTTTAGAGATGAACCTCCGGCCGTCAACGTCCTTCAGCGGGATTTTCCGACGGATGGGGGTGTGCGGGTTGGAATCGTCGGGCGGATTGAGCCGGTGAAGAAGCAACTAGAGTTCCTTCAAGCGGCGGAGATTGTGCTCAAGTCACGGCGGCATTCCCACGCAGAGCGTGGGAACGAGGTGAGTTTTTTTATCATTGGAGGGGTTCAGTCGAAAGGTTATTTTGAACAGGTCAAAAGTTTCATCGCTGACCGAGGGCTTGATCGACATGTCATCTGCACCGGAGAGCGGAGTGATATGCCGGAAGTGCTGGCGTCTCTGGACATCCTTGTGACGCTCTCCGGCGGTTCGATTGTGTTTGAGGCGATGGCGTGCGGTAAACCGGTGATTTTGGTGCGCAAAATGCCGCCGTCTAACGTCAGTTGGGAGATTGTCCGGGATGGCGAAACAGGGTTCGTCATTCCACACGAAGAGGCTCAACCGCTGGCGGGGGCGGTGATGCGCTTGATAGACGACCCAGCGCTTCAAAGGCGCATGGGACGCGAGGGGAGGAGATGGGCAGAGGAGAGATTCAGCCATATCCAGATGGCACGTCAAACGCAGGAGATTTACGATCAGCTAGTCCAGTTTTCAACTGGAAACGAAGAGGGTGGATGAAGACCAACGTCTGAATTCAACCGCCCTTGCCCAACGAGAACCAGCGAAAAAGCACTGAACGGACAAAATAACTTCAACTCTCGAAAAAAGCGCGGAGCAAGGGTCGGCTGCAACGATTTGTTAGCCCTTAAATCTCAATTGCTTTATTCTTCACCGAAATAGTCCAAATCAATTTTCTTAATTTCGTAACTCCTAGGGCGTGTTGACGAACTGTTTCGCAATCCAACTGTAGCCCAAGATTCTATCTTGGTTGGGGACGAGGCACCAAGTTAGAAACTTGGGCTACGAGCGCATTTGCCCGAGTTCGTCAACACGCCCTAGTAGGAGTAACCCCCACCCCATATTCAATATTCAGGGCTAGTGCCTCTGTAGTCTAACCCCTTGTAGGCGTCTTTTGCTCGATCAAAAAGTTGATGAACTCCAACACCTCTGGGTGTCCTGGTGTCGCATCATAAGGAATGACCTCCACACCAAAATCTTCTCTCAGCCTGCGCGTTTCGACAGAACCGACCGATGTCCCTGGCAGGTAAATATAATCTGGGTGAGAGCGGTGTTTAAGAGATTCTCGGAGTTCTTCCAACAACAGCTTGAGTTCCACATCCGCGAAGGAAAAACCAAGCATTAAAATAACCTTGGTCAGGAAGATGGCGGACAGAACCAGCCAATAACCCGGTTGTCGATACATCAACTCCCGGTAGTCACGTTCAGATAAAACAATACTATCGGGTTGATCGATGGTGCCGTGAATTTTGAAAATAAGGGGGCGGTCAGGAGTCAACCGACCGCTCTGAAGATACCTTTGTGCCATAACGGCATCCCTATGGGTGATGACTTGAGGTGCACGCTGAAACTCCTGTGCGTACCCGTCTTCCAGCAATCTATCATAATTCGTGGTTAGAATCAGCGGCGGACGCAGACGAAACAGGGCTTTATGAACCTCTGCTGGCTGAACATTCGGGGGATTAAACTGCTCCTCAAGAATGGTCTCGTATTCATCCGATGGTAAGCTATAGCGCAACCCCTCAGCAGCCATCAGCGATTGTCCTCTGCTAATCATTTGTTCGATCTCTTGCGCCTCTGTCTGGTTGATATAGCCACGAACGACGGCACGCTCTTTCATCTGAAGAAGCAACTCATTCCAATTCGGGAAGCCCGCGCCCGCTTGGCGAGAAATGCCTGCACCGATGAGCGGAATCAAGTTCTGCTTTTTAGCTGCTTCAATCAACCGTGGTGGAACGACATTCGGATCGAACGGCATTGGGTTTACCTCCCCTGGAATCTCATGCGAGCCGAATCTATGACCTGACCGTTGAATGGTGCGAGACAGAATTTTTCTATAATAATCCTGCATGGAGTTTGATAAAGTCGGGGCGCAACATCTACGCCCCGACGTGGAACCAAGCGATAACTACTTCGTCAGGGAAGCGTGAAATTCAGTCCAATCGTCGAGGTTATTGAGATTCACAGCGTCCAGGATGGTTTTATCATCCCTAATCCCGGCTGCGCTCAAGATTGACCCGCGCGTCCCATCATCATGGTTGTAGCCCCTGATAGCGGCGTTTAGTTTATCGACTGCCGCCTTATCGAGCTTCCCACCTTTCTGCTCCAGGACCCATTTTTCAAACTGTGGGTAGGTCGGAAGGTGACTCTTGATGTAGTTCAAGGTTTTCTCTCGCTCCAGTCCCAGACCATCAAGAACCATCTGGTCGTAGCCCTTGCCGCATGCGGGATAACCATCAGCCAGTTGGCCCTTCGCATCCAGGGTGACCTTTAACCAAAACCTGGGTAGGTGGAGCACCCCAAGGGGCCCCGCGACGCCTGAGCTGATTAACGGAACAATACCTGCCATTTTTCTTCTCCTTATCTTTGTAGGTTTGATGAAAATACAAATCCAGACAACCTGGATTTTTTAAGATAATTATTATAGCACATTCTAAAGAAACTGGAAACAAAATTTTTGTTCTGTTCATTCAGATGTTGCACAGGGGCAAGCGAAGAGGAGACTTCGGAAGTTTGAGAAACTTCCGAAGTCTGGGCCTGACCATACCATGCCAGGATTTCAGAATCCGTACCTGACAGTGAGGTAGAGGTTATCATTCTGTTCAAACTGTCCGAGGAATGTGTGCGCTTCACTCCCACCGAAGATGTTCCCCCCGATTGCCCCCCACAATTCATCAGTGAAACTATAGCGAATTTCCGGGTTGATGTAGTAATCCTCGTCATTGGGACTAACCCATCCAAACAGCGATAAACGCAGGGTCTGATACTTGAGGAATTGCGTCGCTCTGAGGGTGATATTATGCCGAATCTGATTCGCTTTCGGGAAACCAGGGGGCAGCGATTTTTCGTATTCATCGTATTTGCGCATCGCCTCGCCGTAGTATTGCAGCCCGACGGTTAAATCTGCGCCAAACGCTCGCTGATAGCTACCGAGAAATCGAATCTGCGGATTGCTGATAAACAGATTTGTGCCATCTCGGTCATCAACAAAATCGTAGTAACCGCCTTCCAAGCTGACAATGCCGCCGAGGGTTGCCCCCTGGGCACTGCCGCCGTAAACCCACAATCGTGGGTAGAAAAAGACTGGCTTCCGTCTAGCAAGTGACGGGGGTTCTAAAAAAGCGGGCGATGGCGAGAAACCACTGTAGCCGTAGAGTGACAGGTCAAATTGCGAAACGGTTTTGTACACCCGCCCTGCAACCTCAAAGTTTTTGAATTTGAGCTTCGGCTTGCGGAAACTCGGCCCTTGATTTGCCACTAATAGCGGATCAAAGAAAAAAAGCCGCTCTCCTGTCGGCAAGTGGTCTGGCTCGAAGAAGGGGATGACAATCACTTGCCCCGAAACCGGGCCGGGGTGAAAGCTGATGTTCAGCGCGTCCGATCCGACTTTCAGGTATTGCAACGGTTGTCCCGACAGAAACGCCACCCAGTCCTTGGTAAAAACGTCGTTGATAAAGACCAGATCACCCAGCCCCCAGGTGATAATCTGTCTTCCAATCCGGCTGTCGAACTTCCAGAGCGAGAGGTTCAGATACGCCTCGCGGAGGTCAATTTTCATTGTTGAATCGATGGCATCGCGAACAAAATCAACCTTGCTCGAAAAGCTTGCATTCCCCGCTTGGGAAAATTGGGAGAGTTCGAGTTGCAGTCGCTCCTCGCCCAAGATGACGTCCTTATCTTTCGCCGTCATCCCGGCCGGAGCATCTTGGGTCGATGCGACGCGAACCGAATAATTAGCCTGGGCGAAGCCGTGAAGAGGGGACTCTTGGGCAAAGGCAACTGAAGAGATTACGAGCATAAAAAATAGTGGTAACACGGAACGTGAAACGTGATGCGTGAAACGTGAAACGTGAAAGTAATGCGTAATGCGTAAACTGTATCCTCCCTTCTTCCCTTCTTCCATCCTTCCATCCTTCCCTTCTTCCATCCTTCCATCCTTCCCTTCTTCCATCCTTCCATCCTTCCTTTTCTTCCATCCTTCCCTTCCTTCCATCCTTCCATTCTTCCATCCTTCCTTTCCTTCCTTTCATTTTATCCACTGCATCGGGACACTTTGAAGAGAGCGTTCGGTGAAGAGATCGTCTGGCAATCCTGAATTGTACGAAACGGATTCAAAGGCCACTTCCGTTCGATGCCCGTTCTGAAGGTTTTTCATCGTTCGTTTCACGGCTGTTGGGATGCCGTTGATGACCTTTACCTCGTCGGTCGTGAAGACCCGGTCAAGCTTCCCACGCTTGTCGGTGTATTCCTCTTTCAGCGGCAGGAAGTTTTCCACATCAATCCAGGAGAGCTTCTCCCCGTAACCTGCGCTTTTGGCTTCCTTGGGGACACTCTTGACGACATAACAATTTCTACCGTTCAATTGCTCCTCCCGCACCAGCGTGTAAGTATCCACCGCCAATTCCCTGCCGGACACGTCTTCATACGTGAAGTCAGAACCAACAAAGCTGGATTGCTCGTCTTTGGCGGCGATGCGGCGAACCATCTTAATCGACGGAATGTACAACCAGCGATCATCGTCTTTGCCCGGGTATTTCCACACCATGAAAGTCATATCCTTCACATCGGCAGGCTGAAAGAAATATATGAAGTACTTCTGATCACCTCCAACCTCACCATAGTTCTTCCTTAGCATCGTAAGCTCCCTTATCCTCTCCTGGCCCCCCTTGCTAATCAGCTTCATCATTACCCTCGCCTTGAAATCATTGCTGGGGTAGAAAAAGGCTGCCTGGGATTTTTTCATTACCTCCTCCGCTGTAAGGGCATAAACATTAAAAGGCATCAACATGAGGAGCAAAACCATCAAGTACCGTATCATCTCAAACCTCCTTAAACAGCCAGCCTTTCAATAATGTTATCAAGGCCGGCAGATAGATAATCGTCATCATCGCACTCAGCAGCATCATGCTCACAATGAACGCGCCAACTGTTATATAGGGTGTCAGCGGTGCAAACATCATCACAGAAAAGGCTGATGCAAAGAGCACCGCATTACGCATGATTCCCTTGCCTGGTCTCGCAGCAGTCCATAATAAAGAATCCGTGATGAGTTTAGAGTCAGGAGTTCCTGGTGTCTCCGAACTCTCAACTAATTTTTGCCTGAACCTGCTTATAAAGTGGATCGCAAAGTCCACTGCCATGCCGAGGGATAGACAGCTTAATACAGAAATCGGCATATCAAAGTCCTTGCCAATAAATCCGACAACCCCATAAATGAGCAGGATTGTGAATAAAAGAGGAATATATCCAACAATCGCCCATTTCACAGAACGGAAATTAAAGGCGAGTATGACAAAGACAACGAACATGGCGATGATAAAGCCCCTTAACATATCCCAGAGGACTTCATCATTCCATATAAGGTTGAAGTAAGCAATGCCGGCTGGCTTTAGTTCCATCTGTATTGGGTTTGCCTTCTGATAATCCTCCACCGCCTTTACCACATTTCTCATTGCCTGGACATCCCATGTCTTGAGCTGAACCGATATGTTTGCCTTCTGAAATGGATAGTCAACAACATTGTCCAGGTCAGAGGGCTTTGCGGACATGCTAAACAAAAAGAGATACTGGCCGATGGTATCCTTTGAATCAGGGACAACATCATATTTCGGGTCATCATCGTACAGGACACGGTTTATCCTCTTTACATAATCCACCACAGATGTTGTCTTTCCAACAACAGACAGCTTTTCCAGATGCCTCTGGAGTCCTTCTATATACCGCATTGCCTCTGGTGTTTTAATAAATTCAGGCTCTTTAGAAATAGCTACAACATAGCTGAGGGATGTGCCTCCGAGGGCATTGTTCATGACCTGATCAGCAACGCGTATCGCGCTGTTTTTCTTGAACCACTCAACCATGTTGTTATTAACCACAATTTTTGTTACGCCGATAATTGCTATCACAAAAAGCATGAGACCCATAAAAACGGTAATCTTGGGTTTATGTGCACCAAAACCAGCAAGATTTTTCAGAAATTGTGAAGTCCTACTTGATGTAATGTCTTCGCCTTCAGAAACCGTTTTCAACTTTTCTTCTTTCACAAATGTAAACATCGCAGGTATAAAGCTGAAGCTTAAAATCCTCAAGGCCACTGTGCCAAATGCTACCAGGCCACCAAAGACCTTAACAGGGATGATGTGCATAAATAACAGCACAGCAAAACCTGCTGCTGTTGCCAGCGCAGTGTATCTCACAGGGCGACTTACAGCATTCATCACCTCAATGATTACAGCTTTTTTATCCCCTTTATTCCCTTTCTCTCTGTAACGGAAGTAAAACTCATTATAGATGTGGATACTGTCTGTTGCAATGGCCATTAAAAATACAGGAGCCATTGAGCTCATGATGTGGATGGGAAAGCCGAGGGCTATTAATAACCCCATGCTCCAGATGATGCATATCATTGCGTCCATCATCAGGGTAACGGAGAGGAAGAAGTCCCTAAACATAAGGTATCTGACAAAGAGCATGACCCCGCCTGCAATTGGAGCGAATATTGCCATCAATTTGAACATCTCGGTGCCGAAGGTATCCCTCGCTACCGGGTCTCCTGCGATGTAGTATTTCTCAGTGCCGCCTTCTTTTTTGACGATCTCCCTGATTTGGTCGGCGATGGTCTTGCCATTTGCGCCTCTCTCAAGGGGAACATAAATCGCCGTGGTCTTTCCATCCTTTGAGATGATCCGATTCACAAAGAGAGGGTTTTCAAAAAGCATTTTACGAAGGGCATTGATTTGCTCATCGGTCTCTGGAACCTCTGTCATAAGCGGTGCGACTCTTAAAAGGCCTGTCTCTGCTGTTACATTGGTAATGGTGGGAAAACTGTTTACATCACTCGCGGCAACACCCTTGGTCTTCAGGATTTCATCGGTTATCCGCTGAATCCTTCCAAGGGTTTCTCTATTAAGAATGCCTTTTTCATTCACGATTCCCACGACGATCATATCTTCATAAAGGCCGAAGGTCTTATCTACATCATCATTCCACACCCTCACATCTGATGTTTCGGGGAGCATATGTTTGGGATTCGTATCCGTCCTCATGTTTGGAAACTGCGTCATGAAGGCGATGGTGAAGATTATCGTCAGATAGACAACTAATTTTGGATGGTTGACAGAAAATTTCACAAGGGAAAATTCTCGCATTTTTTTAAACATGATAAAGCCTCCTTTCGGTAATCATTTGTGAATTTTTAGACTTCCGAAGTCTTTTTCTTCGGAAGTCTATACAGTTCATTGTCAAGTTTCAGTCAATCCACGACCTTTAACCTCACCTTTCGTTCAAAATAGCTACCTATCATGCCTTCCTTAGGTTGACCTTTGACCGATTCTCCTTTCGTCAACATCACCTGGAGGGTCAGTTCCGCATCCTGAGCGGCGTCGGAAGGGCGAAGACTCATGGGGAGCGCTGTAATTTTTGCGCCCTCATAGCCTTCTAATGGGTCTCCAACGATTCGACAAGACATCGGCAGATTCACTTCCCATCCCGGCGCAAACTTGGATAATGAGGTGGATTCGATCGTTTTGGGGTCAACATAGAGCCAGGCGTTCCGATATGGGGCTTCTGCCGTATCTTCTTTTTTTCGACCGATGACGGTGAGCACTGTCTTAATAGCTCCCCGCTTCGCTTCAATGAGAAAACTGCCGTCGGGTTGCTTAAACGACTTCTTCGTCTCCTTGTCGATGATGTCAATAATGGTGTGAGCATCGTCTTTCCACGGCCCGTTATTCAGATGGCAATCCAGGCAATTTTTCATCTTTCCGAGGATGCCCACAGCAGGGGGATAGGCAAATGCTTCTTGCGAACTTTCCATTAAGATGAACCCTACCCCTGCTAACACCACAGCGGTCAGCATGGAGAGGGTTATTCTCGTTTTCATCTCCATAAATATGACCTCCTCGGGCGACGCATGCATCGTCCCCCTTATTTCCGTACAATCATTTTTTTTGTCTGGGTCAAACCCGCCGCGTCTAAACGATAGAAATAGACGCCGCTGGATACCGGCTGCCCTGTCTCATCTCGCCCATCCCAATAAGCGGTGTTTTGCCTGGTGGTATACAGTCCCGCGGGCTTATAACCCAGGGCGAGTGTTCGGACTAATTGCCCGGCCGCTGAGTAGATGCGAATCGTCACATCGCTTGCCTCTCGAAGCTGATAGGGCATCCATGTCTCCGGGTTGAACGGATTCGGGAAGTTTTGCATCAGTTTTGTTTCCGTCACCGTCGGTTTCGCTTGGGTCAGCCACGCCCGGAGAAAATCCCGAGCAATCACCGCGCCTTGTGATGGGTTTGGCATCGCTTCCAATGCCGCGAGAGCGCGTTGTAACGACTTCAGGCGACTTGGAGCATGAAACGAGCGAGCCGCTCGCTCTACTGGAACGCTCACAAGCGAAGATGGCGCAGCGGCAGCGGTCTCACCAAAATGCTGTCCGACTAGCACCAGGTCAATCACGTTGACTTGACCATCGCGGTTAATGTCTGGATTCGGCGATGTGTCGGCAGCAATAGTTTCCCCAAAGTGCTGTCCTACCAGCACCAGGTCTACGATGTCCACACGCCCGTCCCCATTGGTATCCCAAGGGGCTTGGGACTCCTGGACGATGACAGACGCACCGGAAACCGAAACATCCAGCGTACCCCCTGTTGGATTGGACAGGATAAGGTTCTCCAGAGTTAATGGGGTTTCTCCCGCTTTTACCGCCTCAAACGTGACAGTGGCAAGGGTGCCTGTACCCGAAACGCCACCTTTGGTCATTCGAGCGGCAGCGATGGAGATGTGACCTTTCTGGTTGTCCAGTGTGGGTTCTTTCCAGAAGGTATCTGCACTGTCTCGCTTGAAGAATACGCCTTCGGTGACGTTCCGCGCCTTCAAAATCGCCGGGTCGAAGCGCAACTCAAATTGATATCCGGAAAGCTGATTCATCTGTTCCACAGCGATTTCCACGGAGAAAACGTCCCCTTGACGTACAATCTGCTGAACCGGGTTGAGAACGATCTGAGGGCGATCGCCGCTTGCCGCTCCAGATAACTCGGCGATGCTTACAATCGGGCCAAGCCACGTTTCATAGACCACCTGTCCGGTAAACCCATTGACAGCAATGAAATCGGCAGGCTTTCCATCTTGCTCCGTGTGGAATTCATAGTAACCGTAGTAGATATGATGGTGCCCTTCCCCTAATTTCGCGCTCAAGTTGTTTCGGGTCAGAGACTGTCGGGCAAGCCTTTGGGCCTCGTCAAGGCTGAAGCGCAGATCGAAGATATTTCCCATCATACCTCCGAATCCGCCACCCATCATGCCGTTCCCGCTGTATTTCGTATTCCAGCCCATGGTGGGTCCCATCGCCGGATAGATTTGTTCGTTTCGTTTATCGATGAGCACGTCAAAGGCGTATCGCCCGGTGCTCTTTTCCTGAAATTTGACGACGAAACTTTGGGAGTATTCAACGAGTTCCGCGAGGGTCAAATTGGGGAAGTTCAGCAACGACAGGTATTCCTCGGCAATCGCACCCGCCCCCTCGACGTTGACTGTTTCTCCAATATCTTCCTCGGTGTTGAGCGTCTTCAGATAGTCAATCAAATCATTCAGGTCGGCCTCGCTCATCTGCCAACGAGGCATCGTCAAATCCAACGGTTCACCTGAAGCCTCCAAGCCTTTGGTGATAGCGCGTTTAATCAATTCATCAGTATAAAGTTCAGGCTCCTTGCCGGCTTCTTCGCCCTCCTGTTTGTCCTCACCTTCGGTGAGCGCACGATAAGTGATGTTCGGGGGAATTTGTGTCCCCATCATTACCGGGAAGCCACCCCGTCCATCTGCCCCGTGACAGGTGGCACACCCCCCACCGCGCATCCAAAGCCACGCCGGGCCGCCACTGAAACGGATGCGTTGCCCGGCGTCATTGATGCCCGTAAAAAAGATACGTTCGCCGTTGGAGGCGTAATCTCTGGTATCCTGTAGGCCATCCATCATGCCCGGTCCCGTGTTCCTGGGTCCAACGCCAGGGTCCATGCCTCCCGGCGTCATGCCGCCCATCTGGGCGGAAACAATGACAACGGAAGTTCCGATGAAGAACGTAATGGCTAATACCGCGAAAATAGTTTTCATTTGAATAATCTCCTATAATATCTGAATTTGGGTTAAAACGTGATGCTTGCTTTCACAAGAACACCTTGCGTGTGTCCCGTCATGTGCAGCGAAACACGCTGCTCTCTCCTCAGTTGTCTTTCCACTGATGATGCCGCGTCATAAGCACTGAGAACCTTCGTCAAAACATATCCTGTCACAAGCGAAATGAACCAAACCTGCTCGGTATCGGTCCAGCCGTCCTGTGCCCCTCCATCGTGAAAATGATCTCCGTACCGGTCGCTTAATAGAATGATACCGGGGATTGCCAGTCCGACTTCGACGGTGGTGTACAGGATGCCTTTTTCCCAGTCGTCGGCGTAGAAATTACCCAAGGCAAGCGGCATTGGCTGGAGGGATAACAATGCGGCAATGCCAGGGCTTTTCTCACTATCGAACGGATGTCCACCCCCCATCATCCCGGGCATCATTTGCGAAGATGCGATGTTGGCCATCAAGCTGAAAAGAACCGGGTAGATTAGAGTTGTTCCTAAATAATGGGGAGGTGGTCGTAATGAGAAGACAGTAGAAACCGAGTTTTTGGCAAAAACTCGGTTTCTGACCCTTTCGAGTCCACTACACTCACTAAAAAGGAACAACTCTATTATCGTGGTAAAAATTCGTCTCGCCATTTTTTCCTTTGTCCTCCGGTCACGAACGCCTCCGCTTCGACAACGCCCCCCATCATCCGGGCGTTTGGACGTTTCCGCACCATAAACACCTCGCGGGCGATCCGGAAGTGAAACCCTTCTCCGATAATCTTCGGGACGCGATTGCCGAGATAGACGCTCTCATCGCAGCCAATCTTGCAACGTAACGGCTCAAAAGCACCGTGGACATGTTGTGTCTGTGGCTCAGAAAGTAACAACCTTATCGCTCTGTTTGACAAGGTTGTACAGATCACCCATGGTGGATAGCGGACACATCTCTGAACCTTCTGAGTGACGAATTTCAAGACAGGTTCCACAAGCCAAGATTTCGCCACCGCTATCGACGAAGGTTTGGGCTTGTTCCAGGGCGTTAAATGGATCCGTGTGAATCGACTCACACTCTACGCCTTTTGCCAATAAGAACACCTTGACCGTATCACCCGCTTTCAGAGCGAAATTTCCGAACCGAAAGGCGTTCCACACGGTTTCCGGTTCGTTTGAATAGATAACGATTCCGATTTTCATGATTGGATCTCCTTGTCGATGGTTAGCCCTGATTAACATTCACAGGACAACCGGGATGCCAAGCGCCTTGCCGCCTAGCTTGAGTGTCAGCCGCAAAACCTCGCGCCTTGGGCCGAATGGAGCCAGCCACCACTGCTCGAACAAGACCTTGCCCAGATGCCAGACTTTCCCGATCTTGCGGAGTTCGACCTGCGGGGTCGGTTCGGCGAAGAAGTTACCAAAAGCAAAGCCGGCTAAATCTTCACCGGCTTCCAACATGCAGTAACCGTCTCCGCAGAACGTCTCTTTGACATCGGTATCGGTGATCTCGGCAACGATGCGGTGTGCAACCACTAACGCTTGCGCGTGGGCAAACACCCCCGCCTTGGGCAATACCAAGGGCACGTCCGGCTTCCAGCGACCAGGGATAGGGATGGTTGTCACGTCACCGATCGCGTAAACGTTCTCGTGGGAAGTCGTTAGCGTGTCGCGATTCACCGGTACCCAGCCGGACTCATTTGCCAGCCCTGATTCACGCACAACCTGTGGGCTGCGATGTGGCGGAATAGCCACGAGCAAATCGTACCCCACCGACTCCTTTCCCTCAAAGGAAAGTTCACGGGCTTGTGGATTGACGGCAGTCAGTTTATGCAAGGCGTGAAAAGCGATTCCTCTTTCTTCGAGCATCCCCTTGACCGCGTTCCCAAGTTCCGGCCCGGCAACCCCCATCGGCTGTGGTTCTGGCGTGAACAGGTGCATCTCCACTTTGTCGCGAAGACCACGTTTGCGGAAAACGTCGGCAATTAACATCGCGCCCTCATGCGGCGCGCCGGGACATTTATAGGGCAGCGCACTGACCACCACAGCCACTGTCCCGCCGGTGAACGTTTGCAGGGCGTCGCGTAGCTTCAGTGTGCCATCATAAGTGTAGAACGTGTGCGCCGCCTCGGCCAGACCGGGGATGGTTTCAGGCACCAGCTCTGTGCCAAGCGCAACGATCAGGTAGTCGTAGTCAAACGCCCCCGCGCCCGTCTCGACACGTCGACTGGGGGGGTCAATCGCCCGTGCCTCTGCCTGAATCACCTCAACACCCGGTCGCACCAGATCGCGCACCGGGCGGGTAATCTGCTCCGGCTCGCGATCTCCGGTCATCAGCCAAAGGAACGAGGGCGCAAAAGTGTGTTGTGCGTTCTTCTCCACCAGCACAACGCGGTGCTCACGCGGCAGATGTCGCCGCAGTTCATTGGCAGCGACCAGCCCTCCAACGCCACCGCCGAGGATTACAGTTGTTTTGGAACGCATCATTTTTTCCTTCCTTGTTCTGTGATTGGGTCTAATCTTGTTTGCTCAACAGGAAAGCCTGCTCGTTTCCAATCCGGCAAGCCTTCCGCCAGACGACGCGCCCGAAAGCCATGCTTCTGAAGAATCTCCACTGCCGCCGGTGCCAGCACACAGTAGGGGCCGCGACAGTACGCCACTATCTCTACCTCTTTCGGTAGTTCCTGCAACCGCTCTTCCAGTTCTGACAGGGGGAGCGAAAGCGCACCGGGGATATGTCCCTGCTGATACTCTGTGTAGGGTCGAACATCAAGGATAATTATCTGATGACTCTGAACCTTCTCGAGGAGTTCTGAGGATTTCATCGGTTGGAGGGTATCCCGTGCGTAGAAGTAGTCGTGAAGGACTTGTTGCACCTCGGCAAGTTGAGAGCCGCCCAATTTCTGCAACGCACGCCAGAATTCGTAAACGGCTTCGTCTGCAATCGAATAGTAAACATAAAGCCCTTGTTTGTCGCTCACCACCAGCCGGGCCCGCTTGAGCACCTGAAGGTGTTGCGAGGTGTTGGCGATGGATTGAAACGTTGCCTGCGCCAGTTCCTCAACCGTCCGCACACCCTGACAGAGCAGATCGAGGATTTCTAACCGGTGAGGGTTGGAAAGGGCTTTGCCAATGCGTGCAAACTGTTCCATCAAGAGCATCTTCACTTGTCGTGGAGACTCGTACATATTTTTTCCTTTCCTCTGACTCAACTATTCAATAATTAAATTGAATAGTTGAATTGTACATCAAACACCCTCCTCATGTCAAGGAAAAAATGGATACTACGACTTTTTCAGTTATGAAGCACAAGCGATGCCCAGACTTCCGAAGTTTTAATACGCGAACGGAACTGAGACGATGTGAAACCGTGAGGAGAATGAAACCGCACGGATGTTGCACCAAACTTCGGAAGTCTAAGTGAAAAACTCGTAGATACTTTCATTGAGCCACGGCAAAAGGCGACAAAAAAAAACCATCTACCAGCACGATACTGGCAGATGGGGAGAATTTTGAGGATTGGAGTTATTGTATCCTCAAGGTTTTCAATGCACCCCAGGTGGTCGAGGCTTTATCTTTCGGATTGATGGCGAAAGCCTTATCACCAAAGGTGAGATTACCGAAGCGGTTCGGTGTGTGGAACGAGGGGCCTGTCGTCGCCCAACCGGTCCAGATGTCGGTGCCATCCTTAGAGACAATGTGGCGATTGAAGTTCCACCCCCAGGTCTCACCGGTGGGTGTCTTCTTTACATCCAGGTCTTTAAGGGGAATTTTCACTTCAAGAACCCAGTTTTTATCCGCATCGTGGATTTTGGCTGCGGATGCCAGTTTCGGCTCCCACGCCCCTTCTGCGCCGCCGCTATGGTCATCTTGCGTGACGTTTGCGGCATTGATCATGATGTGGTAATACGGTTTTGCTCCCGTATGCCCTGTCTCAATGATAGGGTAGACACCGCGATTCCTTGATTGCTCAAGGAGTACCGTATGTCCCCCCCCGAACCGTGCGTGCGACTTTCACCGCACACGGCT
>CAZOAL010000042.1:0-76897 GCA_964577695.1 uncultured bacterium | reverse complement strand
GCCCGCGCCATAGAACCGCTGATAGCAGCACTCAAGGACGGGGATAGCGATGTGCAAGGGGCGGTAGAGGCATTGGTGAAAATCGGTGATGCCCGTGCGGTGAGGCTGTTAATTACACTCACTACCGATGACCGAAATGCTCAATCAGCCATATACGCGTTGCAACGTGTGCTTGAGCGTACCGCTACCGACATCGTGCTAGAAGATCTCCGTGCGGTTGCTGATCTCAACGATGTTGTCCAAATCCAAACTACGGATAGTTGTGGTACGACGATCTTCACGAGAGAGACTGTTGATTGTTCCCAAGTGAGGCAACTTGCGCGGCAGGAGTTGATCCGTCGCGGGCTGGAGGCATGACCGGTAATTAGCAATCATCCCTGAATGCTGATGAATAGCCAAAAAATTGCTTTCATGCGACAAGTTATGGGTAGCCTTCCTCGACCTGTCTATACTTCTCAATCGGATGCCCATGTCCGTCTACGTCATATTGAGAACATCGCTCCGCGATTTCAAAACAAAACGAAATTTAAACCCGGTGAAGGAGGGGGTGCCTTCGCTGATGAAATTTATCATCCAAATGTCGTCGTGTATCAGCACTTCGCCGACTCATATTTCGCGCATTCGCCACCGGTAATCAGCGCTCATCGTTTGTGAACCCAACAACCACAGGCAAAAATGAGGAGAGAAACCCTATGGACAAAAACAATCTGTTAGAACGAATTAGCATCAATCCTAAGATCTGTCATGGAAAACCGTGTATCAAAGGCACACGCATCTTGGTTTCTGTAGTTCTGGACAATCTTGCGGAAGGGGTTACAGAAGCGGAGATTTTGAAGGAATACCCTTCACTCCAACCTGGAGATATTCAAGCGGCGATCGCGTATGCTGCCCAGTTGGTACGTGAAGAGGAGATCATTCCACTCATGGAGGTGGCGGATTGAATGTGAAACTGGATGAGAATTTGCCTAACTTCTTAGTCGAAATCTTCGCACAGCATGGACACCATGCGATTACCGTGCCTGAAGAAAACCTTGCCGGAACCGAGGATGAACCCCTTTTTGAGGTGGCAAAGGCTGAAGGACGGTTGTTTGTAACGCTAGATCTTGATTTTTCGGACATCCGGGCCTTTCCGCCCAATACTCACCCCGGCATTATCGTTATACGCCCTTCTAGCAAAGGGGCGCGAACCTTGCGGTTCATTTTCCAACGTTTGCTACAACAAGTGGATCTTGAGACATTGAAAGGTGCCTTAACCATCGTCGATGAAACACGTATCCGTAGCCGGCGGTCGTCCGGAGCTAAACCATAAATCGTTAGAGAGGTATTGCAATGGAAATGTCCGCTTTTCCCTGGTTAGAACAGGAGACCGCCTCGACAGAGACGGTCCCCATCAAGAGCGTCTTCCTGCACGTAACAAAAGCGTGCAATCTGCACTGTACCTATTGCTACTTCTCCGCCCGCAAACCGCTGCCGGATGAGATGACGACAGAGGAGTTCACTCGCCTGTGGCCGGAGATGGTGGCAGCCCGCCCTCAGAAAGTGGTCTTCACCGGCGGTGAACCGCTGCTGCGTCCGGATATCCTCGACCTGCTCCGCGGCTTGCGCGACGCAGACCCAGAACACCACATCACCCGTTGCTTGAACACCAACGGCCACCTGGTGACGCCGGAACTTGCGCGTGAGCTTGTCGGGCTGGCGGACGAAGTGCGCGTGAGCTTGGACGCCCTGCCGGAGCGGAACGATGCTCTGCGCGGTGAAGGGAACTTTGAAGCAGCGGTGCGGGCACTGGAGACCTATTACAGCGTCGGCTTCGAGCCAAAGGTGCTGATCACCGTCACCTCAGTCAGCCTGCCAGACTTGGAAGAGTTGCTCTGTTTCCTCATTGAGAAGAAGAACACCCGCATCAACTTGAACGGCTTTCGCCCCATCGGCCGGGGCAAGGGACACTGGGAATGGCGGGCGGAGGCAAAGGAAATTCGAGCCGCCGTGCAGCGGGCGTGGAGGCAGTGCTATCCAAATCAGCCGACGCCGCCGGAACCTCCTGAACTAGAGGCGCAGTGCCACTGTGGGGTCGGACAATTCCTCAACATCTTGCCCAACGGAGACGTCTTTCCGTGTCACGTCCTTATCGATCGGGAGTTCCGCATCGGCAACGTGCGCGAGCAGAGCCTATTGGACATTTGCCGTCGCAACGGCTTACTCGGTGAACTCGCAGAGATCGATTTTCAAGAGTTGGCGCGTCAGGATGAGCGCGTAGCACCGCTCACGAAGCCCGGCACCTGCATGGGGGTCGTCTACGCCAAGACAAAATCGCTGCCGGTCTGGGGGGATAACCTGCCCACGTTATCGGTGACACCACCAGTCCTTAAGCCTAAGTCAGAAATGAAGGTAGTTGAGGGGGGCAGGCAAGTTGAGAGGTCAGCGATCTCCGACTGCGCGAAGCCCACCTCAACAACAGCCGATCGGTTGTGCGGAAGGGCGATTCTATTGAGATTCTTCCGAATAAAACAGGCTTTCTTCAGAACTTTCCGAACCGGTTCAACCCTGAAACGTGGATTCCTGACCAACTGGCGGAAGATGCGCAGGTAACGATGCACATCTTCAATTTCTCGACTTCATATTTTACGTTTCTTGGTCAAGGGGGAGGAATACATTATAGGAGGGAATCAACTCGCATGGGCGATACGATAGCTTAACGCCTTTGATGTTTTCTAAACCTGAATCCCCCATCGCATGAATCAATCGATTTGCCGAACGCTCCCGGCAGAATTCCCTGAAAAGGAATTGAGCCAATCCCTTCACCCGCGGATGGGTCACCTCAAAGAGGACACAAAAGACTTCACTGTTGAGCGGATAACCGAAGGTATATCCACTCAGTTCGCCATCAATGCGGACGACGCCGCCGACCAGCCCCAATGCCTCATAGTTCATGAGCCCTGTGCGATGGGCGGACCTGGAATCATCCAGCATCGCCTGGTAAGTCGAATCGTCATGCTTTGCTCGCCGCGTCTGCTGCCATGATTCGTAAAGCCGGAGGCAATCCGCGAGATAATCGGGGTGATACGGCTGTATCCTGGCGGAGGGATACCTCCTGACGAAGGCGTTATAAGCGGCCCGTTTGCTTTTGTAGCGATTCCCTTTGAGGTGAACCATGGCGTGGGTCTCATAGAGGTATTCCATCTCTTTCAAAGCGGATGCGAAACCCATCGCATGAAAAAAGGGGAGGTCCTCCGCCGGGACGTTCTCGATTCGCGCAATCTGCCTGGCGCGATTCTCTGCGAGCATGAACGTGTATGCCTCTCGGATTGACCTCTCGCTCGGTGGGCCGCCCATCGGCATGATGGGCATAAAATAGTCGTCGCCTCCGTTCCGAGAGTCTTCGACCTGTTTGGCGAAAACGCAGAACCGGTCATCGATAATCGTCCAGTAAAATCGAAAGAAATCCTGCCAGACATAGAGTGGCGCGAACGCATAGCTCGATAATTTCGTGGGGGTCCGGCGGGCATACCGATCTAACAGCGGTTTATCTGTGAGTTCAAGTGGCTTTAGGGCATGTTTCAAATTTCTGAAAAAATGTGGTGACACTTTGGATTCAGGATTCAGGGTTCAGGATTCAGGATTCAACAGTTTTCTGAAAGATGCCCGAAAATGGATGACGCTTATGACAGCGACAGATTTTTGGGAAATTACACAAGCCAATGCCAGTTTAATTCATCCCAGGGAAGATACCGAAACCAAACTGTGTGACATTGAACCCCCGATGGATTGGACGACGCTCTTTGGAAATGAAAATCCGGTCGAGATCGAAGTCGGCTGCGGGAATGGGGATTTCCTGATTGAATCCTCAAAACGGCACCCTGAGATTAACTACATTGGCATTGAGAGGTCACGGAAATACGTTCGACGGACCAAAGAACGGCTGCTGAAACGCAATATCACAACCGTCTGTCTGGTGTGCGGCGATGCCGTCTACTTCGTCGATCGCTATGTTGCAGATGGCTCCGTCCAGGCCTATCACATCTACTTTCCGGATCCGTGGCCCAAGAAACGTCATCACAAGCGTCGGATTTTTAATAACGACATTTGGATGGGGGCGATGATTCGGACGCTCCATCCGAAGGGCGGACGCATTCACCTCGCCACCGATTATGAAGCGTATTTCTACGAAATTCGCCAGAAACTGGATGCGGCTCCCAGTTTAACCTATATTCCACCCGACTTGATTGAAACAGAACAGATTCCAACGAACTTTGAAATGAAATATCGAGTGGAGGGGCGAAAAATCTATCGCGCCCTATACCAGATTCGGGTGTTACGAGATTGACTTGATGCGTCGTGTATGCTACACTGTATTGAAAGTTTTAATCATAACTCGCCAATGTCATATTAGACATTCGATCCAATTGTAGCCCAACTTTCTAAGTTGGCCGGCAGAACCGATGATTCGCTCAAGCCAAGATAGAATCTTGGGCTACGGTGAAATGTGACATTGGCGAAATAATTTTGGAGGAAAATACTATGAAATGGTCACTGAACACGTATCAAACCTGTCAGGATTGGGAACTCAGCCGGATTCTTGAAGTGGCTGAAACGGCAGGGTATCACGGGGTCGAATTACTGATGGATTACAAACAGAAACACGGTTTCGAGTGGGACACCCCTGTCGATCAATGGGGTTCGCTCAAAGCGCAGGTTGAAAACTCACGGAACGGAGTCGATGGAAGCGGTGTCGTGCTCTCTTCGCTGACGAGCTGCCAGAATTTCCATTCGCCCAGCCCCGATGATCGCGCGGAGAGCGTACGCCGCGTCAAGCGCGTGATCGATATGGCAGAGTTTATGGGCTGTGCTCACGTCCGCGTGCTTGGGGATCGGTTCGACGATAATACTCGTGGCGCTGTCGTTGGATATGTCACCCATGCCCTGAAGGAACTCGGTCAATACGCGCGTCCGAAAGACATCACCGTTTCGATCGAAATGCACGGTTCTTTCACCCATCCCGACTCCGCTTGCGGAGTCATCGAAGGCGTCAATTTGCCCAACGTCGGCTTTGTGTTCAACTCGCAATTCGTCGGCTGTGAGGATGGGAGTATTGAACCCCTGTTTTCGCGGGTTGCACCACATATCACCGCCGTTCATACCCACCGTGCAGAAGCCCCTGAGACCTTTGAACTCTATCGTCAGATGTTCCAGTGGCTCAAACAGATCGGGTTTGAAGGCTATATCTCCAACGAATGCGCGTATCGAGGCCCCGACCCAGAAAAAGTGCTTGCGCTGTATGTCGCGTTATTCAAAGCGTTTGTGGGATAGCTACCGATTTAGGCTTGGGATTGCCCTATGAGCGGAATGGAAGGAGGGAAGGAAAGGAAGAACAGGCATTCCTTCTCTCCTTCCATTCTTCCATTCCTTCCTTTTCTTCCGCTCTTCCGAAACGTAAACAGTTTTCTGAAACATGCCCACATCACACGCTTTCCATTCCTTCCATTCTTCCCAGTAATCTCCGACCCATTCGGTTTTTGCCCACTCATTCCCTGACATTGTACCTTTCACAGATAGTTTTGATAAGATCGGTTGTCGATTTGCCCGGAACATTCAACCCAACGATGACCCTGCCGCTGTTCGCTTCGACGACTTCTCGCTCAATAACCTGCGCAATCGTGTAATCCCCCCCCTTGACGTGAAGGTTCGGCTGGAGTACGGATAGCAAGGGAATTGGATTGAGTTCCGAGAAGATTGTGACATAATCCACACATTCCAGGCCTGCCAGCATTTCAGCACGTTCATCTTCAGGCACCAGCGGGCGGTTTTTCCCTTTGAGGGCTCGAACCGAGTCATCGCTGTTGACGCCGACGACAAGCAGATCGCCGAGTTGTCGCGCTGCCTGGAGGTAGCGCAGGTGACCGACATGTAACACATCAAAACAGCCGTTGGTGGTTACGACGACTTTGCCTTGCGCTTTCGCACGGTGCAGAATTTCGGCAAGTGGATCTCGGGGATAGATTTTCGACATATTGCGTCCTCGCACGTAAGGAATGGAAGAATGGAAGAATGGAAGGAATGCCTGTCCTTCCTCTCATCTGAGTAATTATAAATTAATAATTATGAATTCTGAATGGAAGCCCTCCAAGCGACGCGGGTTTCTTCCATTTATAATTGAGAATTCATCATTCATAATTACTTGGCAATCCCAAGCCTCAATTGGTGTTAGGTGTGAGCATGTTCTGAGATCTGAAAACGAGCGGGGAATTACTCGGACAGGTTCATGGGAGAAGAGGCTGCGTCGGAAGGGGAGTCATCGGGTGGAGGAGGTGGGACGTAAAGGATACATTTACAGCTTCCGCAATGGATGAACTGTTCATTCTTACGCGCCTCCTTCAAGGTTTGAGGCGGAATCGTCAGGTGACAATTACCACACGCATTGTCGACCACTAACGAAATAAGTCCAGTACGCTGGCGTTTGAACCACTTCTGATACCGATTCATTAAATCTCGATCTATTTTGGGATAGAACGTGTGACGTTTTTCTTGAAACGCCGTAATTTGCGATTTAAGTGCCTCGGCTTCCTGTTCGTATTGGACTTTTTGCGCATTATTCTTTGCTTGTTCGGTATTGAATATCTCTTGCTGTTGAACCAGCCCGTCCCTGAGTTGATCTATCCGCAACATCACTGCCAGGATTTCATCTTCCAATTCTGCTTCCTTCAGGCTGAGAAAACTAATCTCTTTATCGGCGGCTTCGTACTCTTTATTGGTTTTTACTTCATGCAATCGCGCCTGGTGTTTACGACGTTGCTCCTGCTGCATCTCAAGCGCAGCCGTTTTTGATCGCTGTTCCTTCTCAGCATTTTTTAATTCCTCATCCTTCTGTTGCAACTTCTGCTGATGCACCTGAAAGCTATCGCCCAATTTTTTAATCTTGATTGGAACAGATTTGAGCTGGCCGTGCAGTGCCAAAATTTCAGTGTCAATCTGCTGAAGTTCGTACAATAAAGACAACTGTTCGTTCAAGTCAAAATCAGGCATAGCTTTCAGGCTCCTTTTCTACAAGAAAGGCGAGGAAGATTCCTAATTGATATAACAAAATGAGCGGAATCGCCATCAAAAGCATTGTAAACGCATCTGTCGTCGGGGTCACGAGCGCAGCCATCACGAAGATGCCAACAATTGCGTAGCGCTGCCGCTCCTGATAACCACGGGCATTGATAACACCAATCCATGACAAAAACGCCATGACGATTGGAAGTTCAAAGGCGATGCCGAACCCCAACATCAAACCAGTGAGAAATTTCACATACTTCTCAAGGTCCCACAGATTATCAAGGTTGGCAAATAGCCTGGCGGAAAATTGCAGCGCAACAGGGGCAACGATGAAGTAGGCAAAAGTGGCTCCAACCACGAAAAAGAACAGGATGACCATGAACAAAGGAAAAGCAAACCTTTTCTCCTGTTGTGTCAAGGCGGGGAAAATAAACGCCCAAATCTGATACAGAACAACCGGTGAGGCGAGCAAAATGCCACAGGTCATGCTGATTTTGAAATAAACCGTGATGCCCTCAACGGGCCCAACCTTAAAAAGGGTTGCATTGACTTTTGATGCACTCGCTCTGAGGGAAAGCGATAAAAAACCCATGATCGAACCTTCTGAGCCAACCGTATGGTCTATCAGGGTTGCCAATATTGTATTAACTGAAACCTCCAGGGGCAATTTTAAAAGTTTCTCGATCGGTTGGCTGAAAGATAGGCTTAAAACCGAGAATACAACAACTACAACTGCAGAGATAATAATCCGCCGCCGGAGCTCTTCAAGATGCTCCCAAAATGTCATCGCTAAATCAAATGCCATGTTGATTTACCAAATTAGACCGTCTTATTCGCTGGTGTGGACGAATCGCGCTTGTTCGCTGGTGTGCTGGTCGAGTCGCGATCCGCTTGATCTATCGATTCTGTGATATCTTTTTGAATCTCTTTGCCGGCGTTCTTAAATTCCTGGATTGCCTTTCCGAGTGAACGTCCCATTTCCGGTAATCGCCTCGGGCCGAAAATGACAAGTACAATTATAAGAATCAGAAGAATTTCCCATCCACCTATACTAGGCATTGTCCTTCCTCCCTGTAAGTAAGACTATAAAACGAAATGACTGCAATGAAAAACAACTGATATTATACTGTATGATTTTCAGAATTGCAATCGTTTTATCGTCATAATAGACTTCCGAAGTCTTGTATACTTCGGAAGTCTGATGTATATTTTTGAAAATAGTTATGTTTCTCCAATTTTACCATATTGGAACGCTTGTTAGAAATCAAACTGAATCTCCACCAAACGATTTTCACGCGAGGCAATCTCACACCCTTCGATACACTGGATGGTGCCTTTTGCCCATTCAGCAGTAATCAGCAGCGGTAGCCCAGAGAGGAGATGGTCTGCGACATTCTTGTAGTATCCCTGCCAACCGCCGCCCGTTAGCTTCGGGTATGTAGCAACCACCTTTCGTCCATCATCCACGACGGAGGTCACAGCCGCGCCGCTGTCCCAATTCTCCACGACAATCGAGCCGCGTGTGCCGAGTATCGTCCAGAGCGGCTTGGGAGCCGCGCACAGGTTCGACTGGATGAGTTGCGCCTCCAGGCCGCTCTCAAACCGCACATAAGCCCGGCAGTAGTCTTCGTTTGTGCTGGCATGCCACACCCGCTTGAGGAAGTTTCCGTACAGCGTTGCCCGCCGATTGATGGGGTTCCCCCGCCGATCTTTCCACGGCACCAACTGCAAAATTTTCTCAAACTGGTGCGCCCCCATATCGTACAGCATCCCACCTGATATCTCCTTGTGGTCTCGCCACTGCTGGCCGGGGGCCCCATAGCCAACCATGTTACACTCAATCGAATAGACATCGCCAATCAGGTCGGATTCGAGGGCGTCACGGGCTGTGAGAATATCCGCATCCCAGTGACGGTTGTGATAAACGGAGAGCATGACCCCTTTTTCACGCGCTAACGCGATGAGTTCGTCCGCCTCCGAGACGTGCACGACGAACGGCTTCTCAGTGATCGTGTGCCGTCCGGCTTCCAACAGCACCTTCGCCACCGGTGCATGATAAACGTGCGGCACAATGACAATCCCGAGATCAATCAGCCCGCTGGAAGCGAGTTCCTGAACGTCAGCAAAGGTGGCGATCTGCTCCCCCTGCTCTGCCTTTGCGACGCGGAGGCGTTCTGCATCGCGGTCACACACGGCAACCAGCTCAAATCCGGGCGTCTGGGCAATCATCCCGGCGTGATGTTTGCCCATGCCAAACAGTGGCCCATACCCCACCAGCCCGATGCGGATGGGCGGATTGTCTTTCAGCCGGGTCACATAGCGCAGCCCTTTGATGAGTTGGTCCTGGAAGTCCGGATGTCGGAATGTCCGCTCGTCATGGCCGAGCGCGGTGTAAAACACCAGTCCATCTCCGTAATCGCGCACATAGCCGAGCGGATATTTTTCGAGTCTCCACGTTCCGTACTGAAAATAACGCAATGGGGCGTCCGTGCGCACCTTCACTTTGTAACATTCATCCACCACACGGAATCGCTTGCTGAGGCGCGGCAGGGCGTCGTCAATCCCGTCTGCTGTTGTCACCTCAAAGGGTGCCAGCGGGTCATGTCCGATAAATTCAGTGCCGATTAGTTCGATGTAGGTATCGTACTTCCCTAGCCCCGCATTCGCTCCATGAACGGCGAGTAGCCCTCCGCCATTCCGCACAAACGCAGTTAATCCCTCCTCTTGTTCGGGAGTGATGCTGCCTCCACCGATATACAGTGCGACGGCATCAAACATAGAGGGATTCGCCAACCGATTCCGGTCGTGGCTGACCTCCACTTCAAATTGTCCAGACCCTTCCGTGATGGACTTAAACATCTCTGAGAACTTTCCGTCAGGTGCCTGTGGCCCGTTCGTTAGCAATAATACCTTTTTCATGTTGCACTCCAAGGGATATAGGTTTAGGACTTACGCACTTGGTGACAGAGAGGTTCTCTGCATCTTGAATCTTGCATTCCAGATTCAGGATTCAGGATTCAGGCTGCACACGCGTCTTGAAATCTCAACTGCGTAAGTCCTAAGGTTATATTCACACAGTGATTGAAAAATGCTATTATCACATATATGTATCCGCTTTTCAATAATATTTTCTCTGACTCTGTTCATAGCAGTTGTTTGATAGGTTTGGCGAGGTGACACATCTCATGCGAGATTTTCCGTGCAACTGATTCCAAAGAAATGTTATCATTATACCAAATTTGTGCGGTGGATACCGCTACATTCCCGACGAAACGACAAGGCATAAATGGAGGTCAACCCAATGCCAGTTATCAAATTACCAGCGGAACAGTGGGGAAAAGCGTGGCGATTATTGATTCAGGAAGGTGGAACCACGAGAATTTCTCAAGAACACGTTTATCTTGTGTCAAACCGTCAACTCCAATTATTGCAGGAAAAACAACTGCCCTTTGAGGTGCTTGATGACAAAGATCGTGACTCAATACGAGGCATATCTGCCCCTACAGTATAATAATGGTGAATGGATTGAAGATGAGAAATATGACCATGTTCATCAACGGTTGTTTGATAGGTTTGGCGGTGTGACGCACATCATGCGAGATTTTCCGTTGAGGGGCTCTTGGCGGGAACACGGGCAGGTTTATCATGATTACGTTATCGTGTATACCGTCATTGATTTTGATCGGGATACAAATACTGCACAATTCTTCACGAACTTGAAAGAGGAATTGAAAGCGTTATTCCGACAAAAAGAGATATTGATTACGGGGATGGAAATTACCGTTTTTTAACTAAATCGCGCTACAAATTTGTCAACCCTTGTGCCAAGCTAAATGTCCCGCACCTACCCAGAGTCATTGGAAGGAACAAAAAAGCCCCGGTCATGAAGCGACAGCCGGGGCTTTTTTATGGCTTTTGGGCAGAGCATGAGGAGGAGAACAGTTTGGTCAGCCGGAGCGCAACGGCACCAGAACCCATCGCCCGATCTCTGGGAAACCGGTGCGCTTCCTTCGCATCGCACGGCGTCTCCTGCACCATTAGACTGGGGTCATCTTCCGAATACTCCACTTTCCAGGTTTTTCCAGAGAATTCATCAACCCTGATCAAGGGAGGCATAGGCCAAGCCTTTCGCTCCCATGGCTCAGAGTGACCAATGATGGGCCATTCACCCGTGTAAAGCCCCAGATCGCCGAATTTTCCAATCAAGATTGCGTCTGCCGGGGTGAGGTCTCGAATGTCAGTCAGGCTTGGAAGCTGCGAACGCCTGGGGCCAAAAAAGTAACCAAACAGGGCTTTCCCGCCACGTCTGGAGCGGGCAATCAGACCCACCGCGTATCCGCCGTCCGCTAACGGCACACCAAACCAATCTCCCTCTTTGTAAGGTAGTTTTTTCTTTCCCATCTTGATCACTCTAACTCCTTCGCGGCGTCAAGGTAACTTTGACGATTCTGGTTTGTGGGGCGAATCGGTCTAATCTTGTTGCGTGGGGGATTGTATCTATCGTAAAGAATCTGCTCGCGGCCTCGCTGTTGCGCATAATTGTCTGTCCGCCTATCGACCTCGAAGTCCAGGTGCTTCGTATCCGGATGACGAAAATGTTCAAGTTCCCGTCGGCGTAAGTCATTTGTGCGCCCGATCCGCACAATCTTGTCGGTTTGGGGTTCTTTTAGCATGTACGTTCCTCCCTTTGTCACTTTTTGAGCCTCTATCGTCTTGTCCCCCACTTTTTCAAGTTTATCAACCTTGTTGGGCATGTTTCAGAAAACGGTTGACACTTCGAGAACGTAATGCGTAATGCGTAATACGTAAGAAGAACCTCTTAGTTACGCATTACGCATTACGCATTACGCCAAGTGTCAACACCTTTTTTCAGAAATTTGAAACATGCCCAGCGTACATTAAGCCAACCCCCGTCGCTTGCGCAAAAACCACTCTGCTCCGAAGAGCAGGATAATCCCGCCGAAAATGAGGGGCATATCCCAGATGTCCTCCTCGACGAGGCTTGAGGTCGCGCTTTCGACTAAGGGAATCTGACCCACCATCTGGGCGGCGTTTTCGAGGGTGTAATAATTGCCGCCGCTGGTCTTCGCCAGGGTTTGCAGCAATGGCGCGTTGAGCTCCGCGTTCGTAAATTCCGCGTAGGATTCCTCGACTTCAAAGAGCCCGTGCTGTTCGCCAAGACTTTTGCCACCCAATGTGCCGACCGCTTCCACCTTATACTCCCCGCGTCTTGGGGGGATAAATCGAGCGGTGTATACGCCATCCTGCCCAAGGGTCTGCTCCAGATTCAGCTCTTTCCTGTTGCCACTTTCGTCTGTGATAATCGTGCGGACGTTTGCCTGATTGGTCAGATTAAATTTATCATCGTAAGCGGACGCCTCAATGACCACAGGTTCCTTGAGGGAATAAGAACTTTTCGCAATATCTAACCGCAGATGGTCTTTCGGTGCCGTCGTCAGCCACCTTGCCACCTGACGCCAGAAGCGTTCATAGCTTTCGTCCTCTTTCGGCACCAACATTTTCCATCGCCATGAGCTGTGCGGCGTGAAGACCATGACACGCCCCGCGCTATAATTGTGAGTGGCGATGAGGATTCGGTTTCCAAACTCATTGCGGTCACTCGGATGCGTTGCCAAAACCGTCGCGCCTGCCTTTGCCCGCTTCACTTTGCTATAACCGATGAGAGGCGGTAGTTTTTGCCAAAGTGCCATACCCTCCTGTGGGTCATCTGCTAAAGCCATCAATGGGTCAGCCTTGCCTTCGGGAGTCAACTGAAAGAGATAGCCCGCATCATGCAACGTTGGATTGCGTTCCGGCGCTGAGAACCCCAATGGGTCCCTCCTGTCTGTTATCGGTCCGGGGGCAGGGGGGAGTCCCAACTCAAGTTCAACGGGGAGGATGGCGGCGAGTGGCGTGTTGATGTAGGCATCCGATATGCTGTGATTGCTCAACGAATCTGAACCGCCGAGCATCAGGAATCCGCCCCCTCGCGTACGGACAAACTCCAGGGTGTTTTCGAGTTGTTGCTTCGTGAATGCCGATGCCGCAATATTCCCCAAGATAATCGCATCATAACCGAAAAGTTGCTCTTTTGCGTTTGGATAGAGGTCAAAGTCCTGTTCAGCCGTTTTCGTCCCGCCGACATGCTTTTCATCATCAGTGTAGTATCGATCTGTGAGTTGGATATTCGGGTCGTTTTTGAGGGCGCGCTTAATAAAAGCGAATTCATGGCGAGGACGACCTTCGACGTATAAAATCTTAACCCGCTTGCTGGGGGCAACTTTTAGCAGAAACTTTTTGGCGTTGTTCTGTGGGATGACTTCGTCCGCTTCGGCTTGAATTTGTACCACATATTTCTGCGTTCCCGGACTGCGCGGAATGAATTTGATGGGGATACGGCGGGTGGGATGGTCTTTATCGAGCTCGACCGGGAGGGTTTTAATCACACGGTTTTCATCCGTCAATTGCATGGTGACGGTGCGTTTGTCGTATCCTTTACGGCTGACAGTCGCCCAAATTTCGACGGGAAAATCCTCTTCCGCCGTTCGGGGCGCGTCGATTTTCACCAGCTCGAGGTCTTTGATTCCCTTCGCTGAACCGACGCCAACGGTGTGAACCGGGAGCTTTCGATCTCGCAGGCGAAAAGCCAGCTTGGCGATGTCTTCACCGCTCTGATCGGCACCATCGGAAAAAATAACGGCACCCGATAAGGGGACACCTTTCAAATCCTCCAGCGCCTCATTCAGGGACGCGGGGATATTGGTGTTTTCGCCGTTGGCTTGGGTGATTTCTGAAGGGCCAATTCGTTTCGCGTTCGCATCAAAAGCGAAAAGTCGTATTTTGAACTTCGCGTTGAGTTTATGGAGGAGTCCGCTTTCTGGCTGAAATAGTAAACGATTGACGCGATTCAGGCGCGATTCTTTATTGGCTGAATCGGCAATCTGCATGCTCTTGGATTGGTCTACGAGCAGCAAGAGATAGGAATCATCTGGGCGAGTCTGGTAAATCGTGACAAATGGCTTGAGCAGGCAAAACGCAAGCCCGCACAGCGCAACAGACCGGAGAAAAATGAGAAAGCCCCGGAACCTTCGATTGGTCCGCGCAATGGTTGTTCGATAGGCCCAAATCGACCCGGCGATCAGCGCAACAAAAATGAAGAAAAGGATAAGTCCAGGCAGGCGAATCCCGAAATAGAAATCCCCCCTGCGAAAAATGTCGATTGGGTACTTCATCAACTGTTCAAACATGATGGCTCCTTTGTGTTAAATCCGATTGAGTGATTGTAGTTTGACTTTGGTAAATTAAACTAACGATCCAGTCGTAGAGCATGCGGCTCGCTTGTTCCAGATGCCGGCGAACCAGCCAGTCCGATTCTCGGACGAGCACGGCAGGCTCTACGAGGCGATCCTTACCCGAATTTACCAAAGTCAAGGTAGCATACAGCAGGAATGGGGAGCAAGTAGAAATCAAGGCAACCACTATTTAGACGCAAGTTTTCACATATTGGTTCAAACGGGAATCGGTAGTGAAGCTGCATCTTACGACCCTAGCGACATGAGTTCTGCTTGCGGGCACAAAAAACCCCACCTGCTGATGGCAATAGTGGGGCTTGTGCTTTGTGTAGACGATTATTTATTCCCCGGCGCATTCGAATCGCCGGATGCCATCTCGCGTCCGTGAATCATCCAGAACGAAATCCGTTCTGCCAGGGCACTAATCGTTGACGAGGGATTGACGGACAGAGCGGTTGGAATGATTGCGCCATCGGCAACGTACAGATTGGGGTAATTCCACACCTCTCCATATTCATTGACCACACTATTTTCTTTGCTGCCTCCCATGAAGCAACCCCCTAACGGATGCGCTGTGAGTAGCTTTCTGACGGGCCACTTCCATAAGATACTGGTCAGGTACTTTCCCTTGACGCCTCGACTCAAGGCTTTAAGGGCGCCTTCGATTTCCCTGAAGGTTTGCCTGCTTTTTCGGTGGTTCCAGTCAATATCGATCTCTCCATCTTTGAGACCCAGCCGCCCATCCGCCGCATCGGTTCCCATACCGAGACTAGCCAAGGGCACCCGACCAGGATTCAAAGGCCCTGCCCTTACGCTCGTCGCCTGTGAAGAAAGAGAGATACGTCATGACGTAATATCCCATGAATTCTTGCTCGTCAGGGTGCATCTGCGCCAATTCGTGTACGCGCCGCCACGTTCCAGAATTCAGATACATCTGATTCAAAATGCCCGTTGACATAAAGGCGGAATCCAATGGAACAATCTCAGGGTGATGGGTATGACCATAGACAATGAATTGTGCCTTCCGGTTTTTGAAATCCTTTTCTTTCAAGGCATTTCGATAGAAGGAGTTTTGGGAGCCAGACATCTTTTCTCTCACCCAGGTGAGGACATCGCTGAGTTTACTCAACGAGACCCCCTTGGAGAACTTCAACGCCAATTCCAGTTTGTCCACATTGTCAAATGGAGTGAAGGCAGAGTCCCGTTTTTGCACGAAGTCAATCTTCAGGAATTGGTCCACCAATTCGTCCCAGACCTGTTTGACCTGTTTTATCACTTTCGCATCTGGGCAGGTACGGCGCAATAGCCCGTCAACCCAAACCGGTATTACCAAAAGTGGACGGACATTATCGACCTCCTTCAGACCATCGGTGCATTCTTTGGGGAGAAGCCTTCCCAGGCGCTTCTCAACCTCGCTTGGGAAGCGGTTCAACAACTCCACGACAATGACATCGCCAAGGGAAGAGGCATCGCGCTCCTGCTCGTAATTGAAGGGGTCATAGATGTCGCCATGGCGAGCAAACAAGCGGTGTTTTTCATAAATCTCCGGGATAATATCGGACTCATACGGGTCGTGCGGAAAGGGGGCGTCTGCGGGATTTGCCAGCCCCATCACGTCAATCACCGATTGCCGTATCCCATTATATTTGTCCCCCGGCAGGTGGTAGAACCAGTCGTGGTTACCAACCATATAGTGAACCTTCACCTGGACCGGTAGACGCCCTTGAGCCTCTGGTTCATAACCAACCTTTGCCGGTTTGCTTTCTGCGGTCGCCGGCGGCAGCGTAATCGCGTTTCCGGCACTGAGACTTTTAATGATGGATAGCGACTCCGCGTTTTGTCGGAGAATGGCGTCGCTGATGGTTTGAATCATGTTGATGAAGGGAGCGCTTTGGGAATCACTCCAGGGTCGGACATGGTCGGGAGAATCTAACCATTTCACAGAGCGAATCAGATCGAGTATGTCTCCAAGCAGTACGAGGTCAAGGCTCTCGATGGGTCTGTATGTTCCATCAGAGCGCCAAGAGGCTTCATACGCCATATCTCGCAAGTTTTCACGAAAGACCCGAAAATCGTGAGGACGAATCGTTTCCCCAGATGTTCCGTCCGTCAAGTGTAGGTCGCTAATGATGACAAGCATTTTTTCCGCCTTCGGTCAGGAACTCCACCATTTGCCAAATTGCTATATTCGTTCCCGTTGCGAGTTTCTGGATATCGGGAAACCAACCCGAAGCGCTTTGAGGGATAAAAAGACACGGGCGAGAGGAGGCGTAAACCTCTGCAAGAGTCATTTCTTCTGCATCGAAGACCTGACCGCGCTTTTGAAGGGCTTCCAGTTCTTCCGAAGCCGCTTGAATCACTTCAGGAGAGTACCGGTTGCTCAGTTGCGTGCGAGTCTCTTTTTCTGAAAGATGGGCCCGGAGATCTAAGCACTCCCAGGCGCAACGGGAGATTTCTGCCACCTCCCCCGTGTCTAAATCTGCAACGTAAAACCGTCCCGCTTGTTGGAGCAATGGAGTCGATGGATTTGTTTGAATAAAGCCATTTTTCTCTTCCAAGTAAAAATTTGAGGCTTGAGAAATCAAAGGAAAATGAGTTTTCACAAACACTGAAAACACTTATTGAAATCAAGGAGAAACAGATTGTTTGATAGCTCCCCAGGTGGTTGGAAGTTTCCCGGCTGGCGAAATCGAAAGGGAAACACGGAACCACACAGGGGCGCAAAAAGCATAAAATGGAGAGGGAAAAGGAACATCAACTTTCAATTCTGAAAGGAGACGTTGTCTATTCCCTTTTGGATCCATGGTGTAGATGAGGAATCGATCCCGTTGCAATCGATTGGAAAGAAAAAGGAGGGTTTGTCCATCTGGAGACCAGGATGGAAAGCCGTCGCTAGAGGGATGACGTGAGAGATTCGTCACTTTTTTCGTCGCCACATCCATCAGATAAACCTCCGTATTTTCATCTTTGGGACCACCTTGGGCGTTGATCCAGAAAGCAATTGAACGTCCATCTGGAGACCAGACCGGATCCAATTCATGCACCTCTGGCGTCTGCGTCAAATTTTCCACCTGCCCGGTGTGCAAGTCAAAAATTAGCAGGTCATTGTTCCGTGGCTCCGCCATGACTGCGTGAAAGGCTAATCGCGTGCCGTCCGGCGACCAGGACGGCCCCGAGTCATGCACGGTCAGCAAATTAGGTCTCAGAAGAATGGGTTCTCCCCCATTCAGATCGAGCAGGTGAATCCGATACTCCCCCGAGCGATTGGAGACAAAGGCAATTTGTTTGCCGTCTGGCGACCAAGCGGGACTCGTGTCATGGGCGGGATGATCGGTTATCCGGCGGAGTTTGCGTGTCTGAAGGTCCAAGATATAAAGATCTCCCGGAGCTCCACCGACCGGCAGTTTGACAAAGGCAATTTGGGTTCCGTCGGGCGATACCGTTGGACCGTATTCATAGTTCGTGAACGTTTGAGTCAGATTCTCCCATTGAAGCCCATCAATCGATAACCAGTAGATGTCACTGTTGGGTTTGTTAATCCCCGTGAAAATAATTCCTTCCTCTCCAGGGAATTGGGCTTTCAGTGGACAAACCATCAAGAGCATGATTAACAGGCATACCCAAAGTTTTCGCATAATTGGCCTCTCTTTGACGACATCAAACTGTCGTCTCAAATTGACAGCGACTGAAAACGTGGTGTTTTAGTGTTTAAAGAAGTGCTTCACCTCTAGTATTATCTTGAGATGAGTGCGCTGTTCTCCATCGGAAAATCACCGGGCGGGTTCAAGGGATGCGGAAATAAGCTGCCGGCCGATACATGAATCGCATCCGCTCCGGCTTCCTCTGCCCATTTGCAAATCTGGATAGAGTCTTCGAGCGTGTTGCCTTTCTTTTCCCAGGGGATGACGGCGTTGTTGTAGTCTGTCGTGCTGATTTTGACCTGCAAGTGAAAATCGTTTCCGACCTCCTGACGTATCGCCCTGATAATGTCCAGGAGGAAACGGGCGCGATTCTCTAAAGAACCGCCATACTCGTCCTTGCGGTCATTGATGCTTGAGCTGAGGAATTGCGTAATCAGATAGCCGTTGGCACCGTGCAACTCCACCCCATCAAGTCCCGCCTCACGGGCGCGTCTGGCACCTGAGGCGAAGAGCTGTATCGTTTCCTTGACTTCGTTGAGTGTCATCGCCTGGCAGAGGAATCCGTGGAATGACTCAATATGGCTTGTCGAGCTGAGTGCTTTCCGCATGAGATTCTCCACACCGCCGACGTCCTGCTGCCGCCCGGAATGGCTCAACTGCATGATGAATTTGCAGTCATATTCGTGGACTTTCTCGCCGACCATGCGCCAGAAAGGGATATGCTCATCCCGGTCAATGGTGGCGTAATTGGGGACAATGCGCCCCCGGATGTGGATGGGCACGAAAGAGGAAATGATCGCGCCCACTCCCCCACGAGCGAACTTCTCCTCCCAGTTGATACGCGCCTGGGTGCCTGAACCGTTGTAGTTGTCAAATCTTCCTGAGATATTCGAGCGGAAAATGCGGTTCTTGACGGTCAGGTTTTGAAACTTCAGCGGTTCAAAAATGATGTCGCTTGCCATGTCATTCCCTCCTTGAGGCCTCCCGATCTATTTTTAAAAAACTGCTGATGAAGAACCAACCCAATAACACATTACTTGGCGGCGCGATACCCAAACCCAAATACCCAAACCAGGTTATATGGGGATAGGCAACGAGGATATAGGTCCAATCCGAAAACACTTCCGTTAAGCGAATCCCCGCAACCAGCGGGAGCCAGTAAGGTTGCTTTCGCCACCTGAGATAAGCAATCATTTGAAACATACCTTCTTTCCTTCCCTTTCTTCCTTTCCTTCCCTTCCTTTTTCAAATTTCACTCATCACTCGCATAGGCGTCTGCTTACGCTGTTTCTTCTAGGTGATGCAGGATGAAAGGATACACATCATGTGCGGCATTCTTACCGAAGATGCAGTCGATGTGTCCGTAGTTGGGAATGACATGACGGCTGTATAACCCTTTGCCATTTTTCTCACGCAACAGGTCATAGGTGATTTCGGTGCTCTTCGGTAAGAAGCAATCGTTCTCTCCGCCATGAATAAAAGCAATTGGAATCGCCAGTCGCTCCAGATGGGGAAGGTAAGCATCTTGATTATTCGCAGTGACCAGATGGCCCCTACGAGTCAACAGGGCGAGGTGCTCAAAGGCACCGATGTTGGCGACCCCAAACAGCTCGTGCAGGACATTGTGAGTCGCCGCATTGAGTTGATCGTGCTCGTACAAAAGTGAATACATGAAGGTAATGCGGTGACATACTGGGCTATTGCAACGCTCTTCCTCCTGAATGGGCAGCACTGACAAAGCTTTATCATAAAGCCGTTCCCACCAGTCAGCATGCCCATCCACATAAGCGGTCAGTGAGTCTACCCCGAGCGCATCCAGGATAGAGGACAAGTGCAACCCGGACTTGACCCGGGTGGTGGTCGGTGCCACGATATGGGTCGCGATCTGGGAGCAAACGGCAGAGCGCACGCCCTCCAGCCCGGCGAGCATTGCCATGAAAAAGGTTGTCGAACCGTAGCAGTGTGCCACCACCTGTATGTCGTTGGCACCGGTCAACGCACGTATCTTAGCTACTGCCGCAGGATAATCCTTGGTGGCAACGTCGTCGGCAGTAGACCGCATTTTGGCTGCCGGCAGATCGATGCTGGCTCGGTAATCGAGCAGCCAAACGTCATACCCGTGTGCATACAGATACTCAAGCAGGTTGGTTTCAATGGTGTCAATAGAAAAGATGAGGCTTGATACTCCCAAGCCGTGTGCCAGCATCACCGGGCCTTTTGAGCCGCCCTGATAGCGAGTGAGGCACAATTGAACACCGTCACTGGTATTAAAGAAATGGACTTGAGGTGCATCCACCCGTAGCGGTCTTTTCTTGCGTGGAGGGGCATCCGGAGCAAATACATTCGACTTGGCAAAAACGCCACCGTAGATATCAAACAACGTTCCACCAAAGAAATCCCTGAAGCGGGCAATTGCCCCCAGACGCGCCTTGAGGCTATCGGCATTCTTCACCTGCATGGTGGTCAATTGACGTCTGAAATCGTCTGGATGGATTCTCAGAATGCCTTTACCGAGCACTGGGCTCTCTGGACGGTCCCCGTCATGTACCGTGATGTACAAGGTCGTGGTGTCAGACCACACATCAATTCCTGGGTCGTCACGGATGACCTTGAAGCCATCAAAGTAATAGTGTTTCCCCTCCTCGGAGGTCATTTTCATTCGGTATCGCATTTGCCGCGTGTTGACCTGGTTGGGGTTTTTGATAAACAGGTTAAATTGACCATCAGTCACCGTCAGCGCATCCGCCGATAGTGCTGGGGCGGTTACGGTACCGATCATCCGTGCCTTGTGATTCTGATCGGTGAGCATCTTATCCAGGTCGTCGGAGATGATGGTTAAGACGAATTCAAGCGGTGAGTGATCGCTCTTGCCTTGCGTTGCGGCTTTTTCGTAGTCATCCGTGACGTTGGTAGAAAAATATCCCTTCATCGTCTCGGTAAACTGAATGCCGAGTCGCAACGGTTCAGGGGCTGCCAGTGGTTTTGAGGGCAAGTCGTAATTGATTTGCCATCCGTGGTCTTTTGCGAGCAGGGCACAGGAGCGCTCTGCCAGGGCTGAAATCGTCAACAGCGGATTGGCACCCACCGAACGGGGCATGATCGAGCCATCACACACATACAAAGTATCATAAACTTCTGTGCCTTGACTGCCGGAAAATACCTGCCCTTTGTGGTTGACCACGCCATGTTCGGCATCTTCCGCCATGCAACAACCGCCCAACGGATGGACGGTAATCACGCCATGGTTCGTCAGCTCGCTCCATATTGGATTCTTGACATAAGTTCCGCCGAGTGCACGTGTTGCCTGCTCTAAACGATTATTAATCTGCTCAAAGATAGGCTGCTTGCCCACATCTGGCCATTTAATGCGCAGCCGGTCATCTTTCAAATACATGCGTCCGCCACCGTCGTCGTGGCCCATGACCAAATAAATCTGCGTATTCTTCACTGCACCGTGATAGGCACCGCGTAGCAGACTCTCCAACTCACGCTTCTTTTCCCGAACGTAATCCCCCACGCCGCTGTCCGTATCTTTGCCAAATAGCTTGGTTGCCGCATCAAGGCCTGCGGGGAGAAATGCCGAGAGTGCCCCGGGGGCAACCCCTTCCTCAATCACTATACCGTTGTCCAACTGTGGTTGCTCTCGAATGTCGATCACCCCGGTGATGCACGGCCCGACCGGCTCCATTTCACCCGGTGCGCGGTTGCCAAAGCCAACACTGTTAATTGGCTGGTCTGTATTGTAAGCGAAGCCTGTCATATCACTGTTACCAGTAAAGCGATGCCCTAACTGTTCTGACAGAGGCAGACCGTTTGCATTGGAACGTAGCAAAATCTCCGTAGAGCCAAGGGAGCTGGCAGCGAGAATGACAATATCAGCACTGACGAACATCGTCGGCGCATCAAATCCCTCACGCCCTGAATCGAGCAACTGATAATGCACCAGCCAGCGGTCATCCTTGCGTTCAAGATATTGTACGGAGACTTGCGTGTAAATCTCTGCGCCGTGATTTTTGGCATCGGGAAGATAATTCATTAGGATAGTGTTCTTGGCTGAATAGTTACAACCGGATACACAATCCCCACAAAGCTTACAGGTGTATTGTTGCACGCCGACGTGATTCACGCCGTCTTTGAAAGTCACATTGATGGGAAGGCGATAAAACTTTTCATTCATGTAGGCGGCAGATTTTTCCAATGCCTGTAATTTCGGCAAGGTCGGGAAATTATCTGGATACGGCGTGGGCTTGAGCATCTCCTCGGCACGTTTATATCCGTCCGCCAATAAGGTGCCTAGATCATCACGCAACGCCTGGGGCCAACGCGGGTCGTCAAACACACGCGGTTCGGCGCGTAAGGACACATTGGCGTTGATCAGCGATGTGCCGCCCAATCCGCAACCCATGAGCACATTGATTTCATCATTGACGCGGAAATCGTACAAGCCGGTGCGTGAGCCAACATGCCCACCCGGTGTGTCCGTCTGCATTTCGGCGAGTGCTTCCGCCTCGGTGTCGGGGTATTCACCGGGCTGGAACTCCTTGCCGCGTTCCAACACGCAGACCTGCTGTCCAGCCCGCGCCAGGCGCGATGCGGCGGTTCCACCCCCATATCCGGAGCCAATCACCACAACCGTGTAGTGGTCTTTGATGTTTTCGATGGGTGATGATAAACGGGCCATGATTTTTCACCTGATTTACAAAATCCACCGCAACGGGTGAATTTTAAGGGACGCCTTTCATCGTCCGTTAGGAGGGTTAAATGAGCGTTGGTCATAATTCCCAGGAGAGACAATCGTAGCCCAAGTTTCTAACTTGGCCCTTGCGCCAGGGGCCAAGATAGAATCTTGGGCTACAACTCAACCACCGGCGAATTATGACCATCCCTCGGTTAAATGAGAGTGGGATGGTTCAAAGATATAGACATTCAGATAATGATTCGGTTTAAAAACGCCATCACAGACTGCCTAAGTCTGAAAATATAATGATATTGAAAGTTAGTTAATTGAACCTATCGTATCAAAATTCATTCCTTATGTCAAGACAAATTTAAGGGGCGAGCCGTGAAAGGGATATAAATTTGAAGTTGACAAAGCCTTGAGAATTAGATATTATACCATAAACGGACAGCTTTCACAGGAATCCATGAGACACAAGGGGTAAGGTATGATCAGAGAAATCCGAATCGAGAATTCGATTCAGGTTTCGGTTCAACCAACCTTCCGAAGGTTTCAAACCTTCGGAAGGATCTAACTCTATCCGCATTTAGGAAATCGACCACTAGACCCAAGCTACTACTCAATTCAAGATAAGGAGAAGAACACGATGATAACAAATTTCATCAGCCTCTTAGGTATAATGACCCTATCCACCACCCCGGAAGGTGCTCAAGATGCCGTTGTTTTATATGTTTCCCCTAACGGTAACGACGACTGGTCAGGAAGGTTACCCGAGGTGAATAATAGCCAAACCGACGGCCCCTTTACGACCCTGCAACACGCCCGCGATGCCGTTCGCATGTCAAAGACTCACGGGACGGAGTTGAAAGATTCGCCGGGTGGCAAGCGTCCCATCAACGTTTCCGTTCGCAGTGGGACGTACTTTTTGAACGAGCCCATCGTCTTCGGGCCAGAGGATTCTGGGACGGAGACACGCCCTGTTACTTTCTCAGCTTATCCGGATGAAACGCCGATCATTAGCGGCGGACGGCAGATTACCGGCTGGAAGTTAGTGACAGTAAACGGTAAACGCCTGTGGTCAGCAGAAATCCCCGAAGTCCGCGACGGCACATGGTTTTTCCACCAACTTTGGGTCAACGGACAAAGGCGCGCGCCGGCGCGTCACCCCAAAACGGGTTATCTCAAGGTGGCTGAAAACCCGGATGCCACATCGGAAACGCCGTGGCATGAAGGGCAAACCCGCTTCCGGTTTCATGAAGGTGACCTGAAAGCCTGGGAGAGTGTCACCGACGCAGAGGTCACGGTGATGAGTCGCTGGACGGAATCCCATCTGCCGATTGCGAACGTAGGCGAAGCTGAACGGGTCGTCACCTTTGGCAAGCGTAGCGTTTTTCGCCTTGAGCCGGGCGATTTTTACTATGTGGAGAACGCTTTCGGGTTTCTGGAGGAGCCGGGTGAATGGTATCTGAACCGTCAGACCGGTACGCTTTACTATCTGCCGATGCCTGACGAGGACATGAGCCGGGCGGAAATCATCGCTCCAGTGCTGGCACAGGTCATCCGATTGGAAGGAAAGCCGGAGGGTGGGCAGCTCGTCGAGCATCTCACATTTCGCGGGCTCACCTTCGCTCACACGGAATGGTGGTTTCCCGAAGGTTTCCAAGCCCAGTGGCCCAAGCCAGATGTCGGTGGCTTCTCGCAGGCGGCTATTGGTGTCCCCGGTAGCGTCTATGGTGAAGGGGTGCGCCGCTGCACCTTTGACGCCTGTACCTTTGCGCATCTCGGCGCTTACGCCCTTGAGCTGGGACGGGGCTGCCAACATAACCGGGTTCTCGGCTGCGAGATTGCGGAGCTCGGCGCAGGCGGTGTCAAAATTGGCGAGACGGTGATTCGTGAAAACGAAGCCGAGCAGACGCACAGCAACGAGATCTCCGACTGCGCCATCCATGACGGCGGTCTGATTTTCCACAGCGCGATCGGCATCTGGGTGGGACAGAGCTACAACAACCGCATGGCTCACAACGACATCCATGACTTCTACTACTCTGGCTTCTCCGTCGGCTGGACATGGGGTTATGGTAACACGCTGGCGAGAGGCAATATCGTCGAATTCAACCATGTCCATCACATCGGCGTGAAATCGAATGGCGACGGCCCCATCTTGAGCGATATGGGAGGCATCTATACGCTAGGGATGCAGCCCGGCACGGTCATCCGCTTCAATCGATTCCATGACATCGCGGGTTTCCGCTACGGTGGCTGGGGCATCTACTTCGACGAAGGTAGCACTCACATCGTCGCCGAAAACAATCTTGTCTACCGAACGACCCACGGCGGCTTCCATCAGCACTATGGGCGCGAGAACGTCGTGCGCAACAACATCTTCGCTTTCGGACGCGATCAGCAGATTCAGCGCAGCCGCCCAGAGCCGCACTTGAGTTTCACCTTCGAGCGTAACATCGTCTACTGGCGCGAAGGCAAGCTACTGGCCGGCAACCTTGGCGAATTCCACTTTGCATTTGACCACAACATTTACTGGCGCGAAGGCGGGGGCGAAGTTCAGCCCGGCGGGCTATCGTGGGCGGAGTGGCAAGCAAAAGGGATGGACCAAAACTCGCTGATTACCGACCCGCTGTTCGTTGCACCGGAGAAAGAGGATTTCCGTCCCGCTGTTCGGGATTTCGCTTCGCTCAACTTGAAACCGGATTCGCCGGCACTCAGAGCGGGCTTTGTACCATTTGATCTGTCTGCGGTTGGAAGACGCAAGTAGGATTTTGAAGGATGGAAGGTTTCGACAGGCCGAAGGCTCTCGGAACGGAGCTCAACCCAAGGAATGAAAGGGTGGAAGATTGGGGCGAGCGTGTCGCGTTTCCATCCTTCTTTCCCCATTTTTCCGATAACAAAGCGTGTAAAGGCATGTTTCAGAAACTGCTTTACACACTTTGTTATCGGAAGAATGGAAGAATGGAAGGATGGGAACCCAATCTTCCATCCTTCCATCCTTCCAGGTGTCAAGTAATTTTCTGGGAAAAATGAAACATACCCTATATTCTCTTATTTTATTGATTGCGGATTCCGTAAATTCTGGTCTATCCTGTCTTTGGCGGAATTGCTGTCTCAAACCAAACCTCTTTTTCAAGTAAAGAGTGAATCTCTTGGTTGACACGATTGAGGAATTCTTTTTCTTCTACCTCAATCTGTTGGTTAAAAAGCTGTCTTTGCTTTTCGCGGTGCTGGTTTATGATGGTTGCAATCGTAAAGACAATGATAGACGGAATGAAAACGGAGACAAGGAACATGTAAAACATGATTGCTCTCCATATTTTTGATTTTATCCCAACCTGAGACGAGAAGATTGTATGCCTAATAGGTCCCCATAATTACCTTGACTTGGGTAAATTATATGAGGGGTGGGGCGAGATGTCAAGTGAATTTCAACGGCACAGTTCGCCTGTTTGTATCATGCTTTGACATCTCCTATCTCCTCATTTCTGTGCATTTTCCGCAAGCCTCAACTTATTCTCATACGCCCACTTGTAATAATCAATCCGCTTCAAGCGTGATGCGGCTGCCTCATCAACTAGGATAATCGCTCTGGGATGCATCTGCAACGCGGATGCAGGGACTTCGGCGGTAATCGGCCCTTCGACACACTGGGCAATTGCGTCTGCCTTTGAACCCCCGTTTGCCAAGAGGAGGCATTGCTTCGCTTCCATGATGGTTCCAATTCCCATCGTAATCGCCATTCTGGGGACAGCCTCTGCATCCCCTCCGAAATTCGGGAGGTGCGCTTGAATTGTGGCAGGGGCAAGCGTTTTGAGCCGTGTGCGCGAACCGAGCGATGAACTTGGCTCATTGAAGCCGATATGCCCATTTGTCCCGATGCCAAGGACCTGAATGTCAATCCCCCCAAAGTGGCGAATCCGTTCCTCATACCATTCGCAGAATTCCTCAAGATTATCGGTTGTACTTTGCGGAATATATTGGTTGGAAGCGGGGATATTGACCTTGCTAAAAAGGTAGCGTTCCATAAAGGTGTGGTAACTCTCCGGGTGATCGACCGGGATGCCAACATACTCATCAAGGTTAAACGTGACAACCTGTGAGAAATCCAAGCCTTCCGCTTTGTGCATACGCGCCAATTCATTGTAAAGTCCAATCGGTGTGTTACCGGTCGCTAACCCCAACACGAGATTAGACTTTTTGAGCAGAGCCGCTCGAATTATCTGTGCTGCTTCCTTGCTAATCTCCTCGTAGCTCTCTTTGATAATGATTTCCATCAATTGACTCCATTTCCTTGTGCGCAGGTCCGATTCGCGTCACCCCACAATCTCATGAATGTGGAAGGGTGGAAGCATGGAAGATAGTCTACTTCCCTCCTTCCATTCTTCCCTTCCTTCCTTCCTTCCCTTTCCTATTTTAATCCCCAACACCTGGAATTGTTCGCACGAATTGAGTTTTCTTAAACTCCCCCCGCGATAATCTTATCCATATCCCGGCTAATCTGGTGAACGGTGCCCTCTGGATTATCGCGATTGACAGGGAGCTCCGATGTCATATAGTCATCATAGCCCACGTCTTTCAGGGCAGCCATCACGGCGTTCCAATCGATGGTGCAATCCTCAATGAGATATGTGAACCGGCGTTCTTTGGCGTTGAAGCCCTTGATATGCACCTTGTCGATTCGACGCCCTAGGGTTCTGATCCAGTGCTGCGGATAGCCATATAGCACGATATTGCCAACATCAAAATAAGCGGCGACCTGTTCGCTCTCAAATTCATCAATGTAGCGTGCGAACTCAATCGGGCTGAGGAGGAATTTGTTCCACACGTTCTCGATCGAGATTTTGAGATTTTTCTCCACTGCCTCCGGGATGAGCTTGCGAATCTCCGCCTGGGAGCGCGTATAGGATTCTTCGTAGGTCACCTGCTCATTGACAACGGCTGGCACGAGGAGGACTGTGCTGGCACCGATGACGCACGCCGTCTCCATTGAATCAAGGTTTGAAGTCAAGTGTGGATGGAAACGAACTATCAACGGCCCGCGATTTTTAAGCGATTGGTCGCGCGAACTAACGCCGCTTGTGCTCGTGCAAAATCGATATTTGCATCGCGCGAAGCGAGACGTTGCAATGCACGCTGACGGGCGGCTTCCGCGCGTTCAACGTCAATTTCATACGCCCATTCCGCAGCATCCGCTAACACGGTGACACCGGTTCGCAGTACCTCGAATACCCCCCCGCTTGTTGAAATGGATTGGGGGGCTTCGGATTCACGAATACGAATCTCGCCAACCTCGAGCACAGTTAAGAAAGGAATATGCCCGGCTAAAATTTCAAACGAGCCGAGCACACCGGGGGCCCTCACGCTTGCAACATCGCCATCATAGATTAACTTCTGGGGTGTTCTGATTTCAAGATGGAATCTTCTGTCTAGCATTTGATTGGGTTAGGACTTACGCAGTTACACCCCGGCTGTCGCAGAGCCTGCCACTTCACTTCGTTCAGTGCAAGCTCTGAGCTTGCCGAAGGGACGCCGGGTGTGTTCGAGGTCAAACACCCGGCGTCCTTTGGACAACCGGGGTTTGAAAACTGCTATAGATTGCGTAAGTCCTATAGGTGTTAGGTGTTAGGTGTTAGGTACATACCGTGAGTCGATTTGCTCATTTGCTCATTTGCAAATTTCTACTGATTAATACGAGTTTTTCACTGAGACTTCCGAAGTTTGGCGCAACATCCGTGCTGTTTCATTCTCCCCACGGTTTCGCATCGTCTCAGTTCCGTTCGCGTATTGAAACTTCGGAAGTCTGGCCTTGCTTGTGCTTCATAACTGAAAAAGTCGTATGATTACGCGGCTTTTTTGACATTTTCAAACGCTTCATCAATTGTACCGATCATATACAACGACTGTTCAGGGAGTTCATCGCATTCGCCGTTGAGAATCATCTGACAGCCCTTGATCGTATCCTCAATTCTTACATACTTGCCGGGTCTATTGGTAAAGCGTGCTGCCACGAACATGGGCTGCGCAAAGAACATCTCTAACTTTCGCGCCCGAGAGACCGTTAGTTTTTGGTCATCGGAAAGTTCATCCACGCCTAGAATCGCGATGATATCTTTCAGGTTTTCATACTCTTGCAGCACGACTTGCACCTGGCGCGTGGTTTGATAGTGTTCTTGACCCACCACAGCCGGACTCAAGATACGTGATGTCGATGTCAGCGGGTCTACTGCGGGATAGCGTCCCTTTTCAACGATTGAGCGTTCCAGACGTGTCACGGCGTCCAGATGTCCAAAAACCGTGACAACGGCGGGGTCCGTATAGTCGTCAGCGGGAACATAAACGGCTTGAAATGACGTAATCGACCCACGTTTCGTCGAGGTAATTCGCTCCTGCAATTCGCCCATTTCTGTGGCGAGGGTCGGCTGGTATCCCACAGCGGAAGGCATACGCCCTAAAAGTGCAGAAACCTCGGCACCGGCGAGCGTAAAACGGAAAACATTATCGATGAAGATGAGCACGTCCTGTCCCTGTTCGTCTCGGAAAAATTCGGCGATAGCCAGCCCGGCAAGCGCAACTCGCAGACGCGCGCCGGGTGGCTCGTTCATCTGCCCGAAAACGAGGGCGGTTTTATCGAGCACACCGTACTCTTTCAGTTCCAGCCACGTCTGGTTTCCTTCACGGGTCCGTTCCCCAACGCCGCAAAAAACCGAATAGCCGCCATGCTGGGTCGCAATATTGTAAATTAACTCCGAGACCAGTACCGTTTTTCCGACACCTGCGCCCCCGAGGAAACCTACCTTGCCACCTCTCGCAACGGGCTGAATGAGATCAATGACTTTGATTCCGGTTTCCAACATCTCCGGCGTGGTGCTGAGCTCCTCATGGCGAGGCGGATGGCGGTGAATCGGATATCTGTGGGGCGTCTCGATTGGCCCCGCTTCATCAATGGCGTCCCCGGTAACATTTATCACGCGACCGAGGACATTATCTCCAACAGGCACTGTGATTGGGCCGCCCATATCAATGGCAGGGGTGCCTCGTACCAGTCCATCGGTCGTATCCATCGCGATACAACGCACTCTGCTTTCACCTAAGTGTTGTTGGATTTCCAGCACAACCTTCGTTCCATCGGCGCGTTCGACTTCGACTGCGTTGAGAATGTCAGGCAACTTCCCTTCTGAAAAATCGAGGTCGACTCGTGCGCCGACAACTTCTAACACTTTTCCTTGATTCATGATGTTTACCTTTCGTGAAACGTATTTCGTCTTGCGTAATTCACCTATTCGCTTGATTCTCAAAGGCTGGGGCATTCCTCATGAAATCGGGCGATGGCAGCGTTGAGGTTGAATAGTTGCTGCTGCTTGCCCTGAATTGGAACGATGAGGTTGAATCGCTGAATTTTCTGGTTCTGCTTCATCAAGTGGGTGCGGTATGTCTCTAATGCCCGTGCGCGTTCCCGTTCAAAGGTTTTCTGGAGCGCCGGGCGTTCGAGGGGATGGAGGCGGATGAGTTGTGCCAACCGTTCCCGACGCCCCTTGAGGTTTGTAAGCAACTTTTCGGCACCTTCATTGTCGCGTCTAATCTCTTTGTCCAACTCGAGCCACCGTGGTGCGAAGCCATTGTCCTTGAGCAGTTGATTCACCATTCGGGTTTCCGGTGGGATGAAAGGATTCGTCTCCAACTTGAGCGGTTTGCCTTTGCCGGGCAGATTGTCGAAATCCCCTCGCTCCATCGCCTCTTGAAGTTGCTTACTGATGTCGATGGACATGTGAATTCCTCCGATTCTCTTGTGTTTAACCTGTTTGTTTGGGCCGAATGTCAACTGTCCCTTTTGAGAAGGATATATCGATATCAAAATACCTCAAGAAATTCAAGCCTAGTAAGCCGTCTACCTTTGAATCCTCCGGCAGGTCATGACACAACACTTCAATATTTGCAATGGATTCACCAATAGCAGTCAATTTCCGCACTGTTATCACGGGAGCATACTCAACCCCGCTACCAGTGATTATTTTTACTTGCCGAGTTACGCTTGCTGGGTCGTATCCTAAAGAAATTGCAACATCCCATGGAATAATGGTGGACGAAGCCCCAGTATCAAATACGACAGGTAAAATTCGCGATTCTCTGCCATCTGCCCCATGGATCTCCATGTTGACAACGATTAGGCTCTTCGCCCTGTCGAAAGACACACATCCCACTAAAATATCACCACCAAATCGTCAGGAATTTCGCCTGCGTATTGTATGGCAACCTTCCCTCTGTAATTTTTTAACGCTTTGTGAATATCATCCCGACATCTGCTATGTGCAACAACTTTTCCAGCTTCAAGCTCTGTATTGGGGCTCAATTTGCAATCGATAACAAGCAACCATTCGTCAGGATACTTTTGTTTCATTTCCTCTATCATTAAAATCTCGCCGCTCATAAACGGCCACCCCCTTTCTTTTCATCTTCCAACCCTCTAACCTCTGGAGCATTGGGACCTCGAACCCCCCTCCTATCTCGAAGCCTCCGCCCCAGCAACGATTTCGGAAATCTCCTTGGTGATGAGCGTTTGTCGTGCGCGGTTGCGTTGACGAGTCAGTTCGTCAATGAGATCGCTTGCGTTTCTCGTGGCGTTTTCCATCGCCGCCATGCGCGCTGCCTGTTCCGCTGCGTTGGAATCCAGCAGGACCTTCCACATCTGCATGTTCAGGTGTTTCGACAATACCGCTTGAAAGATTTGCTCCCGGCTCGGTTCGTACAAATAGTCGAGGAAAAGCGGGTCACCTGTTGGCGATTCAGGAGTTAAGGGCAGCATCTGTTCGACCAAAACCGTTTGCATAATCGCGGTCTTAAAATTGTTGTAGATGACTTCGACCTTGTCAATTTGTCTGTCAGTATATAGATGCTCGAACTGTTGAACAATATTGACAGCCATCTGAAATTCAAGCGACTGAAAGATGTTGACGTATTCAGCGGTTATCTGATAGTTTCGTCGCTTAAAATAGTCCCGGCTGCGTCTACCAACACAGATGAGCTTGACATCGACGCCTTGCTTTTGATAGTGTGCGAACCTCTCAGCCGTTGCGCGGATGACGTTGCTATTAAAGCTTCCACACAAGCCTCGATCTGCGGAAACAGACACAAGACAAACGTGATGGAGGTCTCGTGTTTCAAGTAGTGGATGCGATGGGTTTTGGATCTGGGCGATAAGATGCCCTAAAATCGTATTAAATTTTTCAGCATAAGGGCGAGTGGCTTCTATGCTTTCCTGCGCGCGGCGTAATTTGACCGCGGCAACCATCCGCATTGCATCCGTCACCTGCGATATTTTTTGAATACTGACAATACGGCGTCTAATTTCCCGTAGTGTTGCCATGTTAATACCTCATGCGTAATGCGTAATACGTCAGAAGAATAATGCGTAATGCGTAATACGTAAAAAGAACCTCTTCTCTTACGCATTACGCATTACGTATTACGTTTCATGTTTCACTCGATACCTGCCTTATATGCTGAGACTTCTTCGCTAAGAACCTGTCCCCGCTGATCTGGAACCATTACCAGCAGTAGGCGGATAATCTCAGTCATAAGGTCCAGGCGATGGGCAGTCACAGTCTCGCCGAGAATGTGTCGTCCCTTGTAGTACCAATCCCGACTTTCTCTGGCGGAGCCAAGCGCATACTCATAAAAGCGAGCGCAGTCTCTGTTGCTGCTCCGGCTATATCCCTCGGCGATGTTAGCACTGATTGAGCCAATTGCACGATAGAGTTGGTCTGATAGCCCAACAGTACGGCGGTCTTGAAGCAGTTTTGTCACATCATTCCAGCCGAGATCCGCGGTAAACAGAGCCAGCCGATAGACCTGCACTTTCCATAGGGCATCACCGGTGATTACTTGAGGCACGGTCTGTTCCCATTCCTGATAATTCATTTTTATTCTCCTCTCTTACGCATTACGCATTACGTTTAAATAGTTCTTTAAAGTTTTTTGCCGCTGCGTGCAACCGCTCGACAAGTGGCTTACTGAGAACTCCAGAATCTACGATTTCTTTCAAAATGTCCGTGTGATTTCTGTCCATATATGCGAGAAATTCAGATTCAAATCGGGCAACCTGACTGACTTCAATATCGTCCAGATAGCCAGTTGAACCACAGAAGATTGAAGCAACCTGTTTTTCAACGGGCATCGGCACATATTGTTCTTGTTTCAGCAATTCGACTAAGCGATCGCCCCGCCTGAGTTGCGCTTGAGTGGAGGCATCAAGGTCTGATCCAAATTGCGCGAACGCTGCGACCTCTCGGTAACGTGCTAAATCCAGACGCATGGTTTTGGCGACTTCATCCGCTTTCATCGCTTTGATTTGGGCGTCACCGCCCACACGGGAGACCGAGGTGCCGACGTTAATCGCGGGCCGGATGCCTGCGTTAAAGAGGTCAGACGTTAGGTAAATTTGTCCATCCGTGATGGAAATCACGTTCGTCGGGATATAAGTGGTGAGATCGCCTTCATGGATTTCGATGATCGGTAAGGCGGTCAGCGATCCGCCACCTAACGCATCACTCAACTTTGAGGCACGTTCCAACAATCGAGAGTGGAGATAAAAGACATCCCCCGGATATGCTTCGCGTCCCGGTGGACGTCGTAAGAGTAAGGACATCTGACGATATGCCCACGCATGCTTGGTGAGGTCATCATAGACAATCAGCGCGTGTTGCCCTTTGTCGCGGAAGTATTCTCCCATTGAGGTGCCGGTGTAAGGCGCAATGTACTGAAGTGGAGAGGGCTCACTCGCCGTCGACGAAACGACGATGGTGTAGTCCATCGCGTCGTGCTTGTGTAACGTATCCACAACCTGAGCCACTGTAGACCCTTTCTGCCCAATTGCAACGTAGATACAGGAGACGCCCTTTCCTTTCTGGTTGATGATGGTGTCAATCGCGACGGCGGTTTTGCCTGTTTGACGGTCCCCAATGATTAACTCACGCTGCCCACGCCCGATTGGAATCATACTGTCAACTGCCTTCAGACCGGTAGCAAGCGGTTCTTTCACCGGCTGACGTTGGACAATGCCTAGCCCCTTTCGTTCCACAGGAAGCGTTTGTTCTGTCTTGATTTCACCCTTGCCATCAAGTGGTTCCCCAAGGGCGTTCACGACGCGCCCAAGCAAGGCTTCTCCAACGGGAACTTCGAGCAACGCTTTCGTGCGCTTGACAAGGTCGCCCTCATGAATGAGCTTATCCTCTCCCAAGAGAACGCAGCCGACATTATCCTCTTCCAGGTTGAACACCATACCAAAGACATTGTTTGGTAATTCAACCCGCTCACCTGCCATTGCATTTGCAAGCCCATGGACGCGCGCGATAAATTCAACCCGCTCACCTGCCATTGCATTTGCAAGCCCATGGACGCGCGCGATCCCATCGCCGACTTGAAGCACAGTCCCAGAGTCATAGACATCGATTTGCCGGCTGTAGTGTAACAGTTGTTGTTTGAGAATATTTGAAACTTCGTCAGGTCTCACTTCTCTTGCCATAATCTATTTTCCCTTCATACGATACGTGATGCGTGATACGTGATGCGTGATGCGTAAGGTTTTTCACGTTTCACGTTTCACGTTTCACGTCTTGATTTAACCTCTCGCGAGCAGCATTTTCATTCGCTGGAGCTGTGTTGCAACACTCCCATCAAAAACCGTATCTCCTAATCGCACAATAAACCCTCCTTGAATCGCAACGTCCACTGTCGAGTCAAGCCTGACTTGCTTACCCGAATAAGCGCTAAGTTGCTTGATAAGATCAGCTTGCTGTTCATCGGTCAGCGGAACAGCCGACGTGACCTGCGCGATCTGGCGACCCGCTTTTTCATCAACAAGCTCCAGAAACGCCTGTAAAATTGTTGCCAGCGACCTTTCACGCTGCTTGAGAGCCAGCAAAAGTAGGAAATTTAGGGAAAGGGGCTGGAGGATTTCGGACAGGAGCTGTTGAAACGTCTCACCTTTGAATTGAGGCGGGAGCAGTGGGGTGCGAATGAATTGATTAAATTCCGGTGATGCTTTCGTCAATTCGATCATCTGGTGCGCATCATCAACGATAGGCTCTAAAACGCCCTGCTCCGTTGCGGCATCAAACAAGGCGTGCGCATACCGCTTTGCAATATGAATATCGCTCATGCTCTATCCTCCACTAAACCTGCGGAGCATCGGGGATGCGACGCATGTACTCATCAACGATGTGCCGGTGCCCCTTAATGTCAAGCGTCTGGTCAATAATCTGGCTTGCCGCGCCTATGGCAATTTCTGCGACGATTCCTCGCAGCTCCAGAATGGCTTCCTCTTTTTCACGCTGAATCTCTGCGCGTGCGCTTTCAAGTTCAGCCGCCGCCTCGCGTCGGGCGTTCTCGATAATCCGCCCTCGCTCTGTGTTGCCGGCTTCGATAGCCGCTTGAATCTTTGCTTGCCCTTCCGCTTCGATAGCGTTCAGCCGTTGACGAATCTCGGCGTTCAACCGATCTAGTTCCAGTTGATCGGCTTCTAATTTGTTCATCCGCGAAACAATCTCGTTCTGCCTTGACTCCAACAGGCCGCCAACACGACCAAAAACGAATTTCCAGAGGATGAGCAGCACAACGAGAAAACCCAACGCTTGGAGGATGATTGTCTTAGGGTCTATTCCCATGAGCACTAAGAGCCCATCGCCCGCTTCAGCGGCAAACCCACTTGTCGGTATCACCAACACACTTGTGCCAATCAGAAAAAGAAAATACCTGTAAATTTTTGTCATCTTATGTCTCCTGAATACGTGATGCGTAATGCGTAATGCGTAAAATGGAAATGTGAAACTTCTTACGCATTACGTATTACGTTTCACGTATCATTCTTCTGACGAAGACTAACGGGCTGTTTGTACAACTGGTCTTTGCGCATCAGCTTCAATCATCTTTTGGAGCGCATCCCCCTGTGGAAGTTTTGCCATGAGCAGGAAGAAGATGAGCAGCGAGTAAATCACAAGCGACTCAATGAGCGCCAAGCCGATGATCATAGCTGTCTGAATCCGAGCTGTCGCTTCAGGCTGCCGGGCGATGCCCTCAAGAGCGGCGCTCGTCGCTTTTCCTTGTGCAGTCGATGCGAAAATGACCGCAATTGGCAGACCTAGCGTTGCCCCAAAAGCCAAAACCGCAAGATAAATCATGAATGTTCCTCCTTAAAATTGAAAATTAAAATGGGTTGAATGTTGATAACTCGCCAATGTCACATTTCCCTGTAGCCCAAGATTCTATCTTGGCCCCCGCGGCTGATGTCCTCGGTAGGCCAACTTAGAAAGTTGGGCTACGACTGGATCCCATTTCTAATGTGACATTGGCGAAATAACTGTCGATTTCGTATCAGTAGTCCGCAATTTAACATCCTCTGTCAGACATACACGATACTTTCTTTGATATCGTCAGCAACACGGGGGTTCCGAATCCCTTGGATACCGGCGTCAGTCAGGACATCCACCCGTTTCCCTAAGAGCCCCTCAAGATATTCGGTCAACTCAATGAACCGAAAGCCGATGGGGCGCTCAAATTCCACAACAATATCAATATCACTCGCTTGGGTAGGTGTACCTTTCGCATAAGACCCAAACAAGCCTATTCTCTTGACTCCATACTCAGAGGCAAGACACGGGGACTTTTCCAAGAGGATAGCTGTAATCTTTTCTCTCGTTAACATCATCAGTTTCTTACCTCAACGGTTACTGTGCAACCTGAATCCTGAACCAAACATTCTGTATGAATAATCAAAAACCTCTATCTGTAGCTCCCAAGGCGCATCGCTCGCCGATCCATTCCCGCACCAGCGCACTCATCGTTTTGTGTGCCGCTAACGCTTCAGCGTGAAGCACACCCTTCGTGAAGGTGTCCAGATGAACCGTGAGTGAATCGGTCAACTCACTCGTTGCGCAGTCAAGCTGAAATGGCTCGAAGTAGCTGGCATCGTACAGGTAATCTTCACCTTCGTTGTCAAGGACGCGAATCACACCTGCGTCCTTTTCGGCTTCGGTCAGGGGAAGCACCTTGTAAACCTGACCAACAGTCAGATCAATCTCGTAGTCGTCATTTTTGATACACCGAACGTATCGCGTGTGATTCATCCAGAAACCTCTTTCTCTTAATCCGGCATCTACCGATACCGTGCGCTTCGTACCCGTGAAGTTCAGCGTAACGAATGTCGCCGTTGGGGAGCTCGATATACGCCTTCCCTTTCATCTCAGGTTTGCCAGTTATCTACTTGTAATCCGGGGATTCGCCCAAAATGCGCTACATTATTGGTTGCTAACACAAGACCGTACTCTATGGCGGTTGATGCAATCAGGATATCTGCATCACCAATCAATTGACCGCGGCGGTGTAAATCGGCATAGATGTCAGATGCCCGGACGATAATCTGCTCGGTGATGGGCAAAATCTCGTTGTTTGCACAGAATACATTGGGTGAAATGATGCAATCTGCGTTGTCGCATTTTTTGCCTTTAAGCCACGCAGGATTTCGTAGCGCGTGATCAACGAGAACGTTAATTTTGGGTGATATGCTGAATAGCTCCTTGCTCGATTTAATACAACGGGAGTTCTTCGCATCAGTGCTGAGAGAATGTCCGTATCCAAAACCGTCTTAGGCGGCATCAATCCACACTCCTTGTGCCAAAGAAATTGCTGCGCTCCAGCGCAATTTGTTCAATTTCGTCAATATCTTCGTCAGAAAGACCGTCGTAGACACAAGTTGCGAGTTTCAGAGATTCCGGTTCTGTTTCATCGTCAACGGTGAGGCGGACTCGCTGACCTTCGGAGATTCCGATGGTATCGGGCTGCATGGGTCGGAATATACCGTTTTCGTAGATGGCGTCAATGACGTGTTTCATCTGAGTCACCTCCAGTGTTTCATCGCTCTGCCTCCACCTAACGAAAAAGTTCAGGCGCGGCGGAGGTTTGCCGAAAGCCATCCGACAAACCAAAGCCCGCCATTTGCCTGTTGACGTTTATAAAACCACAGCTCCCCGCCGTCAACTGCAACGACTGGTTAGGCACCTATATACGGCCACGGTCACCTTTGGTCAAGCGACATAACCCAATCTAAGACTGGGACGATTCTTTACTATGGATACAGATTCTCATCGAAAGTCACGCAACGATTATCGCTTGCAAATACACGCACATCACCATCTTGAGAAATGACAAGGACTAGTGAGCCAGGAATGCTCTTACATAGCTGGTAGGCAGAACGGTGACGGGTTCCTTTAAGCCTCAATGTCGTGTTTGCATCCAGTTTCTGACCTCGCCTATCGTGCAACTCTAGTTTTGAGGCGGCAGCGGCTTCTTGGGCTTGAATAATGCCACCGAAACCAACAACGGACAAGTTTCTTCGGATTACTATGCAACCATCCATATTGGCTAGCTGGGCAATAGCCTTAACGGCTTGATTGATTGCAGCAGTTGCTGTTGGCTCTTCCGATAACAGGCGGATTAGGTCGTTTTGCGGAATCGGCTTTTCGAGTGATTCGCGAAACGTCTCCGACGCGCAACGCGTTTCAAACAATGATTCCCAGTGTTTCTTGATCGCTGTACGAAGAAATTGAGGATCACTATGATAGCCAATTTTGAGCATTGTGTCTGCTTGCTCTGGAACAATTGCCACCATACCACCGTGACCAAAGTCGATGATGCGGCGGACCAAGTCCGCCACTAGAGTCTGGAGAGAGTAATAGTTCCTGCAATAGTCTTGCTGCTCACCGGACAGATGCAGTTCATCAGCCAATGTGTTCTTGGCTTCTGTTTGCCACTGTCGAATATCTGGATTGTTCTGAAGCGGCCTGCGCTGCTGAATTACTCCGTGACGGAATAACCACCCACGTGGATAGTCATAATATGCGACGTCGCCAGGTCCGTTAATCGCAACCGTCTGCCCAAGTGATTCCGGGAACCGCTCCTCATGATTGAACTGCCGAAGTGGCCCAAAATAGCTTGAAATGCCCTTTAGCAACAAAGTTCCATCGTGTTCTATGACTTCGAGGCAATAGTCTTGGTGAACTACATGAGACAGTTTTGCAATCGTATCAGGGGACTCAAGTTTGATTCCGTCTGGAAACGAGAGCGATTGACCGGGCAATAAGCCCGGGAGAAAGCAATGTAACCTTACCCGCGTTTCTCGTGCTTCGTCCTTTATGTAGCTGGCGTAGTATGCCATCAACAACAGGCGTCGAACCGCAGGCCGTGACAGTAATCGTTCCCTAAACTGCCCCATTATTTCGTAACCTGGCCGAGCAAGTATACGGTCCACTCTTCTACGGAATTTGCACACTTTGTCCGCGAACTCTATAGCTGACCTTCGTTTGTCTACAGGCACATTCATTGTACAACCTCTGCCAAGCCGCGCCTAGCTGCCTAACGACTTATAATTAGACGCCCGAATCGCCGTCTTATTTTACGGCGATATGAACGCCGAATCCAGTAAATACGTCTATTTAGCTGTCTAACCAAACCTAAGACCTGACACCTGATACCTAACTAATGATGCACCTCTGCGCCATGTTCTCCCGAATCGTCATGCTCTAAAAAGGTGACAATGTAAATTGAGGTCAGCATTGAGAAAACAAGCGCTTGCAGGAAACCACCAAATAATCCAAAGAGCATCATCGGAAACTGAATGGGAATCCACGGGATGACCCCTGCAATCGCCGGAATTGCTGTCACCCCTAATGCCGTTAGGCTGATAATAACGGTTTCCTCACCGAAGATGTTTCCAAAAAGTCGAATGGAGAGCGAGGTTGCACGCGCCAATTCACCAATGAGGTGTAGTGGAAACATCAAAGGTCCTAGCCAAGCTGGCTCACCAACAAAGTGTTTTAGATAGCCGATTAACCCATTCTCTTTGATGGCGATGATCTGAACCCCTACCACCGCTGTGACGCCAAGCGCAAGGGTTGTGTTCAAATCCGCAGTCGGAGATTGAAAACCGGGGAAGAGGCCAAGATAGTTCAAAGAGAGGATAAAAATAAAATAAGAACCGACGAAAGGGACATACTTTTTCCCATGTTCCCCCAAAATCCCACTGAAGAAGTCGATTAGGCCGCCAACGAAGAACTCAAGAAGCGTTTGCCCTTTGCCTTCAGGCAACCTCTTTAATTTTCGAGTCACAAGAATAAAAAACAAAGCCAGGAACAACACAACGAAGTAGGTGTTGGGGATGAGATCCGGTTGCTGCCAGCGGGTCGGCAGGTACCATGCACCCCCTTCTTCTACAACTTTTTCTGCTTCTTCCGGTGAGAGACCAAGAATAGTAATCCACAGGTAATGCAGCCACGAATGGTGCGGGTGCTGTCCACCTTCTTCGGCGGCGTGTGCTTCACCGCCACTATGCGTCTCATGAACGGCTTCAGGCACTTCCTCCGCCGTAAGCCCGGCTGGGATGTAAATGAGGCATATCAATATGACTGTTATGAGTCGTAGCGTATATTGGATTTTCATCAAATCAATTCTCCATTGTTTCAAACTGTTTTTTAGATTAAGCCGCAGATAGCTTTGATGATGCGAAAATACTCTGATAATATGGACAAGGCAATCCCGACGTACCAATCAAGATGTCCGGTAATGTTGTCTCTGGGTGAGTGCAAATCGTTTCCATATTCTCATCTGTTCCATCTAAAAGACGAGGATTTAAAAACACACAGGTATTGCAACCTTCATCGGGCTTTTCCCACTCTCTTCTCATTGCTTCTGCTTTGATGCGCTTGATTGATTCAGGACATAAGATCGCATTCACGTTTTCTTTTGAATTAATTTGGTGTATTGTTATGGTTGCCATTTGATTTCTCTCCCCTCCAGATCCTTAATTGATAGGATACAGATTCGCTCAACCGATCTGACTGCAATCGTGTCAAAACCAGAAATCCTTTTACGAAGCGTATCAGGATTTAGTCTGTATTCACTTAGAAATTCATCATATTGCCATCCACGTCCGAGTTGACGAGGGATTTCTGTTCCAAAGCGTTGATTGAGGATTTTTTGAAATTGCCGGAATTTTTCATTTATTTCTTTATCATCTAAATCTAAGACAGTTCCTAAATCAATTTCTGCCTGAATAATAACTTTAGTTTCCTCGGTGAGTAAACGAGCCAGCCTGAATCGAGATGACTGGTCATTTTCTAAATCGAAATAGGCACCAGTGCCCAAGATGCCTCTTGATTTTCTGAACCCCTCTTTAACGATGCTTAAAGCATTTGATAAAGCTGTACCATGAAAGGCATCTTGACGAATCTCGTTAGAATTCATGATGTGTCATCATCCTACCTCACCGCTTTTACCGAATATCAATCAATGCGAGGAGTTACGGTTGGTCAGAATAGATACCATCAACCCGATGGCTTTCAGAATAATCACGCCCTGTACCAGCCCAATTCCAACGGCTAAAGCGTAGACATTGAGCCAATCCGCCTTGACCAGGAGATAAAATCCGCCAAAGAGGATGGTGTACTTGCCAATCGCGATCAAACCGAGCCACCGCTTCGTTCCTGATGATTTACCCGGCTTTACCATCCGACGAAGGACAAACTCTAACGACCACAGCATGCTCAAGCTAAGAAAGCTACCAATCGCAAAACTCAAGCCGATCGGCAAGCGATACACGCACAGCACACCTGTAATGACAACCGCAAGTATCAGCGCCAAAATGTAAACCTGGCGAAGGAATTGATCATCGACTTGAAGATGAGCGCTCATTTTGGATTCACAGACGCCCACAAGGGGCTAGACTACGGGGGGGGGCGTAAAACGTAATGCGTAATATGTGAGGCATAAATTTCCCAATCCTCTAATTTCCTTTCTCATTGTCCCCTTTTCCCGTTATGTCCTTGTTTTCATGTTCGCTTCGTTCTTGGCTTTCCATTCGCCGATTCCACCGGGAAACTGCGCGAAACATCTCGATAAACCCAGCGGCTGTGCCTACGATAAAGCCAATAATTAAGCCAACCGATTGGTGGTTACCAAGTTTACCGCCAAGCCACCAACCCAATCCGGATCCCATAGCAATCGCAAACGCAAGCGTCAGCCCAATGGTGCTGAGATCGCCAACACCAATCCAATCACTCCCACTCTTTTTGGACTTCAACATCGTAGCATCCTTCCTTTCCTCAAAGTGGTAAGTAAACACAGGGATTCAGGATACAAGAGGCAAGTCCCTGAATCCTGCATCCGCCGGGTTGATTTCGATAAACTCAGATTTCGACAAGCTCAATCCGGCGGAGCTCCGTTCCGAGAGCCTTCGGCCTGTCGAAACCTTGAATCCTGAATCCTGCATCCGCCGGGTTGCGCCGGGTTGAGCCTGTCGAAACCTTGAATCCTGCATCTTGAATCCTGTATTACGCATCACATTACAGGAACGTGCTGATTTGAGCCGAGTTTAAGAGGTATGAAGGTAAAACGCCAATGAGTAATACGCCGATTGCAGCGATCAACAGCGCAACGATAAGTGAACCTGGATACGCGCAAAATTCCAGTTCTTCCTCCGGTTCTTTCATGTACATCGTCACGACGACACGGAGATAGAAGAATGCGGAAATGGCGGTATTAATCGCCCCAATAATCACAAGCCAAATCTGTCCCGCTTCGACAGCGGAGCGGAAGATGTAGAATTTGCCGACGAAACCCGCTGTCGGTGGAAATCCAGCAAGGGATAAAAGCATCAGGGTCATGAATAGGGCGAGGAGCGGCTTGCGAAATCCAAGCCCCGCATAATCGCTGATCATCAGGCTTTCGCCATCTTCTGTTCTCGCAAGGATAACGGCACCGAAAGCCCCGATATTCATGACACAGTAAACCAACAGGTAGAGCATGGCACTGGAAATTCCGTCTTTGTTTGCTGCGGTCAAGGCGACCAGCACATATCCTGCATGAGCAATGCTGGAATAAGCCAACATCCGCTTGATATTTCGCTGTGCAATGGCAACCAGATTGCCGACGGTCATTGTCAGCGCAGCAAGGATTGTGACAACGATAATCCACTCGGGCTGGAGGTTTTGTAAGGCCACCATGAAGATGCGCAGGAAAGCTGCGAACCCCGCAGCCTTCGGACCAGCAGAAATAAAAGCAGCAATGGAAGTCGGGGCCCCCTCGTAAACATCAGGCGCCCACTGATGAAACGGGACGAGGGCAACTTTGAAACCAAACCCCACGATAAGCAGAAACATGCCAGCTAACAGCAACGGAGACTTTGTGTCTGATGTCAATACAGACGCAATCTGAGAAACGTTTGTTGTGCCTGCCCCGCCGTAGATCAATGCGATGCCGTAAAGGAAAAACGCGCTCGCAAACGCACCCAGCAGCAGGTATTTCAGCCCCGCCTCGCTTGAAGCCATGCTGCTGCGGAAGTATCCAGCCAAAACATAAAGCGATAATGACATCAGTTCCAGGCCGAGAAAAACCATAATTAACTCGTTCGCTGATGCCATCAACATCATGCCAATCGTTGCTAACAAAATTAGCAGATAGTATTCTCCCTGTTTTCTATCCTCATGCTCAAGATAGCTCATTGAAATCAGAACAGTCAAAATGGTTGAGACAAGGAAGATGATATTAAAAAAGAGGGAGTACTTATCGACTCGGAGCATGTCATTAAATTCAGTCCCGGTCGTTCCAGTCCCAAGCATTTGAATAGAAACCAATAGCGCAATGGCTGAACCGGCGATCGCCAGTAAAGCGAGCATCCACTTTTGGATTGACTCGAACAGGTCAAAGATAAGAACAAGCACAAATGTACATACAATAATCAGTTCAGGCATCAAGAGTTGCCAGTTAATTGTCATTCAATTCCTCCAGGTGTGAAACGTGAAACGTGATGCGTGAAACGTAAAACGTGAATCTTCAGTGTTTGATTCATTACATGGTTTCAACTTTCGTGGAGCAAAGCAACTTCCGAAAACTTCTCCCCTTCAGCATCAATGGGGAATTCTTCTCCAACGTAGAGTTCATCACCCCAATTGAGAATGATAGGCTTAATGGCAAGTCCAAAATCTAAACGAACACCAATAATCCTGTCATTGGGCGGAGACTTGACAAGCCACACTGCCTTCAAAGGATTGCCGAGAACCTGTTGAACCACCGGTATTTTAGAGGCATCACGCAACAGGAGCTCGCCATACTTCCCCATGTCAATGGCAACCGGTTGGGCATGATCGACTTTGAGTTGCTCTCCATCCGAAGTCCCATAGAGACGAATGACAGGAAGTCCTTCAAAATATAACCATAGACAGAGAGGGGGTTCGTTAGATATTCTTCCTTCAAATCCATGAACGGAAGCAACTGCTCTTTGAAGCGGGTGTCCGATTGCCTTGATGAAAACGTGTCGCCATTTGCGTTCAAAGTTGCTCATTTTCCGAGAGCCCTCCGCACTGACAGATTGTTAATGCCGTCTTTGAGAATCGTTACGAATTCGTTTGAAAGCGTCGTAACAACAACATCTTTCCCTTTTATGAAGAACTTGACTCTTCCCTGTCCTCGAAAGGTTCCTTCAACAATCGCATCCGGGAATGTACCGATTTGTTCAATGATATGGCGAAGTTGAGCACGATGGATTGGGTTATTGGGCTCAAGACCGTAATCAGCAGCATGCTTTGCTATTTTCCTTCCAAACTGTCTGTCGGATATTCGGATGCCCTCTTCCATTTTTCAATTTCACCATACATCATTTTGTGTGTGCCCCTGGAATGTCCGGAACAATCCCCACCTATATTAGGTCTCTGCATCCCATTCAATATAGACAACAAAGGACCGCATCTCATTTCCTCCAACACATCTCTTCCCCTATCGCTATAATTCACCTATTCTTGCTTTCGACGTTTGAAAACGCAAAAGTAGATATTGGTGTAACTGTTGATGCCGCCGCTGGAGTCCAAGCTAATGTCAAAATTGTTTCCAATTTTCACTGGTTCTATGTGGACTAATTCCCACCCTTGTTCTCCCCATCTATTGAGGTGAGGTATCATCGTTTGAGGGGCGTACTTAGGCAGATTTTTGCCCAAAGTCCAAAATTTTTGTTCTTGAAGGAATTCCTTTACACCTTCATTTGTGATATCCGCAACAACGAAATCCGTCAGGTATTCCCACTTTTCCATTGTTGTTCTCCTTATTATGAATAACTTTCTTCAGTAATTCCTGTTGTGACATTTATCAAGGTGCTTCAACAGTAGCTTTCTAAAATCTTCATCTGGCAAATCTGGAAATCGCTTACGCAATCCATGAATAAAAAGTTGTTTGCTAAAAGTCGCTATTCACAGATAGCGTAGTTCGTTGCACAGGTAATTCCACTTGAGGAAAACTTCCAACGCATTCTCCTGTGTCAGTCGCACAGCCAGTGGACTTTTCGCTACCCGGTGAAAGAACGGCTCCAATGGGTCATGCTGTGTACAGGCGCGGGCAATCTGCTCAAATTTCGGATTCGGGTTTTGCAAATGCGCAGCATCACATAGAACGCCTAAAACTGACAGATCGCCTCTTCCCTTCGTCTCTTTTAGCAACTGATCTTCGTTCAGTTGTGCAACGTGACGAATCAGCCAATCAAGCACGACCCATGTCAGCCGCCCTGAATCACGGCAATAGGCTGTGCTTTCCGCGATGACTGCCTCGGGCGCGCGGGCCGGTGAAGTGGGGACCACCTCGGCTAACAACACCGCGCCTCCCAGCCTGTGCCATTCTTGAAATAGATAATCTAATCGATCTCCCATCCTTGCTCCTGTAAAAAATATCGAATCTTCAATGCCCAATCGGGCCGGAACGTGCTGATGTGATTCATGATTCCTACCATTACAGCCCTGTCGGCCTCAGACATCTGGGGCAGCAAAATCTCCAGATCTTCTAAATCTTGCTCACGTAGCGCGATAATCTTCAGTGCCACCTGTTCAGGCTGCCCAAGAGCATAGAGTCGAATGTGGTGAAAAATGACCGTCAACGGAACTAGACGATGATAGAAGTCTGGAGGCAAAATGTCGGCGAATCCTTTGGCCGCATCATTCAGCCAATCTTCAGGCAGACCGCGTTCGCCAGCAACCGTCTTCACAGCCTGCCGCAATTCGGTGAGATCACCCCGCAGCACAAGCACATCAACGTCGCGTGTGGCGCGGCTGGCACCGAAATGTAAAACCATCGCGGCTCCACCAATCAGAATGACGTCAAATGATGCGGACAAGTGCTGATCCAACTCTTGTAGGACTTCTATCAGTTCGTGTTTATCCATGATTGATACTCCCTACCCTAACGGAAAAACACGAACGTTACAAGAATAAAGAGCGGAATCAAAATCCCGACCGACCAGGCCATGTATCCAAAGAAACTGGGCATCTTAACGCCGCCCTCCTCCGCAAGCGATTTCACGACGAAATTCGGCGCGTTTCCGATGTACGAGTTTGCCCCCATAAAGACGGCCCCAGCGGAAACCGCTTGCAGATTCTTGACGAAATCGAGATGATGGGGGTCAGTCAGTTTTCCCATGAGGATATCCGGGACGACGGCTTCGGGCAAGTTAAGCTTTCCAAGGGCGGTATTGAAGAAGGTCAGATACGTCGGTGCATTATCCAGGAAACTCGATAGGCTGCCTGATGCCCAGAAGTAGTGAGCTGGCTTTGAGATCGCCCGAATCAAATCTTTCAAAGCTCCCTGTTCACCGGCTTTGAGGATGGCGAGTGCCGGAAGAATCGTGATAAAAATTCCAGCAAAGAGTTTCCCAACCTCGAGGATGGCCGCCCATGTAAAGCCGTTCGTCCGACGAATTTCGCCAGAATAAGGTGTGAATTTCAATGACAAAAACCCCATCGCCAGAATGAGGACATCTCGCAGGAGGTCCTGACCTGCAATATGAATGTTGAGAATATTGACTTCACCAAGTTTAATTATCCCGCTCAACAGCACGGCACCAACGATGCCCAAAAGGAAAATCAGGTTAAACAGTCCATCAATGCGAACGGGTTCGCTGACCCCATCATCAGGGACTTGTTCTCCCTCACGTTTGAAGAGAATCGAGTCTAAAATGAAAAACAGAACCAGTAATATAACGCTGACGAGCAGCATGTGGGGGAGGATATTGAATGTCCAGAAAAATGGAACGCCGTGGATAAACCCTAAAAATAGCGGTGGGTCGCCCAAGGGAGTCAACGAGCCACCGATATTGCCGATTAAGAAGATAAAAAAAACAATGATGTGGACTTTATTTTTGCGGTGAGCATTGGCACGAATCACGGGACGGATCATCAACGTCGAGGCGCCCATCGTCCCCACCCATGACGCGATAGCCGTGCCAATCAGCAACATGGTAAAATTGACAATCGGCGTGCCACGTAGGGACCCACGCACAAGGATGCCCCCTGTGACTGTGTACAACCCCCATAAGAGAATGATGAAGGGGATATAGTCAATCAGGTAGATATGCAGAATATCATAAAACGCCGGTCCATGAAAAACAGCGATGTAGGGTACGGCGAAAATCAACGACCACGCCAACGAGACTTTTCCAAAATGGTGATGCCAGAAATGCGGGGCAGCGAGAGGAAAAATCGCAATCGACAGCAAAATCCCAGCGAATGGAATCACGCTCCAAAGAGGAAGTTCAGACCCAGGAACACCGTGATGTTCCTCCTGGGAGGTACTTTCGTGGGTTGTTCCCTGTCCTTCATCCGCTGAAAAGGCGAGCGGAGAACACAGGAGCAACGCTATGCTGAAAACAACAAAAATAAGGCAAGGCTTTGCAGACTTCCGAAGTCTCTGAGACTTCGGAAGTCTCAGAGGGTAATTCAGTTTCATTTGTTCTCCTTCACCCCTTCCCCTATGGCACCCACTATCGCAGGGGAGGGATTAGCAATTGTGGCAGTCGGCTTACTTTGAGTTATCACCTGACTGACAGATTTTTCCATTCGACTCAAGAATGGCTTGGGATAAACGCCAATCCAGATGATGAATACCAGAATCGGAACCAGCACAACAACTTCGCGCAGGCTCAGATCTTTTAATGCCTGGTTTTTCGGGTTGTCGAGTGTGCCAAACATGACCCGCTGGAACATCCAGAGCATATATATCGCTGCAAGGATGACGCCGGTTGCGGCGATCACCACATAGACTTTTGAGAAGGACGTCGATACGAAACTCCCCAGCAAGATCATAAATTCCCCAACGAATCCATTCAGGCCCGGTAAGCCAATGGATGAGAGGGTCACGATCATAAAGATTGTGGCGAAGATTGGCATCTGCTTTGACAAGCCGCCAAAATCCGCAATCATCCGGGTATGCCGGCGATCATAAATCATTCCGACGAGAAGGAACAACGCGCCGGTGCTCAGTCCATGATTGATCATCTGAAGGATTCCGCCCTGCACACTTTGATGGTTCAGTGCAAAGAGACCGAGAACGACAAACCCTAAGTGACTCACACTCGAATACGCCACCAATTTTTTCAAATCGGGCTGTACCATCGCGACCAATGCGCCGTAGACGATGCCGATTACGGAGAGGGTCACGATGAGCGGTGTGAAAGCCGCAGCGCCTTCGGGGAAAAGCGGTAGACAAAAACGCAGTATGCCATAAGTTCCCATCTTCAGCAAAACCCCCGCAAGGATGACGCTGCCAACCGTCGGTGCTTCGACGTGCGCATCGGGAAGCCAGGTGTGAAAGGGGAAAAGCGGCACTTTGATGGCAAAGGCAATGAAGAACGAAAGAAACAGCAGGTTCTGATGTGGAAGCGCCCTGCCATAGAGCGTCATCAGATCAAAACTGTTGCCGTTTTGAAAATAGAGGTACAAAATGCCAACCAACATTAACGCGCTGCCCGCCATCGTATACAGTACGAATTTGATGGTTGCGTAGATTCTCCGATTCCCGCCCCAAATGCCGATCAGGAAATACATTGGGATGAGCATCGCCTCCCAGAACACATAAAACAGAAAGAGATCCAACGCGCAGAAAACGCCGAGCATCCCCGTCTCCAGCACAAGCAGGGAGGCCATGAATCCACCGACGCCCTTTTCAATGGAATTCCATGCAGCCAGCACACAGATTGGCGTGATGAACGTGGTCAGCAAGACCAGCCACAGCGAGAGCCCATCAACGCCGAGGTGGTAGCCTATGCCTAAGCCTTGAATCCATTCGCGCTTTTCTGCAAACTGCATCGCAGATGTGTTTGCGTCAAATCCCGCATAAAGAGAGAGCGATATGATAAAAGTAATCAGCGCGATGGCAAGGGCGATTCCTTTCACAATCGACGGGCCGAGATTTCTCACAAAGGCAATCCCGATCGCGCCGAGTAATGGTAAGAAAATGATCCAAGAAAGTAGCAAATTTCACCTCCGAAACGTAAAACGTAATGCGTCAATGCGTTCTCGCTCTTTTTACGTATTACGCATTACGCATTACGTAAAGATTTCCGAATTTCAATCGTGCGGTTGCCGTAGTCGATTTCCAAAATGTAGCCTTCTAAGAGTTCGCTTCCAAGTAAGGCATCCTCAGATTCTGTCAGGATGATCTCTGTTCGATGAGTTTCTTCGCCCAAATGAACAATTGCCCGATATGTCAACTCTTGTTTGATTGTTCCATCGGCGAGCTCATAAGTGTGATCGCCATATAATTCCAGTCCCAATGGAATTGCAATCGGAATTGGTACGCACAGGGCTCCATCAAATCCTGTATCGATCAAGGCATCAATTGTCGTCTCTCCACGATTACCAAATAACGATACGGTCACTCGGGGACGGCCTGCACCATCAAAATATCCGTGTATCAAATTGGTACCCTTCCGTAATCGCGGTAGACCGCTCGAAATCCTGGTCGGACAAAATGAAAAATCCGATCGGGATACTTTTCCTTTCCCTTTTCACCCGCCTCAACAACACTTTTACCGACGAAGTAATCACCGCTATAAGGTTCAATGGCGACAATAAGCCCATGATATTTCTCATCCAGTTCAGGCTTCAATCTTTCATAGGCCTCGTCGCTTTTCTCCCGAAATTCACGTAGATTAATTGGAACTATTTTTTTGAGTCCTTCCGTATTCTTGTCCATGATAACTACACCTCCATCGAATAAATAGATAATACGCTCACCTCAATTGCTACTTCATGTAATTCTTGAAGTTTCATGGTTGTCTGATGAGAATCAATCCAAAATTTCCGTTAAATCAAGGTAAGGAGAGTGCTCTGCTTTCCCCACAGTTGATGCAGAGCTAATCGTGATATGGTATCCGTAGTCCAATAATAAATCTGTTGATATTTCGCTTGCCAATTCACGAATTTCAATTTCTCTATCTTCATCACTCGGCAAGATGATATTTACCCAAATGTGATTAGGGTTTTCTATGCTCTCAGCGATATCGACCAGATTGATTTCAGGAAACTGTTGCTTCAATCTGTCGAAAAGTATCTTGCTTAATTCACACTGCTTAATATTGATCATTTGTCAATCTCCTGTTCAACTCGTCCAACAAATTCTGTGGCCTTTTTGATTTGTCTGGACGCTACCTTTTTCGATATGAATGTCAATCTGCATCACAAGGAGACTACTGCTCTTCATCAAGAATCCGTGTGACCGAATAAGGGCACGTTGCCGGAAATACCGTCTCTGCGAGCCCGGTTTCCAGCGTAGCGCGCTTGACGGCATTGGCGTAGGCACTCTCAATGATAGTCAGGAAATAGCGATTGAGAGTTGCGCTCTCCAACACATCCTGCAGTTCCTGACGCTGGTGCAGAATCGTCACTTGCCAACTCCGCGAACGTCCTTCCGGCTGATAGTCGAATTTGAGGAGGTGTGTCAACAGGATGGTTAATCGACTTTTCACCTCCCGGCGGTCACGTTGGGCCATTTCTAGCAGAAAAGTTTCCAGGTTGGAATAGTCCAGTTCTTCGTATCGCTGTTCGCGCAATAAGCCAGCCATTTCTTCCAACCAGGCCGTTTGATCTTGTTCATGTAATTCTTGCAGTTTCATGCTTGTCTGATGAGATTCGCTCATCTTCTTCTATCATGCGAAGAAAATCTTTGTAAACGCTACTCAATCACAGGAGGGTGCCATCCTGCCCGAATCCAATTTCGGCGTACCGTAATTGCTAAAGCGTTGTTTAATCTGAGAGATTGGTCATGCTGATAATGGAGTTCGTAAACCACGCCGTACAGCTTCGGCTAAGGCTTCTGATTTACGGAGTTGTCCTAATTGGTAAATTTGCATGAGAGTCAGCAATTCGTAACGCTCGGCATGGGGCAGTCCAACTTCTTTCCCCTTTGCTTGGAGCTCACCCAATCGTTGGTTCTGAACGACATCCATTTTAGAGTCAGCTAAAGCCAATACCTCAGTATCTGACATTGCAGATACGGGTGGATAAGGGCTGGTATCGGGTAAGTCACCCAACGTCGGCCACATCATTTCTAACGTATCCGCTAAAACTGACTTGACATCGCGTTGTGTCGCTTGACCCAACCATTTTGCGTGTTCAATCAAACTTTCTGGTAATGTCAGCGTTACTTCAATAGCCATGTTTTTCACCTACTCCATTTCACCTACTCCAGGAGATAGAAATCTATGAGTATAGGAATTTTACGGTTTATAACCGAATGCAAGCTTCAAATAGTGTTTCACAATATCAATACTCTTTTACCAATCTTCCGGTTACTGTTACCGTATAAACAGATAATACGCTAAGATGATGATGATACCGACAAGCATCGACATCACATAAGATGGCACTTCCCCGGTCTGGAGCCTCCGGATTAAACCGCCGATGCCGCGGGTCAGGAACGCAACGGCATTCACGATGCCGTCGATGATGCCAACGTCCATGATTTTCCAGAAGAGATAGTGGGACACCCCTTTGATCGGTTGAACAAAGACCGCGTTATAAGTCTCATCGACGTAATATTTGTGAATGAGCAGTTTGTGCAGCGGGTTTGTCGGTTCAGCCATTTGCGGGGCTCGGTCTCGGTATCTTACATACGCCAATCCAATCCCAGCCAATCCAACGATTGATGAAATGACCATGAATGGCAGCGCACTCCCAGAGGCACCATGCTCTGCTGCACCTTCATGAGCTGTGAACGCGCCACTCAAGAAATGGTGAAAAATGCTGTCATGACCACCCCAACCGACGATTGCGCCAATGACCGCAGAGGGAATCGCGAGTAGCACAAGCGGAACCCACATCACCGGGGGAGATTCATGCAGGTGTGAGGCAACGTGATGGTCTACGCGAGATTCGCCGTGGAAGGTGACGAAGATCAGACGGAACATGTAAAACGCGGTCAGGAACGCTGTCACCAGTCCGATAACGTAAATTGCAGGTTGACCGCTCGTCCAAGCGCTGTGTAAGATCTCATCCTTGCTCCAGAAGCCGCTCAACAGGGGGAATCCCGAGATCGCCAGGGCACCGATGAGAAACGTCCAGTAGGTAATCGGCAATTTTGATTTCAGGCCGCCCATCTTACGCATATCAAGCTCATTTGCCATCGCGTGCATGACGCTACCCGCTGTGAGAAACATCAAGCCCTTAAAGAAAGCGTGCGTCATGAGGTGGAAAATCCCGGAGGCATACGCCCCAACGCCAACCGCCACGAACATATATCCAAGTTGGCTCACCGTCGAGTAGGCTAACACACGCTTGATGTCATTCGCGGCAAGCGCCATCGTTGCGGCGAACAGGGCGGTGAGGACGCCAATCCAGGCGACGACAACCCCTGTGTGCGCCAAATCGAATAAAATCGAAGACCGGGCGACCATGTAAACGCCGGCGGTGACCATCGTGGCGGCGTGGATGAGCGCGCTGACTGGTGTGGGACCCTCCATCGCATCGGGTAGCCAGACATACAGCGGAATCTGCGCTGATTTGCCAACCGCACCGACGAACAGCAGCAGCGTCGCAATGACGAGTGTACTCGCCCCAAAGACTTGAGTGAAACTTCCTGACACCGCGTGTTCAAAGATGGTATTGAATTCCAATGTGCCGAACGCGGCGAACAGCGTGAACATGCCGAGCAGGAATCCGAAATCGCCAATTCGGTTGACGATGAAGGCTTTTTTGCCGGCATCGGTGGCGGATTTCTTCTCATACCAGTAGCCGATCAACAGATAAGAGCAAAGCCCAACGCCCTCCCATCCGATAAACATCATCACATAGTTGTTTGCCAGCACGAGAAGTAACATGGCAAACACGAACAGATTAAGGTAAGCGAAATAGCGCGTATAACCGCGCTCATGTTGCATATAGCCGATTGAATAGACATGGATGAGAAATCCAACCCCTGTGATGACGAGTAACATCACGGTGGTTAACGCATCGACATGAAAACCGATATTGACAGAGAAGGATTCGCCAGCCGACATCCATGTGTACAACTTCTGATTGAACGGTTCAGCCATGCCGCGCACGTTGGAAAATACAACCAACGAGCAGATGAACGATATGCCAACCGTAATGCACGCAATCCAACCGCTCGCATTTTTCAAGGGCGGGCGCAAGGCACCGCCCCTACAGCCAAACAGCCCGTTGATCAGAAATCCGATCAGTGGGGAAATCAAAAGCAAAACAATCAGGTTTAGTGACATCTCACACTCCTTTGGCTGTGCTCGCCATTTCTCTAACACCCGTATATTTCTTCAGCACGATAGCTATCTGATATCTTATGTCTTCAAGCTCTTCCTGTGTTGCACCGCTCACTTTTTCAATTTCGTCCGCTGAACAGTGCTGTAAAACGTAATCCAAACACCGCTCATAGGCATCTAACTCGTCCTCGGAAATTTCAACCTCCAATATTTTAACAGAAGCTATTTCTCAAATTTTTAGAATTTCCATTCTCATCACCTTGCCGCTCGTAAGATATCCAGGAACATCTTCACTTCATCTGTAGCGGGGGACCTCCTAAGGTTCTCTGGAGTGTCTATCTGCACGGCGCGCCCTTGCGATAGGAACATTATCCGGTCACAAAGAGATGAGGCAAATTCAATGTGATGGGTGACAATAATCATCGTCAACCCCCGTTCTCGCAATTGTCTGATTGCTTGCATCACCTCGACCGTAAGAACAGGATCGAGTGCCGAAGTAATCTCATCAAGCAACATAAGCTTTGGCTCCATCATCAGAGCCCGCATAATCGCTACGCGCTGCCTCTGTCCACCAGAAAGTTGCCACACCCTTGCCTCCACCTTATTTTCAAGCCCAAATTGCCGGCACAATTCATGTGCCCTGTTCTCTGCAACTTCCCGAGGTTGCCCCTGCACAACCATAGGTGCCAGTATCAAGTTTCCGAGAACGGTTCTCTCTTCCCAAAGGTTGAAGCCTTGAAAGACGAATCCAATATCCTTTCTCAGGGCATTAACAGCATCCTCCAACATCGGTTTTGTGTCACCATCTGCGCAATTCCTTAATCCCGTTGCTCCATTCGCGGTCACTGACAGCTTATGAGGGCCATAATATTCAATGAGGCCTTTATCAATGGTCTCGAGCAGGTCCAGACATTTCAGGAGTGTAGTTTTTCCGCTTCCACTTGAGCCAATGATTCCAAGGATTTCTTTTTCTCTTAAGGTAAAGGATACCCCTTTTAGAACGGGCGTATCTCCAAAAGCCTTCCAAATGTCATCGACGCGCAAAAGCTCAACACCTAAAGGAGTAGAGGAAACATTCAACTCTGGATTGGTCATGGCGTTTCTCTCGACATGCTTCCTCGCCCAGCCCATATCTCGATTCGGCGCGACGCATAAGTGAAAGGAAGAACGAGGACTATGTAGATAAGAGCGACAATGGCCCACGCCTCAAGGGAGCGTGAGATGTCTGCAACCACTGTTTGAGCCGTATACACAACCTCACGCACATTGATGATGGACGCAAGGGAACTCATCTTTAGCATTCCTATGTAAAGGACAGTCATTCCCGGTATAACCTCACGAGAGACATGCGGGAGGACGATATACCTCGTCAATTGCTTGTGAGACATTCCAAGAGCACGTCCGGCGTCAACGGCACCTGAGGGGACATTCGCGATCGCTGCGCGTACCAGGTCTGACGTGAAGGCTGCCAGGTTAAGGGACATTGCAATACTGCATACCCAGAAGGCTGGAACCGAAGCGCCTATGACTTGTCGGGTTAGCAGATAGTACATGAATAAGATGAGGACGAGCGGGGGAAGAGCTCTTATGACATCAACAATAGGGTAAAGCACGACGCGAGCATAACGCTGTCTGAGAAGCAAGCCGATAAGGACACCCAGAATCGTGCCGAAAATTATTACAATAACCGTGAGCACTAACGTGGTAAGCGTCCCAGAGAAAAAGGCTTTCCAGTAAGGCGACAGTCTTCCAAAGTTCCAATCGTAATTCACAGTGAACTCCTAGCTCAATTAGATTGGTCACGGACAACCAGGAATCTCACTTTACTGCCTTCGGCAGACGAACAAAAAATCTCCAAATGAGTCAGAATCATCTGGCCACGTATGATGAACAGCGTCGATAGTAAAATACGGCTCAAGCATTTTTATGATTTCAGTTCGGCACGTCTTATACTCGCCGCTCTCAAAAAGATCGTTCCCAAGAATTTTGGTCGCTGCCGCGATGACTTGCCGGGGAGCATCTGCTTTAACCACATAGGATAAGAGGGCAAAGCACATCTCAAGCACAGCAAACAGCCTTTCCTTTTCGGTTTTGTATTCAGCTATCAGTTCCTCTCCCAGGAGAAAGTACTTATCTCTTGAAAGTTCGGAAGCAACCTTTTCGATAAACGCTGGCTGTTTCTTGCGGTCCAGATGATGAAGCCCGGCCGTGCAAATCACTATATCCGGAGGTCTCTTCGGCTTATACTTCATTGCGTCGTGTAACACGACATCAATGCGCGGATATGCTTGTTTAGCGTAGTCGATGTACGATGGCGTCAGAGAACACCCCGCAACCGAGAGGTCGGGACGCAGTGTAGCGACCTCATTTAGAAGAAAACCTGTTCCACACATGTAATCAAGGATGAAGGCAGATTGAGGAGCGTTAGATTGGACCCAACTGGCCACTAGCTTCAGTAACTTCCCCCAGGGCCAATAGACATACTCCTGTTCGTACACACTTGGTGTTGGCATTTGGGGTAAGGATGACATGGCTTTCGATTCCAAAAGACTACCAGAGTCATTATATCTGAACATTCAGGGGCCCAATCAATTCTTTCGTGGTTTAAATGTGGGTACTTGATACTTCCGTGCAAGAGCCTCCAATATTCCCGTTGATTCCAAGTTACGGAGGCAAACTGTTAGAAATTCCGCCCCCTCTTTATCTGTAAATCGGAGGGCAAATCCCGCGGGCATTGCGGCCGGTGGATTGTCCAACCAAAGGGCTTTGACGGTATCGGGGTGCTCCTCGACAAATCGTTGCGCATCAGCCCCATCTGCCACTGCCACATCCGCTCGACCGGACACAACTTCGTTAAACACCTGGAGGAGATCGGTTGCTGTCTGAACACTATTGATCTTCGCTTTGGTAAACCGCGTCTTCACTAAAGTTTCACTTGCCCACCCCTGTCCAACTGCGATTGTGATTCCCGGCTCATCCAGACTGTCAAAATCCTTAAAACGAGTCTCATCCTTGCGCACAACGGCTATACCATCAGCGAAGTAGGCATACGGTTCAGTGAAAGCAAACTCCCGTGCCCGTGGGATAGTCTGGAATATGGGATCCGCGATGACATCGTACTCGCCACGTTTAAGGTCGGCACTCATGGTGTTCCAGTTCAATCTGTGCCAGACCACCTTGCAATTAAGTTCTTTGGCGATCTGTTCGATAATCTCGACGCTAAAGCCTGTCACTTCTTTTGTGTTTGGATCTTCTTGCGTATAAGGGGGATAGACCCCATAGCCAGCATGAAGTTCGCCGGATTTGTCGATTCGGCCTAAAAGCGTCAAAGATTCGCCCTTCGGTGTTGGCGTTACCTTATTCCCACTCCGGTAAATCGCAATCACAGAAATAATGATAGCAACTATCGCAAGAATTGTGGCTATCTTTGAGCTCGGAGAATTACTTTGGTTGTTCATTTTGTCCTCCTGATTACTAAGCAGCAAGCCATTCTATTCCTAATTTGCCAGCTTGGATTTTGGCTTCCGCTAAAGATTCTTGGATTTCTGATTTTTGAGTTGTTAAACAGTCAGCGAGTGACAGGGCACACAATTCGCCCCATTTGGGATCGTCAACTCGATAGCAGAGTCCCACTGTTACTGGATGCTCATAAGGTACATGACAGAAGTCGGTCTTTTCACATCCGGGAAAGTTTTCTCGTCTCAGATAATGGATAATTTGATGAGCCACACCAATGTCACAGGCAATAATCCCTTTCTGTACATTATTATGCAGCCATTGGGCAAGATGTGAAGTTCTTTTAAATGCTTCCATTTGGTTATCCTCAATCTCTCCGCGGAATACGGCGTCTTTTAGGGAATAGTATACGGACTGGTCTTCGGGAGCGCATACGATAATTCTTTCTTTTTTTTGTGCAACTTCGGTGAGCATTTTGAGCCATTCCTGAAAAGATTTTGCCACAAGATCACCTGATTGAATCTGAAAGAGGGCTTCAGGAGGTTGACCTCGGTAATAGACTAATGCAAAATTGGTTACCTTGCCTAACGGAATAACACCAATTTTTTCCCTTCTCGGTTCCCGATCAAACATGAGTTCAAGAGGTTGTGTAATCCTGTTATTATATTCATTACGACCATATTTAATTCGTTCAGCAAGCCACAAATAATCATGGTATGGTGGATTACCCCTGATGATTTCAATGTCTCCAGTGAAACTCGAATATTCTTTAAGGCGTTCTATCGAACGTTTCACATAGTAATCTTGCCATTTCGGTAGTTCGGAAGGAGGTACTCCATCATCTGCACTATAGAGATACTCTCCTGGTAGAATAATATTCTTGCCAGTGGCGAGGATTTCATCAATAGTATGAAACACTTCTGATTTAGTCGCCTCAATTTCATCTATTCTTTCAACGAATGTACGATGAAGAGTAGGTTGCCCCTGAAATTTCACAGGACGGCATCTCTTATTTTCATAAATCTTATTCACCCGCTTCACCCAAGCCACTGCGGAATCTTCATCCCGAGTGAGACCAAGCTGGTGCTTTTCGCTTTGTTGACCCCGTTTAAATCTGACGATTATCTCGACTCCTTCTTTGACTCGATTAACTTGAATCTCCTCCACAGCATCTCCGGATAAGGAAACACCATCAAACCGGTCAAGGCCTTCTCCTTCATGGAAAATGATATCACCATCATTGGGGGTGACCGTTACAGCCAATTCTGCATCTTCTAAATCTATAAAGAATCCCATACCGTCTGTGAATGTTAATGCTGAGATTGTTTTCATTTTCCTATACCCCTTCTTTAGCTATGCACTGCCATTTTAGTCTCCCCATATCGCATGCTTTACATGCTTTAGCCTCTTTGGTAGAGCGCATGTGATGAATCCCGAATTTTCCATAGCGTGATTTACAACTTTTATAGCCCACGAAGAACAGTTATCCCAATCGTCACGGTGTTCGTTCCAAGAATAATACCCGTGCTTCACACTGTCTTTCCCTGGAGGAATTTCACATTGACTCTCAAGGCGAGATAGCCGTTGTGCGTTGATTGACCATTTTTTGTCAAAATACCTATTAGAGTATCGTCTTGTCCATTCCATTGCAGAGTAGTCAATGCGTATTCTACCTGGTACTGAATAGCAAAAGAAGTACTCCTTCCATTTTCTGAAGTCTTGGAACTCCTCTGGAATTTCGTCTATGTTAGGATAAAAACCACGATGATGATGGTCTGTGGACACTATATTCGTCCAATATAGCCACATATGACCGGGATGATCTTCGCTTAAGGTACGGCTAGGAAGTAAACCGACGCCAAGCTCCCCGTTTATAATTGGATTCTCCGTCTGATTGGATCCGTTACTGTTGGTTTCGTTATTCATAAAAGTACCTCTCAGTTGCTTCACTTTAGAGAATTATACCATAATTCCCCGCACTTAGGAATATAACTTGTATCCGACGTTGACCATGAGAAGTCCATTTCACCGTCTTTCATCATAAGCCGGAAAGTTTATGCAACTAACCCTTCATCGTGTTGATCTCATCGACGTTGATGGTCTCTCGATGCTTAAACACACTCACGATGATTGCCAGCCCAATGGCGACCTCGGCGGCGGCGACAGTCATCACAAAAAACACAAAGATTTGCCCGGACGGGTCACCCAATTCGCGGGAAATCGCAACAAAGGCGAGGTTCGCGGCATTGAGCATGAGTTCAATGCACATGAAGATAATGATTGCATTTCTGCGGATGAGCACGCCTGTCACTCCAACCGTAAAAAGCAGCGCACTTAGAATCAGATAGTATTTTAACATATTTTAATCCTCACTCAACAATACAGGATTCAGGATTCAATGAACCCTCGTTACTCCTGACTTTATGCAGCAACCCTTGGACCTTCGCGTTTGACGAGAACAATCACTCCGATCAAAGCGGCCAGCAGGATGAGCGATGTCACTTCAAACGGAAGCAGGAACCTACTAAACAGCACCGATCCGATTCGGTCTACTTTGCCCATTTCCTGTTGGAGCGTTTTTATAATCTTATCCGCTTCGCTCGCGGTGAGCATTGTCACATCAGTTTTGTTGTATAACTTCTCGGCATAATCGTGATTAACCTGTTCCGGGGCAAGTTGATAGAGCGCTTCAATCTCCTTGAGCGCATCCAGTTGCGCCTGAGTAATGCTCCCTCCAGCGCTGACGCTTCCTTGTTGGACACGCGCTATCGCCGTACCGTTATACACGTTCGCACCGATGTAGACGCCTTCGACAGCGAATATAAGCCCCAAAATCACCGCGAAAACCTTCACCGCGCTGATATTTTGGCGAACCACTTGTACAGTGCCTAAATTGAGCAACATAATCACAAACAGAAACAATACCATAATTGCCCCGGCATAGACAATCACCTGTACCGCCGCAACGAAGTGCGCGCCCAACACAATAAATAGCCCCGCCAATGAAAAGAAAGTCAGTACCAATGCAAGCGCGCTGTGAATCGGATTCTTAAAGGCGATGACACAGACGGCAGAGCCAAGGGCAAGTATTCCAAAGATTGTAAATAGAATCGGTTCAGCTCCCATATTTCTCCTCACTATTACAAGATGCAGGATTCAGGATTCGGGATACATTGGCATTTTGCATCTTGCCTCCTAGGACAGAGACTGTCTCATGAAACTAGGGATTTTATTCTCTTCTACCGGCCTGCCCTGAGCTTGCGAAGGGTCTAGCTTTCGCCGCATGACAAGCGAAGTGGCAATAATTGAAACGACGATGAAAGCAACGACGACATTCAACACACCGACCAGCACCAGCGAGTGCGTGACTACCCAAACCGTACCGGTAACAACAATCATCGTGAGTGCAGTGGGTAGTAAAAATTTCCAGCCGAGGTTCATCAGTTGATCATATCGGAATCGGGGCAATGTCCACCGAACCCAGATAAAGACGAAAAGGAAGAAAGCGGTTTTCGCAAAGAAGATTCCGAACGAAATCAGTCCGCTCCACAATGGGCCGCCGAGTTTTTCCAATCCGAAGAATTGCCAACCACCGAGGAACAGCGTGACCGCCACCGCCGAGCCGACGATCATGTTCATATATTCTGCCATAAAAAACATGGCGAATTTCATGCTACTATATTCGGTGTGGTAGCCAGCGACTAATTCCTGTTCAGCTTCGGCAAGGTCAAATGGCAGGCGATTGGTTTCTGCAAACACAGCCGTTGTAAAGATAAGAAAGGAGGGAAAATGAATGAGGAAATTCCAATGCCAGGGGTAAGGTCCCTGAACATTATCAATCTCTCGGAGGCTGAGAGACCCCGAAAGCATCAGTACACCGATAATGGAAAGCCCAAGCGACAGTTCATAGCTAATCATCTGCGCTGCAGACCGCAACCCACCGAGAAACGAGTATTTATTGTTCGATGCCCACGCGCCAAGCACGACACCATAAACTCCTAGCGATGTGATGGCTAAGATATAAAGGATGCCGATGTTGATGTCAGCAATTTGAAGTGGAATTGTATATCCTGCAATCGTGATTGCGCTGCCAAACGGAACAACCGCGCAAGTCACCAGGGCAGGAACGAGGATAATCGCAGGGGCAATCAGGTAAATCGGCTTATCAACATGCGTTGGAATCAAATCCTCTTTCGCCAAGAATTTGATACCGTCAGCAAGCGGCTGCAAAATCCCCCTGAAACCTACACGGTTTGGGCCATATCGATCCTGAATCCAGCCACTCACTTTGCGTTCCGCAAGGATCATCGCCATCACGCCGACGAGCAACAAGCCAATGATGATGAGAATTTTAACCAATGAGCTAATAATTAAAACGTGAAGTGGTAAATCCATACTCCCTCCTTTCAGTTATCTGAGGCTTGGTCATAATTATCCGGCGGTTGGGTTGTAGCCCAAGATTCTATCTTGGCTCCTTGCGCCAGGGCCAAGATAGAACTTAGGCTACGGCTGCCTCCCCTGGGAATTATGACCAGCCTTCAGTTATCTAAACAGCTTTATTTAGATGCTGGAATTTTTTATCGCCTAAATCACTTCGCATAAACTAAAACTTTGTCTTGTTCAATGTAAGGCCGGATATATTTTGAGATAGCTTTTTCGGAAACCAGATCCACTTTTCTATTGAGCAGATCTTGTAAGTCCAACTGCATTTGGATAAATTCTAAACCGATGGGTGTAGAATAATCCAGCTCAACTAAAATATCAATATCGCTCTTTTCGTCGGCCTCATCTCTTGCAAATGCTCCGAAGAGGTAGGCCTTTAAGACAGGTTTATCTTTGAAGTAATCCCTGATTTTTGATATTTGGGTGAGATCTAACTTCATAATGATTACGATTTTTTTCTCTTCTTCGATACGTTTCAGTTGGGCAAGAAATGAACATGCCCGCATCAAACAGGATGAGATCTGTGGAATCACTCGTAGATGGCATCTTTCCAACCTTCGGGAACAAAACCTTCAAGCGTAGGCAATGGTTTGAGAGGCGGTGAGGGCTTAGTCGTAGTCACTTTGTCTTGCTGAATGTAAGAAATTAATTCTAATTTTAGCTTTTCGAGCTTATCCTCCATCACTTCTAAAACGACCTGTTTCATCATCTCATACAGTTTCTTTTCTTCAATTTGTCGTCGCATTTTAATCTCCTGAGTGCTATCTCAAAATCTGTTATAATACCAATTCCGAATTGAAAGCCATCATTTTGTCATTCTGAACGAAGTGAAGAATCTCAACGGAGATGTTTCGCTACGCTGATCCTTCGCGATGCTCAGGATGACAGTAAAAATGTCGGATATGAACTCGGAATTGGTATAAGATGACCATAGTTGACACTCGAATCTCTTCAGACTGGGCATCCTAATTCATCTTGCCAATTCCAAAATCCCTCCAGTTCTGCCCATTGGGCGAAGTCGCTCCTCTCTATAATCAAATTCAATCATCTGTGGTTGCCTTCCTTTGCCTCTTCTTGATTAGAAAATAAAGGTGTCACCATGAGGAACTTCCCAGAGCACAATCTCTTGATCTGGATATTTCTTTTTGGCGGCGGTGTAAGCAATTTCTGGGTCTTCATCTGCACATACGACTTCTTGGCCCACAATGGAAATATACTTATCCTCATATTGATTCAGGTCTGCTTTCGTAAACCAGTTAAAGGTCTCATCCATTGAAATCACCCCCATCTTATCAGCATCTCCTACCGGTCCTTGAGCAGTTACCCAAATTCCTCTACCGTCAGCCCGGCATCATCGAGAATGCTCTTTAGCACTTTTGGATGCAAAATCTTGCCCGCATGAAACGAGACCGTCACCCGCCTGCCGACTGCATTCTTGTAGATTTTGTGGCTGCCACTTTGACGGGTCAATACGAACCCAATCTTATCTAAGACGCGGATAACCTGCGCCGCAGTAACACGCGGCAAACGAGGGTTCACAACCGTATCTCCAGAGTTGCCAAGCTCACCATCCCACTGGCTGGGAGGGGTTCGCTGCTGGCTAAACGATCTTCAATGTGTAAGCGAATCGCATCTTCGATGTTGTTTAGGGCTTCCTCGTAGGAATCACCCTGCGTGTAGCAGCCTTGAAAAGTGGGACAAAATACGAAATAGCCATCTTTATCTTTCTCAATGACCACCGGTAAAACAAATTTGCGCATGAATTTCTCCTCGCTTGATACCTGTTGCTGTTCCGCCTGGCCCTTCCAAGATTACCAAAGTTGCCGAAAAAGGGAACAGTTACCCAATTTTATCACCGAGCTTTACCCCCCCATCCCCGATCTTCTGATGCGTTGCATCCTGATAGCCGGGCACCTGCTCCGCAATCTCCATCGCAATCTCGCCAGCGAAGTGATAGTCCATGTCGCCGCCCAATCGCTTCGCCACTTGCTGGATAATCTCCCAATCGCCCCGCGCTTCGCCGGGGGGGTCGATAGTTTTGTGGATGCGCTGGATCCAGCCTCTGGAGTTGGTAAAGGTTCCATCTTTCTCCGCGAAGGTGACGCTCGGCAACACAACATCGGCTAACTGCGCGGCGTCGGAGAGGAAGATGTCCTGAACGACGAGGAAATCAACCTTCTCCAAAGCGGCTTTCTCGGTTGCGTCAAGCGGACGCTCCGGTGCTCCGCTCACGAGATAAACAGCTTTTGCGTCAGACAGACCCTCCCAGAGGGCCTTCCCCTCTAAAACAGATCCGTTTCCTGAACTCAGCATATCCCGCGCCCCACGAGTGTTGGGATTCTTATCGGCTTCGATGGTGAATTTGGGATACTTAATCTCCTCGCCCGGTTGGCGTCCAAATAAACCCAGCCGATCCGTTTTCAATACGTCACGCGCCAATTTCTGCAGGAGATAGTTTTCCTCATTCGTCCCCTGGGCAGAGCCGATCACGGCAATTGATTTCGGGTCTATCGTCGAAAATTTCTCGGCAACGATTCTCAGCGCATCCGCCCAAGACGTTGGAACCAACGCATCGTTGACACGTTTCATCGGAATCTGAAGCCGTTCTTCGCTGTTCACATAATGATAGCCGAGCCGACCCTCATCGCACATCCAGTATTGGTTGATATCCGCATGGAAACGGGGTTTCAGGCGATAGACGCCATCCGTTTTGAATTCAACCGTGATGTTACACCCGACGCTACACCCCGGGCAAATGCTGTTGACTTTTTTCATGAACCAGGGGCGGGATTTGAAGAGGAAATCCTTGCTGATCAGGGCACCGACTGGACAAATATCAACGACATTGCCAGCCATTTTGTTATCAAGTAACTGAATAGGCTTCCCCGCATGGTCGCGTGGGATGTCGATTTCGTCGTGCGAACCGCGATGGATGATTCCCAGTTCGCCCGTGCCGGTCACTTCATTACAGAAGCGGATGCAGCGCGTACAGACAATACAGCGGGTCGAGTAAAGCAACACATCGGGGCCGAGGTCTTTCTTGGGTGGAACGTTCTTCACCTCGATGTATCTGCTCTTACCGCTTCCGTGCCTGAAGCTAAAATCCTGGAGGTCGCACTCGCCAGCCTGGTCACAGACCGGACAATCGAGCGGGTGGTGAATGAGCAGGAACTCCAGAATATCCTCCCGCGCCTTTTTGACGCGCGGCGTATCTGTCCGCACGATGAAGTCATACTTCCCATCAAGTTTGCGATTCGGGGGTGCCGTGCGCATGACGGTCGTGCAACCTGTTGCCAGTTGACGGTCTGGAACAATTTTACCGGCGGGAGGGAAAAAGACATGAGGTTCCACAAGACACATCCGGCAGTTTGCCGGGCGACTCAACCCTGGATGATAGCAATAGTGAGGCACCTCAATTCCGGCACCCCGTGCGGCTTCGATAACGTTAATTCCGTCTGGGACCTCAAGTTCAAGGTCGTTCAGTTTGATGAATGCCATGATTCTCCTCGTTAGGCGATACGTAATGCGTAAAACGTAAGATGGTTCACCTCTAAAGATTATTTTCCAAGATAACTAATACGAATCTTGTGGAGCTAAAACCAGATATAACGTAGTCGCTACGGGATTGTTGGTCATATTTACGAGAGTATTGGCCCGCTGATATAGTGTGGCAGGTTACTACTTTCCAACCTTCTATTGCAGCTTCATTTAGAGCACTCTCCATCTTTTGAACCAGTTCATAGCCTTTTGGATCATAAATAGTATTATTCTCCGTAATATTGAGTGCATCGTGATCAACCATAAAACACATTACCTTGTACTGATACATTGTTCTTCTCCTGTATTATGGTGATATGAGGTGATTAATCTGAAAACCAAAATCAGGCAGGTCTCGGTTTCCAGATTGTTAAATTGGAAATTGTATCAAAATCATCATCGTTTGTTGCTAAATGACTCAGACTATTCCGCTGCATCACGGCAACCATCAAAGCGTCGTTCGTCAGCAGGGTGTGCTGAATGGAGATTTGAGTTGCTAAATTCAATAGATCAAGCGTGATAGGCTCGATCCGAAAATTGAGTGCGTAAACAGTCGGAATAACCCTCAGATGTTCGGACAACGGCGAAATCAGATTGGATTGGCGTTTTAAACGAGAAACAAGTCCTTGTCGAGGGAGATTCCAACGGGATGCCGCTTCAGCTAACATCACCTTGTGGACAGCCTCCGCCAAAACCGCGGTTGAAGAATATCCAGTTACCTTACCATTCCCAATTCTCTCAAGAAAGTCGGAACAGATTTCCGAAAAGGGTGGTGTCTCAACAAAGTGGTAGTACAAGATATTGGCATCAACAAAGCAAGGTTCATTGTCTGGGAAATCACGTAACATCATCAGGCAACTCCCACAGCTCTTCATAAGCCGAATCAGCAATCTCCCGAGCAATATCGGGAGAAAGCTGGATGCGATGCTGTCTCTGATATTCAATCAGATTAATCCCAGCGAAATCCCGAGAATCGGGACTAATTGGTTCGACAATCAACTGTACCTTCTGGTTTTCCCCAAGATGTGGCAACGGGACTAAAGGTTTCAAAACCCCAGCTTGGTAAATCGCTTCAATAATCACTGTCATTCCCCCCTTATTAGAATCCCTGCATCTTGAATCCTGAATCCCTGATCGCGTTTCACGCTTTCAATTCAGCCATTGTTTTCGGAACAATTCGCTGCTGGAGCCCATAGTTTTCTTTGGGTGGAACCTTTGCTTCATCAGGTGGAAGCACGACGCATTTTCCTTCGCGGATGTGGGCTTCAAATTCTGGACGAAACTTCCGCATATAACTCACAGCAGGCCATGAAACAGCAATCCCAAAGACACAGATAGTATTCCATGTCATCGTATCCACGTTTGCGATGTTATTTGCCACGCTCTCAAGCAGATCCAGATCCTCGTAAACCTCTCCCATCTCTCCCCCCTCTCCCCATCTCCCATTTGCGGCAATGCCAAACTTGGGGCGTGTGACCGTTGTTTTCCGCCCTTTGCCATGTTCAATCCGCTCCACGATGTCTCGCACCCAAGGCGTCCCCCATCGGCACGGTGTACATTGTCCACACGATTCGTGCGCATAAAACTTCATGATATTGAGCAAGGCATCAACAATACATCGTGTTTCATTGAGGACGATAATTCCGCCAGAACCCAGCATGGTTTTTGCCAACGTTAATGAGGTGAAGTCCATACGGCAATCTAATTCATCGCTCGTAAAAATCGGTGCTGAACTTCCACCGGGAATCACTGCTTTAACACGCCCGCCTTTGACACCACCCGCCACTTCAATCAGTTCATTACAGGTTAAACCCAGTTCGAGTTCATAGACCCCTGGTTTATTTACATCGCCGCTCACACAATAGAGCTTTGTCCCTGTGTTTGCATCCAGCGTTGGCGGATTCGCCCGGGTATCTGCATAAGTCCGCCCCATGCTCGTGTACCATTCGACGCCGTGCTGTAGCAGGAAAGGCAAATTACACAAGGTTTCTACATTCTGTACCACCGTCGGTTTCGCAAAAAGTCCGGCGACCGCAGGAAATGGCGGTTTCACACGCGGTTGTCCCCGTCTGCCCTCAAGCGATTCAATCAATCCGGTCTCTTCGCCGCAAATGTATGCACCAGCGCCCGGGTGCGTATAAATATCCAGGTCGAACCCTGTGCCGAGGATGTTCTTGCCGAGGTAGCCATGCTGATAGGCTTCCTCAATCGCTTGGTCCAACATTTTCTTGCCGAGCGTGAATTCACCTCGAATGTAGACATACGTGGTGTGAATCCCCATGGCATAGCAACAAATCAGGATGCCCTCAATGAGCTGATGCGGATTTTTTTCCAAAACGTAACGATTGCTGAAGGTTCCCGGCTCACTCTCATCGGCATTACAGCAAAGATAACGCGGTTCAATATTCTTGGGAACAAAACTCCATTTGAGACCGGTAGAAAATCCGGCTCCGCCGCGCCCCTTCAACCCTGACTTCATCACCATGTCGGCAATTTCTTCCGGCTTATGCTCCCGAATCGCCTTCTCAAAGCCTTTGTAGCCGCTGTACTGACGAAACACATCGAACGTGTTGATATTTGGTACATCCAGATGTTCGTAGAGAATTCGTCTCTCTTGAATCATGCGTCATCCCCAATCTTGAACGGGCTGGCAGCCCGCTCTACTGAGTACCTATCCGAAAACTCCGTCGATTGAGTCGCAGAGCGTATCGAAATCAAGGGGTTTCAGATAGGTACTTAAACGGGTGAGCTGTGCTCGTCCGAGCATCGGACCCGCTCTACTTTAATCTAAGCTGTCCAGAATCTCATCGACCTTTTGTGGCGTGAGGTTTTTGTATAAATCATCGTTGACCATCATCACAGGGGCAACGTCGCAAGACGCCAGACATTCCACTTTCATCAGCGTAAATTTCCCCTCGGGCGTTGTCCCTTTCGCGAGGTTTGTCTCAGAAGCAACGTTGATATTGAGCCGACGTTTGAGATGATTCAGCACCGATTTACAATCCGCCAGGGCACAGGGCAACGTATGGCACACGCGAATGACATATTGACCGACAGGCTCCTCGAAGAACATGGGATAAAAAGTCACCACATCCTTGACCTTCATGACTGGCACTTCCAGGAGTTGAGCGACATACATCATCACCTCTGCGCTAATGTAGCCGGCTTGCTTCTGTGCCAGATGGAGGGTCGGAAGCATGGCGGCTTCTTTAACCGGATACCGCTGAATTAGTTTATCAAACTCACCCTTGTTTTCTTCTGAAAATTCAAATGGCATTTTAATCCTCAATCCTCATCTTGTTTTCCAGACTGGCTTGCCTTGTTGAACTCCGATTAAGACAAAGATGCCTAGCTGCTTCTTAAATTCTTTTTGTAACTGATCGGCTAAATTATCAACATCGGCATCCACAGGTCTTTTTAAGAACAGATGTACACCATAGCTGTTAGGATATTCCGAGATATCCACATACTCGACTTCGCCTTCTCCAAATTCAGCGGAGAAGGCCTCCGCAATTGCAGTTTTGATATCGTAAGAATCAATCTTCCATTGAACCGTTGAAACAATCTCAGAAATATCTGCACGCATTAAGTTCCCCTCCTCTCACGAATAAATTCTTGACAGCCTAGACAAAAGGTAGAAGCAATGTTTAGAGAATTTGTGGAGGCCATTTGAAAATCTAAACCGGGCAAATACAACTCATATTCAACGCTATTTCTCAAGTCGAGTTGTGCCTTTAGCATTACCGATACATCCGCTCCCATGATTTTAGCAATTTCGGTGATGACCGCCTCGTGCGATCTGTTATCCCTGCGTCTGATTTCAAAAATAACGGCGCGAGCGGCGTGGTGCATGGCGTAGTAACTTCTCGATATAATCTGACGACAGTTGGAAGGTGATGTATTCGCGATCGAAGCCGCGAAATCAAGGTAATCCTGAGCCAGTTTTAACCGCTCCGCAACAATTTGGTGGATAGCATCCTCCACAGGTTGCAGCTCAAGATACGAATTGTCCGACAGCTCTCGGAGTAACCCATATTCCTTATTTGTTATTTCTGTGATTCGTTTCAGAAGTTGCTCGTTCACCGATCTAACTCTCCAGCGATGATATTCAGGCTCCCCAATACGGCAACGAGGTCTGACACGTTACCGCCTTTACCCTCTCTAGGAGGTAAGAAGGAAAATCTTTCCCTCCCCTTACAGCCTCTCAGTAGTCCCCTCCGCTGAGGATAGCTCTTTCTGCCGTTGCGCTTGTTCTTCAGCGTAACGCACGCGCAGTTCAGCGACAGCGGCGGTAATTTCGGCACGGACAATTTCACGTTGAGTTGCTCGCGCTTCTTCTAAGCGTGCCACCGCGATTTCGAGAACACGGAGGCGACCATCGTGCTCGTTTAGCTGTGCGTTGACCTCTGCCTTGAGCGCGTCAACTGCTTTTGATAACTCCTCCAACCGATGCGCTACAGTCGCTATCTTCTGCAAGGTTTGCAAGATGTTCTCGCCTAACATTATGTCCTCTCCTTGCGTTTCTTGAGCGACTCTGTGAAGGAACAAACACTGGTATGCAGACGTTCAATCGCTGCCAGCAACTCATCCAACCCTTCGTTGAGCGCCGCCCACACCTCATCGCTGACCTGGGGTGTGTTGTCAGGCAAAGCAATAATTTCGCCCTTCTGTGGTCCCGAGATAACCACCGCTTCAACAGATTCAGCCGTTATGAAAGTCGATTCGGACATGGAGTCTTCCTCCTATTCATTAGCCGTTCAGGAGTTACGCACCTCAGAAATTCACTGATTTGCTGATTCATTCACCGATCCAACTCCCCGGCGATGATATTCAAACTCCCCAATACGGCAACGAGGTCTGATACCATACCGCCCTCAACCATGTGGGGCACAGCCTGAAAATGCAGAAAGCTGGGCGGACGGATACGGATACGGTAAGCGGTGCCACTCCCATCGCTAACAATGTAGAATCCAAGTTCCCCATTCGGCGATTCGGTGGCGCAATAGACTTCACCGGCCGGCGGTTGGATGCCGTGCCCATCCATGATAATCTTGAAATGATGGATCAAGCCCTCAATATTCCCATAAGCGTCCTTTTTCGGCGGAAGGACGATTTTGTAGTCGTCCACATTCACGGGGCCATCGGGGAAATTGTCGAGTGCTTGCTGAACAATGCGGCAGCTCTGGGCCATCTCTTCCATACGCACAAGGTAGCGATCATAGACGTCGCCATTCCCTCCAACGGGGACATCAAAATCGAAGTCTTCATAAGACGAGTAAGGTTCCACCTTGCGCAAGTCCCACTCAACACCGGAGGCGCGGAGGCAGGGGCCTGTGAAGCCGTAATCGATAGCGTCTTCAGCCGACATGACTCCAACGTCTTTGGTCCGATCCATCCAGATTCGGTTTCGGGTCAGGAGCGTATGAACCTCTTTGAGCGTTTTAGGAAGTTGGTGGATGAATCTCCTCACATCCTCCTCAAACCCCTTGTACACATCCCGCAAGACGCCACCAACACGAGTATAGCTTGTTGTCAGACGCGCACCGGTCATCTTCTCAAAGATGTTATATAGTTTTTCACGCTCTCTAAAGCCGTATAACATGATTGTAAATGCGCCGAGGTCTAAGGCACCCATGCCCAACCAAACCAGGTGGTCTGCAATACGGGAAAGTTCAGCGAGGATGACGCGAATGTATTCACACCGCTTAGGGACGCGAATCCCCATGAGTTTTTCCACAGCAAGGACATAGCCAAAATTGTTAGAAAGCGGTGAGAGGTAGTTCATCCGATCGGTGACGACAATGAACTGGTTATAGTCCAGATGTTCACCGAGTTTTTCAAATCCTGTGTGTAGATAACCGATATGAGACGTTACTTTTGTGATGGTTTCCCCATCTAGCTCTAAGACGATTCTGAGTGTACCATGTGTGGCCGGATGCTGAGGACCAAAGTTAAGTGTCATTGGTTCCCCCGCCACCCGATCCGGTTCTTTAAGCATTTTTCTTCCCCCTATCTTCATGAGCGGAGAGAAACCGAGTTTCTCAAAGAAACTCGGTTTCTTTTGCATGATGTTTTCTCAAGCATTTTGGTGCTCAAAGTTAAAGCGTTCACGTTCGCCACGGCCGCGCAAGGGGTAATCTTTCCGCAAGGGATGACCTTCGTAATTATCCGGCATTAAAATTCGGCGGAGGTCTGGATGATTTTCAAAGGTAATTCCGAACATGTCATACGTTTCCCGTTCTAACCAATTCGCCGCTCTCCACAGTGAAGCGACAGATGGAATCGTGAGCGATTTTTCATGAACGGGCGTCTTGACGCGCAAACGCTCTCTGTTTTTGTGCGAGTAAAGATGATAGACAACCATAAACCTCGCATAATCATACTTCATCAGGATGGCTTCTCTCAATGAGTAGTCAACCGCTGTGACGTCCACAAGATAATCATAAGCGAGGTCCGGATCGCTTTTCAGAAACCGCAGCAGTTCATACACGGCATCTTTACGCACAACAACTGTCAGCTCGCCTTTTGCATCTGAGACATCAAGAATCGCATCGGTAAATTTTTCGCGAACTTTCTGAATCACAAGAGGGTGTTGATTCTCACCTGTCTCTTTTTTTTCTTCACTCATAATTTATCCCTCCAAGTAAGCCCGCTTTTCTTGCCTTTTGGGAGAGACACTCTCATCGTCAATTATACGTTGAACCTGCATCACTGCGTCAATGAGATCCTCGGGCCGTGGAGGGCACCCGGGGATATAGATGTCAACCGGAATAAACTGGTCAACACCCTGAACCATGGTATAGGTATCAAAGACACCGCCGCAGGACGCACAGGCACCCATCGAAATCACCCATTTCGGGTCGGGCATCTGGTCATAGATCTTCTTCAACACCGGCATCATCTTAATGGAGATACGCCCTGAAACAATCAACAGATCCGACTGGCGGGGCGAGAATCTGATAGCCTCAGCGCCAAATCGGGCGAGATCGAATTTAGACGCCAATGTCGCCATCATTTCGATCGCACAACATGCAGTACCAAAAGGCATCGGCCAGAGTGAATTTTTCCGTCCCCAATTTACAAATTTATCAACGGTGGTAGTGAGTATATTGTCTCCAAGTTTGCTTTCTAATCCCATGTTAAACCACCTTTCTTCCAGGCATAAAGATAGCCCAGAAAGAGAATGCCGATAAAGACCAACATCTCAATTAAAATAAAGGAACCGTTTGTTTCGGAGAATTTCTTAAAAACGATTGCCCAAGGGTAAAGAAACACAATCTCGACATCGAAAATAATGAACAGCATAGCGATTAAATCGAACCGAATGGTAAACCTGTGTCGCGCGTTTCCAATCGGATGGACGCCAGATTCATAGACGGAAAGCTTCGATTTGGACGGTTTCTTGGGGCCAATGAGGTGAGTTATTGCCAGGTTCACTCCAGCGAAACCGACAGCAATAATGAGGAGCAGCAAGATGGGAAGATAATCAATTAACATTTTTATACTGGGTCGCTTTTAATCAAAGACCGGGTGGTAATCCTCTCAGGATAAATAGCTTGTGAAAAATTTCACATATTCACGCCAAAAAAAGAATGGGACCTGTTTTTTAGCCCATTTTGACACAAATATACGAGTTTTCAAGAACGGGTATGGGGTTGCCGAAGTTGCTGAACGTAACGAAGCCCTTTAGGCGAAGCGTAGCAAAGTCGTCGGCAACCCCATGTTAGGTGGACGTTTGGCTTCGCAACTTCTTACAGGATTAGCTCTGCTACTTCCACCTTCAGAAGCGAACGCACGTTTTCAATTTGGTTTGCTATCATCGCAGAAGCAGAACCTGCAAACAACAGCCCTACTGCGACATTGTCCAGTGTAAGCACCAGCGAACCAGAGTCTCCGCCAGCGGACATGTTGGTGGTGACGATTTGGTCTTTAAACCGTGCCACCTTTCCACCACCATAGCCGACATCAACCGTTGCGTTAATGGCCGTGATCCTGCCAGTCGTAAAATTCGTGGTGCGTCCAGTCTTTTTAACAACTGTTCCAATCGTCACGAGCGCTTTCCTCCGCCAGCCTCGTACGCAACAGTTCCAGTAGATTTCGCGGTCCAGATCATGGAACTGCCCTTCGGCAATAGCCGCATCAACGAGGTTGTTGTGCGATGTCAGGGGAATCGGTGGATTAAAGGTGATGGGGATGTACCCACTCAAAGTTGCAATGCGATCTGCTGGGTCCACTCCACCATCGAACGGTCCTGGTTGTAGGATTGGATCTCCGAGGGCGGCGGCGTTGCTATTGGCGAGAACATGGTTGTTGCTGAGAATGTAATACTTCGGTGGGATGCCAACGCCGTGCGCAGGCGGGCTGACCGTGCCGCCGGGCAAAATGCTGTAGACGCCAGTTGCGATGGTACCCGCCGTAATGGCCTTGTGTCCTACACTGTAGCCGCCTTTCGCCGGGCGGATGCGCTTCGTGAGCGTTTGGACGCCCGCCTGGGGTTCGCCCCCTCCAGCGACAGGATAACCGACAGCGAGAACATCGGTTTGCATATCTGCCAGTTTCGGTGGTACCAGGTCAGCCGCGCTCACTTCCTCCTTCGCCAGCTTGTGGGTCACCAGCACGACCAGGGCAGGCTCGCCTGTGGGCTGGCCATTCCTCCACTTGACCCCAACTCCCAGCCCGACCACATTTGCTCGTGGACGACCTGGTACCATAAACTCTCCGACGACAGCACTGTGCGCCTTTTGCGCGCTTTCCATTTCTGCCACTGATAACGTCATCAGGCTTGCTTCTACTTTCATTCAAGAGTTCCTTTTCATCGTCGTTACTCAGTTTGCGCCATCACAACGCCAATCTCTTCCACGTCAGTCTCAAATCCTTCTAACATTTTCGGGACGATTTCTTGAGGCTGCAAGGCGGAGGCAGGAACCTTTTGCGTCACAAAGACCTTAATCACTCTTTTTCCTGCTTTCTCCCCAATGCCAACGCCTGTAACATTAGGCAACTGCATCAACTGTTCCTCGTACTTCAACTGAACAGGCTCAATATCCATTTTTGTCACTTCCCTTTTCCTTCGCCCACAAAATGCCATTTCAATAGCAACTATATTGTCTCACATTTTGAAAACCGTGTCAAGTCTTTTTTCACTCAAATAGACGCTCGGGTGAACCAGGGGTGAATTTTTTGTTCTTGGTGCGACACAGGGTTGCAAAAGTGTACATTTTGCTGGATGAACCTGTCTGATTATGCTATGATTACAGGTGAAAGGGAAGGAAAATAAACGCCACTTTCCGTTGAACGGGGGTTGCACCCCGGCGGTGTTTGACTGGGGTTAAACCCCAGTCAAACATTCAAGAAATTTATAGTAACGGAGATTTCTGAACATGCCCAATATAAGCGTAGAAGTATAAAAGGAAAACGTGCTTTTATGACCCCACCCATTTCCAATATTCGCCCTGACCCCGACCCGGTATTAGTCGACATTGCCAGGTATGTGGCGGATGGCATTATCAACAGCGACCTCGCATACGAAACTGCCCGCTATTGTCTGATGGATGCCCTTGGCTGCGGCTTACTGGCACTGCGCTCTCCCGAATGTACCCGACATCTGGGGCCAATTGTCCCAGGCACCCATGTCCCCCACGGTGCCCGCGTTCCGGGCACGTCGTTTGAATTGGACCCGGTGCAGGCGGCGTTCAACATCGGCTGTCTGATTCGCTGGCTGGACTACAACGACACATGGCTTGCGGCGGAGTGGGGACACCCTTCCGACAATTTGGGGGGCATCTTAGCGACCGCGGACTATCTGAGCCGTTCTCATCTGGCTGAAGGGCAAGTTGTGGGTAGACTTCCGAAGTTTCAAAAACTTCGGAAGTCTGACCCCAAAATTTCACCGCTCGTGATGCGCGACATCCTCACCGCGATGATCAAAGCCTACGAAATCCAGGGCGCTCTTGCGCTTGAGAATAGCTTGAACCGGGTTGGCTTGGACCATGTGTTATTCATGAAAGTGGCTTCCACTGCGATTGTTACCGGAATGCTGGGAGGTGGGGTTGAGGAGATCATCAATGCCGTTTCCAATGCGTTTGCTGACGGGGGCAGTTTACGGGTCTACCGGCACGCACCGAATACGGGTTCTCGGAAATCCTGGGCGGCAGGTGATGCAACAGGGCGCGCCGTGTGGCTGGCGTTGATGGCGATGAGAGGGGAGATGGGCTATCCCTCCGCGCTGTCCGCCAAGACATGGGGATTCTACGACGTTTTATTCAAAGGGAAGTCATTCGTCCATCCGTGTCCTTACAGTTCTTACGTGATAGAAAATATTCTGTTCAAAATTTCATTCCCCGCAGAATTTCATGCACAGACGGCTGTGGAATGCGCCTTCCAGTTGTATGACCAAGTAAAGCATCGGCTGAATGAAATCGACACGATTACGATTACGACCCACGAATCCGCGATTCGCATCATCGATAAAACGGGGCCATTGCACAATCCCGCAGATCGCGACCACTGTCTGCAATATATGGTGGCGATTGGGCTCATCTTTGGTACACTGACCGCTGACCATTACGAAGATGAGGTCGCGGCTGACCTGCGCATTGACCGCTTGCGCGAGAAAATGGTAGTTGTGGAAAACCCGCAGTACAATGCAGACTATCTCGACCCCGGTAAACGCTCGATTGCGAATGCGCTCCAGATTCGTTTTAAGGACGGCTCAATCACCGAAAAGGTCGCTGTCGAATATCCGATTGGGCATCGCCGACGGCGAGTGGAAGGCATCCCTTTGTTGGAGAAAAAATTTGCAGCCAGCCTGGCGACCCGTTTCCCGGCAAAGCAGGCGAAGACGATTATGGAACTTTTTCTTGACCAGAAACGGCTGGAAGCCACACCGGTCAATGAATTCATGCAAATGTTCACGGAAGAATTTTTGAACGGAAACCATGAATAGGGAAACCATCTTAACAAAACTACACATTTTACACGAACAACATCTCGTTAGCCAGCATTTTGTCCAAAGTCCAAGTAGCTCGCCAATGTCACATTAAACTGGCGATCCAGTCGTAGAGCATGCGGCTCGCTTGCTCATCGCCCTCGTGAGCCAGACAGTCCGATTCTCGGACGAGCACGGCAGGCTCTACTAGGCGATCTTTCCCCAAATGTGACATTGGCGAAGTAGGTGGATTATAGCATAAATCAAGCACTGTCGCAACAGGATTCCTTTACAAAAGATGTTGACCGAATCAAATACAATCCGGTATACTTTTGCTATAACTTTAATGGAGACAATAAACATGAAAAGTGAGAAAACTGCACTCAGAAAATTATTCCCTGCGAGTATGGCGTTCGTATTACTGCTTGGTTTAATACCAGCCATTGCTCAAGCCTCTGAGATACTCTATGGAATTACCTTTAATCATGAGTTAATTACCATCGACCCCACTACAGGGGCCGGCACACTTGTTGGGCCTCTGAACCCACTCCTGCAACCATTTGGACTTGCCGTCCGAGGCTCGGAGCTTTATACGTTTGACCAGGTCGCTGACGTCGTTGTGAAGCTGGATCCAGCCAGCGGCGCGACGCTTGCCACCATCGACGTGGGGATTAAAGCAGGGGGCGAAGGAAGTATTGCGTTTCGGAGCGATGGAATCGGCTTCCTGACACAGAGTTTAGGTTTGGGTGGTGGAACGTTATGGAGTTTCGATATTACGCAGAAAAGCTCGACGCCAATTACCGCGACCAATGGACTTAATCCGAGCATAGACGGACTCGATTTTAATGGGAGCGATGTACTGTACGGGTTAAGCGAGACCTTATCGCCTGTTGAACTTTACACCATCGACCAAGTCACCGGCGCAACAACGTTGATCGGCAGTACTGGGCTGGAGGAGAGCTTCACCAACCTGGAAGGGCTTGCATTCCGATCGGATGGAACACTCTATGCCGCCCTCGACGGTAGCGGCAACGGCGATGCGCTGTATACCTTGGATCTCCTTACTGATGGAGCTGCAACTCTTAGAGGCCCAATCGGCTTCGCCGATGTGTCAGGGCTCGTTTTCCTTTCCACCTCCTCCTCACCAATTAATTCTCTTCCTGAACCTGGCACATTCCTGCTCTTTGGGATTGGGTTGTTGGGACTGCTGGGTCTGAGCTACAGGCAACGCCAACGCCATTCGATAGCCAGGCTTAGGCCATTGGTCACAAGTTAAGGTGATTGAGCGGTTGTCAAGGAAAAAAGGAGCCGAAG
>CAZOAL010000041.1:0-80465 GCA_964577695.1 uncultured bacterium | reverse complement strand
GCCACATCCTAACACATTCCGAGAAAGTGATCCATATTTTCTTAAAGTTACTTAGCACATTGAAGAGATGAACGCCGATGTCAATCGCGCCCCCGCCGCCCCCCTCGACTTTGCTGTGACGCCAGGGCGTCAGGGCGACAATCTTGTTTGGCGACCAGTAGTTGCCCAGTCCGCCGGAAATGTACATTTGCAGTTCACCGATGACCCCCTGTTCAATCACCCACCGGAGGGCGCGGGTTCCACGGCTATAGTGCGCATTCTCAGCGACGCAGATGACGCGATTGGCCTTCTCAGCGGCTTCGATCATCCTTTGCCCCGCTTTGACCGACACAGCGAATGGCTTTTCGACGATGACATGCTTGCCGGCCTCTGCCGCCGCGATTGCCGCATCGTGGTGAACGTAAAGGGATGCGTAAATATCCACCGCATCGATCTTGGCTTTCCGCACCATCTCACGATAATCCGTGTAAATTTCGACATCCACATCATCGTGAAGGTCGCTGATGTAACTGTGCGGTGCCCCAAGGGGGTCGGCGGTATCCGTCGTCACAGGGGGACGGGGCGGGGGGCCTTCCCCTCGTTTGCGGAAGCGTTCGGCATCCTCCCGATTCCGCGCACACAGCGCCGTGATGCGAAAGTTATCGTAGCCGTGTTCTTGTAAAATTTTATACCCACGCAGGTGCGCAGGCATAATCCGAGCACACCCAATAATACCGATGTTGATTCGATCTGCCATGCTGTGCCTCCGTCAACGGATCAAGACGTATTGCATAATGCGTAAAACACCCTTTTGGCTTATATAACATCTACGCTAAGTTCAAGCTCGTATGCTTCACCTTCTATTCGTTTTATATCCGATACTCTCACATCTATTGCTCCTGGATGCGACCAGCTCGGGGCCACGCCCTTTTCTTGCCACTGATAATTTCCTATTTGCTCTCCCCACAACGTATACACGGAGAATGAAGGCTTAGACTGTTCAACATGGGGCAAAATGAACACCCTATCCTCAACTTGCACGCTGTCCCCAATCTCAGCATTTTGTGGCTTTATCCAAAAACGCTCCGATGCTTGCCGATGAGATTGTATATGATGTAGAGTGCTTGCATTCCTCTGAGCTACTAAAATCTTATCAACTGAGGTGCTATGCAAATTCATCGCCTCCAAATCGCTTTGATTAAGTTCTAGGAACCAAATCAAAACGCTGTTTGCCTCCACATAACGGTGGGGATAATGCTTGGCGAGTTCCAACGAAAGCGTTTGAGAATCGATTCCGAAGGATAACAAGCAAAGGGCAACTGGATGGTGTACACCGTGTTTGAGGAACCCCGAGTAGTAACCGCCAATGGTTGGTAGTTCTTGGTCGCGTTCTTTTGATACTCCCTGCATGTACACCATCAGCGAATTCAAGCCCCAAGGCATTCTGTAAACAAAGAAGTCATCAATAAACCGGCTTAACTCAGCCGGACTATGTTTGAATTCACGACTGATCTTTGAATTCTTTATCATATCATTGGCTGATTTCCCACATAGCCAGTGTTTGAGAATTTGCGGCCATATATCTGGCGGTTTTTTTTCAGGTGCGATGTCTCTCAGTTCGAGAAGGAAAGAACAAATTTCAGCCAAGTGACTTGCTCGCTCATCGACTTGCCAATCCTGATACTTAGACGCCTTCTGAAAGAGTTCGAGTAGAGCATCTGTTTTTTGTTCTATCCGCTCGCAGTCCGCAAGCGACAGCCCAAGAAGATAGTATTGCAGTCTTTGCTGTCGCATTGGATAGCGGTTTCGGATAGACTTCAAACGAGAAAATAATAGGTCACGGGCTGTGGTTGTATCCAGTGCTGTCGCCGGAGCATGCTGTAATTGAATAAATAGCAGTGAGTGCTGGAGTACCTCCTGTAAATCATCAGGTGTTATTTCCTCTTGATTGAGTTCTTCTGTTAGGGCGAGAATCTGTGCATCAAGAAAGTCGAGTGCTGGTTTAAGCGCAGCCTGTGCTTGATCATCCAGCCAGGCAAGGTCATTTTCAGCTAACATTTGACACAGTTCAGCAACATTCACACTTGGGTGAGTATTTCTCCACTGTTTAACCACACGTTCCAGAAACTGTTTGAGTCCGCTGATGACAGACTGCTGATGAAGTTCGTCAATAACACTTTGACGCAGTTGCTCATCACGTTGCCGTTGCCAGTTTTCTTTGGTGAGGTCTACCACAAAAAGTATCTGCCCTTCATTTTCTTTTCCGCCTCGCCCCGCTCGCCCGCAGATATTCCAAAAAGTCATTGCATCCACAGGTTGATTTTTGCTCAAATCAAGACTCCTAACAAGAACCGTTTGGATTGGAAAATTGACCCCTTGAGCCAATGTTGTGGTGGCGATTACAAGCCGCACGCCTTCGGAACGTACCAGTTCTTCAAGTTTTAATCGAAGTGCGTGCGGAACCTTACTGTGATGCACAATAAAACCTGCTTTAAGGAAGTCAATCATTTTAGCGTCATCCCCCATCGTTTCCCGCGCAACGGAAATACATTCGTCCAAAAGGTCTTTTTGATTTTGAGAGATCGGAAGGGCATAATCTGAACCATTTTTTCGAGCAATGACTTGCCGTATTTCTAACGCTTTCAAAACTTGACTTCCAAAAGGCTCCGCTGACACTTGTTTCGGCACGAATACCAGCGTCAAACCTCGTTGAGCCAATTCCATAGCTGCAATGGCAAGCGCCTCGCTCATATCAACAGGAAATGGGTTTCGGCGTCCGAGACTGCCGCTCCAGGCGTTACGGTGCCACTGCCTGATAAAATGAGGGACAAAGCATTCGTGTTCGAGTTGTTCCCTGAGAACGTGAGTATATTCAATCCGAGCGCTGCTTCCATTCCATTGCAATTCACCCAGCATCAAGCGAGATGGACGCCAGTCTGATTCAATCACTCCATCCGCTCGTCCCGTAATCCATTCAGCGAACTCCTGCACATTAGGAAGCACCGCCGAAAGGAAGAAGATACGTGCATCAGTTGTCAGGTAGCGACGCACAAGCCGATGGACGAAAAACTCATACCGAACCCCCCGATCGGTCCGACTGATTATGTGCCCTTCGTCCATGATAAGAAGTTTAAACGTTCCCGCGAGCTCAGGGACATAACGGATAAGAGCATCGAACTTTTCAGGAGTTGCCACCAAGATCTTTGTCTTTTCAATCAACATACGTTCAAGTGGGCTGAGTTCAAAACCACCATAAATTTCCGACACTCGAATTCCAAGTGGACCAAAACTCTTTTGCAATGTCTCTTCAACCTCAACTGCCAAAGCCCTAAAAGGAGCTATATATGCACATTTCGCTTCAGGCTCATTTGCGTGGTCAAGGAGGAAACGTAGAATTGCTAATTCAGCAATGCGTGTTTTTCCTGCGCTTGTTGGCATTTTCAGACAGTAACTGCGCCTTTCACTCTCGTTGATTATCGGTAGGGCTTTTGTCTGAGATCGCCACAACTCAATGACAGGTATATTGTGCCGAAAGCTATTTCGGATATAAGGACGTACAAAGCGTCCATTGGGGTCATCGCTGGCCATCGGTGCAAGTTGGCACCAAAGTGAGTTCGCATCATACTCCGAAAAAAGGTGCATCGAACATGACAGCAACCACCACCAATCGACGAAGTATGTTTTCTTGGCTAATTGGATTCCCTGTTCCAAAATTTCGCGAGCTTTTTCATACAGTGGCCGGTGACCGCTTTTGGGATACTCAATGAAATAGGAAAACGCACGATTCAAAGAGGTCTGTAGAACGTGCGCGATAGATTCATCCTGTGAAATCTCACCTGAACGCAAACGTTCCGAGATTACCTTGTCGGAGAACTTTGAATCCAAAAGGAACTCAGATATCAGTTGCCTGAGCCCTCCAAAATCCTTGAGGAAAAGCCGCCTTAAAAGTTCCAGGTGTTGTGGTAGTTTCAGTCTAGCTTCCAAATCCTTCATCAAAACATAAGACCGCGCGTAGTATCCGGCGATATAATAACCCAGTGCGGCATTAAATAATCCCTCGGTTCGGTCAGGATAATCTATCGGTGCTGTGGCATACAAGAATTCGAGAATCTCAACACCTTCTCTGATGTAATCATCAGCTTTATCTTTATAGAGATTAGATTCTTTCAGCCGCAACCCCTGCTCCAGAAGATAATGGGCCGTGTAGTGAAGCGTCTCATCCATATCCTTTGAATACGAAGGCCATTCGCTGGCAGGAGTGCCTAACTTACGGAGAATCGAACGCGAATGGGCTTGTGCGACAAAGTTCCGAAAGTTGGGGTCTTGGCGGATGGTGGCTACATCCTTAATAATTTGTGTTGGGTCAAAATCCATTGACGTCCACCTCCATCTCGAATAACAAATCCACCAGTTGGCCAAGGTCGTTAAGTGCCAGGTCAAAAGCCTCCAGGTTGCGTATAATGTTAGGCTTTTCTTGAATACAACCGAAGGCATCTTGAGGTTGGTTTCCCGTAATCAGGAAAATAGCGTAGCGTCGTTGCGGTCTTTGTCTACCGAACTGGGGAAGAAACTCGAGAATTTGCCTTTCCTCCTTCGCCTTTCCCTGGTCTCGTAGTATTTGTGCGATAAATGGCAAGGACTTGGGGCGTGGTCTTTGCCCTGTGGTGAGGTTCTTGTACGCTTCTTCCACGGCTTGGCTTTCAAATCGAGAACGTACTTTAACTTCCGCCACAAGCATTTCGCGTCCGCTGCCATCATCGTGCCCCAATTTGAAAGCGAGAACATCATCTCCCTTCATAGCCGACTCCGGGTTTGGATTGTATCGAAGCCGGTAGGTTGGTATGTAATATCCTTCACTTTGCCGAAGATACTCTGACGCGATTACCTCACCAAAGTTAGCACGGCTCGTATTCGTATCTTTGGGTCTTCGGTCAAGAACATTGGCTGTCTCTCGATAGCCAAGCTCCTGTATATGTTCCCTAAATTGAGCCGGGTCGTTGTGGTGAAGGAAGATCGTCTCTGCACAAGGAGTAATCATCATTTTACGTGCATCAATCCGTTCAGCCAAAGGCTTATGTTCAAACTTGGTATATGCTGGATTCGGTTCCTTTGTCTCCAGCCACATAAGCACGAAATTTTCTCGTCCTGGAACAGGAGCGGCCATAAATGAAGTCCCCCAAAATTCAAAAAACTGCCTCGCTTCCCCGTGCTTCAATCCACAATTCTCGGCTCTTTATCCCGACAAATCAAGACATGCTTTCTCCAGTTGACATCGTCCCTTTCAGGGAAATCTTCCCGGTAGTGTGCCCCTCGGCTCTCCGTGCGTATGATTGCTGCTTCCGTGATGAGCTTGGCAACATCCAGCATATTTTGAAATTCAAACCCTTCGATCCGATTCCAGGGGCAATTCTGTTCCAATTCTGCCCACGCATTGGCTGCTGCTTTCAGCTCCGCGCTGTGTCTGAGGATGCCAACGCTTTTCCACATCTGTTCACGAAGGGTCTCCCGCGCCGATTGAAAATCGAATTCTTGGGGGGATTCGGATTCATCCTCCGAGTGAAGCCTAAGATTCGCATACCGCTCCCGGCTGATTGACTGTGCATACTCAGCCGCAGCGTTCCCCGCGCGTGCGCCAAAAACGAGGCATTCGAGCAATGAGTTACTTGCAAGCCGATTAGCACCATGGACGCCTGTGCAAGCGACCTCGCCGCAGGCGTAAAGTCCTCGAATATTGGTCTCCGCTTTCAGGTTGGTTCGGACACCACCCATCATAAAATGCGCTCCGGAGCGGACAGGGATGACATCCGTTGTAATGTCAATCCCGTACTGATAGCAGGTTTGATAAATGGTTGGGAAGCGATTCCGTATGAAATCTGAGGGCAAATGCGTTATGTCCAAATAGACACAGGGAAAATCTGTCAGTTGCATCTCGTTGAGGATGGCACGGCTCACCACGTCACGAGGCGCAAGCTCTTCCATCTCGTGGTATTTCCCCATAAATTGTTCTCCACGCGCATTGATTAAGATGCCCCCTTCTCCGCGCACCGCTTCAGAAATCAAGAAATGGGGTGCCTCCGTCAGAAATAAGGTTGTTGGATGGAACTGGACAAATTCCATATCCATCATGTCGCAGCCTGCCCGCCATGCCGTAGCGTAACCATCTCCCGTCGCCACCTCCGGGTTGGACGTACATTGGAAAACGCGCCCAAGGCCCCCTGCTGCAAGGATGGTGGCTTTGGCAAAAATGCAACAAAGGGTGTCTTCAATGAGTGCCACAACGCCGTAGCAGGTATCGTTTTGCGTCATGAAGTCGATCGCGAAGGCATGCTCAATGACCCGCACCCGTTCCTGATTTCTGAGACGGTTGACTAAAACCTCCGTTGTCTCTTTCCCCGTGGCATCGCCTCGGTGGATAATACGCCGACGTTGATGGGCGGCTTCCATCGTGAAACCGAGTTCATCTCCCTCCTTATCGAAGTTTGCCCCCCACTGAATCATTTCCGTGACCCGTTGGATGCCTTCTTCGACCATGACCTCTACGGCGGTTTCATCGCAGAGTCCAGCACCGGCTTTGAGCGTATCTTCAACATGGAAAGCAATGGTGTCATCTTCACTCATGGCAACAGCGATTCCACCTTGTGCATAACGCGTATTGCTTTCTTGCATAACGCTTTTGGTAATCAACACCACTTCTCCGTGTTGAACCGCTTCAATGGCTGCCCTTAACCCGGCACTCCCGCTACCAATCACCAGGAAATCGGTTTCAATCCTTGGCAACTTTGCTGAATCAAAACGGACAATATATCGACGACGCATTTGGCTGTGATGCGAGCCCGTGGATTGCATGCTGCACCCTTTCGTAAAATTCCCTTAAAAAAGAGCCCAATCAGACAGATGATCGAGCAGATATGCCACAAGGGCATATCCCTACCTACAAAACGCTGGCTTTCATGACTTTTCCAGTTCCTTCAGCAATCCGTGTTCCATCCGCCAACTCAATGGTCGCTGCGACCTCAATGAGCCGCTTTCCAATTTTCACGCGATTGGCTGTGACAATTAGCTTATTCCCCGTCAATGCCGGCTTTTTGAACCGAATCTCAAGCTGTGCCGTCACGGCGGGGGCATCAAAACTCGCGATGCCGACATACGTTATCGCTTCGTCCAACAGTGTGCTCAGGATGCCACCATGTACAATATTGGCCCACCCTTGAAAATGAACTGGCGGGGTACATTCGATCTTGACCTGTGTCCCACCTGGAGCAACAACCGGATTGATTTGCAAACTAAATGGATTCTCCTTACCACAAGCAAAACAGCGGTTATTGTTTTCAATGCGCATCAGTCAGATTCCCGTGAAATCGTCAAGTTTTGTATCAGTTCGTATTGTAGCACAATGCCGGATAAAAGGCAACTGAAATAGGCTGAATCGACCTACCTGTGGGCAACAACAATAAACCCGGTTAAGCCGCCAAGCAGGATTTGAAGCCCCGTCTGGTAAAGCAAAAGCCAAAACGGTTGGCACAGAAAGACGAGTCCCACTGCAATCGCGCCGATGGAGAGGCGTTCAATCAAGAGTCTCCGTGGGGATACAATTGCCAACACAATCATGCCTGTCAGAATGAGATGGAGCCCAGTGCCATGTAGCAGTTGGTTAAAGGGTTGATACAGAAAAGCAAGCCCGATGATAACAATGATCGCTGCCACAATCTCCATTATTTTTTTTCGGGAGGTTGTCATGCTAAAAGCAATTGCGCTTGCAGTCAGCAAGTGGAAAGCGGAGGTCCGTAAAATCGCAGGTGCGGGTTGATAAAGAAAGATAAATCCTGCGAGCAACCCCAAAACAGCGATTCCTTCGATGACGCCCTTGTTGGAAAAGGAAGTTGCCGATAGGATGGCAGAGATGACCAAAAGCGGCAGCGCAATCCCCTTGAGCAAAATAGAGTCGGGCTGATAGAGAAAGACCAGACCAACGATGAGCGTCGCAACAGCAATCAGTTGATTACGATTTTTTTTTGTCATTATTTTATATGTACCCGAATGTCGAAAAACTTACGCCGTGATTTTGCGGAAAGGGGTCGATGTTTTAGGCACGATGGGTCAGGAGCGCTCGCAGCCCTTCCGGCACCAGGCGGTTATATTCATCAAAGGAATCAATACGTCTCCAAACTGCGGAAATAGGCATACCGTTGTGTTCTTGACCATTGAATCGAGGTTGGTCATAAACGAACCGGTCAGCAAACTCACCGTCGTAAACGAATACTATCTCATGACCCGGTTCACCTTCACAGGTAAATAGGCTTTCTAACACGCCTAGAAGTCGGAGGTTCATGACCTTAAAGCCAATTTCTTCCTCAATTTCGCGGGCGACGGCTACCTGACTCGTCTCGCCCGGCTCAATACCGCCACCGAGAGGGCGATAGAACGGTTTGTTCTTGACCGAGTCAAAATCCTCAAAGACGAGAATCTTTTCATCGTGGCAGAATACGCAGATTGCAATAACACGGATAAATTTCGGTTTCATAGGGAATTGTCGATTTTGGAAAATTGACCGACAATGTGTCGGTATTTACCTGTTAGAAATTTATCTGACCCGTTGGGAAGGGGGTGTATCCCTTCGAGGCTTCCCAGACTTCCGAAGTCTCCAAGACTTCGGAAGTCTGAAAATGTCAACTTTAATATTGAAAGTTACAAATCAATTGAGCGATATAATACATGAGGGGGGGTGTAGGGTCAAGCAAAAACTGTTAGACCTTCACTTCCCCCGATACGGCCCCGCAATCGCAATGCAACATTTATCCGGGTGCAAATACTTCTGCGAGACTGCGTTGACCTGCTCACGGGTGATGCTTCGGTAAATTGACTCGTGCCTAGCGGGGTAATCGAGCCCCAAACCATATACCTCGGCAGACAGCAGGACGGAAGCAATCCCTTTGTTGGTTTCTAACGTCAATGCAAAGTTGCCAACAACCAGGTTCTGTGCGTCCGAAAATTCCTGTTCGGTGACACCTTCCGATTTGATGAGCGCAATCTCGTGCAGAATGCTCTCAATCGCTTTGTCCACGTTGTTTGGATTGACACCCGCGCTCGCATGGAAGGGGCCTTCGCCCATCGTTGGAGAGAATGAACTCCACACGCTGTATGCCAATCCCTGTACATCGCGGACACGGCCAAAGAGCCGCGCAATTCCCGCGCTGCCGCCCAAAATCCGATTCATGAGATCGAAGGCATGGCAATCGGGATTCGAGCGGGTCAGCCCTTTGTGCCCTAACTCAATATTCACTTGCGATTTGTCCATCATCGGTTTGATGGCGACCTGTCTTTCACCATACTCCACGGCCGATACAGCGAATGGTATTTGCTCCGCATCCGCCTCCCAATCCCCCATCGCCGCATGGATTTTTTCGATGACCTCCGGTGTGTTGACATCGCCGACAACCGCCAGGATAAGGGCATCGGGTCGATAGTAGCGGGCGTGAAAATCGATCAATGCCTGCCGCTGCATGCGACCTACTGATGCCTCCGTCCCGTGCACACGCCTGTGATAAGGGTGGCTATCAGGGTAAATGAGCTCCCGGAGCGTTCGCTCCGCGACGCGGTCAGTGTCATCGTCCCACGCCTTGAACCAGCTATAGACCTGATGACGATGTTTGTCGATCTCCTCTTGTGGAAAGGTCGGCTGGCGCAAAATCTCGTTGAGAACATCAAGCACGCAGTCAAAATCCTTTGAAAGCAGGCGTCCGTCAACGCTCACCATTTCCGTATTGCCCCATACATTCAGATCGGCACCGACAGATTCGATGGCTTCCGCGATCTCCTCCCATGAGTGCTTCGCTGTCCCCTTTGTGAGCATGTTGGCGACGAAATCCGCGCAACCGTAAAGCTCCGGTGGGTCGTACATGCTCCCCGCCTTCAATCGTCCGGCAACGGCAATGGTTTGATTAAAGTGATTTTCCTGTACCAACAGGGTCAAGCCGTTGTCAAACACATGGCGGGTAACGGGCAAGTGGGAGGGTGAGGCTCCTGCTGAACCTGCGAGTGGTGAGTGATTCGTGATGGGCGATACGTGAAACGTGAAACGTGAAACGTGAAACATTTTCCGGCTCTCCGGCTCTCCGGCTTTCTGGCTCTCCGGCTGGGAAAAAAAGTGAGGCTGATTTGTGTAACACCAGTTAGCTGCTTGTCCAACTTCTTCGACAGGCGCATCACCATACGCTCCTCCATTGTCCGGTGGGATTGGGCGGAAATGTCCAACGGTGCGGTTATCTTCCGTGAGATACTTTTGGGCAACCTCGCGCATCTGCTGGCGAGTCACGGAGCGAATCTGGTCGAGATAGGTATCGAGGAATTTATAGGAGAGCACGGTTTCGTAATAGCCGATCTGAGCCGCCTGATTGGAGACGCTATCAAGCGAGAAGATAAAGTGCGCCTCTGTTTTGTTGATTGCCTTTTCCAATTCGGCTTCAGTGACGAGATCGTTTTGGGCACGTTCTATCTGTTCCAACAAAGCCTGTTCAAGCGTGCCCGGGTCAACATCTGCGCACGCTTCCGTAAACGCCCAGGCGAGCCCGGCATCCTTAGAGAACGTCGGATCAAACGATGCGGAAGTCGCTAGCTGCTTGTCTACCAATGCCCGATAAAGCCGTGAGGTTTTGCCCGAACTCATGATGGTGCCAAGCACTTCCAACGGATAGAGGTCTGGATGCCCCGCGGCCGGAATGTGATAGGCAACGGCGACATAAGCGATATGTCCCTCTTTACGAACGGTGACCCGCCTTTCCCCTCGCTGCTTAGGCTCAACGGTTGACGGTCCCACGATGGCTTCCCCACGGCGCAGATGACCAAAATGCGCTTCCACCTGTTTCATCAGATCGGACGTGTCGAAATCCCCAACGATGACAAGCGTTGCGTTATTGGGGACGTAACGCTGGCGATAGTAATTGTAGAGGTCGCCGCGGGTCATCGCTTTGAGGTCTGAAGCCCAGCCAATCACCCCCCACTGATACGGGTGCGCCTTATACGCCGTTGCCTGCACATCCTCCCATAAAACGAATTGTGGCGAATTCTCCGCGCCCTCACGCTCGGAAAGAATGACCGTGCGCTCAGATTCAACTTCATTGGGCTCAAAGACGCTATTTTGCATCCGATCCGCTTCCAGCGAAAGCCCGACCGCAATCTTGTCCGCTGGTAGGATTTCATAATAGGCGGTATAATCGGTACTCGTGAAGCCGTTCCATCGCCCCCCGTTGCCCTCGATCACCCGTTTGAGCTCGTCTTTTGGGAATTTCGGAGTCCCCTTGAAAAGCATGTGTTCCACCCAATGGGAAACGCCCGTCATCCCGGAGCGTTCGTTGCGTGAACCGACTTTATACCAGATATAAACGCTGGCGACAGGCGCTGCGTGGACCTCCTTCGTCAATATTTTTAATCCGTTTGCTAATTCATGTTCAATAATTCCAGTTTGATTTTCAACCTGTTTTATCATTTAATGCTGTTTTCCCCCTCCCAATTTAATGTATCCTGAATCCTGAATCCTGAATGTCCGCTAGGCGAGACTCTTCGACCTGAATCTTGTATCCTGAATCCTGAATCCTTGCTTCCGGTTTCACAATTTCACATTGAATAGCTCCAGACGCGCACCCTTTTCAAACTCCTTTTCGATCTCCTGCGCTCGCCGATAATCCTCCTCAATGGATAGCGGTTCCTCGCTACTGAGGAAAATCCGCAACCATGCCGGTTCCCCTTCGACCAATCCCGGACACTTGCCGTTGCCGCCATCAATCACAACCACTGACACAATGTTATTCAAAACCGGGTCCACTTTTCGGTACGGGTTCAAGCAGAAGGCGGGGTGGTAATCCCCTGCAAAGTAGATGCAGCGATCACAGGGGTAGTCATTATCAACGCTTGCTTTAATTTCTTCAACCTTAGCTAACAATTCTTGAGTGGTCATATTGTTCTATCTCCTCCGAAGTAATCGCTCTAATTTGTAAGATACGAATATTGGGGGTGTTTCGCATACCAACGATATGATTCTGCGATGTATCAATTAACGTAGATCTTAACGGCTTAAAGTTGCAAAACTGAGGTTAGAACGTGTCGTAAGTAAAGGTGTCGATTAAGTTTTCAATATACAGTCCAATAGAATTCGGCTCACTGTTGGACTTCAAGCCAATTTCACACAACAGATTGGATAGGTAATCAACAATTCGCTCTGCATCTTCTTTCGTTATGGTCACCCGATATTTTCCTGTATCATATCGTCCCTGAACGAAGAATGATCCATTTTCTTTTGCCCTTTTCAATACTTCTCTCAGATGCGGCTGTGAAATGTGAGCCATCAGAAAGTCTAGCTCCCTCTGATGGAGTTGATAAGTTTTTGCCTCGCTCATCGAATCGCCCCCGGATAGTAACTAAATCCTAATTTATTAGCTTTCCTCTGCGCAGATCCACTTCCTGACGGACGTGTAGTTCCCTGTTGCCATATCTGCGGCCCACGAGGTTTGCCATATGTTGTAACGACTTTGCCTTCTTGATTGAGAATGGCTGTTGCATCCTTTCCAACATATTTTGTGTTCCCATTTGCTTGTTGCACCCTCTTCTTCGGGTTCTTGACTGCATCAAGCATCGCTTTAGGATGAACCCCACATCCTCCATTACGGCTAATTGCCTGATTCAGCCCATGCTTTGTGTAACCTTTGATTGGTTCAACCAACTTTCTTCTCCCTTTTGCAAGAGCTTTGGCCCTTCCCTGGAACTTAATTATACCTTCGGAAAGAAGAAATCTACCAGCTTTTCCACATCATACGGGTCGGCACCGTACTTCTCCTTGAAGTGCGCATGGATTCCTTCTTCATGCGGCGTAATCTCCGTCAGGGGCAAATCGAGCGGTTTTCTTCCCAGCCGGCCAGATTCCCCAACAGCGATCTGGAGTTCCATATCTTTTCGTCCGGTTCGGGCGTCGTAGCGTGTCGGCTGATCGTTGCGTATGGCTTGAGCGATGCTATCCATCTCCTCAATGATTGCCAGCCCGCCCACGCTGACCTTGTACTGCGGGAATGGGTTTTCCCACACAAACGGCGGGTCTGTCTCAATTTCCATCCGCTCCAGAATCTGTCCACCCTCCACCGATTTCATAACGGGCTTGATTGGGTAAGCGGTCGCCCGGCCGCCGTCCAGCCGTTGTTCCTCTGACGTGAGATACACGGTGTTATCGACAATCGTCCCCGTTGTGCCGTCGATCTGAAACAACGTTGTCTGCTTGCGTCCGATAGCCTGTGCGTGGTAGATTTCGGAATATGCCATGAACCCCGTCGCCCCGTTGGCAAAATCGATGATTCCCATCGACCAATCTTCCTGCGTGTACTGTCGAATCGCGCTGGTATTGACTCGTGGGATAGGGCGAACCATGGAAATGCCCGTTGCGCGAACCGGCTCCGAACCCGACAACAGACGGATACTGCTCATGATGTGGTAGCCGCCGGTCTGGAATAAACTGTAGATACGCAGCAGGTCACCGATCAATCCCGCGTCGATGAGCTTCCGCTTCATCAGATGCCACGGATCGCGGGGGTACTGTTCAGCGACTTCCAGCTTGACACCGTTGCGGTCTACAGCGTCGATAATCAGATCGCAGAGAGGAATGGTGATCGACAGCGGCGTTTCGACGATGATGTTGACCCCATGTTCCGCAAGGTAAGCACAGATGACATGGTGGGAATCCCCCGGCGTGCTGACAGCGGCAAGGTCAAGTGATTCACTCGCGACCAGTTCTTGCACACGCCCATACGCCTTGACGTTGTGTTTCGTAGCGACTTGACGGGCTTTATCTTCGTCGCGATCACAAATAGCGACCAGTTCAAAGACATCGTTCATCAATAAGATATGGGGCAGGCGCACGGCGCTTCCCCTGCCACCCGCACCAATTAACGCTGTTCTTAATTTGGGCATCAATCTTTCTCCTTATGTTTGTTTAACTACCTTGATTAAAGTTCCTATTTGTTCCCAGACCCGAAGGGTTTCCAAAACCCTTCGGGTCTGGTGGTCAGCGTCCGAAATTGGAATTTTATTTTTGAAAGTTAGTTACGACACTGAGATGAAAACTTTTCCTTTGACAATTCTCTGGATGAATGGTAAAATCCGCCTAAATTTTAACTGACCCAATTCAGAGTTTCAATCCTCTTATTTCAGGATAGGACTTACGCAAAATAGCAGTTTTCAAACCCCGGTTGTCCGCAGAACACCGGGTGTTTGACCCCGAACACACCCGGCGTCGCAGCGACAGCCGGGGTGTAACTGCGTAAGTCCTACAGGAGTTATATTATGCAAATGGCTAGAATTCAATTTCACGGCGACGAAGATGAAGCAAAAGGGCTCGTTGAATTAGCTAAACGTATCCGTGTCATCTGTTTACCCGATAATTTTTATGAGATTCCCAAAAAAAGTTTGGCTATCTTGGAAGAGCTGAAAATTCCCTATACGCTTATCAAAGAAGAGGGCTTCGACCATGCCATCCATGCGCTACGAAATTCTCATCCCTCTCAGATACAGTCAATCACCCCGTCCTAAAGGGCGAGGCTTGTGCGAAATCTAACGCAAGTCTCGGTTGACCAGACTCAGTACCAAAGGTGGTACTACGTTGGACGCGAATCTATAGGCACTTCGGAATGCCTCGCCAGTTCCGAACTCTGCGGTGTGTAGTTAAAAGAACTTTTGGGGTATGGGACGGTGCTGCACACAAGAAAACCGTGTCACAACCTTGTCGAGGCGACCATTAACTGCGAAAGCAGATACGGCAATGGGGGAGCCATCCTAACGGTAAAATCCCCCATTTATTCTAAAAAGGGGGTGCGGCTTCCTCTCCGCCATGAATGACGGAGTTTCCGCCGCGAATTTTTCTATGATGGCTCAGAAGTTGAACCTCAGAAAATTCTACAAATACGAAGGGATTTAACCCAACGGTTTGGTGCTATCACCTTAGAGCCGCAACCACTTCAGGGAATCTGGATTCATCAGGGACGAGAATATGAAGATGAACTCATCAAATTTGTTGTTGATGTTCAGGAAAATAGCGACCAGATTATGCAATTTTTTAGAGAATACAAAGAGGTTCTCAAACAAAGATTTCAACAGATTGACATCTGGATTACCGCATACGAAATCCAGATGGTCTGAGCAATGATATTATTCCTCCATCAGCACCGCCTCAATCTCCTTCAACTCCGCATCAGTCAACTTCCAGCCCTGCCCGCCGACATGTTCTGCGACCTGCGCTTTGGATGAATTGCTGTCGCTCTTCATCATGAACGAATCTGATGCCCGCAGTGAATACAGAATTTCACATTCTGCGATATAGACTGCCGACAATTTGGATTTGGACATGGGCGACTATCGGCGGAGAGTTGCGTCCCGCACTGTTTGCAGTAGGGGGCGCGTATGGGATTCACCATCTGGCAACGGGGACAGGGACGGGTTGTGGATACGCTTCGTTTTTGCAGGTCTATTTTCAGGTCTGCCGCAGAGTTGTACCGGTCCTCTGGAAACCGCGAGAGGTTAATCGCGATGATGTCATCTAACCACTGGGGCATGCGCGGTGAAACCGAACGTAAGCGTGGCGTGGCGGTACTCTCAGGGTTCCGATTGGTGAGCAGATGAAACATCGTGGCAGCCAGGGTGAACAGATCACTTCTAGGTTCCGCTTTTCCCCGCTCCATCTCCTCAGACGCATATCCCCGCGTCCCCATCATTGTCATGGTCTTGCCTGTCACTTCCATCTCCCTGGCGATTCCGAAATCGACCAGCACGATGCGCTCTCCGCCCACGTCTTGGGTGAGCATGATATTATCAGGCTTCAGGTCGCGGTACACGATGGAGGGATTCTGCCGGTGGAGAAAACTGAAGACATCGCAAAGTTGTATCCCCCAATCAATAACCTTGTCCACGGGAAACGGTTTATTCTGGGCTTCCATCAATTGGAGCAAGTTCTTTCCTTCGATAAACTCCATCGTAAAGTATGGTTTGCCATCCTCCTCGAAGTATTCCACGAATCGGGGGACCACACTGAGCATCTTGAGTTGCTCGACGACACGCGCTTCCCGCTTAAACATCTCAAGATATTTGGGCTGGTTTGCGGGAGTTTGATCGCCTGGGGAACACTCTTTCAACGCAACGGGAAGGGTGCCTGCCTTCAGGTCAATGGCTTTATAAATCACTGCCATTCCACCATGACCCAGTAGTGCATCGACTCGATACCGGTTATTGAGGACGACCCCCGGTGAAAGGGGAAAAGGCTTTTCGCAACGCAGACAAACTTTACTTCCTATAGGACTGGCGGAGTTACATTTGGGGCAGAGGATTAGCTGCTGTGTTGTTTGATGTTGTTGGGTGGCAGATGAAACGACTTGCTTTGATAATTCTGCACCACAATCATCGCAGAACTGGTTGAGTGGATTATTAGATTTGCCACAACTCGGACATCGAACCATGTTTCTCCTCCTTGTCAGATGATGGAGCGAATAGACTTCCGAAGTCTCAAAGACTTCGGAAGTCTACTCACGTATTGCGTATAAACTTCAGATAGACCCGACCCACGATAATCTCATCCCCACCGTTCAGAGCCTGCGGCACCCCAATCTGAAGACGATTGCCGCGATTGACATAAGTGCCGTTGGCGCTGCCGATGTCTTCAATCGTATATTGCCCGTTCTCAAACTTGATGGCAGCGTGTTGACGGGAGACGGAAGAACTCGGCAACGATGCCTCCTGGTCCGTCAGGTCAATCTCCACGGGTTTCCCTTCCGGGTCCATGCGGCCGATTACATGCAAGCCTTCAAAGAGAATGGGAAATTCTTCCCCAGGCTTGCCACCTCGCAGAACGCGCAGTTTAGCCGTTCTTCCCTGGGCAGCGGTTGGGACGGGTTCCGGTTGAACCTGCGCGGGCTCGACAATTCCTGCTGGGAGCGTGGGCGGCGGTGTGACAACGGGTTGTGCTATTTCTGGGAGTTGAGCCGCTTCCGCCTGGGCTGCAACCTGGGACAGATCGGCTCCACATTGGTTGCAGTAGAGCACACCGTCTTCGTTTTGGGCTTTGCAATCTGGGTTTGGACAAATGATCATGGTTCTCCTCCTTGCCCCGATCTATCGGGGCTAAAAACTCAAGTCGTCTCAAGACGACTGAGGCCGATTCGAGCTCGGCGTCACTTTAGACTCGTTCCCACGCTCTGCGTGGGAATGCCGTTTTCGACGCTCTGCGTCGCCTTAACTTGATAAAAATGGAGTGAGGCCCGTCTCGCGCCTACTTTTTCAAAACTGCATCTTGTTCATCGGGCGAGAGGACACCTGTTCTCCGCGCTTGATCTTTGAGTTGAAGCATCGTTTGGCGAGACACCTGCCCGCCAGCTTGCCCTAGTTCGTTCAGAGCCTGTCCCAATGCCTGAGTTTTCCGAGCATCGCCCGCTCGGTTGGCGATATTGGCGGCGTTTTGAAGGAGCATGGTCGCACGCGCTACCTCACCCTGATTCAGGAAACCTGTCGCCTTTGAAGCCAAATCTTCGATCTGAAGCTGGTCAATACACCTGGCGACTTCGCCGTTGACGTAGCTTTGGCTTCTGTCATCCGTGTAGACGACCGATACCCCGATCGTCGGGGTGGATTCACCGACGATGTTGGCGCTGGGAACGTTGTAGGTGAGCTCGACCCGTGCGATGAGATACCTCCCCGGAGCGCGTTTGGGCAATCCGAAGTCGAGCACGAACCATTTGGGCTTATCCTTTTGCATGGCACCGATGGGGATAATTGCCAAACGCGCATCTCCCATGTCAACGGACAATTCGGCATGATCGGGCTCCACCTGTCTCGCTCGTTTCACCCCGATGTCCTTCATGAGGTGGGCTTTCAGGATGACGTTGCTGAATGCCGTCGTCATCAACTGACCGAACTCACGCTGAAAGATTTGTTGCGCCTGGTCGGGCGTTGCGACATAGTGCCATTGTCCACCGCCGATTGCTGCAATTTGGGTGAGGAGCTCTTCGTTCCAATCAGAACCGACGCCGATAGCAGAAAAGCTCACGCCCGCCGGCGCTTCCTTCTGGGCAATCTGCTGGCATTGGTCTTCTCCGCTCGTCTGCCCGTCTGTGAGGACGATGACCCGATTGGAACGCTGGTCGGACAGATTCTTGCGCACTTCACCAACGCCACGCTCCATCCCCAAATACATCGACGTGCCCCCGCCGACATCGGCGTTCTCGATATGCTGAATCGCCTGTTTGATCCTTCCCTTATCGCCCGCCGCCATCGCCTGCGAAACTGCCTTTGCGCTGTCAGCAAACGCGACGATGGAGACAATATCGTCAGGGCTCATCATGTCCACGACATGTTCGGCGGCACGCTTCACGTATTCCAGCCGGTTTTCACTGTGCATTGACCCGCTGACGTCCAGCACCAGCGAGACGTTCAACGGCATTGCCTGCACGCTGACATCGGTTGGAACCGCTTTGATGAGTAGGTAGTTGGTGTAGGTTTCGCCTGTCACCACGATATTGTCGCGTAACAGGCTGGTTTGAATTTGGATTTTTGGCATTTGAGTTGACCTCCTAGCAATCTGTTTTGTTTGGGGAAATCGGCTTTCTGGCGTGCAATCTAACGGAGGCTAACTTTTTTTTGAATCTTAGCTAGGGCTTCTCTAGCTGCCTCGCGTACATCTGCATCTTCATCCTTCAAAGTGTTGGTAAGCGGTTGCACCGCCCTGGCGTCGCCGATTTGACCAAGGGCAGCAGCCGCATTCTTTCGCGCCGACTCATTTCCATCTTTCAAAGCGTCAATTAGCGGGGCCACTGCCTTGGCGTCGCCGATTTCACCCAAGGCATAAGCCGCATAAGAGCGCATATGCCAATCTTCATCCCTCAAAGCGTCGATAAGCGGTTGAACCGCCCTGGCGTCGCCAATTTCACCCAAGGCATAAGCCGCACTCGCGCCTATTTCCCAACGCCTATCTTTCAATACGTCGATAAGCGGTAGCACAGCGGACTCGCCAATTGCACCCAAGGCCCAAGCAAGCAGATGCGTGTCTTCAGATTCATGCTTCAAAGCGTCGATCAGCGGGGCGACTGCCCTGGCGTCGCCAATTGCACCCAAGGCCCAAGCCGCGGCGTGAGAGGGCACCCTTCCATTCCTCAAAGCGTCAATTAGTGGTTCTACCGCCCTGGCGTCGCCGATTTCACCGAGAACTAGAACTGCATCCGTGCGCACATCACTATCATCTTTTCCCTTCAAGGCGCTGATAAGCGGCTCTACGGCCCATACATCACCGGTTTTAGCCGTTCTGATTTTGTACTCCTGGTAGCCAATGTGAGTTGGAATACCTATCCCCAACATAAACCAAACGACTGGGATTAAATAAAATACTGGCCGCTGAATTTTTCTAACCCACCTGCTCATGCTGATTACCAACCCAAATGATAGGCCCATCACGAGACCAAGAAAGGGATTCGGAGCTAAGATGAGAGGCATGTAAGCGATTCTCTTAGCTATGATATACCCCAACCCTAAACCAACGCCTGCCCCAATCAAACTTTCTCGACTGAATATTGCGTTCCAGACAGGATATACAGGATTCATTTGGACAGAGAGCGTTTCCGTCCCGCCGTTCGATTGAATCGTGATGGTTGCGGTACGTCCGGTCGCTTGCGTTGTCACTGTTATCGTAGTGGAATTGCCACTGAACTTGGTCTTGTCAACTGTAATCCACGATCCGGAAGCAGCGATTGTTCCGTACAGATGCCCGCGTCCCGTGTTGCGGAGGGTAAATTGTCTGGTGTAGCCACCTTTTGAGATTGTCTCAACGTCAACGGTGCCAAAGTCAAGCGTCGCGTGGCTGACGGTCAACTGGGGAGTCGGTGGCGCATCAGGTCCAAGGGTTTGAAGAAATTTCTCAAGTCCGATGTTTTGATCCCTTTCCGAAGAAGCAACTTTACGCGCACCGAGGGCAAGATCGCCGCGTCCAATGCCGGAGAACCAATTTGCAAAGTTACCGGCGTAAAAGTGTTCCAGGCTTTCCTCCCAGTTCTTATCGACGAGACTGACCCAATCTTTAACCGAATTGGCGGACGAGCCATTCGTAAATTGAAACGGGTTGAATCCCGTTGTCACCAGTTTTTCGCCGTCATTCCAGCAGAAACGGGCGTTGTCGGGATTGACGGCGCCGCATGTGGGGCATTTGAGCGCCATTATGAAACCTCCTTCCATCAAATAAGCACCTTTTTCAAAAAGCCACAAAGTCTGTTTGACATTTACATCGCTTGCGATTATAATCATAGGACTTACGCAAAATAGCAGTTTTCAAACCCCGGTTGTCTCAAGGACACCGGGTGTTTGACCCCGAACACACCCGGCGTCGTAGCGACAGCCGGGGTGTAACTGCGTAAGTCCTAAATCAAAAGGAACTTGTAGCTCCCTTTTAGAATCCATCAATCACGGTGATAAATTATGATCCGAGTCAAATCGACTAAACATCAAACAGCGAAACCAATGGAACTTATCGAATTGACCGACGAAGAACTCGCTATCTACCAGAAAGATCAAGAAGATGATGAGATCTTTGCCCAACGTTCTCTCGAAATCTACGAAAACTACAAAGGGAAATATGTGACCATTGTCGAAGGGGAACTGTTTGTGGGCGAAACGCCGCTTGACATTGAAAAACAGGTCAGAATGAAGTATCCCCAGAGATTACCTTGCATTCAGTTCATTCCCAAGAAACGAGGAGTTAGAATCTATGTTCATCTGGGGTAGATACGTTCAAGCCAAACGCGGCGCATTTGAGCCACCTTCAGACTTCCGAAGTCTTTGAGACTTCGGAAGTCTATGAAAAACCCTATACGGACTTGTGAAATGAACCACTTAGCAAGGCAGACACCCAGACATTGGTATCAAGAACCACTCGCATGACGCTTCTCCTTTCGGTATTGATGTACTTCCGCGGCAATCTCTTCGAGCGGCATTTCGGGTTCGTTTGGGGCTCGTTCCGCAATTTGGGACAGCCGAGCCGAGCGTAATCGCTTGATAATCAAGGTGTCCTCTTCTTCGATGAAAGCCACCAATCCATCCCCCGGCTGTAACCACTCCTTGCTCCCCATCGGCAGAACCATTTTACCATCAATCACTTCGACGCGCATTTCCGTCATGGAAACTCACCTCCTTATGATATTTCGACTTTGAAGCACTTGACACGCGCTATCCAAAGAGATATAATTGCAGAACAACACTCTTTCCAGGAAAGGAACATTCACCATGATAGAAGATCAACAACAACGCACTGAAAACGCTCCGCTACGTTTTTCGACGTTCCTCAAAGAGGGGTGGAAAGCCGGCATCGGAGCGGGCCCTGTCGGAGCACTTGGGGGGGTTCTCATCGGCGCGCTCATCGGAATTGGATATGTCCTCTCTCGTCCTTCTACAAAAAAGGAAAAGAACGACGAAAAAAGAGAAATATTATTCTCTAAGCGATAGCGGACTGGAAAATAACACCGCCAAAAAGAAGGTAAACCAGAAGATAGCGAGTCCAATCTCCAGGGTACAAGCACCTTTCACCCACCATCCGGCTCCTGTGGCAGCGGGCTTAATATCCCCATAACCCACAGTGGCAATCGTGATGACGCTATAGTAAAGGCAATTGCCCAGTTCCTGGAAAAACCCTCGCCCTCCAAGTGCGCCCGCATCGTCGATTAAAGCGGAGGGGGCTCGCTTCAAGATGCCAAGATAAATGCCCGCAAACCCACTCACCAGAGTGAACCAAAACATGAAGATGACCACGACCCGTTGAAGCATGGCGATTGTCATCTCCTCAACCGTCTGAGCGACCCGCCTCACTTGATAGAACCGTTGAATCACGTCAGAAGTGTAGGAGACAGTGAAGCCGAGCAGGGATGTGCTCAGTAAAAGAATCCCACCCAAAACAGGATAGGGGTGGTCAAAAACCGCGATAAGCAACCATCCCACCGAGAATCCGATCCAACTCAACCACAATAACACCCTTGATGCCATAACACTTCCGATTTTTTCACCTCCTCGCCCCGCTCCAGATTTTTCACTGTTAGGCGTTTCCAGAGTTTAACCTCGCCCAAACGTATGATGTCGCTGTAGCCCAAGGTTTCGACAAGCTCAACCCGGCGGATTCTATCTTGGTCTGAACAAGAATACCAACTTAGAAAGTTGGGCTACTTATTTTCCGATAATGCTTCATTATCGATTGATAACGCACAACCACGACAGTGATATTATCCTCGCCCCCAGCAAAATTGGCCTGGTTGATCAGGTGATCACAGGCACGCTGGGGGAAGACATCATTCTGTATGATAGCATGGATTTCCGCATCGGTCAAGTGCTTCGTCAAACCGTCTGAACAGAGCAAAAGGGTATCGCCAGGCGTCAGTGAAAAGCTCAACGTATCAGGTTCCACGTTGCGTTGAGTCCCAACCGCCTTTGTCAGCACATCCCTTTGGGGGTGTGTTTCAGCTTCTTCAGGCTGAATGACACCCATTTTTACAAGCCGATGGACAATCGAATGGTCTTCGGTTTTCTGGGAGATTCCACCCGTGTTGATGAGATAGAGCCTGCTGTCGCCGACGTGTCCAACATAGACGTGATTTCCAACGACGGCGGCGACAACGACGGTGCTGCCCATACCGCGCCAGTGGGGGTTTTTCTCCGCCTGCATGTAGACTTGGGCGTTTGCACCGACGATGGCCTCCCGGATGGCGGGGGTCAAGGTTTCAGCATGGTCCGCGTTGAGATTGCCATGTAACGTGATCAGCTTTGGCGTCAATTCGGCGGAGATGGCGCGAATGACAATCTGACTTGCGATTTCCCCCGCTTCTGCGCCGCCCATACCGTCTGCCACGATAAACAGGCCGAGTGGGTGATGTCCGTCCGCGGTGGTGCAGGACAGGTTTTGGGCCCACAGGTTGTCTTCGTTGGCTTCGCGCTGAAGCCCGATGTTGGTCTGACTGCCGACGACAAGTGCCTTTTCGGTGAGTTGCCCCTTGAGTTCCAACAGGCAACGCTGCAAACTGGCAATCGGCTGTTTGCCCATTGTCAGTTCATCACTCGTTGCAAATCGAAGGTCGGGGTTACGGTTCGTTAGCTTCAGCAGAATGCGATGGGTAGAGGGGTGCAGCGGTCGTTCGACGAAAGCAGAGCTTTCGCACTCCAGGGGCTTGAGGAGGAACTGGCTTTCAAAATCATCATCGGTTAAAGCCCTGCCCAGCAACAGTTCATACCATGTCACCCCCAAAGCGTATAGGTCTGCCCGGACATCGGCGGTTTCAGGGTTTAGTGCGAGTTCGGGCGGGACGTAAAAATCAACGCCCTGCTTGTGTTCGGGTGAGAGGGGTAATCTGCATGCGCTTGAAAAATCGGTCAGCACCAGCCGATTTTCTTTTGATACCCACAACCGATCGGGGGAAACCGCGTTGTAAAGCACGCCTGCGCCATGAACCTTCGCCAACGTTTGACACAGTTGGATCAGCCAATCAATCTGTCGTGATTGCGACGTGTCCTCCCGGTGCCACGCTTCACGCAACGGGCCTCCCTCGAAGTCTTCCTCCACCAAGTAAGCCCTCCCCTCAACGTCGAAGGTATCGCGCGCCTTGACGATGGTGGGATAATTCAGTCCTTCAAGAATCTCGCGTTCCAGCTTCAACCCGTTGTAGAACAAGCTGCCAGCTTGTCTCTCTTGGGGCAAGCTGGCAGCACGCCCTACTTGAATCGCTGCCTCCTTGATCAGGACGTTTGCACCCGATTCCTTGTCAAACGCCAGATAACAGTTGAGAGCGCCGCCCTGTGTTTCAAGCGTTTCCGTGATTTCGTACCTGTCTACAAGGGCTGTTCCGATCTCTAGCGGCTCCAACTGTTCCGCCTCAACAAGTGCCCCCTCGAAACCGCATTCGGGACAAGCGTCGCCTGCGACCATTTCCGCTCCGCAGGCGGGGCATTGGATGAGATTTTCATTGGGCGTTTGGTTTTCCATTTTTGCTATCTCCTGATGGTGTTGTTGCCTAATACCAATTTGCAATCAATATCTTACTGATGTCATTCTGAGCGTAGCGAAGAATCTCAACCCGTTGTAAGATTTTGAAAGCGATTTAGTATAATACGTCGATTCCTATATAGCGGCTTTTACAATATGTATAAAAACATGAAATTAAAGGGCTCACAATTAACGAAACAACCGCTGCTCCCCCAGGAGTTGCTGGGGTTGCTTCGGTGATAGATAAGTAAATTAAAAAAAGAAGATAAAGCATAACGAAGATGCACACATTACTAAAAGGCAGCACTAAAAAAAGAGCCAAATACCCCTTCCACCTTATCTTGATTCGTGTCAATAAACACGCTATACCCAAACCAATAAGCGCACCCCACACGGTCCCCAAAAGACCGAAAAACACAGTTGCATCACCCTGGTTCATGGCAGAATTTACCAAAGCAATAGCTGGGAACAATTCACCGAGTCCAATCAAAAAAAATGCAACGGAATATTTCAACACACCAATCCGATACCATGGCCGAACAGGATTCATCCTGACAGGCACCGCCTGTTCCCCGCCGTTGGAATCGATTTGAATTGTCGCTTGTTTTCCTTCTCGTGTTGCTCTTGCGGTGATGGCTACGGCGTTCCCACTGAATCGCCCTTCCACAGTCAGCCATGCGTCGGAACTTTGGATCGTCCCGTACAGGTGTCCACGTCCTGTGTTGGTGATCCGAAATTGACGTGTGGGATTCGAGGAGGCTATTCCTTCCCCGTCAACCGTGCCGAAGTCCAACGCCGTTGGGGTGACTTGCAGTTGAGGGGATGGCGGCGCGTCGGGGCCGAAATGTTGAAGGAATTTCTCTAGGCCGATGTCCTGGTCCCGTTCGCTGGAAACAATGCTTCTCGCCTCGCTGGCGAGGTCTACCCGACCAATTGAGGCCAACCAAATTGCCAAATCCCATTGATACAGGTGATATTTTCCATCTTCCCAGTGGGCGTCAGTTTGCCTCACCAGGTCGGAGAGTGAATTTGCCACCGCCCCACTTCGGAAGCGGAAGGGCTGAAAGCCGGTGGTGACCAGTTTTTCGCCGTCATTCCAGCAAAAGCGGGCGTTGTCGGGATTCGTGCTGCCACATTTGGGACATTGGATTGCCATGGGATATCTCCTTTGAGAGAGCCAAATTCAGGGACTTTTCCCTTCTATTCGGTTTTCACATTTTGTCAATGCACCCTTCATCTTCCATCCTTCCTTTCCTTCCATTCTTCCTTTATTTCAACCTTCCCTATAGTTTTACTCCTCTACTCTTCCGCCAATACGCTTTCAATCTCCTTCAACTCCGCATCAGTCAACTTCCAGCCCTGCCCGCCGACATGTTCTGCGACCTGCGCGGGATTTTTCGCACCCACCAGCACGCAGGTGACAGCGGAAAGACGCAACAACCAGCCAATCGCTAACTGGATAAGCGTCAGATTCCGCCGTTGCGCAATGGCTTTCAGTTTTTCAGCTTTTGCCAGGTAGCGTCGAAACGCTTCCCCCTGAAAACGAGGGCTCTGTGAGCGTTCGTCTTCTTTGGGAAACTGATAATCGGGCGTGTATTTGCCGGTAAGCAACCCCTTTGCCAACGGACTGTGCGCCAGAATACCGATGCCTTGAGCCTCGCAGTGAGGGATGATCTCTGGCTCAATCTCGCGATCTAAAAGATTATAACGAGGCTGGAGTGAGTGAAACGGGGCCGTTTGGGCGGCTGCCTTCATCTGATCGACGTTAAAATTCGAGACGCCGATGTAGCGTATTTTTCCCTCCTGACGCAACCTTTCCATCGTTTCCATGCTCTCATCAATTGGATACTGCGGATTCCACCAGTGAATCTGGTAGAGGTCAACATGCTCCGTCTGTAGTTCGCGCAAACTCGTTTCGATGGCATCGCGGATGGCTTGCCGCGAGTAGTGACCACTGACTTTGGTTGCGAGAAAAGCCCGCTCTCGCCACCCGCCCTTCAACGCTTTGCCGATGACCGTTTCTGAAACGCGATACGCTTGTGCGGTGTCGATTAACGTAATACCGTGGTCGATTGCTGCCCGCACCGTCGAAATGGCTGTCTGTTCGCCGACAGTCCCCATACCTCCACCAATGGGCCACGCGCCAAAACCAATCACAGAAACAAAATCCCCACCCTGACCTAACTGCCGTTTTTCCATCTTGATTGCCTCCTTATACCAATTCTGATTAAAAACCAAGCATCAGCTCATACCAGATTCAAGATGCAAGATGAATCTTGAATCCTGCATCTCTCAATCATGGTGTATTTCCATTCAGAAACGGTATACCCAAAATTTTACCTGATATGATTCGTGTCGAACAGTATAGCACAATTCAGCCGGAATGAAAAGGTTAAAGCCGTAAAATTTCTATAGTTCCTTGTTGCATTTATTCTCTCGTTCAGGTTATAATGAGCGGTAGGGGATGTTGCATACAATTTGCTATATCCACATTCATTTTGCACCGGAGAAAGCCAGGATGACCCAGGAAGAAATAATCATCACAGCAATGCGCGAGATAACCCTTTTTGAACGCAATCAGATTGGTAATCAGATAGAAACCATTGAAAATCTACTCGTCCGTCGCCGACTCTTTCGTAAATGGGTGCAAGATGCGGAGGGTGCAGATCTCTTTTCAGCGGAGCTTGCTGAAGTGGAAGCCGAATTAGCTGAAAAAGAGGACGAACGAGAAACGCTGCTAGAGCAATATAACCGATACGAACGAAAATGCAACTGGTTGAGGAAGCAACTCGAAATCATTCGGTTTCAATCGGGCCATGAGGCAGATACAGATGGCGTGACTGACGACGATGATGTGCCATTCTAAAGGATTGGGAGGGAAATGATGGGGCCCCTATATTCCATCTCTGTATGTGGTGGACTCGAAAAAATTGCATGTGAGGAGATTCAAACCCGCTTGAACAACACGGGCAATTTGAAGATTGTCGGGCAAGCGCCGGGGCGTGTCCTCTTTCGCTATTCGGGGGATGCAAAGGATGTGTTATCCCTCCGTTCCGCCGAACATGTCTTTATTGTGGTCAGACATTTGCCAAACATGACGCGCTCCCGTCATTCCTTAGCGGAGCTGAAAAAATCGCTTGGAAGGGTTGACTTTCGTCCGTTCTTTGAGGTCTGCCGAAAAGTAGGGATGCGGTTACACCGTCGGATTACCTTTTGCGTCACAAGTCGGATGTCGGGGCTTCGCAACTACCGACGGATTGATGCCCAACAGGTTGTTGAGCAGGCACTGACCACTTACAGTTGGCACCTGACGGATGAAAACCCGGCGCTTGATGTATGGGTAGAAATTCACGGGGATGATGCGTTTGTCAACATAAGAATCTCTCCGCTCGAAATGGCACAACGTGAATACAAGCAGGCGCATATACCCGCCTCCCTGAAGCCCACGGTTGCCTATTGCCTCGTGCAACTTTCGCACCCACAACCGACCGATGTGTTTCTGGATGCGATGTGCGGCGCAGGGACCATCCTGATTGAACGCGCCTGTTCCGGACGTTATCGCTATCTGCTTGGCGGAGACCGATCGGTAGAAGCTATCCGTGCCGCGCAGACGAACTTCGGCAAGAAACATCGCCCGCGTCAACTGTTTCGGTGGGACGCGCGAGGGCTGCCGTTGCGTCAGTGGAGTGTTGATAAGATTGTTTGTAATCTGCCGTTTGGGGAGCAGATCGGTAGCGAAGGGGAGATACGGGTTCTGTATCAGCAGTTCCTCAAGGAGTGTGAGCGTGTCTTGAAACCGACCGGGCGGATGGTGCTCCTCACGACGCAACGATCAACCCTTGAGAATCAGCTTCAGCGACAGCAAGCGTTCAGGGTGACGCAGAAATTTCCGATAGACCTGCTTGGGCAGAGTCCGTGGGTTTATCTCTGCACGCCTTGTTAAAAATCTTACGTTTTACGCATCACGCACACACCCGACTGAGAAAAAAAGAGATTTTCTCATATCAAGACATTTTATCAAAGGAGGATTAGATGGCAACGATTACCACAGATGATGTGAAACACATCGCCAATCTCGCACGACTTGAATTTAACGAAGAGGAAATCCAGCAGTTCACTTATCACCTCACCCGAATTTTGGACTACATCGGGAAGTTGAATGAGTTAGATACGACAGATGTGCCGCCAACGTCGCATGTTCTCCCCATTCGCAACGTCGTCAAGGCGGATGTCGCTAAACCGTCTTATGATCGAGAGTTGGTTTTGGCAACCGCGCCGGCTGCCGAGGCAGGGTATTTTGAGGTGCCGAAGGTGATTGAATGAGCCGTAAAGGAGTTTCAAATCTTGAGTAAAAAAGGAAAACGTACAGGAATTGAAACTTTGAAACGACGTCTCCGTGAACACCGGAAGAAGATTGCTGATGAGAAAGGCAAACCGGTTCCTAAGTACCTATCCTAAAAATCTGAGGATGCCTCAACTTGTTGAGGTAGAACGCCCCGAACAAGTTCGGGCGTCCGACTTTTAGGATAGGCTCTAATATGAATCGGATTAGACACTGGGAAACAGAAATGCGCACGTTTGAGAACGATATTCTCAAACGCGAACAGCAATTGAGGCAAAGGAGGAAATAGGCATGATGACTTCGAGACAGCCTACGACTAAGAATTTATTGGATGAGCTTGACCGTCTTACAGATGTGCTGAAAGAACGTCTCCCGACAATTAAAGAGAGTCAGATCGATATGATCGCCCTTCACTTGAGCGACATCGCCGGTGAGCTTCCACATTTTCAAAAGAATTACACCGCTCTTGTGCAAAGCGAGGAATTGTCGGAAGATGATTTCATTGACTGTATAGCAGAGCTTGAAGTTTCTGTTTTTCATATACTGGGTCATATAAAAGACTTACATAAGCTACTCAAGAAAGCTGTGGATGCTCTGCCGTAGTCATTTCTCAAAGGAGTAAACACGTTATGCAGCTATACGAATTGACGGCCCACGAACTTCATAAAAAACTGAAAGGGCGCGAGATCACTTCAGTCGAGCTAACGCAATCCGTCTATGATCGAATTGAGGCTGTCGAAGAGCAGATTCAAGGATATATCACATCGACCCAAGAGATTGCATTCGATCAGGCGACTGCCGCTGACGCAGGTTTTCAGCGAGGCGATGAGATGCCCCCCTTGGCAGGCATCCCGATTGCGATCAAGGATGTCATCTGTACCAAAGGCGTGTTGACCACCTGTGGTTCAAAAATCTTGGGCAACTTTGTTTCACCCTACGATGCAACCGTCATGACCAAACTCCATCAGCAGGGGGTTGTGATGGTCGGCAAGACGAACATGGATGAATTTGCGATGGGGTCATCGACGGAAAATTCGGCGTATCAGATTACGCGCAATCCGTGGAATCTGGAAACCATCCCCGGTGGCTCAAGCGGCGGTTCAGCCGCCGTTGTTGCTGCTGGCGAGGCTATCTGCTCAATCGGTTCGGATACCGGCGGTTCGATTCGACAGCCCGCCGCCCTGTGTGGGATTGTCGGGACGAAGCCGACTTACGGACGCATCTCGCGGTTTGGGCTGGTGGCGTTTGCATCGTCGTTAGATCAGATCGGCCCCTTCTCGAAGGACGTGACCGATTGCGCCTTGATGCTCAACGCCATCTGTGGATACGATCCGATGGATTCGACCTCCGCGAATCTCCCTGTGCCGGACTACACCCAAAGTTTAATCAACGACGTCAAAGGGATGAAGATCGGTATCCCGAAGGAGTATTTCATCGAAGGGATGGATGCCCAAGTGGAAGCGAGCGTGCGGGCGGCAGTTGAAGTGTTGAGGCGGTGCGGCGCGATCGTCGAGGAGATTTCCCTGCCCCATAGCGAGTACGCGATCGCGACATATTACATCATCGCTCCGGCTGAAGCGAGCGCAAATCTGGCGCGATACGATGGGGTGCGCTACGGCCTCCGCGCCGAGGGTGCCGAAGATCTCATTGATATGTACAAAAAGACGCGCAGTCAAGGGTTCGGGGACGAGGTCAAACGCCGAATTATGCTCGGAACTTACGCACTCAGCTCCGGATACTACGACGCCTACTACCTGAAGGCGCAACAGGTGCGGACATTGATTAAATCGGATTTTGATCTCGCCTTTGAAAAGGTGGATGTCATCATCACGCCGACATCGCCAACGCCGGCGTTCAAAATCGGTGAGCGGACAACAGACCCGTTGCAGATGTATCTCTCAGACATCTTCACCACCCCGGCGAACCTCGCGGGTTTGCCAGGGATGTCCATGCCGTGTGGCTTGACAAACAGTGGTTTACCCATCGGCTTGCAACTCCTCGCCGCACCGTTTGCGGAGGAGAAAATTCTGCGGGTGGCGTACACTTTTGAGCAGAACACTGACTATCATCAGAAGAAGCCAAGGCTATAACATGAGACGTGAGGCATGATTAGGGATTCAGAGATGCAGGATTCAGAGCTCCGATGGATCGGAGTATTCGCTTCGCTCGACCTGCCCTGAGTGCCACGAAGAGATTCACTTGTATCTTGTCTCCTGTATCTTGCATCTTGTATCTTGTATCTTGTCCCCCACAGTGAACTCCCGAACCGAGGAGGAGAAAATCATGGATGCACGCAACGACTTTGCATATAAACGAAAAAAGTACATGCCAATCTTTCCAAGAGCGACCGGCAAACCCACGGTTTACATTGAAGGCTACCCTTCGGAGGATGACGAACCCATGTCCGCAACGGGATTTCATGGTGTGCAGATTAACACACTCAGCGATCAACTCAAGCGTCACTTTGGGGACGATAGCCTCGTTTATATTGGCATTGACAGTTTTGTCTATTATCAGGAGGGCGATCCCACGAAATTCGTTGCCCCTGATATTTACGTTGTCTTAGGCGTCGCTCCCTTTCCAGAGCGGCGGAGTTTTTATATCTGGGCAGAAGGGGCCGTGCCTGATGTTGTCTTTGAATTCCTGTCCGAATCAACGGCACGTCACGACCGAGGGGAAAAGATTAAGCAATACATGGTTGACATTGGGGTTCAAGAGTATTTCATCCACCAACCTGAAGCGGACAAACCGCCGGAGTTTCGTGGGTGGCGTCGAAGTCCATCCGGTGAAATTGAGGGCATCCCCCCAGATGCTGAAGGCGGGTTGTTCAGCCGTGCTTTGAATCTCTGGCTTCGTTGGGAAGAACTGCCCAATAAGGTCAGGCTCTTACGTCCATATCAGCCTGACGGAACGCCAATCTCAACCTCTCGTGAAGAGGAACAACGCCGACAGGAGGCAGAAGCGATTGCCCAGGAGGAAGCCCAGCGCCGACAAGAGGCAGAAGCGATTGCCCGAGAAGAAGCCCAGCGCCGACGAGAAGCAGAATTGGCGGCTCAACGGGCAGAAGCCCTTGCCCGAGAAGAAGCCCAGTGCCGACGGGAGGCAGAATTAGCAGCTCAACGAGCAGAAGCGATTGCCCAGGAGGAAACTCAGCGCCGACAACGGGCAGAAGCCGAATTGGAACAACTTCGCGCAAAACTGGCTGTGCTTGAGAAAAAAGAATCCGAATGAGATCGAAAGGGAAGGAAAAGGTGATCAAAATGAATGATACACAACAGAATTCTGGTCATATCGCCCTTGCACCGCTCGGTGGATTAATCGGCGCGGTGATCGGTGGTGTTCTCTGGGGAAAATATATTCAATGGACCGGTTTCACAGCAGGCTGGGTCGCGCTCGCTATTGGTATCCTTACAGGACTCGGCGTGTTGCTGATGGGCAGAACTCGAAAGATAAGTGTGAGTCTGGTCGCTGCGCTGTTTGCCATCGTAGGGATTCTTTTGGGCAAATATCTTGATGTGCGATGGAACGCGCCCCAAGAACAGATGGTGGCAATCATCGACGCTCAAAAAGGCATCCCGCCAGATTATGCCAAGAGCATTGCGAAGACCATTGAGGCGAGTGAATCTGGCGGTTCGACATGGAAGTTGATGCGCCGTCGAATGGAGTGGTTTGATTTAATCTACTACGCTGCCTCGGCGTTCGTCGCGTTTCGTATCGTGCAGAGTAAATTCTTACACCGATTTTTTTTCAGAACTGAGTCGTAAAGGGGTCTGTGGGCATTCATTGACCTCATTTACTTATACCGATTTAGGTTCGTAAGTGGTTGGACAAAATTACTTTGCTATTCACCCATTCCAGACTTCCGAAGTCTCGGAGACTTCGGAAGTCTGATTTGGATTTCATAAGGAGCAATGAAAATTTTATGAAGCAAAAGAAATCACGTTGGCGCTCTATATCCAGCTTATTCGGTTGTCTCTCAACTTTGGTTTTCATGCTGTGCTTCCATCCAGTCATAGCACTTGCCGCACAGGATGCATTAGATGACAACTTGCTAGAAAATCTCTCCTTGTTATCAGAAGTGATGGCTCGCATCCAACAGGAGCACCTCGATAACCCTGACCCGAAGCAGCTCATGTATGGGGCGATCCGTGGCATGTTACGAACGCTGGACCCATACAGCCAATTTTTTGAGCCGGAAAATTACGATGAATTCCGCACAGAAAGTCGCGGCGCTTATGGCGGACTCGGTATGGAGATTGGCATCCGTCAGGAGCGACTCACTATTATTGCGCCAATCAAGGGCACACCGGCGGATGGGGCAGGCATCCATAGCGGTGACATTATTAGCCAAATTGATGGGGAATCAACATCTGGAATGACGACGGACGATGCGGTCAAACGCCTCCGCGGTGAGCCCGGTACGTCTGTTACCCTGACGCTTATCCGCGAAGGTGAGAGTGAACCGTTAGAAATCACGATTACGCGGGATGTCATCCGCTTCCGTAGCGTTGAATTTAAGGTGTTTAGGGGAGATATTGGCTATATCCGAATTAACCAATTCCGTGAGACCACCGCGGATGATGTGGATAATGCCTTTGATGCTTTCAATCAGCAGGAGATACACGGAATCGTTTTAGATCTGAGGTCAAATCCCGGCGGTTTACTCCGCTCTGCTGTCGAAGTCGCGAGTGATTTTTTAGACCCCGGTCAACTGATTGTCTACACACAAGGGAAACAGCCACGCGAAAATTATGTTGCCGAGGCGGGGAAACAGAAGAAACAATATCCCCTCATCGTGCTTGTGAATGGCGGAAGTGCAAGTGGTTCGGAGATCGTTGCCGCAGCGATTAAGGACCACGGACGGGGGCTGGTCATGGGAACGAAGACCTTCGGAAAAGCCTCTGTGCAACAAGTCTTTCCACTCAGCGGGGGGGCCGCTGTTAAGCTGACAATCGCCCATTACTATAGCCCTAAAGGCAATGACATCCACAACGTCGGCATCGCTCCTGATATCGAGGACCCATGGTTTAGCTTGTCCGAGAATCAAATGTTAAACAAACTCCGCTCACATGAGAAAATCAAAGCGTTCATTACGGAAAATGGGGATGATATTTTGGCCAAGTTAGAGAAGGCACAACTCGCACCGAACACAGACCGTGACGCAGCCGCGCTTTTGAGAAAGTATCAACGTCTGATGGATTCCCTTTCAAAAGAACAGATCATTCTCAGTGATACTGGACTAGAACTTGCCATTGCTCGCGAGACGAAAAATGAGCTGGATGACTACGAATATGACCCACAAATACTTGGAGCGATTCAACAGTTGCGAGCCATCGAAATTTTGCAATCAAAGCTAAAATAGGGAAAAGACTTCGGAAGTTTCAGAAACTTCCGAAGTCTGGCTAAGACAACAGTTGGATTGCCAGATAATTATGTGAGGCGTGGTCGTAATTCGCCGGCAGTTGAGTTGTAGCCTAAGATTCTATCTTGGTCTCTTGCGTCAGGGCCAAGATAGAATCTTGGGCTACGATTGCCTCCCCTGAGAATTATGACCAACCCTCAATTATGTGTAATCAATAAGCCTATGGAAACGATGATTAAACCCAAAATAAAATTAAATCCCCTGCAAGTTGGCAAAGTGACACTTCCAAACAACCTGTTGCTTGCGCCGATGGCAGGGATTAGCAATGTGGCGTATCGCCGCATTGCCAAAGAACACGGCGCTGGATTTGCTTACACAGAGATGATTAGCTCCTACGGCGTCGTGCGCGGTAACCAAAAAACGTTTGAGTTAGCCCGTGTTGATGAAAAAGAGCGCCCGGTTGCCATCCAGATCTTCGGTGCCGATGAAGAAGTCATGGCGTGCGCCGCGCAAATTATCGAACCGGCATGCGATATAATCGACATCAATTTCGGCTGTCCTGCCCCGAAAGTGACTGCAAATGAATGTGGCGCAGCGATGCTCAAAAATCCACCGAAATTAAAGAAGATTGTTTCAAGTGTTGTCAAAGCAGCGAGTTGTCCGGTCACAGTCAAGTTCAGATCCGGCTGGGATGAGGGCAATATCAACGCCACGGAGATCGCGAAGACTATCGAAGACAGTGACGCGGCCGCAATCACGATTCACCCCCGCACCCGGGCGCAAGGCTTTGAAGGCGCTGCACGGTGGGAGCTCATCGCGGCGGTCAAGGATTCCGTCAGCATTCCCGTGATTGGCAACGGAGATATTGAGGGGCCTGAAGATGTGAAAGCGATGTTTGAAAAAACCGGCTGTGATGGCGTGATGATTGGGCGGGGCGCACTCGGCAATCCATGGATCTTCTCACGAACCATGGAATACCTGCAAACTGGCATAGTCCCCCCTGAACCGACCGAACAAGAGCGCCTTGATATGCTGTTGCTGTTTGCGAAAAAATTAATCCAACTCAAGGGTGAGCGTATCGCCATGAAGGAGATTCGCCAACATGTTGTCTGGTACGTGAAGGGACTTCCCTACGCCCATGACATCCGTCGCCGGAGCAATCATGTCGAAACTTACCGGGAGTTGGAGGACATTGTGGCGGAATATCGAACGTGATGTGTAAATGAATTATACCTTTAACGAAGCGTCTCGATTATTTGCAAAATTTCCGTTAAAGATTCATGATGCAGGATTCAAGATTCAATGTGTCCTTGCATCTTGTATCTTGCATCTTGCATCTTGTATTCCGGCTACGTTAGAAGGAGAAGTCGCATGCTGACCAAACGAATCATCCCCTGTCTTGATGTTCGGGCGGGCAAAGTGACGAAGGGAATCGCCTTTCAAGGGAACATTGATGTCGGCGACCCTGTCGCAATGGCGCGATTTTATTATGAAGGGGGGGCCGACGAACTGGTGTTCTACGACATCACTGCCAGCAATGAGAGACGTGACATCATGATCGATGTGGTCTCGGCGGTGGCGGCGGAGATTTTCATCCCCTTCTCCGTCGGCGGCGGGCTACGAACCCTTGATGATATGCGTCGCGTGCTCCTCGCCGGGGCCGAGAAGGTGAGCATTGATTCCGGCGCTGTGAGAAATCCACAACTCATTGCGGAAGGGGCAAAGGCTTTTGGAAGCCAGTGTGTCGTCTTGAGTATGCAGGTGAAGCGCGTCCCCCAAAGCGATCTCATTCCGAGCGGCTACGAGATCTACATTGATGGGGGTCGTCGCCCGATGGGATTGGATGCCCTTCGTTGGGCGGAGCGCGGCGTCGAATTGGGAGCGGGTGAGATTGTCGTCAACAGCATCGATCAGGATGGAACAAAGGCGGGATACGAGCTCGTACTGACACAGGCAATCGCCGATCTGGTGCCTGTGCCGGTGATCGCTTCGGGCGGTGCCGGGAATCCGCAACACCTCCGCGATGTCTTCATCCAAAGCCATGCCGATGCCGCCATTGTCGCCTCCATCACACACTATGGCGAATTTTCGATTGACCATATCAAACGCTATCTTGAAGGGGAAGGGGTTCCTGTCCGCAATACGTGGTAGGGATTTACACTTGGCACGGTCATAAACGGTGATACAGACCCGAAGGGTTTTGAAAACCCTTCGGGTCTCTGTACCCAACAAAAGTTCAATTTGTGACATTTCAACGTGAGATTCACTCGTAGAGCATACGGCTCGCTTGTTCCATGCCAAAGCGAACCAGCCAGTCCGATTCTCGGACGAGCACGGCAGGCTCTACTTGGGCGATCGCTTTCTAATTTAACAAAGTCAAGCTAATGCCTTCAATACATTTTAGCAGGCGTGTATCCTGAGAAGGATGAATCCGCTTAAAGCTGTGCAAAAAATTGAAAGGAGACAATTGCAATGCGTACACCAATCAAAATGTTCCTTGGGTTACTGGTAGGGCTGTTGTTGGCAATGGCTCAAGCAAGCTTCGGACAGGTCGAAGACTCACGGAACGGAGAGGCTAAACTGCCTGATTTCCGTTCTGTCTCAAATCCTGCGCAGGGCACCATCGCCCGAAACGCGATTGATGGTGCCGTGATGGTCTACATCCCAGAAGGCGAGTTCATCATGGGAACAGACCCAGATGACATCGAGAAAATCTGGCAAAAATTCGGATGGAAAGAGGAGTGGAAGCAATATGCCAAAGATGAATCTCCTCAACATCGGGTTTCTCTGGATGGATTTTGGATGTACAAACACGAGATAACCATCGCGCAATACCGCAAATTCTGTCAGGAAACAGGACGCCAAATGCCGCTTGAACCCAAATGGGGCTGGAAGAAGAATCACCCGATTGTAAACGTGAGTTGGGATGATGCCGTCGCTTATTGTGAATGGGCAGGAGTGCAGTTGCCGACGGAGGCCCAATGGGAGTATGCAGCCCGGGGTGGCAACACAGGGCTGAATGGAAAGCCACGTTATCTCTTTGTCTGGGGCGACGAATTGCCCAAAGGGAAAGGGGGTCCGGGGAATCTCCCGGATGAAAGCTTTAAAGCGGATGCAATGTTTAAATACTTGAAAAAAGTGGTTCCTGACTGGAGTGTTTTTGAAGGATATGGCGATAGATATGTTTATGCAGCGCCGGTGGGAAGTTTCAAACCCAATGAGTTTGGGTTGTATGACATGGCCGGCAATGTGTGGGAGTGGTGCGCAGATTGGTACGATGCAAAATACTACCAAAGCAGTCCCAATCGTAATCCTCAAGGTCCTGCAAGTGGTACTTGGCGCGTGTTGCGCGGCGGCTCGTGGGGCAGCGATTCGAGTTCTGTGCGCGCCGCCAACCGCACCTGGTTCACCCCCGACGGCTGGCTCCTCTACAGGGGTTTTCGTGGTTCGTCTCCGCGTTTGCCTCGTTAGGTTTTCAGGTGAATTTATGAGTTTTTGTTCTGTTCATTCACATATTGCACAAATTGTAGCGCATGTCTCCCCGATAGATCGGGGCAGGCTCTGACTTGCGGAAATGGGAGCACAAGTCGGGAAAATATCTGCGAGTTGTTTACACACTGCAGCGCGGCCCCGATGGCGAGGAATGCATCCGCCCCATCAGCGCAGTGGAAATGACGCCTTCAGAAAGAAGAAGATACCGAAGAAAGTGAGGTGAACAGGGTGAGTCAATCGAAGCAGAAAGAACGACAAATTGTCTGGTCGTTGGAGGAAGTTCCCAACTTCGCTTCAGGGGAGGAGGAGCGTGCATGGTGGGCAACTCACGATTTAGCAGAAGAATTAGGTGTGGATGGGACGAAACGACATCGGGCACTGGTCTGCAGGTCGGCTCAGAAAGCCCGTAGGTCCTCGTCTCCCAGAGGTGACACGACTCAAAAAGTATCGCCATCAAGGTGATGATGTCAAAAATGTGGCGAAATGGATAATCCAGTAAACAAAAGTGAGTTAACTAACTTTCAATATTAAAGTTGACATTTTCAGACTTCCGAAGTCCGTCGGGTTGAGCCGCCGTCCTGAGCTTGTCGAAGGGTTGTCGAAACATTGGAGACTTCGGAAGTCTGGGAAGCCTCAATGTATGGTTTATTATTAAAAATTAGTTAAAGGAAGGGGAAAATGCCAAATGCCTGAACGTATCTTAGTTGCCGATGATCAAGCGGCGATGCAAGATTTGCTGACAGATCTGCTTGAACAGCGGGGTGCAGAAGCGGTGGCTGTGGGTACGGCAGAAGAAGGATTGGAAATGATTTCCAAAAGCCCCGATGCGTTTGATCTCGTCATCTTAGACCTTGATTTTGGAGAGGGAAGGATGAATGGGCTCTCTGGGCTCGAAGCGATTAAAAAAATGAATTCCTCTGTGCCTGTCATCATCTTGACGGGCAAGGGGACCATATCGACAGCCGTTGAAGCGATTAAATTGGGGGCGCAGGAATATGTCGAAAAGGATTTTTATATCGAAGAAAATATGGACCTTGCCCTGACGCGGCTCGACCACCTCATTCGCACCACGATCGACAATAAACGCCTCCGCCGCGAGCGCGAGTTCTATCGTGAGGAGCTGAAAGGTCAGTATAACATTGTCGGCAAAAGCAGCGCCATCCAATACACCCTCGCGCAGATTAAGGAGGTCGCGCCGATTCCCCGCCCCGTGCTCATCCGCGGTGAACGCGGGACGGGGAAGGAGCTCGTGGCGGCAGCCATCCATCAGCACAGCAACCGCAAGAAAGGCGCGTTTATCACGATTAACTGTGCGGCGTTAGCAGAGGGGCTTCTGGAATGCGAACTTTTGGGACAGGAGGACAATGCCTTCACAAACTCCGCGTTTCGAGAGGGACGCTTTGTGTTAGCGGACAAAGGCACGCTTTTCCTGGATGAGATCGGGAATATGTCCGTTGAATTTCAGCAGAAGATTCTTCGCATACTGGAATATCAGCAGTTTGAGCGGGTTGGCGGCACGAAGACAATCAAGGTCGATGTCCGAATCCTCGCGGCGACCAATAGCGATATCGAGTCCGATATACAGAAGGGAAAATTCCGTGCCGATCTCTATGACCGGCTGGCGTTTGAGACCATCTGGCTGCCGCCGTTGCGTAAACGGAAGGAAGATATTGAACTCCTGTGTTACCACTTCATGGAACGCCTCGCCGCAGAAGTGGCGGGCATCAAGCCCAAAAAACTTGCGCCTGAAACGCTGAATTACCTGAACGCATACCATTGGCCCGGCAATGTTCGTGAACTCAAGTATGTCATTGAGCGAATTACCTACAAAATTGAGGGGGATACCATCTTTCCACACCACTTGCCACAGGAGGTCTTCGCCGCCTATTCAAGCGTTGGTGCGCACAGCGAATCGTTTTCCCAAAAGATGGATGGGGTCGAAAAACAGATCTTGATTGATGCGTATGAACAATGTCAAGGCAACCCAGAATCCATCGCCCGGCAACTCAGCATCCCGCTTGATTCCTTGAAACAACTCATGCAGAAGCACCGGATTGGAGAGGGAAAGTTAATTGGATAGAGGAGGTTTTCTCTGGTGAAATGCCTCGAATGTGACTTTGACAATCGGCCTCATGCCCAGTTCTGCCGAAATTGTGGTTTCACACTCGCTCAACTTTGTCTGCGGTGCCATCATGAAAATCCGCCTGACTCCAAATTCTGTGAAGCGTGTGGAAAACCCCTTTTGGTAACTCCCTCGTCGAAGGAAGCTGCAACCATTCCAATCGATTTTCACGTTGAAATTCCAGAGGATGGAATTTCGCTTGAAGAGATTGTGAAAGAATACATCCGTGTTGCGTTAATAAAAACCAATGGCAATCAAACAAAAGCTGCCGAACTTTTGCGAATTTCACGTCGCCAGTTGCAAAATCGGATGCAGAGCTACGGTTTTAGTAGTCAAGGGTTCAAAAGAAATTGAGAGAAAAATCGGCATGTTTCAAATTCCAGAAAAAAGATGTTTACGCTTTTTGCATGGAAGAGCCGGAACCCTTGAGTGAAACAAAGGAATGGAAGAACGGAAGAACTTGCACTGAACTAAGTGAAGTGATGGGGGAAGACGATCCTTCCATTCTTCCATCCTTCCTTCCCTCCGAATTGTCAACTATTTTCTAAAACATGCCCTTTATTGGGAATAACTTGGAATAGGTAGGTATCCTTGCCTGCTTGCGTCATTGGTTTGGATACGCTTGAGGAAAAGCGTTCGGCATCGGGAAAAAGAGCCCTTTCGTCTGTTGGGCAAGGGTCGATTGAAAGACGCTCCCATCTCCATCAACACCAATCACATACGCTCGAATCCCCAGGGATTGGCACACTTCGATTGCACGCTCCGGAGGGTATCTGCCGGTGGTCGGTTCGTCCGTCATGACAAGGATAAATCGGCTGGCACCGGGACGGAAGCGGACTTGCGGCAACCCTTCCACGATGGCGTCGATGAGGTGTTCATCGCCACCAAACGGGAGTTCCATGAGGCTTTGTATTTTTGCTTCGTTGAGAGGCATCGGGGTGACAACCGCCCCATCAATCGATTTGATGGCATCTTTCGCCTCCGCGAAACGGATGAGCCCGATCCAATAGCTAACCGGCAAGAGTTCTAACCGCCCGATCAGTGTGCTGATGCCGAGGGGGATTGCCTGGGCTTTGCCGCCCATGCTCCGGCTGTAATCGAGCATGATGACAATATCTGCCATCGGTTGAGACGGGGTTCGCGCATTCGGCTCGGCATAAGCGCCGGTGTAAATATTGAGCTTATCCCCCTCTTTCCTCAAAGTGTATACCTGTCCGTGGGTATGGTCATTGAGCAGCCAGGTGTCTCCCTTTTGAACCGTAGCGGCGGCATCTTCAGAAAGCCCCCAACTCTCAGGGTAGACGCCGGTGTAGACGTTCAACTGATTTCCCTCTTTCCGGATGGTGTACACCTGTCCCTTCGCATGGTCGGTAATGACCCACAGGCTCCCTTCCTGCCTCACCAGGGTGGAGGCGCTTTCGGAAATTCGCCAACTGTCCGAAAGCGGGAGGCCGTTCTTTTCAAACTCCCGATTGAGTCTCTTGGTGAGAATGTCCCCGTGGTCATCTAAATCAACCTGAAACTTCGCGCTCATGCTAAACAGGAGTGAACCCGCATTTCGACGAATATCGGTGACAATCTCCCGGAACATGGCGATGAGCTTCTCATTAGGGAAACGCGATGCCGGCAAACTCGCAGTTTGGACGACTCCCCCGGGAATCTCCTGCCAGAGCCCACCAGTCTCTTCGGCGAGACGTTTTTGAAATTGCTCCGTGTGACCGAGGACATTGACGTGAATTTCCTGCCATTTACAATTTTTTATTACCTTCTCGCGCATCTCCTGAAGGGCGTTGGATGTTCTCAAGACCGTTGTGGCGGGTTCGTCCGTCACTAACACCAGATGCTTATCCGCGTCCGAATGAAGTTCTATGGAATTCAAGGTCTCCACCAGCGCGTCCAGTGCGTGTTCGTCGCCGCTGATGCGTACTTCTTTCATCCGACTGCGGAGTAGTCCCACATCGGGGGTGAGTGACCGTATCTTAACGATTTGTCCCTCTTGCGTCACACTGAACCGCGCCAGCCCGAGATAGTATTCCAGGTGAATCTGATCATACGTATCGGTCATGCTATACAGGTGGTCAGCGACCTGTTGAATGTTATCCTGCATGCTTCCGCTGGTATCCAGCACAAACACAACGTCAATCTTATCCTTTGTTCGCGTTGCGATAATGTGGTCTGCAATGCGGCGCAAAGCCTCCCCGAAAGGGCTATTGTCAGCAGGCGGCCCTCCTGCCCCCGTGCCGCCCTGACCGGGGCGGTCACTGACTGTGCCGATGTCTGCCGTGCCCGTGGACTCTAGCGAATGAAGCCCACCGGCGCCCGTCCCTTTCACCCGTTGGCGGAAGCTCTTCACGCCTTCCCCGTCGCTGGTCTGATAGCGCGTCGAAACCTCCTCCGGAATCCGGGTCTCACGGCTCTCGAGTTGTTTCGTTGTCGCTGTTGTCACATCGGGCAACCGCTCCTGGGGATTGAGTTGATTGAGCGTCGCGCTGTGAAGCAGGAGGCGCGCCGATGGGCGAAGGGTTTCGTTGAGTGGATTCGAGGATACATCCAGTTTGACAGCTTGCGGCTGCGCTGACCGGAGCTGTCGCGGGGCGATGAGACGTTCCGGGGGCGGGGGTTTGATAATCTTTCTGCGTGGCTTGGGGAGGCTCTTTTCATTGACAAACTCGACACCCACCGTGTCTTCAAACTTGTCTTTCTGTTGATGGTAAACCACAATCGTGAATGTGATGAGAAAACAGAGGTGAATGATCAACGAGATGAGTAAGGCGTGAGTGGATTTTTGTTTAGAATAAATTGGATTTTTCATAGTATCTTCCCTTCTTTGCGCCGAGCAAAGGGATTCAAAACCCGTGAGGATAATCCTTGCGATTGCCTTTGCCTTCCCGGGGCCATAGACGATAGAGCGGCCAAATTGTTTACTTGCGGATGACCATCCTTTGGGTGCTCTGGCTATCGGCGGTCCGCAATTGATACCAGTAAATACCTGAACTCACCAATTCCCCATTTTCATTCCGTCCATCCCAGTAGGCGGCCCGATGTTTGTCGATGTATTGGCCTGGGAATTGCCACCCCCGATTTAGGTGGCTGACGAATTGCCCTTGCGTATTGTAGATGTCAATCACAACCGGCATCGGTTCAGCCAGTTGATACGGAATCCAAGTCTCTGAATTGAATGGGTTCGGGAAATTCTGAAACAGTGCTGTCTTCAGACCAGCGGCATCTAACGCGGGGTCAAATTGGACACCTGGCAGGTCTGGGACTTCGTCATCGTCCCGGATGGTGCGGTCAATTTCCACCAATGTAAGATTTCCCCACCGGTTGCCCTGCGCAAAGATTGGCGTATCAGCGGGAGTCTCTAATGCCAAATTCCAGATGGTATTGTCGATGAGACTGTTGTTCCCAATGTCATCGGGGATTTTTCCCATGTCTACTGTGCCGCGCACCACCCGGACACCAATTTCGTTACGAGCAATCATGTTGTGGCGGAGGCGGACGGGCTGATCACTGTGAATCTCGACCCCGGTCGTATTCGCTGTGATCTTGGAAGCGCGAATCTGCGCATCCGTATCGAAGATTTGTACACCAACCCTGTTTTTGTCTAAGGCGCTATTCAGGATCTTTACGCTGTGGCTCGATTGAATCTCCATGCCGACGCCGTTCTCACGGAAAACACCCCGGATCGAGATATTCTGCCCATCGACTACCTGAATGGCGATTGGGTTATGATAAAATTCACTCTCTGTTATGGCAATATTCTCTCCGCCGACAATCCGAAACGCAACCTGATTCCCATGGAATTCGCAGTTTTTCACAGCGGCATTCACGGCTGATCTCACAGTCAAAGCAACCGCTAACCCTTCAAAAACACAGTCAGTTATTTGATACGCTTGATCTTTTCCACGGATCTCAAGCCCGCCCTCAGATTCACCGGTTCCTGTAAATTGAATTTGTTCATCTGATGAATCGATGGTCAACTTCCCCTCGACAATGAGTTTGGATGCAGGAAAAAAGTGAACGCTCGTTTGAGGGATTGAAGAAGCAATTTTCACGCTCACACCACGCGGCACCATCACATCCCCCTTGATAAAGATCGCGTTCTCCCAGCAAGCATCCCCACGCACAATTCCTGAGACGATGCGATAGATTGACTGTATGCCGGCGATGTCATCAGATTCCAGCGTGCGCAATTTTATGTCATTGGGATACATCCGTGCCACCATGGTGGGAGTATCTGGCGCACGCGCATCCCCATCGGTATGTCCAAGCGAGAGAACGTGTCCAAGCTCATGAGTCACAGCGGATTGAATGTCATAATACCCTGGTTTTGCGCCAACTGTCCAGCGATACCCCTGCGCATTCAGCACAATGTCGAATGCCCGTAGAAACCCTCTTGTCGCCCCGCAGTTTGGTGGGTCGCCGGCCGGCTGATCGATAGTCCAATCGCAGGTGAGCCCCTGGATGACGCTGTCGGTGAGGGTGATTTCGCTCCAATCAGCGGGAACCAAGGAGATTGCGTTCCACCCATCATCCGCGATGGGGGATTCCAGCTTGATTCGGCCGGCATACTCGAAGATTTGTATGCCTGCTGCACGATTCCACGCATCCATACTCTGAATCATTACCTGTTCCACATCAGTCACAGCAAGGTCTTCCGGCACATAAGCCGTGTTGAGATGACACTGAACCGGGAGATCTTCATTCCGCCATCGCTCCCCCGTGTATACGAAACCAAGAGCGGAGTGAAGGAAGCAGATCAGCATCCATATCAGGGAAAGGCAAGAAATTCGATAAGCGTGCATGGAATCCTCCACCGTTTCATGGTAGCGACGGGGGACCTACGCAAAAATCAGACCTACCCGAATGGAGGAAAGCGGTAAGCCTGATGAATGGGTTGAGCGATACGAGCCGCCGGAGCACGGTTTCCATTGAAACGTGTGAGTGCCGAAATGCACCGATTCGTGCATTCTCGTTTCGTTATGGAGAAGATACCATATTACACCAGATGTTTGCAACAGGATTTTCGGAACAGTTGAAAACAAGTTTAACGAAAATGCGTGAAACATGAGACATAATCAAATAGGTTTTCCGCTCCTTATTCCAACGCCGCCAATTCCCGAATCGCATCTTTGACCGCCTCCTCAACCCCTGGTGCAAACGGGGCGCTCTGCCTCCATCGCTTGTAGGCGTTCGGTTCGTAGCCGCCTTCGGAGAGGGCTTTGGCGGTGGGGACATAGGTCTGGCAGCCTTGAGTGTAGCCAAGCGTAAACGTTCGATCAGCACCGAATCGTTCCAGGGCATACAGTCCGTACTCCAGGAAGAATTCGCCCGAAAATGTCAGCCAGCGTACATCGCCGATGTCCCACCGCGAGAAGGTATAGTCAACCGATACAGGGGTGCGATTCTCGGCTTGTTCGAGCCGAACCTGCTGTACCCACTGGCGCATGGCGAACTGATAGCCCGTGTCCCACGACGCACGCCTGGCCTTCTCCGCATCGCTCGCTTGTGCGGTGCTAATTGCTTGAGCAGCGATGGCGTCGAGCTCACGGCGGGATGGGGGAGCGGCGAGCGGAAGCGGACGTTTCATCCGCCATGTGTGGATAGCCTCTACACGCACTTGCTCACCCGTTTTGAGGGCTTCATCGACTGCATCGGCGAGCTCGCTCCCACAACGCATCGCATCAGATGGCGTACCCCCCCTGAATCTGCCCTGGCTATCAACGAGATAGGGGCGTACATTCCCAAACATGCCGGGCAGGTACAGCGCGACACAACCATCATGCCGCGCCTCCAATGCTAACTGGGCTTGCCCGGGGTAATCCCCTGAAACTTCCGGGCCGAGCAGAATCGTCGGGTGGCAACAGTAACTGAAAAATACGCCTGCCAACGACCCATCTGCGCGATGACCTGCAAGAACCGGAACGCTTTTATCGACAACGCCATCACGGTTCGGAAGCATCACGCAATTTCCGTCCGCGGTAATCAGCCGTCGATTCACATTAAAATCGCACTGCGACTTTCCAAATGAGAGGGTCACCGGTTCCAGACGTGAGAGCAGGGCTTTCGCCAATTGAGCGGCCCGCTCACACAAGCCGTCGAAGTAAGGGCTAAAGCCACCGTAGAGATCGACGGGGCACAAAATCGGTGCCGAGTGGCTGTGGCTACTGGTAATCAGGATGCGCTCCGGCGAAATGCCTGTAGCGGCGGCGATCGCGCCCTCAAGTGCTGTGCTCTCCGCAACTCCTAGCCCCAGTGTGTCAACGGCAACGACAATCGCGGGTGAATTGCCCCCTTGCATCGTGGCGATACGCACAAAGATGTCGTCCAGGACGCCTGTCGGTATTCCAAAAAAGAAATCAGGATAAACACCGTGAATCGGTGGGGTAATCGTCACTTTTCCAAAGGCGGCTTTTATAAAATCAGTGTGTTCCATTTTCATCTGAGCTCCAATCTGTAAATAGTTTGTTTCCAAAGTTCATTATACTCTGTTCCCTGCTGAAATCCACCCAAAAAGCGGAGGGGGGATGATTGTCGGTGTCCTATCCTACGCATCAGGCTCAGGAATTTTGTGGCTTCCTATACGCCTTGAACTGAAGTTCAGGCTCATAGCTCAAGTCCACTGAAGTGGACTCAAACCCGTTTCAGTCGTCTTCAGACGACTTCAGCTTTTAGCCTGCGAATTGATTCGCAGGCTAAAGTTGATTTCTATGGGGGGATGATTGTCGGTATCTATTGCCCATTTGCAAATTTCTGTTGATATTTGTCCTTGACAAACGCTTTTATTTTTTGTATAATTCATTTGAACATTTGCGCAAACATGGAATCGATAGAAAGGGCGAATCTCGTGAGCAAACAATTGGACACCTGTGATGTCGTGTGCATTAATCCCCTTCGAGTCAATACGGTCAAGGGAAGTATGCCGGACGAGTCAATCTTTCAGAACCTGGCGCAGACCTTCAAGGTACTTGCTGACCCCTCACGGGTCAAGATTATCTACGCACTTTCGGTCACGGAGTTGTGCGTGTGCGACCTGGCGCAGGTGGTGGGGTTAAGCGTATCGGCGACCTCCCATCAGCTCGCGCTTCTACGCCGTATGAATTTCGTGAAGTCCTGGCGGGATGGCAAGATCGTTTATTACTCCCTCAATGATGCGCATATTGAACGTCTATTCTACGAAGGACTTTCGCATGCCAAGAGTGAGCACGCTTTGGCATTGTAATGGAGGCACGGATGAATCCAGAGAATCAAGCCTGTGACGCTGAATTCAGAATTGGGGGTATGGATTGCCCCACTTGCGCCGACAAAATTAGGGAAGCCCTCTCGAAACTCAAAGGGGTTGAACGTTGCGATGTACAATTTACTGCTGAGAAGTTAAGCCTCGTTTATGTCCCCACTCAGACCACCCTGGCGGAGATTGAGAAACGGGTTCGCGATTTGGGATATAGCTTGGAAATGGGAGCACGAGGCACCCCCCCCGTCCACGGGGGGGGGCGGGCGGGGGGGGTTCGCCAAACCTCCGCCCCCTTTCATTGGTTGTGGGGCGCTCCCCGACAAAACTTGACGGTGCTTTCTGCGATTCTGTTTGTGTTCGGTTTTGCGCTGGAGTGGCGAGCGGCTCCGATGTCGATGGTTCGTCTTTTCTATGTCGGTGCGCTGTTGAGCGGTGGATTTTACATTGCTCGGAGTGCGTTTTCCGCCATTCGGTATCTGTCGATTGACATGAGTGTTTTGATGAGCATTGCAATCATCGGTGCTTTGGGGCTCGGCGAATGGTCAGAAGCGGTTATGGTGACTGTGTTATTCACCTTTGCCCAATTCCTTGAGTCGCGGAGCATGACGAGGGCACGAAAGGCGATTACGGAACTGATGAATCTTGCGCCGCTTGAGGCATCTGTCTGGCGTGATGGCAAAGTGCAAACGTGCTCCGTCAAAGAGATCGCGGTAGGAGACACTATCCTGGCTCGTCCGGGTGAACACATCCCACTCGACGGCGTTGTGACTCACGGTGCTTCGCGCGTCAATCAGGCACCGATCACCGGTGAATCGCTCCTGGTCGAAAAGAACGTGGGTTCTGAAGTGTACGCAGGCACTATCAACGAAAATGGTGCCCTCGAAATTCGGGTGACGAAAGCAGCGGGGGATACAACCCTTGCTCGGATAACCCGTCAAATCGAAATCGCGCAGGCCCAGAAAGCCAAAGCCCAGCAATTCGTGGACCGATTTGCGAAGATATACACACCGTGCGTGATCGGGCTTGCCATCCTCCTTCCCTTCTTACCATGGTTCTTGTGGGGACACCCTTTATCTGCTTGGCTCCGTCGCTCTTTAGTATTGCTGGTGATTGCTTGCCCGTGTGCGTTAGCCATTTCCACACCGGTCGCCATTGTTTCTGCGCTCGCAAACGCCGCGCGCCAGGGGGTCTTGATCAAAGGTGGTGTGTACCTCGAAAGGCTCGGCAAACTGAAGGCAATTGCGTTTGATAAAACGGGAACACTGACCCGAGGGGAGCCACAGGTCACAGATATTATTCCCCTAAACGGCACTTCCCGTCACACCGTCTTACAGAGTGCCGTTGCAGTTGAATCAAGATCAGAACACGCCCTCGCACGGGCAATTTTGCGCTATGCTCAACAGGATGCCAGTTTACTCCCTTTGCCGATTGACGTTTCAATTGGAGGAGAGGAACAGTTTACTGCATTGCCAGGAAAAGGCGTGAAAAGCACCGTTGTGCGTGAAGGGGGTTCCCGTGTTATCCTTGTTGGCACCCATCGCCTTTTTATAGAGGAGGGGGCAAATCTCACCAAAGCGGAACAGGGAAAACTGCATCAACTTGAAGCCGACGGGAAAACCGTTGTTTTAGTCGGTTTCCGCGAGGGTGAAGCGGTCATGGTGCAAGGGTTCATTGCCTTCGCCGATCAGCTCCGCCCAGAGAGCGTACCGGTCCTAGCGGCTTTGCGCAGAGAGGGAATGTCCCACCTGACGATGCTAACGGGGGATACACACCGCACCGCCTCCGCTGTCGCTGAAGCAGTTCATGTCACAGATTACCGGTGGGAACTTCTGCCTGCTGATAAGGTCGATGCCGTGAAGCAACTTCGCCAGCAACACGGGACCATTGCAATGGTCGGGGACGGCATCAACGATGCGCCTGCGCTGGCGATGGCAGATGTTGGCATTGCGATGGGAGAAATCGGGACCGATACAACGCTTGAAGTCGCAGATGTGGTGTTGCTTCGAGACAATCTCTCTGCCCTGCCCTTCGCCGTGCGTTTGGGACGACGCACGCTCAAGATAATTCAAGCGAATATTGCGTTTGCACTGGTGACAAAGTTAATATTTACCTTACTTGCCATCAACGGGATGGCAACCCTGTGGATGGCGGTGTTTGCGGATATGGGCGCGTCGCTCCTCGTCATTTTCAACGGACTCAGGCTTCTCAAGAATAAATAAGATGAAGTTCAAACACACCGTTACGCTTCTTTTCTTTCTCAGTTTTTCCATCTGCAACCTCTGTCCAGTCCTGGCACAGGGGCATTGTGGATTTTCTCCGGGCACTGCTTAGGCTTCGGAGATTTCGTTATTTCGCTATGCTCAATGCAAACGCTGAATGTAACGAAGGACCTGAACGAAGTGAAGGGGCAAGCTGTAGAACATACGGCTCGCTTGTTTCAGCTTCCCATCGAACGAGCCAGCCGTGTCTCTAGCGAAGCGAGATCCCGATCGCAGATCGGGACACGTTCTACGGAGCGATAAACCGGAACGTCCGTTAAAGAATTTCCATCCCTGCAGAGCCATCTGCAACCTTCCGAATCCGCTTCTCAAAGCCGGGTGGCGAGAACGTCCATGTAATCCACAGCGGTTCATCGCCCGTGTTGACGAAACGGTGTTCAACCGTCGGCGGGATAAAAATGACTGTGCCCGGTTTCAACTCCGCAACCTCATTCCCGACGAACCCTTCCCCTTGACCGCCGTAGACAAAGATAATCTCCTCCGCTTCGTCGTGCGAGTGCAAGGGAATCTCGCTGTGCGGGTCTATCTCTTCCAACCCCATCGCAAAGCGTTTGGTTTCTACTGTGTTCGGTTCGATGCAGGTGTATAATGTGCGCGGGGCTTCACCTTTGATTTGAACGGCTTCAGTATCTTCTTTGTGAAAAAAGTATTTCATTGGATTTTTCCTTTCCGATACATAGTTCGCCAATGTCACATTAGAAATGAGATCCAGTCGTAGCCCAACTTTCTAAGTTGGCCAACCGAGGGCATCATTCGCGGAAACCAAGATAGAATCTTGGGCTACAGAGAAATGTGACATTGGCAAGATAGATTTATTATCGCAATAGGTCTAACTGACCCTCAGTTGGCTCCGCTCAACAGAACCAATCTTCGGTGAGGCGCGGGGGTCGTTGTCGGTCCGATTGCGCGTGGGGTGTGAAGGGGGTGGAGCGAGGTTTTCCCAAAACGGCATCGGTGAGGACGCGTACTCGGTAAAAGGTCACAACCCCATCCTCGCCGTTCTGAGTCGCCCGCTCTACGGCGGCACTGACAGCGTTGTGGAGGCTATCCATCCGTGGGTCGGGATGGGTCCAACGGTAGGTGAAGGACTTTTGGTCAAGTGGACCGATGTAGGGCTTAATGGTGGGACGAGAGAGAAGGGATGACCCCGGCGGAATCAGCAGCCGGATGGTATATTGCACCGGGGCGATGTGATCGATCAGCCCTTCAGCCTCAACAAAGTCGAGCAGATAGAGATAATCATCAAGGGTTTCCCACGGTGTGAACGGAACCAGCGACGGACGGAGCGCAATCCCCACCTCTCTCAGAATCGCCAAGGCAGTGAAGACATCAGCCCGTGTATGTCCCTTCTCAAGATTTGCAAGCACGGTGTCACTGAGAGACTCAACAGCGGAAACGATGAAAATACACCCGCACGCACGGAGGTCAGGCAGGATGGAACGGTGCTTGAGAAGGTGCTCGATTTTGACTGTGCAGTCGAAGGTCACATCGGAGAACGCTTCGTGCATCGCCCGGACGATGCGGAGCGAATGGGTGGGGCCGTTCAGGAAGTCGGGGTCGCCAAACGTGATATGAGTGGCACCAGCACGAACCTGATTGCGAATATCCTCAAGGACGATTTCTCTGGGGACGACGAAAAATCTTCCGTCATATACCGGCGGGATGGGACAGTGGAGACAGAGATGCTTGCAGCCACGACTCGCCTCCACATAGCCTGCGAGACGAGAGGAACCATCTGCTTCGAGACGGGCATACTTTTCAAGTGGTGGAAGGGTTCCACGGCTTGGGACCGCAAAAGGGAGGCGTTTCAAGAGGGGGGCTTGTACGGAGGCTTTGCGAAGTTCGCGTTGGCTGACGCCTTCTACATCGACAGACCCTCCCCCTGCAAGCGCATCGACGAGTTCGACAAGGGGTTTCTCATATTCACCACCAATGGCTGAGTCTGCGTGGTGTTCCAGTAGGTATTCGACATTCAGTGAGGCGTAAAGCCCATAGAAGCAGATATGGCACGCCGGATTGATTTGGCGGATACGTTCCGCTACGCGGACGCCCAGGCGTAAGGCGGTGTGCATGGGGACGCTAATCCCAATGAACCGGGCGCGAGTCACTTTTTCGGTGTCTAAGCTTTCCACAGCGATGTCTATCACATCCGGGGCATATCCCGCGCGTTCGAGAAACCCAAGTGGGGAAGCAATTCCAATCGGTTGATGGCCAAGTTCGTAGCAGGAAATCAGTAATACAGCGCCCGGATGCTTCATTGTAACTCACCTCAATTGCGGAGAATTTGCTGAACAACCTGTGTCTGCAAACGGAGATTCAGATTTCAAATACCATAGGAGGTCGCTTCTATCTGGTTCCGGCCATTCATCAAGAAGTTGTTTGCCGGCGGCAAGGGCTTTCTGCGTTCCAACTCGAAACAGGCAGGCAACCGCCACATGAGCCACCGTAATCGTGCCCATCAACGGGGTGTCATTTTTCGGATGCTTGGCCGCTGTGACCAGGTATTCGATCAGCTCCTCGCCCTCCCGGGAGTGCCGCGCCAGTGCGTCCACAGCGTTGACTCGCACGACGCTGGACGGGTGGTGCAATAATTCTTGAGTTTCTTTAATGGAAGTTTTCTCACTATTCAAGCGGTCAACGATCCATTGAAAGTTCTCCTTCATATCAAAACTCATTAACCATACGATTCACGGTTGTAGAAGTGCTTCAACATCTATGGTGATTAGAACATCGTCGCCCACGACAACACCGCCTTTATCCATCGTCGCATTCCAACTCACCCCAAAATCGTGGCGGTTAATCGTGGTCTGTGCAACGAATCCAGCTCGGGGCATGGGGCCTTTGTCAACACCATCCTCCCAGTATGGCGTCTGCCACTGGCCTAAGTATCGCACGTCTAAAGTGACCTTGCGTGTTACGCCGCGAATCGTTAAATCTCCCGTGACCTTAAACTCATGGTTACTCAAGAGTTGAACGTCGTTGCCTTTGAAAGTGATTTTTGGATGCGTTTGGACATCGAAAAAATCACTGTGACGCAGATGGTCATCCCGGTCTGGGTCTCCCGACCAGAGCGACGCAACATCAATCTCTACCGCAACGAAAGAATTGACCGGATATTCCGGATTAAATTCCATCGTGCCATGAATATTCTTGAAGCACCCACGAACCCAGGTGACCATCATGTGTCTGGCGCAAAACTCCACCGCCGTATGTCCGGGTTCAAATATCCATTTTGCCATTGGTATTCCTCCTAAAGCCGGGTGATGAGACGAAATGGTAACTTTTACTCGCAACTTCGCTGATTTGTTAATTCGTCTACCCCTTGCTCGGTTGATAGTAAGGATTCATCAATTGCGGAAAAACTGCGAAGCGAATTTAAAGCAGTACATAAAAAGCCATAACCCGCATCTTCTTTTCTCGCCATGGAAGCTCAACAGCGCGGTCAAAGCAGAACAATGCCGATCTCCGCGAACGATGTACAACTCTCTTTCAGCCCTTCGGCACTTTTAGCTTCAGCTACCACCGCATCGCGCTCCCATCCCTTCAATTCAATGGGAATGTTGGGGGCGGCCATCTTGCGGTCAAACAGACATCGTGCTAAAGTAACCTGTGAGGACGACATTTCGTAGGCCTTCTGCCACTCGGCCAGAGCAGCCTCGCCATCCATCAGTTGGAGGCGCACGAGATGGGCTCCATGGGCAAACACCCGTTGCCAGAGTTCCGCCGCGGCTAATCGCTCTCCATCGTCCCAAAACACTGCGGTGAACACGGGCACAATGGCCCCCTGATACTCCTGAAGGACATATTGCAACGCCTCATCGTCGGCAAGCGAACGGAGATTATCTGGCATTCCCGTGAATAAACGCTCCGGAATGTAGTCGCTCCCTGGCCGGAAAGGATTACGCGAGCTGTGCTCGTCGAAGAATACGCCCACAAGGTGGTCCCCCGAAAAAGTGATCGTACCTCGGGATCCCAAACTATCCTGGACATTATAGTTTGGCCCATCCCAAGACTGTTCATGAGCCAGATCCGGGTAGCGAGACACCATGATCGCATGGACGATGGATGCCAAGATTGCCCCCGGCCAAAGTCGTTTTTTTTCAGGAAATTCTCCGCAATCTGTCACCATACGCTCCTCACTTCCTCTATTGATTTGATTTCTGTCGATTCTGATAGCGAGAGAGGACTCGGGCATTCTTATAGCTATTGCTTCCCCCTTTGTCCTTTGGAATATTGTGGTCTATCTGCCACTCATCCGGAGAGGGCGTCGCCCCCTTCCGACTCTTCTGGGGTTGCCGCAACGCTTGGTAAGGGTCATTCGGGGCGTCCGACTTGACGATGCCCCCATTCCTTTTTCGGTTTTCCTCGATTACCCTGGCCTTCTGGGTTGGTGTAAAGTCCTTCCCCGGACCGACATCCGGCTGATCTTCAAGGTGACTATATGGAAACAACTGACGCAACGGCTTGCTCCTGGTTTTACGATGCCCAACAACTCTTTTCGGGAAAAACCCGCTCCCTCCAGTGCTGGCGGACTTTCACCGCTGCCCGGGTAAAGAAAGCCTTGCAATTATCGGTGGGAGCCGCATCCAGTTCATCTACTATGCCACTCGTTTTATCCAGCCGAAGACGGCCGAGTTTTTTTTCGTGAGTCCCAAAGTGGTAGATAACATTCTGATCGTCTTCGCTCTCTTTTAAGAGTCGTACATCAAAAGCCATAATCATCCTCACCGAGCTCCGGTACGCTCTACATCCCCCAATTCGCTCATTCATTTACCCCTTGCTCGGTTGATAGTAAGGATTCGTGCCAGCCGCATGGTCCGTTGTATCAATCACCCGGGTAATTTCAGGAAACGCCTCTTGAATCATGGCCTCGATTCCATGCTTCAGGGTGACATTCGCCATTCCACATCCCTGACAGCCACCCCCCATGTGTATGTAGATGGCGTCGTCGGCAACATCCAGGAGGTCAATATGCCCCCCGTGAGCTGCCACGGCAGGGTTAATCCGTTCATCAATGAGTTCCTGGATCTTTTGCGCTTTGGGGTTATCCCATGTTGGTGTGTTGGGGTTATCAATCCTGAAGCCACTCGCATTCAGATCCTCGATATAGTCGATGGTCGCGCCTTTCAGATTTTCGGCGCTCTTCGGGTCAACGAAGACCTTGAAATCGCCAAAGTCAATGATGAGGTCATCTGGATTCGCCTCTACCTCGAGACCCAGTCCATACTGAAACGCGGATGAGGTACGCCCCTGGATGCTGATTCGTAGCCCTTGAACTTCTACCGCTTCCCTCTCAATAATCGAGCGGACCTTCTCCTTTGCGGCCTTGGTGACCTTGAGGAAGGCCCCCACATCTTCAGTTTCCGGTTGTTTCTTAAACTTCGTCAGTAGATTCTTCATCATTTTTGCAGCAGTCAGTGGAGAATGCTGCAAGCCTCCTTTCGGTTGTTAGCTCTTTAGAACGATTCCGTAACACAAACGCTCTGGAACAAGCTGGCAGCTTGCTCTACGATTTTGAATTTTCAACAGGAAAGTGTATCATATTGCCTGGGCAATTACCATTTTTTAAACGACTTCTACGATTCAGAAGAAAGGGAGGGAAAGACGGAAATGGAAGAAGTGCCATTCCTTCCTTTCCTTCCAGATTGAGACATCCAGAAGGGTCGGTATAATCAGTAGATAAGAAAACCTCGTTATTCACCGCCCTGATCTCAAGATCGGGCTGATAGCTTAAGTCGGCTCAAGCCGACTGTGACTGGATTTCAGTCCACTTCAGTGGACTTGAGTTTTTAGCCTGAACTTCAGTTCAAGGCGTTTTTCTCAACTCATAATACCAGTTTTTCCGGTTCTCCCCATAACTACGCGGCGGACCGACTGGCGTGTTCTGGATGCGAACGGAGTTCCCCACTTTCGTTGTACAAACGCTGTAACCGCGAAATCGCTTCTATTTCCAATTGTCGAATCCGCTCCCGCGTGACATTGAGTTTTTCCCCAATTTCACGTAAGGTTTTCTCTTGACCATCTTCAAGCCCAAAACGCATCTTAATCACTTCTCGTTCTCTGGTTTTCAATTTGCTTAACAGTTCGTTCACTAAATCATGTTGAATAAAATCCGAAATGGGGCCTACTTCTGGGTTTGCTTGCGAATCTTCAACCAAATCTCGTAAGGTCGTCGGGGCCCTTTCATCGTTGAGCGGCAACTCCAGCGAAAGGGGGTCGGAATTCAGTATCAAGATTTCCTCGACCTGCTGGCTTGTTAATTCTAACACTTCTGACAGTTCCTCAAGGGTTGGCTCACGGTGCAGCGCCTGACAGAGGTGTGCATAAGCGGCATCAAATTTATTCATTTTCGCAACAACATAAGATGGGAGTCGAATGGAGCGGGAACAGTTATCGAGCGTTCTCATAATCGCCTGTCGAATCCACCAAATGGCATACGTGCTAAACTTAAATCCTCTGCGGTGGTCAAATTTACTCGCCGCTTTCATTAACCCAATATTGCCCTCCTGAATGAGATCCTCCAGGGGAACGTTGTGTCCTTGATATTTGGCTGCGACTGAAACCACTAAACGTAAGTTGGCCTGAACGAGTTCATCACGAGCAGACGCGTCGCCCCCTTCAATCCGCTTGGCGAGTGCTATTTCCTCTTCTCGAGATAAAAGTGTATGGGTCGAAACCGTATGGAGCCACTTACTTAGGGCATCGATCTGGGTGGCTGTTGGTTCGTCGGATAGTGTTGCAATCCACTCGTCTGCTTCTCCAATTTCCTCTTCAATACCTACTTCAATCTCTTCTTCGTTCAGTGCTTCATCGAGTCCTTCATTTTCTATCATTTGGCTTCTATCTCCTCAAAAGGTTTCTAACCTTTGGAAGGTTCTGAACCTTCCGAAGGTTTTAATTCCCTCATAAAAGTCATGGGAATAATAACATTCTATTTAAGTTTTGTCAAGTAAATAACTTAAAAAACCTATTTTGACTTGTAAATTGACTCTTTTTTTGATATAATTAACCCAATCATTTGAGGAGGTGAAAGCGTGAAATCGCCACCTAAGGAAACACGGGGAGAGATAGTTGCTCTTCTGAAAAAGAGTGAAGGTATGACCGCAGGTGAAATTGCGAAGAAATTATCGCTCCATTCCATGACTGTCCGTCAACACCTATCTATCTTGGAACGCGACGGATATATCCAACACAGTCGAGAAAAAATCGGGCGTGGGAGACCCACGTATGTCTATCATCTCACCAAGGAAGCTGAAGAACGGCTCTTTCCAAGTAACTATCCGCGATTTACGATGGGGCTCTTAGATGCGTTGGCTTTAATCGATGGGGAAGATAAAGTCAATCAACTCCTTGAATGTCAGATGGAGGCTAATATTTCTGCACATTTTAGAAATATTAAGGGTAAGAGTTTAGCGGAAAAGATACAAATGCTCGCAACGTTTCTGAATGAAGAGGGCTATATGGTGGAAGTTGAAGAAACCCCGACCACCTACATCTTCAAAGAGCATAACTGTGCGCTTGATTCTGTTGCGAAAAAATATCGCCAACTCTGTTATCAAGAATTATCCCTCTTCCGACATGTACTGAATGCCCCGGTTGAACGTCAATGTCATATTGCCGCAGGTGATCAATTGTGCAGTTACGAAGTTTCTAAAGGAAATACGATTTAGGAGTGGGGGAATGGTGCAAAACCCCGCCATCATTGTAACAAAAATACCGTTTGTTTTGCAAGCGCGTTTTTTCTTGACAATAGATTTGAAAGTATGGTATACCCTCTCCACAACTATACTTTATCCTAGAGGAACCAAAAAGAATGTCTGAATTTCGTAAGGGCTTATCTCACATTATAAAACCCTCACTTAGAAATCCCCCGATAACCCGCGCCACGTCTGGATTTGCGGGGGGGGGGCACCGCCGCCCTGTAGGGGATTTTTCTGGTCCGGTTTCATTGATCTGCTCAAGCCGCCATTATGCTTTCAAGGCGTCTTCAAAGGGGCTATTATGCCGCTTTGGGGACGCCTTTTTTGTTTGTTTTAGAACGTACATATCGAGATAAACTGCACGAAGGCAAAGGGAAAAAGGGAGAGGAGAATGAAGTTTCCTCAACAGACACATTTGCTCCATTACTTTGAATCAGACCAGAAGCTCTTCGTCGCGGATTTGAATCAATGCCGTCTGCTTGAGATTACGTCATTGGTTCGAGAAATCCTCACGCGATGTTCGCGTCAAACTGAAGCGCAATTATTCCAGGAACTTGTCCCTCCCTATACGGGAGAACAATTTTCGGAGGCACTGTCGGCGTTAAGTGAGATGGAGACGGAAGGGCTTCTGTTTGCATCATCCGAAGAGGAAGCGAAATACCCTCTTTTTCGGAAAGAGAGACCTCGGTTTTTCATTCCCCAGAGCCGGGACTTGTGGTTTTTAGACATAACCAACTTAAGTGCGGGGACAAACATCGCTCTCTACCATCAAATCCTTGCCCTCACTAAATATGTTGACATCCATATTGCTGGCACGAGCTTTCAAAAGTTGAGCGAGGGAATTTATCAGGTTCCGTTAACGTTGCAGGAAGTGATTGCTCGACCCTGGAAATTTCAACAATATGATTACGATGGCATCCTCGCTCTGCACCTCCCTGGGCAGTATGACTGCTTGCCGTTGTTTCGCAACGTTGAAGTTCCTATTTTGATGTACATTTATGCACCAAGAGGTCATGGAGGAGAGGCAATCAATTCCATTCTCCTGCACTATGCGATGATGCGAGATTATGATGCCTTCACGGTAGCTTCTGATTACGTGCGAGCGTATTATGGACAATTTGTTCAGCAAACAGACTTATTCTATACCCTTCCTTTGGGTGTTGACCATACCCAATTTAAGCCGATGCCCAAAGGTGAAGCCAAGCAAATCGTTTCCGAAATGACGGGTCGAAGAGAGATTTTAGAGAAGCCAACCGTTGGTTTTCTCTCCCGCATTCAACCCGAAAAGGGCGCTTCGGTCTTTTTCAAGATTGCTCAATTGATTCCTGACGCCCTCTTTATTGTGACAGGTAGGCATCTGGGCCAATATGCTCAACGGTTACAGTCCAACAATGTTATTTACGCTGGGTTTCAACCTCGGGAGAAGCTTCCGGTTCTCTACAACTCGTTTGATGTTTATTGTTTTCCCACAATGTCGGGGGAGGAAACGTTCGGTCTGACGCTGTTGGAAGCGATGGCATGCGGTGTTCCTCCGGTTGTCACAGACTTTGATGGACTGCCGGAAGTTGTCGGAGATGCCGGCATCATCGTTCCGGCATTTAACTTTCCCGATGACATTGGATCTTTTGCCTCCATTGCCCCTGTGGAAGCGATGGCAGAGAAAGTCCGTTGGCTTTTGAAGCATGAACAAGAGCGTCTCGCATTAGCGAAGAAAGCCAGAGAACGCGCCTTGACCTTTAGCTGGGACAAAACGGCTCAACGGCTCTTGGAGATCCATGCGGAACTGAAAAAGAAACAACTTCTGAGGAGACGCGGAAAAATGACTGTTCGTTTCACCCCAAAGTTGGATTGGCTAAATGGGGATTTAGCCGCTCAATCGCTGGTGATGAATCAACAGATGGAAACCCCCTTAATGCTTTCTTGCTATCCTCAAACCATTCCGGAAGGTATTGCCATCAGTTTGATGCATCAGCATTCGACACGCGAAATCGAGGCCGTTCTGAAGTTTTTGACCGATGACGACCTTCAAGTGGAGCAGACCCTAAAGAGAGTCACTGGACTTTTAGAACAGATCGCTTGACGCGCTCAAGGGAATTCATTATGCGAGACTGGCTTTTTCGACAGAGACACCCGCTCAAGCTCTTCAAGGTTGATGGCCGCAGATACGTCGCAGACCTCGTAACAGGCCAAGTCATCCCAATTGACCTCGTTACCTGGGAGTTATTGGAAGCGGCTCCACCTGATTCTGAAGACTTTATTGAAACACTCCGTCAAAAATATCCGGATTCCCAAATTGATCAGGCAATAAAAAGGTTAAGGAACCTTAGGGAACGAGGAACTCTTTTTTCGCCGGAAAGTGAAGAGAGCCCTGCTAAAGAAATCGTTCCATTTCAAAAGAAACGGCCTCAACTGCTTCTCCCTGCGGAATTTTTGGCTCACCGTCGCAAATATGATTTTCTGACCAATTTTAATCACTCTTGTCTGCTGACCGCGTTAGCAAAAAAGGCAGATATTTATATTCCTATCACGCCTCAAAAGGAAGAGGAACCGTTTGATTTTGGGGAAATAGGGATTCACCCATTAGAAATTTGCGAAGCTGATGATCAATCTCCCTTGAAATGGATTCCGAAGGATTGTGATGGAGTCCTTTTGTTGAATCCGGTGGTGAACCCAGGGGCTTATGAATCGCTCTATTTTGAAGCAGATGTGCCTGTCATTGTTCGATGGGCGGAGTCACGTCAGTTCAAGCGAGAAATGATTGAGTGTGCTATCAGCAGTGTCGGGCTTGCCAAAGAATGGGATGCGGTGTGTTTCACGTCTTCGTGGACGAAAGCGTGGTTTTCGCGCTTGCTTTCGCGAAACGACCATTTTTACACGATTTCTAGCGGACTTTCTTTGAACTCCTCTGCACAGCCGGACAAGCAATTAGCCAAAAAGGCTGTGGCCCAGTTTATGGAAAATGAAGCATTCGCAAAAAAACCTGTCATCGGAATGATTTTGGGTGTGGAGTTACAAAAGGCAATTCCGTTTTTGTTGAAGCTTGCGCAACGGAATTCCCATTTAGCGTTTCTCGTTCTGGACTCAGCTTCTATCTCTCTACCGATGGGGAAGTTGTCCAATATAGCCTTTTTCGGCCTGCAGTCCCTTGACGACTATCAGGCCCTTCCGACTCTTTATGCAGTCATGGACCTGTTCTGTTTCCCGGCCGGCTTGGGGACACCTCCCAGTTTGGTTTTGGAAGCGCTCAATTGTGGAATTGCACCTGTTGTGGTTGGAGGGGAACGTCTTCCTGAAGAACTTGGGGACGCCGGACTTCTGATTCCTTCAGTTATTGACCGGTTCGGCAACCCTGACTTTCCAATCGCGGAATTGGAGGCGGCTTTTACCGCCCTTCTCACCAACGCTTCCGAACGACAACAGCAAGAAGCGGCTGCGAGGAACGCAGCACTTCGCTTCTCCTGGGATAGGGCTGCGGAAGAGATGTTACAGTTACTTCAACACCTCAGGCATAAAAAGCGTCTTGCCAGTAAAACACCGAGTGTATCTGTGCCGTTTGTGTTTACCACTTATTATGACCCTAGCAGTCGCCGGGTTTCACCAGCGACGTTCTACCTGGCGGAAAAAACTTACCGTCCCCTATTGGAAGGGCTACTGCTCGCTTTGGAGCAGCGGCATCGAAGTTCTGAAATAGAACAGGTCCGTTCAGCAGTCCACAACCGGTGCGAAATGGGAGGAGATTTAGAACTGCCCGTCGTCAAGGAACCAGACAGAAGGGCGAATAAAACAGATTCTTTTGCGGAACAATTTGACACACACTTCCGGGAACGTGCGAAAATCTACCCCATTGGAACGAACTATCTCAAACGCTCCTATTTGAAGGAAGTGCAAACGATATTTGATTCCGTCTGGTCGCGTTATCGTCAGCAAGCGCAACGTCCGGAACTGTTTTGGAAAAATATGGAAGATGTCGTTTCAGATATTCTCTGGATTACCGGCATGTCCATGGAACAGTTGTTTCAAACCCAATTTGACCCCCCTTTAGGGGAAGAAGATACAGCTTTTGAGGCTATCAAGCAAAAGCTTTATGAACACCCGCTTTATCCGATGACGGAGCATCTGTACTATATCGATTTTCAACCGGCGTTGCACAGGGGACGCTTCATCCTCAAGCATTTGAATCAACTTCCCGATGAGCCATTCCGTTTTCTCGATTTAGGGTTTGGACCAGGCGTTTTGTTGTCTTTAATCTTGCGGGCCAAACCAGCATGGAGGGGCTATGGCGTAGACATCAGTACGGCTTGTCATCGGTACGCGCAGAGGCTTTTGGAAAGGAAAGGCGTTCAGGAGCGAAGTGTGCTTCAGGTTGCTGATGTCAGGCAACTTCCCTATTCAAACACCTGCTTTGATTTGGTGGTTGCTATGGAAGTCTTTGAACATGTTCCCAATCCACAGGCTGGGCTTTCTGAAGCCCTGCGCGTGTTGAAGCCAGAAGGATTTGCGATCATTTCCATACCTGTGCGCTTACCGATTCGGATGCATCTGACAGTTTTCTCCGAGGTGCAAGAGGTGTTAGACCTCTATCACCAGTTTGGGTTAAAGATTCTTGACTTTGAAAGCCAGGAATTTCAGCCCGGGCAAAGGGTCTTTACCGACACCTTTGCGTTTTTACAAAAACCGCCTGAAAGGAGGTGAAAGAGATGAATCCGATGAACCTGATTCGCATCGTCGGACAGAAGCAAAAGCTTCTGGATCTGCTCCCCAGTGAGGAAGGGAATGCCGACCGGAACAAAGTGCTTGCGGTAGGAGCTATTCTCGGTAGTTCTGTGCTAGCACAACTGTTGTGGGCCCCCATAGCCCATGCTGTACACTGCAACACGGTACTCCTATGCGCGAACCACCTGAGCTGCCATGCTTTGGGTACGCCGGACATGCCCTGTGTCCACGACATCTGCGAAAACGACAATCAGTGGACATCATGCCATTCATAGGTGTTGGAGTCCCATACAAGGGTAGGTTCTAAGTAGACGATTACGGAGCCTATCTCAAAACCCCTCACTTCTGGTACTTAGACCGGGATGTATCCTGCCAAGTATCAGAGGTGAGGGTTATATAAAAGCCGCAGCATCTGTGTACTGACAAAGTAGGGGTGATTCGTCGAATCGCCCTTACTCTCCCGACACCTACAGGGGGCGGCTAGTGTTTCATTTCGTAAGTCCGTATAGGGTTACCGAGATTCTTTGTTTCGATCAGGATGACCTGTCATTTGGAGGAGTTGATTATGAAACAACATATAGTCTGGATCTTGGCTTTCTTGATGCTAAACGGGCTGTTGGGTTTTGCTTCAATGAGCCATGCAGAAATGGGGAAGTGGACCAAGAAAGCCGACATGCCAACCGCAAGAGGAGGTCTTTCCACCAGCGTGGTAGATGGGAAGATTTATGCCATTGGGGGGTGGAAGGGTGGGCCTCTTTCGATAGTAGAAGAATATGATCCGGCGACGAACAAATGGACCAAAAAAGCCGACATGCTAACAAGAAGGGGATATTTTTGCACCAGCGTGATGAATGGGAAAATCTATGCCATTGGGGGGTGGAATGGTAGCCGGGATCTTTCGACCGTCGAAGAATACGACCCTATGACGGACACTTGGACGAAGAAAGCCGACATGCCAACCGCAAGATCAGTTCTTTCTACCAGCGTAGTGAACGGGAAGATTTATGCCATTGGAGGTTCGCTAGATGGCGGTGTGAAGCTTTCGACAGTGGAGGAATATGACCCGGTGACGGACACTTGGACGAAAAAAGCCGACATGCCAACCGCAAGAAATGTTTTTTCTACCAGTGCTGTGAATGGGAAGATCTATGCCATTGGAGGTTTGGGTGGTCGTGGTGTTCTTTCGACCGTCGAAGAATATGACCCGGTGACAGACACTTGGACGAAGAAAGCCGACATGCCAACCGCAAGGTTGAGGTTATCCACCAGCGTAGCGAATGGGAAGATTTATGCTATTGGGGGTAGTGTGATAGGGGATGGACCAGCTCTTTCAACCGTCGAAGAATATGATTCAGCGACAGATAAATGGACCAAGAAACCCAACATGCCAACAGCAAGAGGGTATCTTTCCACCAGCGTGGTGAATGGGAAAATTTATGCCATTGGGGGGGTACCAGCTCTTGGTGTGGATCCTCTTTCGACCGTCGAAGAATATGACACCGGCTTCGCAGGTCAAGGTGTCGAAGCGAAAGGGAAGCTTGCCACCCTATGGGGCAAGCTCAAAGTGGGGGACTAATACCTATTTTGAGGCGTTTATCATGAAACGACATGCGGTTTGGATATTAGTTTTCTTGCTGTTAAGCGAAATGGGGGACTTTTCTGCTATTAGCCTGGCAGGGGGTGACACCTGGACGAAGAAAGCCGACATGCCAACAGCAAGATGGGGTCTTTCCACCAGCGTGGTAAACGACAAAATTTATGCCATTGGGGGGTGGAAGGGAGGGACTCTTTCGACTGTCGAAGTCTATGATCCAGTGACAGATAAATGGACCAGGAAAGCCGACATGCCAACGGCAAGAATGTATTTTTCCACCAGCGTGGTGAACGGGAAAATTTATGCCATTGGGGGTGGGATAGATCGCGCATCGGCTGTTTCGACCGTTGAAGAATATGATCCTGTGACCGACAAATGGGCAAAGAAAGCGAACATGCCAACGGCAAGATTAGCTTTATCCACCAGCGTGGTAGATGGTAAGATTTATGCCATTGGGGGGTGGAAGGGTGGGTTTGCTCTTTCGACCGTCGAAGAATATGCTCCCAAGACGGACACCTGGACCAAGAAAGCCGACATGCCAACCCCAAGAAATAGTCTCTCCACCAGTGGGGTGAACGGGAAGATTTATGCCATTGGGGGAGAGAATGATGTGCTACCTCTTTCGACCGTCGAAGAATATGCTCCCAAGACGGACACCTGGACGAAGAAAGCGGACATGCCAACGGCAAGATGGGCTTTAGCCACCAGCGTGGTGCATGGAAAAATTTATACGATTGGGGGGGCGACCCTTGGGGGTCGGGAGGTGGTGTCTCTTTCGACCATCGAAGAATTTGATTCTCAGACAAACACCTGGGCAAAGAAAACCGATATGCCAACGGCAAGAGAATTTCTTTCCACCAGTGCGGTGAATGGGAAAATTTATGCCATCGGGGGGAGTGCGAAGGGTTTGCCTCTTTCGGCCGTAGAAGAATATGACCCCGGCTTCGCAGGTCAAGGTGTCGAAGCAAAAGGGAAGCTTGCCACACGCTGGGGCAAGCTCAAAGCGGATAACTGAAAAGAAAGAAAGCAAGACATGGCAGACTTTTTAACTTATAAGAATTTCCCCATTCTAATCGTCCTGGCTTTCTGTGGATACGCCAGCTACACAGACGTCCGGTGGGGGAAGATTAAGAATTATTGCAGTTTCGGGCTGATCTATGTCGGATTGCTGGCACAACTGTTGTGGGCTCCGAATGCCTTTGCCGGCCATTGTAATGTCCAGTATCCTTGTGCGGTCGTGCATGATAGCTGCCTTGCTATCCGCTGTGCCCACTCTACGTGTGATGGAGCTGGTATGGCATGGTGCACTGACCCAGTATAATAGGTGAGTCAATTGATTCTGCCTGAAAACGGACGCCGAAAAACTTGCCTAGAAGTTTTCAGGCAGAACGGAACAAAATAGCTCTATGAGGAATTGGAGAAAGAGAAAACTGTGTCTTCTTCCTCATAGAGCTCTCTCAGAAATTCCCTGGAAGATAGGCGTTGAAGTCGTATACAGAGGGGCTGTTCTGCGTTGAGAATTCTTCAATCCTCAAATTGGATTTCTTCTTATTTCTCAAAGGAGGCTGCCATGGGTCGAAAGAAGCTCTTAGGCTTAACGCTCGTCCTCGTTGGACCGTTGAGCAGCATCGTCCTCTTGATAAACGCGAAAGCGCAAACACCCGGACGAGCACAAATTGCATTCGCGTCCAATCGGGATGGAAATTATGAAATCTATGTGATGTCCGCCAACGGGGAGAATCCCCGTAATTTGACAAACCATCTTGCCACGGACCGGATGCCAACGTTGTCTCCTGATGGTCGAAAGATTGCCTTTGTCTCTAAGAGGGACGATCCCCAAGGTGACATCTATGTGATGGAGGCAGATGGAAATAATGTCCGCAGGCTCGCAAACCATCCTGCGGAGGACTGGTGGCCTGCCTGGTCGCCCGATGGTCAAAGGATTGCTTTCACCTCTTATCGGGATGGTCCCGGTGAAATCTACGTGATGGATGCTTCAGGAAAGAATCAACGCCGCCTCACCAAACTAGGGGCACATAGCTACCATGCCACATGGTCTCCTGACGGTCAACAGATTGCCTTCATCTCTTTAGGTAACATCTATGGGATGGATGCTGACGGAAAGAATCTCCGCCTTCTGCTGGCACGCCTTCCTGGTGAAATTGCCTGGCATCCAACATGGGAACCTTCCGGTCAAAGGATTGCCTTCGCTTACAACGTCATGAACTGGAGAATCGATGTGATGGAAGCCTCTGGGAAGAATCGCCGCAATCTAACAAACCATCCTTGGGATGACCTGAACCCAGCCTGGTCTCCTGACGGTCAACAGATTGCCTTTGTCTCCAATCGGGACGGGAATTATGAAATCTATCTGATGGACGCCGATGGGAACAACCCACAGAACCTGACCAACCATCCCGCGAGCGATAGAGAACCATCTTGGTTTGACCCTTCGTTTGCGCGTTTTGTCTCCCCCGCCTTAAAGCAAGCGACCATGTGGGGGCGGCTCAAACAGATAAACAAATAGTGTATGGGTCAACATGAATCCCTACAGTTAGGAGCGATTCGCCGAACCACCCTTACTCTCCCAACACCTGGGGGGCGGCTATTTCATTTCGTAAGTCCGTATAGGGTTTCCGAGATTCTTCGCTTCGATCAGGATGACCTGTCATTTGGAGGAGTTGATCATGAAACGACATATAGTCTGGATACTGATTTTCTTGATGTTAAGCGAGCTGTTGGGTTTTGCTTCAATTGGCCTTGCGGAAAAGGGGAAATGGATGCAGAAGGCCGATATGCCAACTGCAAGAGAGGGACTTTCCACCAGCGTGGTGAATGAGAAAATTTATGCCATTGGAGGTTGGAATCGTGGGCCTTTGTCGACAGTAGAAGAATATGACCCAGCCACGGACAAGTGGACCAAAAAAGCCGATATGCCAACAAGAAGAGGTTATCTTTCCACCAGCGTGGTGGAGGGGAAGATTTATGCCATTGGAGGTTGGGGTGGTGGGAAGGCTCATTCGACAGTAGAAGAATATGACCCAACCACGGACAAATGGACCAAGAAAGCTGATATGCCAACTGGAAGACACAGTTTCTCCACCAGCGTGGTAGAGGGGAAGATTTATGCCATTGGGGGGGCACTGGCTAATGGGGTGAATCTTTCGACCGTGGAGGAATACGACCCGGTGACTGACAAATGGACCAAGAAAGCGGACATGCCAACCGCAAGAGCGATTCTTTCCACCAGCATGGTGAATGGGAAAATTTATGTCATTGGGGGGACCCGTTTCCCAGGTAGCCATTCGCTGGTGGAAGAATATGACCCCGCTCAAGATCAATGGACCAAAAAAGCCTCCATGCCAACCGAAAGACAGGGTCTTTCCACCAGCGTGGTGAATGAGAAAATTTATGCCATTGGGGGTAGTGCGACAGCGAACGGGCCTATTCTTTCAACAGTAGAAGAATATAATCCCGCTCAAGATCAATGGACTAAGAAAGCCTCCATGCCAACTGCAAGAAGGGATTTATCTACCAGCGTGGTGAATGAGAAGATTTATGCCATTGGAGGTGCGGCAGGTATCGAGGGGCCTGCTCTTTCGACCGTAGAAGAATATGACACCGGATTCGCCGGTCAAGGCGTTGAAGCGAAAGGGAAGCTGGCCACATTATGGGGCAAGCTCAAAGCGGGGGACTAATACCGATTTTGAGGCGTTTATCATGACACGACATTGGGTTTGGATATTAGTCGGATTGATCTTCGGCGGGCTGTTGGGTTTTGCTTCAATGAGCCATGCAGACATGGGGAAATGGACCAAGAAAGCCGACATGCCAACCGCAAGAGCTCGTCTTTCTACCAGTGCAGTGAACGGGAAGATTTATGCCATTGGGGGGTGGAAGGGTGGGTTTGCTCTTTCGACAGTGGAAGAATATGACACTGGATTCGCGGGTCAAGGCGTCGAAGCAAAAGGGAAGCTTGCCACCCTCTGGGGCAAACTCAAAGCGGCAGATTGAAAAGAGAGAAAACGAGACATGGCAGACTTTTTGATTTATAAGAATTTCCTGATTCTGATGGTGCTGGCTTTCTGTGGATATGCCAGTTACACAGACATCCGGTGGGGAAAGATTAAGAATCCTTGCAGTTTCGGGTTGATCTATGTCGGATTGCTGACACAGGTAATTTTTCTGATTCGGCGGGAGACAACTCTTTCCGCGTTTTTGATAACGCTTCTGGGCGGATTTGGCGTTAGCCTGGCTTTCTATTGGTTTGGATTGTTGGCGGCAGGAGATGTGAAGTTATTTTACGGGCTCTGCCTGGCGCTTCCACCGCAACTTTTCATGTATCGGCAGGTTCGCTTTTTTCCGCCGCTCGTCTTAGCCGTGAACAGCTTTGTGCCTTATGCGTTTGCGCTGTTACTGTATCTTGGGTTTAAGAGTTCTCTCAAGCAGAAATGGCAGGTTCTGCGAGAAGGGATCCGGCTGAAGCAGTTGGATGGGTTAATCTTAAACCTGGTGTTATTTTTAGCGTTTGCGGCTATGGCTTCTCGACTCCTACAAAAGGTTGGAATTGCTTTATCCATTCCGCTGAATGGCTTGATTGGGCTGGTGATCATTTTAATTCTTTACTCAGCGGCAAGAACGCAGGTTCAGAAGTGGTGGCCAGTGATTGGTCAGAAGGTGTTGTGGGCGCGTTCACAGAAGTACCTGTATTATCCAGTTTTTCTTTTAGCGATTGTCAGTTTTGTCTGGTTTAAGCCCCCGTGGGACTTTTTCAGGCGATTGCTTTCAGCCGTGGTTTTTGTCTATTTTCTCGGGCAGTTGGTAGAGCTTGCCGGACGGGTGCTTGACAAAGAGGTGCCGATAGGAGAACTGAAAGCCGGGATGATCCTCTCCGAACCGATTGTTGCGTTTACCGATGAGAAAAGTCACATCACATACCAGCCAGGGAACCGTATACCTGATATTGACCTCACCATTGGTAATTCAGCGTCCAGTCAATTTGGGCAACCAGCTTCTACACCTACAGTCGTTCTTCAAAGAGGACGCCTTTCTGAGATAACCATTTCTGACCTCCAAAAGCTTGCCGCAGAAGGCTCCTTTCACGCATTTGGGGAGCGTTTAAAAATTCAACACCCTGTCCGTTTTGCACCGGTCCTTCTCGTCGGGGTACTCCTGACCGTGTTTTCGAGGAGCTTGATTTACCGGTGGTTTTTCTGAAATGTCCCCTTGTCAAAGAAAAACCTTCGGAGGGAGAGGAACAATGAAACGCTATATTTATCTCATGGCTTTTTTGACCCTTCTGGTTGTCACGCCGGTCATCTATCAATATGCGTCGGAAGCGAAACGTCAGCGGACGATTGCTCAGATTCGAGAGCAGGCCAAACAGATCGATGCCATCCGCCCTGGTGAAGCGCTCCGACTGGCAAAAGCGCAAGGGAAAGAGACCTTATTGATTCTGTATACGGGCAATACCCAAGGACATCTGGAACCGTGTGGCTGTTATACTGGCCAGTCGGGGGGCATCGCTCGTCGGAAAACCGTCATCGACAGCTTTCGACAGAACCACCTGGATCCATTGATTCTCGAGGCGAGTGGCATTTTTGATGGGGATACGGAATTAGATCAATTGCGCACATCGGTGTACCTGCAAGCCATGGAGCGAATCGGCTACCATGCTGTCGGACTGGGACGAACAGAGTTTCAGTTTGGCCAGCCGTTTCTTCAGGAACAACTCTCGACGGTTCGCGCGCCTTTTATCAGCACAAACCTCACAGATCCTTCCCTTTCTTCGCTTATTAAAACCGCTCAAATTCTGGATTTTCAGAAGCGTCGGGTCGGCATTTTCGCGCTCACAGCCCCATCGACTGAACACGCCTCAGAAGTTGCCCTGACAGAAACTTCCAAAGTGCTGGATAACGCACTTTCGTCGCTGGAAACACCGTTGGATCTGACCTGCTTGCTGGTCGATGGTTCAGTCGATGCCATCCGGCAATGGGTCACGGCGAGAAATGACCCTTCACTTCGTTCAGGGCAGGCCCTGGATGTGATCATCAGCAACCAGCCGGGTGAAGATGAGAAGATCGGAAAGACCCTCCTCCTCCACTGCGCACCGAGGGGTAAGACATTAGGCATGTTAAGCTTGTCTCTTTCCGGTCCCCATCAAATCGCAGATTATCTTGTCCATCAGATCTCGCTCAAAGAAGATGTCCCCGACGACGCGGAAATTCGGACGTTGCTTTCGGAATTTTACAAACGTGTCGCTGAAGATGCCCGGTTTCAAACGACTACCAAACGCCTCTTTTCAGGCGAACCACTGGAAAACGAGTCGCAAAACGGTTATACAGGCTCAGAGGCCTGTCGGACGTGCCATTCGGCGGAATATCAGCAATGGAGTGTGACCTCGCATGCCGTCGCTTACAATACGTTGCAGACGATTCAAAAGCATTTTCATCCGGAATGTGTGCTCTGTCATGTGACAGGTTTCGGATACCCGACGGGTTATCAGATCGGTCAACAGCAGGATCTTATGCAAAATGTCGGCTGTGAAACCTGTCATGGCCCCGGGCAGCGACATGTTGAGAATCCCAAAACAGCGAATACTCGCGGGAAAGTCCCCACAGCGTTGTGTCTGGAATGCCATAATGCCGAGCATGCCCCTGGATTTGACCAGGTGGCTCATCTCCTCCGACGCGAAGTAGACCACAGTGAGAAGGTCGCTCCCTTGGAAGGCATCCTGAAACGGCGCATGCGGGGAACACTGAAGCCAAAGGTGGAGTTGTTCGTAATGAGTTTTTGTCCAGCGGGAACACAGGCAGAAAAACAACTCCTTCCCTTCATTCAAGAACTTGGGGACCAGGTTGACTTCAACCTTCACTACCTGGGAAAAGTGAAGGAGGATTCCAATGCAAAGCCGGGCGAGGATTATATGGGGTTTACCAGTTCACATGGACGGGCAGAAGTGATCGAAGATATGCGCCAGGTCGCCCTTGCCCATTATTATCCTGACCACTACCTTGATTACATTCTGTGTCGTGCAAATCACCTTCAGGAATCGTGGGAAAAGTGTGCGCAGAAATTCAATATCGATACCTCAAAAATTGATGCAATAGTGCATAGCGAAGCGGGTGCCCGGCTCTATCGAGCAAATATCCAGCGCACCCACGAACTTGAAATTCATGCCTCGCCGACCTTGTTGATTGATGGGAGAAAGCATGATGTTTGGGTCTTTCAAAATAAAGTTAGAGGAGTCTGTCAGTAAATCTTGGCTGTAACACGAGGAAAATTAGGTAACCGTTCAGCTTAGGATGAAGGGGAATCGTACAAAGATGGACTTTGCTGTTCCCCTTACCCATCAGATTTGACCTTACTGCAGGGCGCGTTTCATTCGATCCAGTGCCTCATCTAACCGCGCATCTGGCACAGTCAACGAGAGCCGAAAATACCCTTCACCATACTCGCCATAAGCCGCACCCGCCGCAATAACAATTCCTGCCTTTTCAAATATCAATGTCGCAAAGTCGATTGAATTCATCCCTTTAGGCGTCGGAAGCCACAGGTAAAATGTTCCCTTGGGCGGAGTATAATCCCACCCAAGCCCCTTGAACGTATCAAGGATCTTTTTGCGCCGACGGGCGTAGATTTCTAGCATCTTTCCGGTATTATCCTGACATTGGGTCAGCGCGGCGATTCCAGCGTATTGAATGGCATTGAATACCCCAGAGTCGGTGTTCCCTTTCACCTTGGCAATTCCCGTGATGAGATCGGGGTTGCCGACTGCCATCCCGATGCGCCACCCCGTCATATTAAATGGTTTCGAGAGTGAATTGAGTTCAACGCCAACCGCTTTCGCTCCCGGTGTTGACAGGAAACTCAGTGGCTTTGCGCCATCGAACACGATCTCGCTATAGGGGTTATCGTGGCAAACCGCGATGTCGTAAGTCTTTGCAAATTCGACCACCTCTGCAAAAAATGCGGGAGTCGCGATGGCACCCGTTGGATTGTTCGGGTAGTTCAAGAACATCGCAGTTGCACGCTTCGCAACATCTGACGGGATATCCGCAAGCCGGGGCAGAAAATCGTGGTCAGCCGTAATGGGGACATTGTACGGCTCACCTTCCGCCATGAAAATGCTGGCGCGATAGGCAGGATACCCGGGGTCTGTCATCAACACCGTCTCTCCCGGATTGACCACCGCGAGAATGAAATGATGGCACCCTTCTTTAGAACCAATCAAGCCAAGCACTTCCCGCTCGGGGTCTAACGCAACGTTATATCGCGTCCCATACCAATCCGCCACCGCCTTCCGAAACGCCAACATCCCTTTCTCTTCATCTGTCGGGTAACGGTGATTTTCTGCGTCCGCAGCCGCCCGGCTCAACGCATCAATCACAGGCTGTGGCGTGGGTTCAACCGGGTCACCGATGGCAAGACTAATGACATCAATCCCATCAGCCTTCGCTTTGTTAATCTTGTTCCGCAGTTCGATAAATAAATACGGTGGAATCCTTTTTAATCGGTTCGCAATCTGCATCTTTTCTCCTCGGTTAAGTATTAGGTGTTAGGATAGGGAAGGAACGGTAAACTGCTGTCATTGTAACAGAAATATCGTTTGTTTTGCAAGCGTTTTGAAGATTTGTGTCGTGATGCAAAAAGGTTTTGACAACTTGATAAACTATGATATAATAACCTCTATCACTCAGCCCCATCATTTTTTGACTGGTCTGGAGTCTTCGGATGACAGCGAAATATTGAAAGTAGACACGTATCGCTTGGAGATGGCAACCATTCACTCCTATACGGATGGACTTTAGCCTGCGAATCAATTCGCAGGCTCATAGCTCAAGTCGTCTCAAGACGACTGGAACCAGTAATAGTCCACTTCAGTGGACTTTAGCTATTAGCCCCCCGAGGGATCGGGGCAGGCTGATCTTGAGATCGGGGCTTAAGTTGCTCCCTATGGGATGGCAACCATTCACTCCTCACAGACGGGTCTGCGGGGTGGAGGTAACTGCTATGAAAAGGTTGTTGTTTGTTTTTGTGCTTCTATTTGGCTACTCTTTTTCCGTCTTTGCCCAACCCGCGACGAAACAAGACATTGAGCAACTCAGGAAAGACATTGAGCAACTCAAGGCTTATGTCGATTTAAAGATTGAGCAGCTCAAGACTTATGTCGACTTAAAGATTGAGGCCCTTTCAAACGACATCAAAGGTGAAATTAAAGCCCTCAATACGAAAGTTGACACGAAAATTGAAGCAGTAAGCGGTCAGATTACCATTTTGATGTGGATGATTGGCATTTTGGCCGGCTTAATTGGGTTATTGGTTGCTTTACCTCAAGTGTTAGACTTCCTCCGAGGGAGGAAGGAACCCCAAGCCAGACTTGAAAAACTTGAGGCAGAAATCGCTGAATTGAAGGCAAGACCAGTCGCCAAGGGAGACAAGGGTTGAGTCAATGTGCTGCAAGTACCCTGTGGCAAAGGGGAAAAAGCCACTTGAGTTTTGCCGCTGGCTTTTAGCAGATGCCAATGGTTTAACATGAGAAGAGAGGTGCTTGTATCAATTTTACCATAGAGCGCGAGAAAGCCCCGATCTTCAGATCTGGGGATGAATCGCGCAAGAAAATATGTGCGGATATTCGCTTAAAGCGTGTATAATATTTGCGTCGCATTGGGACGACAATGCGTGGCTGCGTCGCTTCCAGCTCTGGAAGCGACGCAAGCCTAGAAGCCCCTGAATTTATTCATGGGGAGTCGTCACCTTGTCCGGTATAATTTAATCCAGGGGGTGAAGCCGGTCAATTAAAAAATTTCAGATGAACACCCATGTAGACTTCCGAAGTCTCAAAGACTTCGGAAGTCTGATTTTAAAGGAGAACTTCTATGGCAATATTCAAAGCAGGTATTATTGGTTGTGGCGGACGCGGACGAGAGCACGCCCAGGGGTATAAAGCGTCACCCAATGTGGAAATTGTCGCTTGTACAGACCCGGTTGAAGCCGCTCGGCAGTCGTTCGCAAAAGATTTTGAAATCCCGGAGACTTATGAAGACTACAGGCAAATGCTGGATGAGGAAGAGCTTGATTTCGTTAGCGTTTGTACCTGGACAGGCTTACATACGGCAATGATTATTGATGCGGCGAACAGCGAAATCAAAGCCATCCATAGTGAAAAGCCGATGGCGCCGACATGGGGCGAAGCCAAGCAGCTTTATCAAGCGTGCGTATACAACAACGTCATGATTACCTTCTGCCATCAGCGTCGCTTCGGCGCGAGATTTGTGAAAGCGAAAGAATTGGCGAATGATGGCACGATTGGCCAGCTTCGCCGCGTCGAAGGGGCATGTTCCAATCTGTTCGATTGGGGGACGCACTGGTTCGATATGTTCTTTTTCTATAACAACGATGAACCGGCGGAGTGGGTCATCGGTCAGATTGATGTTTCCGCAGAACACAAGGCTTTTGGGGTGCCGCTGGATACCAGTGGTATTTCATGGATTCACTGGAAGAATGGCTTGGAAGGCTTGCTGACAACGGGTGAAACGGCGATGCACGGTTCTGAGGTCAATCGTCTCATCGGGGCAGATGGCATCATTGAGGTCGGGGGGGGCAAGACGCCGCCGTTACGGGTTCTTAGAAAGGGGCGTGATGACTGGGAAATTCCGGAGCTTCGTGGAGTTGTGCCCCCCGGCGGGGATACCACGCTTGCTGTGCTTGACCTCATCGATTGCGTCAAAACGGGACGTGAACCGGTGCTGAGTGGACGCAAGGCGCTTCAGGTGACCGAGCTCATCTTTGCCACTTATGAGTCGAGCCGCCGCCGCGCTAAGATTACCCTGCCGCTTGATGTCGATGATTCGGCCTTGCTGACAATGCTTGAGCGCGGAATGATCGGGGCAGGTAAAAACATAAAACGTGATGCGTGAAACGTGAAACGTGAAATGTGAACGGAGGGTTGTGATGAACCCCACAGTTGCAATTTGCCAGGGAATCGTCGTACTTGCTCTCGGTATCCTGGGCGGATTTATCCTTATCAAACGCCCCACATATCGAGCTGCCCAGTTTCTTGCCACCCTCTGTTTTCTCACATCTGGATGGATTGCTGCTGAAATCGGCACCGACTTCTTTGAAGCAAGCAATGGTTTGGAGGCGGCGTTATTCCTGCGAAATCTCACAAAACTCTTTACCACTCCCATTGCGGCGACGTTTGTTTGCTTTGCATGGTCCTTTCCGCAGAAATCGCCCACTATTGGACGCAAGTACCCTGCCCTCCTCTACCTGATTGCGTTGGCTTATGTAATCACGCTCTTCACGAAAACAGAATGGGATGCCAAAAGCGCAGAGATTATCAATGGTAAACTTAACATTGAATATGGGTGGCTTCACTATCTCTACTTTGGTTATATCTTTGCCTGTGGTCTGTACGGCGTGGTATACCTTTTATATAAGCGTCACACACTCGAATCGCCGATTGCCAGGTTGCAGCTTCAGTACGTCACCATCGGTCTCGGCGTGTCATTCCTCATTGGGATGCTTTTTGATCTGATTTTTCCCCTCCTGCATTCAACACAATACTTCTTCGTTGGCACCTTTGCACCGGCAATTGGCTGGTTCTTCACGGCGTATGCGATCATCAAGTACCGGGCGATGGAGATTGACACCGTCATCCATCGGACCTTGTTCTGGCTGCTGATGACCTCCCTTGTGTTACTGCCGATCTACGGCACGCTGGGTCTGATTAGAAAGTGGTTGAGCACCCTGGAAACTTGGGAAGTGGCGCTGGTTGCAACAGCGTTTTTCTTTCTCTTTTTTGCCTATACTCGAAAGGTTCAACCGCTGATTGATCGGCTGTTTCAGCGCGATTACTACGCCATGCGAAAGGCAATCGACCAGTTGATTGAGGAAGCCCGTGTCCTGAAAGGGTCATCCACTCTGGCTCATCAGATTATCCATACCACCCAACGGGTGATGAATGTGCCGCATGTGACGTTACTTTGCTACCGTGAGCCCACAGGGGAGTACGTGTTAATGGATGGGCATTCAGAGCAGAGGGCCCATCTCACGCCAGCGGATGCTTTTGTCCAGTGGTTGGCAAGGTATGACGCGATTCTGGAGCGGGAGCAGGTCGAGCTCCAGCCGCAGCATGCCTCCATCCGAGATTTGGCACGCGCTTATTTTCAGCAGATGTCCGCCGAAGTCTGTATCCCTTTCGTGCATGTTGAGCGAAGCGAAATCCCGCAAAGCGGGGTTGAACGCAATGAAATCCGTCCCTTCATTACACTCAGAGCTTGCCATGAACGCAGTGAAGGGGCAGGCGCTGAGTCCTCGAAGGATCGAAGAGCAGGGGAGGGACAACTGATTGGGGCGTTAAATCTTGGACGCAGGGCGGGTCCGCGCTGGCACTTTCGGAAGCGAGAAATCGAGTTACTGACCCAACTTCGCATGGCTGTGACGCTTGCGTTGGAAAACGCCTTACTTCATGAAACACAACTCGACCTGCTAGAAAAGCGAGTCCAAGCAGACCTCATCGCAACCGCCTCCGGTGCGCTTGCCCACTCCATCAATAATCCGTTGGGTATCCTCGATGGCAATCTGGATATATTGCGTGGCGAATTGGATTCCCCAGCCAATGAATCTGCCCGTCTCGCAATCATGGAAATTGAGGTGCAGATACACAAGATTGAGCATATTGTGAAGCGGATGCGAGATGCCAAACTGGGGCCGCCGGAGTTAGCTCCCTGTAATCTTAACTTCCTGATTCGCGAGTCACTGACGGAGGTTAAGCGCAGCAACCCGAATGTGCCGGTTCAAGTCAGCCTGCCTGACACTGAGATTCCTGAAATCCTGGGAGATGTGAGCCAACTACGGATGGCGCTTATCAACCTCATCACCAATGCTTACCAGGCCATGCAATCCGGCGGCACCTTGACAATTCATGCAGCGGCGTCAACGGTTCAGAATACACCAGCCGTTCAAGTTGAGGTTCGGGATACCGGTTGTGGCATGCCAGAAGACTTCATCCAGCAGGTTATGACTCGCCCATTTCACACGCGGAAAAGAACGGGCACTGGGCTCGGGGTCTGGACGACAAAGAAGATCATCGAAGCCCACGGTGGTGTGCTGCAACTCCATTCCCAGGAAGGGGTGGGAACAACGGCAATTATCATTCTGCCAATTTCAACATCCTCGCAGTAAAAGGCAGTCATGTCAACTCGCCGAAAAATAATATCGAAAACCCGTAATGAAGGGGCATGTTTCAAATTTCCTAGAAAATGATTTGACACTTTGGAAGGATGGGAATGGGTGGTTCGGTTGTTAGGTGGTTCGGTTGTTAGGGCGTGTTGACGAACTCGGGGAAATGCACTTGTAGCCCAAGTTTCTAACTTGGTATTGAGCACGTCACCAAGATAGAATCCGCCGGGTTGAGCCGCCGTCCTGAGCTCCGTTCCGAGAGTCTTCGACCTGTCGCTTGTACTGAGCTTTGTCGCTTGTACTGAGCTTTGTCGAAGTGAAGTGAAGGGTTGTCGAAACCTTGGGCTACCACTGGATCGACGATTCGTTCGTCAACACGCCCTAGTAAAGACGAACTACCCAACCACCTATCCCTACCAAGCGGTTTCTGAAACATGCGCCTCTTTCTTCTTCCTTCCATTCTTCCTTTCCTTCCTCTACGCAAGGAATCTACTTTCCCCTCCTCTCTCCCTCACTTCTTTTCCCGACGCATCGTCCGCGCATAAAGCAACAATGCTGGCGACAGCACGATGCCAGACACAACGATGGCAGCGCGAACAGACACGGCTTTACCAATCACACCAACGATGGGGCCGCCGATGATTTGTCCGAGCGCATCCGCTTGACTGCTCATGGAAATCACCGTCGCCCGTACCTTGGGGTCAAGACGCTGGTTGACCCAGGCGGTATAGATGGGGGCGTTCATTCTGCGCAGGGGAGAGATTATCCAAAGCGTCGCCAGCGCCAACGCAAAATGGCCCGCCACGCCAAAGGCGACGATGCCAGCAATCAACACCGTATTGATGGCAAACAAGGCTCTCGCTACGGAAAGATGGCTGTTCGTATCAAGCCGCTGTCTGGCGAGTTCAGTCACAACAAGGGTTAAGAGCATTGAGACCGCGTTGATAATGCCGAACCAGACCACCGGCTGAAATTTGCCCAGTGAAGGCAGCGTGAAGTTTTCCAGAACGTGAGGTGTCCAGAGCCGGTCGAAGCCTTCGCTGAACATGCCGTAAATGCCACCGATGCTGAGAATCGTGATGAAGGCTGGACGCCGCCTCACTAACTGCATCCCGTTGCGGAGGGTGTGCGCCATCGCCCCCCAGGAGGTTCGCCCTTCCGATGGTGTTGGTGCGAAGCCACGTTCAGGCATGACAAGTGCTAAGAAGACTCCCAGTGCGACCATCAGCCCCCCACCCACGACAATCGGCAGGTTGACCTGAATGCTGGCAAGGCTCACACTGGCAACAATGCCGACCAGGGCACCCAATTGGCTGACCTGTGCGCCCCGCAAAAAGGCGCGGCCTGCGTTAGCCTCGCCCACCTCGTCGGCGATCCACGCCTGGGTCGCGCCGCTGGTAAAGGTATACCCAACGCCTGACACCACTTGCGACAGGAGAATCACTGAGAAGAGGGGGATGGCACCTTGCAACACAAACCCCGCGCCGATGAGAAAGATGCCGATGATCACCGACAGCCGTCGGCTGTACACATCGGCGACCACGCCGGTGGGGACTTCGCACAGAAACGCGGTGGTTTCCAGCACCGTCCCAACCAGCACGAGTTGCAGTGGATTCAGGTTTACGACGGTCACTTGATAGACCATGTTGACGGTGAAGACCATCGTAGAAAAAAGCGCGGACGCGCCTTCCAAAATCAGATAGACCGCGTAGGCGGGAAGTTTTTTTGTGTGTGGAATATTCATTAGACAAGAGGCAAGAGGCACGATTCAGGATTCAAGATGCAGGAGGCACTGAATCCTGAATCCTGAATCCTGTATTCTTGTAGTATCCATGAACCCATGAATTCACTTATTCTCTGTACCGCATCAAACTTTTCTGAAGTTGCCGGACCGCTGCATTCTTCCGAGAAGCGACGGTGCCAATTGGACATTCGGCGATCTCAGCGACCTCTTGATAAGATAACCCTTGAAACTCCGTTAAAATAAAGACGAGCCGATGCTCCTCGGAGAGGGCGTTAATCGCCCGCCGGATTGCCTCGTCCGTTTCTTTGGCAATGAGTGTTTCCTCTGGCAGATACCGGTGATCTTCAATCTCCACCGATCGATTGGAGATACTACCGGTCTCATCAAAAATCGGTTCGTCCAGCGATGACATCTGCGGGGCGCGTCCATCCTTCGCGAGTTGTTTCAAACAGACATTCTTCGCAATATGACACAGGAACGTCGTAAACTTCGCGAGGGGTTGATACGTCTCGGCGCTCCGCCAAAGCCGCAAGAACGTCTCCTGGCATAGATCTTCAGCGAGCGCACGGTTATTTTTTACAAAACGATAGATAAAGTTCAAGGTATGGGTGTAATGGCGTTTGGTCAAGATTTCAAATGCCGCGCTATCTCCAGCGCTAATAGAAAGCATTAGTTCTTCGTCCGATCGTTTCATGCTCATCTCCTTTGCGTGTGCAGCGGTGGCAGCACAGTCAATCTCGCCGGATGCTTTCTCTCCGCGAGCGCCTGTTGATTAAATGGGACCTTCCCGTGGCCTGTTCGTTCTCCATGCGTGTACCTTGGCTCGGAATCGAACTCCGAAATCTGTATCACGAGTTGCCCCCTTCAGCGAAGCAAAAATCGTCTCGCGCATCAATATGATTTTGGGGGCCTCCTGAAAACTTAAAATTCTGTTCCTTGCACCTCTGCATGTTCCTAATCTATGGTTACGCATTATGAGTAATCTCCTTTTCAATTTGTTGTTGGCTTGACAATGTTAAACCCGAGTAAGGTTTCATCATTGACAAGTTAAGTATAACCCAAATGCGGCGGAAAAATTCAGAAAAATATAAGATATTTTAACATCCAACGAATATTAAGGTGGTTCTTGATTGATTTTTTCCTCGATTTATACCCGCCTATTTTGTTATTATACTGCTGCACTATTCATTTTGATTTCTGGAGAATAAAGATGGCTACTGAAAACAAGGTTCGAGTTGCAGTGGTTGGCATGGGCATTGGCAGACCCAATGGGCGAGCCCTTGCGAAAGCCCCTCGTGGACAGGTTGTTGCGCTCTGCGATTTGGTGGAGGAGCGCATGAAAGAATTTGCGAAAGAGTTGCCGGGGGAAGTGAAGTTTTACACCGATTACAAGAAGATGTGCAAAGCCCCCGATATTGATGCGGTGTTCGTTGGAACGCCGAATCAGTGGCATGTTCCCATCGCGCTAGAAGCCGTGCGGAATGGCAAACATGTGATGGTGACCAAACCGCTCGCGGATTCGGAGGAAGCCGCAAAGAAACTCGTTGCGGAGGCGGAGGCTGCCGGTGTGGTGAACATGATGTCGCTGTCCACTCGGTTCGGTAGTTCCTGTCGTTATCTTGGGAATTTAACGCGACAGGGATATTTCGGCGAATTGTACTATGCCAGGGCGCGTAGCGTCCGAAGAAACGGTATCCCCGCCTGGAATCTGGGATTCATTCAAAAAGGGGGCGGTGCCTTCCGCGATATGGGCGTCCATGTTCTTGATGCAGTATGGTGGATTTTGGGTACACCCCAACCTGTAAGTGTGTTAGGAGTCGCAGGGGCAAAGTTTGGTCCGAAGGGGCTTGGCTACTGGAATGCCTCCGTACCGCCTAAGGAAATCTACGAAAAATTCACTGCGGACGACTATGCAGGTGGTTTTATCCGTTTTGAGAACGATATCGGCGTACAGGTCGAGAGTTTCTGGGCATCGCATCAACCGGGCGAATTTCAGATCGAATTGTTTGGCACAACGGCGGGCGCAAAACTTGAGCCGCTGACGCTCTATCGCATGGAGAACGGCGCTTCGCAGGACATCAAGGTGGACCCACCGAAAGGCCCCGAGGCCTGGGACCACATCGCCGGTCACTTTATTGAGTGTATTCTGGACGGGGTGAAATGCGAGGCCCCGCTTCGTCACGGACTGATTGTGCAACAGATGATGGAAGCGCTGCTCAAGAGTGCGGAGACAGGGAAGGAGATGCGCATCCAGGCGTAGTAGGAGCGAAGCATTCGCAGGCAAAACAAGCCCCTCGAATCAACTCTCCGTTGGAATGCTTCGCCCCTACTGCACGCCAGAAGTCCGTTGACAGATCGACAAGCGTCTGATCCTTGAAAAGGTTTCAAACCTTTTCAAGGATCAGTCCACGAATTTACGTCTTGAAGCACTAGCGAAGTTCATCTCCCGGATTGTGGGCTGGGTGACGTTCCCGTTGGTAGGGTTGGACTATCTGTTGATGCACAACAAACATGCACAATTCTGGCATCGGCGGTGTATTTTGTTGGAGAAAATCAAGTCAAGGAGCATCAAGTCAACGACCCCGCCCTAAAGGACGAGGCTTGTAACTCGCTGCCACAGTTGTTACGCGGCTACATTAGGCTGGTTGGTGCGCTCTAACAAACTCTTATGCAATGTTGGTTCAATTCCAACTTTAACAA
>CAZOAL010000040.1:72601-81600 GCA_964577695.1 uncultured bacterium | reverse complement strand
ACTTAAGAAACGGTAAAATAACCCACGCGTCCGAAGGCGCGTTTTCAACGATTCAATCCCATGAGGTCAAAATGTCTCTCGAACTGGACTGGTTAGCCAAGGCCACAGAAAACCTCACGGCTGCCAATCTCTGTTTGCAACACGGTTTACGCAATGCCAGCGTCAACAGAGCGTACTATGCGATGTTTCATGCGGCGATTGCGGCTTTGATTCATCATGGAATCTCAAAAAGCGGGGAAATGTGGAGGCATGATTTTGTGCAAGCCGAGTTCTCGCGGGCACTGATTCAACGCCGCAAAGTTTTTCCCGGCAGCTTGAAGGATGCCCTTTCCAAGGCAATAGAACAAAGACACTCGCTGATTATGACCCTGAGCCCGTTAGCGAGCGCGTGGCTCGTCACATGCTGCAACTTGCCCATGGATTCGTTCATCAAGTCAAGGAGGTGATTCAACCATGAAAAAGCCCACGAAGTGGCAATTGATTAAACAGTTCCGTGAAGAGATCCTTCAGAAATATCCGCATTTAAGATATGAGAAGATGTTTTGGGCAGAAGGCTATCCCCACATGCTCTTTAGAACCCCGAATGACGATTATATGGAGATTGGCGACGAAATCGCTGCGCGCATCACAGATATTCTCTTGGAAACAGGGCACTACATTTTAGCAGGCGTGCGCCCTGAAAAGGAGGAGTCGGCTTAACTCCCTCGTTATGGGCATGTTTCAAATTTCCGTCATTTTAGCACATTCCTGGGCTTTATACAACTGGAAAGCGTTTTCGGGAGCGCTCCATCGATGGGCATAAAAAAAAGCCCCGTGCGTGAGGCACGGGGCTTTTTTGTTGTATGAGCGAAATACAATTGGACGAGTGATTATGATGCGGATTTTGCTTTTCGGCAATGTCTTCTTCTCAGGTAAGGCAGACCGAACAAACCTAAAAACCCTAGACTCATGAGCAGATAGGTTGAGGGTTCGGGAATGGGGTGGATAGTCGTAATGCCCGCGTCGAACGAACTGCCAACGCCGGTTTCATACTTGAAGAACGCCGTGTGCCGCCGCTATCTTTGATGATGATGTTGTCTAAGAACACCGATGCGGCGACAGCGCCTGCCCCATCCAGGGCAAATTCGAGTTCAAAGTCCAAACCCGAAATGGAGGAGATATCTGTCGTCACCCGTATGGGGACGGCAAAACTGAACCCTGTGACCCCAAGCCACAGGCTCAAGCACAGGCTGAAAAGTATTCTTTTGCGATCATAGTTCATAGCATTTTCCTTTCTATCAGTTCCCTCTCCCCTTGTGGGAGAGGGTTAGGGTGAGGGGTGTTTCTGGGGCGAGTTGAATGTTAAAAAGCGATCTCCCAAGTAGAGCCTGCCGTGCTCGTCCGAGAATCGGACTGGCTGGTTCGCTTTGGCATGGAACAAGCGAGCCGCATGCTCTACGAGTGAATCTCACATTGAATTTACCAAAGTCAGGGAATGAATAACGTTAAAAATATGAGTGGCTTCGGGAGGGTGAGGCTCCCGCCGAACCCATTAGGCTCAAGCCTGCGAATCAATTCGCAGGCTGATAGCTCAAGTCGTCTCAAGACGACTTAGTGGTTCATTTCACAAGTCAGACTTCCGAAGTTTCCAAAACTTCGGAAGTCTTGATACCTGTTTTAGTCCACTTGAGTGGACTTCAGCTTTTAGCCCCCCGAGGGATCGGGGCAGGCTAATCTTGAGATCGGGGCGTCTGGGGCTACTTGAGGATGACCATCCGCTTCGTCCGCTGGAAGGTGGGGGTGATGAAGCGGTAGAAGTAGACCCCGCTGGCAACCCGCTCACCCACATCATTTCTCCCGTCCCAGTGGGCGGCTTTGTCCCGCTCGACATAACTCCCCACCGGCAACCAGCCGAGATGCAACGCCCGAACCCGATGCCCGCGAATGTCGTAAATCTCAATTGTCACTTGCCCCAGCTCTGCCAGGTCAAAGGGAATCCAGGTTTCGGGGTTGAACGGATTGGGATAGTTTTGCGCCAGTGCCGTCTCTAACGGAATGATCAGGTGAATCGGTTGCGCGAACTGCGGCTTCAGGGGCGGCGCGGCTCCGGGAGTGTTGACGACGCCAAAGACGGACACCTGAAAGTCCAGCCGCGCCTTGTTGGGATTGGCGAGTTTGACCTGTTTCAGCGGCGTCACCTCCCCCGGCGAGAGCTCCCCGTCCGGGATGAGCGCGGAAAAATCCACGAAGTCCAGGCCCGCGTCGGTTTGCCCATCGGGATTGGTGACCCGGATTGCCGCGTCGGAGAAGCTGTTAAAGACGACGGTGATGGGGTTGCGAATCGCATCCCCAGAGGTGTTGGTGACCGTCAGGTTCAAGGTCGTGTCTCCGGTGCGGCGGTTGTATCCGGCGATGGAGGCATCCACGCGGACGCGGGAGGTGACGTCGATAATAGATGGGACCTCAATTGTCACGCCAATATTTTGACTGACCTGCCCACCGGAAGTATCATGTAAGGTCAGAACAATAGAACCACTGCCTGACTGATTCGCTACAGGAACAATCGTCAGTATATCTCCGCTCAATGTCGCCGCAAACAGATCGGAATTATTATTTAACAGGCTAAAACTCAGTTGTTCGGGTGAGTCTTCCACATCCAATTTGTAGCCTGATAAATTGACAGAATCTCCTGTAGGCGAACGAATCACAATATCAGGAATCAGTGGGCTAATTATGGGTGGGGTATTTGTCACCTCTCCTTCAGAAACAGCCAGCACGCCGGAAGCATTGGGTGGACTGGTCCCGTCAACCGTTCCGTCATTGCCATTGTCAAGTTCGATGAGTTTGTCCGGATTGGTGCCATCCAGTTTTAGAGTAGCTTTCGTATTTAACTGAATTGGGACGTCAGTATAATCCAGCACCGTTAGCGCATCGCCGTTCGTTGAAGGAATCGCTACATTTAAGTGGAAAGTACCGTTGTCGGTCGCTATCAGTTCAATTTGAACCTGTAGGCTTGCTGGAACATAGAAGAGAAATTTGTTACCTGGCGTTTTGATAACAGACGCATTTGGAATTTCTTCGATGAGCTGATCACCAATATATCCCAAGCGTCTGCCTTGATTGTCGATTAACACGGGATTCACAGGAGAACCAATGGCATATTGAGCATATCCGGCTTGGGCAAGCGTTCTCCGAAAGGTATCCGTTAACGGGATGATCTCTTCATAAGGAATTAGATCTAATCGGCGAAGACTATCGCTATCTATGGTATATAAAATTGCGTCCATCTGGAGCTCCCCACCACCATCGTAAGCAAATCCCTCTTTTCCTTGACTCAGATCTAGGGTTGCAGTCCGTTCCTGACCAGGCCAATTCGGGTCATAAACCCCAAGAGATACAGTATTCCCAAGTCCGGTAGCTTTATATGCAACAAGAACATGCTGAAATTCTCCTTTGCTGGTGCGGCCTCGAACGACTAAGACAACAGGTTCAGAAGCAATCTGGGGCTTGATTTTTTCATCATAGATTTGAGAGACGTTTTCGGGTTGGGGAAATGGGTCAGGTGGAAATTGTTGGAATCCTTGTTTCAGATTTTCTATCAGTTGGTAGTTATGGTAGGCGATGAGAGCGGCAAGGACACTCGGATCTTCTCGCGCCATGTCATAGGTTTCTGTGCCCTGAAGCGTTGGCGGTTTATTTTGATTGCGATTAAAGTAATCGGCAACACTGGTACTCATACCGAAACAGACGCCGAGCGAAACGTCTTTTTGGGCAAGCATTCGTGCCTTATAAGCAAGTATACCTAAACGAGTGCCAAGTTGTCCGAACAATTCCTCCTGAGTTCCGAATTAACTCATCAAAATAATCCTCAATTCTAGCGTCAAGGTCAATCGTATCAGTTAACTCATCGTCATTTCTAAATTGATAACCATCCTGCGTCGGATCGAATGGTCCTTTTTCGCTGTTACTGGTATGGAAGTTATTCCATACTAGCTGATCAGCATCGACCCAATCCAACGCTTCAGTCCCCTTCCACCTTCCGGTAAACTTGGGTCCTTGAGGACCATCAAATCCGAAACGAGGAAGCGGAATAAATCCATAAAGGGTGTCCCATTCTGAAACCACATCCATATTCATTCCCCATTTGCCTGCATAGTTGTTTACCCAAGCTTCTAATGTTTCATCACTTAACTCCTTCCTTACCTTCCAGCCATTGGCCGCTAACCCACCGTGTATCACCTCTCCTGAGTTATTCGTGTAATCATATTTACCAGTGGATATTTCACCAAGTTCACCAGGTGCATAGGTTTGATGTCTTCCAGGTGTGTCAGGATCTCCGGTATCAAAATAATTAGCATGGGAACCAGCAGCAACATAGACGATAGGATGATCGCCTTCCTTGGAAATTTGATTCCACATTCTAACAACATTGTGCCCTTCTCTATGATGCATAGAATAAGCTGCAAATAATGGGCTTTTAGATGCCCTATCCAAGAAAACCATGATACCTTCCCAGTCCCCTTCGTGGTCGTTCCAACCGTTATAACCTGATTTCCAATCGTTCATAACATAGAAAAACCAATACTGAAGAATGATATAATCTCCATCCTCCACTTTATGACCATAGTAGGTGTTATATACTTCTCCATTGTCCTTCATCATCTGGTACTTTGCTCTGATTTTTTCACTATCTAAAGTCCCATGTTTGTCGGTCTCTTGTAAGAACTTTAAGAAATAATTAGTCTCCCCTATGGTCACCCCACCATTGAAAAAGTCTAATGTTAATAAATTCCCTTCTTGGGCTATTTCTTGAGGAACTAACAAGGGATCATCATACCACAAACTGCAACGCTTAACATAAGCATCCACATTTACTGGAGTATAAAATTCAATTTTCTGCGGATTCGCATCACCATAAAAGTATAGTGTTGGCTCATATTGAATTAGCAACGGATCTACGGGTGGGCTATCAACTCTGAAAGTGACGCTCGCAGTCACAGGAGGACTCAACACATTGTGATCACCGTCCACAAGGGTTGCATAGACCGTATAGGTTCGCCCGTCCATCAATCCCGTGATAGTGGCGGTATTTCCCGACGTGACCATGTTGCCCCCCGCGGGACCGCTGGTTGGGAAGGGCGTATCCAACTGCCAGTGCCAGTGACCGGGGGATGGATGGTTGGCAATGTTCACTTCTAGCATTGTTGAAGTTGTTCCTGCCAGAAAAGTTTGATTAGCTGTCGGAGAGACAATAGAGAGTGTCACACTAACTATTATCGTTGCGGCATCACTCTCAACCGCCGTGAACAACTCATCCGCCGAAAGCCTCGCCTGCGCTTGAATCTCCGTACCGTGGGCCACATCATCTGCAATCCGAACCTGGAAAGAGCGCTGCCCGATAGCGGTTGCGGCGGCGATCTGGGCAAAACTCCAGACCACCTCACCCCCGCTCAAAATCCCCCCAGATGTCGCGCTATTCGGCTCATACGTGGTGTGCTGCGGAATCGGCACGCGGATAGGGGCGTTTGTCAAAGGCAGCGGCGAGTTGTTCGCAAAATCGACATTGAGCGTCCACAGGTCCCCCGGAGCGCGGGGCGATGGCTCGACGCCTGTCAGCGTCAGCGCTAATTGCGATGCAATTGGAACCAGCGACAGATGCGGCGTAATGGCGGGGTCGGTGGTGACCGCCGAATTGGGCAAGTTGACACTCCCCGTAATTTCGGCAACCAGTTGATACGATGCCGGCTTCGTTTCACCGGGTTGAATCGTGCCGACGGTTTTGGTCGCCTGTTCGCCGGACGCCAACCGCACATTGATGAAATCGTCGATAAACAGCGTGGTGGTCACGTTATACACCGGAATGGGAGAGGTATTTTTGATGTTCATCGTAAAGGTGAACGCCTGATTCTTGACAACTGCGGCCGGGGCAAAAAAGGTCACGTCCAGAGTCGGCTTGCCAAAGACCGTGACGCTCCCCGAATTGGACGCCACAAGCGGCGCGCCGAACGGCTGAAGCGTCCCGGTCGCGCTCACGTTCACGGTATGCGTCCCCTCCGCATCGCCGCGCACTACCCATGTGGCGCTCGCTTCCCCGCCCGCCGGAATGGTGCCGATCGCGATTGTCGGTGACTGAGGAAGCCCATCCAGAGCGGGTAGCGCAAGCGCAGCGGGAAATGATAGCGTGGCCGCGATATCCGTGATGGCAAAATCAGGCCCAGCGGCGTCATTTTTCATCACCGCCTTCACTTCAAAGAATTCTTTTAGTAGCTTGATCTCTCCGGGGATAAATAAGAAGCTATAGACGGTGTGGGTCTCACGGATATAGACCGTTGGAACAACCCGGACCTCTTGATTCTCGATTCTCGTGGTCTGAGGCGGAAGCGGATAATCCCCCGGGCTGGGGGGGCTTGGCCCCGGACCGGGATTAATCTTCGGCAGGACAACGGGTGGGAACTGCAATGGAGGCGGCGGAGAAGGCGTGTCAACCCGGATGGTGACCTTAAATTCATAAACCCAGTTATTGACGGGATCGGCAAGGTCAACGCCGGCGTCTATAATTTCCTGCTCCGTCAATGTCTTCGTCTCAACCGCCCCAACCGAGAACACCTGCCCCGGTTCCAACGCAATCGAGATGTGATTCTCCAGTGCCGAGAGCGTGAGGGATTCGGTTTGGGGCAGATAGCCGGATTTGAAGGCGGAGACCTGCTTGGTCCCAGGCGTTGTCAGAATGTTCGCCGGCTGGCCGGACGGGTCAATGAGATGACCGTTGGAGGCGGTTCCATACACGGTGTCGTCACCCTCGATCATCACCAGGGCGTTCGCGAGCGGAGCGCCGTTGGTCTGATCAACCACCTGAATATCGACCAGCGCGACGGGGACATCCAGCAGTTGCAAGGTGAAATCTTGCTCAAACGTAGTTCCGTCGCTGATCTGGGCTTCAAATTTCAGCGGATAAACCACCGGATTCGGGAACGCCCCACCGATGGCGTTTGACGGGACGTTGAGGGCAAACCAGAATTGTTGCGTCGCGCCGGGGGCTAACGTCGTCAGCGAAGAGAGCGGGGAGATCCAAGTGACGCCGGTGACCTGTAGCGTGGTGAAGTCTAACGGAACGCCGCCGGTATTCGTCAACGTGGCGGAGAAGGTCCGGCTGTCATTCACCCAACTGGTGAGGTTGGAGACAGCAATGGCGAGCTCAGGGCCTGGCACAGTCGTGGTGAAAGTGAAATCCCCGGAGATTGACTCATTCCCCAAAACATCCGTTGAACGGGCGCGGCAATGATAGAGCGTTCCGAAATTCAATCCTGAGAGCGTGACCTGATGCGTTGTTACCAGAGTGGTCTGGAGCGGTGACAGTTGCCCATAAGCGGTGGTCGTGCCGTATTCGACCTGAGACGTTGCGCCGATATCTGTCAGCCAGGAGATTGTCGCGCCATGGGGAGAGATGTTTGTGACCTGAACCGCGGAGATCGTCGCACCAGTTACCACGATAACCAGGTTGGTGTTGCTCAAGCTCAATTGCCGCCCGTTCAAGCCGCTCTTGGTGGTGAAATCCCCAGAGCGAGAGCCAAAGGTCATGATCACGAGGTTGCCGACGGGGAAAGTGGGGCTGATCTGGATGATGTTGATGGTGCCGGACAGGGTTGCGAGACCGCTGATGTTAAGCTGGTCAAACCCCGTGCCTGGATTGGGGCCGCCGATCTCAATGTTGAGGACGCCAGACGAGTTCTGGGTGTAGTTGCCCGTGATGTTGAGGGTGCCGGGCGATGCGCCGGGGTTGACCTGGCTTCCGTTGTTGTTGACGTTGGCAACGATAGCCCCCACGCCGAAGAAGGTCGCACTGTTGAGGTTGACCGTCCCTCCACCGATGATGGTTCCGGGGGCGGTGTTAGAGAAAGTGCCGCCGCTGACGGTGAAGGTTCGTCCGGCTACATTGATTGTGCCGGTGTTGGTGAAGGTCGGGGTCGTGCCGGATTGGTTCAGCGTCAAATCCCCGCCTGTGAGGTTGATTGTTCCGCTGTTGGCATGGTCGGCCCCCGCGCGGCCGAGGGAGGTTGCTGTCCCGATGTTCACCGTGCCCTGGTTGTTCAGTTCGGCAGTGATGGTTCGTCCACCGCCACTGCCCGCGTTGACGTTGATGGTGCCGGTGTTGGTGAGGGTACCGCTGCTGACGGTGAGATTGGATTGGTAGGTACTGTAGATGCTCTCCAAGCGGAGGGTGCCAGCGTTAGTGAAGCCGTTGGCAGCAGTGACGATGGTATTGCCGCCCGTGTCGCTGCCCTGAATCCAAACGGTCACCCCAGCCGGGATGTTCCCGCTCAACGTGCTACTTGGACCGGTCATGGTTAAGCTGCCTGTTCCGGTTGACGATGAGCCTAAGTTGAGAGCGGAGTTGATGAGGAAAGGAGCACCGCTAGTGAGGGTGCCGCCATTGAAGTTCAAAGTGGCACCATTGATTTGCAAGATATCGCTTCCAGCTATCGTTCCGCTGTTTTGATTGAAGGTTTGACCTTGACCGGTGATGAACAAACCCATGCCGGCGGCAATATTGATGTCCTTTTCGTTAGTATAGACGCCATTGACCGTAGATAAGGTGAGGGAATAGTTGACATTGATGATACCCTTATTGAGAAGATTGGCGGAGATGGTGCGCCCGTCGCCGGTGCCCGGGTTTACGGTGATGGTGCCCATGTTAGTGAGGGTGCCACTGGTGACGGTGAGGTTGGACTGGTAGGTACTGTAGATGCTCTCCAGGCGGAGGGTGCCAGCGTTGGTGAAGCCGTTGGCGGCAGTAACAGTGGTATTGCCACCCGTGTCGCTGCCCTGAATCCAGACAGTCACTTCAACCGGGATGTTCCCACTCAACGTGCCACTTGGACCGGTCATGGTCAGGTTGCCTGTTCCAGTTGACGATGAGCCTAAGTTGAGGGCGGAGTTGATGAGGAACGGAGCACCACCGGTGAGGGAACCGCCGGTGAAGTTCAGGGTAGCGCCGCTGATTTGCAGGATACCGCTTCCGG
>CAZOAL010000040.1:0-72501 GCA_964577695.1 uncultured bacterium | reverse complement strand
TGTAGATGCTCTCTAAGCGGAGGGTGCCTGCGTTGGTGAAGCCGTTGGCAGCAGTGACGGTGGTATTGCCGCCCGTGTCGCTGCCCTGAATCCAAACCGTCACCCCAGCCGGGATGTTCCCACTCAACGTGCCACTTGGACCGGTCATGGTCAGGTTGCCTGTTCCAGTTGACGATGAGCCTAAGTTGAGGGCGGAGTTGATGAGCAAGGGCGGATTGCCGGTGGCCGTCCCACTGTTGAAGGTGAAGGTGGTGCCGCTCAAGTTGAAGGCACCGTTGACGGTCAACGTTCCCTCGCTCTGGTTGGAGAACTGACTGCCGCTGCTCACGCTCAAGGTCCGGCCTTGGGCGATCGTAATACTCCCTGTGTTGGTGTAGACGCCAGAGAGGGTGAGAGAAGAGTTGACGTTGATGGCCCCTTGGTTGGCGAGGGCACCGGAAATAGCGCGTCCGCCGCCAGTGCCAACGTTGACGTTGATGACGCCTGTGTTGGTGAGGGTGCCGCTGCTGACGGTGAGGTTGGACTGGTAGGTACTGTAGATGCTCTCTAAGCGGAGGGTGCCTGCGTTGGTGAAGCCGTTGGCAGCAGTGACGGTGGTATTGCCGCCCGTGTCGCTGCCCTGAATCCAGAGGGTCTGCCCCGCCGAGAGGTCCCCACTTAAGGTGCTGATGCCTCCCATCGTGAACGACGCTGGCGTCGTGCCCCCGGTTCCGATGTTGAGGGCCATGTTTGTCAGCAATGGCGTTCCTGTCATCGTCCCGCCGTTGAAGTTGAAGGTCGCGCTTGACAGGTTGAACGCCCCAGCAATATTGAGTGTCCCACCGTTCTGGTTGAAGACCTGATTGCTGCCGCTAATCGTCACTGTTCCTGCGGTGATGTTGACGGTGTTGTTGTTCGTGTAAACCCCACTCGTCTTTGAGAACGTTACGTTCGTATTGATGGTCACCGTGCCATCGTTGACCAGATTCGCCGAGAGGGTTCGTCCGCCGCCGGTGCCGGGATTGACGGTAATGGTGCCGGTGTTGGTGAGGGTGCCGCTGCTGACGGTGAGATTGGATTGGTAGGTACTGTAGATGCTCTCCAAGCGGAGGGTGCCAGCGTTAGTGAAGCCGTTGGCAGCAGTGACGATGGTATTGCCGCCCGTGTCGCTGCCCTGAATCCAAACGGTCACCCCAGCCGGGATGTTCCCGCTCAACGTGCTACTTGGACCGGTCATGGTTAAGCTGCCTGTTCCGGTTGACGATGAGCCTAAGTTGAGAGCGGAGTTGATGAGGAAAGGAGCGCCACCGGCGAGTGCACCGCCGTTGAAATTCAGGGTAACGCCGTAGATTTGCAGGATACCGCTTCCGGCTATTGTTCCGCTGTTCTGGCTGAAGGTTTGACCTTGACCGGCGATGAATAAGCCCCTGCCGGCGGCAATGTTGATGTCCGTTTCGTTGGTATAGACGCCGCCGCTCTTAGAGAGGGTAAGGGACCAGTTGATGTTGATGGTGCCCTGGTTGAGGAGATTAGCGGAGATGGTGCGGCTGCCGCCAGTGCCCTGGTTCACGGTGATGGTGCCCGTGTTGGTGAGGGTGCCGCTAGTGGCCGTGAGGTTGGATTGGTAGGTACTGTAGATGCTCTCCAGGCGGAGGGTGCCAGCGTTGGTGAAGCCGTTGGCGGCAGTAACAGTGGTATTGCCACCCGTGTCGCTGCCCTGAATCCAGACGGTCACTTCAACCGGGATGTCTCCGCTCAACGTGCCACTTGGTCCAGTCATGGTCAGACTGCCTGATTTTGTGGACAATGAGCCTAAGTTGAGAGCAGAGTTAATGAGGAACGGAGCACCACCGGTGAGAGAACCGCCGGTGAAGTTCAGGGTAGCGCCGCTGATTTGCAGGATACCGCTTCCGGCTATCGTTCCGATGTTCTGATTGAAGGTTTGACCTTGGCCGGTGATGAACAAACCCATGCCAGCGGCAATGTTGATGTCCGTTTCGTTGGTATAGACGCCGTTGACCTTGGATAAGGTAAGGGAATAGTTGACGTTGATAATACCCTTATTGAGAAGATTAGCGGAGATGGTCCGCCCGCCACCAGTACCAACGCCGACATTGATGACGCCTGTGTTGGTGAGGGTGCCGCTGCTGACGGTGAGGTTGGACTGGTAGGTACTGTAGATGCTCTCTAAGCGGAGGGTGCCTGCGTTGGTGAAGCCGTTGGCAGCAGTAACGGTAGTATTGCCGCCCGTGTCGCTGCCCCGAATCCACAGAGCCTGCACCCCGGTGTTCGTTGCGTCGCCAAGGGTGAGGCTATTGACGCTTTTGCTGCCGGTAAGTGTGACCGTGTAAGTTCCGTCAAGGGTGATAAACACGTCATCGGTTGGGCCTGGCACCGCGCCGGTACTCCAGTTACCGGGGGTGTCCCAGTTGCCCCCGGCGGGGTTAATCCAGTAGACATCTGCTGTGAACCCCCGCGGGGTGAGGCTTATAAACATCAATAAGCAGAGAAGTGAAAGGGAAATTTTGCGAAATCTCAACGCCAACACCACTTGAACCCATAAATTTCTGTTACGCATTTTGTCCTCCTGATCATGTTTCGGATGGTTATGGATAGCGTCTATAACTCAAAGTAACGTCCCGCCGAATATCTTCCAACGGCAAGCAATTCGTTACTTACCACTTGACTGACGACTCTAAATAGAATACACGATGAACCGCATTTTGTCACGGGACAAGATGGGACTTCTCGGAAAAGGAGTGAATCTGTCTCAAGGAATTACGGTATCTCCATTGCCTCACAACACTGGAGGAGCTTTGTCCGCTCCGTTTCATCCAGCAACCAGACCAGATTAGCTCGAAAATCACACAGCAACGTAAAATCGTTCATGACATCCCTACCGAGGATGGGCACATCCAGCGATTCTGCTTGCGTGAATACCCCAATTTCCAAATCGAACGTCCTATGATCTCCATCCCTCTTGAATCTCAGTTGTGTCGTGTATGGAATATATTCCACTTTTTGCGCCCCAACACCCGTGACATTATTTTCCGTCTCTGCCTTGTCGGGTTGGAGACCCAGTTTTTTCGCGTATTTACTGGGCAAATAGGTGCCATCAGCACCGAGATCTATCAGAAAAGATACCTCAATCCATTGCTCATCCATAGTCCGAAGGCTGGCTTTGACGAATGGGGCAAGTGGATTGTCCCATGTGGTATGCAAGTAACGTCCCTTAAAAATCATATTCTTTTCCCTCGTCTGGATGGAATAGAGTGGACAATAAAACGTCGATTGGGATACTTTACCTTTGCTTTCTCTTCAGTTTCTTCATAAGTATCTCCGACGAAGGCTTCCTGATTCACAACCGCGATATGTTTGCCACGATTTTCCTCCACAAAAAATTGTGCACAATGATCTGCCCACCAGACGAAATCCTCCTCAATGAGTTGGTTTTCGCGGATTTCCTCCTCCGATAACTTGCCGGATTTCACACTGAATACAGCCATGTCAAACACCTCCTTTTAATTTTGCACTTCAACAGATGGGTAACCTCTGATGTCAGTTCAATAAATCTAACACAAGATCGAGTTAACGTCAAGAGCGAACTGAAATGTGTCAATAGCGTCTATGACGCAAAGTAACGTCCCGCCGGACATCTTCCAACAGCAAGCAGTTCGTTACTTACACTTGACTGACTACTCTAAATAGAATACACTATGAACCACATTTTGTCACGGGACAAGATGGGACTTCTCGTAAAAGGAGAAAAAAAATGCCAAAACGAGGGACTGTCGTGAATGCACAGTTTGGGTGGCGAGTGCGAGAATTACGGGAGAGACGCGGCAGGTTGATGGATGAGCTGGCGTCTAAAGCAGGGGTGAATCGAAAGACAATCTCCCGAATCGAGAACCTCAAAGACGATGAAACCCGGGAGTTCTACACCGCGAATCTTCACCAGATTGCACAAGCATTGGGAACAACCTTAGCGGAATTGCTGACTATGACCGCGTCAGCACATCTCCGTCTGTCGTGGTGAAGGATCTGGACGCCGGTCGGTATTTCTGGCGGATGCGAGGGGACAAAGATGGCAGAAAAGCGAGCGTTTGGTCAGAGACGTGGTCGTTCACCGTATCGTTTCCTGATGATCAATCGTGACGTGAGCGGTATTGACGCAGGGGTACCCTCTCATCGCACCCCATTGGCATCAAGTTAAGCAACACATCGCGCCATACGCCATTTTCTCCGACTCCCTCCACCGTGGGGGAGGGCCGAGGGAGACAGCATCATGAGAACAGGCACGCCCGCAATCACGAGGTAGCACCGTTCAGTGTGCGAGGATTTCCAAGATTCGTTTGCGTGCAGTCTCGGCGGCGTCGAGCATTTGGGGGAAGATGCCGTCAGCAAAGGACCGGGGAATTGACGGGGCGTCGCAGTTGACGGTCAGGTATTTGTCGATGATCGCACCCCAATTGAGAGCCGGTACTTCAGTTCGGAATGTATCCATTGCCCTGCCGGTCAAGCCTCTGCGGCGGCATAGCTCAAAGGCGAGACGCACTTCATCAATTTGACCAATACACTCGAACGGAGTATGCGCCTCGAGGCCGAGCATCTGGCGGAACCACACCTGGTTTTCCTCGACATCGAACAGGTTAAGCGTCACGAAATTCCCCCCAGGAAGGGGGGATTTGTCGGGGTTCATCTTGAAGATGGAATCGACCAGGTGAGTTGGCAGGTACGCCATATAGTTGAGCCAGACATAAGCGCATTTAGGACACTTGCAACACCACGGCTTGCGGATATTGCAGGAGTGGGTGTGCGGCACGGCAGGGAGGTCACGATTCAGGAGATTGAAGATTAGGACATCGTAAACCGGTTGCAGGATGCTGAAGTACGAAACATTGGAAATCAGTTCGCGTTGAAGGTACTGATTGATGAGGCGCTCCGCTTCGAGCGACTTGCCCCATTGGTGATTGACCTCCTCACCGGTCTGGTCCCAGATGAGATTTCCGACATTGGCGCTGCGCTCGTGGGCAAGCGCGATATACCGATAGCCGTGCTGAAGAACGAGCGGGAGTACCCCGAAAATCGAACTCGGGGTTTCGGCAGCGAGAAGGCTGTGAATCCCGGACTCTCTATGGAGCTCGACGACGGGGGAATCCATGAAGTCGTCGTAAACCCACTGATGGTGGCGACACGCCGGCGACCCGTGGTCGAGCAGGCGATCGATCAGTTGGTGCTGTAATGCCGCACGGCCATATAACGAGTGCGAGTAGGCATAGGAGGCATACGGGATGCCTGCGCGATCTAGTAGCTTCATCGCAACCAGACTGTCCTTACCACCCCCACAGAAGCACAGTGTTTCAATCCGTCCGTGCGCAATCTGGACCGCTGATGGGACGGTCCCCTCCTTTTCCTTCCTGCCCGCGGGGCCGCCCTTCCCCCCCACGGGCAGGGGGGAGGGCGGCCTGCTTGAGGAGCCAATCATTGCGGGACCTTCGTAGTCGGGTAGGGCATGCTCGTATCGCCACTGGGCCCAGACCTTCCGAAATATCGTGCGCCACAGTGTTTCAAACTGCGGAGTGTACAGGTGCGCGAAGGGGCCGAGATCGAGGCTATCGGGACGCAAGCTCGCCAGCTTATTCGCTTCAAAGGCCATGATGTGGAAGTAGACCTTCTCCATGAACGTTCGCCCATAACGCTGCTCTAACTTGAGCAAATCTACATCGCTGTACCAGTACGACGTCGTAAAACGCAGTTCATCGAGCGTGAAGGACATGGAGAGCTGATGCCCGGTGCGGTCAAATCGCGCCATGCAGAGTTGTCTGAACATAGGGCACTCCTTGAGTGGCGTTGCAGGACGATAAGCCCAATACGCATCAGATTAAGTCAAAACGCCTGCGAATCAATTCGCAGAGTTTACTCCGATCTATCGGAGCTCATAGCTCAAGTCGTCTCAAGACGACTGGAACCAGTCATAGTCCACTTCAGTGGACTTTAGCTATCAGCCCCCCGAGGGATCGGGGCAGGCTGATCTTGAGATCGGGGCTTAAGTTGATCCGTATGCGTTGCAGGATGATAAGCCCCATCTACTGTTTTTTGTTCTGCAAACGTAAGCCCTTAGGGATGAGGAAGCGATCGAGGAAATCAAAGAAGAACTGAACCAGGAGCGCCAGGAGGGCCGCCGGGACGGCACCTTGCAGAATCGTTGCGTTGTCGTTTAAGCTGAGACCGCTGATAATCGGTTCGCCGAGTCCGCCCGCTCCAATCAACGCGGCGATGGTTGCTGTCCCCACATTGATGATGGCGCTCGTTTTGATGCCCGCAAGAATGGTTCGGGACGCCATCGGTAGGAAAACTTTTGTGAGCCGGGCGGAGGGTTCGAGGCCCAATGCGGCTGCGGACTCGCGCAACGGTATGGAAATATCTTGAAGACCTACGGCGGTATTACGAACAATGGGCAAGAGGCTGTAGAGAAGGAGGGCAACGATAGCGGTTGTCGGGCTGATACCCAGGAACGGGATGGGGACGAGCAGCGCCAGCAACGCCAGCGAGGGGATGGTCTGGATGACACTGGTCAGCCCAAGGATGAACTGGCTGAAGGGCCCCGGTCGGCTGGCAGCGATGCCGAGGGGGAGGCCAATCAGGATGGCGATGAGCATGGAGATACCCACTAGCATCAGATGCCGTGCAGTCCACCGGGCGATTTTTGAAGTGATCGGTTCAGTGCGTTCCGACGCCTTTTTTCGAGCCTCCTCCCCGAAATAGAGCGAAGCCGCCAGGGTGTAGTCTTTGGTGCGCTCCGCTTCGGCATTGAGCCGAATCATTCGCGCCTCATCGATAGTCCCCTCTAGCGTGCGGATGGCGGCGATTGCTTGCGGGTCGGTGCCCAGACGGTACAGGAACACCGCTTTGTATTGGGGGAAGAAGTTCAGGTCGTCTTCCAAAACGGTCAGATCGTTCTCAGCGATCTTCGCATCGGTCGAATAGGCGTCCTTCACATCGGCCTCATTGTTCACAAGGGCGACGTATCCCAAAGCGTGGTCAATCCCGCGCACGTTCTTCATCTGCAAGCCGTAACGGAGGCACAATGGCCCCCACCCATCCTGTCTTTGAAGGAACTCATGGGTCACTCCTACCCTTAATCCCGGATGATTTTTCAGGTCGCTGATTTTACGGACGCCCAACTTTTCTGCCATCTCACGACGCATGGCGAGCGCGTAGGTGTTATTGAAGCCGAGCTCCCCTGTCATGCCAACGCCATATCCGGCCAGCGCGGCTCGCATCTCCTCCAGCGTCATTCCGCCCTGCGCTTTCAAAATCGCTTCACGGATGGTGCCTGTGTAATCGGGATACATGTCGATAGCGCCACCCTTCAGTGCCTCCCACACGATGCTGGTGTTCCCCATGCCCTGCCGGTGCTCCACCCTGAAACCCGCGTTTCCTAGCACCTGCTTTGCTATCTCACCCAGAACATACGATTCCGTGAATCTCTTGGAGCCAACGGTGATTTTCTGGGCCTCGACCTTTAGAGGCACTGCGACGAGCAAAATCAGGAGTAGTGCGTATGGCGTAGTGCGTATGGCGTAGTGCGTGAAACGTGAAACGTGAAACGTGAAACGTAATGCGTAGTGCGTAGTGCGTAAAACGTGAAACGTGATTCTCATCCTTGCATCCTTCCTTTCCTTCCTTTCCTCCACTCTGATGAACGGGCGAGCCGCCCGCCCTACTTTCTTCCATCCTTCCTTTCCTTCCTTTCCTCCACTCTGATGAACGGGCGAGCCGCCCGCCCTACTTTCTTCCATCCTTCCTTTCCTTCCTTTCCTCCACTCTGATGAACGGGCGAGCCGCCCGCTCTACTTTCTTCCATCCTTCCTTTCCTTCCTTTCCGCTCCTGCGCTTCGCTGTCCTCATTTCCTCATCTCCTTCTCTTCTTCCATTTCAAAGCTGTACCAGACTCCTTTGCGCTGTGATGAATTCTGAAACAAATCTGTCGGTGGGTCTATTCTGGAGGTCATCTAAAGTCCCCAGTTGCACAATCTTGCCCTCCTTCAGAAGCACAATTTGATCGCCCAGGTAGCCTGCCTCCGCCATATCGTGAGTGACCAACACAACAGTCCTACCGAGGCGCTGGAATATCTCTTTCAATTCAGTCTGGAGGGAGGCTCGGACCATTGGGTCTAAAGCACCAAGTGGCTCATCAAGCAACAGCACCCCAGGGTCCAACACTAAAGCACGCATTAAACTCACGCGCTGCCGCTGTCCGCCGGAGAGTTCGACAGGATACCGGTTTAAGCCATCTTTGGGGAAGTGAGTGAGGTCACAAAGTTTCTCCAATTGCTCCTGCATCTCGCCTGCCGGGTGTTTCAGGTGCCTCGCCATGAGCGTAACGTTCTGGGCGGCGGTCAGATGCGGGAACAGTCCGCCATCCTGTATGACATAGCCCATCCGGCGACGCAACGCAAGGATGTTAGATGATGAAACACGTTCCCCCTCAAACTCGACATTCCCCGTTGTCGGCTCCAGCAGGCCGATAATGAGCCTCAAAATCGTGGACTTCCCACAGCCGCTGGGGCCGATCAACGCTGTCGTCTGCCCCCCCTCAATGGTCAGATCGGTGGGGTGGAGCGCGACAACATCTCCGAAACGCTTACTGACATCTTTCAACTGGAGCATTCAGGATTCTCCTCCCTCTTCAATGATGCGCTAACGTGTCAACCCTTTTTTCAACTGACAATCAAGATAGGTGTCATTTGAATAAGAATAATCTCCTCTCTGCTCACTTTTTCTAACCTTTTCTTGAGTTGCTTAAAATATTCAAGACACCTTTCATCCTGTTTCCCGAAAACTTCAAATACGACATGAACATTATGCTCTACCTGGCCTTGTTCGTTAATCCATTCACCTTCTAAGAGCGGATGCGTCAATCCTCTTCTATATGAACAGCCCCCAAAATCTGCATTTAAAAGCGTTCTGAGTTTTTTGATGTCCTTTTCATTGAAAAGTCTCTTCCTGGCTCTGCCTGAAATGAGTAGAAAGATTTCAAATTTGTAAGCAGGCCCTTTAAATTCCTGTAGTCTTAAATCTGTTTCTGCAAAACGAGGCTGTCCAAATAGTCTACGTTCTCCTGCCATTCTTAATCCCCTGAAAGATTTTGTTTGACGTGCTCAATGGGATAGCGAAATCGAATTTTCAATTTCTTTAACAAATCTAATTGTTTTTCTGAAATAATGACCTGATTTTCAGGACGGCAAAAAACCCAATCTTCTTCAGCAAGAATTTCAATCGTCCGGTCATAATCTTTTGGGAAAAGTTCAATGCGAAAAAATTTCATGATGAAAAACTCTCCTTTTTTCCTAAAATCGGCATGTTTTACGTTTCATTCTTCTACGGCTTCGGATGCGCCTTAATCCAAGCAATCCAGCGAACTTTTCGGGACAACAAACAGATGGTCTGGTAGACAATAAACATCACCTTGTAAAATCAAGGCATACAGTCCTTCTGCTCGATGCTTTTCGTCAAACTTAATTGCGGGCATTTCATTACCTCCATTTAACAAATTAACGCTCCATAAGTAGTTGGACACAATTATTTTCATACTCACCTGTTCAGACTTCCGAAGTCTCGGAGACTTCGGAAGTCTAAATATGAATTTAATTTTGTCATATTACTTAGTAGAACACGGATTGACAGCATCTTCCGATTGAATCCGGCCATTCTGTCAATCCGCGCTATAATCCACGACGCCCCTTGGGAGAGGTGATTCATCATGAACTCCTGAACTCACCCACTTGTGGTGGGTGCCAGCAAATTGACGCAAAAGTAACCCCGCTCATCCTGCCAGCGTTGAACGACATGAAAACCAGCCTGAGAACCCATCTCGTTAATCTGCTCGATACTGTACTTGTATGAATTTTCGGTATGGATGGTCTCACCCTTTGCAAATTGGAAGGTTTTATTGAGTTGGCCGATATGCACTTCTTGGTCGGCTTCGCTACGCAAGTGCATTTCTATCCGGCTTTGTGCCACATTGTAAAAAGCGACATGGGAAAAACGGCTCACATTAAAATCGCCCGCGAGCTCGCGATTGATACGATGGAGCAGATTCAGGTTAAATGCAGCGGTCACCCCCTGGGCATCGTCGTAAGCCGCTTCCAGGACCGATATCTCTTTCTGCATATCTGTACCCAGCAAAAAATAATCATGAGCCCTCAATTCTCGGCGAATTTTACGCAGAAAATTCACGGCTTCATCAGGTTCAAAATTGCCGATATTCGAGCCGAGGAAAATCACCAGCTTTTGCGCAAAATCCCCTTCCCCAATTCGGCGGATGCCTGCGTCGTATTCAGCGACATGCGCCGTTATCTTCAATTCAGGATATTTTTTAAGCAGGTCATTTGCGCTTGACACAAGGATCGATGCGGAGATATCAATCGGGAAATAGTGAAGCCCCCCTTGAAGGGCAATGAGGGCTTCGATCAGCAGGCAGGTCTTGCGAGAACTGCCGCTGCCGAGCTCGATAAGCCCCATGTCCCCTTCGGAACGCCCGGCGATCTCCGGTGCAAAACGGCGGAAAATAGAATATTCCGTGCGCGTGACGTAATATTCGGGCAGGTTGCAAATGTCTTCAAATAATTTCGATCCGGTTTCATCGTAAAAATACCTGGGTGACAACCGCTTGGGAGACGCAGAAAGCCCCTCAAGCACATCCCGGGCAAAATCATCGGACGCTAAATGGTCAGAAATACGCTCCTCAACTGTCAAGCGTGCGTTGAGCGATAAGTCAACAGGTTGTGATAGTGTAGGCATAGGCAAGTGAGGTTCAGGTATCCAGTATTAGAACGTATACCGATTTAGACCAATTTCCTATCATAATGAGGTATCAATCTGGAAGGAAGGGAAGAATGGAAGAAAAGGAAGGAAGTTCTGACACATCTTCCTTTTCCTTCCATTCCCTCCGTTCCTTCCCTTTCTTCCGCCTGAACGACGTGAAGAATTAGGCATCCAGAAAACAGAATGTAACGTTTATTTTGGATCCTATTCACTTAACTCTCGCAGCAGACTTTCCCAACTCTGGGACTCGCGGGCAGGGTCTACAAGTGGCTTCAGCCGCTCACACCATGCCTTGAGCGTGTTGTAAAAAAATTCATCTGTCTCGGCGCGTTCCAGAAGATTCGCCAATGCCTGCGTATCTCCAAACGGAAAATAGCCTGGGTAATCCGCTCCCAGCAGGCCAATCGAGCCCGATATCCGCGACGAGAGGACGGGCACTGAACAAGCGATCGCTTCGCAAATCACATTGGCGCCACCCTCCATCTGTGAGGTCAGTGCCAAAAGCCGGCTACGGGCAAGCAACCGCAACGCCTTCCAGCGTGGGAGCTCCCCTAACCACCGATAGCGCGGATTCGATGCAGTTTCGGCGCGAGCGCCTTCCTCCATATCTTCGCTGAGAGCTCCGCCTGCATGCACCACCTGAATTCTCGACGATGGGGGCAGCAATCGGGCTGCCATCGCGGTACGAAACGGGTCCTTCACGGGACGCAGATGGCCGATGACTCACACTTCAAAGACGCCCTTTTTCGGGGAAAAGTGTCCCGGAGGGGGCTTTACAGATTGATAGAGCACCCGGGCCTTATCGCGCAGATGCTCCGGCAGTTCCAGTATCCCCATCGGTTGCAGCACGATGAAGCGCGACGCCATCTCCAGCGATTCCTGAGCTAACGGATCGGTGTGGATGTCGCCGTAAAGGTCCGTCCCCGTCAGTGCGAGGATGAGGGGCAAATCCGGGTGCTCATGTCGAAAGCGTACAATAGCGGCGTGACTGCGGCGTGCATGGAGAGCGACCATCAGGTCACACCGTTGCCCCTGATACTCCTGCTCAATAATGACGCGGTGACCGAGTTCACGCAGGATGCGAGCCCATCGCACCGCGGTCACGCGGTTCCCCTTTCGGGAGTGTGATGGCGCTGGGGTAATGAGGTGGATTTTCATTGTTGCCTTTCTTCTTGTTTTGAATCACGGAAGGTATGAAAAGTTCGGAAAACACGGAAGGCATTACCACCACCCTTCCGTGCTTGACGAACCCTTGAATCAGTTAAGTTACCCATTCGATCTTCATCTTTTCTTTGTGATGCACCTGCCACGCTTCAATTTGGTCAGGAGTCACCAGTATAACCTTTCCGAGTCGTTTCGCATGGGTGTTGAATTCAGGATGGCGGAGGAAGCGACCAATCCAATACGCGAGTTGGTGGGGAGGGATGTGGTCATAGCAGACAAGACTATAGGTTGGATGAACCAGGCGACTTTTGAAGAATCCGCGATCCTGTGTATGAAATGTACATCGTGTACCATGCAGGTTCGGAATAATTTGTTCCACATCCAGCCATCCAGATTGCCCCCAGCCTTTTCCGACTTGTACAGCAGAGATATGTTTTTGGCGCAGGAGATCGACGGTTTCTATAAGCACGAGCTCGTCGAGAATATGCCGGCTCATGTCACCTCTCCTATACAGAACTTCGCTCCGTTACTTCCCCGATCATCAATTGCCGTTTCTGGGTGGGGGTCTGGCAAACTCAAAGAGTCATGAACTGCCGTTGCGGAAAGGCGTATGGCTTCTTCCACCGCTTCAACGGGCAGTTCAGCATTCCTCGCCACGTCTTCGATCGTTTTACCGCGTTCGCTGAAACAAAGGAGTAGCAGATGGACCATTTTCCGTGTCCCTTTGAACGTGGGTTGCCCATGACAAATCCCTTGATCGGCGACAATATATTTCCCAAGTTCAACGCGATTGTAATTTTGCATCTGAGTTTATCTCCTTTCTCTGTGTTTGTCGGTGAACCGTGTTCCACCGATGGGCATGTTTCAAATTTCCGAAAAAAGATGTTGAAACTGTTTTGTGAAACTCTTCGCTACGCTCACAAAAACTGATGTCCAGATACTTAACGGAGATTACTTGAGCATAACGATCCGTTGCGTCTGCTGAAATTTATTTGTCCTCAACTCGACAAAATAGATGCCGCTGGCGACAGGCTCGCCGACTTCATTGCGTCCGTCCCAATAGACGGCGCGGGCTCGCTCTCGATAGATGCCGGCGGGCTGATAGCCCAGGTCGAGCCGCTTGACGACCTTACCCTGCATGTCGTAAATCGCAATTGTCACCTCCGCCCCCTCGCTGAGTTGGTAGGGTATCCACGTTTCCGGGTTGAACGGGTTCGGATAGTTAGGAAACAGGGCGGTCTTCTCAGGGACAATGGCGTTCAGGAGGCTTTCGAGGACGGCAATCCCGCGTCGGAAGATTTCAGAACCGTCATCAGCCACACGAGCTTTGCGAAGCCAGTCTTCAATGAGGTTAGTGTGATGTGTGTCAGGCATTTGGGACACTCCGGGAGCGGCAGGGGCGGCTATCTGCTCGCCGAGGTGGGAGGCAACGATGACAATGTCCAAGATGTCCACCCTCCCATCCCCATTCACATCCGCTGAAATCCCAGTGCCTGTCTTCCCGAATGCAGAGCCAACAAGTACCAGATCTCTAATGTCCACAATGCCATCCCCATTAACATCCCAAGGAGGACTTTGAACCGTCACGCTTGTGGAAATCCTGCTTTCTTCCCCGGATGTATTGCGAATAGTTAGGGTAACTGTATACGTGCCTTCGCGACTATATGTATGTGTCGGGTGTTGTTCGTTGGACGTCTGCTTGTCGCCAAAGTCCCATGACCACGCGGTCGGTCCGTTCTTAGAGGTATCCGTGAACTTCACTGTACGTCCTTGAACCGAAAAACTGTATTGTGCTTCTAGCTTAGGAGGAGATGGGATTTTTTCTAACAGATGCTCTGAGCTCCAACCCTCTTTATCTCCAAACCGCACACGCCACCAAAACCACCCATCGACTTGTTTACCGTTGTCAGGATGGTCTAACACTTGACCTACGCTTCCCTTCGGTAGCACAGAGATGACTTTTGATTTTGGCTCTACCCCCTGAGCATCCCGCATGTTCAGTTCTTCAGTGGTCTTGACGTGGTCCCCAGCTTTAAATTTGTCGGAGATAATGATGGAAAGAAGTAGCAACGGGTCCCTGTAACCATATTTGTCAGGAGCTTCAGGTGTGTATCCCCAAAAGAGTTGTTGCCACTCAGGAACTCCGGGAAGAGGTTTGACAGGATTTTCACGGAGGGGCTCTGTCTTGAGCTCGAAATGAAGGTGATTGTCTGGCAGTCCACCGGCATTACCTATGACATCGCCAACTTTCACAAAAACATCTTTCTTCAAATCTTCTCGAACTTTCCCCAAATGGGCATAAAGACTGTAGACGGTTTCAAGCCCAAGCAAGCGTTTATGTTCCGGCAGAAGTTCATGTTTAAGGATGACGACACCTTGCATGCCGTGGTCCGGTTCTGCCGTAGGGTATTGGAAGACAGCCGCCACATACCCGGATGCCGCTGCAAGTACCTCCATGTTGCTGGTTGTGCTGCTTATATCAATTCCCGTATGATACCCTCGTCGATCACCGGGGTCCTTAGGCGTGGGTGATGGGGGGAGGTTCTCATTCTTTTTGAGGTCATCGCGTTGGGCTCCGTATCCCTGACCTAACCTTGAAGAACGTCTTGGCCAAATCCACTCGGTAGTCTGCGTAGGGGGAACCCCCGACAACGAGGCGCGAAAGACACCGCCCCCTATAGTTCCTGCATAGAGGGTTGTCCCAGAGACCGCAAACGACTCGACACCAGTCTTTGTCAATCCCGTGTTGACGGCGGTCCAGGAGTTGCCCCCTTCTTCCAAGCGGAAGACACCGCCACCATACGTCCCTGCATAAAGAGTCGTCCCAGAGACCGCTAACGACCCGACGTACAGGTTCGTCAATCCCGTGTTGACGGCGGTCCAGGAGTTGCCCCCGTCCGCTGAACGAAAGACGCCACCGCCCCCCGTCCCCGCATAGAGGGTCGTCCCAAAGACCGCCAACGACAGGACTTCCCTGTTCGTCAATCCGGTGTTGACGGCGGTCCAGGACGCCCCACCGTCAACAGAGCGGAAGACACCGCTGCCCCAAGTCCCTGCATAGAGGATCGCCCCAGAGACCACCAACGACCGGACTGCCCTGTTTGTCAATCCTGTGTTGACGGCTATCCATGACTTGCCCCCGTCATCCGAGCGGAAGACACCGCCGCTCCAAGTCCCTGCATAGAGGGTTGTCCCAGAGACCGCCAACGACTGGACGCCAGTCTTTGGCAATCCCGTGTTGACGGCTGTCCAAAACTTGCCCTCGTCATCCCAGCGGAAGACACCGCTGCCCCAAGTCCCCGCATAGAGAGTCGCCCCAGAGACCACCCACGATAGGACGTTGCTGTCCGTCAATCCCGTGTTGACGGCTGTCCATGACTTGCCCCCGTCACCCGAGCGGAAGACACCGCTGCCATTCGTTCCTGCATAGAGGGTTGTCCCAGAGACCGCCAACGACTGGACGTCAGTGTTTGTCAATCCCGTGTTGACGGCTGTCCAAGACTTGCCCCCGTCACCCGAGCGGCAGACACCGCCCCGAGTCCCCGCGTAGAGGGTTGTCCCAGAGACCGCCAATGACCCGACACCAAGTTTCGTTAATCCCGCGGCTGTCCAAGACTTGCCCCCGTCATCCGAGCGGAAGACACCGCCCCCAGTCCCCGCATAGAGAGTCGCCCCAGAGACCGCTAACGACCCGACGTACAGGTTCGTCAATCCGGTGTTGACGGCGGTCCATGACTTGCCCCCGTCATCCGAGCGGAAGACACCGCCGCTCCAAGTCCCCGCATAGAGGGTCTCCCCAGAGACCGCCCACGACCCGACGTAGCTGCCCCCCCCCATGTTGACGGCTGTCCAAGACTTGCCCCCGTCATCCGAGCGGAAGGTACCGCTGCCATTCGTTCCTGCATAGAGGGTCGCCCCAGAGACCGCCAATGACCGGACGAAAGTGTTCGTTAATCCCGCGGCTGTCCAAGACTTGCCCCCGTCATCCGAGCGGAAGGCACCGCGGCCCCCAGTCCCCGCATAGAGGGTCGCCCCAGAGACCGCCAACGACTGAACGTACAGGTTCGTCAATCCCGTGTTGACGGCGGTCCATGACTTGCCCCCGTCATCCGAGCGGAGGACACCGATGCCCGAAGTCCCCACATAGAGGGTCGCCCCAGAGACCGCCAACGACCAGACGACAGTGTTCGTGTTCGTCAATCCCCCCGCCCAAGACTTGCCCCCGTCATCCGAGCGGAAGACACCGCCGAAACGCTCTCCCAGAAGACCATAGTCCCCCGTCCCTGCATAGAGCCTTCCATCTAGCGTGGCAAGGAGGACATTGACGTTCCCGCGATAGGGTCCGTTCGTCTGCTCCCAGACCAGTTCCTGCGCGAGCGCAGACAACGCTATCAACAACGTCATTATCAGTCCAACAGCGAATATTGTAAACCATCTCCATCGTCTCAAAAACTTTTTTCGTATCGTAGCCATAGCCAATTCTCCTTCTTTGTGTCCCTCGGTGGAACCGTGTTCCACCACTGTTAAAAATTCTGTTTTGGCGACTTTCATCGCCGATTGAATTGCTTGTGCCCCTTGTGCAACCCGCTTCGCTGCTCGCAAAAATCAACCGAAAAATTAGAACACGGAGCTATAGAATGACACGAATCAGAAGCCTCTCGTCTCCGACATTATCTGGGCTCGACCTTTCCGCGCCCCCAACTTCCGCAAGAAGCATTTTTAGTACGGATGTGGCGGGTGCAATCCCAAATCCCGCCATAAACTTCTAACCCGAACAATACGTGGACGATTCATTTGTAGGGCTTCAATCGTTGCCCGCCCACAACTTGTTTTTCCAATGATTTCACTCAAGTCGTTACTCCACTGAAAGTGCCGATTCCAATGTTGATGGCGCGGATTGAACAACGCTACACGCCGCCCAGTCAGTGGGTCAATTCTACGAATTTGAGTAAATTTTTTGCTATTGCAGTGAGGACAAGCCAGCGCTAGATTTTCTAGTGTTGTCGGGCCACCAAGCGCTTCAGGATAAATGTGGTCTACCTCGAATTCTTCGATCAGAAGTTCCTGTTGATTTTTACAGTATTCGCAAAGCCCTTTGGCGCGTTCAATCACTTGTCGCCGGAGCCTTTGTGGAATTCTTGATGCGCTCACGAGCATGTCCCCTCGCCATTGCCTGAAATCCGCTCAATCGTTCCTTTCCGTTGCGCTAGAAGGTGCATCGCCTCTACCTTCTCCAGCGATTTCTGTTCAAATTCCTCTATTAACGCATCGAGTTCCAACTTTTCCGCTTGGGTGAACACTCCCGCGTTACTCTTTGAAAGCAAGTCACGCACCCGTTGCTTTTTCCTTTTCGGAAACCGGTAGGTGATCTGTTGCTGTAAGGCTTCTTCATCGGCGAGGGCGGCGATACGTTGCCGTTTCATTTCAAAAAACTGTTCCTCAAACGCCATTAATTCTTGAGGGCTTAACTGTTCAAGCGCACCTAATAACTGCTCTATCGTCGATTCTCGTATGATGGGTTGAATCAGCTTGTTTCGTTCAGCCATAATAATCCCTCCGTAGTTTGAGACAATCGTATCATATCCATCTTTACATCTTCATAAAATCCTCAACGGAAACACCCACTTTCCTGACGATAAGCAAAAATCATTTTGATGACATCAATGCAGTTAAAAATACCCTCTTCAATGGTATCTCCCTCTGCAAAAGCGCCCTGTATCTCCGGTGCAGAAACGAGATAACCATCATCATTGGCTTCTATTTGTAAGGCAAGCATTATTGCTGATTTTCCTTTTTGAGTAGGCATCTGAATTCCTCCCTTCACAAATTGTTGCTTGTGTGAATCGTGAAACGTCAGTTGAATCCCAATGACTTGATTCCTTCTCGTAACTTGTTCAACGCCTCTCGCTCCGTTTGCCCCTGGTTAATAAACTTTCAATAACTTCTGAACCCCTGCCTTCCTGGTCAACCCAACGCGCAAGTACGAAACCCCGCCCACACGTCCCGGCGATCCGGTGTATAGAAGTTCCGCCATGTGTTGCGAAGGAGGCGGGAACGGGTCGTCCAGCAACCGCCTCGCAGCACTTTGCGGGTTTCAAACCAGGGCTCGGAATACTCCTTATATGGGTCTATCTCGAAGCCTGGATACGGGCGAAATGGGGTGCTGGTCCATTCCCATACGTTCCCGATCATTTGCCGACACCCGAAGGTGCTGTCACCTGCTGGAAGGGTCTCGACATCAACACAGCCCATCGCACGCCAGTCCAGATTCGCACGCTCCGGGGTCGGAGGTTCATCCCCCCAAGGGAAGCGCCGCTTCCGCGAAGAGAGACCGTGCCCCGTCGAATTCGGCTCTGCGGCGGCTGCGACCTCCCACTCGGCTTCCGTTGGGAGTCGGCGGCCTGCCCAACGGCAGTAGGCCTCGGCCTCATACCAGTTGACATGGATGACGGGGAGATAGGGTTCGAGCGGATTCCATTTGTCAAAATGCCGACGTAGCCAGTCACCATCGGAGTCGCGTTGCCAATAAACCGGATGTTCTGCACTCGCCGCTTCTCGCCAATTCCATCCCTCCTTATTCCAGATCTCCTGTCGGCGATAACCATCATCGTCCACAAACGCTGCAAACTCGGCTTGGGTCACGGGGGCGCGCCCGATGGCGAACGGCTTAACCTCGACAGGGTGAGCCCACTTCTCATTGTCAAACACAAATGATTCGTCCGGCGTGGCACCCAGTATAAACGTGCCACCGGGTATCTCGACATCGCCCAGGACTTGAGTGGTGAGTGGGAGGGTGAGGATCCCGCCGAACCTGTGAGTGGTGAGTGGTGAGATTTTATCCGTCGATTTGTTGGTTCGCTGATTCGTTGGATCGGAGACGATGGACAAGCGCGGCGGCGGATACCCCAGCGTCTGCCGTGTATAAGTAAACGCCTCCGTGTGCATGTCTTCGTGGAAGACAGCATAGCGAACGAAATAAATCAGCTCTTCACTCGGCTGCCCTTTTTGAATCCATTCGATAACCTCATCCCGCACGTTGCGCAAATACGCCAACGTTCCTTCGCGGGATGGCAGCGGTAGAGACCATCGCGTTTGGTGAGGAATTGCAATCGAGTCCCAAAGGGCATCGGCATCGTCCCGGATTGGCTTCTGCTTGCAGACGTGCCACAATACCCACTTCTCCTGGAACCACGCCACATGTCCGATTTCCCAAAGCAACGGGTTGACGATCGGAAGGTATGGGCTCATCATTTGTTCGTCATTCAGGTCCGCGACCAGCTCGAAGGTTCGCTGGCGGGCATCACACACCCAATCAACAAGTTCTTGGGTCGTTACGGTGGAATTTCTAAATTGCTCCATGTTATAAACTCCTCTGTTGTAGAAGGTAGATGGTAAAGACTCAATACCACTGACTGTCTACCGTCTACCGTCTACTGTCCACTCCTTATTGATTGTAGTTCCAACCGACCCAGTTCAATCAGGCTTTCCAGGTCCTCTATATCCTCGGGGGCATATTCGTCAAAGAGCGCACGAATGGCATTCAATGTTCCCGCTTCAGCTTGCCCCAACATTCGGGTGACGTCGGCAATATCTTGCACTCGCCCTGCCTGAAATTTCATGAGCGCCAGATAGGGCAAGGGAATAATCGGCAAGCCTTGCGCATCCCGGTTCGTCTGCGCCTCAACGATGGCGTCCCGATCTTCGATCGGGACGCCGCTCCCCTCTAACATGTCCATCTGTCCACCATCAGGCGTTCTCCAGGACGAACCACCAATGCTCAACTCACCCCGGTAGATAAACCCGGCTGCCAGGAGTTTTTGCCTTGCCTGTGGGCCATCTGTTGCCTCAATCACGATATCTAAATCCTGGGTCATCCGCTCCGGCATATACAGCCGCGTTGCTACCGCCCCGACCACCGCCCATCGAATTGGCGACAAAACTGAAGTGAGATCTGGCCATACCATTTGTGCTGTCCTTTCTCGGAGGAAAGCAGGAAGACTACCGGTCCCCGCATGCTGCTTCCGCCGGGCAATTTTGATGAGAAGCTTCCGAAGTTGCCTGGAACGATTGGATTTCATAGCAGGTTCTGGATGTTGGCATGTTTCATGAGATAATGCGTAATGCGTAATGTGTAAGTGAAAGATTATCCTTTACGCATTACGTTTTACGCATTACGGCAACGTGTCAACACCTTTTTTCGGGAATTTGAAACATGCCTAAAAAATTTATCCCTTAGCGATTCCGATGACGCCACATGCCAGCCGCCCCCCGGCGTTACCCGTTGGTTGCGTCTTCAGGTCATCCGCTCCGGCATGAACGATGACGCCGCGGCCGATAATCGAGGCGGCACCTTCAAACGATAAATGAGAATCAACGACATCTAATTTAGCCTGACCCGATTCATCTGCGACGATGTTACCGAGGTCGCCAACATGTCGCTGATCAGCGTCTGGTCCGCCATGAGACATGATGTGGGGATTGAAGTGTCCGCCGGTTGATGTCCCATCTTCGGCAGAACAGTCGCCATATTCATGCACATGAAAGCCATGAGAACCAGGTTTCAGGTTTTTGATATCAGCCACAACGCGGATGCCATTATCGACCTTCATGAAAGTCACAATTCCATGGACATCGTTGCCCTTTGTTGGATGAAGGACGGCAATCGCCTTGGTGATTTGCGCAGCCCCGATAGATCGGGGTTCCGCAGTTGAGCGTTTCGTCGGTAAAGTGGCACACGCCGCTAAAATTCCAATGATGAGAGCCATCATGATTAACTTTTGCATTTTCATGGTAAATACCTCCTTAGGGGTTATATACTTTACTGGGACGTATCTCACTATACTTTCGCAGATTGTGGAAGAAACCCAGATGGCGTCTGCATCCAAATCAAGATTCAAGATTCAGGATTCAGAATGTGCCGGGCAAAAGGTGCAAAATATAGCTCCGATACTTTCTAAAAATGTCCGCGCGCCGATTTATCTCAGCGTGAAAACAACTTTTTGTTTCGCTCATTCTATCATACTTTAACCCATGAATCAATATTAAAAACAAAATAGATGAAATACAATTCTCATGTCACTTTCCGTTCTATATTTATTGGCCTCCTCCTGATTCCCATAAACGCTGTTTGGCTCATCCTCATGGAGGAGTTTCGATATGCCGGCCATCCCACAACGGCATCGCTATTTTTCAACGTCATTTTCTGTTTATTCGTTCTCACGGTGCTGAATTTGGCGTTAAAAAGATTCGCACCCAAAGCCGCCCTAAAACAAGGTGAACTTCTCACGATTTACGTCATGCTGACGATAGCGTCCGCCCTCTCCGGTCATGATGCACTGGTCAGTTTGCCGCCCGCTTTGGGACACCCGTTTTGGTTTGCTACATCCGAAAACGAGTGGCGGGGGCTCTTCTGGCAATATATCCCTCGATGGCTTGCCGTTGACGACACATCTGTATTGATTAACTATTACAAGGGCGAATCCAGCCTCTACCATCTCCGGTATATCAAAGCCTGGCTGACTCCGATTGCGTGGTGGTGCGTTTTTTACTTTACCGTCCTCTTCATCATGCTCTGTATCAACGTCATCTTCCGAAAGCAGTGGATAGAAAAGGAGAAGTTAAGCTACCCCATCATTCAGTTGCCGTTGGAGCTTACACGGGAAGGGAAGACCGGGCTATTCAGCAATAACCTGCTCTGGCTCGGATTTGGGATAGCGGGGGTGATTGACCTCGTGAACGGGTTGCACTTTCTGTTCCCTGCGATTCCCGAAATTCATGTCAGACAGCATGACATCAGCTATTTCTTTACAGAAAGACCGTGGAACGCCATCGGCTGGACGCCAATCTCGTTTTATCCTTTTGCGATTGGGCTCTGTTTCTTTGCGCCGTTGGACTTGACCTTCTCAGCCTGGTTTTTCTACCTCTTCGGAAAAGCCCAGCGAATTTTCGGTGCCATTGTTGGGATTCAAAAAATACCGGGGTTCCCTTATTACGACGAACAGGTATTCGGTGCCGCCATGGGGATATTGGGGATGGCGCTGTGGACCGGTCGAACCCACCTGATGCAGGTGTTGAAAAAGACCTTCGGCGTATCGGGGATTGACGATTCAGAAGAACCGGTGGGGTATCGTACAGCCGTATTGGGGATATTGTTCGGTGGGGCGTTTCTTTTCATTTTCTGTGTGCGAGCCGGGATGTCCGCCTGGACAGTGCCCATTTACTTTTTGATTTACTACATGCTCTGGACAACCATCACCCGCATCCGCGCCCAGTTGGGCCCGCCGGTGCACGACTTTTGGTCCTACACCTCCGGGCGAACCTTCGGGCATCCCGACATGATGCTGGTCCCACTTTTCGGTACGCGTTCGTTGGGGAACGGGACATTGACGATGTTTTCATTCTTCTGGTGGTTCAACAAAGCGTTCAGAGGACACCCCGCGCCGCATCAACTGGAAGCATTTAAACTGGCAGAGCAGAGTCGGATGGAAAACAGCAGAACGTTCCTGGCGATCGTGCTTGCGATGGTCGTCGGTATCATCGCTTGCGTCTGGACGCTTTTGCATTATTCATACAAATTTGGCGCGCCGGGCGTCCACTATTATGGCGGCGTCTACTTCGACAGCTACTTGCCACGGTGGTTGACCTACCCGGAACCTGTTAATTCCGGCGTGCTTGTGGCGATGTCCGCGGGGTTGGCTTTTACCATCTTCTTGGCAGCCATGCGGATGCGGTTCATCGGCTGGCAGTTTCACCCCGTGGGGTACGCCCTTTCCGGCAGTTGGACGATGAACCTGGTCTGGTTTGTGTTCTTCATCAGTTGGGGGCTCAAGCTGTCTATCCTCAAGTACGGCGGATTGAAAGCCTACCGACGCGCGATTCCCTTCTTCCTCGGCTTGGTTTTGGGCGAGTTCATTATCGGCAGCCTGTGGACGATCGTCGGCGTTGTTTTCAACGTTCCGTCTTATGCGTTTTGGTATTAGCCAAGAATCCGTTAGCCAATCTATTGTCGCTTTACATATCTCAGCATCTGATTTGTTACTAAATAGTTCAAGATCCCTTTCCGATCAAAGCATACCTTCCGAACGCAGATCCGCCTCCAATTCGGGTCCGAGATGGACAGGAACTCGGACGTGCCACGGCGCAGCATCACCGTTTTCTCTGGACATTACAGATTGCTCTACCGCCTGGGTCGATGCCAAAAAGCGTCGATCCCATGGCTCGATGACTGACAAGAGCTTTCCGCGCAGTTGGGAAGGAGCCTTGTCCAAGATTGCCTGAATCAAATCTCGTGTCGAGAGATTGTTTGTATACTCGTATATCGAATCTTCGTAACCCCGTTCGACAGCGGTCACAAAACGTGCCCAGTCATTGATTAATTGATGCAAGGTGATGGGATGTTTTGCACGTTGGGATTGGATCAACAGGATTTGCTGCAAGATGTTTCGTTCCTCTGGCGATAACGAAATTTTTACCTTCATGATGGACCTCCTTGGCGTTGCTGGTCAAGCCAATACTGCATGCCATTTTTCGGTTTGAAATAATTCGCCAATGTCACATTAGAAAAGGGATCCAGTCGTAGCCCAACTTTCTAAGTTGGCCTACCGAGGACATCCTCTGCGGGAACCAAGATAGAATCTTGGGCTACAGAGAAATGTGACATTGGCGAGATAAGTCCGAATGGTTTCGCCATCTTGAGCCAGCACAGCGAATTCGTTGGTGGCAGATTTGTAGAAAAGTATATCGCCGTTCTTCCGCGTCAATTGGAGTATGCCTTCGCCGCCTTGGGTAAGCTGTTGCGCGCCGCGAAGATACTGGACAGCATTCTGGTATTCAAACTCGGCAGCATGTTTCTGGAAATGATCTAACCATCTCCCCGGTGCAAAAGTCGGCATAGAAAAAGTATGTCAAATACCAAGCCCTTGCGCCAGACGAAAAAGAAAGAGGCGACGCCCCGCTCTGGAATCGAGGCTTTTCAGGCGTCGCCCCTTTTGCCTTGTCAAGATTGATTTGATGAGGAGATAGCTGATGAAGATGGAAAAAAGACCGCCAAAAATATAAAGGAATCAGAATCTCACCGACCTCATTCGTCTCAAGTGAGTGACGCAGAGCGTTGAGGGTTCCGCATTCCCACGCAGAGCGTGGAAACGAGGTGAAGGTTTTAAGCAATGCCTCGCGCAAAGACGCTCCAGCTTCCACCCGATTTCACCAGATTAAAGTTGAGAGGTGGCGAATGAGAACGCCTGACCCACAGATGGGGGGCAATGCACCCGATTCGCTACCTCTAATTCGCCAAAGACAATATCAATTCGACGCTCATCTTCCCACATAATGGCGGCATGATGAACAGGAATTGACAAGCCCCGATACGTTTTTAAGAAATCAGCGTTGTCTTCTATTTCCACTAAAGCAATCTCGTTTATACCCCAATTGAGTCGTTCCGGCTGGGTCAAGATCGCGTCGGAAAGCGCATTTTTGAGATGAAACTCTTGCACCAGCTTAAACTTCAAAATCACTCTTTCTTCCTGCCCTAGATTGGAGCGAATCTTTCCATCAACTGTCCAAACATAGTTGAACACCAGTTCTGCTGTGGTGCCATAGTGTGTCCAATTGATTTCCAATAAGAGACATTCTGCAAATTTATTATACTGTTCTATGGTTTTGATCATCTGAATCGCATTTGATAACATCATTTTGATAACACCTCAATTCCATGCGTCAGGGAAGCATCCCCCACCTTCCCAAATTCATCAAGATAATTCCCATATCGATTCCTGACCCGTATGTCCCAACTGTTTCCACGGCGCATGATTCTGACCTGTTCCCCCGCAGCATTTTGAAACAAATACCCACTCTTGTTACGTGTTAGCGTCTGCTTAAATCCTTGACTGGTCAGGGTTGATCGGATGGTGGTGATTGAACTTCCACGAAGACTTCCCTTAGAAAACAGTGCCTGTAGCCCCGAACTGGCACCTCTTAACCCGGTCGCTCTTGCTGCCATTGAATACCCACCCCTTTTGCCGACGACACGGGCGACGAAAAGCCCGGCACCTCAGTAGTTCTCATCATAAATCTACCTCAAATGACGGTAGAACGTGGAGTCTACCCAGGCTTCGCTCCCTTTGCCCCAACCCACTTTGAAGAAAAAGTATATCAAATACCAAGCCCTTGCGCCAGACGAAAAACAAAGGGGCGACGCCCGAAACAACAGGCATCGCCTCTTTCGTCCCTCTCTTCGTTGGCGCGCTCCCCTCTCCGTCCCCTCCTCCGGAGGGGTAGAGCCTGCCCCGATCTATCGGGGGGGGTGGGGAGGGGCCGGGGGTGGGGTCTGGAGAATCCAGCAACCAGTGACGATGGAAGCCACTCCCACTAAATAATTCACAAGCCGCCAGTGGTACGCAATTTCACCCATGTCATCCACCCTCTACCATATAAACAACTCAACATCGACATCGTGATAATTGCCTAGGGCTGAAGATGGGAGAAAATTGCCGGTCCCAAGGGCATCAACGGAAATCCCGTCTCGAATCAGAATCCGAAATAACTCTTGATTGTCTTTCATCAAAGCGGCATCCAGCTCAATGATTTGGCCATCCTCCTTCAGTACGTCTAACAGGTCAGCGGATGACAGACGCAAGATTCCCTCATTGTTTAATTGTCTTGTCAGTTTGCCACCGCTGTGACCCGTTGCATCAATGTCTGAGAGCACCCATTGGCCACGGTGATGATGTTTTGCTAAATACTCGACGATCAAGGCCACGCGGTCTTCCAATTTTTCTTGAGCGTGGTAGCAGAGGGTAACAGCCCATTTGTCAGAATTCACAGTGTCTCCTTTCATCATTCACTTATGGTAACGGTTCTGGGGTTCTACTTCTCATTGGAGTCCCACCTGTGGGATTTGGCCCCCACCCATGCTGATGAGGGGGCGGAAGGTGGTCTGGCCGGGGCGTTCCATTCGGAAAGGTTGGACTGGTAAAGTCTATATCTCTCACGGGTTGCCCGGCGGCATCGAATTCCCGCCCTTGGTAAACCCGATGATTGTGAGTATCCCATCTTAACTGGGTGTGAGGCCCTTGTGCGCTTGCATCCGGCCGTGGTTCACCGAATCTGGGCGGTTGCTGATCTTCGTATACAAGCGTACCGTCGGCATACCGCGAGTGTATTGGGCGTCCCCCAGAACCACCTTCGTCCATTGTTTTCCCTCCCTCATGAGTCTCTCACTCTTTCCAAAAAGTATATCAAATACCAAGCCCTTGCGCCAGACGAAAAAGAAAGGGCGACGCCCCCGATCTGGAATCGAGGCTTTTCAGGCGTCGCCCCTCTTGCCTTGTCAAGATTGATTTGATGAGGAGATAGCTGATGAATCCGGAAAAAAGACCGCCAAAAATATAAAGGAATCAGAATCTCACTGACCTCATTCGTCTCAAGTGAGAGACGCAGAGCGTCGAGGGGGCCGCATTCCCACGCAGAGCGTGGGAACGAGGTGAATCCAGAGCAATTGACCGGCAGGAGCGTAGTCAAACGAGGTGCTGACGCCATTCGGATCGATTCGACTTCTCAAGGTTTTGAGGAATGGCTCGCGCCAAGAGACTCAAGCTTCCACCCGATTTCACCAGATTGAAGTTGAGGGGTGACAAATGAGAACGACTGACCAACAGATGGTGGGCAGTGCCCCCCTACTTACTACTTGCTTTCAAACCCTCATGTTCTGAGTCCCATACTTTTCCCTGACCTGTTCATGTGAGAGATGCGTCAAACGGGGGGGGCCTCCGCCGTGCATTTCACCTTGTGGATATGTCAACTCCCAATAGCGCCGATCTTGAGCATCCTGATACAGCGTTTCCCACCCACTCTTATCCACAGCGACCTTTTTCAGGTATTTTGCCATGAGTCCCTCAATTCTCTCACAGGTTTCATCACCAACGACCTTTCCGTTGACAACACTCCACTTTCCTAATAAATCTGTTTCGTAAGGGTATAACGCCTTCATCGGACACTCCTTGTGACAGCATTTGGAGGAATCGGTCCATTGGGTATGACAAATTCCCTCGCTCCTCTCCGTTCCGAGAGTCTTCGACCTGACGTTGTTCCACCACCAGTAAAGCCAGGATTTGCTCGATTGATAGGTGAAGCTAATCCACGACCTGGTGTTGGAAATTCTATGACGGTAAACGATTCGCTCGGACGAATTCCCAAACGATTTGCCAATTGTTGTGCATTGAGACCTGCAATCTCATCCGCAGCGGTGACAAAAACATCCGAAGTGCCAGGAGGCCCCAGCGTTGAGAATGGGCCTTCACCTGGAACAACGCGCGCTAACGTATGAGGAACAGGGTTACTGATCGGCGGACCCGGTTTTTTCCTCAATAATTCCTTCAGCCAGTTTCCAAATCTACCGAAAATGTTCGGCCCCCTTTCGACGGGAATCAGAGAAGCTGCCTTGCGGGTTCGTTGATGGACCCGGTCGCCGGTCAACGCTCGCTCATTCCCATTCGTCTCAAGTGAGTGACGCAGCGCGTCGAGGGGGCCGCATTCCCACGCAGAGCGTGGGAACGAGGTATAGCTAAAAATGCCCTACGGGCGGGGCGGCGGCTCCTCAGAAGATGCGTCCTTTCGCCCTAACCCTTCCGACAATATCGACGTAACCAGCGCATTCAGACTCACGCCCTCACGTTCCGCACGCTGCGACAGCCGGGTGTGAATGCTCTTGGGAACGCGCTGAACCCAACGTCCGCTCAATGTATTCGATGAACCGGGCGCAGGGATTTCGTCTCCATGCTGTTTCGCCGTTTCTATCCAGCACCGTACCGCGTCCTTTCCATTCTCTATTGCTTCTTCAAGTATCTCTCCGTCGGAGATACAACCCGGAAGATCGGGAAATTCGATGAAATACCCGCCGCCTTCCTCTTTAGGCAATACGCTCGTAATGAATGGATACTCCAACTCTTTCATGATTCATCTTCCTCCAATCGCTCAATCATCTGCACAAGCTGCCGAATATAGACCGGCTTTATTGGTCGGCGGGCTGGAACAGTCAGCTTTTCGCCCGAATGATGGCGTAAGATTACATGGCTGCCACCGCCTCCGGGTCGGTTCACCGAAAACCCATGCCGTTTTGCAACTGTCTCAACGTCCTCAATCCGCCAATCACCTCGCGGATTATTCTTCATTCTTGCCAGTAATTTATCTCGGCGCATAGTGTAGTATCACATATAGTATCATTATTGTCAAGTCACCTTTCATACTTTTAATCCTTTCAGTTTCCGGTTTCTCGCCTTCAGGTCAAAGGCTTTCGGGTCGAATGAGAACGCCTGACCCACAGATGGTGGGCAGTGCCCACCCTACCAACTGCCCCCATTCGTCTCAAGTGGGTGACGCAGAGCGTCGAGGGTGCCGCATTCCCACGCAGAGCGTGGGAACGAGGTAAATCCACTGCCGTCACGGTGAGATGGGAGCCTCAGTGGGATTGCCGGGGTCGTGGCGCAGGGCGAGCGACGGGCGCTTGGGCATCCAGTGCGCCGCAAGCGTGGAGGTTTCCGGGCTGCCGCACCCTGCTGGTGCCAAGCGAGGTGCCTCGCATCAGATGGTGGGCATTACTCACCCTACCACCTCTTTCCACTGGTCGCTTTCAGAGGCAACTCTATTGAAGCCCCAGGATGCGTTTTCCTTCCCCCAACGACAGCGGAGGCTCAAGGGGTGGGCCAAGATGAAGCTCCCCGGCCTTCGAGAGTTTAAGCGCGTGTGGTGCCACAAAATGACCGGCAGCGCGCTTGTGGTAGTTGGCTTGAACCCATTTCAGCAGAGAGTTCGCCCACTTCACGAAAGCTGAGGACTTCTTCCCTTGGCCCGACTTCTCGTCGAACCAGAGTCTGCCGTTTGCTAGCCAGGTCTTGACGGGTTTGCACCGGTTGAACTGGACAACCTCGGACTCGGCCAAGTCAACACAATAGCAAAATGAGGTGGGGAAGAACTCGTACTTGATGAAGCTGCTGGCAGTCGCGACCAGCGAGAGGTTGGCGTCATGGGTCGTTGTTCCGACCGGTTGAAGCGACTGAAGCTCTATCTTCGATTCGTCGGCGAAGGTGTTATAAATCAGCTTCACCGGTGCGATTTCACGAATCGCCACCAGGAAGTTTTTCTCATCCTCGTGAGTCATGTAGAATGTCACTTGCTTGCCCATGCGGCTTACAGTCCAGGCGGCAGACCGCTGGCTCCTTTCTCAATGAAAATCAGGCGCGAGTTCGGATAATTCTGAATGGTGGGAGAGAAGATGATGTCGTCCAGTGCCAGACGCTCCCGCATGATTGGCACACCCGTCTGGGTTGTCTTTCCAATGTTGATGATGAGCGATTCTCCAGTTTGTGGATTCACGCCAACGACGTCTGCAAACCGATTCTTGAGACCTAGCGGCCCCTTCTGGAAAAGGACTTCCTGGGAGATGTCGGTAAAGCCTCTTGCCTTGAGATCGTTGATGACGTTCCCAGCAGTCTGTCGCGTCAGCGCATCTCCCAGACGTCCACCGGGGTTCGGTATTGTCTTTGCGGCCATAGCAGTACGATTTCACCCCAATTAGGTGAGGGTTGGTCATCATTCTGTGGGAGAGTCCTCCCGGACTCGATTCATCGCATCGCGACCGGGAGGTCGCTCCCACGGCAAAGTGATAACCACCTGGATCGGCCGGTAATTATGACCAAGCCTCAATTAGGTAAACGCTTGCTCCTTCCCATTCGCGCTAATCAACTTCGTGAGGCGATCTTCCGAATCGTATTGAGAACGTGCCATCCCGCCATCGGCTGCCGGGGTCTTTGTGACACGATTGCCGCGCATCATACGGTTGACCCATGCCACCCGCCGACAAGGGAAGACCCTTTCCAAACGGAGGTGGTGGGCTACCAACTGCCCTCATTCGTCTCAAGTGAGTGACGCAGAGCGTCGAGGGTGCCGCATTCCCACGCAGAGCGTGGGAACGAGGTGCCCCCCCCCAAATCCACTGCCGTCACGGTGAGATGGGAGCCTCAGTGGGATTGCCGGGGTCGTGGCGCAGGGCGAGCGACGGGCGCTTGGGCATCAAGTGCGCCGCAAGCGTGGAGGTTTCCGGGCTGCCGCACCCTGCTTGTGCCAAGCAAGGTGCCTCGCATCAGATGGTGGGCAGTGCCCACCCTACCAACTACTCTATGCCCTTCTCAACCGCTCAATCAGATCCGCTTTGGAAATGTTGTTCCATAAGCTTACCTCAGATAAAATGTCATTCAGCGTACCTTTCGCTAACGCTTTATGAATGGGCACGGTGATGCTGTGTTCGCCGATATTCGGAGAGATGACGGAGCCGAACGTGGCTCCCTCTCTGGCGAACGACCTCATATCCTAAGCGTTTCAGCAAGCGGATCATCTTTCGGCCACTAACTTGCGGCAGACTTAGGGACACCACACACCTCAGTTTCTGACAGGAGCAAAATTTGAATGGTTTTGCCTTCGTTCAACTGTTCTTCACAGTGAAGTGAAACAGCTTCTCTGATGTTTTTCATCAGTTTATCAAGCGTCTTCCCTTGGGTAAAAATGCTCGCTCCGATAGCCTTGGCACACCAGAATTCCCCATCATGGTAAGCTTCCACTTTAACGATCATCATAAACCTCCTCAGAAGAAAAAGTATAGCAGATAACGAGCCGCTACACCAAACGAAAAATAAAACGAGGCGACGCCCTCGCTACTCTTTGACACGATTGCCGCGCATCATAGGGTTGACCTGTGCCACCCGCCGACAAGGGAAGAGCCTTTCCAAACGGAGGTGGTGGGCTACCAACTGCCCCCATTCGTCTCAAGTGAGTGACGCAGAGCGTCGAGGGGGCCGCATTCCCACGCAGAGCGTGGGAACGAGGTGACCGATAAACCTCCCCAAATCCACTGCCGTCACGGTGAGATGGGAGCCTCAGTGGGATTGCCGTCGTCGTGGCGCAGGGCGAGCGACGGGCGCTGGGGCATAAAGTGTGCCGCAAGCGTGAAGGTTTCCGGGCTGCCGTACCCTGATGGTGCCAAGCGAGGTGCCTCGCATCAGATGGTGGGCAGTGCCCACCCTACCAACTGAGCCCCTCAACAAGGCTTCGATTCCGTAAGGGTTTCAGCTTGGAATGAAGCGGCTTCTGGGTCAGACAACAGGGCTTTTTTCTTAAGATTCGGCTCAACAGCCACGATGAGATCAGATCGGACTTGTACACGAACCCAGTAACCGGATTGACACCGCGGACAAACAGCAAAGCTATCTCCATCCATATTTCCGCACTCAGGCCGTCCGCCATTCTTGACACTTTTTCTTTCCCACCAGGAAACCTTGTCTCCAAGGCGGTATTCTAAAAAAATTCGATACCCAAAGAAGGTATCAATTTCCATTTCAGACGCTTGACCGCATTTCGGACATGTCATGACGGCATAAAGCAGATTGTAGGTACTCATTGGCGTATATTCCTTATTGGAATGACAGGAAATCTGTGGGGCATTCCAAGCGTGTGGGTTAATGTGTTAAGGAGTGAAGTATTGGCTGTGATTGCCTCAAATCCAGTCGCTCTGGCAAAGGTAACAAGGGCCGCATCGGCACGACCCGCTCTTGGGGCAACTGCTGTAAAGACTTCCTGAAACGCCTGCAAGGAGGCAATTTGCCCGGCCCTTGGCCCGCTAAACAACTCAATACCCCCTCGTGCGAGAAATGATCGGCGGGTATTCCGTTGTGTCGTGGTTTTGACATTCAAGAATTCACGAAATTGGTTTGGAGTGATGAACCTTTTGCCCGCACGGATTTCAGATAAAGCGCGTGCGCCAAGCGGTGTGAGATCTCTTTCAGCAGCAAACACCAGAACATCGTTATCGACAAAGATGGGGCCACTGGTCGTGATCGATACCATTGCTTTCGGCTTAACCTTTCAGAAATTAGACTCGGCGGTGACTCCTAAAAGTATAGCACACCCCCCATCCCTTGCGCCAGACGAAACAGAAAGAGGCGACGCCCCCGCTCTGGAATCGAGGCTTTTTATGCGTCGCCCCTTTTGCCTTGTCAAGATTGATTTGATGAGGAGATAAGTGCTTGGACATAAATTTCTGTAGCATAGGGGCTTGTCCCCGTCAACGCCCACAAGGGGCTAAACTACAAAAACTTATGTTCACCTACTTAGCTGATGAAGACGGAAAAAAGACCGCCAAAAACAGAAAGGAATCAGAATCTCACCGACCTCATTCGTCTCAAGTGAGTGACGCAGAGCGTCGAGGACGACATTCCCATGTCGCGCGTGAGAACAAGGTGATTCTCCTCTTCACCTGGGCAATGAGCCTTGCCGCAACCGCCTCAAGTCCCAAAGCAACGGGAACCGACTCGGTCTGCGAGGGGTCATCGATCCACTTGCCCCAAGCGTCCCTTCCTGTCACTTGAATTTCATACACGGCCCCTTTCCGGGTGATGGTCCAGCAGGTTGCTTTCTTCTCAAAAACAGACCAGGTCTTGACACCAGAGGCTGCCAGGACCACTGGCTTGGGAAATTGAGCCCGCGACGGGGTTGGCACCTTGGGATTCCCACGAGAAACACAGTGGCCCAACTCACGGGTCATCGCGGAAGGATCCAACGCCTCAATGACCGCGACAGGCGGCACATCAAGATAAAATCCTGCATCGGTTTGAGCCACGATGGGTAAGTAAGCCTTATCGCCATACACATAAACATGCCACATTTTTTCTTGTCCTCTATTCATGGGATGGGTGTAACTGTCAGTTGAACGCCAAGGCGTTGAGCCCGCTGGGCAGCGGCATGGAGGACCGCTTGCTGTGCTGCCGGCAGATTCCCGCCGGGAATGGCAAGTTGGAGTTCTCTGGCAGTGATCTGCCCCGGCGGGATGGCAACACCCCCCCACGGGCGGACGTGGCCTTGGTATGCCGCAACTGTATCCACATAACGCTTAACAGTCCTCGCTAAAGTCGCGGCATCTTGGTAAGTGGGGGCGGCCAGATTGATGGATTTGATACTTGTGGCAACTCCATTCTGAAAGCGATCAATCACAGGGAAACCCCGAGGGAGGTTGGCACCGAGCTGAGTCTCAATGACAGACCCACGAGCGAAGGGGGGCAATTGCCACAGTGATCCGCCCCCCTTCGCGGCAGTGCCCACTGCGCTGTAACTGAAATCGGCGACAATCCGATGAAAACTCGCTTGTCCGATATTAATCAAGTCCTTCCCCCAAGCTGATTGACTGACCCTCCATTTGGGCGTGTTCCCTCCTGCGGTTGCCATGGCAAAGTCGAGCGAATCTTTAGGACGTTGGAGGGGAGGCAACGGTTGAGTCTCTGAGGACGGAAGACAGATCTCTGCATTGCCAGCGTTTGGAAGGGAAAGTATAGCACATCCCAAGCCCTTGCGCCAGACGAAAAAGAAAGAGGCGACGCCCCTCTTGCCTTGTCAAGATTGATTTGATGAGGAGATAAGTGCTTGGACATAAATTTCTGTAGCATAGGGGCTTGTCCCCGTCAACGCCCACAAGGGGCTAAACTACAAAAACTTATGTTCACCTACTTAGCTGATGAAGACGGAAAAAAGACCGCCAAAAACAGAAAGGAATCAGAATCTCACCGACCTCATTCGTCTCAAGTCAGTGACGCAGCGCGTCGAGGGGGCCGCATTCCCACGCAGAGCGTGGGAACGAGGTGCCCCCCCCCAAATCCACTGCCGTCACGGTGAGATGGGAGCCTCAATGGGATTGCCGGGGTCGTGGCGCAGGGCGAGCGACGGGCGCTTGGGCATAAAGTGCGCCGCAAGCGTGGGGGTTTCCGGGCTGCCGCACCCGGCTTTTCAAAGCTAGCTGATATTTTGATTCCTCGAAAACTGCACTTGCTGATTTAAGTAAGTAAGTCCTCTACAATCTGATCACTCATATTCTCCACGTCTCCAAGCAGCTCGTTCTTCTTGTTGGCTCCTCTCAACTGAGCGCATTTTTTCTCCTAGACTCACGTCTCTAAGTCTCTTTTGTTCCTTCAAAGCTTCAGTAGCTTGTTGTGTGTGACCTTTCTCGGCAACTTGTGCTGCTCGGCTTAATTTGTTGGCTGTGGTTTTTGCAACCTTTGCCGCTTTTGCCGCTTCTTTTTCACATTTCGCTAATTTAGTGGCAGCTTTCAACTTCCCACCCGGGGTGGGAGCAATGATCCCAGCAACACCCCCTACAAATTCCGCAACCTCGTTTCCTGTGCTGGGCCCAAACCCTCCCGCCATCGCATTTAGTGCTTCGTAAGTTCCATCTTGGAACTCGGTCAAAAAGTCAAGGCCTAGCGGATCCCTCCAGTTGATTGGATTATTGGAGACATAGGCATAAAAGTTGGCATCTCCACTGAGGAACCCAATCGGATCTTCGCTAATGAATCGACCTATGGATGGATCGTAATAGCGAGTACGATAATAGAAAAGCCCCGTCTCCGGATCAAACTCCCTCCCCGTAAAAGTGAAGCTCGTGCGGGGCGGAGTCGTCAGGGCGTTATGATTGGCGTCAAAAACGCTCAACTTCCCAAACGCACTGTACTCATAGCTTTCCACGATGTTCCCAGCCATGTCCGTGAGAGTCACCACGTTGTTGTTGCCATCCTGATGATAAATCTGGGCGGCAACGGTGTTGAGCCCGGCATCCACCTCCTCGCGCATCAAAGGCCGATCTATGCCAGCGCCAAAGGTATGCTTCACCGTCAGTTGGTTGCTCCCATTGGCTTCAAGCAACAGATCCAATCCATCATAGACATAGCGGGTGATGACCCCATTGACATTCTTCTCAATTCGACGACCCAGCACATCGTACCGATAGCTGATAGTCGTCGTTGGCGTCGTGACACCAATGAACTGATTCTCGGCATCCCATGTGTAAATCGTGGTTTGGCTGTCGCCGATCTGCGTCTTGCTGATCAAGTTGCCGTTGCGGTCGTACTGGTACGTGAAGTCGTTGTCCAACCGCAGGCGATTTGCCGCGTCGTGGTTCTGCCCGTTTTGGAGTTGGTTGCCCACGGCGTCGAAGTTGAAGGTTTCGGGGACGTTGGATGAGGAGAGGAGGCGATCCAGGTTGTCATAGCCAAAGTTCCGTGTGCGAGAGGACACGCCAACCTGCTCCGTCTGCTGCGTCCGATTTCCAACGGCGTTGGGGACATAATCAAACTGCGCCAGGGGATTGACGCCTAGCAGGTGCTTAATCTGGAGCAACTGATCGGCGTTGTCAAAGCTCAAGCTCACCGCTGTGTTGTTGGGGTTAGCCTGGCTGGTCAGACGACCCGCCGGATCAAAATCCCACGTCCAGGTCTGACCGTGCGAGTTGGTGAGGGACTTTAACCGATTGAGGGCATCGTAGCCGTAGATGGTCGTTCCCGTTGGATCGTCCATCTGAATCCGAACCCCCACTTTGTCATACTGGTAGCTCAACGTCACCTGTGGCTGACCCGGACTCCCCACCGTCGAAGCGCTCGTCAACCGATTCGCCAGGTCATACGCATAGCTCACCACGCTGTCCGGGTCGCTTGCGCTCAGAAGCTGTCCAATCGCGTCGTACTGGTAGCGGAAATCTCCCACGCCCGGCACCGTTTTCTTAATCAGTTCATCTCGGGCGTTGTACTCATACTGGGTGGTGACGCCGTTGCGCGTGGTGAGACTCTTCAGATTGCCGTTGGCATCGTAGGTGTAACTCTCCGTGTCTCCCAAGGGATTGGTGACCGTCAAAAGGCGGTCAAGTGCGTCGTAGGTGTACCTGGTGACCTGATTTTTCGCGTCGGTCAGGGTCAACAAGTTGCCGTTGGCATCATAAGTGAAGCGGGTGACGCCACCGTTGGCGTCGGTGGTCGTCAGAAGCTGGTTCATCGAATCGTAGGTAAAGAACGTCGTTCTTCCCAGCGCATCGGTGACGCTCAACACATTGCCAGCGGCGTCATAAGTCCATAAGGTGGTACGTCCAAGCGGATCGGTCACACGCATCAACAGCCCTTGGGCGTTGTAATCAAAGGTGGTCGTATGCCCCAAGGCATCAATGACGCTGGTCAATAAGCCTTGCGGGTTATAGGTCATTGTCGTCTGCTTCCCCAAGGCATCGACGATTGATGTCGGGTTGCCCTTGGTATCGTAGTTTATCGTCGTGGTGTTGCCGTTTGGGTCTTTTATGGAAGTGACTTGATTGAACTTCGACTCATAAGTGAAGGTTGTCGTCGCTCCGATGCTCTGTTCTGTAACGGTCAGAAGATTCCCCCTGGGATCGTAGGTCATCGTCGTTACAGCGCTATTGGGACGGGTGATCTGCGTCGGGTTGGAGTTGGCGTCACGGACGATGAACATCTGCTTGCCGAGGGCGTCCGTGACCTTTGTGCTTGCCCCGAAACGATCCGTCTCGAAGTTTGCGTCGTTGCCGTTTCCATCGGTAAAGATGGCAACTGCTTCCGATGGCCGCGCCACGGGAGCGGGGTTGCTCTTGGTGCCGAGGCCCGTGGAGAGATCAACGAGCCCGATGGTCTGGCTGGCTGCAATGAGCGGCTTTGAACCATCCGGGCGGTTGGCGCTCATATTCCGACCGGCAAAATCGTAGCCGTAGGTCGTGGTAAACCCACCCTTAGAAACCTGCGAAGTCAGGCGGTGGCGGGCGTCATACGCGAACTGCTTGCTTGCCCCGTCCGGGTCGGTGATGCGAGTGAGGTTGCCGTCAGCGTCATGCGCAAAGGCCGTCGTCCGTCCCGCCGGGTTGGTGATGTCCGAGAGCAAGCCGCCGGTATAGGTCAGTGTTGTCACCAAACCCACTGGATCGGTGATGGAAATCAGCCAATCAGCGACATCGTAGGTGTAGGCAGTCGTGTTGCCGTCACGGTCTACGGTAGCGGTGTGCAGCCCACGGGCGTCAAAGCGGAACTGAGTGCCGTCCTTCAGGGTGCGGGTGAAAGTGCTGTCGGCGTTTTTGACCAGCGTTGAAAAATCGCCTGGCGGCGATACATACTCAGTTTGGAACGCCGTTATCCCAGTAGCAAGGGCAGCAACTTCTTCAGGTGTGAGGGCGCGGTTGTAGATCTGTACCTCGTCAATAAGACCGGGGAAAGTTTGACTGGCTGGGCATGTCCCCGAAGTTCCAATTCTGAAGGGCGCGGAACTCTCACCTGTCATGACGAAGTTATCGCGGCTGACGGCTTCAACCCCGTTCAAATACATCTTTATCGAACCTGCTCCATTATAAGTAATCGTTACATGCGTCCACGTATTGAACGGGAAGTCAGCCCCGAGAAAAAGCAGATCAGAGCCTGAACTGAAGTGGACAAGGCGTCCGTCACGAGCCAATTGATAATTAATAATGCCACACCCATCACGCTTGCCGAATACATGATAGACACCGCGGGCTGCGGTCTGCTTCAGCCACAGTGAAATGCTCATCGGTGAGGTGGGTCCAAAACTAAATGCGTCAGGGTCCTCCATCACTATGTGGTTCCCCTGATTCGCAAAGACCACCGCCGACACGTTCCCCGGCACAGGTGCAATATCGGTGGTGGTGAACGTGGCACCCATAAGAGCCCCATCGTGCCCCCCAGCAACGTCAGCCGTTGGATCCGCGCCATCATCGAAAGGCCAATAGGCAATCAAACCGCTCCCAAGTTGAGCCAGCCTAAAGAACTGACTGCTTCCGTCTCCCTCGGTGATTAACGCATTCCCCACTTTATCCAAATGGAGACGATGCAACTCCGCCAGACTCCAATCAGCCCCCAAGGAACTGTTCCTCTGGTTGTTTACCAGCACATTCCCAGAGAGAAAGCTTGAGATGGAGGAAGCGGCGTAGTTGCTGGTCAAAGTCATACGGTAGGGGTAACGCCCTGTCGCAAATCCACTTCCATCGAATTGCACGACCTGTCGGATGGTCTCATCTGTATTTTCGTTCAATCCGCTTGTCTTCGTGAAGACTTCGGTACCTAGATCCACCCCACCGACGCGAAAACGCGCAGAGACAGTGGGTGGTATAGCCGCTTGACGTAGGATTGTTGTGTTTGCGCTGATCACGGGTTGCGGATCGGCATTGAGGCTGCGATAGACCAGTCGCGGTGCTCTGGATACGCCCAAGGAACGGTAGCTTGTCAGGGGATGTTCGATCGTGAGGTTGCCAGAAGCCATAGCAGTTCGTGACCCGGTGCAACCCTCCGCCTCTTGGTTTGGGGTCTGATTGTCGGAATTGTTTTCGCTACCATTCGAGGGAGTCTCTCCATTTGGAGCAGGTGGCAGAGCCGCATGCCAGTCCGCCGCCCGAACCCCGCCGGCGATGGTCTCAATACGGGCCCCATCCGCTGTGACCTGCCCTGTACCGACAACCACAAAGGTTCCCGTCGTCGGGTCCAGCGACCAGATGTCAACCTCGCTGCCCGGCGTCAGATTGTCGATGTTGGGGAACGTAATCGGCACGGGCGTAGCAAACGTCACGCCGACGGGCTGGATGGTAATCAGCAGCCCGGGCTGGAGTTCCTCCGGCAACGCCGCCGGCGCAAGCCCTTCTGGCACCTCAGAGATCGAAATTTGGCCGGTAAAGTCACTACCGTCAGGGTTCTTTGCTGTATGCGGTGGAATCTCGATCATCACGCCCAAGGTGGGGTTCTCCACTATTGTGGTGGCGTTGGGATTCACTGTCGTCAAGCTCTCAGTCGCGATGCGCGGCAGGAAGAAGGGACGGTCAACCACATTTGTGACCCCCTCAATCAACTTCGTCTTCTCTCGAAAGCCTGCATAAGGGGAGCTATCCGGAGCAGGGTTCGCAGTGGCAGCGTTGATGTCGAGGATTTGTTCGCCCCCTGGAACCCCGGTCAGTGTGAAGTTACCGTTGACATCGCTGGAGGTCGAGAAGCCCGTATTCAGAAGGGAAACGGTCGCGCCCACCACCGGCGTCGTTATCCCCTGCGTGAAGTCGTTGGTATCCAGGATGCGTCCGGTCAGCGCGGTGACGCTGCCTTGAGGCGGTCCCTGAACTGTGATGGTGATGGTCTCAGAATCCGTCAGCGCCCCATCGCTGACAATGAAGGTGAGGATGATCGTCCCGACCTGGTCTGCCGATGGATGGAAAGTGAAGACGCCCGTCGTCCCACCCAAACTGGCATTGGCGGGCAACGGAAGCGGAGACGCTGAAAAAGTGAGCGGGTCGTTGTTGGGGTCCGTCGCTGTGAGAGTGAGTGTCAGGGCGCTGCCGAGCACCACCGTCCGGTTTCCGATGGGATTCAAGACCGGCGGTGCCGGAGGGAGGTTGACAGTCAAGGTTGTCCCATTTGTCCCCGTTGCGCCAAAAGTATCCTTGACCTGTAGCGCGATGGGGAATGGCCCGGCGGCGTTGATACCAAGGGCGGCGAGTTCTGCGGCGGTCAGGGTGGGATTCACACCGATTACATCGCCAAAGAGGCCATCGTTGTCCACATCCCATTCATAGCTCACGATGGAATCGGCAGTGGCGGCATCGGGGTCTGATGATGCAGAACCATTCAACGTCACGCCCTGACCCAATTCAATCGTGTACGGGCCACCTGCCTTGGCAACGGGTGGGTTGTTGGCAAACGTGACCGTGATTTCAACGGTATCCGTTGCGGTTTTCGGCGGGGAGTTATTATCCGTCACGCGCAGGGCGGCGGTCTCGGTCCGCGAGAGGATACCTGCGAGGAAGGGATAGGCGTGCTGGGGCTTTTCCGTGGCGTCCGCCGTAGAGAAATCAAACGTCCCATCGCTGTCAAAATCCCATTGGTATGAAACAATGTGGTGCCCGACGCTCTGATGCGAAGAGGTAGAGTGGTCAAACGTGATCAACTCCCCCGGCGCAACGGTGGTCGGGGTCGCGTTTGCCACTGCCACAGGGATGTTTTGAAACACGTCAATGGTAGCGGCGTCAGTGCCGGTCGCACCGAAGGTATCGGTCACCCGCAGACCGATGGGAAAGCTACCGGGTGTGTTAATGCCAAAGGTAGCGAGTTGCGCAACCGTCAGGGTGGGATTCACGCCAGTGGCATCGCCAAAAGTTCCGTCGTTGTTGAGGTCCCATTCAAAGCTGACAATCGAATCGCCGAAGGCAGCATCGGGGTCTGATGATGCAGAACCATTGAGGTTCACTCCATCGCCGAGATCAATCTGATAGGGGCCATTAGCTTCCGCAACCGGTGGGTGATTGGTGAAGGTGACGGTAATCTCAACGGTGTCCGTCGCGGTCTTGCCATCGGCAGCCGTGACCTGAATGGTAGGATGGAAGGTGCCGGGAGTTGGGTAGGTGTGACTGGCAGCCGGAGAAGTGGCGCTGGAGAAATCGAACGTGCCATCCCCCTCGAAATCCCATTCATACTTTGTTATTGTGCCTGTCGTCGTTGCAGAAAAAGAAACATCTAATGGGGCGACGCCGCTGGTGAGATGTGCGCTCGCCTTTACGGTGAAGGGTTGTGCGAGTTCTTTCTGAAGCGTCACTTTCTTTTCCTGAATCGCCTGTTGACCCGCCGCATTATAAACCACAGCCCTCATGATGATTTGAAAGCTGTCTACGCCTTGAGGAAATGTGATCTTTGGAAATGGACTGGTCACCTTCCAATTTGCCCCGTCAAATGTGAGCGGCAACGGGAAAAATATTGGCAGGGTTGGTCGGAAATCCAGAAACAAGACCCCCCTGACCACATCCGCAGAAGCCCCCACTGTAGCAGTGAAAGTCACCCCAGGCGCTAACGGAGTCGGAGTCACCCCGAACAAAGAAATCGTCGGAGCGCCGAAAGCGATGTGTGGGCTGACAGCCATTGTGAGGATAACCAACAAAACAATTAAACCTTTCCGATAGAATCTCATTTGTATTACCTCCTTGAGCAATGTGACACTGTCCCAGGAGTTTTGATCCGTGAGGGCATTCGGTATTCCCAGCCCGCCAATTTTTCCTCATCTTCTTCTTTTTCTCCTTTTGGATAAAACCAAATACTCAAACGACACTGAAATTGAAGGCATTCCGACACTCCCTTAACCCCGCCTCACCACATAATCCGGTGCGGGATTTGAAAAGTGTAAAGGATTCCTAAGCGTTGATAGGCATCATTATAGCACCAATCCCCAAAATAATCTACAGAATTCTTTTCTCTTTGATTGCCAAGTTCGCGTTTCGCGGCGTATGAAATTCATTAGACTTGACAATCGTGCTTCTTCTGTTTACAATAACAGCATGGAGAAGCAATCAGCAGTAATGGAAACCTCTTTCTGGGTGTTGGGGCATCGAGTGGATGTTCTGTCATATCTCTTTCGCTTTTTCACAGTCTTCGTCCCAGAAGCGGTACGCGTCGAGGTGTTGGCACCGGACCCGCGTTACCCCCATAGGGATCAACTTTAGCCCCGATCTCAAGATTAGGGCTAAAAACTCAAGTCCACTGAAGTGCAATGCTACTAAGATTTGATGAGTGGGGATTAGAACACGGATCTCTAGGATTGTGCGGATCTTGCAGAACACGTCATTTCATCCGTGAAATCCTACCTAATCCGTGTTCTAAAACCAATTCTTAGCAGCATTACACTGAAGTGGACTATTACTGCTTCCAGTCGTCTTGAGACGACTTCAGTTTTGAGACTGCGAATTGATTCGCAGGCTTAAGTTGATCCGTATGGTGCCGGACCCGCGTTACCCCCAACGGGTCTACAGCTACCAGGAGATGTTTAGACTGCTAGAAAGTCAGGGGACCCTTTCCATTCGCAACCCGACCCAAAGTGTGCCCCAGTTCCATTTCGGCGAGGCCGCCGCACTCGCGCTCGCGGAAGAAGAAGGATGGTGGCTGCTCATCAACGAGCAACGTCCGCTCACGTTTGCGCGGCAGCGTAGCATCAGGGCCGTGACGGTGCCTGAGTTCATCGTCTATCTCTATGAAGCGCAAATTCTGTCCTATCGCAGTACCGTAAACAAGTTGGATGGGATTGCTCCAAACACCGGGCGGCAAGTGATGCAGGCAGCACGGGGGGCGTTTCTGGCACTGGCGCAAAGTCGTGGAGAGAGGTGAGGTGAAATGAGAGAAAAAACGAAAATACCACAGACAACCAAACGGGTGACAAAATCGATTCGTCTGACGCATGAGGAAGCCCAGGAATTGGGGCGTCTGGTAGAAGGTACAGCTTATGCGGAAGCCGCGCTCATGCGACAGTGGGTGCTTCGTGGGATGCAGCAGTTCCGGGTGAGTGAAGCCATTCGTGCCTATCAGGAAGGAGGTGTGGATTTGCGCCACGCCGCAGAGCAAGCCAGATTGCCCGTCGCAGTGCTCCTTGAAGAAATGGCAGCGCTCAAAGTTGCGGTGCTAGAGGACCCCGATGCCTTTGGACCTGGGCTCTTTGCTTTGCGGGAAGCCTTCGGAAAAGCAGCGACCGCGGATGGTCCAGAGGGGTGAACCTCAAGGAGTGTTGTCGTTAGAGATCGAGTGGCTGAAACTCTTTGATTGCCAAGTTCGCGTTTGTATGCTAAGTAGTCGGACAAAATTATTTTCATATACCCTGTCCAGACTTCCGAAGTCTCGGAGACTTCGGAAGTCTAAATATGGACTTACGAACCCATGAACGACAAGTTGGTACAATGACCATGCCCCAAGTAACAATCACAACCCCCGCTCGACTCCACTTCGCCCTCATTGACCTCAACGGCTCCTTGGGCAGGATTGACGGCAGTATCGGCTTGGCGATTAACGAACCGCGTTTTCGGATTATCGCTGAACCCTCGAATCACATCCAGATCGAATCCCGCCATTACCAACTTCGCGCTCACAGCATTGTCGAACGACTGCGGATGAAATACGACTTTCCGGGGGGCACTTTCAAACTCGCGTCTGAAATCCCGCCTCATTCGGGGTTCGGCTCTGGGACGCAACTCGCTTTGGGTATCGCCCAGGCAGTGAATATGCTCTACGATTTGAAATTAAGCGTGGCGGAGCTCGCGCTGGCGGTGGGTCGTGGCGGAACATCAGGAATCGGCATCGTCGCGTTTGAGCAGGGGGGATTTATCCTTGATGGCGGACACCGCTTCCCGGAGCAGAAAGCCTCATTTCTGCCATCCTCCGCAGCGGGTAACGTCCCACCTCCTCCGCTGCTCCTCCGTCATCCGTTTCCTAACTGGAATCTGCTCATCGTCATCCCGAATTGCACGCACATCTCCGGCGAAACGGAGATCAACCTCTTTAAGACCCTGTGTCCCCAACCCAGAGCGGATGCCGAACAACTCTCTCATATTATTCTGCTCAAACTGCTGCCGGCAATTTTTGAAAAAGACCTCCATGCGTTCGGGGATGCAATCAACCGTATTCAAAGGTTCGGTTGGAAGAAGGTAGAGATCGACGCCCAAGGCGGCATCCTCCAGCAGACGCTTGATTTCCTGCGGGACAATGGCGCGATCGGGGCGGGCGTCAGCAGTTGGGGGCCGGCGATCTTCGCTGTCGGGGAGGATATCGCTGCATTACTGGAAAAGACCAACGCATTTCTGAAAACCCTTCCGGCAGGAGGGACGTGCTTTATCACGCAAGCAAATAACACTGGAGCAAACATATTTGAAGAAAGTTAGATACGCTATACGCAATACGTTTTACTTCGCCAATGTCACATTAGGGTGAATGGCACTAACTTAACGAAAAAGGGGAATCCGATGAGATTCTGAAGTCGAATTGGATCGACTCAATGCGTTGTCAGTGATAACCAAAGTCCCCCAAGGGAAACACGCACAAGTCGTAAAATTTAATTTTGACACCCTCATCCGCTTGTGATATAATGATGTTTACCAACCAGCCAAAGCCAAAACCTTTCCAAACATAATTCAAGAGCATCAGACTAAGTACCTGGACGAAAATTCGTGTTGATTGTTCGCTGCTCGGTTTGGATTGTCAAATCCAAACCACCGATGGATGTGGCAGTTTCCGCTTCGCGGAATTCTCGGCGAAGCCGGAACCATCGGGAGCAACAAAAACTTCTGTCCAGATACTTAAATCTGGCCAAGCGCTCTCTTGAGGTGAATCAATTGTCAACTACCCAACATCTATTTTTCAACCCTAAAAAAGGCGCGGCTTCATCTCCGCCGTAAAACGGCGAGGTTTCTGCCGCGAAGAATTCTATGAAATCGTACAGACAAATTCTTGAAGAAGTCAAAAAAGAAATTCCAGAAGTAACTGTCGAAGAGGTCAAAAAGAAAAAAGATAAGCAGGAAGATTTTGTCCTGCTGGATGTCCGAGATGACGATGAGTATCGAGAAGGGTATATTCCTGATGCACTTCATGTCACTCGGGGCATGCTCGAGTTCTCGATCGAGAATTACGTGCCAGATCGAGACAAAAAAATCATTATTCACTGTGCCGCAGGATTGAGATCGTTGCTTGCCGCCAAATCCCTCCGAGAAATGGGGTACACCGACACCGCGTCGATGGCAGGGGGCTACAGGGCGTGGACAGCCGCCGGCTTCCCAACAGCGAAGGACAAACCGATGACCGCGGAGCAGATGGAGCGGTATAGCCGCCACTTCATGCTGCGTGAAATCGGGGACAAAGGGCAGGCGAAGTTGCTTGACTCCAAAGTGTTGCTGGTCGGGGCAGGGGGGTTAGGTTCACCCGCGGGGCTTTACCTCGCTGCTGCTGGTGTGGGCACGCTCGGCATCATTGACTCGGATGTGGTTGAGCTCAACAACCTACAGCGCCAGGTGCTCCATCGCACCGAGACCATTGGTAAGCCGAAGGTCGAATCCGCAACGGCGACGATCAAGTCCTTAAACCCGGATGTTGAGGTCATCCCTTATTATGAACGTTTGACAAAAGACAACGTCATGGATATCTTTAAGGGCTACGACCTGATTGTGGATGGAAGCGATAATTTCGCAACGCGATATCTGGTCAATGATGCGGCGGTGCTGGCAAATAAAACGGTGGTACACGGCAGTATTTTCCAGTTTGAAGGGCAGGCGACCGTTTTTAAGCCCCACGAAGGGCCATGTTATCGGTGCATGTATCCAATCCCGCCACCGCCGGGCATGGTGCCTGGCTGAAACGAGGCTGGCGTCCTGGGCGTGCTCCCAGGCACAGTTGGTCTTATCATGGCAACCGAAGCGGTTAAGTTATTGGTTGGGACCGGCAGACCCCTGATTGGTCGTTTGCTGCTGTACGACGCCCTTGGGATGCGGTTCCGCGAGTTGAAAGTCAATCGAGACCAGAACTGCCCGCTCTGTGGCGAAAATCCGTCGATTACCGAACTCATCAGCGACTACGTTGAGTTCTGTGAATCCGAAGAACTTGCCGTTGCCGCGGATTAACAAATGCCCAACCGGGCGTGCGTTGGAGGTGTAACGTAAGCCCGGTTGATTTCTGAAGATTACCTTTCATTTTTCCCTTGAGGTTGACATCATCAGCCTGTTGAATATTTTACCAGATTGAGTGAAGTGAGTGCAGCGGTATTAGACGGGAAAAATTCCGTCTAGTGGTCTAAGGCATAAATCTTTCGACAGTTTTCCCCCACCCGGCCTCCACCCCCCTATAATCCCCCGTGGACGGGGGATAGGAGACGGGGAGGAGAGGAGACTGTCCCCCTTCTGTCCCCCGTCCACTCCTGTCCCCCCGTCCGCGGGGGGACCATAGGGGGGGAAAGACCACAGGGGGGAACGGGGGACAGAGGGGGGCGAACTGTCCATGAACTTCTGCCGCACAGCACTAGGGCGTTAGCCTAACCAGCCGTCAGCGAGAAACAAGAAATGCCTTACGATATTTCGGAGAATAAGAGGGATTGGTATCGAGAGGTTTCGTCCAGGTCTAGAGCTCGAAAAAAAGCCGCGGCCAACGGTGAATTGCCTTACGACCTTAATAATATCAACAAGCCTACCCTACAGCCTGAGAAACTGATGCCTCAGAGACCGAAAAACGGTTTGAGGGCCCTATCTCTCTTTTCTGGTGGCGGTGGTCTTGACCTTGGCTTTGAACGCGCAGGCTTTGAACACGTTGTAAGCTTCGACATTTTGGATATTTGCGGTGAGACGTTAAGAACTAATCTTCCCCAATGGGAGGTCCTGAGCGGCATAAACGGTGACGTTACGGAAGTGGTCTGGTCACCTTATAAAGGCAAAGTAGATCTGATTCATGGAGGGCCCCCTTGCCAGCCGTTTTCCATTGCTGGAAAACAGAGGGGATGTAACGACGAAAGGGATATGTGGCCATCATTCATTGATGCAGTACTAACACTTATGCCAGAGGCTTTTGTCGCTGAAAATGTTCCTGGGTTGTTGGACCCGAAATTTCGGAAGTATGTAGATGAGATTATCCTTTCGCCGTTAACACCGGACTACCACATTATCAAGTTCAAAGCCGTGGCATCCGATTTCGGAGTTCCACAGGTTAGGACAAGAGTGATTTTTGTGGGATTTAGATCACCCAAGGCAGCCAATTCATTCCAGATTCCAGAACCGACCCATTTGCCGCAAGACAGCCTTTTTTCCTCAGGTAGGTTTACTCTTGGTGCAAGAGAGGCGTTGGGGGTGAAGGATATCGGCTTCGACTGTTTCTCCCCCACGCTCCGGTCCGGCTTCACGGGTCCTAGAAAATCAACGAGTATACTGAACAGCAAAGCAAGTCAACAGGTTTGGGAAAAACTACATATTTGGCCAAATGGTGTACAGAAATCGAGAGAGGATGCCGTGATGTTTCCTCCAGAAAATGGTCACTTCAGGCTTTCAGTGCAAGATTGCGCCATTCTCCAGGGTTTTCCAGAAGATTGGATCTTTCGAGGTGCTACCTACCAGATACTGGGGCAAATTGGTAACTCTGTCTGTCCTCCGGTAGCTTATGCAATCGCGAGGTCGGTATCTAAAGCGTTGGGGGTTTGAATGGCTGTTCAAGACGAGAGACGAGAGAAGGAAATGTGCAAGCTCCTAGGGCTTCGAGAAGGAGATGGTCGTTCCGGTGTAGATGCCTTTCTTGATTTTTCTTCGCGCGGAAAAATGATAGCTGCGCCAATAGAACTGAAGTCTACAACGAGCGACTCTGTTTCAACAGCACGGGATGTGGGACCTTCTCACATTGAGAAATGGCGAGCACGAATCTGGGTTTTCGGCTTTTATGATTCTGTTGGTAGACAGCTTCGGAAATTGTTGACTCTCGGACCTAATGATATGGAGGGCTGGATTGGCAAGATTGAGCGCTACATTGCACCCGATTTCGCCATCGGAAAGCGAATCGCAGAAAAACTGACGCTTGAAGATCTGTACATCATCTGCGGGGAGAAGAAAAAATACAGTATGAATGATGCTCAAGTGCTACACAAGCGACAGTGGAAACGTGAGGACTATCTGCGCGAAATGGACATTCAGGATGGATACTCCCCATTGAAAATGCTCAAGATTCTGAGATTGCGAGCTGTCTATCTCAATGAACGCGGTTCAACCTTGAACAATCCACATATACCAAGCTCGTTTTTCTCAAATTTCAGCGACCGTACTCATGAAATTATGCACAACAATGCGGACATAGTCTCAAGCATTATACAGCAGGAGATACGAGACATCACAATCGCTAACAAGGCGTTGCAGTGGACAGCGGGGAAATGAACCACTTCGTGGAGTCAGTGTTTGAAGAACCTAAAACCGTTGCACTCTTAAAACTTGTACAAAGGAGGCATACCAATGGCTGTACGTGTGTTCGGCTGTAACCATGTTGTCCTTGAAGTGGGCAACATTAAAAAGGCTATTGAGTTTTACACCGACGTCTTTAATCTCGAACTAAAGGATGGCGGTGAGGGCGATGCCTTTTTCCATCTCGGCAATCACCAATTCTTAGCGTTGTTTGAAGTCGATGAACCCCACATTGACAACCAAAGGCATATCGGCCTCATCATCCGAGACGAGGCGCAAATCGCCGAGGTTCGGGAGAAAATCACAAAGAAATATGGACTGAAGACCATCCCCCCGTTTCGGTGCGATTTCCGTGACCCGTGGGGCAATCGGATTCAGGTGGTTGATATGCACGATGAATCAACGGCTTGGCTTCAGCCTTATGAGGAAGTCCAAAAGGTCGGTGCAAAGCTGCCGGATTAGGAGGTAACCGTTCAGGCGGGAGGTGAGGCTCCCGCCGAACCGTAGCGAATGGGCAGACCGAAGCATGTCAGTTGGTGACGCAATGGCGAGCGGAACTTGAATCCCGATTCAACTCTGACGCCTCTCCCATTCGACCCGAGCGGCTGTGCATGATGGCAAAATCAGTGAAAAAGTATATCGAAAGCAAAGGTGGAAAAGTGACAACAGGTTTGGGTGAGTAATATGGCACACTATGTTTCAGTAAGAGGCTGGATTGAATTTGATACGGCGTTTTTGCCCCGAGCCAAGCAACTCATTAAAGACTTTGCGACGAGACCCGAAAATGGAAGAGTCACCTCTGAGCAAGCCCGGTTGTACTCCCAGGGGTGGATTGTTTCTGAAGATGCTCCAAATTGGACAAAATATTGTTTTTATGGTGCAGACATCCGTCTCGACGCACTCGATTTTCTACGGGCACAAGTCTAGGAAATTGCCGAGGTTCTGGTATCTGATGACCAGGATAACCCATTGGGACCGGACAAAAGCTGGATGGGGATTTTCTACATAGATGATGATGAAGGGGAAGTTTCATTAATGTGGTATATCAAAGAAGGAAGCATCACTGAGAAAGTTCGTGACCCGTGGCCTGGAGTCAAATCCTCAACCAAATCGAGATGGGCAGTGTAGAGCGGTGCCGGAACAACAGGCAGTGGTTTCGATACCCTGAGTCGTCTTATACGAATTTGCATTCTATAGTAAGTTTTGATAAACTTCCGAAGTCTCAAAGACTTCGGAAGTTTGATTGCTGTCTTACTTTTTGGAACGCAAATAGGTATTAGACTTCACGCTGTATGACCCACTGATGTCGAATACCTCATCGAACTCTCCCGGCGGAAAACTCAATCCATCACTGCCCCCCCCGAAACGCTGATCGCCAGTCCCGTGAGGTAGTCGGACTCGGACGAAGCGAGGAATGCCCCCATTCTGGCGACGTCTGAGCCCTGGGCAACCCGTCCCAAGGGAATCTGCGAAGCTCCACCCCGTATCATCTGCTCACGGTACGCCTCTGCTGATGTACCCGCTGGTGCCAGGGCAGCTGCGATATAGCCGGTTCGTTCTGTGTCAACGGTGCCGGGGCAAATGGCGTTGACGTTGATGCGATAAGGCGCCAACTCCAGTGCCAGCGCCTGCGTGAAGCCTATCACAGCGAACTTGGAGGCGCAGTAAGCCGCAAAACGGGCCACACCGCGTTTGCCTGATGTCGAGGAAATGTTGATAATCTTGCCCCCCTCGCCTCGGTCGATCATGTGTTGAGCGACGGCTTTGCAGCAGAGGAATGTTCCCTTGACGTTGACTCGCTGCACCATGTCCCACGCCTCTTCGTCCAGGTCAACTACCGGCACGCGATCGCGTCCGGGGCGGGAACCAGCGTTGTTCACCAGGGTGTCGATATGTCCGAACCGCTGAAGCGCCTGGCGTATCATACCCTCCACCTGACTCGCGTCCGAAACATCCGCCGCTATGCTGATGGCCTGCCGCCCCAGGGCTTCGATTTCGCGGACGACCTCCGGCAGACCACCCCACCCCGTCTGGCTATCATAAGGGCGGGCCACAATGTCATTGACGATGACATCAGCGCCCTCTGAGGCAAGCCGAGTCGCAATGGCACGTCCGATGCCGCGTTCACCACCAGCCCCCGTCACCAGGGCAACTTTTCCGTTGAGATCGTACATCTCGTTTTTCCTTTCAATGATTGATTACTGTTTTGAATCAGTTTGTTACCTTGCTTTGCCTGGCGTACTGCGGGAATAATTTATCGTGAATTTCGACGCCTTGCTGGAGGTGTATCATCCGCGTGTCGTCGGCGGTATCGAGCATAGTTGGAAAGTACATACCCGCCCCTGTATCGACTTTGTATCCGCCGGGAGAGTGAATGCTCAGATACTGATGTAGCGTCTTAAGGTCTGCCTCGGTCTTGCAGTTCCGGGTCAAGTTCATGGTGAACATCCGCCGGCGCGTGCCTCCACCGAAGGAAGCATGATAGGTATCATGGTTAAATATGACCAGATCGCCGGGGTTCGATTCGAGTGCAACGCTAGTGGGGAAATCACGCGGTGCAACACCGAAAAGTTCCTGAGAACTGTTCGGATTGATCTTCTGAACGCGAACAAAATAATCCGGCCGCTGGCTACCTGGGATGACCCGCAAACAGCCGCTGTCACGTCTCAGCGGATCAAGGTAGAACGCGATCTTGCATGCAAAGAGTTGCCCCCAATTGCCGTCAGGGTGCCAGCCGGTATCACCCGAGTAATAATTGCCGTCGCCGCTGGCATAGTTGAAATCCTCGCCCAGGATGCCGCCGACAATGCCCAGGATGCGCGGGTCGTCCAGCAGCGCGCACAGCCGGGGGCGATGTTCGATGGGACCACCAAACATGGTGCGCTTAGAGCCGTCATGCGCTTTGCCACCCCCGAAGTCCCGGATGGAGAGCTCGAACTCTTCGGTGATCCAAGCGATCTCGCTGGGCGAGAACAATCCAGGGAACATCAGGTAACCAAAGGTATTGAAGAAATTGATTTGTTGTTCGGTAAGTTTCATGATTTTACTCCGATTGTCTCTGGAACGTTTGAACTTAACGGAAATAGAATTATCCAGATGCGGCTTTGAGCGATGTTTTCTCCACAGAGGTTTCCACACCTGTTTCTGCCAGATACGCTTTAATCTCTCGTTCGATACGGCGGATGCCAATGCGCAGGCTTTCTAAACAGCCAGACTCATCTTCAGGGTTGTATGCTTCATACCCCTTTAATGCTTGCTGAAGCCGTTCAACAGCCCCACGAGAGATTTGCAACTGATGGTCATTTTGAATCTTACCCATGACAACTCACCTCCAAAATTCCATGTTGTCTGCCATCTCTATCTTGGCAGAAAAAAAGGATCGCTTCCGCATACGATTCCGGTGGATAGTCCTTCACAACCAAAAACCCTCGGTCAACACCATAGTGGATATTTGCATCAAAGGGGGAAAAGAAGCGTAGCTCCGCTGGGTCAATTGTGGCGAAGCGGTGACGCACCTCCACGACAATTGAGAAGTCGAGATCGCCCGGTTCCGGTTTGGCAGAGACAAAACTACCCCAAATCAAAACCCGTTTAATCGTCGGATACTTTCTTGCGCTTTCCACGACGAGACGTAGCAGATTTCCCTGTCGCTCCCGTGTGGGTGTTCCTGTGCCAAACCGCTCTAATACTTCGTCTAGCGAGGCAAGGTAGATGCCTGGCTCTAAATATCCGTCTGCGTTCAAATATGGTAAATTCATTCAGTGCTTCCTTGCAAGCTATGGGTTTTACCTCTGGTTCCGTCCCATTTAGCAGTCCTCTATTTTCTCTTCCTCGTTGAGTAGCCGGACGATTAGGTAACAATTCGGTGTTTTCCGCTCTGCCCCAAGTGCTTGGCTTAAATCCCGGCATTCCCGCCAATAACGCACATAATCAATCGGTTTGAACATGCCGCGCTGGCCGATAAAAGTTTTGTGACAGCATGCCAACTCGTTCCCATTATCGATTGGATACCCCCATACCCGGCAGATTATCGGACGATGGTCATAAACGGAGCAGACCCCACCAATGAGCATCGGACATTCCCCTTCCGGTTTCCCTTTTAAGATTTCTGTCGCTTTCATCCCGGCATCAATTGTCATCTGTTCATGCGCATAGCCCGACTGCTCCAGCTTCCGGATGGAACGATTTGCCTTTTTCAGAATATGCGCTTGGATCTCCTCCGGCAGTTTTTTAAGTCCCTTTTTGAGCTCCTGCGCTTCGACTTCGCTAATGGGCATTGTTGCCGTGTTTTTGCAACATTCAAAACAGGTGGACGGGCATGGTGAACCCCCCCGTTTCGTACGCAAATTTTGGACATTGAGATCGGCTTCTTTGATCAGGTTGTGGTATTGCACCATAACGGGATTCGGCATCTGGTTATACTCCCAACTGAACCATCTGGATTTAGCCTCCCTGAGCGATTATGATTTCGCTTCACTTTCATCTGCTTCTTGTTTTTCCGATGGAAACGCCTTAAAATCGCAGATGGCGTGCCGAAACACAACAATCTTAGAACCATTGGCTAAAATCAGCTTAATCTCGTATCCGCTCACCCAGTCCACCAGTCCACGAAAAATCTCCCCTTCACACATTATCACTTCGATAGGGTATCGATCTTTACGTGCTTGCTGGACCTCTCGCGTGTCGATATGGTAACGTTCCTTTCGAGGGATAATCGGCATCAATTTTTGCGCCTGAATTTCCGCATTGTAGCGCATCAGCGGCTGTATTTTCTCCGAATCCTCTGCTTTATAACAATATTTGACCTCCGTTTTGGAAAATTCCTGTTTTTCGTCTACGCTTTTTTCTAAAATGAAGGTATATGGGGTGAATGCGCTGACAGTCACGGGAAGTTGCGCATGGTTATACAACCCAAAAATCATGGGTGTTTTGAGTCGAATCTGCTTTTGTACATAGAGGTCACCAACGGTTGGACGTTCGGGTTTTTTGGGCTTTGCTTTGGGCTTGGCTGAAGCGCCGGGGGCTGCGGTCTTCTTTTGGGGAGGACTTTTAACCGGCCCGGGAGCGGAGGTTTCGGCACTGGAAGCCACAGGTTCTGATTTAATTTCAGTTGTCTGTCGATTGAGTGGATCTTCGACAGGTCGAGGCACCCCTGTTTCGGCACGGGAAGCCGCCGGTTTTGATTGAATCTTTGACTCTTGGGGTTGTCGTGAAGTTGCGGGGGGAGGGGGCGTCGGTTGGGGCACCCCTTGAGGGCGCACCGGCTTTTTAACCTCAAAACTTCCACCTTGCTTTTGTGGAGGGACGTAATCCCGAGGGATAACAACCTTGCCCTGACTCCTCCGTTTCTGCTCAATGGGCGTCAGTAAGACTTCGACGTTTTGCGCGATAAGCCCTTTCTGTCCCGCAACAATGTCATATTTAACACGTTGCCCAGCGCGAATCTCGTCGGTTGCCCACTTAATCGCAGAGGCATGCAAAAAGACATCGGCTTCGCCGCTGTCTTGAGCGATAAATCCAAAACTTTTTTCTGAATTATAGTATTTGATTTGTCCCGTTGGCATTGTTTCCTCTCTCCATCGCATTAAGGGTTTCTCACCAAGGGTAATCCCATTCGATGAGGTAGTGGAATTATGAAAAAAGTGCGAGAAAACCCCCGAATTTATTTCCTGTTGTCCCTGAATAGCACCATTGATATTTGTTTGCCTGTGTTGTATAATATATGTAGCCACGAGGCGGGGCATCGTCTCGTAGAGTAGGGGATGTAAGACGGTTTTCAGACTGCAATCCCTGTTGATACTAGAATCCCCCGAATTCATTCGTGGGGAGTATGTCAAATCATGCTTTGTCTTTTCGGGGGTAAATAAAAAAAGAACCCCCATCGAAATAGAAATTTGCAATCAAGCAATCAAGCAAATGAACGGACGAGCACCTCACAATGGTTTATTTCGTAAGTCCGTGCTGGGTTGGTTAGGGTTAGACTTCCGAAGTTTCCGAAACTTCGGAAGTCTTGACCCGAGTCAAATTTAAAAAATTAACCACTAGCGCGGAACAGGTAGAGTGACCTTCGCGTTGTCTCGACGCTGGGATTCCAGAAAGCCAAGCATAATCTCAACAACCTTGTGGGCTTCCCTCCCTGGCGAGACCGGTTCGCCACCTTCATCAATCAAGCGCACCAATTCCTGCACGCCAGCGGGTATCCCAACAACGGGCCATGCCGGCGGCTGGATGGGCGCGGCGGTATCCCCTTTGTAGATTTCCGCTTTTTGATCATTGATGTGGATATATCCCGCCGTGCCGACGATCTCGAGACGGAACCCACCGGGTGTTGTCTTCGGCCCGCCTGCGTAAAACGCCCGGACGCCATTGGCAAAGTGGATGTAACCGTGCGCGGATGGCTCCGTTTTCGGATTATGTCCGCCATCCCCCCGATATTCCGAGTAATCTTCGTACCCGGCTTCCAACTCCGCAGACACCCACGCCGGCATAGATTCCGCAAAATAGCACATCATGTCGATGAGGTGAGTCCCGTTGCGGAAGAGCATTGCACGTTCACCCCCCAATGTGCCGATAATATATTGCACGGGGCCAATGTCTCCTGCCGCGACCACGCCTTCCTTTGTATGACGCCATAATGGCTGCCATCGCCGGGTGTGGTCAATGGACAAAATCGTACGATTGCGCTCAACCGCTTCAATCATACGGTCCGCATCGATTAAATTGGTTGCCATCGGCTTCTCGCAGAAAATGCCCTTTACTCCTGCATTCGCTGCATTGACAACCAGGTCTGCATGCCGATGGTCAGACGTTGCCACCGTCACAATGTCCAGTTTTTCAACTGCCAACATTTCTTGATGGTCTGTATACAGCGCCATATTCGGCCATACGTCCTTCCAGCGTTCCTTGAAGCCGTTCAACGCCTGTTGCGACATATCGCACCCGGCAGCCAACTCGACGTTGGACAGCCCAACTAAACTTGACGCATGCGCCGTCCCAATGCCTGTACACCCAATAACGCCAACTCGATATTTTGCCATAATATGTTCTCCAGATTTGAGCTATAACGATCAACCCCATTGATGTGGGAGATTACTGGTAAGAAGGGAAGGAAGCCGGTTGGTGCCTCCTTCCTTTCCTTCCATCCCTTCCGTCCGTCCAAATGCAACGTTTGTTTTTCAAAATGAGTTACGCCAAGCCATCTGGGTCATTTGCTCAACGACCTCCTCGGCTTTAATCTCCGTCATACAGAGATTCGGCGCGTCCTTGCGCTGACATTCTTGCTTGTAACAGGGGCGACACTCGACAGTTTTCTCAATGACGCAATGCCCCTCCCCATAAGGTCGATGACGGGTTGGGCTTGTCGGGCCAAATAAGGCAATCGTTGGCGTCCCGACAGCCGCCGCGATGTGCATCGGGCCGCTGTCGCAGGTCAGATAAAGCGCACAACGTTCGATGAGTGCACCGAGTTGCGTCAGCGTTGTCTTTCCGATCAGGTTGACCAGCTCCCCCTGGGCCATCTGCCCTAACGCTTCACCCAGTGGCACCTCGGCGGCGGAGCCCGTCAGAATCAGCGGCGCACCCAAACGGTTTTGCATCTGCGTCATCACTGTTGCGAACTTTTCTAGGGGCCAACGCTTCGTCTGCCATGTGGTGCCAAGATTGACTCCGATGACGCGCTCCGTGGAAGAAATGCCGTGGTCTTGTAGCATCTGACGAACTACGTTGCGCTCCGCATCGGTATGCCAAAATTCCAGCGTCGCCTCCTGTTCGTGGATGTCGATCAGTTCCAACACGCCCAGATAACGATGAACCTCATGAAGGTCGGTTCGCTCCGGACACGATCGGGTCAGCAAGATGCCGCGCCCGCTCATATCGGAACCAACCCGCTCCGGAACTCCAGCCAGAAAGGGTATCAATGCGTTACGAAAGGAGGTCGGGTGCAGGACAATTGCGAGATTAAAACGTAATCGACGAATCGCGTTCGCGGCTTTCCAAACCGATTTTAAGCGACTTCGATACTGGTCTTTTGTGTCAATGATTACTTCATCAAGATAGGGGTGGGTTGCCATGACATCCGCAACGAGCGGGCGAAGCATCAATGCCAGATGAGATTGCGGATAGGCAAGCTTCACTGCTCTCAACGCGGGAGTGAGTAAGACCATGTCACCAATCCAGCCGCCGGTTTGCATCACAAGGATTCTATCTCTCAACAAGTCACTCTCCGAATTGTGCCGCAACAGCGTGACGAATCTCTAAAAACTCGTCGTCAGTTATGCGATTGAACACTTCAACGACTTTCGGATCAAATTGCGTTCCCGCGCATCGATTGATCTCTGCTCGCGCTTCCGCGATTGATTTTGCTTCCTTGTAAGATCGCTTAGAGGTAATGGCGTCAAACGCATCGACAACCGAAAAAATCCGTGCGCTAAGGGGAATCTCCGCCCCAGATAGCCTTTCCGGGTATCCATTCCCGCTGTAATGTTCATGATGGTATTTGACCACCGGCGCGGCCCCTCTCAGAAATTCATGCCTCCACAGCAGCTCGTAGCCAATAACGGGGTGTTCCTGCATCTTTGTCCACTCCTCATCGGTCAAACGGCCAGGCTTCCGTATGATGGTGTCTGGAACCCCCACCTTCCCGACATCGTGGAGTAGCGCACCCAGTTCAATCTGCTCAAGTTCAGGACTTTCTACCCTCATTCTTTTCGCAATCAGACGGGTATATGCTGCAACACGGCGACTGTGTCCTTTCGTTTCAGTGTCGTGAAAACCGAGCGTTGAGATGAGTATATCCAGGGTTGCAAGGTAGTGATTGCGAATCTGCTGCGTTTGCCTTTGGACCTCTCGCTCCAAATATTCCTTGCGCTGCCGGCTCTCAATGAGCAAACGCCTTCGTTCTAACGCCCGTTCGATACGAATCAATAGTTGCTCCGAATTCACTGGCTTTTCAATATAATCTGATGCCCCAACTTTCATTGCCTCAACGGCATCTTGAATTTTGCTCAACGCCGTCATCAAGACAACGGCTGTATCGGGCCACGACTTCATGATGTCGTGAAGCAACTCAATCCCTGTTTTCCCAGGCATGTTAATATCCGTCAAGACGAGGTCAAAACTTTCCCTTGCCAGGAGATTCAACGCATCAAACGCTTGATACACCATTTGACATTGATAACCCCTCCAGTCTAACATGGATGTAATACTATCAGCAACGAATATCTGGTCATCAACAACTAAAATTTTCTCTTTCTGTTCCATCATATCCTCTTTGGCTCAGTCATCTTGATTCAGCCACCAAATAGCTTATTTCAATTGACACGGAATGTCAAGCAAAAAATAAAAGGCACCTGTCAAAATAAGTGCGCACATTAGAAAATGTTGTGAATGGCGCATAATAGAGTGGTGAATCAACACTCTACGACTCGCCGCGCTCCCTCTTTACGGAACATTGGAATCCATAGTGCAAGAAGTATTCCACATGATAGGATGAGTCCCTGGAAAGGAAAATGAACCCTTCTCCTAGTGATTTTGATAGATAAAACCCCCTCCCCGGCCCTCCCCGTGGACGGGGAGGGAGTGTTTGTCCCCCTGTCCACGGGGGGACCCCAGGGGGGGAAATAGACATCAAAAACCCTGTGGTTGACCACTAGCCTTTGGATCAGGCGTACAGGTAACTTGAGTTATTTATAGCGAGCATATTGGACGTTATGTGATGTTTCATTTCCAATAGCACGATTTTTGTGGTATAATTGAATACGAGATTTGCCTTAGATTTCATTGATTTGCCTAAAATTGTTTCAAGATTTGGGAGGGAGACTTGTGAATTATGATATACAGGAAACGCGCAGCAGAATACTGGGACTCCTGAAAAAGCATTCCAGTATGACAGCCAGCGAATTAGCGGAGGCCCTTGACATCAGTTCAATGGGGGTTAGACAGCATTTGACTATCTTAGAAAGAGATGGTTTAGTCGAACACTATCGGGAAAAGCCGCAACGTGGACGCCCAACACACCTCTATCACTTGACGGATAAAGCGAAAGAACTGTTTCCAGCCGCTTACGGGAGTTTCACAGTCAATTTGTTAAAAGAAGTGGAAAACCTCAACGGATGCGAGTTTATTGATAGGCTTTTTCAAAATCGCATGAAGTCACAGTTTGAGGCATACAAGCAGCGGCTGGATGGGAAAAGTCCGGCTGAGCGAGTCAAAGCACTCGCTCTCATCCGTGACGAAGAGGGCTATATGGCGGAGGTCACTGAAGAGGAAGAAGATTACTTGTTGACCGAATACAACTGTCCGATTGCAATGATTGCGGAGAAATATCCTCACACTTGCGATACGGAGTTAGTACTGCTTCGCAAATCGCTGGGGTCAAGTGTTCAGCGCGTAGACCATCTGATGGCTGGCAGTCATAAATGTAGCTATCGGATTGCCAAATCATCTAAAGATCAGGAATAATTTTACCTAACTAACTTTCAATATTAACGTTTGTCTTTTGAATCGACTGGATGGGTGGGAAGAATGGAAGAATGGGAAGGAAGGCGTTTCTTCCATCCTTCCTTTCCTTCCCGAAAAATGTAAAGTTTATTCTTCAAAGTTAGTTATCATCAAACTATCATAACCCGATAGCTCTTATGCGAAAGTCCATGTCCAAGTCTGACAATTTACAGCCACAAGGAAGACGTGCCTTTTTCCGAGAGGCATTCACAAGGTTGGTACAGCCGGTCGCAGAATACTTAGATTCACAAATCGGAACGCACATACCAGCAGAGAAAATTCGACTGCGACCGCCAGGGGCCCTGCCTGAAAAAGCGTTCTTGAATACCTGTTTGCGTTGTGGAAACTGCGTCAATAGCTGTCCTGCCCAAGCCATCCGCCCCCTGAACAGCGGGGATGCCAATCTGGCTCGAACGCCCTACATCGCTCCGGATGACCAACCATGCGTCGTCTGCGATTCACTCGCATGTATGCAGGTATGTCCAAGCGGTGCGCTGCAAAAACGAACCGTCGATGAGATTCAAATCGGTTTGGCGGTGGTCAATGACGAATCTTGCCTTCGCACCAATGGCATCGATTGCCGTTACTGCGTTGATACCTGCCCGATCGGCGAAAAGGCAATCCGGCTGGATTCCCAGAAGCGTGTCGAGGTTATATCGGCGGGGTGCGTTGGATGTGGGGTCTGCCAGTATCAATGTCCAACGGCCCCGAAATCTATTGTTGTTTGGCCCCTGCAATTGTAAACCTGTTTTTAGCCCGCTTCTCATTTCATGCAACAGGCTTGCGTCATCATGGAAAAGGGAAAACCAGAAAGCCAGAAAAACAGCGAGTTGGCTTTTACATTTCACGTTTCACGTTTCACGTTTCACGTTTCACTTTATCCGTTCAACTTTCTGTCCTTAAACATCTCCATATTTTCTGTTTTATCGCTTCTGTTTGTCGTCGGCGTATTGGCTCAAGAAGCCATTCGCATCCAGTCACACCAATTTGACCGAAACGATATTACGGTTGGGGATGCAGTTCAGCTCCGGTTGCTGATCGAAGCGGATGAAGGCCTCCATCTCTATCTAGAGCCAATGGTTCTCAGTCACCTCCAGCATGTTGAGATCGAACCGCCCAAAGTAAAACGGGTCAAACCCCACGAGGCAGGACTTGAAGGGCCGGTCGCCAACAAAGCGTTCTACGAAGTTATCTACTCATTGCGGGCATTTGCTCCGGGCAAGCATACCCTACCGCCAATCACAATCAAGTCAACCGATGCCGATGGAAATGAAGCCACAATCCAAACCCCCGCCTATTCGTTTGAGGTTCGAGCGGTCACCCCCCCCCCGCCCGCGGGGGGGTACGCTGATGCCACGGAGATTAAAGGCATCAAGCCACCACTCCCCCCACCTCGAGGTCCGCTCGTTTATATTTTGATGACGCTTCTGCTCCTCACTATCATTGGGGCGCTCATACTGTTGTATCTCCGCAAGTTGAGCCGAGCGAAATATTTACCCCTTGAAGTGCCGACGTTGCGTCCCCCGCATGAGATTGCTCAAGAGCGACTCAAACAGATTGAAGCGATGAATCTCGTGGCACAGGGCAAAATGAAGGATTACCACACCGAAATCTCTCACGTCATCCGCCAATACATTGAGGCTCGATACAATATCTCCGCTCTTGAGTTGACAACCGAAGACCTGCTAGAGCGTCTCGGCCATGCTGCTATTGAGGCGGTAAATCTCAGCCTCATCCGAAATTTTCTCGTCCATTGTAATCTGGTCAAATTTGCCAAATACCAACCCAGTAAACCCCAAGCGCACGAGCGGATGGATGAGGCATGTCGGATGATTGATGCGACCAAACAGGTTGTACCGCGGGTGGTCACAAATGAGGCTTCGACACCTTGAATCCTGAATCCTGAATCTGGCATCTGGTATTGATGCACGATTCAAGATTCAAGATGCAAGCGGTAAAAAGCACAATCGACAATTGACTATCAACTTACTTACCTAACGAGGTACACCATCCAACCCAAGCTGAACGGCAATTGCTTTCATAGCGTCGATTACGAACGCAATATGTGCATCAAGAGGGACGCCTAACCCGGCGCATCCCGTTTGAATGTCTTCTCGATTGACAGAACGGGCGAATGCTTTGTCTTTGAGTTTTTTCTTAACGGAAGAAACCTTCACTTCAGCAATATTCTTGTTTGGCTGAACGAGCGCGACGGCCGTTATAAAGCCAGCCAACTCATCAACCGCAAACAGAGCCTTGTCCATCAAACTCTTTCGCTCAAATTCCAGATAATCTGCATGTGATCGGATTGCATAGACCACGTCATCAGGATACCCTTTCTCCTTGAGAATTTTCGCACCCGTCTCCGGGTGTTGGTCGGGTGTCGGATATTTCTCATAGTCGAAATCGTGCAATAGCCCCACGATTCCCCACTTTTCCTCGTCTTCTCCATACTTTCTGGCGTAAGCCCTCATTGCCGCTTCAACCGCAAAGGCATGTTTCAACAGACCATCCTTCTGCGTATATTCGCAGAGGAGTTGTAGGGCGTCATCTCGATTCATATTGTCTCCTTTCTCAAGTGGCTTTGTGTTGATGCGCTCAAAACGTGCACTATTTCCCACCCCAAAATTCACGGAACATCATTCCTAGCAGTGCCGTTACGAGCACGACCAACACACTAATCGTCCATTTGTATTGGCTGTCAATTCGATTGTTCACTCTCTCAAGGCTGGCATTGACCTCTGAACGAAAGGCTTCTATTTTGGCACTCACATCGTCAATTTTGCCTAACAATTCCGTCCGAACTGATTCAATGCGTTCACTGAGTTTGGTTTCGACGGCGTCGATTTTTCCCGTGAGTTTGGTATCAACGGCATCGATCTTCGCGACTAATTCCGCACACACTGCCTCTCGCTCTCTGTGTCCTTCGGTGCGTACATCGGCGATCAGCACTTCGATTGTGCCAAGCCGTCGTTCAATGTCGGCAAGCCGGGCATCGTGTTGCTGTTGAATCCCTTCAAACTTGCCCAAACGGGTATCAAGCGATTGTAGTTCAAAGTCTTGCATAATTAAATCCCTCTTTTCACTCAATGCCTTCGATCTCTTTCCTTGTCACCTAACGACCCAATTTTAGCTGTCCGTTGCATGGACGAGCACGGCGAGGGTTTGCCGAAACACATTCGACCAACCAAGACGCCAAGAGAAGAAGAGCACCGCCCCAAACTCGGGCCAAAGTGGGTGGGCATCCTGTACATCTTGCCGGGGTGAAATTTGTAAGGCATGGCGTTCTCCTCTTTATCTGATGATTCGGAAGGGGAAGAAACTGAGTTTTTCTGAAAAACTCGGTTTCTACTATAGGGTAGACCTCCTCCCAATTATTTGAGGCTTATACCGATTTAGGAATTACTTTCCCCATACCACCGTAGTCTAGGGGCTTGTCCCCGTTAAAACGCCCACAAGGGGCTATGCTACGGGATGGGAAATTAAAAATGTCAGTGCCTTGACTTGGGAAACATTCACCCTGTCTACATGAGAATTTTGAGTTGTCATCGATTTCCTTTGTTTGATTGCTTGATTGCATTACCTTCCTTCTCCCTCTTTGAGACGCAGAAACTGATTGGCTTTCACGCCTTCAAAACGTTCCACCAATCCGCTGGGCCATCGGAGCTCTACCAGGTCAACAATGGATGCCGCGCCTAGCCCAAAGTGCAACCGCATGTCGCTCTGACAAAGGTAACTGGATCCGCTTTTCACCTCTCGAATCTGTGAAATGCCCCCCGCTACGACTTTGACACGAGCGCCAATCCCATCCCTGTTGCTCACGGTGCCGACGGTCTCCAGAATCAGCCAGTGGTTTGGATTCACGCTATCATTTCGGAGAAGGTCTGGCGTCTGATTGGAATTGGTGATTAAGACGTCAATATCGCCATCGTTGTCATAATCTCCGAAGGCAGCGCCACGACTCACCTTGTTTAAGAGCAATCCAGGACCGCATTGGTCGGAGATCTCATCGAAAGCCCCGTCGCCTCGATTTCTGAAGACCTGATTTCGCTGGGCATAAGTATACCCCGGGTCGAACGCTTCGACGTTGTCGTATATATGCCCATTGACAACGAAGATATCTTGATAGCCATCGTTGTCCAAATCAACGAAGTCCACACCCCAACCGACGTAAGGAAGGCTTGAGCCTCCAAGACCGGAGGAATAAGTCGCATCTCCGAAAGTCCCATCCCTGTCATTGTGGTAGAGGCTGTTCGGGGCGTCCTGGAAGTTTGTCACGACCAGGTCTAACCACCCGTCATTATCATAATCCCCCAAGCTTGTGCCCATGCCGCCGAAGGGGACCCCCTTTCCCCCAAGCGCAACCCCAACGAAAAGTGCGACATCCGTAAACGTGACCCCCCCCCCGTCCGCGGGGGGGCCAAAGGCATCCCCTTGGTCCCCCCCGTGAACGGGGGGGGAACCGTTGTTTCGATACAGCATGTTAGGTGTCGTGTCATTCGCGACGAAAAGGTCTGGGTAACCGTCATTGTCGTAATCCCCCCACACGACGCCCAATCCTTTTCCGCTCGGGTTAAACAATCCCGCCTCTTGCGTGACATCTGTAAACGTGCCATCGCCGTTGTTCCGATAAAGCACATCCGGGACACCCACAAAATCTGATGGCGGACAATAGACACGGAGTTCTTTCCGATAGCACTCCCCTTCAAACGGGTTGGATTGGTTCTTTGAGTGTAAAGTCGTTTCTTGTCCCTGCCCCGAATCAGGGGGCTTGTCCTCCAATCGATAGTCAACATAGTTCGCAACAAATAAGTCAAGGTCGCCATCGTTGTCATAATCGGCGAAGGCGGCGGAAGTTCCCCATCGTTCATCTCCAACACCCGCTTGAGCCGTAACATCGGTGAAGGTGCCGTCTCCGTTGTTGTGATACAGAACATTCGGGCCGAAATGGGTAACGTAAACATCCGGGAAGCCGTCGTTGTCGTAATCGCCAACGCAGCAGCCGAAACCGTATCTCCCATCGCCGACTCCAGCCTCGGATGTGACATCGGTAAATGTCCCGTCGCCGTTGTTGCGGTAAAGGGCATCGCTGGGTGAAACCGTAGTGACGACTTTAGTCGTTCCTGAAACGACTGAAGTCGTTACTACATTCGACCCGTTGACAAAATAGAGGTCCAAATCCCCATCCCTGTCATAATCAAACCACGCGGCTCCCGAACCAAGGGTCTCGATAAAATACCTCCTTCCGCTTCTGCCATCGGTGTGCTGAAAGTGAATGCCCGCTTGGGAGGTGACTTCAGTGAAGCGTAACTGTGCGTTTACCGGAGAGCCGGAAAGCCAGAAAGCCAGAAAGCCAATGGTGTGAAACGTGATGCGTGATGCGTGGTAGGTATTGCGGCGCCGGGTTGAGCTTGTCGAAACCATTGCGTATTGCATATTAAACCCACGTTCTTCAATAAGGAGCACGTCAAAGGAACACGTCAGACGCAATATTTCTCCATTTCCTCATTTCCGCCCCTGCGCTTCGCTGTCCCCATTTCCCCCTTGCCTGGCTTGCTGAATCGCCTTGAGCCCTTCCTGGTAAAGACGGTTATCGGGTGCCAATGTCAGTGCTTTTTTGACGGCCTGCTCCGCCTGGGCGTAGTCTTTATTGAGATAATAGAGCCATGACAGGGTATTGAAAGAATCTGCCGAGTCCGGTTGAAGTTCAACGGCTTTCTGGGCGAGTTTCAGGGCCTTGTCGAGGTGGATGCCCTGAATGCCGTAGAGATGTGCCAACTGTTGATATGCTCTGGCGAAGGTGGGCTGAATCTCGATAGCACGTTGATACGCACGCCCTGCCTGTTCAAACCGCTTCTGCTCAACGTAAATCTCTCCAAGAAAGTAATGCGTTTGAGGCAACTCAGGACGAACTTTCAACGCCGCGTTGAAGCGCTCGGCCGCGTCATCAAACCTTCCCTTCCGAATGGCAACGAAGCCCAGATTATAATACGCCTCAATAAGATTTGCATCCTGCTTGATTGCCAACTGATAGTGATGAATCGCCTGTGGGAATTTTTCCTGACGCGAGCAGATATTTCCCAACGCCAGATGAACCCGCGGGTGGTTTGGCTGGAGCGATAATAGTTTTTCATAAGCCGCTTGAGCCTCCTCAAGACGGGACAGTTGGAGGGCGATATCGCCCAGGTTCAGCAACGCCTCTGGGAAATCGGGTTTCAACTCCGTCGCCTGGCGATACGCTGCAAACGCGGCTTCGTAATCCTGTTCGCTTTGAGAGACCTCTGCACGCTTCAGCCAAATCAGTCCGAGCCCTGCATGCGCTTCAGCCATCTGTGGTTTCAACTGAAGTGCTCGACGTTGGGCCTGGAGGGCTTCCTCCAATCGCCCCTGCATGGCGTAGGTATAGCCGATTCCGTTATGCGCCTCCGCGAGATTGGGATTGTGCCAGAGCGCTTTCTGATACTCGCGGATTGCTTCTTCGTATCTCTTGTCATTTAAGTATATCAAGCCCAGATTGGAAAGGGCGGAGGCTTTGTCCTGGTTCCGCATCAGGGCTAACCGTTGCTCTTGAAGCGGTTCCGCAGCTTTATTAAGCTGCTGGGATATCTCCATCTCTTTTTCCGCCTCTTTCTGTTTGCCCTGTTTGAAATATAGCAGTGCCAAATGATAATGAGCGGTTGCCATCTGCGGTCTCATGCGAATCGCCTCACGAAAGGCACCCTCCGCCGCTTCCCACGCTTTACTCTGTGCATGAACCAATCCAAGCTGAAAATACGCGTCCGCAAGTTGGGGGTCGAGACGGATGGCTTGATGGCAGTATTCGGCGGTCTTGTCAAAAAGACCACGCTCAAAGGAGATCAGGCTTAGATAATAAGCAATATCAGCCTGGGACAGCGGTGCCACTTTATCCATCCATTCCTGATTCTCTTTATCGAAAAGAGACGGGGGTACAAATCTGCGACGGTGGGATTTCGACGATGCCATCAGCGAAGATGCCTCCGTGAAAGCCGCCTCTGCTTCATCATATTTGTGCATCCGGAAGTAGGACAGTCCCAACTCCGCATGCGCCTCGCTCCAGTCAGAGAGCAGATGGATGGCTGTCTCAAAAGCAGGAATCGATGCTGCAAAATTGCCCTGGAGGTAATCGATTCGCCCCAGCCAGTAGTGGACTTCAGCGGACGTCGCATCCAAACGGAGTGCGTTCTGGAGTGCCTCCGTCGCCTGTTCCATCGCATCCAGCGCCAGATAGCCGAAGCCAAGATTCATGTATGCCTCGACTAACGTCGGATTTTCCGCCACCGCCTTCTGGTATTTCGCCACCGCTTGACCGAGCGCGACCTCCTCCCGCTTTTGGGCGAACGTCACCTGGCAAAGCAAAAGCACGATGACGCCGATTGTGACCGAGTAAAGGCAGGGTTGAAACCTGCCCATACGGATGGACTTAAGCCCCGATCTCAAGATCGGGGCTAATTGCCCAAGTCGTCTGAAGACCAATGCTGCTAAGAATTCGCAGCTTGTCTCGTTCCCACGCTCTGCGTGGGAACGCCGCCCGGACGCAGAGCGTCCCAGATTGCTTTGCGAGCAGAGCGTCCAAGACGTGCTCCCACGCAGAGCGTGGGAGCGAGAAGGGTTGGCAAAAAAATGAAAACTTAGTAGCATTAGTCTGAAGACGACTGAAATCAGCATCCAGTCCACTTCAGTGGACTTCAGCTTTGAGCCTGCGAATTGATTCGCAGGCTCAAGTTGCTCCATATCGGGGCAGGTTTGAAACCCGCCCCTGGTATTTTTGATGGATAAACAGAACATCACTCACTTTGCCTTTCAGCCGCGAGATGGCTCGGCCATCCGCGCTCGCGCCTGACGGGATAATTCTGCAAGATGCCCGTCATTAGCCAGTTTCTGTTCGAGATGCCGCATTCGCTCTGGGCCGGCGGTGTGAATCATCACCTCACCATACCCTCGCTCAACCCAGAACCGGGCGGCACCGCTGATGTATTTACGGAGGTCTTCCAATCGGTCTTCGGGATAGCGCTGGCAGCAATTCATGGTGAACATTCGCCGGCGTGTTCCCCCTCCAAACGTGGCGTGTTTGGTATTGTGGTTGAAGCACACAACGTCCCCCGCCTGCGTCTCCAATGCCACAGCGGGGATGTCTCGCCCACGTAGCCCCCACAGCTCCTGACTTTGACGAACCTGTTGTTGAAGCGAGTCGGCGTATTTGTCACCGGGCAGATGGCTGCCGGGAATCACACGGAGGCAACCCGTGTCGCGGGTCAGGGGGTCCAGGTAGAAGCCAATTTTAATGTGCAACATGTTCGTGTGCCAGCCGTCAGAATGCCAGCCGGTATCTCCCACATAGTAGTTGCCGTCGCTCCCCATGTAATTGAAGTCATCCCCCAGCAGGCTCATGGCAATCCCAAGAATGCGTGGGTCGTCCAATAGGGCAGAGAGCCGTTCCCGGTGGTCGATAAACTGCGCGATGCAGGAGCGGGCTTTCCCATCGTGAGATTTGCCGTTATGCCCGCCCCCGCGGCTTGCCCACAACGCCTCAAACTCGTTGATAATCTCGTCGACACAGTCTGCCATCAAGCCGGGGAAACTGAGGTAGCCAAAGGTGTGGAAAAACTGGAGCTGTTGTTCTGTTAATTGGGTTTTGGTCATAGGGGTTACTCCTGAGTAGTGGTTCATTTTTTAATTCCGTATAGGGTATTCAAGGTCTTCGGGCGTTTAGGTTCGCCTCGACTTTCATTGTGATTAGTTCGTTTCGTGTAACTGCTGGTAAGCCACCCCTTGGGGAGAAGGCTTGAGGTAAATGTCGATGCTGATATTGAGCCGATTTAAGAAACGGAACAAACGCTCAACGTTGTAACCTGAAAATTTCCCCTTCATCAGTGGGGCAATTTCCGTTTCGTCAACTCCTAAGATTTCGGCGGCTTGCGCTTGGGTCAACTTGCGCTTTTCGATTTGGTCAAACACTTCAAAGCCGAGTTGGGCTTTCATGAACAGTTCATCGGCATCGGGTAGCCCTAAGTCTTTATAAACGTTGCCGCAACTTGTCTCACTTCTGATGTCGTCGCTCATGTTCTGCCTCCAGTTGTTGGGCAATCTTGAATCGCCTTTTGATTAGATTGATTTCTTGTTTCGGGGTCTTAATTCCCCGTTTGGATTTCTTCTGAAATGCGTGAAGCATGTAGATAGATTCGCCGATTTTCACGGCATACACGGCCCGGTATGTATCGCTTCGATAATCTGACACAATCTCAAAGACTCCCGAATCTATCCCCTTCAGCGGCTTGGCGGAAGGGGGGGGTCTTCCCGCCTGTGCCATGAAGAGAGCATCCCCCATCTCTTTTTGCACCGCTTGAGGGAATTCTTTAAGCCTTTCCTTTGAATCCCCTACCCATTCTAAAGGCCGTAAAGGTCTTTGGTTCATGTCTACCTCATGAGTTGTGGCATCATGCCATCATTTTTCTACCCTATTGCTATCAAGTTAAGCAACATAGCGTATCAAAAGCCGCATACTGACACTCCCTCTCCCCGCCGTGGGAGAGGGAATTGGTCGCCTTAACTTGATAGCTATGGGTAGTTGACTTTTCTACCCTATCCCCGTCGATGTACCAGGCATTTTATTCTATCTTCTCACAACTGTCAAGTTTTTTTTCTGTAAACACCTAAATTTCTGTTGACCTTTTTGAAAAGCTGTTATAGAATCTTCATTATCACGTTTCACGTTTCACGCATCACATATCAGGAGGTTTGTATGAGAGTTGATTTGAACGAAAAAGTGGCGCTGGTGACGGGTTCTACACGAGGAATTGGCGAGGCAATCGCTTTGGCTTTCGCGGAGAATGGGGCGGACATTATCCTCAACAGCAATGAGCCTGGAGGGGCAGCGCAGGTTGCGGCGGAGATTGAAAAGCGTGGCAGAAAGGTGACCTTTATCCAGGCCGATGTGGGAAACAACCAGCAGGTCACGCAGATGGTCCAAGGTGCGATTGATACCTTTGGGCACATTGATATTTTGGTGAACAACGCGGGGATTGGTGCCAGAAGCGGAAGACGGGTGCCCATCCATGAGTTTAGCGAGGAAGCGTGGGAGGAAATCATCAATATCGACCTGGACGGCGTTTTCTTTTGCAGCAAGCAGGTGTCTCAACGCATGATCGCCCAAGGCGGCGGAAAGATTATCAGTATCAGTTCGGTGGCAGGGATTGTGCCGCTTCGCCTGCAAATCGCATACTGTGCGGCAAAGGCGGGCGTGGTCAACCTGACTCGTGGGATGGCGCTGGAGCTTGCACCGTACAACATCAACGTCAATGCAATTGCGCCGGGCTCCACAGTGACCCAAGGCACGCGGGACTTGTTCTATTCGGATGACCCCGAAAAGAAGAAATTGGCGGAAAGTCTGCTGTCGCATGTGCCGCTCAAGCGACCCGGTACACCCCAAGATATAGCGAACGCCGCTCTGTATCTTGCCTCCGATGCCGCCGATTATGTGACCGGGCATGTCATCGTGGTCGATGGCGGCTGGATTTGTGGGTACAATCGGGATTGGTGAAACCAATGAGCAAATGAGCAATCAAGCAAATGAGCAAATACTACCCAAAACGCATTTGCCACAACTCTTGAACTAGGTGAATACATGGGGACGTGGAGTCATTGAGGGAAGGATTTCAATGACCTTCTGGAGCAATCCAAGGATAACGATACGACTTTTTCAGTTATGAGCAAAAGCGAGGCCCAGACTTCCGAAGTTTCAATACGCGAACTGAACTGAGACGATGCGAAACCGTGAGGAGAATGAAACCGCACGGATGTCGCACCAAACTTCGGAAGTCTAAGTGAAAAACTCGTATAACGAAGGGATGTTGTATGAAAAACCAGGATTTTAAATTAACAGACCAACACATCAATTTCTTTCAGACTTTCGGTTATCTCAGTTTTCCCGGGCTGTTGGCAGACCGTGTTGGGGAAATCGACAGGGAGTTTGAAGCGGTTTGGGCGGCGCACGGGGGAGGGCATCACGGGAAACCGCATGATGGGAAAGCCCGCTCCTGTATCGTTCCGTTCATTGATCAGAGCGAAGGCCTATCCTCGCTGCTGGACGACCCTCGCATCCTGGGAATCGCGGTTCCCCTGCTGGGGGATGACTTCAACTACGTCGGCAGCGATGGGAACTACTATGTCGGCGACACCGGCTGGCATTCCGATGGCTGGCAGAATGAGATTTTGAATATCAAAATCGCGTTTTACATCGATCCGTTAATCCGTGACACGGGTTGCATTCGCGTGATTCCCGGTAGCCATCTGCTTGGGGACAGTTATGCTGAAGGGCTCGCTGGACAGATTCGAGAAAGTCAAGGACGATGGGGTATCCACGGCAGAGACGTACCGGCGGTCGCATTCGAGACACAGCCTGGGGATGTGGTCTGCTTCAACCACAATACCAAGCATGCCGCATTCGGCGGTGGGGTTCACCGGCGCATGTTTACCATGAACCTGTGCCAACGCTATCCTGACGATCGTTTGGAAGCACTGCGTGCCCGCCTCAGTGCTTTTGCGCGTTATTGGATCGATCGGATGTATAGTGATAAAATGATACGCACCGCTGGCCCAGAACGGATGCGCCATCTGGAGCAGTGCATGGCAAATGATGGGCATCTGGCTGAACTGACACGCCAGGCGCGCGAGAAAATGACCGAACCATCGCGGGGGTAAAATGAGCCAATGATCAAAGCGACTCCCCCTTCCCTCCAGGGAAGGGGGCCGGGGGGTTAGGTTAAAACAGGGTGCAATCCCCATTTTTATGTGGATGCAAATTTGACTTTTAGTGCAAGGAGGGAATTAGCACTTTTTCTTAACATGAGCCGAAAAGAAATACGCAATACATTCTTTGAATCATTCGGCTATCTCTATCTCCCCGGCTTACTCACCGAAGAGATCGATTGGATGGCGGCGGAGCATCGGTTGATCTTTGAAAAGAAGGGCATCCACCACGATGGGACCAAGCGTTCCCAGATTGTCCCCTTCGTTGACCAGAGCGAACGCCTGTGCACGTTGCTGGACCACCCCAAAGTGCTTGAGGTGCTCAAGTCCCTGCTGGGCGAGGACTTCAATTACGTGGGTGGGGACGGCAACTATTATAGTGGAGACACAGGCTGGCATCCGGATGGGTCCCATCCGGTCGGTCTCTACGCCAAGTTTCATCTCTACCTCGACCCCCTGACACGCGAGACGGGGTGTATCCGCGTCATCCCCGGAAGCCATCTGCTTGGTGAATGGAGAGACCACGTTGAGAAGGTCCGCCGTTCCAACGAAGTGTTGGGCATCTCAGGGCGCGATGTCCCATGCGTCGCCGTTGAAACTCAACCCGGCGATGTGGTGGTGTTCAATCATAACATCTACCACGCCTCCTTCGGCGGGGGGCCGAGGCGTCGCCACTTCGACTTCAATGTGGCCCGTCGAGCGAAAACTGAAGCAGAGATCAAAGAGCTGGACAATTACCTCGAGCGAGATGGTCAGCCCCGGTACTATCCGAGGTCTGAAAGCGTGCACTCGGACATCATGCGCAATACCGCTTCGCCGGAGCGGATGCGCCATCTGGAACAGGTCATTGAACGTGAGAAGTATCTCGCGGCAAGAAGATTAGGGAGACAAACAGGAGGGTTCACTTTATGATGAAAGACAAACGGGTACTCGTCAGCGGTGCCGGAACGGGTATCGGGCGGGAAATCGCGCTGGAATTTGCGCGAGAGGGTGCAGCGGTTGTACTCCATTATGCGCACAGTGAAGGCGGTGCGATGTCGGCGGTTAAGGAAATCCAGCAATCGAACGGCCAGGCGATAGCGTTGCAAGCAGACTTTACCCAGGTCGACGCGGTCAAGCAATTGGCGGGGCGGGCAATTGAATTTCTCGGCGGGCTTGATGTACTGGTGAACAATGCCGGCATCACGATGAACCTGCCGTTTGAGCAGGTGACGCCGGAACAATTTGACACGCTGTACCACGTCAACATCCGCGCCCAATTTTTCCTCACGCAGGCGGTGTTGCCGGCATTGATGCAGAGCCGTGGGGTTGTCATCAACCTCACCTCCATTCACGCGTTTGAGGGGTATCCGGAGCACTCCGTGTACGCCGGCACCAAGGGAGCGATTGTCGCCTTCACCCGTGAACTTGCCATTGAATTGGCACCCAAAGGGGTGCGCGTGAATGGAATTGCTCCGGGAGCTGTCGCGGTGGAGAATCACTACAAAGCCGTTCCCAACTACGACCCGGAAGCAAACGGGAAACTGATTCCGTGCGGGTTTGAAGGTGCCCCGCTGGACATCGCCCGGGTCGCAGTTTTCCTCGCTTCAGAAGGGGCCCGGTACATCGTTGGTCAAACCCTGATTGTGGATGGCGGCACCACATCGTGGATGCCATTTAGTGACACCTTCCGTCAGCCGAGTACGAGCCGCTTCGGACGCGGCTATGTGCCGGGGCTGTGAAAAAGCGTTGAGGAAGTTGGGTTGGTTTTAAGGGATCCCACCGGATTGACTGACAATTCACTGGCACAATTCATAGAAAACTTTGCGGCGGAAACCTCGCCGTGATTTCGATGAACTTAATCCAAGTTACGGTGGGGAGGAAGCCGCTCTCCGTTTTTGTGGTTGAAAAATAGGGAGTGAAACGATATAATACCCCCCAAAGGGTTGCTTCGCCCCTTCGGGGAGGTGTGCTGGTTTGAAACAGCCCCGAAACACTCTTGATTGAGAGAAAGAACCGAGAAACCCATAAGACCTCAAACGGATGCAGGCATTAACACTACAATGTCACGCTCGATTGTAGCCCAAGATTCTATCTTGGTTTCTGCGAAGGGTGCCCTTGGTTGCCCAACTTAGAAAGTTGGGCTACGATTGGATCTCATTTCTTATGTGACATTGTAGAATGTGCGCTTTGATAGATAGTGATGTAATTCTGGTTCAATTCCAGATGGGCGAATCATCCGCCCAACCCACAGACCTTAACTGCGTCACCTGAAAACGTGAGGTGGAAAGCAAAGGGAAATGGCGCATGACTCGGTTCTAGGTGTATGAACTAGGCTGTCACGTCCGACTACGATGATATGGTTAAAGGGAAACCTGAAGTATTGATGGAAGCCTCGTAAATGTCAACACAGGAAAACACATGATACCTGTGGCTGCCGTCTTTTAGAAGCCAACGCCGTCTTAGGTTCTAAAGACGGCTAAGACGGCGTTATCCCCAGATACGATGACTATTCTATTTATCGTATGATGGTCTATATGGGGATCGGGGTAAAGATACAACCTAAGTCATCGGTTCAGTACATCACTGGAGAGTCAAAGAAAGCCTAAGTCAGCTCATGTAGTTGATATGGCTGAGGAGGTCAGGTAGCCAGAATCGAGTGAGCGAGTAGGCGAGTGGACGGAAGAGAGTGGGCGTGTAGGCGTGTGTAAGAGGTTAGC
>CAZOAL010000039.1:0-81919 GCA_964577695.1 uncultured bacterium | reverse complement strand
GTCGCACCGTTCTGGGTAGTGACAAGCCTCGCCCTTTAGGGCGGGGTAGTTGACAAGAAGGAAATCGGATGACAACCCATTGCAATACAGGCGAAACCGCCACATCTGTCGAATCTATCAATCAGCAGAGAGCGATACCTGTCGATGTGCCCAGGAACTTGGATAACATCCGGGTCATCTTGTTCGAGCCGCGCGAGCCTGGCAACATTGGATCTGCGGCGCGGGCTGTGAAGGGAATGGGACTCTCGCAGTTTTATCTGGTAAACCCGGTCCCATTTTTGGATGTCCAGGCAACGTGGTCTCTGGCGCACGGCGCGACGGAGATTATCGAGAACTGCCATGTCGTGGAGACGCTGGAGGAAGCCCTTGAAGGTATCCAGTTTCTCGTCGGCACAACCCACCGGCGGCGCGCTGCCAAGCTACCGCACGCTGTCTCTGCGAGGGAGGCGGCACAGGAGATCGCCTCAATTTCCCAAACGCAACAGGTCGCTTTACTTTTTGGCCGCGAGGATTTTGGCTTATCGACGCATCAGATCAGCCGTTGCCAGTTGACTGCGAGCATCCCGATGGCAACGAAAAATCCTTCCTTGAACCTGGCACAAGCGGTGCAAATCTTCGCCTACGAAGTCTTTCTCGCCAGCGCGGGGGATATTCCTCCTGCCACACTTGAGTACGCAGAGATTAACGAGATCGAGGCGTTTTATGATCGGAGCATTGATTTGTTGCAGCGGATCGGCGTTTCCCCTTATAATCAAGACTGGGAAACCTTTCTGCAATCGGTGCGGCGCGTGTTTTCGCGGACACGCTTGGAAAAACGGGATATCGCCACGTTGGATATGATCTTTTCGACGACGAATCGATATGTTGAGCGGTTGCAGAAGCGGCTCCGTTCCGTGAGTCTTTGACTCGAAAAACAAGAGGGTTCGTAGTTAGACTATTATGGAATCCAATCTAATTCGCCAATGTCACATTCGGATGAAAAGGCAGTTGTAGCCCAACTTTCTAAGTTGGCCGTTGAGCCATTTCACAGGCCGAAGGCTCTCGGAACGGAGAAGAAACCAAGATAGAATCTTGGGCTACGGTGAAATGTGACATTGGCAAACTAATACCGGAAGTTAAACGCGCATTTTCAAATCTATAATTTAAAAACAGCCGCCGAAGAATCCCTTATAGAAACAACAGTTTTTTTGGATATCTTAAGGCAGGAATTCAGAAAGCGAGGTTTAACCATTGATGTACCATAGCTTGACTGTACCAACCACACCGCTCATTCACATAGAAGTTGACCTTGAAGGACTCGAGAAAATAGTTAGGGATGCATTCGCCCGTGAATTCGGACCAGAAATAATCAAAGATGTGCGGGCGAGTAAGTATCCCCACATGTACAGTGTTGTTGTTTGGGTCACTCAGAAACAGGTTGGAGCGATGTTAGATCTGCGTATTCGCCTTCAAGAGGAATTTGAGCGACAAGGTTTGCCGGTTGGCGTTTCCACAAGCGAAGTTCGCTATACTGCCAACGGTTGCAAATAACACGTTCGTACGATGAATCCTGCATCTTGAATCTTGCATCGTGGATACAAGATTCAAGATGCAAGATGCAGAAAGCGTCATTTATGCCCGTGTTGAGTATAACAAGGAACCATACCAGAACACTGAAAAGGAGATGACCATGAAAACAGCCCTTCACTCTGTCAGCTACGCCGGTGTGTGGAGCGGACAGTGCTGTTTAACCATTGACCAATTTCTCAAGAAAGCCACCGATTTCGGCTACGATGCCGTGATGCTTGTCGCAAAGCGTCCGCACCTTTCGCCGCTGGATGCGGATGAAGGAACACGAACGCGCATCCGCGAATCCCTCGGAGCGCACGGCTTGAAGCTGGCATGTCTGGCAGGCTACACCGATTTTTGTGCGGGAGCAGACCACCCCGATGTTCCGCATCGAGAGATGCAGATTCTGTACGTCACCGAATTGGCGAAGATAACCCACGACCTCGGGGGGAGTCTGGTTCGCGTTTTTACCGGCTTTGAGCGCCCCGATATCTCCTACGACCAACAGTGGGATTGGTGCGTGCAATCCCTTCGGGAGTGCGCCCGCCGCGCCGCTGATTGGGGCGTCACGATTGGCGTGCAGAATCACCACGACATTGCCGCCCATTACGAAAGTATGTATGACCTGTTGACGGAGATCGATCACCCCAACTGCAAGGCGATGTTCGATGCGTGGTCACCTGCGCTACACGGGACCGACCTCGTCGCCGCCGTCAACAAAATGGCGCCTTACCTTGTTCACACGACAGTCGCCGACTATGTGCGTCGTCCACGTTTCCACTATCAACCGCGGCTTGTCAACTATGTCCAACAGCCGGATGTCATTCGCGCCGTACCGATGGGGGAAGGCTTTATCGATTACCCGAGCTTTTTCAACGCCCTCAAAGCGAATGGTTACGATGGGTATGTTGCCTATGAAATGTGCTCTGTCCTCGAGGGCGGCGGTTCTGAGGAAAATCTGGATGGGTGCGCAAAGCAGTTTGTTGCGTATATGAAGGCGTTTTAGCGATGTTTAATCACGTTTCACGTTTTACGCATTGGAAGGAATTGCTTATGGAGAATTTTTACTCTGCCGCCTCTCGGCATTGGGACAACAGTGCCTTTTTGTCTGACCACAACCGACATCAGGAAGCCGCTTATTTAGCTGGCTACGCTATTGATTACAATCCCAACCTGATCAACATCAATCGTCTCTCACAAGTCGTTGCGTCCTTAACCGATTTGAATGGAGATTACGCACAGTTGGTGCAAACAATCGGCACTTTCTTAGGGAGGGATACAATCTAAATGTCTGATAATCGAGAAAATATCTTAAAAGGGCTAGCAGAAATTGGTTTTCTCGGCGCAAAAGCCGAGGCGTTATCCATTGATGATTTGCTGCGGTCAACCTTGCCCATTCAAAATCACCTTCATTTCCTTGAACCGGATATTTTGTTAATTTTGGGGGGGCGAGGGGCCGGTAAATCTCATCTATTTCGACTCATTAATTCACCGGAAGGTCAAGAGATACTGAGTGCAGGTAAACGGCGGCTAGCCAATGCGATTTGGACTAAAGGTTTCTATACCCGTGAGTCCGATGCCACTAGACCCCTGTATTTCCCCGGTGAAACAGTTTTGCAACGATTTGCTAAAGGTAAGGAGCCAACAGATCTGCTAGACTTCTGGCGAGGATTATTGCTAGGGGCAATCTTAAAACAGGTCGATGAACCACGAGAACATCTGCTACATTCGCTTTTACCTGACTCCCTTTTTAGGGCACTTTCTGATCTGCCCCGTATTACCAATTGGCACTCGGAAGTAGTAACTCACCTTGAGGAAGTGGAATCCGCCTTAAATCGGCTCGATCAAGATTTGGCTAATGAAGATCGTTTCCTGTTCGCAACGTATGATGATTTAGACGTAATGGCGGTTGAATGGACTGAGAAGCGAGCACTGATCCAATCTTTACTCAGGTTTTGGCTAAGTCAATGGCGGCGGTGGCGACGCTTACGACCTAAAATTTTCCTGCGCTTTGATCTCTTTGCGCCTGATTTTTTGCAATTCCCCGATGCCTCAAAATTGGAAGGTAATAAAGTTGAAATTCGTTGGAAATATGTCCAACTGTATCAACTGGTATTTAAGGCATGGGCGAATCGCAATCAAGACTCGTTGAATTTTTTAAGACAGGCAGGACTCAATATGCGCGAGGATAAGCGACTTGGATGGACATATTCGGGACCACCTCCTTCGGAAGAGATACTTCGATCTGTGGTTCACCGAATGATGGGTCAATTCATGGGCAGCGGACGTACTAAAGGACGCACCTTTGAGTGGATGCCTAATCATCTCCAAGATGCAAATGGCGAAATTGTACCGCGTTCTATACTTAATTTACTGGCACTGGCAGCTAAAGATGAATTAGACAACTCTCGCGCAAAAGATGGTTTTTTGCTTTCCCCTCTGTCAATACGCAAGGTGATTGAAGAAGTGTCTGATCATCGTGTCATTGAATTAAGTGAGGAATATCCTTGGTTGAAAATCATTCGCCCCCGATTGGAGGGGCAGGAGGTGCCAATGCCTCGACGAAGATTCACAGATTTGCTTCAGAAGATAGACTGGCAAAGTCAGTCTGCAATTGACCGTCCCATCAGCCAGAAACCCTCAGACATTGTAGACCAGTTTCTGAAAATTGGTGTGCTACGATTGACCTCTGATGGCCGCATTCATGTTCCTGATATCTATTTATATGGCTTTAAAATGAAACGCCGTGGGGGTATACGCCGACCTCGGTAGGGATTCAGATTTACATCAGACGATATAAAGTGTCTCCTGTAACTTTCCACGCACCGGGGCTTAGGCAATGACGGGAAACACATCGCTATGAATCACTCCTTACCTCATATTTTCCTGTTTCAATTGATGTCCCGCTTTCCATTGCCGCCAGAAATTAACCCCTGCGCTAAATAGAACACCGACACCGATAATTCCCAGGACAAATCCGCCTATCACCAGTTCAAAGTTTGGCACCGTTATCCCATAATAGCCCCCTCCAATGAGCATCGCTGCGATGAAGAAGTCTTGCATACAACCCTTTCGCGCCCGCCTGAGAACGGTGCGCAGATTCTTCAACCGCTCTTGTCTGACATATTTCGTCAGGAGTTCAACAGAAATTTGCGGCGAATAAGCCTGCGCTTCCTCCGACGCGACATCCCGGACACATCGAAAGCCGATATTACTCGCGGTATAGTCCGGTGGTGCGTGCAAACGATTCGCGCATCGAAAATATCGCTTCGCTGTCTCATCACGAACCTCCAACCACGAACCACCGCGCAGGGTTTTATGCTTTTCGCCATAATCACGGTCTCGATAGGTATTCCCTTCATAAGGCTGATACCAGTCAGCCGTCCACTCCCACACATTCCCTGCCACTTCATGCACACCATAAGGACTTACGGCGGCGGGACGCTCCCCCACGGCTGTGGGGTAATGGGTAAGAATCTGTTCCATCAGGGGTGACGCATGATGCGTGAAACGTGAAACGTGAAACGTAAAACGTGAATCCCTTTTCCTTCCATCCTTCCATTCTTCCATCTCCGTTCCGAGAGTCTTCGACCTTCCATTCTTCCGTCCTTTTCCCTTCCTTCCTTCCATTCTTCCATTCTTCCATTCTTCCATTCTTCCATCCTTCCTTTTCTTCCATCCTTCCATCCTTCCCTTCCTTCCAATTTCCGCCTTTCTTTTTTCCTTTCCCTTCTCAGCCGCTTCATCCGCTGAAGGCAACTCAAACGCATTTCCCCACGGGTAAATGCGCCCATCGGCACCTCTCGCCGCCTTCTCCCATTCTGCCTCCGTCGGTAGCCGCCCCCCCGCCCACTGCGCATACGCGACCGCGTCATACCAACTGAGGGAGACAACCGGCAAATTTGCGTCTGCGGGGGAGACCTTCCCCCCTTTCCAATGAGGGGGCTTTGGGTGTCCCGTTGCCGTCACAAACGCTTCGTATGCTGCGTTTGTGACGGGGTAGCGATCGATGCGGTAAGGACCAAGGTACACGACGCGCATCGGGGCTTCGTTTAATTTCGCGTGTTCGGATTGGGGCAAGATGGTGCCGTAAAACGGCTCAATGTCGGTGCCCATGATGAACGCGCTCGGCGGGATGAGGACACCCTTCGCATCATGAGAGGCGTTTGGCTGCAAGTCGTTTTTTTTATCGGCGAAAGTTCCATTCTGCTGTTGCATACTTCGTCTGCGCCAGGTTATCCGCAGATTCGATCTCCGGGGAGGAGAGCTCCCCTTCAACCATTCGGACGCCTAGTGTCATCTCAAAGCCGGAGGCGACTGCATTCTCAAGCTGTCTCCGGTCAATTGGTATCGTTCTCCGGATGTTAATCGCCGTGGATTTTCCTTCGGCAACCCGATCAAAATGGGGCAGCTTTGAAGCGTGGACCAGGACATCTAGCGGCGGCATGTCGAGCGCGATGTATCCCTGACACATAGCCCCTTTTTGATTGCGACGTTGCGATACCCCCGCGATCTTTTTGCCATTGCGCATGACATCGTACCGGGCTGGATTCGTGAGGCAAATGTTGGGCAGCCCCTCACCCCCGCTCGCAGTTTCTCCCCTCCCCTCCAGGGTAGGGGCCGGGGGAGAGGTCGGGAGGCCTCGACTCTCCACCCCGGGCTTTTCGATCTGACGCTGAACGTCAATGCCCAGCCGCTGTAAACCATTCATCAGACAATCACTGATTACACTGTATGCAGCGGATATCTCCTTTGGCAGAACACCGCATCCATGCGGAATAACGATTGCATACGTCACATCCCAACTGTGGATGACCGTGCCCCCTCCCGTCATCCGGCGGACTAGCTCAATGCCGCGAGCGCCGCACGCCGCCACATCCACTTCCTCTGCAACCTGCTGAAAGTAGCCGAAGCTGAAAGCTGGCTGCAACCAATCGTAAAACCGTAGCGTCGGTTGAGGGGTGGATGGTTGCTCCAAAAGGATCGCTTCATCAATTGCCATGTTCATGGCCGCGTGATGTTTTCCGGTATTCAAAAGTCGCCAGGTCGATAGCATAGGTAATGCGTGAAACGTAAAACGTGAAACGTGAAAATCTGATTCGCCCTCGTGGTTTGTCAAGGCTGAAGTGAGGGGTTCGTAGTGGCGACTTCAGTCGCTGTTTCGATGAACGACTGAAGTCGTCACTACCCATCAAATGACGATTGACAAGGTACTAGTGGTCTAAGGCATACATCTGTGGACAGATACGGTGGGAGGGCGCTCCCGCGCCCGATAGAAACCCATCGTGGCTTCAAGCCACTCCCACAACGCCGTCTTAGGTTTCTAAAAGACGGCAACTGTCCAGAGACTTCTGCCCTCGTGTACTAGGACATTTGCAGAACTCCGATGGAGCGGAGTAGACTCGCCCTCGCGTAGCGGGGTTTGCTCATTTGCTCATTTGTAAATTTGTAGGCTTCTCAACCAGTTCAACAGGCTCCCCACAGCAGACACAATTCCCCGGTGAGACGGCTCGGATGGCGCAGGTTTCGCAGTAGTAGTACAGGTCGTAGACAACACCGTTATGGACGGAACGCAGGCTGATGGCTTCAAGAATCTGGGTATGCGGAAAGGTTCGTCCCTTGATAATGAGTGCTTTTTCGTGCAGGCGTTTATCGACAAACAATGCCTCCGACAACGCTGTGCGGAGAAGTGTGTAAAACGTCTCGTCTTCCGTTTTGAAGCCGTACAGATGTTGATGTTCTAACGGTAAATCTGCGTGATAAAGGGTGTGCATCTCCTCGGCAAGACAAACAACCCTCCCACGAAGTTGAATCTCCTGCGCGGCTTGGGGATTTAGCGGTTCATCGATTTTAGCGTTTTGACGCCCCGTATTGGTTACGGCGCTGATGGATTGTGGGCTGATGGCTTCAAGAATCTGTGTTTTTGGAAAGGTTCGTCCCTTGATAATCAACGCTTCGTGCAAGCGTTTATCGGCGAACAACGCTTCCGACATGTTCGTGCGCAGGAGCGTGTAAAACGTCCCGTCTTCCGCTTTGAAGCCGTACAGATGTTGATGTTCTGACGGCACATCCGCATGATATAACTCGTGCATCTCTTCAGCGAGGCAAACAACGCTCCCGTGCAACTGAACCTCTTGCGCTTCCTGAGTGCTTTGGGAATTCTCAGTTTTGGCATTTTGACTTTGCGTTTCTGCGGTACCAATTACCGGAAGAATCAAGATGAGCACACCCATCCAGAAAATGAGGCGATTGTAGGTATGAAACATCGTTGTACCTCCTTTCGCATAGAAATTTGCAAATGAGCATAAGAGGGCAGTATTCTTCATGTTTCACGAAAGCATCCAGTCATCATGTTGAGCGAAGCGAAATCCCGCAAAGCGGGGCGGATTCTCACGGATTAAGTGATAGCACGGACTTCGGAAGTCTCAAACTGTTACTCGAAGCTTGTCTGATCGCTCAGGACCATCAGTTCAAACCAGGTTTGAATATCGGTTCGACTGGCATCCAGTTCGTGAATTGCTTTCACGAGGAAGGCTCGCTGGCGGTCAGTGGTGGGCCCCATCTTCACCGCCCGCTCATTATAAGTTGCGATTTCGGCTTCGGTTTTGGGACTCCGCGTCTTGAGCCAATTGATAACATCCGCATCCGTCGGCAAGTTTTTAAGTGCATCGGCGAATTCTTGCGCAGGGATGCCGAGAAACGCAAGCAGAGATCGATCCACGCCTGAATCCTCGCCATACCAGTAATCTCCAAGTGAATCGCTATTATACGCCCGCGCTTTGTCAATCATCCGCGCTAGGTGAATGATTCCGCCAACATCGGTGCAAAATGGGCTACGCGGCGCATGACGCGCGAGGTCTACAATACCGAAGCTGATCTCATCGTCCACATCCATGAGACCCGCCCATGTTTCAATATCCGTTCGGTTCGGAGCAATCGCTTGTACACGCGCATGAAAACGGGCCTTTGCCTCCTCGCCCTCTGGCCCTCGACTCGCCATCGCACGATTAAAGGCAGCAATCTCGTTCGATGGTTTGCCACTCTTTTCGAGAACCCACGCCCTCAATTCCAGGTCATTCGGGTTATTCACCGCAGCCTCCTGAAATTCCTCCGCGGAGACGCCTAGAAAACCGAGCAGACGTTGGTCGTGACCGGAGTCCTTGCCGTAACGGTACTCACCGAGTTTTTCCGCCCGGGCTGCCCGCCCTTTATCCGCCATCCGCGCGATTCCGACGATTCCTGCAACATCCCTGCAACGCGGGCTGCGCGGTGGTCGCTTCGTCAGATCCACTTGCCAGAATATTCCCCAATCGTCTAACTCCACTGATTGGAGCACCGTTTTCACATCCGTCCTGCCGGGGGCGTACTTCGCAATTCGATCCTTCAGGCGTTGACGGTATTCTTCGGTCTGAGGCAGCGCACTCAATTCCTTCTGGTTAAACGCATCAATTTCAGCCTGCGTTTTCCCTGTTTTTTCAAGCATCCATTGGCTCAAGGTTGCATCGTTGGATTCGTCTGCCGCTTCAGCAAACGCATCGGCTGAAATACCCAGAAATGCCAGAATCCGGCGATCTAAACCAGAATCCTCTCCATAGAGATATTCCCCGAGCGTTTCGTTATTATGTGCCCTCGCTTTATCGGTCATTCGCACGGCACCAACAATGCCTGCAACGCTCAAGTTTGATGGGCGGCGCGGGGGTTGTCTTCTTAAATCCATTGCCTTATTCCTCCTCAAAAAGAATGAGCACAATAGGTGTTAGGTATCAGGTGTTAGTTAATGCCTAACACCTGATACCTAAACTTCAGTTTAGTTTAAACAACAATTTTGGATTGAGCTTTTACGTATTTGATAATGTCAATTTCTCAAAATCCTCTTCCCAAGGAATCACACCGTAATAAGCCCTTAATGCGTTCTCCAACCGAATTGGAGCACCGAGTTAGCGTGAAACGTGAAGCAGATTACGCATCACGTTTCACGTTTCTGGTTGTTTCGTTGCTACTTCGTTTTCATCTGAGCCCAGGTGGTCGTCAACTTCCCGGTGGGCTCAACCGCCGTGGGGGAAGTGAGGGGAGTATCCGCAGGAACAAGGACGGCATTCTTGATCAACATGCCGTTGTTGCCTACGCTGGATGCATCCTTCACCATGCGATCGATGGCCTCATCAAAGTGGTACAACGCGACGGTATCCGCATCGGGCGTAAACGCGCTTTTGGGGAGAGCGAACCCGGCTTCTGTGTAACGGAGGGCTTTTGAAATACGGATCTCATCGATCAGCCCGGTGTAGATACTATGCGTATCCCCTCCGCGAGTACGGCGACCCACTTTGAACGTGTCAGGGGAATCGTTAAGCACTCCCGCTTTATCAAAAGCCTTGAGAAATTTTCCGTTGACAAAGGTGCGGATTTTACTTCCATCCCAGGTGACAGCGACATGCGTCCAACTGTTGATGGGAACCATGCCTTCACTGTTCCACCATTCCCACCCCGCTCCGCGAGGTTGAATGGCGGTTTGGAAGGTTTCATTTAGAACGGAAATCTCGTAGGCATCTTCCTTATTCAGAATCATATTTTCGCCGGTGTTGATCGCCGGATTGACCCACGCCTCGACGGTAAAAGCTGTGCTGAGGTCGGTATCTAAGCTACTGTGGTCAGGGGCCTCAAAGAAACTCTCCGGGTCGCCTTCGAGCTTCAATGCCATCTGAGCGGCATCACAGAGCTGGATTAACGCACAAACACTCACGAACAGAGCAAGTGTCGCAAACTTGAATTTTTTCATAGATTATACCTCCTATATTTAATATTTGAGTCTTCCCCAAACTGTTGCCAGTTTGCCACGGGCTTCAACAGGAAGCACCGTCGGTGCATTAGAGGGGACAAGCTTGGCTTTTCCAACCAGCTTTCCATCAACCCCACTCTTGGAGAAGTCCTTGATTTTCCCCCCCACTTCTTCATCAAAGTGGTAGAGGGCAACGGTGTCATCATCAGGTTCAAACGCCCGCTGCTGAACGTCATATTTGCCTTTATAGCGGACAACCTTCGAGACGCGAACCTCATCAACCAGTCCGTCAAAGATGCTATGTAAAACCGCGTCGCCGCGCACACGTCTGCCGACCTTGAAGGTATCAGCCGTTGCATTCAACGCTTTGCCGGCGGTGGGTGACGGATTCCCCTCCTTGCCGTTCACAAACATGCGGACGTCTTTGCCATCCCAGGTCATCGCGACATGCGTCCACTCTTTCATCTTGACCTGTAGCCCGCTGCTAAACCACACCCAACCGCCACCGCCGTTTAAGGCAGCGTTAAAAACGCCGTCAATAACGGAAAATTCGTAGGAGTCCTCTTTGTTCACGATCATGCGCTCACCCGCTTGATCGTTCACAAAGACCCACGCTTCGACGGTCAGTTGATTTCCCAGCTTATTGTGAAACACATCATTATTGGGTGCTTCAAAGAAACTATCCGGATCGCCCTCTATCAGCAGTGCATTGTTTGGGGCTGCGTTGGCCAATAGCCCGGTAAAGAGAGCAATCAGGAATGTACAGATAAATATACGCTTCATTTTTGTCCTCCTTGAGTTTGGGTTTTGTGAGTTTTGAGTATAGCAGAAATGTCAATTTCTGTCAATCAAAAACGGAAATTTGCAAATGAGCAATCAACCATTTGCAGATTTGCAGATTATTTTGAAACCAACCGACCGTATTTCTTCATAATCGCTTGCAACCGCTCCAATGGGATAGCGTAGATGGTGTTCCCATTTTTCCCAACCGTTGTGACTGCGGTTGTCATCGCGTTGATGATGGACTCCTCCGTTGCTTCGACGACGGCCTGGTAGAGGGCATCCATTCGATTGTTGGAGAGCATTTTGACAGAAAACGTGCCGTCTTCGGTCCTATCGGGAATAATGTTGGCTGTCGAAAAGGCGATTGCGAAATCACCACTGCTGACGGTGCTGGGCGTGCCCGTGCGAGCGAGTCCAAACGCCGCTCGTTTCGCAAGCTGCAACAGTTGACGATACACCAAAGGGGCATCCGTTGCAATCACGATGACAAACGAACCATCTCGATGCGACTCCGGTTGGAGGTCTGTAATCTCTTGACCGACAGGAACGCCATCGATTCGCAGTTGCGCCCGTCGCCCACCATTGGCATTGACGAGCACTCCGACGGTGTATCCCCCTCGCTCGGCTGGTAAAACACGCGATGCTGTGCCAATTCCTGCCTTAAACTCATAGCATCGCATCCCCGTCCCTGCCCCAACGCAGCCTTCTGCAACAGGCCCCCCCATAGCACTTTCAATTGCCTCAATGGCGTGTTCTGCCGTCACATGAAGCCCGCTGATGTCGTTGAGCATACCGTCATAGCACTCGGCAACAATCGGCAACCCAAAACTGCCCGGGTGCTTGACCATGTACTGGACAACGCCATCGTAGACGCGCCCAACGCTGAGTGTATTTGTCAGCAGAATCGGTGCTTCGATCCACCCCGCTTCGTTCATCCAGGCGATACCCGTTGCTTCTCCGTTTCCGTTGATGATATAGCTTGCCGCAAACAGCTTGTTCTCTCCAATATCGTCGCGCGGAATGATCGCGGTGACACCGGTACGCACGTTATCACCGATGTTCAGCGTGACCTGCCCCACCTTTACCCCTGCCACATCCGTGATGGCGTTATATTTGCCGGTCTCATAGATACCGATCCGAATCCCGATATCCCGTGTACGCGCCCTTCCTTCAGGGAGGATTGCACCTTCAGCGGCAATCGCTCCGGTCGAAATCTCAACCATCCCAGCGATCAGCAGGAAAAAATACACGTATAGCCATAACTTGATTTCACGTCTTTTCTTCTGTTTTTTCATTGTCTCCTCTGCTTTCATCAGTTATTGTGAAATTGAATCTCGGATGAATGCCCTATCATAGCATCGATCTAACGCCATGTCAACATAGAAATTTGCATATTTCCAGATTGTGGATCTTTGGGTTGAAATCAGCGGTCTTATCTGTTACACTGACAGATAAGTGATTCTGATGCTCCAATTCCATCTTTATGGACTCGTTCCTATTATGTAGGAACTGCTGGTAACGTTTCATCTGAAACTATCCGAAAATAGATTGAGGCACAAAGTACCCGATGATTTCGACAGGCTCAATCCGGCGGATTTCTTATAAATTTCGACTCTACCCAACATCACAACAAGTAAAAGCGTTGAATCAACAGCTTGATATACATCGTTGGCTTTATAACCAAGCCCTTGAACAGCGCCAAACAGCATGGGAAGAAAGGAAAGAATCAATCAACTATAACCAACAAGCGGTATTGCTAACTCAAGAGCGAAAGATTAACGAATACCTTAAACAGACTAGGGCGTGTTGACGAACTGTTTCGCAATCTAACTGTAGCCCAAGATTCTATCTTGGTTGGGGACGAGGTGCCAAGTTAGAAACTTGGGCTACGAGCGCATTTGCCCGAGTTCGTCAACACGCCCTAATGTTTCTTCATGTCAACGAACCCTCAGGCGTCTCGACAGGGCATTTCAATCCTTCTTTCGTCGTGTAAAATCGGGTGAAAAATCAGGCTACCCACGTTTCAAGGGACGTAATCGCTTTGACTCGGTGGAGTTTACCGACTCAGACGGTATCAAAATCAAAGAGGACAAACTCTATATTCAACATATCGGTGACGTTGACCTTCGTTTACACCGTCCAATCGAAGGCACAATCAAAACCGCGATTATCAGGCGCAAAGCTGACAAATGGTTTGTCTGCTTCTCAGCGGAATATGAACCCCCAACACCACCCAGCACTGGACAATCTGTTGGATTGGATATGGGTGTTAAAAACCTTGTCACCACATCTGATGGCGAGTTCTTTGATCACCCGAAATACCTTCGTAAGGCCTTGCGAAACCTTCGATGCGCCCAACGCAAAGTGGCACGCCGTGAAAAGGGGAGTCATCGTAGACAGAAAGCAGTCATTGAACTCCAAAAGGTTCACGAACGGATTGCGAATCAAAGACGGGATACGAGTCAAAAGATAGCCCGTTCTCTGGTCAATCGCTATGATTTAATTGCTGTTGAGGTTCTTCAGGTCAAGAACATGAGGCAAAATCACAGCCTTGCCAAAAGCATTGCTGATGCTTCGTGGTCTACCTTCATCAACATCTTGTCCTTCAAAGCGGAAGATGCTGGTCGGCAGGTGATCAAAGTAGACCCGAAATATACCAGTCAAGCCTGTAGTCACTGTGGCGAAATCGTTCAAAAAGACTTGAGTGTTCGTACGCATCAGTGTCCTCATTGTGGATTGACTCTCGATAGAGATGTCAACGCAGCGAAAAATGTTCTCAAAAAAGCACTTAGGGGATGGACGATCCCTTCAGGAGTCAACGTAGAGGTTGTCAACTCATGCGTTTCCTGAGAAGCTACCCGTATTTATACGGGAGAGTAAGTCACCTTCTACTTTCCCAACCTTATCATGCTCAAAAACAGCTATCTTTTTGAATACTTAGAAGCCAAGCACAATCGACATAGGCGGATAGCCAAACGCCGAAAACAAATCGCAATGGGTATACCCACGGGTGTTCCCTTAAAAACCATTCCAATGAACCGAGAACAGAAGCAAGTGATTTTAGCAGTTCAAAAGGTATCTCATCAAGAAAAGGGAAATCGGATTGTCACTCCTAAGCGGTTTTCGCTCCTGATTTCTCTCGCCCTCCATCTGATCGGGGTGTTGCTTGCCACTGTCTATATCGTCCAAACGAAACATATTGATGACGATGCGGTGCAAGTCAGTTGGATGAAAGTGCAAGGAGCGCCTAAACCCAAACGCCGCGTGCCGCCACGGGTGGTCAAAAAAATTGAAATTCCTTCATCCCCACAGATTCAAGCCCCACGCCTCCAGCAGCCAATTGCAACAGCAGTGGAAATTCCAACAGGGGATGCGCGGTTCACGCTTCCGCCAAGCAAACTCCCTACCACTGCACTCCCCACTCCCTCGGATAGCGAACTTGGCGGGGATGGATTTGGAAGAAATTTACTCGTGGGCGGGCATCGGGCACAGATTGCTTCTGTGATACCTCAGATTGAGCCGAGCAGAATCCCCAGAGAATCCATCATTGCGAAGATCGAATCGACAATGATTCCCAAGGAAAATCTGTCTCCGGATGTGATTGAACCTCCGACCGTAGCTCTCAGCGATGTCACGCAGCCGCCTCGCTTTCTCCATCAAGTTGCGCCCAAATACCCGGATGTGGCACGTCGCGCCCAGAAGGAAGGTATCGTATTGGTAGAGGCAACGATCGGCGTTGACGGACTCGCGCACGATATTAAGGTCATCGAAGGCATTGGATTTGGCTGCGATGAGGTGGCTGTGGACGCCCTGAAAGCGTCACGCTTTGCCCCCGCCAAACAGGGAGAGAAACCGGTGGCTGTACGGATACAGATTCCGTATCGATTCAAACTTGAGGATTAAAGGGGAAGGGGAAGGAAGGAAGTAGAGCGGGCAGCTTGCCCGTTTAAAAGGAAGAAAGGGAAGAATGGAAGGGAAGGCGGGGAGACAAGGAGAGAGTAAGTGAGGGGGTAAGGAGGGGAAGAATGGAAGGATGGAGGGGAAAGTGGAAATGCGGGTGTTCTGGTCCTCTGTGGAAGTGATTCTTTCAGTGCGCCTTCGCCATCTTCTAAGCCTGTGCTCGAATTTTTCCAAACGCCATCCAAAGATAAAGATTTTTTGTTGACACGGAACACGACTTCTGATACATTGTTACTCAAATTCCCCTCAAAAGTAATGGTTGTTTATGAAGAGATGGTCAGAAATCACTAAAAGAGGAAAAAAGATGAAGCACCACAAAAGACATATCTATAGAGGGGCGGTGCAGGTATGCTCGTGAGGGGTACACCCAACCATAACAACCTAACAACCCAACTTCAATAAGGACATTCAATGGCGGAAAACGTTCAACCGAATCCAGAGCAGATCGACCATGACGGGTTGTTCAAAGAACTCTTGCATCAATGCTTTGAGCTCTTTTTGCGTCTCTTTTACCCACAGCAGGCGGCACAACTCGATTTTTCCCATTTCACTTTCTTGGAGCAGGAACGACTCACCGATTATCCAACGGGGAAACATCGTTATGTCGATACACTGGTGGAAATCAGCACACTGAAAGGTAAGCGCATCTGGATTCACATTGAATTTCAGTCCTCTCGAAAGAGAAGATTTCCGTTACGGATGTTTCGCTATTTCAGCCAATTCCGTCTCAGGGGAGATATCCCAATCTGGTCGATTGTGATATACATACCCGGTGGGGGTGGTGGAGTGGGATTTGAACCCTATACGGAAACGTTATTTGGGGAAACCGCTTTGCTCTGGCGGCACTGGAGTATCAGCTTGGGGGATTTGGACGCTGACGTGTACCAGGCCACCGAAAATCCGGTGGCTTATGGATTGGCACCTTTGATGAAACAGAGTGAAATGAGCAAACCTCGCTTGAAGGTAAGATGTCTCAAAGGGCTTGCTACCAGCAATATCACCCAGACGCAATCGGTATTATTGACTTGTTTTGTGGAGACCTACCTGCCACTGAATCAAGCGGAACAAGCGGAATTTGAGCAACTCATCCAAAAGGAGGAGGTGAGCGTCATGGAATTCATCACGTCTTGGGAACGAAAAGGAATTGAAAAAGGACGCGTTGAGGGGATTGAAAAAGGACGCGCTGAGGGGATTGAAAAAGGACGCGCTGAAGAAGCACGTGAGACACTGCTGGAACAATTACGGGAGAAATTCGACTCTGTCCCAGAAACAACCACTCAACGGGTCCAGGCAATCTCGTCTGTTGAGGAGTTGCGTCGATTGCTTCGGCAAATTATCCATGCAAACTCCCTAGCGGAGATGGGGCTGGATGGCTTAAAGGAGTGACAAGAGGTGAGCGTCATGGAATTCATTACGTCTTGGGAACGGAAAGGAATTGAAAAAGGACGCGCTGAGGGGATTGAAAAAGGACGCGCTGAAGAAGCACGCGAGACACTGCTGGAACTGTTACGGGAGAAATTCGACTCTGTCCCAGAAACGACCACTCAACGGGTCCAGGCAATCTCGTCTGTTGAGGAGTTGCGTCGATTGCTTCGGCAAATTATTCATGCGAACTCCCTAGCGGAGATGGGGCTGGATGGCACCGGATGAGCCCAATAGGGCCTGACACGCATTTAGTGATATAGCATACCATTACCGAACACTTTGTCAAATCAGGAGGCTACCATCGACACGCCAATGAGACGACTTATTTCTTCCTTCTCGCCCTGCGAGGTGATCGACCGCTCTGTTACGGTCAAGTTCACTTTTAATGGCAAGACACACACGGCTCACCCGGGCGATACCATCGCCTCAGCCTTGACAGCAGCGGGTGTCAAAATTCTGAGCCGTTCATTCAAATATCACCGCCCGCGTGGGCTGCTCTGTTGCGCCGGACACTGCCCTAACTGCCTCGTGCAAGTAGGGGATGAACCGAATGTGCGTGCCTGCACCCGGCCAGTGGAAGCGGGTATGGACGTTCGAGCTCAGAACGTCTGGCCATCGCTTGAACACGACCTGCTATCCCTGACCCAACTTGGGGCCCGCTTGATGCCGGTTGGCTTCTACTACAAAACCTTTATCCGTCCCCAATCGCTGTGGCCACTCTATGAGCGCGTTTTGAGGCGTGCTGCGGGATTGGGCAAAGTCAAGCCCCAGACTTCGGAAGTCTTTGAGACTTCGGAAGTCTTTGACAAGCAATATCTGCACGCCGATGTCGCCGTGATTGGCGGCGGCCCAACTGGAATCAGCGCGGCGCTGGGGGCGGCGGAGGAAGGAGCAAGAGTTCTGCTTTTCGACGAGAATCCCGCCGTGGGGGGGCATCTCCGCTTTACTTTTCCGCTTCGTTCTCCATTGCCGGATCTGTTAGAATCGCTCAATCAGCAGCCAAATGTCACGGTTTTCACCGATACCGCTGTCCTCGGTTGGTACAAAGACACCTGGCTTTCGGCCGTTAGAGGTTCGCGCCTGTTTAAGATTCGGGCGCGGTCAGTGGTGGTAGCAACCGGTGTTTATGAAACACCGCTCATCTTCGACAACAACGACCTGCCGGGCGTGATGTTGGGGAGCGCCGTGCAACGTCTGCTTCATCTCTACGGTGTCGCACCGGGCAAACAGGTCCTGATTGTCACCGCCAACGACGATGGCTGGGATGTGGCCGCCGACCTCCATACGATGGGGGTGAATGTCGCAGCCATTGTGGATGAGCGCGATTACGATGCCTGTTCTAGCCCGTACAGAAATGGGTTGATTGCCGCCCGAATACCGACATTTTATGGACATACGATTTTGGAATCGCTGGGTTCACAAGAGGTAAGCGGGGCAAGGGTTGCTCGCATTGACCCACAATGTAAGATTGACCCGACCACGGCGCAAACCCTGAGATGCGATCTTATCGCAGTTAGCATGGGGTGGACACCTGCAACGGAGTTGGTTTACATGGCAGGGGGGAAATCCGTATATAACGAAGAGCGGGCTGAAATATTGCCAGTGACAACTCCGCCGGGCGTCTATGTCGCCGGCCGAGCCGCTGGTACACACACCCTGGACGCACAGCTTATCGAAGGCAGGACGGCCGGCTTAAACGCCGCCGCTTTTATCGGCCTTGGGGATAAACCGACAGATCAATCCCTTCACGCTTCAACGCCCGCCTTCGGCGGGCACCCGACGTTTCACGAGCCCCGCCGCACTTCCGATCGGGTCAGCATCCCCGGCACAAAGAAGCGATTCCTCTGCTATTGCGAAGATGTCACTGACGAAGACCTCGAGACCGCGATTGCAGAAGGCTACAACAGCATTGAATTGCTCAAGCGGTACAGCACGATTTCGATGGGACCGTGCCAGGGCAAGATGTGTTCGATGAATGCCATCCACCTTTGCGCCCGCGCCAACGGTTGGACCGTGCAGGAAACCGGCACAACGACAGCACGCCCTCCTATTACGCCGGTGACGCTGGGAGCACTGACCGGACAGAACATGGAACCGGTGCAGGTCACTCCCATCCACAATTGGCATCTGGCGCGTGGCGCGAAAATGATGGTCGCCGGTCTCTGGCTGCGCCCCGAACAGTACGGCAACCCGACAGCCGAAGTGCGGGCTGTGCGCGAACGGGTCGGGTTGATTGACGTGAGCACGTTGGGCAAGCTGCAACTCACCGGTCCCGGCGTTCCCGCGTTGCTTGAACGCATCTATGTGAACCAGTGGCGCAAACTCGGTGTAGGGCGGGTGCGCTACGGCGTGATGTGCAACGACGAAGGCGTGGTGCTGGATGACGGTGTTTGTGCGCACCTGACGGACGAAGAGTGGTACATGACCACCACCTCCTCCGGTGCAACGGGCATCTTTGAGTGGCTCCAATGGTGGTTGCAATCGGGGTGGGGTGAAGGCGTTCACCTGACTGACCTGACAGAGACCTTCTCTGCCTTCAACCTCGCAGGCCCACAGTCTCGAGCCCTGCTGCAAAAACTGACGGAACTCAATCTTGCCAACGACGCCTTCCCCTACATGCACATCCGAACCGCAGAGGTCGCGGGTGTGCCCTGCCGGTTGCTGCGCATTGGATTCACCGGTGAAATCTCCTACGAAATCCACTGTCCGTCTGGTTACGCCCTTCATCTGTGGGAGGCACTCATGGAAGCCGGGGATGAATTTGGCATTGCGCCGGTTGGTGTGGAGGCACAGCGCGTCTTGAGACTCGAGAAGGCGCACATCATCGTTGGGCAAGACACGGATGCCCTGTCCGATCCATTCTCCGCCAATATGGAGTGGGCAGTGAAGTTGGACAAACGTGATTTTCTCGGAAAGCGCTCCTTGATGCGCATCTCCACCGAAGGCCCCAAGCAGCGGCTGGTGGGCTTTAAGATGGCCAGTCCCAACGTCGTCCCCGATGAGGGGTTGCAGATTGTGATGCCGGGAACGAACGAGAAACTGGAAATTATCGGATGGGTCACTTCTAGTCGGTTTAGTCCCACATTGGGGGAGGCGATCGGGCTCTGCTGGCTACCGGCCGATCTGGCGGCTCAAAACGGCGCGTCCTTTACGATTTATAAGAACGGAAATCTGGAAGGGGCCCGCGTCCATCATGGCGCGTTTTACGACCCCGAGGGGGAAAGGTTAAGAATGTGAGTATGTCCAACGCACCCATTAAATTGACACCCTTATCACTACAATGTCACGTTTCCTGTAGCCCAAGATTCTATCTTGGTTCCTGTCAATCATCCGTTTCATTTTCCAACTTAGAAAGTTGGGCTACAAGCGTATCCTCATCCGAACGTGACATTGTAGAATTATATCCCATTGTCCAATGCCTCAACGCGCAGTTCACCGAACCAAACGGCTGGCGCATCCCGGATGTCTATACCACGCTGGAGGCTGAAATCGCTGCCGCCCGGGGTGGGGTTGCGCTGGCTGACGAGACACCGAACGGCAAAGTCTTGATCCAAGGCAGCCAAGCGGAGGCGGTTCTGCAAGAAGCCTTTGGCTTGCCCACACTCGCCATCGGTGCAGGAGTGACCATCCGAGGGGGCGAGGAAGATAGGAAAGACACTCACCACTCACCATTACATGTCTATCGCTTGCGGAATGACCGATTTTTCATCAGCACACCGCCCGGCGGCGAGGACGCGGCGCGGGAAAAATTGACGGAGATGGCGCGAGCGTCCGGGCATTTCGTCACGGTCACGGACATCACCCACGGGCGGACGGAAATCCGTGCCATTGGCCCCGCCAGCCGGAAACTTTTGAGTAAGGTGTGCGGGTTAGATTTTCACGCCTCGGCATTCCCCAACGGCGGTGCAAAACAGAGCAGCCTCGCCAAGACGACACAGTTGATTATCCGCCGTGACATCGGCGAGTTGCCAGCTTTTTCCATCATCGGCGCACGCTCCCTGGGAGCTTACGTCTGGGAGACCATCATGGACGCCGGGCGTGAATTCGGGCTTGCGCCAATTGGTTGGGCGGCGGTAGGGGCATTGGATGAGAATTAACTAAATTTCAGATTGCGGATTGTCCGATCTGATCGGACGAGCACGGATTGAAGGAAACCGCTTCATGTCTGCTCCTTCTGCCATCCGAAATATAAACTTTATTTTTGAAAATTAAGCAACTTCCAATTAATTCTTTTACGTTTTTCTGGGGTTGTACCCCAGAAGCATCCCTGTTGGGGTACAACGCCGTCTTAGGTTCTAAAGACGGCTAAGACGGCGTTTCTAAAAGACAACACGCACGGTTTAACAGCAGGGGGAGATACCGAGAGGTTTTTTCCTATGCTCATGACCCCCCGGATCGAGATTTCGCTTCGCTCAACCCTTACCCCTTGCGCGGGGCGGCTGTCAACCCGGTGATTCACCCTTGTGTTGAGTCGCGGAGCGTATCGGTAACAGGTGGGAGGGTGAGGCTCCCGTGCTCGTCCAAGAATCGGACCGAACCTTCGCTCCGCGGGAGCGTCGCTCTCCCATCGCGCCGCATTCATCGCCCCGATCTCAAGGTTTCGATACGCTTCGCTACTCAACCCAAGGATCTGGGCTAAAAGCTGAAGTCCACTGAAAGTGGACTAGAACCGCGTTTCAGTCGTCTTGAGACGACTTGAGCTATTAGCCTGCGAATTGATTCGCAGGCTAAAGTCGGCGAATCTGTCGCCAGTAACGTTTATTTTGTCGTGTTGAAGACAAACGGGCGTCAGCAGGCGCGGCGGATGGTTCTGTTCAGAGGATTTAGGGGAAAGCATTAAGGATTGGCGATTTAACAACTCCTACAAATCTGCTCCCGTCGGATTGCCAAATCCGACGGTCATGGCGTGGATTTGGCAATCCACGCCGAGCTAAATGACGAAGTTATTTGATTGTCATTCCTAAACAGGGATTGCTAGACATTCAGGCAGGGCGAGTGCGCCCTGTAGAGGAGTTGCTGCGTGAACTATCAGTTAATGCGTAAAACGTAAAGAGATGAAAAAGGATCCATCTATGCCCCGATCGTTTGATACTGCTTTTGCGTAAGCGATTTCAGGCGCAAATGTCGAGTTTCAAGGCACTGCGGACATCTCAACGCAATGTAATACTCCTCGCTGAACATTTCATCAAGCCAATCAGATACGACAGCACCCTTGCCTTTCCCTACTGGAAATGTATCCGCTTTCCGGGCTAAAAACTCATCCAGCACTTCATATTCCCGATCACAGTCAGGGCAGACTTTCAAATCGTGCCCAATTTTAATCACATCCAGCCAACTCATATCTCTCCTTCGTTTCGCTCCACTGTAGAAACCGAGTTTTTCCGCCGGATTGAGCTTGTCGAAATCTGAAAAACTCGGTTTCTCGCCTTCACAAAGCTATCCCCTAAAATAGGTGCGATCTTTGACATAAGGGGTTGCGACCTCGTACTCAACAATTCCTGCACTCACCAGCTCCTTGAGGGCTTGATCCCTGGTCTGCATCCCATAAGCCCTCCCCGTCTGAATCGACGAATAGATCTGTGAGGTCTTGTTGCTACGGATTGACGCACTAATCGCCGGCGTCATCTTCATGACCTCCACAGCCACCACCTGCCCCTTACCGTCAGCGCGCGGCAACAGAATTTGCGAGATAACGCCTTGAAGGGTCATCGAAAGCTGGGCCCGGATCTGGTTCTGCCCATCCGCGGGGAAGCTATCAATAATCCGATCAATGGTCTGGCAAGCGTCAATGGTGTGCAGCGTTGCAAAAACCAGGTGTCCGGTCTCTGCTGCCGTGACCGCCGTTTCAATGGTTTCCAAATCTCGCATCTCCCCAATGAGGATGACATCGGGCGACTGTCGAAGAACGTGTTTCAACGCACTCGCGTAAGAATGCGTATCGGTATAGAGCTCCCGCTGCTCAATAATACTTTGGTGATTGGTATGAACGTATTCGATGGGGTCTTCAATCGTGATGATGTGGCAGGCCCGTTGGGTGTTAATCAGGTGGATGAGGGCGGCGAGGGTGGTTGATTTTCCGCTGCCCGCGGGGCCAGTGACAAGCACCAACCCGTTACGCATCTCTGCGAAGTCGCGCACTGCATCGGGTAAACCGAGCTGTTCAAAAGGTGGGATATGTGTCGAGAGATACCGAATTGCGGCGGCGACGCTCCCCCGCTGGAAGTGGACATTGATACGGAAACGCCCAAGGTGCGGGAGAAAGTGGGAAAAATCAAGCTCATACACTTTTTCAAAAAGCGCGATCTGATCCGAATTGAGGAGGCTGTATATTAAAAGCTGCACTTGGGCTGCCGTCAATGGTTCTGCGGGGGTAAGCGGGCGAAGTTCTCCACCGACACGAACCGTTGGGACCGCATCCGCAACAAGGATGAGATCCGATGCTTTGCAATCAACCATTTGCTTGAATAAATCTTCGGTGTTTAGCATGAAAAATAGGGAAAATAGAGAGGAAGATTGGAAGAATGAAACGTGATTTCGATAAACTCAATCCGGCGGAAACGTGAAGCGTGATTCTGTTCACGTTTCACGTTTCACGTTTCACGGCCTACATCGTGAAATTCCCGACGAAAATGTTGTTTGTCGGTTCGCCTTGGCTCCACGTCACCGGAAGGATTGTATCTTTATAACGGTAGGATTGGGATTTGCCAACGATCGCCGTATCGATCTGTTCCAGCGGCTTATACCAGACCTGGTGTGGCTGCGTACAATGTTCGCAAGGAAAGCGCGAAACGGAGAGATCGAGTTTTTCTCCAACACGCAGTTTATATTCCACGCCCTGCTTATCGAAGGTGATAGGCGCGACCTGTGTGCTGACAATCTCACCGACAACAGCGCTGCGTTTCGTGGTCACCAGATCGACTAACGCGGCACGTTGTTCTGGTGTGGCGTTTGTGTCAAGATACAGCACGCTACGGCGTGTTTCCGTGTCGATGGCAAGGTTGTTCTTTGCGCTCACAACGGCGACAACGGTTAATCCGTCAAGCGAAACGCCGTTCCAATTGCCACGATGGATATTCCAAACAAGCGTTGCCTCTCTTCCACCTTCGACAAACTCTGAGCCGTAGTGGCATGCCCCAACATAGACACTGACAGAACGCGCTTCCAGGTACTCACCTTGAATCGCTGGCGTCCCGATAGCTCGGGACGCGCCGACTGCTGTGAGTAAGAGTGCGATCGCCGTCAGGGTTAAAACCTTATTCATCATGTTTTCTCCTTGTACAAAATGTGATGCTTCAAACACCCGGTGTCACTTCGCTTTGTTCAGTGCGGGCGCCGCAGACAACCGGGGTTTGTCACTGAAAAGCGAGGATGGATTGACTGTCAAAATATAGTGATTATTATACCCTATCATTTATCAAAAGTCAAAACTGTGTTGAAATCGGACTTCAAACATGCTCCAAAATCCATTTAGAAATGAGTTGCCTGCTGCTCATATTTTCCCTTTTCGCTTTCGATTCAATCGCAGCGATCTGTGGGGGCGAAAAGCCGAGTAAGCGGTAGAGTTTTCTGAGTTCCAGCTTTGATTTCAAAGCTGGTGACAGTTGAAGGTCGATGTCCTCCATTTCATCCCAATAATCTGCGGATGAATTCTCATCCCAAAAATCCTGTATCTCCTCAATAGATTGAAACGCTTCAGGGATGGGTTTTTTATTTTTGGGCATATCGTCTCCTTTCATTGTCATCCATATCTCGGGCACTCGTTATCAACGCATCGTGAGTCTTTTTATAAATGAAAACAACAAACAAGTAGCGACCACTGTCGGCTCGACCATAAGCGTAATACAAATCTTCCCCTTTATGTTTGCCTTTTTGGGCTTTTCGATACTTGGGGTTGTTGTAAAATACCTCTTCAACCTCGTCCTGTGAAACGTGATGTTTGAGATCAATTTTCTCAACCACTTCATCAAGCCAAATAATATCGCGTATGTCCATTATCCGAATCTTCCTTCATCTGTAATAGTCCAGATGATGTTACCGCTTGTCCGTTGATTCGCCCTTGTCGTAGAACATGCTGCCAGCTTGTTTGGGCAATCTTGAACAAGTCCCGCCTTTCGGGCTCGCAGAGCGGGACTGGCAGTATATTCTACGTTGCCATTCGAGAACGAGCGTGTCAGTGGAGCTCTCGTCAACGTTCATTCAATTTTATCACACACCGACGATTCTCGCAACTTTGATTTTGAGTGGAATAGCAGGCGAACAGTTCAGGAAACAGAAATGAGAAAAGCCGTCAGTGTCATCATTTGTGTCCACGTACCTATATGATAAGGGTCTTTCCCCACGGTCAACGTATTTGCTCATTTGCCCCGCTGTGCGGGCTCTCGCTCCGATAAATCGGGCTCTCGCTTCGCTAGAGACTTGAACGCTTGATTGCAAATTTCAAATATTGACAGAAACCAGAGAACATGCTATGCTCTGTCGCTATGAACAAATCATTTCCCCCGACTGACAATCCCTTCACGTTTCGCGCCCTCACCATCGGGGTGCTCGGCGTGTTGATTATCGGCATTGGGACGACCTATAACCTCATGGTGATTCACGGCTCCTACATGGCGATTGATTTCAGCGCAGCCGCAGCCGTCTTTCTATTCTTCGTCCTGACGTTTTTCGTCAACACCGCACTGGGGCGTATGAAATCGACGCTTGCGCTCAGGTCGGGGGAATTGAAAACGGTCTATGTGATGATGCTGGTCGCCTGTGCCATCCCAACCATGGGGATGAGCGCCCAACTCCTTCCAATCTTAACCGCGCCTTTCTACTTTGCCCTCCCTGAAAATAGTTGGGCGGAGATGATTCAACCGCACATCAAGCCCTGGCTCGTTCCACAGAGCAGTTTAGGAATCAAATACTTCTACGAAGGGCTGCCGAGTTGGGAAAGTCACCTCCCGTGGGGCATCTGGATGAAGCCGCTGCTCATCTGGGGGAGTTTTTTGATGACGCTGTACTTCGTGATGATTTGCATGATGGTGATGGTGCGGCGACAGTGGATGGAGCGGGAACGCCTGGTGTATCCACTCGCTCAACTTCCGTTGGAGATGGCGCATCGTGAAAGTGGGTCGTTACTCAACCCCTTCTTCAGGAACCACCTGATGTGGCTTGGGTTCGGCATCGCGTTCGGCGTGAGTAGCCTCAAAGGGCTTCACTTCTACAACCCCGCCGTGCCCTACTTTGAACTGGTGCAAGGCATCCTGATTTTCCGGCGCACCACCAGTCTCGTCTTCCGTCTCAGCTTTCCGATGCTCGGTTTTTTCTACATGGTCAATCTTGACGTGGCATTTAGCATGTGGTTTTTCAGTCAATTCAGCCTGATGGTGCGCGGATTCATGACGTATTTCGGCTATCATGTCACCGAAAATCTGGGCATTTACGGCTCGCCTTCACCGATCTTCGCGCATCTGGGGATGGGGGCGATCACCGTGCTGGTCGGCGTCGGATTCTGGGCAGGGCGTCATCATCTCAAAGCGGTGTTCCGTAAAGCGTTTCTCAATGCTCCAGCAATCGACGACTCCGATGAAATTCTCCCTTATCGCGTTGCGGTCTGGGGAGCAATTCTGGGGTTGCTCACTATGGGATTCTGGTTGAGCGCGACAGGCATTCCGCCAGCGATGGTTGTCGTTTTCCTACTTGCGACATTCGTGATTTTCATCGGTTTGACGCGGATTGTCGCCGAAAGCGGGATGGCAGAAGCCGTTGCCTCGACGATTGGTTCTTCCTTCGTGATTTCGGGGTTTGGAGCGAATGCGCTCGGCGCGGAGGGCTTGACGGCGATGGGGTTGACCTACGTTTGGTCGGCGGACATCCGCACGTTCGTGATGGCATCTGCCGCGAACGGGCTAAAGGTCCTCGAACGCCAGCAACGGCACAAACGCCCCTTATTCTGGGCGATGATGTTAGCCGTGATTGTCTGCATGGTCTCGTCGCTCTGGATGCTACTTGTGCTGTCCTACACGCATGGTGGCATCAACGGAAATGACTGGTTCTACAGCGGCGGTGCAAGAGCGCCCTACAACTACATCATCACGCTGTTGATGCAGCCGCCCGATGTGAATTGGTTCGGCTGGTGGATGAAAGGGCTCGGCGCAGGCATCATGGGCGTCCTGATGTTGCTGCGGGCGCGGTTTTTATGGTGGCCCTTCCACCCCATCGGCTTCGCCATCGGGCCGATTTGGATCATGGACCAGATCTGGTTCACCGTGTTTCTGGCGTGGCTCATCAAACTCTGCATTCTCAAATACGGCGGCTTGAAGCTCTACCGTCAGGCACGCCCCCTATTTCTTGGACTCATCCTGGGACAGTTTACCTGTAACGGCTTCTGGATTATCTTGGATTGGCTGACGGGGCATCAGGGGAATGGGATCTTTTGGATCTGATGCGTGAAACGTGACGAGTTTTTCAGTTAGTTCGTCACCTCCGCAAAGAAATGGAGTTACGGATTAAATCACTGTTACTGTTTGAGCAAGGATGAGGATCTCTAATTGCTCAAAACGCTTCTTTAGTTGCTCTTTTAACTCCACGAAGAACTGTTCGCTCTGGCTTTGAGGATAATCAAAATCCAATGTGGTAACAATAATAATTTCATCTGTATACCTTTGATTTTGGTATCGCCAGATCCCTTGTAAAGGGTTAGTTTGTTTGATTGACGTAACGCCGCCAAATCGCTCGATAAGTTCATCGTGCAGTTGCAAAAATTTTTCGTTTTCTATCTCACGTCCATCATTATAGCGTAGAGGTAGGAAAATATCATACCGTTGCGCTGGTTTTGGCATCTTCTGGGATCTCCTCAAAAGGTAATTGCAGTTTTTTAAGCACTTCTAATTGATGGCGTGAGACGAGATAAAGTTTTCCCTCATTTGATTTGAAACAGTGGACAGGCTCTTCAGTATCAAGGAGAGCCCGCCAGGATTTCCCTTCCGAAGAGGGGAATAAACGGATAATTGGCATGATTCCCACTTCCTTTAATGATTTTATTCGACAATGCGGCATTTGCGAGCCATTATATCAAAAAAGAAAATCAGTGTCAAAGTAAAAAATCACTTTCTTGTCAGGTTTTGCTCATCTGCGGGGCATGTTTCAAATTTCCCAGAAAATGACTTGACACTTGAAAATCGAAATCCGCGAGCGCGACGTTCCTGATGGCCGCGGCTACTTTGAAGATGAAACACCCCGGACCTCTGGAACCGAGCCGTGGCATTGTATCGGCGAGGTCTCCCGACACTCCTGATAATCGTTAAACGGCCCATAGAGATGACCGAAACCGCTCACCAGAACCGTATTAACGTCCTCCGGCGATTCGGCAACGCCGTCCGATACAAGCTTCTCGCCGATGCACCTGGACGCGCGCAAGTACGCCATCGTCAACCGGGCACCCAGGGTATCCAGTGCGGCCAGCCGTGCAAAATGGTCTCTGAGTTTTTGAGCGCGGTCCGGGGCGTTCAGCAGTTCTTTCCACCCGACGATGCCCAACGCCCCCAGCGCGCGATCGACCCGCGCCATGGTACCGTTCTGGAGGGATACGTACTCCTCCCGGTCCAGTGTGTAGACGCCGACGAGCTGACGCCCTTTGTATTGGAAGAACCCGTCTTTTGGCGACCCATCCGGATGCTGCCCGCCTAGCACCTTCTTCGAGAGCATCCGGTCGATCAGATCCGCATGGAAGGTCTCTCTGAACGAGCTGGCAGCTCGCTCTATGTCGATGTGCCGGGCCATAACCTGCATAATCGATGAAAAGACGTCAAGTCCGACATAATCGATAAGTTGAAAAATCCCCATTGGTCGAAGCAGGCCCTCCTGGCTGACTTTGTTCAGCGCATAGATCGCTTCAAACTCGGCGGAGCAGGCAGAGCTATCGGGGTGGTCGTGCAACCGCTCCACTTCGCCGATGGCGTGGAGTGCGTCCCGAACAAAATGCCCGTTACCGATGAAGCCGGCGATATCACGCGAGGGCACAGCCGTTTTGCCTAGCCGCCGGGCGATTTCATGGGCCATCTCAGTAAGCTCCGGGCGGGTGGTCTGGGCCGGAATCAATTCGACCAGCTTTTGTACGGGAGGAGGGTTATAGAAATGGAAGCCGATGACCCGCCCGCCGAGTCCGGCTTCACGGTCTAAGAACCCAATCGGAATGGAAGAGGTGTTGGATAGGAAAAAGGTGCCTCCGGGGCATGTTTCTTTGAGTTGCTTGAGTATGTCTATCTTCAGCGGCTCTCTCTCCGGGACCGCCTCGAAGACCAACCGCGAATCCCGGGCCTCACGAAGAGCGGTGCTCGTGCGGATGACGGAAAGGGTATCCGCCACGAAAGCCCGGACAATCTGCTCGTCCGTCCGCGGGGCCTCGCCTCCTTGATACATGGGCCGAACCGTGTCAATTTTCCGGTTTGCCTGTTTGGCAGACTGGGTTTGGATATATTCTAGGAGCTCTTCTAGCCCCTTACCCCGGGCATCGATCAGGTTCAGCCGATACGTTCTCCCCCGATTTTCCGGGAGATTCTTCAGGCGTGCCATTTCCTGTGCCAGCAGCAGGGAGATGCCACACCCCATTTTGCCAGCCGCGCCAATCACTGTGACCTGTTCAAAGTGTTCGTCGAGGTTCATCATGAATCCTTCCTGTTACCTTTGGTGTACCGCAACCCATCCAGAGACGTCGCTGTCGCTAATGCTTGAGTTGAATCGCTTCCCGAACCTGGTCGAGAAGCTTTTTAGGTGGTCTGTTCATCAATTGATTTACCTTGACAAGTCAGGAGGTTTATGATATTTATTGAGACAAATTCATAGCCTGCTGGGTTTAGGGGTGAGAGATGTTTTTTCCGCATAACACCCCACAGCAGGTAATTAGACGGAAAGATTTCCGTGTAATACACCAAAATGGAGGATTAGACAGAAAAGCTTCCGTCTCATACGCAAAATCAGAGGATGAGACGGAAAAATTCCGTCTAATTAATAGTTGTATGGCTACGCGATGAGCCCTTTGTAGCCAAATCGAAAGGAAAATCTTATGAAACGCGGTATCTCCACGAATCGTAACGTCGCCTCACACGCAGCCAGCCTGAAGCAGCATGGTATCGACTTTGTCTTCCGCTATTACAGTCGGACGACTCACCAGCCCGAGAAACGGCTGACCCTGCCTGAAGCCGAAGCTATCTCCGCCGCAGGGCTGGAACTGGCTGTGGTCTATGAGGATGGTCCCACCTCCCTGGATTATTTCTCGAATTCGCGCGGTCACCTCGACGGCGTGAACGCCCATCACTACGCCCAAGCGCTCCATCAGCCACCGAGCTCGGCCGTCTATTTTGCGATCGATTATGACGCCACCTTCCAGCACATTTCTGGAGCGATTTATGACTATTTCCGCGGGGTTGACCAGGGTATGCGCGATGCCGGTGGCGGGAGTAGCAGCTATACGATTGGCGTCTACGGCTCGGGGGCGGCTTGCCGGTGGCTAAAGGCGCATTACTCTTTTGTCAAATACACGTGGTTGGCTGAGTCGACCGGCTGGCTGGGAAGTAGCAACTACACCGACTGGGATGTTAAACAAATCATTGCCACTGGCTCCCTTGGCGGCCTAACGCTACACGATTATGAGGACTGCCAGGCTCAAGACGACTTTGGTGGATTCATGTTAGACCACGCCGTGCCAACGGTTGGCGCCACACCGACTGGCGCCGCTACGCCACCGACGGCGGGCGTCAAGCAACAGAGTCTTACCCTGCTTGAGCAGGAGTGGTCATTTTTTGGCCGACAAACGATGGATACCCAATGCGTAATTACTCACTCGGGGCACAAGGAAGACGAGCCGGGGTTCTACCAGCGCGTTGGTAAGTATTGGCAGGAGGCCCTAGGAGAACACTTGGATGGCCGCGACGATGTGCCATGGTCGGCTGCCTTTGTATCGTGGATCATGAAAATAGCTGGAGTGGGGAACCGCTTCCACTATGCTGCCGCACACTCCTCATACATCAGCAAAGCGATTAATGACCGGATCCATCACAATGCTGCTTCGTATTTTCTTGGCTACAGACTCAACGAGTACAAGGTGCAGCCAGGCGATTTAGTGTGTCGCGCGCGTCAGTCCGGTATTGACTATGACCACCAGCATGGCGGTGCGTATTTCTCTCATGGCGACATTGTCGTGGCCGTACGGGACAACGAGATTGATGTGATTGGTGGTAACGTGAGCAACTCAGTTACTAAGCGTACACTGAAGCTCGATGCCCAAGGCTTCCTCACGGATAATAGTGCGCGTTACTTTGCGGTCATCGAGAACAAACTTTCTTAACCGATGATACAACGACCAGCAGGTAGGTCAGGCTGTGCCTGACGCCATATAGTCAGGCACAGCTTGACCTACTTACTGGGAGATTTGGTCGTAGAAAAATACACTCGGTTGAAGCCGTCTATTCAGTAAAACGCCCTAATCCGCTCCTAACCAGCCGTTGCAGTCTTCTGAGTCCCGATTTATCGGGGTGACGGCGGGGGTCTGAAAGCGTCATCCTATTGAAATTGAAGAAGGAGGTGTTTGTTGTGCAACAAGTCACCCTTGATGAGGCAGTCATCCATCTGTCTGATTTGATTGAAGCTGCTGTCAGAGGCGAAGATGTTTTTATCACAAAAGATGAACTGCACTCAGTGCAGTTAGTACCGCACATGTCTAAGAAGAGGACTCGACACTTTGGGAGTGCAAAAGGGCTTATTATCATGGCTGAAGATTTTGACGCGGAACTCCCAGATTTCAGAGAGTATATGGAATGAAATATCTACTTGATACGCACACTTTGCTTTGGTTCCTTGCCGGAGACATAAAACTCAGCGGCAGCGCCCGACAGTTGATCGACGATCTGAACAACGAGATCTTCGTCAGCATCGTCAGCCTATGGGAGATAGCAATCAAGGCGAGTTTAGGAAAACTCGCTTTAGTCAAGCCGTTCGAGGATTTGTTTCCAGAGGAACTCCATCTCAATAGCATTGAGATATTGCCTATCACAATTGATAACCTCATAAAACTGACCACATTGCCTTTTCATCACCGGGATGCGTTTGACCGCTTAATAATTGCTCAAGCACTCGTCGAAGGAATTCCAATAATTGGTGTAGACGCGGCTTTCGATGCTTACGGAATAAGCAGAGAATGGTGATGATACAACGGATATAGAATTTTGGCTTGCTGACGCATCGTTGCGTATCTATAAGCGCAACGAATCAATGAAGACGTTTCGATGGACTACAAAGTACCCCTTGTTCTGACACCACAACCTGAAGGTGGATACACAGTGACTTCTCCTCTGTTGCCAGAGTTAGTAACCGAAGGTGATTCGTTAGACGAAGCATTAGAAAACGTCAAAGACGCTCTTGCTGCGGTCATTGAGCTATATCAAGACCTGGGACGTTCGTTGCCTCAAAACACCCAGATTCCCGATGCAAATAGCCCTGTGTGGCTCGATACGGTGGTATCAGCCCCATGACGTATTGAGAAGTCGCTCGGAAATTAACAGCCCTTGGTTGTCAAGAACGAAAACGGAGAGGCGGCGGATCGCATCGGAAATGGTTTAATCCCAATTCCCAACGAGGCACTGTTGTTCCAGATTGGGGTGGACGTGACCTGAGACTGGGAACGGTTTGTGCCGCTGTTCGGCAGTTGGGAATCGATTGGCAAGATTTCCAAAACGCTTAGAAGCACCTAACCAGCCGTTGCAGTTGACGGCGAGAGAGATATGGTTTTTAATGATGTTTTTGGGTTTGCGGCGGGTTTTGGTTCGTCGGACGCTTTCGGCAAAATCCCCGCCGTGCTCGTCCGTGCAGCGGACACTGCAAAATCATAGCACGCACCCACCGGATAGACGCTCATCTGATAGACGCCCGCTGTGTCTGTCCATCCCCGGGCGACCGCCTTCGTCTCTTTGACCCCGAAAATCGGAGGTCGCTCGACCGGCTCCTGCTGTGGCGAAGAGGGTTCCAGACGCACGAAAGCGTCGGCAACGGGGGCTTCAGCGGTATCCGTAATTCGACCCCGGATGACAGCGCGGTCGCTCGGTAAAACCCGGATTTGAAAGCTGGCGCGCCAGGCTTCCTGAACCGCCTCGATGAGGCAATCGTTAGCACCCACCCTTACGTTCACTTCAAGCGGGTCGTACTCAAGCGGTCGGTGATGCCAGTCCGTTTTGTCACCGACCAACCTCCCGTTAACCCACACGCGCATGCGAGGACAATTGCTCTGGAACTGGATTTCGGCGTTTCCATCCGTCTCGCTTTCGAGCACACAATACGCACAGGCGGCGGTATGCGGATGATAGCCGACCGCTTCCGGCAACTCAATGATTCGCCCGCTACTCCGAAACCGTGTCCACGTCAAACGCTTTCCATCTGGCACGGTCACGGTATCGCCCTCTTGCGGTCGGGTGTTTTCCGTTCCGCCAACGCTCTCAAGAGGTCCAAAGGCTGAATCATCCGGGAATGGCCCCAACACGAGCCATTCCCGGATGTATTCGCCACGAATTGAGTGAATTGGCGGTTGCATACAATCTCCTTCCGGGCAGAAAGTTGCAGTGCACAGCGGTTTAAGTGGTTCGGTTCACGACTCACCTTCCGAACACCTAACACCTAACACCGAATGCCTATTCCGCCCCGGAATGGGCGATCGGGTTCTCGCCGATCCACCGCTCATCCACCGGCTCTGACGCCAACTGGTAGCGCGTGTCGGAGGAGATGCGGATGTGTTCTGAGGTGTTGTCCAACGAGCAGTGCATGGTGTACATCGAAAAGATGAGGAGGTCCCCCATGCGAAACTCAGTCGTTAGCCAGCGTAACCCGAGTTGCTTCTGAAGCGCCACGGGGTCGTGATTATAGCCGCTCCCAATCTTCTTCCAGTTGCCGTCCTTGTCCACATCCATCTTTCCGTAAGTCGCCTTGACCTCTTCCAAACGGTGTGAGTTTTCAAGAATCAGCAGTGAGGCGTGGCTCAAAGGGACATCCCCGAGCGGCGTCCATGAGGTGTAGAGGTTCGTGGTGCCTCGCCCCATGTACACTATGTCGTAATGCGGCTTGCTGGCTTTGCCCGGACTCATCACGCGCATCCAGACAAAATCGAACGCCCGAACCTCCCCACCGAGAAATTGGGTGTAGAACTCGATCATCCGGCCGGAATGCACGAGCTTGCGCACAGCAGGCAACTTCCCCACTTGGGGCATAAACGAGACGTTGGCATTTTTTGCCGCCCGCGCCTCCATGAAGGGGTAGTTCAAATCTAGCAAGCCTGTCCCTGCCAACGCTTCCAGCACGGCTCGCCGGGCACCTAGCACCCACTCACGGTCTAACACGCCGCGAAGCAAGAGATACCCATCTTCAGCCATACGCTGCCTTAACTTAGGCATATCGTCAAGACAGTCGTTCGATTCACGCATTTCGCCAAACGCTTCTGGCGACATATCCAGCGGTATACCAGATGATGTCAGTTGTTTCATTGTTTTTCCAATCCTCCCGATAAGTTCGTATTTTCAAATTGTGCATTCCCATCAGGATATAAAATGCAACACCAGATTCAAGATGCAAAATGCACTTCTAAATCCTGTATCCTGTTTTCCCATGTCAATATTAGAATAAATATTATAGCACGATCGCTCCGAAAAGAAAACAAAAAAGATTCAAACCTCGCCAAAGGTGAGAGCGTCATGAAAGTAACTTGGGAAATTTCTATTTTCTTCCATCCTTCTTGCCAAGTTGGGGATTCCATGCTATACTTGAAGGCAGCGAGAAGCAAATACGTTAAGAGAAGGAGAATTAGCATGGATACAAAAACATCTGAGTACGCTGTCAACACAAAAGAAATTGGTCGCAAGGGGCGAAAGCTATTTGAAGCGATTTCCGAACCACTCGAAAAAGAACATTGGGGTAAATCGATTGTCATTGATGTTGAAACAGGTGACTATTTTATTGGAAAGACCGGTATTGAAGCCACAAAAAAGGCGAGGGAAAAGTATCCCGATAAGATTTTCTTCTTAGGCAAGATCGGCTATCGAACTTATGTGTCTTTTAAGGGAAGGAGATAAAACTTTGATAACGGGTCGGATTAATCAAGCCGCATCTTCTATTATCAGGATAACAGTCTATGGTAACAAAGGCGAAGTTGAGATAGATGGCATTTTGGATACAGGCTTTGATGGATTTATTTGTCTGCCGATAGCAGTTGCGGTGCCTCTTGGGCTTGAATTGATAGATGTAACGGATTCGGAATTAGCTGATGGTACCATTGTACAGGATGAACTGGTATTTGCAGGCAAAGTTTTATGGGATGGCGAAGTTATAGATGCTGACATCGTGCTTACCAGATCCGCTGATACCTTGATCGGTACGGCAATGCTGATGAATTCAGAGGTAAGGCTCAATTTTCATACTGGCGAAGTGGTGATTGAACAGCAACGAACACAGCCCTGACCTTGATGCAAGATGCAGGCAGGGATTTAATGTCGCTGTATCTTAAATCCTAAATCCGTGATGACGTTTTACGTTTTATACATTACGCATCACGCCTGACACACTCAACCTTATCAACAATTTAGACAAACACAAACACCATGAAATTGACAACCTTAGCAACCTGCAATCTGAATCAATGGGCAATGGATTTTGAGGGGAATTTGGAGCGGATTGTTACATCCATTCAGATCGCCAAAGAAAAAGGGGCACGGTATCGACTGGGCCCGGAACTTGAAATCACCGGCTATGGCTGTGAGGATGGCTTTCTGGAGGAGGATACGTTTCTTCACTCTTATGAATGCCTCGCCGAAATCCTCAAAGGAGATGTAACGGACGGGATACTGTGCGATATCGGGATGCCTGTCATGCACAAGAACGTTCGATACAACTGTCGGGTCTTCGTCCTGAACCGGAAAATCCTCCTCATTCGTCCCAAACTGGTCCTTGCGGCAGATGGCAACTACCGTGAACCGCGCTGGTTTACCCCCTGGCAACACCCCAGGGGAATAGAAGACTACTACCTGCCGCGCATGATTCGGGAAATTACGGGGCAGGATACGGTTCCCTTTGGAGATGCCGCCATTGCCACGCGGGACACCGCCTTAGCCTCCGAAACCTGCGAGGAGCTCTTTGCGCCGAATAGCCCGCACATCTACCTCGGCTTGAACGGCGTGGAGGTCATCGCAAACGGCTCCGGCTCGCATCACGAACTGAGGAAACTCAACAAGCGGATAGACCTCATTCGCAACGCCACATCAAAAGGCGGGGGCGTTTACCTCTATGCGAATCAGCAGGGCTGCGACGGCGGGCGTCTCTACTTCGATGGGTGTGCACTCATCGCTGTCAACGGGGATATTGTGGCGCAAGGCTCCCAATTTTCGCTGAACGATGTCGAAGTCGTGACAGCGACCGTTGACCTGGAAGATGTCCGTTCCTATCGAGGGGCGATTGTCAGCCGCTCCGTGCAAGCCAGCCAATCGGAGCAGGTGCCGCGGGTAAAGGTGGATTTCGACCTCACGACATCAGACTACCGACTCGCCCCTTCACCGCCCATCGAAGTCCGCTATCACACGCCCGAAGAGGAGATCGCCTACGGTCCCGCGTGCTGGTTGTGGGATTACCTGAGACGCGCCGGCGCAGCAGGATATTTCCTGCCCATCTCCGGCGGTGCAGATAGTTCGTCGGTCGCTGCGATGGTCGGTTCGATGTGTCAGATGGTCGCGAAGGAGGCAAAGGCAGGAAATGAGCAGGTCCTCCGGGACGCTCGGCGAATCGCTGGCGAAGGCGAGGATAGCGGCTATCTCCCGACCGATGCCCGTGAATTTGCCAATCGCATCTTTCACACCAGTTACATGGCGACTCAAAATAGTTCAAGTGCGACACGAGAGCGAGCGAAGAAAATCACCGAGCAGATCGGCGCTTACCATCTGAATGTGAATATCGATTCGGTGGTCGCCGCCATGCTCTCCCTTTTCGTGGGGTTGACCCAGCGTACCCCGCGGTTCAAAGTGGAAGGCGGGACGGAGGTGGAGAACGCGGCATTACAGAATATCCAAGCGCGGCTGCGCATGGTGCTCTCTTATCTGTTGGCGCAACTGCTACCGTGGGTACGCGGCAGACGCGGGACGTTGCTGGTGTTAGGCACTGCGAACGTAGACGAGAGCCTGCGCGGATACGTGACGAAGTACGATTGCAGCAGCGCGGACATCAACCCGATCGGCGGAATTAGCAAGACAGACCTCCGTCGATTTCTGAGGTGGGCGGCGGAGCATCTGGGTTACACCGCGCTCATTGAGGTCATTGAAGCCCCGCCGACCGCGGAACTGGAACCGATTACGGAAACCTATACGCAAGAGGATGAGGCGGATATGGGCATGACGTATCAGGAGTTAAGCCGCTTCGGAAGGCTGCGGAAGATTCATCGATGTGGGCCGGTGAGCATGTTTGAAAAACTGGTGCATGAGTGGAACCATCTTTCCCCCAGTGAAGTCGCTACGAAAGTCAAGCGTTTCTTCTACTACTATTCAGTCAATCGCCATAAAATGACCACGCTGACCCCATCGTACCACGCCGAATCGTATTCCCCGGACGATAATCGCTTTGACCTCCGGCAGTTCCTCTACAATGTTCGCTGGACATGGCAGTTCCAAAAGATCGATGCGCTGGTGAAGAGGATGGAACGTCAAGCGTGATGCGTGGAACGTGAAACGTGATGCGTGAAACGTGAAACGTGAAACGTGAAAGGAAGGATTGGCAGAGCGTGGAATGCTGCGGGGATGCTCCGCGTTCTCCATTGGCGGTGGATGCAATGAGGTCATTATGATTAGAATGAAAAAAATTCGTGCAGTCAGTATGAAAGGTAAACGTGAAATTGAGTCCCCAACGAGGGGAGTCGTTTTAATCAATTGGGTACAAGAGTCCCCTGAAAAAGTTCAAAGTGCGCCGTTGCATTGGCGAATCGGTTTATGGAACAAACCTCCCATCGACATTGAGATAGATGCGGCAGATGGACATCTGCGGGGGTTACAGATTGTCCTGCAAGATGAGGCAATTACCGCCCAAATACCTGCTCCCATCTCGCATAAGGTTCTATCTGGCCTTCCTGACTTTGATGTGACAAAGTGGCCCCTGACAGATCGGTATTTAGACGAAGTTGCCGATGTAACGGTGGCATGGACATCATCAGATGATATTCTGGTACTTTTTACCCCACAATTGTCCAGCAGAGCGATGGAATGCGAAGTACATCCATCAGTAAGCCTTTTGTTCGATGAGGGCAAATGGCTTGTAGGCTTACGTCTTCCAGGCATCACGGCGGAAGAAAAGGCTGTTCTTCGCAAAAGCGAATCGATGAACATTTAGGTAAATAGCTGAAGGGTGGTCATAATGATCCATGGATTCAATCGTAGCCTAAGATTCTATCTTGGCTTTTGGAACAGTGCCAAGTTAGAAACTTGGGCTACAAGGGCACGAGGCATCTTGACAGTTATTATGAAAGCCTGTATAATATGCGAAATTGGTTCAGGTTAGATGGATGTAGAACACGTTCGTCGGGAGTTGCACTCCTGATAGTCGTAAATATCCGACGCATCACACAAAGGAGGATACCATGCTTTCTTTTACGCTCGCATTCGCAAACGCAAGTTTCGCCGCAGGACGCGGGCCTCAGTTGAGGTGTGACCATTGTGGACGCACCTTCTTCGGAGGGGAGCGGTTTCAATCGGGTGCGATGAACTGGTGCCATGAATGTCTCGTTGATAGTCTCGGTACGATTACTGAAAGCCAAATCCGCAGGCTCGGTTCGACGCAACAGGGATTCTTTGGCCTGGCAAGTCAGTTAGCGGAGATGAGAGGGCTGACCGGTAATGAGCTGAAGTCATTCTTATTGACAACGTTGAAACGAAATGCGGGCGAAATGGATGCTGACGATTCCGATTCGACCTCATTTTCACTCCCATCCAATCTCACCGTTAAGCCATTACCTGAAGATGTCATCATTCTTTTTGAGCTGGTCCGTGAACAAGATGACAAAGCGTTAACCGCCGAATGTTGCTATCTGATTCTGCACGATTACTATCCCCATGAAGAGTATTGGCCCGCTTTACTCCCTGTTCAACGGGTAGGTGCCGGAGCTGCCATGGAATCCTCTAAGAACTTGAAAGCTGCCCAGTTTGCGGTTACATTTCTCCAAACGGCAGCCAACTTGGATAAGTTTGGAGCTCCTGAGTCCGTTCGTCGTCAAGCCAGGCTCGCCCACCTTCCCACAGCGGAGGAAATCGAAGCGATGGAGGCGGTCTATCCAACGGTCTCTCCTTCTTTCTCTGCTGGCGATAAGGCGGAAATAGAGATGTTTCCAAGACTGCCTCTGGCGGTCAGAAAGCTGAAGTTTGACTTTCTGGATGAAGAAAGTCTCGCCGCGAGGGAATTCTTTGAGGCATTGGAGAGTAGCGAGGATTCCTCTGTCGATGCGGATACCTCCTCAACAGAAACACCGTCCGAATCTGCACAGCCACAACCTGCGGAATCGGAAACAGAATCTCAAACATCAGAGCCGACGGAACAAGAGGCAAAGTTGAAGGCAGCGGAGGCAATAGCATCGATAGAGAAACTGCTGGAAGATTACGTTTATTTGACAGCGCGCGCCAAACAAGCCAAAGCGCAAATCGAACAACTCTTGCAAGAGGCAAAACAGATCCAGCAACGTCAGACCGATTCGGATGATCTCCGCGTGCCCTCATTTTTAGAACAAGCGCAAGGCATTTTAGCCGATTGCATCAGTTACAAGGAAATCAAGACGCTCACGGGCATTCTAGGCGGGTCCTGTCAGTTGCATTTTCACCGGATGGACGTTATCTTGCCAGTGGGAGTGATGACAAAACCATTAAAATCTATGAAGTGGACGGCTTTCGCGAAATCAAGACGCTCACGGGGCATTCTGGTGAGGTCCGGTCAGTTGCATTTTCACCGGATGGGCGTTATCTCGCTAGTGGTAGTTCCGATGGCACCGTTAAAATCTATGAAGTGGGCAGTTTCCGTGAAATCAAGACCCTCGCAGGGAATTTTGTATTGTCAGTTGCATTTTCACCGGATGGGCGTTATCTGGCAAGTGGGAGTGCGGATATAACTGCTTCTATCAAAATCTACGAAGTGGGTAGTTTCCGTGAAATCAAGACGATGAGTAGTTTTATCGCCGCATGGTTAGTCGCCTTTTCAGCCGATGGGCGTTATCTCCTCGGTGTTGATTTCGATAAAACCTTCAAAATTTACGAGGCCGGCAATTTTCGCGAAATCAGAACGTTGAGCACACACTCTGAGAAAGTTTTGTCAGTCGCCTTTTCAGCAGACGGACGTTATCTCGCCAGTGGGAGTTTAGATGAAACAGTTAAAATCTACGAAGTGGGCAGTTTTCGCGAAATCAAAACGCTTACGGGATATTCTATTGCATGGTCAGTTGCCTTTTCAGTCGATGGACGTTATCTGGTAAGTATCTATTCGGGGGGAACCATCAAAATCTACGAAACAGGCAACTTCCATGAGATCTATACACTCCATGGGTCTTCGGCCTCGTCAATAGCCTTTTCAACCGATGGGCGTTATCTAGCAAGCGGTTGTTCTGATCAGTCCATAAAAATCTATGAAAAAGAAGAAGAAATAATATCTTACCGCGCCTTTGAGGAACGCGAAAGAAAACGTATCGAAGCAGAGAAGCAGCGAACTAAGGAGTCTTCGCAAAAGGCGATTGATCTGGCTAGAGCCGAATTAAAGAAGGTTGAGCCGGAATCAGAACATCAGTTCGCATTGGATCAGTATGAACAGGCAAAGCAAAAACTCCAACAAACTCAGCAACCGCTTAACGAAGGAACAACAGAGAGTTATCAAAAAGCGAAAGAATTAGCAAATGAGGTGACTTCCCTTGTCAAGGAAGTTGTACGGACGAAGGAGTTGAATCAGTCCGCTAAAGTCGCAATCCATTCAGCCACCCAAGCGTTGAAAAATATCGAACCTGAATCCGAACATCGGTTTGCTCCAGAAAAGTTCCGCCTGGCTCAAGAGAAGCTTCCACACGCTCAAGAATTACTGGAACAAGGCACGGTTGAGAGTTTTCAAGAAGCTGAAAGAGTGGCTAAAGAGGTCCAAGGGCTTGTCCAAGAAGTCGCTCAAGCGAAGAAAGCACAGCAGGAGGCTTGGAAACGCGAGAAAAAATGCCGTGAATGTGGCGAACCGCTCGGTTTTTTTGACAAGTTATCTGGACAGACAGCTTGCAAGAAGCATCGATAAATGAATTTTCAGATGAAGATTGCTATCTTGACTTGGGTAAATAGAAATGTAGCCCAAGATTCTATCTTGGTTTTTAACGATTCAATTGCAAATTCGCCAACTGAGAAAGTTGGGCTACCATTGGATTCGGTTTTAATTTACCGAGGGTTGGTCATAATTCCCAGGGGAGGCAATCGTAGCCCAAGTTTCTAACTTGGCCCTAGCGCCAGGGGCCAAGATAGAATCCGCCGGGTTGAGCTTGTCGAAACCTTGGGCTACAACTCAACCACCGGCGAATTATGACCATCCCTCAATTTACCAAAGTCAAACTATATAAGGAGGTGCAGTCATGGTCACTGTTAGAGTTTTCTCCAAATCAAGTGGCAAAGCGATTAAAGGCAAAAAAGTTTCCGTCAGTTTTGATGGATTACTTCGCGGAATGGCGACAGAATATACGGATTCCTCTGGAGACGCCCATTTTAACGTAGAACCGGGTTCCGGCAAGGTTTACGTTGATGGCACACCGTCTACAAGGGAAACCTTGCGGGACGGGTTGTTGTGTATGTTTAATGCTCATTTACGATATACCATACAAAATGAGCCTACCCCATAAAGTCCGCAAGTGCAGTTTACCCTGTTGTCAAGTCTAATATGATCAATAGAATCCCCGGCAGGCTGAAATCGAGAATAAATATACGCAAAGGTAGAGCAACAGAGAGCGGTTCAGGGTTGAATTATGCTTGGCACAGGCATGGGGGAACTGGTCCCTCTGGAAAATCTCAATTTACGATCTCACAAGGTGAGCTGATTGAAATTTTGCGAAGAAAGGGCGTCATAGGCACCCCCGTCAGTGCTCTACTGAGTGGCAATTTTGCGCGAGAGGTCGATGTCGGACAAACTATAGGCTCTATTCCAAGGGAAGGCAGTCTAATACAAACATCAGTCATAACTATTATCACGGATCGGGAAGGAAACTTAGCAAACACATTTCCTGGGGGTCTAAACAGGGAGGTTACTCTATCATGATTACGATTCTTCTCGTCGATAAAAATGAAAATGAGGTCACTCGCATCTCAGAGAAATCCGCCGGATTGAGCCCGTCGAAATCTAACTCAGGCTATTTAATTCAGGCCGAAGGCTCTCGGAACGGAGAAGAAAAATTCAACTACCTGGGATGGGTTGATGAGTACAGCCCAACTCTGTTTTCGAGAGATAAAATGCCGGGCTTAATCCATGAATTGTTACTCTTAAAGCAACAGGTTTCTCATCCTGAACAGATTCATCATCTTGATGATATTATTCAACTCGCAAGATTATGTCATAAACTTCCAGGGACGGCATTAATCTTTACTCCATTTGGAGAGCTTTACGGGCGAGGGCGAAAGCGTATTGAATCATTATGAGATATGTTTTCGCGTTGGTATCAGAACTTTTAGAGTCCGTCCGCTATTTTCCCCTCCCTTCAAGCCGATGAAACATTGCGTAATCACTTATGATGAGAATGAAAAGAATTCGTGCAGTCAGTATGAAAGGTAAACGTGAAATTGAGTCCCCAACGAGGGGAGTCGTTTTAATCAATTGGGTACAAGAGTCCCCTGAAAAAGTTCAAAGTGCGCCGTTGCATTGGCGAATCGGTTTATGGAACAAACCTCCCATCGACATTGAGATAGATGCGGCAGATGGACATCTGAAGGGGTTACAGATTGTCCTGCAAGATGAGGCAATTACCGCCAAAATCCCCGCTCCTATCTCGCATCAGGTTCTATCCGGCCTCCCTGACTTTGATGTGACAAAGTGGCCGTTGACAGATCGTTATTTAGACGAAGTTGCCGATGTAACGGTGGCATGGACATCATCAGATGATATCCTGGTGCTTTTTACCCCACAATTGCCCAGCATAGCGACGGGATGCAAAGTGGATGCATCAGTAAGCCTTTTGTTCGATGAGGGCAAACGGCTTGTAGGCTTACGTCTTCTAGGCATCACGGCGGAAGAAAAGGCGGTTCTTCGCAAAGAAGTGGATCGATGAGCATTTTATTAACCAATGGTACTAGGGCGTGTTGACGAACTGTTTCGCAATCTAACTGTAGCCCAAGATTCTATCTTGGTTGGGGACGAGGTGCCAAGTTAGAAACTTGGGCTACGAGCGCATTTGCCCGAGTTCGTCAACACGCCCTAGAACAATATGAGTTATAAAAAGGTGTTTCTTTTTACGCTGATCGCATGGGTCGGTGTCCTCTTAGTCTATCTTCACACCAAAACGGAGCAGTGGGCTGCCAAACATCACCCCCTGTTGTCTGAACAGCCACCGATGGAATTGCCTTACAAATGGGTTGGCAACCTCGCGCAAAGCAAACTCAATGAGCCTTCCGGCATTACCTATCACCCACAGCGCAAAACCTTGTTTGCTGTTGGGGATGAAGGCGATCTGTATGAGATGCGCACTGATGGTCAACTCATCCGTTCTAAGCATTTGAAGCAGAGTGACCTGGAGGGGATTACGGTCAATCCTGCGACGGGATTGCTATACGCAGTCGTTGAAGGTGACGATGCCGTGATTGAGATTCACCCCGATACGTTTCGCATCACCCGAAGGTTCGAGATTAACCGGAATTTTGAAGGGAGGGAATTGTTGAAAAAAGGCGGGAGGGGATTGGAAGCGATTGCCTTTGTCCCGGATGCTTCCCATCCCGAGGGCGGGGTCTTCTGGGTTGGAAATCAATCTTTCAATCTGAAGCCGGGGCATGAACCTTCAATCATCTGCGAGGTTGTCCTTCCCATCCTGTCATCTCACAAGAAAAACGCTGAAGGCACGATTGTTCGCTTCTTTCAAATGAACGTGGTCGATATCTCCGGGCTCTGCTACGATCCATTATGTGATTGCCTACTCGTCATTAGCGATACAACCAATCTTTTGATAGAAATGACACGCGATGGGAATATCCTTCGCCGATACCTGTTACCGGGCGACAACCAGGAGGGCATTGTGCTAGACGGGCTAGGATTTATGTATATTGCTCAAGAAAGCGGTGAGATTATCAAAATCCAAGATCGGCGAATCCGATAGAGGTGAACTATAGGACAAGCGTTTTAGGCACAATACGCATTGCACACCGCGTTTCACGTTTTACGTTTCACGTTCGACTGCTGCGAACGCAAAAATTGGCTCATGGAAGTGAGTTGGGAAACATTTGCCTTTGCGGCTAATATATTTTCTGCCTGAATTGCCTCATAAACTTCCTTGCGATGCACACTCACTCGGCGCGGTGCCGAAATGCCGACTTTGACGACATCACCACTGACCTCGGTGATCATGATCTCAATATCATCACCGATCATAATGCTTTCATTTTTCTTCCGTGATAAAATAAGCATGATACTTCCTTGCTGTCATCGGACTCTCATATTGGTGTCCGATCGTTTTTGAAGTGCGATAGACCTGCTACCGCTACAGAAGCAGATGCACTTATCGCTGAATTATGACCAAGCCTCAGTTAAATGAGGGCTGGTCATAATTCGGCTGAAATCTTCATGTAGCCCAAGTTTCTAACTTGGTTCTCATGGCAAGGGCCAAGATAGAATCTTAGGCTACAGCTACATCCCCAAGTCATTATGACCAAGCCTCAATTAATAAATACATTCCTTTGCTGATAATTAACGATAAATCTGACAATTAGATTCAAAATAGAAGTAGACTCAGTAATCACCCATCTCGTATCATCTAAAGGGGGCAGAAATTTTTCGCCGCTTCAACTTTTGCGCTAAATTCAGGTCAAAAGAATTGATACCCATTCCAGATCTAAAGACAACACATGCTCCTTCGGAAGGTTCGGTTCACTTGCCCGTGTCAATTGAGGGTTCACAAACCCCGATCAAAAGATCGGGGTTAGTAGCCGGTTGATTTAGAATTGGTATGACAAAACAAGTGCACAGTGATACCATTGGCTGTTAGACCATCATGAAATCAAAAATGAAAGTGAGAAAGTGGGAAGGTGAGAAAATCGAGAACGTCAGAAGATAGGACGATAGAACCAGGAAACAAGGAGGATGGAAGGATGGAAGGGCGGAAGGATGGGAGAAAGCAGTCTTCCACCATACAGATCAGGTTAAGGTTGCTAAATGCCTGCGAATCAATTCGCAGGCTCATAGCTCAAGTCGTCTCAAGACGACTGAAACCCGTGTTGAGCCCACTTCAGTGGACTTTAGCTTTGAGCCCCGATCTTGAGATTGGGGCGGTTGGATCGCTTAACCTAATCCGTATGGGGAGAAAGCAGTCTTCCACCCTTCCAATCTTCCCTCCTTCCCTTCCTTCCTTTCACGTTTCACGTTTCACGTTTCACGCAATACGCACCAAGTTTTATGCGAAAATCGGGCGACATGCGCTACTGTGGGGCCCCTGGATGTGGTGGGTCTTGTGTTGCCTGATCGGAAACCCCGTTTATGCCGCTGACTATTTCGATCGTATCACGATGGCTTCCAACGGGCGCTTGACGCGGTTTAATCGGGGGGGCATCACGGTCTACGCCGATGCGGTTCCGCTTGAGGCAAATCTGGCAAAAGCTTACGAACAGGCATTGACCCAGGCGCTGAATCTTTGGGAAAAGGCAACCCAGGCATCCTTGCGGTTTCAACCGTCCCCGGCTGCGGAGACAGCAGATATCCGGCTGAAGTGGACGCATCAGCGAAGGATGCAAGGCAAGTACGAGGATATTGGCGAGGCGGTGTTATTCCGAAAGATGGACGGGTTTCACGTTGAAATTGAAATCTTCCTGCGGAACAAGCGGACGCTGGCGTTGCTTTCGCCGGAAATCATTCAATCCGCGTTGCTGCATGAGATAGGGCACGCCATCGGGCTGTGGGGACATAGCGAGGACCCCCATGATGTCATGTATTTCGCGGCGACTGCACGACAGCCAACCGAGCGAGATATCGCGACGTGGTTGAAGGTGCGCGAAACCCCTGTGGGGGCCCCTTTCCACGCTCAAGCCATTGCTGCCCTTCAAGCGGAAATCAAAAAAGAACCCACGATTGCTGAGAACTATTACTCACTCGGTACGGTTTATGCGGATGTCGGCAATTATCAGGCTGCAATTGATGCCTTCCAGAAATCCCTTGAGATTGACCCCTTGTTCCGTTTTTCAGCGGTGCAGATTGCACACATCTTCCAGCAGAAAGGGATGTACGATCTGGCAATCGCCCACTACATGCGGGCGTTGGGAGCAAATCCATCAGCGGAAATCCTTGGGGCTTTAGGCACACTCTCGTTGCTTCAAGGGCAATTAGAACGGTCGGTCAATTTCTTCCAGCAGGCGTTGCGGCTTGCGCCAGACTCCGCCACGTTGAACCAAAACCTGTTGGCGGCCTACCATCGTTGGGGCTTTCAACTGCTGAAGGCGAATCAGTTTCCCGAAGCCATCAAGTGCTTCAACCGTGGACTCGTGCGATTCCCGTTCTCCGAAATCCTGCTATATGACCTTGCCGCTGCCCATGAGTCCGCAGGCGAATATCAACAAGCGTTGAGCACCTACGAGCGAGTCCTCCAGATTCGCCCCGATTATCCAGCCGCACAGGTTGGCATTGCAACGACGTTGAACAATCTGGGAGCGCAGTACGCCCGTAACAAAGCGTGGGAGCAGGCAATCGCGTGCTATCAGCGGGCATTGGAACACGACCCCGGCTGTTGGCAGGCGCACCAAAATCTGGAAGCGACGTTGATGCAGATTGGCTGGGAAAAGAATCAGATCGAGGATTTAGACGGCGCGATTCGGGCATACCAAAAACTGTTGGAGATGAATCCCCAAAATGCACAAGCCTATAACAATTTAGGGCTTATCTATCTCAAAAAGCGGGACGATGAGAAAGCAACGGCGCATTTGGAAACTGCCCTCGCTCTGGAGGCGAATTATGCGGAAGCGGCGGCAAATTTGAATTATATCAAAAGACAACGTGTCTTTGCCCTCATGAAGAAAGCGTTTGGAACTGTCCTGATTGTTTTTTTAGGGTCTTTCTTCATCGTGAAAATGGCTACGAGGCAGGCGAGCAATCGAAGCGCAATGGAGAGAGGGCGAAAATCAGAGCGGCGCAGGTATTAGGTTTAAAGTTTACATTTTCAGACTTCCGAAGTCTCCAAGACTTCCGAAGTCTAATGTCTATTTTATTTTTCAAAACGCCGGATGTGTGGAAGGAATGGAAGGAAAGGAAGAAAGGAAGCAGGGGAAGGAGGAGAAGAAATTGATGCAGACTCGGATTAACAGGCCCATTTTACCCGTGCTCAGCGATGAGATTTTCACAGACCGTGAAGACCTGTTGGCACTGCTGAAATTGCGAGCCATGAACAGTCGCTTTCAGCGCACCATGTCCTTCGCGCTCTTGGGGCATCGACGTGTCGGGAAGACGTAACTGTCGGTTTTCGGCTCAATGCGGTGTTGTACGCTCCCCGCACTGTCGCGGATCAGAATGAAGACCCCATCCTCATGATCCTTGATGAGTTTCAGCATGTCATCACGATTCGCGATAAAGACGGGACAGAACCCAACGTGGTCGGCAGATACCAACAGGCGGTGGAATCTCGCTGGTGTCCCCATCTGGTCAGTGGTTCGGCGGTCACGCTTTTAACAAAGGACATTCTGGGACACGGGCCATCCTCCCGTTCTTCCAAAGCAACCTCAAGATGAGGGAGGAAATTATATTTCTCCAGAATCTTTTTTGGAATTGGAATATAGAAATCTTCCCTAATCTTGACAATTTGCATTTTGATTCCCCTCCTTTCTGCAACGTATCTTCTTACTGATTATAAAGCTTCGTCTCTACGATCCTCGCGCCCTGGAATTGAACCCGCTCAGGCATCCCAAAACAGAGTGTATGTTACGTCCTCGCCCCCTGCGAACCAACAACGAGCATTCCACGAGATGAACGAGATCGCGTTTCGCCGTCTCTCGACTCACTGAGAACTGAAGGTTAGTAAAACCCAAGGTTAATAAGACTGGCATACCGCTTCAAACCGACTACATTTCAAACACTTAAAAATAAAACAAGCCGTGATGCCATCCGCAATGCTATCCTGCAGAGATTCAAAATCGACAGCCTGTTGCTTTCCCACCGCATCGACCATCTCCCATAAGCAGTGCGGAAAGTCCGCTAATTCCTCATCCGCAAAGAGATGATCGCGGCTGTATTCCCCACGATATTGCATGGGTTCACCACAACAGAATGGCCAATCATTGTATTGAATCCAAGGCACAGGAGGTGTGCGCTCCAGTTCTCTGATAATTCGCTTCGCAGCCGCAGGTGTGTGTGCATGTTTTTCAACTTTGGACCGCATATAAGGGTCAAGCTCCACAATCTTGCGACCCGTGAGCAGACATTCCAAACACACGCCTTGCGCGTCAGATTCGCCCTCGAAATAGTCTCCATCCAGGAAGGGGGGTAAATGCCCCTCCTCGCATGGATTCGCTGTGAACACCGCATTTTTTCAAAATTGTGAAAGAGTCTAAACTGAGGCATGCCTAACTTCCTCCTAGTTTGGACCGATGAAAACGTCCAGAATCCCACTCGTTTTCCCAATATGTCCTCTTCCACTTTTTAAACGCTTTTCTATCAATTTGAGAGGGGCCTGTTTGGGGGTGATTCTGCCGATAATTTGGACCATATCGATGCTCCGAAGAGTGCATTTCGTCAACAGGCCCATCTGGCCTTTGGCTTCTATGATGTAGCTCGACAGGTTTCCCGTCCTTTTTACTGATGGGAGCGTCTCCTCTTTTGGATGCTTTTTACCGCAATATGTTGCTTTTAAGGAAAAGGATTCATTTGCAAAAAGTTGAAAACCTCAATAGCACGCCGCGCTGCCAGATGCAAAGTCATATTAACCTTTGGTGCTATAGCTTTGAGGTGTGGACCCAATCGAAACGGGCATAAAGACCTGGACAACGGATAATCCCTTGTAGTCTAGCCCCTTGTGGGCGTTGAGTTTTATACGAACCATTGGTTTTTAGAACGTGTACCCATAAGCGATCTGTAGCCCTTTGACGTTTCGATCGCCTAAATGCCATTGACCATATCCGATATTCAGGTTAAATTGGGATGTTATATAAGCACGAATGCCTGCCTCATAACGATAGGCATGATTTTGTTTGAAAATAGATTCTCCGCTATCAAGCGTTTCATAAACCGATTTCAGGTCGACTCCACCCGAAGCATAAAGCGAAATCGCCTCCGTGAGGTAGACCCTCACGCTCAAGTCAGCAACAGGAATGATACGTGTAGAACGCTTTACAGACGCCCGAGTTCCTGAAGGAATCAGGTTGGGAGAGGTGCGGGAGCGTGACCCATTTTCCGGTTCGGTGTCTTCATCTAATCGCTTGTATCCTGCGACTCCGCCTGAGAGACTTATCCCCAAATCCTGCCAAAGCGGAGGTGGCCCAACGGAAAAGATAACACTTCCGCTGGCGACTTCGCTCCTCAAGAGAGAATATTTCCTGTCATACTCGGTCGGGTTTTGATAAGAAAAAGACACTTGTGCTCCAAATGTCCACTGCGCCCTGCCTTCACTCAAGAAGGCAAGGCTGAAAACATCCCCCCTGCCCCAGCGAAAGACTTCAACATTGTTAAGGTCATCAATCGCCCACAAACGCCCTCCCCATAACCCAATCCGTTGATAATGTTGCGGAAAGATCTTCACTATAGTTACAGGGGGTAATATCGTGACCGCTTTTTGCTGAAACTCCCCATCAGGAAAAATGACTGTCAGTTGATGTTCACCCGGGCTCACATAGTCAAAGAAAACGGTGTGGGGGCCCTCTACAGAGGGAGACTGTTCATCTAAAAAGACCCGAACGTTGTCACGAGGAATCTGCACGCGAAGGGTGCCTGAACGAAAATTGTAAGGGATAACGGTATAGCGGTCCTTTTCAATCGCTACCTGTATATCCGCCGTCAGCCAATGCGACAATTCGATATGAATCTGATGCGTGCCAATGGGGAGATTGTCTATTTTCAGCGGACGGTTGGGAATGGTTACCAACGTTTGCGGCAGGCATTCGCCGGAGACTTTTACAGGCTGACTAATCATCGTATCGTTGGCGGTAATCCTCAACTCCAAGCCGCCGCGTGATTTTAATTGATTGATAACCCGCTCTAAAGCAACTTGAATTTCATTCAAATCCTGGACAACAGGGGCATTTGCCAGTCGCATGGCTGTCAGCAAAGATTGTTCTTTCTCGTCGATTATGCTGCGAGACTCCGGAAAAGTCACCTCGAGACAACCTTTCTCTGCAACGCTTGAAACCGATGACAATAATGAAGATAGTTCAGTTGCCTGTTGTTGAGCGGCGTTCAGGAGAGTTTTCGCCTCCGCTGCTTCGGTTTCAGCCTCCTTGTGTTTGCAAGCCTGCGCCAATTTTACCGCGGAGTCCATTTTGGCTTTCATCTTCGGAATTGCAAGGTAAATCTCTTTCCGTTTCCCCTGGGCTTGGGAGTTGATTAGTTCTAGCTCGGCGAGCGTTAATCGAATTATTGTCTTGTCATCTATAATGAGAACACGCAGCAGTGTTTTATCCGCTGGGAAATAACTCACGTTGTTCCCCTCATCTGTGGCGGCGAGATAATAGAGGATTTGCCCCTTTTGACTTTGTGCGGGGAGAGTGGCAGTGTACTCGCCCTGCGGTGTTTGAACAAGCGGCAGGCACTGAAAATCGGCTGGCGTCTGAGAGTGAGCATAGTACACCCCAGCGTTTTTGACGGAAGTATTGTCCTGAATCCGCGCTCTGATGACAATTGGCTCGTTGATTGGCACCTGCGGGATAGGTACTGTCTCATCAATATGTGGGAACGTGATCTCAATACGTGGGAACGTGGTATCGACAAGCGTTATCTGATGATACTTCTGCTTGTCTGGGGAGCGCACTTGCACACCGCGGGGATATTCCGCTCGAATGTAATATTGTAGTGTGCCAACATGCGATTGTGAAGGTAACGTTGCTTCGTATGTACGCCGTGCACCGTCCGGCAGATCCATCAAATGCATGGTTGCCTCTTGCCAATTGGACGCATTCTCCAACCTATAATAAATCTTCACCGTGTCCGGTGCCATTTGACTGACGGACTGTACCGTGAGGACAATCGGTTGGCCCACAGGAGCAGAGCGGGGTAGAGGGGGTATAATGACAGGAGGAGGAATTTCTGAAATTACTGTTTTTCGTTGGCCCCCTCTCATCTGCGCTTGCGGCGGAGAAACTTGTACTGTCGGCTTTGCGGTATATTGTTGACGGGCTTTATCAAACGATTCGACGATTTTGGACTGGCGCTGCACCTCTTTTGGTACTTCAAAGTCAGGCAGAACGACCAATGTTTGTCTGAATGCGCCATCAGCTTGCTTTTGTTTCCTCAACCCTACATAGCTACAGCCGATATAAAAGTAGCATGTCGCTCGTTCTCGCGGTGTATGAACTTGATTCACTGCCTTCTGAAGGGTTTCTACTGCTTCCCGGTAGGTACCCTCTCGATACTGACGAATTCCCTCGTCTAAAAGCGAAGATGGCTGCGGTGCAGCGAAGGTCAACGGAGATATTCCTGCCACAAACAGCATGAAAAAGATAACGCTTCTCATAAAGCAATCTCTCCTTGAGAAAAGAAGCTATCCAAATTGTACATTTAATCAACGATGTATTGCAGATAGACGCGGCAGGCAACGCCCCTACAATTTGGGGTCTCTTTCACTGCAACGTTTTGTTGAAGAATACACTATTCACAAAAATCGTATGATAAATGATATTCACGCAAGTCTTCCACTTTGAATTCCACCTGTTTCTGGTTATTATCTTCTAACTGAATCACGGCGTCACTCAGCAAATCGTATACCGTCGTGGGTGTCTTATCATATTTTTCCCTATTGATATAGACTGTCGCATCGATATTATCGTCCCCGCACTTCGCGTTCACCGGTAGTTCTTTAATCCATCTGGGAGTCGGTTTCCGGTGGCTGAACTTTGAAAGGGGTGGTACTGTTTCCCATCGAGGAATAAAAAAATACACCCACAGATTACCTGTGTCACTCCCATTGCTCTGACACACAATCACCGATTTTTCATCTGGCGTCATGCGGGCAAACATGGTGGCGTAATCCGCTTTTAATATCTGGCGAGCGTCCGAACCATCGCGCCGCATTATCCAAAGCCCACCCCCTCGCTTGTGAAAGAGAATCTGTTCTCCGTCAGGCGAAAAGCTAGGAGTGAGATAAGCTTGATCTAAACTCATCACATGGGTCAAATTTTTATAGTTATTAACGCTTAAATCCCATCGCCAGATGTTTGAAGTTCCTGGCGACCCTCCCTCGCTCGATTCAAAGACAATTTCATCCCGTTTGGGTGACCATTGAGGGTATTGCCCCGGACGCCCGGTAAGAACGGGAATTGATAGATCCGATGTATCCAATATCTGAAGGTCTGGGTCAACTCGCTTAGACTTTGCCTGCTGATAGACGATTTTTTCTCCAGTTGGAGATAGAGAGGGCCATTCACTGAAAACACCTCCCTCCGTCACTACTTTCAATTTGGCATTTTTCGCGGAGGCATCCCGTGAAACAGGGGATAATATTGCGATTTTATGCGAACGAGCTTGTATTGTCAATGCTAACTTAGCGCTATCCTGGCTCGCTGACGATGGGAATAAGGGCACATCGTCTTGATATATCTGCTTTTGCTGCCACGGTTTTCGATAATCCATTATCCATAGGGCACTACCAGGAGGATCTGCTTTGCTGAACAGTATCCGATCATCTCCGAGGGCGACGGGATAGGTAAGCAAAACCTCTGAAGTCATTTGATATCCATGCGTTGTCAGCAGTACCGGTTCATGGAAATATATACCGACCTCTCGCACTATCATGCTTATGATAACAATGATACACAGGCCGATGGTGATTTGCCTTTTGCTAAAACTGATACCTTTAGGCTTCTGTTCATAGATAACCTGAAAATCAGAGGCGAGTTCTATATTTCCCACTGGTTGCACCCCTTCGTCACTCCATGCAAACCCTGTCATCCTGAACGTGAAGAAGGATCTAGCATAGCAAAGAATCTCAAGGCAAGTTGCTTCATTGCACTCAGAATGACAGTTTATGTTTACTGGCCAAAACATGTTTCTATGACAATTTGAGAAATAAACGACCCCAGGACGGCTAAAACCGCTTGATCGGCTACCCACAATATCGCCATTCCTACGATTAGACTACTACCAGAAGAGAATAAACTGCGCTTTCCTTTATATTTTTTAGCTATATGGGGTAGTATCAAGGGGGCCCCGAAGGTCACAAGAAGCACTAATCCAAACCCGTCCCACATTCGCGGAAATAGAAAGTATGATGGGTAGATGAGCTGCCCAGGATTATATCGAAGATATCCAAATACGAAAAGGCACGCACCGCAAACTACCATAAACTTGTTGTAGTTTTCTTTTTCTCTCACCCGCTGCCATCCTTGGGATACCCGCTCCTGTAATGGTGCTACCCACTTATCTGGCTTGGACTTATCCTGGGCCTTCTTGCTACGTGTTTTTTGACGGGAATTGCCCCTAAAAAACCGTACGATGGGTTCCCTGCTCCCTATTATCACTGCACCAATGAGTAAGGTTGCAGTAATAAACTTAAACCACTCATGCAATCCAGCAAAGATCCAGTTCAAAGGGCTTTGCACCAGGAATGCGAACTCCATCTTATTTTTGGTTCGGTCAAAATATGGTCTCAAAAAGGTGGAAAATTGCTCTGTTACTGGCAGGGATGGGTCATTCGATGACGGAGAATCAGTAAAATAGATGACGCCTCCATAGATCTGTCCGAAGGGTTTTTCAAACCATGCCTCTTTTTCACTTTCCTGTTTTATAGGGTTTATCCGGCATGAGATAGAAGGATAAATCAGATAAGAGTGGGGCGGAATTTCCCACTTCAGTTTATTGGAGTCTACTGTCACAGGTGGAATATCGGAAATCGGGCGATAATGTCCCCAAAGTATCAAATTGCCGGACGAGATTTGTAGCAGGGTCAACTTAATCTTCTTGTCCTCCTCTATCTCCTTCTGCGGGACATCAGGTTTATAATGGTAAATAATTTTAAACACGGAAGATGACTGTACGAACTTTGAGGTGATACTGATGGGGATTTGAAGCACGTTCGGCTGAATTGCCCATTCTGTTTCAGTATCGGTGGAGGCGGCGGTGCTAAATCTGAGGGTCAACTTTTGACTCATCAAGTATTCTGGCACAGCTCCCGCCATTTGAAATGGAAGGAGCACTCGGCTTTGTCCAGTTTTTCCACTGACGTTGATTAAATAATCCATGCGGTATCCCGGGAAACGGATGCCTAAGGGAGTTTCTTGTAAGGATTCCGTTGGAACTAACTCAACTCGAATCCATTTGTCTTGTGGAAGTTCTGAATGATAGTACAATTCTATAGGATTAATCTGTGATGTGCCAGCAAAGCAAGTTAGCAGTCCTTTAACGCTAAATTCGATAGATTGAACGAATCTTAAACGCTTAAAGACTCCATCAATTTTGTCAACCCATTCATCGTCGTTGTCGTACTCCGTTCGATCATAATACTTAAAATTGCCTTTATGTAACGCAAAGGCTTCATCCCATTTATGTTTGATGTCTTGTATGGACTGATTCGACAATCCCTTGCTGTGCGAAACAATGAAGAACACGAATTTGCAAGCATATTTTTTATTTTCATCCAGGGACAGCTTGTCAAAACTTCTTGTAAATAAATCAACACTATGAATTTCTGTAGAAGGAGATACCATGTCGTTTATATCTTGCTCACCATCTGTGAGAAACATCACAACAGGTAATCTCTTTTCAGTCTCTTGACTTCCTTTTTCGTCTGATTGGATGAGTGATTCAAGCGCATGGGCAACCTCTTGAAATTGAGTTTTGCGGGTGCCGATTATGAGCGATTTTCCCGAAGCTAAAGAATCGGAAAAAGGAATTTCATTTGAACCTTTCTTAACTTTCTTAAACTCGTCTAAGATCTTTTGTAATAGGATTCCCTTTGGGATATCGCCTTCTTTTGAATATTTCTCCTCTTTTCTCTCTTCCATCTCACGTAATGGGTGAAAAATCTCAGCATTTTCTCCAAACAATACAATTGCTACTCGATCTCCGTTTTTTCCATCACGTAGCTTATTATTAAAAATCCACTCCAGTGTGTCTTTCATTTTGTTTAGGTGGTCGGGAAGAACGCTTTGGGAAACATCGATGCAGAGATAGATATCCCATTTCGGTTCTTCTTGAGCATCCACCGTTTCAAGCAACGCAAGGACCAATAACACAATTGCGAGAACAAATATAGAGGCACCTGGCAACAACTTTTGAGTGAGCAAAGCAGATAGAAGTTTGGCTTTCAAATTTTACTCCTTTTCATCCCCGATCTCAAGATCAGGGCTAAAAACTCAAGTCCACTGAAAAGTGGACTCACGTCGCCTTTTTATTCCTCAAGAAGTAGCCTGAAGTAGAACCGGCACATCCCTTGCGGGCTGTTCCGGGTCATTCGAGTAAATCGTAATCTTTCCAGACACCTTCCCTCCTTTCTTTGCTTTGGCCCGGTGTGGATTCACCGTGATCTCAAATGTACCAGAGAAGGCACGCTTGTTCTGCCCATCCCGTGGGACATCGACACGTATCCACCCATCATGAACCACAATCTTCTCGATCACCAGCATCTCTTGTCCCCGGTTCTCTATTTTCAGCGGCACCGTTTTGCGCCCTTTGGGCTTCATCTGTCCAAAGTCAAGGTCAGAAACGTGAATGGTTGGCTGGCGAATGAGCGGAGGGGACGGTTTCTTTATAGATGTGGAAGGAGGAAGGGGAGTCGGAGGTTCTGCACGGACAGGCACTTTTGTAACGACTGGTGACGCGATGCGATACGCCAATCGAAGCGGAATGGTGCGCAAACTGGCGAATTGGCTGTTCGTGTGCAGGGTCAATTCGACCGTATGGGACTCTCCCGGAGATCGCTTCATCGGAAGGGGGAGCGGAATTTCTGCCCACGCCGGCTCACGTTCTTCCGTTCCTCGATGAATCTCATACTCTTTTTTCTCTAATCTATTTTCAAGCGATGGCACCTGAACTGTCAACACGCCAATTCCGATGTTGCGGATTTTCAGCCAGTGGGTGTGTTCTTCTTGCCCCAAAGGAAGATCAGGAAGGAAAATCTGGCTGTCTTCCAATTGTGGTATGGGACCGGAGGCGATCACTTTCACCTGCACAGACAGCGTGTGTTCAGCGTTGAGGAAGCGGACGGACTTCGTATAAACTCCTGTAGAGACATTTACAGGGGAAGCCCAAACGGACAAAAGTTGCTCCTCACCCGGTTGGAGACGCAAACGCAACGGTTCAACATGCACCCAATTCGCATCGCATTGAACCTCTTCCACGAGCACCGCATCGCCAGCGTTGCGCAGCCTGATGTGCTGCTTCGATGGCGCGTCATAACGCTCCCCTTCACAAGCAAGGGGCGCTTCTCCCAAATCTAACTCACTGCGAGAGAGCTCAAGAATACGCTTTTGAGGTGGAGGGAGGTTCCTCTTAAACTCTATCAGCACCGGGATAGTCAGTTTTTGTTTTTCGGAATCTATCGCAACGCTCAATTCAAGGAGACTCTCGATCCGGTTTTGCCCCCTATCTTTTCGATCCTGCCAGCATTGGTACAAGTCCACGACAAGCTGAAGGTTAAACGCTCCCGCTCTTTCATGAAAAGCAAATTCCGTAAGGGAGAGCGTCACCCAGGGCGTAAGAGAACTGAGTCTCAAACGTCCATTCGGAGCCTCTCCCGAATACCCTAGCACGATCGTCCGTGTTAAAGTTGGCTTCGTGATAATGGAAGAAAGCCGCACAACGCCCAGGTCCAGTTTTTCCGCATCGACGTTCACCCGCATGGAATAGGGGTGCGAAAATCTCACCTCTTTTTTTCGCCCATCTTGAGCGCTCTGACTCTCACTTTGTTTCACAACGTTTGCCATCTCCATCTCAGTACCTGTCCCACAATAAGTACCTATCCGAAAAGTCCAGCAAACCCCGGTGGTCCGAGCAAGCGAGGACACCGGGTGTTTGCGTCGCTGGAACACACCCGGCGTCGCAACGACAGCCGGGGTGTTCCGAAACATTTTTAGGATAGGCTCTAAGTATCATCTCAATATTTCGGTGGACAAGACTTCCGAAGTCTGCGGCAGGTAGGTGAAGTCAGGACAGTGGCATTCAGACTTCGGAAGTCTCCTCCACTTGAGGTATTGTCATTCTGAGCCCTTCGACAAGCTCAGGGTGAACTACGCGAAGAATCTCGGCTTTTTCCAGAGCTCCGTCGCTACGTTCAGGATGACCAATCATGATATCCACCGACTGATCTTGCTACTCCTTCAGAGGCACATGCGCCACCTGCTGAAGCGGAGGGTCAAGTTCTTCGACTTTTTGTAGATCCAAGGGTAGAGCCTCGCGCTGAACTTCCAAATCTGGCCATGGTCTTGGGGTTATCTTAATCTTACCGCCAAGAATGGTTAAAATGTCTGGAAAAGGAGGGGCTTGGGAGGTTTGCAGTTTTTTCAATCCATCGACTGCTGCTAATAACCGTTTACCGTCTTCTTCCAGAGTCGTGAGCATGTTTTTCTCATCCCCGAAAGTCGGCAGGGAAGAAAGCGTCAAGAGCTGCCTTTCTATGACTTTCCAGATTGTGGTAAGTTCCTTTTCAAACTGTTTCAGCCATTCTGGAGCAATAGCCATTTTTGCTTGTTCTTCAAGTTCTTGCCTCAAGCTTTGAAACTTCTGCCGCCAAGACCTCAGTTCTGCTTCTATTTCGGCTTTAGACTTTATCCCTTCCATTTCAGCTTTAGACTTTATCCCCTCCATCTCGTTGCGGCATTCCCCTAGGCGACTGACTACATTGACATACTCGGGCGTGAAGGGGGCTGACGGAAGCTGGATTTTTCCAAGATTATTTAATATCTCAGTGATAGCCGTTGCCAGCAGTTTGTTTGCCGCCGAGATCGCACCCGCCATCCATTGGATCAGGGATAGAGAGATGGGAGCAGGAAAGCGATAACTAACATGAATGGGAGGCAAGTCGAATCCTTTTGAATCATTGCCGCTCACATGCAGAATAACAACGGTCTCAAAAAGACCAGATGCTTCTCCTACCTTCGCTGGAGCGCACCACACAGCAATCTCTTTTTCTTCTCCGACCCACAACTCAACAGGCAACCCATATATCTCTATCCCCTTCTGTTTTTCACTGACTTCTACCTTTATTGCCATGACATAGGAAGAGAAGGCTGTTTTTATGCTTAGACGCTTTGGCGAATATCCATTCTCAATAGAAAAGTCAACCTGAAGCGGCTCGATATTCACTTGGATGAAAACGTGTTGACATTCGCACTCCTTGGGAATTGCGCCGTGAGGATAAAATTTTCGACACTTTGGACAGGTAACTCCACGGGGAGTATAACGTAGATCTTGCACCGCGCTGAGGCCCTCTGAAGGCTTAACGATCTTCCACCGGATTTTGCCTTGCAAAACCTCTTTCAGCGATTCACCTTTCGTATTCACCCAGACTGCGTATTCACGGCTCTCATCAGGCTGTAAGTCCACTTTTCCGTCGATTAAGCCGCCTACCTCCAGCCATTCCGGTTTTTCAACTTTCACCGTAACGACCTGCTTGTTTTTATTCTGAATCTTAACCTTCGTCGGCAAGTCACTCCCCCACGATAACTTAACAGATGAAGGGGTTACTTCCAAAGCTCGGACGACGGATGATTGGTTAATCTCGGTGGGCATGGGAGGCACCTTTTTCAGCTCGATTTCTGATGGGATGATTAACTCTTGTTCTGAGGCCATTGGGGCAGGTGCCATCCGCTTCTGAGGTTGATATTGTATCGTTACAGACTGATCTGGCAATCGTTTCGATTTATCAGAGACCGTCAGATACCTTGAAAGAAGAACGGCGGATACATCAGCATTCGCATCATTGACCCGAACAACAATGTCTCTTTTTTCACCCTTGGCTAACTGGAAAGGTTTATCAATCAGCACGTCTCCCACGTCAAGCCATGGCGAAACCTGATCAAGATGAAGCCGCAATTCCACCGGCACGACGCTTTCGTTGACCAGGCTTATCGTTTGCGGAGCGAAGCCGCTTTCCGCAGTAAAAGCAATGGCGGAGGGCTCTAGTTGAACGGACAGCAATTTCTTCTTGCACTGAGGACATTGCACCGGAATCGTTGTCAGATCAAAGTAGGAGGTGTTGCAAACATCACAGATGAATAAAGGTTCAGGGATATACGTCACTTGTGTTGATTTCGACACCTTACCGTTGACTTGCCAACTGAGTTTGCCATCCCTACGCTGATTGGCTTTTTCCGTAGCCCAGACAACGCACTCGCGCGTTTCTCCTGGCTTCAATTCAAGAGGAAGTTCGGACACCTCTACCCACTTAGGCTGATTCGTCAATTGCACCGTGATGCCCTCTTGTTTATTTTGATTGGTTATTCTGAAGGGTGTAGGCACCTCTCCTTTCAGTTCTATTTCTGGGATGATTAAATCTGTGTCTGAACGAAAGGTTGAGACCGAAGCCTGTGAAAGTGGTGTTGCTGTTTCTCCAGAGGGGGCTACGGCGATTCTTATCGGTTCGACACGCACACGAGGGCGCACGATCTCAACAGTGATGACACGCTGCCGATTTTGAATCCCCCCCAGATTTCCCTCGACCTGGAGTTCACAATTTTGAGCGACGCCAAGCCACATCGTGACCGATTGGCTGGGGTGCCCTTTTTGTGGGACGATGTGCAAATGGGGAACATGGCTTTTCACCGAAACCTGAATCGGACGAACACTGGGGTTTGACAGCACAACCGTCTCCTTCACTCGTTGATTCTTACCCCACTTGAGGGAATCCGGATGCACTTGGATCCCAAACAAGGGGACGGTCTCACTGTTTTGATGGGCTGAAGTCTTTCCACAGGCAGTGGGAAGATTCCACCCTCGATAAATCCTTTGGCACTTAGGGCAACGGACGCCCACTACCTGATTCTCCCACACCTGAATAACCTGCCGGCGTTGCCAAATCCCAACCCCAGCCAAAAGCCAAAGCCACGCCGCCACCCAAAGCCACCAGTGTTCCCAAAACCCCTTTTCCGCTGAAAAGATTAAAGTCACCGTTTCGTCAGGGAGGGAAATCCGCTGACTCCACAGTGTGCCATCCGGCTTTCCCACGCTGGCGATCCGTGCTTTCAAAATAGCGCGTCCACTCGCCTCATTCGGGCGTTTTTCCGAAAAGAGTTTGACAGTGGTTTCCCCGTGTGAGGCTTGCAGGAGCGGCTCCTTGCTATTCAGAGGCTTTCCCGTTGCCCCCTGAAGTTCGACGATTGCTTTGAGGGTTTCTGGGAGTCCATCCCACGTTATCAAGACCTCTAGTGTGACGGTGTCAGGAGGAGTGGAGAGGCGCACGGTTCCATCGGTCACTGGCTGGTCGTTGACGCTTTGGATTTTCAGGGTGATTTTTGCCACAGGAGACACGGCAGGCAGGGTCATCGCCAAAGGGAGTGTGTCGTTCCAAGTGGGTGGGTCGCTTCTGAGGAAGAGGTGCGGGGTTTTTGGCAAGGGGGTGTCCTTGGGAAACGCAAGGGGGATTGCCTTAAAGCCGGGGTCACTCGTGAGAACTTTCCCCTTCCCTAAGTCAATGGCAGAAGCACGAGAATTATCTTTCTCTGCCATCATCACGACAAATGTGCTCTGATCTTTCAGATCCGGTCCAGGCTGGACATGGATGGTGGCATGATAGGAATCCCCCTGCAAGGTGAATCGAATGGGCGTCTGTTCCTGGACTTCTATCCATTGTGTCGGTTGCGCTGTGAGGGGCTGCCCCCAACAGAGGAAAAGCAGGGCGGCAAGCCACCCCAGTCTGAAACGAAGTGGAGAGCATGATCGAGCGAAATAGTGCATCATTAGGATTACCCCCTTTTTTGCTTAATGCGACTTCTTAAATTGGGCTAAGGTTTAACCGTGCAGACTTCCGAAGTCTCAAAGACTTCGGAAGTCTATGAAGAACCCTATACGGACTTATGAAATGAAGGACTACTCCTTCAGATGAACACGCGCCTTTTCTATGACAGTGGCTTTTGGATCACGCCAAGCAAGATAATGGTACCCCACCTTGAGAATCTTGGCGATGGTCTTTCCCTTCCCCCCAAAATCCCAATGTTTAAATTCTTCGTAAGGTCTGTCAACTTGATCAATCACCCTTATCCCCTTTGCTTGGAAGACTTGTTTCGCTTCTGCCCATAACGCATCAAGTTCCTGAAAATCCGGTTCCTTGGGGGAAAGCCCCTCTTTGGCATTTTGGATCTCGTCGTATAACCGTTGCCCCTGGCGGAGAAGATCGGTTTCGGACGCGAGTGGATTTTTCAAAGCGTCAACGGCTGCCCGGATGGCAGGCAACCCCGACGGGGGCACGGCTGGGGGGGGGGCAGGTGTCTCTGCTTCTTCTGGCTTCGCCGATGTAGCGTCACTATAAACGGGATCCCCTTGGGGGGGGACTTTCTTTGGTTCTTCGTTTATCGGAGGCTGATCGCCAGGAATGGACGGGGTAGGAGCTGGTGTCAACTGCGACCCTGGTTTTTTGTCTAGTATTTCCAACAACAAATTAGTTTGTTCTTTAATGTTTTTCAGATCACTCTGTATTGTTTCCTTCCACTGTTCTTCTGACGTTTTTCTTTGAGGTTGGCATTTCACTAGACACTCTTTTTTATTAAAGCGTCCGTCCACAGCGGACACAATCAGATGCCCTTCTAAAGAAGATTCAGAAGTTACAGCCGCCTTCTCATTATCAACCCAAACAAAGATTTTCTTTCCTTCATCCTTAGCTAACTTAAAAGGTTCATAAGGCGACGGGCTGATCACCAACAGCCATGGTAAACTATTCTCGTCAAGATTCAGTTGCACCTTCACCGGCACTATGCTTTTGTTGACTAACGTTACCTTTTTCGGTGCAAAACCGCTTTCCGCGTTAAAGTCGATTGAGCTAGGATCTATTTGGACGGACAGTAATAATTGATTGCATCGAGTATTGGTACACTGTTCGGGAATCTCTGCTAGATCGGAGTAGAACTTCTTACATTCAGGACAGACGGCATCTGCTAACAGTGCTGGAATATATTTCAGTTGCGTTGATTTCGATGGCTTGCCGTCAATTTGCCAACCCAGTTTATCCTCCATAACCTTTGTGTACGCATTGGCTTTTTTGTTAGCCCAGACGACGCATGCGCGCGTTTCTCTTGGCTGCAATTCAAGAGGAAGTCCGGGCACCTCTACCCAATCAGGTTTCGTCAATTGCACCGTGATGCTTTCTTGTTGATTGGGATTGGTTATGGTGAAGGGTGTAGGCACCTCTCCTTCCAGCTCGATTTCTGAGGGGAGGATGACATCTTTTTCTACACGAAGGGGTGGGGCCTGGGGCGTTTGAGGGGGTGTGGCGTCTTCACGCGCAGATACCGCACCGAGTGTCATCGGTGGGACATCCACGCGAGGGCGCACAATCGCAACGGTCATGACAGAATCCCGATTTGAAATCCCACTCAGATTTCCTTCGATTGGAAGTTGAATGCGTTGAGCGACGCCAAGCCGTACTTTGACGAATTGGCTGGATTTCCCCTTGTGGAGGATTAGTAACCGGGAGGCCCGGCTTTTCACCTCAACCTGAATCGGACGAACACTACAGTTTGAAAGCGTAATCGTCTGCTTCACTTGCTGATTCAGATTCCATGTGAGCCGAGCCGCATCCACCTCTACCCGAAACAAGGGTACAACCTCACAGGCTTCATGGAGTGCCGTATTTTCACACATAGCGGGGGGATTCCACCCGCGATACACCCGACCGCATTGAGGGCAACGGGATCCTAACACCTGATGGCGTTGCCAAATCCCCACCCCAGCCAACAGGAGGAGCAAGACAGCCACCCACAGCCACAACCTCTTGTCCGCTGGTGCAGAAGGAGGAAGGATCAAAGTCACCGTTGCAGCAGTCGGGAGGGACAGCGGCTGACTCAACGGGGTGCCATCCCACTTTCCCACGCTGGCGATCCGTGCGGTCAACGTCGCGAGTCCACCCGTCACCTCCTTCGAGAGTTGGTCCGCAACGAGTGTGACCGTGGTTTGCCCCTGTGGGACTGATAGGGGCGTCTCCTGGCTATTCAGAGGCCTTCCCGTTGCCCCTTGAAGTTCGACGATGGCTTTGAGGGTTTCTGTCAGTCCATCCCACGTTATCAAGACCGTCAGGGTGGCGGTATCAGGAGAAGTGGAGAGGTTCACGGTGCCATCGGTCACTGGGTGGTTGTTGACGCTTTGGATTTTCAGGGTGAGCGTCGGTTTTTGAGGCGCGGCGGCAGGCAGCGTCATCGCCAAACGGATTGTGTCCCTCCAAGTGAGTAAGTCGCTTCTGATGAAAAGGTGAGGGGTTTTCGGCAAGGAGGCATCTTTGGAAAATGTCAGGGAGATTTCCTTAAAGCCTTCACCCTTGAGGACCTCCCCCTTCCCTAAGTCGATGGCAGGATCCCGAGAATTCGCTTGCTCTGCCATCATCACGACAAATTTGAAACTTGCTTGCAGTTTTGTCCCGGGCCGGACATGGATGGTGGCGTGATAGGAATTATCTTTCAAGGTGAATTGAATGGAATCCGTTTCTTTGACTTCTATCAGACCGGAGAGGGAGTTTAGCGTTTGTGCCAGAAGCACATCCCCCCACAAGAGGAAAAAAAGGGCGGCAAGCCACCCCAGTTTGAAACGATGCAAACCCAATAAGCTGACGCAAGCGTAAATCATAGTAATAACCTCCTAATTCAGTGAGGGCTGGTGGTCATTCAGTTAAGACGAATTCGCATGCTATAAAATCAGTTCTGATAAACTTCCGAAGTCTCAAAGACTTCGGAAGTTTGGTTGTTATCTTACTTTTTGAAACGCAAATTGGTATAAGACGCGCTTGTAGCCCAAGATTCTATCCCTTCGTTTCACTCAAGGGCATGCTTGGCCCCTTGCGCCAGGGACAAGATAGAATCTTGGGCTACCTGCCTTCCCTTGGAATTATGACCGAGCCTCAATTATGTAATCAGTATAATTCGCAGTGAATCCTTCTGACGCTGTCTTGATCCATAGGTTTCCGGTTGTAATCGGCTGCTTCCGATAGGACGAAGGGCGCGGCGACCGCGCCCCATAGACATACGGTTCAGCAACATAGGGCGTCAAAAACGGTTTGAGTTCCCAACGATGATTTCGATAAACTCAATCCGGCGGAATCGTTGGGCTAACATCATAAGTCCCTACGGGACATGAGCATCGGCAGCCACGCCTCAACCGTCCCGTAGGAGCCTGCCTCCCGATCTTTGATCGGGACGAAGGGACGGAGTGACCCTCGTACCTTGTCAAGGCTGAATTGATGGGTTCGTAGTGGCGACTTCAGTCGCTCCTTTTGACACCTTAAACGACTGAAGTCGTTACTACCCATCATTTTACGATTGACAGACCACTAGCCCCGTGATTCATCACGGGGAACGGAGAACTTTGCCGTGGGAGCGACCTCACGGTCGCGATGCGCTGAATCGAGTCCGGGAGGACTCTCCCACAGAATGATGACCAACCCTCGCTTAACTTGATAGCTATGGGGAAACCCCTCCCCCTTCCCGCATCGGGAAGGGGGCCGGGGGGTTAGGTCCGAGGACCTTTCGGATAGGCTCTTAGAACCCCGGGTCATCATCAGATTCCCCTTCAGGTATCTCATCCAATATAGGAACCTGTAGGGTCTCAGAACCCCCTGGATATTCCACATTCGCCACGACATATCCCGTATCGGAGAGTTGATACGTCACATTGAAGGAATCCCCCGCTTTCGCATGGCGGAACACGCGCTCTCCCAGAGGGTCAATTTCTGGATTACCGAGGGCTGAAACTCGGTCCCTAGAACCGCGATTAAGAGCAAACTGAAAAGCGCACTCCCCCCCTGTCGGCATCCGTATTGTTTCCGGCTTGGAAGGCTGATTGTCAAATGGCGCGCCCGGAGGGAAGATTTCCTTAAACATAAAATCCTCATCAATCATCCCGATACGGTATTCTGTCTTTGGGTGCGCCTTGGAAAACTGATAGCGATCTCCCCTTCTTCGAGAGGTGGCATACAGCACAGCGCCAAGCGCAACGCAGGTTTTTGCCTCAACGGTTGCCAACTCTACCTTGTCTTTGCCAAATTTCCCCTTTATCTTATCCTGGACAAGGGGAATGCGCGAAGCCCCACCAACCATGAACACGATATTGATTTTGTCATGAGTGATTTTCTCCGCTTTGGGGTCTTCTTCAGCTACAGCTTGGCTGGCGAGCGCAAGCGCCTCATCAATGAGCCCCAATGCCTCATTAATAATGTTGGAGTTTAGGTTTGTGGGGAGCACATTTGGCCCGGTGAGCGCCTCTTCCAAATCCTGGGGAGAGAGGCTAACATCATATGCAACTTGTCTAATATTATAGGGTTGATTTCCCATGGCAAGTTCTATTTTCGCCTGCTCACATTCCACGAGAAGATCGAGTCTACGGATCATGAACCTTCCGCGTTCCCCCCCCAGACTGCTTAATTCAGAGGTCAGTTCTGAAAATCGTTTCGTGTACCACTCTTTTTTCTCTTGAGAATGAAAAGGGATCTTTGTGGTCTTCTGGACCACTTTTTTGCGCAAAGCCCAGTCAATTGTATCCCCTCCGATGCTTTTTGCTCGGCTTGCTAGAACCGCAATGTAGATTTTCTCCCCTTCTTTTTTGACGCGCACAACGGATACGTCTAATGTGCCGCCTCCAAAGTCAAAGGTTAAGAGGTAGCAAGGCGTTCCATCAGGCAAATTTTGATGGAGTTCTGGGTGCGTGAGGATATAGTAATAGGCAGCCGCCTCGGGCTCATAGATAATATCTTCCTTGGTGAGGGATTTTAACCCTGCCTTCTGATATATGGCTAAGGTTTCATTAATCTTCTTAGGGGAAGAATTGGCGGGCATCGTGATAATCGCTCTCGCAGGGCGCATTTTCACCTCATCAAGGGCTTTTTGAACCAGCTCCTTGACAATAAACGCTGCTATATCTTGCGCCTTAAATGGAACGCCATCAATGAACTTACACCATTCCGTACCAAGGTGTGTCTTGATCGAGCGAACCGATCTTTTGGCGTTCTCATAAGACCTTATTGCTGCTCTCTCTGCGATATAGCCAACCCACGGGGAATTCAAATCGCCTCCCACCTCAAAACAACAGAAGGAGTATAAATGCGGGTTAAAACCGTAGCCGGGCGTTTGGTTGCCAGGTCCAGCACTAACCATGTGTCCATAGCGTGTGAGATTGTCAATTTTCACGGGTTCAGGCTTTATTCTACGCCAAGGAAGGTAAGCAATGCACGAATTTGTTGTGCCAAAATCAGCCGCCACATAGTTTGGGTATTCCTGACAGGGAACCAACTTGAAGGAGATGTCCAGGGAGAGTTGTGGCAGATTGTAGTCCGTTTTATAGTCAAGTTTAGCCTTCAAGCTGTAAATCTCATCGCTTTCCACGCCCTGGCTTGTATCAATCTCGATTACGTTATAGCTACCCCCTCCACTCGCCTCAACGGCGGTTTTCCACGAAGATTCTCTCAACCCGCCAAACGTTGCTACGATTCCTTTGACGCCGTTGATAAAAGACATCGTTCCTTCCAACGCCTCAGTGCCGTTATTCGTGAGGGTGAGTTCGATGCTTGTCCGCACCCCTTGGGGAATATCGCCAAGGTGAATTGGAATTTGATAATTGTCCCTCGAAATAGCAACGTTCTGCTCTTTTTCATTATAGAGATATTCAAACTGCTGCTGATCCCTGCCAAGCGGTCTTTTTTCCTCGGTCACCTGTTTCCAGCGGACTGTGCCTTCTAGCGTCGGACCTGGGTTGAGTTGGCCTTCGATGGGGAAGGTTAAGTCTGGCACCCCTCCGTCAAAACGGAGTCTGATTTGCTCTGTGAGCGGGCCGGGCGAAAGGTTAGCGGTTTCGAGGGGAAAAGTGATTTCATATTCCGACCTCGCGTTTGCGCCGATGAGAATCGGAGGGGAGAAGGTATGTGCCGGTATATGCGTTCCCCCATACCCAACGAATGTAAGCCGTCCCCCGCCAACGTTACGCAACGTGGTTTTAGTTTCAATCCTGCCTCCGAGATAAATTGTTCCCAACTTTTGCTGATCGGGGGTCAGCTCGGCCTGTGGAGGTGGACCGACGCTAAACAAGATTGGCGGGATGAGCTCTTTGGGCACATTGGGGATGCCGGCGACTTTCACAGAGATAATCGCTTCCGCCGTATTGCGTCCGATTCTGTCGGGGTAGAACGTAAAAATAAAAGGAACCTTTTTCCCTTTAAGCAACGAGTGCCCCTGCGGAATAATCATCCAAGCCTGGCCTGGGTCAGGGTCGATGGTTGGGATAATCCGTTCAGGTTCAAACCTGATATCTAAATCCCGGATGCTCTTGTTGGTGAGTTCAACCCTGATGGTATGCGATTGAGCGCCGCCGGGTTGAGGATAGGTGATAAAAGACTCAACCGGTGAAATGTCAATCTTGATTAGGTTGCTTTTACATTTGGGGCAATAAACAGCGTCAATTGGCACTTTCGCAGGGGGAGATTGAGTACACAGAGGGCAGTCGATAAATCTTTGTTGCATTTCTTGACCTCCGGAAGAAGGCTATTAACTAAGTGGTTCATTTCTTAATTTCGTATCGGGTATCAAGACTTCCGAAGTTTTGGAAACTTCGGAAGTCTGATCCGATACGGACTTAATGGCGCGAGTTTATTCGTGTTTGGCTTGTCACAACGGGCATCACACCGTTTCCGAAGGGGTTGAACCCCGTCGGGAACCATTGTGGGGTTTGCGTACGGCGAACTAAAAGTTATTACATCTTGGCAGAAGTTTCTGGACAGGCTGACAGCAGAAACCGAGTTTTTGACAAAAACTCGGTTTCTTTACTGCCGACCGTCCACGAATTTCCGCCGCACAGTACGATGATAAGATTATGCCAGTTCCTACACTGTATGCCAGATTCACCGTGGAAAATTAGTTCGCCAATGTCACATTAGAAATGAGGTTTTGAGATTTCGATAAACTTAATCCTCAACCCACCGGATCCAGTCGTAGCCCAACTTTCTAAGTTGGCCTACCGAGGACATCAGCCGCGGGGGCCAAGATAGAATCTTGGGCTACAGGGAAATGTGACATTGGCGAGTTAGCGGGATTACCGCATCAATCCTTCCAATATTTCACGCAATTCTTGGGTGATGGGCACAGCGAAGCCTATCCCTTCGGTTCGCACGGAGTCTTCGTTGCGCCCTTCGACATCTGAAAAGTTTGTAACCTTGGTGCTCACGACGCCGACTACTTTCCCTGTCTGGGCAGAAACAAGCGGTCCACCGCTGTTGCCTGGATTGATAGGAGCGCTGATTTGGAGTGCTTCTAGCCCGTTTCGACGGCGGAGGGCACTGAGGATGCCCGTTGTCACCGTGGGTTCGCGCCCCAAAGAAGAACCCAGCGGAAAGCCCACCACAATGATGGGGTGGCCTTCCCTCACCTGGGTTTCGGCTAACGGAATCACAGGCATGCCTCCTCTGGGAATTTTGACCAGCGCTAAATCTCGCGCCTTATCCTGCCAGACCACGGTTGCGTCGATCTCTTGTTCATCGGCAGTCCTGACTCTTAAGCGTCTCGCTGACTCAATGACGTGCTCACACGTCAAAAGAAAGCCTTGAGAACTGATAAAAAAGCCGGTCCCTTCGCTTCCCATTCCACCGCCGAGATCAGCGCTGATAAAGACGATAGCCGGTTTCAGTTTTTGCGTCAACACCTCTAAACTGCCGGGCGGCGCGGTGCCTGGAGCGTCAGGCGAAGCAGGCGACGTTTTGCGCTCTCCCCCGCCCGATGGGGTCGCTGGACCTTGTGTTGCGCCCTCCCCGTCCGCGGGGAGAGCCGGGGTGGGGGAAGGGGTGGACGGCTGAACCTTCGTTACACGCGGCGTGACCACAAAATCTTCCGTTGACCCCGAATAGTGGTCGCTTACCAACCAAATAATCAAACCCACCACCGCTATGCCGCCCACTCCAAGGACTATCCATATAAGCCCTGAAGGCGTCCCTTCTTTCTTTGGAGCGCTTGCTTTTCTCCGTTCCTCCAAAAGATTTTTTGAGGAAGCCCTCCGCACATCTCGGAATGATTCATTCTGAGGTTTTGGGCGTCGGCGAAGGCTTTGATTCGGGGTTTGCTTTTTTCGATCATCTTTCATGTTACATCTTCACCTTTCGGAGGTTTGGCGCGTTGGGGAAGGGAATAGAGAAGTTGTCCGGCTGCCCGCTCGAACTATCCATTTGAGTCTGCCATACCGCCTTCTCGTCTTTTACATCCGTCCCTTGATCTCGAGCGTAACGTTCCAGCTCTTTATCCTTGGCTTCTCCCATTTTCTCCTTTTCCTCATCCAAAATGCGATTCTCGACGCTCTGTTGTGGCCTGCTGCCGCCGCCTGCTCCGGGAAGCTGAATCAATCTGACAGGGTACGTGTTTTCACTACACCACGTCAATGTCAAGCAATAGTTATCGAAGGAGGGACCGTATTGTCCATGTTGTTGTTGCATGATTTTTCCCTTGTATTCGGCGATTCTCTCTTCTACAGCCTTAAGAATATCTTTTTCTTTTCTGAGCCGAATTTTAGCTCTCGTTTCTATCCCGAGATCAACAGGGTCTGTCTTATTACTAAATGGGCGTGGTTTAGGAAAGATGTAATTCACCTCCCCTTTCCTCACCTCGACATCAAGGACGCCAAGAACCAAACCAAGCACAAAAGCTTTAATCGCTTGCTTAATCTCGTTTTGCTCGACCGGATCGAAGGTGGGAATGAGGTCTTCAAATTTATATTCGTTGTGGTCAATGTGCAACCAGGCCCCCCTCCTTTGGGCATCTTCCCCTTTCGCCAGGAGAGTCTCATACGTTGTTTTTAAGTTGCCAATCAGCGCGTAGGCGCAAATCGGATAACCCGCTAATTCGGTACAAATCAGCACGCGCGATTGGTCGGGACTATCAATCGTGTTCAGGGCTGGAGCCATTGTCGGGTCTAAGCTGGCGGATAAGTGCCTATCAAATTCATCGTAAATCGCTGACATTGCAGGGTCATTATAGCGCCCCACCATGAGCCTTTTATTCTCACCTGGAACAACGGCGAACCCCTGCGCTCTACCGGCAGGATTGAGGCGTATCCACGGTTGGCTGGCGCTCAAAGCCTGAGAAAGGAGATGCTGCTGCTCATCAGGCGGTAACTGGTTAATTTTCTGGATGATGTCAACTTCCGTGCCGATCGCCCTTTCAAAACATGAAACAGCGTACTCTCGCAGCACTCCCTCCACTTTGTCTCGCCCAAATCTTCTGATCAGTTCAGGCAATTCCATGATTTGCACCGACGGGTGGTTGGCATCGGGGTAGAATCGAGCCAGCGCAGCTTGTATGGCATTGCTATGCCCATCGAGCCCAGTCGTGATAGTTCCTCTCTGATAGTACACATTCTCAATCTCGTTTTCGTCAAAAACATTTGGGAAAAGGACATTTACCTCCTTCGCCCGGTAGAACATATACTGTGCTACCATGTTTCTGTGCAAAAGGTTAAGTGTATCTGCAATGCGTCCGATTTCCAGGATTAAGTGATCAATATACTCAGCCACTTTATCGCAAACTTCTAATGCCAGCACTCGCGCATAGATGCGAGTTCTGGTGTTAAAGTAATTTTTGACATGATAAGTATACTCATCCAACGCATCAGCTAACTTTTTCCTATCCTGTTCCAAATAGGATTCTAGTTTTTCTCTATCGTATTGGAGCGCTGCTCTTTTGTTGACGCCCATCCACCAAAGCGCCGCTGGGGCTGCCCAATTTTCATGTTTCTCCAGTTCAGCCATCACCTCACGCTCGTGTTTCTCCCGTTCAGCGAGGAGCACCTCCAACGTCTGCTTATCTTTATCAATTGTCTCTCGGAGGACTTTTCGATCATGATATAACCCTTTCTCCGCATTTTCATCTCCCAAGGCGTCGGTCAAAGCCGTTTCATAGGAATCTGCTCCTGTTGTCAAGCGGCGTTTGAGTTCCTGGAGCATTTGCACAGCATGCCCGGCACCAAGCTCCCGTCTGTTCACCCTTTTTGCAATTTCTTGATAAAGTCTCCCGCGTTGATTAGGGCTTTTATCAAGCACCCCGGGAACGAAGTTGCCATCTGCGCCTTGCCCACCAGAGAGAAAAGTCTCTTTATTGGTTCTCATCAGATTCGTGTGAGTTCCCCATCTTTCTGGGAGATCGGTATCTTTTTCATTGACGAATCTCGCCTCAAAACGCTTAAATTCATCCTCAAGGTATTCCTCCACGGTTTTTCCCGCGATCCCTTCCCTCAAATGCACATCACCCAAAACGTTTCTCTGAATCTCATCAGCCCATCTTTCGATTTCATCAGGAATTCGCTCCCCACCAGCGAGCCGACTGAGCCAGCTTAACAGATCATGTTGTCCTTCTTGCGAGAGGCTTTCAAAGAAGTTTATCGCTCCTAATAAGCAAGTTGTGGCATTTTCTGGATTGTAAACGGCATTGGCAACGACACTCTCAATCAAGGGCGTTCTAACCCTTGAGAGAGCCCCCCAAGCGCTCACCACATCTGCGGCTAACTTGTAGGCGCAAGCGTTAATAATTCGGGGTCGAGGAACGGAAATGGAGCTATATCCCAAACCCATATATCCCTTGCTCCAGATGGCTTTTCCGAGGGATTCAACTTGGGGAGCGTACGGTTGATTCATGATGCCTACAAAACCCGCCCGTTGCGATTTTCTTCTGCTGGAAAAGGGCACGTTCGTGAAATCTAAGAAAATATAATCTGCCAACATTTCAAAGAGTTCGTGCCTTCCTTGCTCATTTCCTTGAAGGACAAATCCGCCATCGTTGGTGTTATCGAGAAGATAGCAATGGTTAAAAGGCGGAGGCGTTACTTTGTGCTCCCCCCCTGAAGCATATTCCATGACCCAGTCGTTCAGGGAGTAATATTCAAGCTCTTTTAACGCGGCGTAAGCATTGGCTTCGTGACGTTCGACCTCCTGTTCCATGTAAAAGGAAGGCATGAGGAGCAAGCCTTTAGATTCTAACGAGATTCCTCTTTGTTCGGCAATCTCTTTCATCATGAAGGCAATATCCAGAAAGATGCTGCTCCCTGTTCCGCCTGCCAGCGACGCAATGACCCATACCTCCACGCCGGGCGCAACAGTGACTTTGTGCTCTTTACTCATGGGCAGACGATGTCCCACATCGCGGATCTGATCAAAAACCGCTGTCAACCGGGAGCGAATCGTCGGCTCGCTGAGAACAAAACCCAGACGCCCATAGGGGCGGAACGTCGATGCGCCATTCAACATGTCCACTAACCCCGAAAGATTCGGGTAAATCCATTTCTTCAAATGGGCATACGCAGGCTGCTCCAGGTTTGTGATAAACTGGTCTACCCCTGAGACGGTGGCCGTTACCATTTCATTCCTCTCGAACCGGAAACTTGTTTCTAACTCCTTTAGCGATGGGGTATAATGCCCGGCTGTGCTATCTGTATCAATCAGAAAATAGCCGACGATAGGATAGCGCTCCGGGCTTCCGAACTCATCTTTAAAGCGTTTTTTCAGACGTGTAGCGACTTCTCGCCCCGTCCCTCCTGCCCCGATGATGAGTGTCGGGCGAACGCCAACAATTCCTCCATCCGCCGGCGCTGGGTCAACCCGATGCCAGAAATAACTAGCCGTTTGAATTACCATAAAAATTTCTCCTTTTGCTTGAACAAGCTGGTTTGTGGTTTGGCTCGTGCTTCACGGCGGAAATCCGTATGCCATTGAGAGAAACCGAGTTTTTGCCAAAAACTCGGTTTCTTTGGCAGACGAACTTACGCCGATCGGCCCTAGTGCCTTGTCAAGGCTGAATTGAGGGGTAAAGGAGAGAGGTTCATCAGAAACCGAGTTTCTTAAAGAAACTCGGTTTCTTCTCCAACCCCTGATTTCATGATTGACAGTGTACTACGAGGATTCTGCCGAATTCGTCAACACGCCCTAATACCGTACTCTGGCGCGTGTCAGCAATAATAGGGCAATGAGCCCAGAGAAAGCTGTAAAACCAATTAACAGATAAATAGGCGCTAGAGAGTAACCTCGCAGCGCAAATAATACACACAAAATGAGTAACGCGAACCAAAAAACGACCACCCATACATTCGATGCGGCTTTGGCCCCGTCAGGTTCCCGGCGGTGCAACAGATACCGGAAGACACTAACACTGTACACCGCAGGGATTAATCCGAAGCCTCCGATGAGCACCATAAGTCCTGCGAGAACATAATCCTTTGTTTGGGGCTGTGTAGGAGGAAGGATGCGCAAGACACGCAACGCCACAGCGCGCCCTTCATACGGAGGGTCTATGCGTTGGGCTTGTCCACGAATCGTGAGCCTTTCGTTCATGCGCGGCGGCGTGCCTGCGTACAACACCGGGATGACCCCTGTGCCATCTTCCAGGTCATAAGCAGGGTTGCCCTCAATTTCATAACTTTGTTGGCTACGCCCTTCCACGACGACCTCTTTTCCGATGTATTTGTTAGGGGCGTTCAGAATCACCCCGATACGAGTTGGACGTCCAATCAACTCACATCCAACTAAGCCTGTAATCATGAAACTCATTAGCAACAAAACGATTAACTGTTTTTTATGCGGCATATAAATCTCCTTAGTGGTTCATTTCATAAGTCCGTAGAGGGTTAGATCCTTCCGAAGGTTTGGAACCTTCGGAAGGTTAGTCGTGAACCCAAACCCGGGTTGAGTTTAAGAAGTGAACCACTTAGCACTACAATGTCACGTCAAATTCACGATCCCGATGTAGCGCACGTCTCCTGACTTGCGCCGCTGGGGATTACAAGTCAGGAGACATGTGTTACAAGAGGTTCGTCCTAAGCGTGACATTGTAGTATTAGTGCCTATCCGAATAATCGGTTTCTGGTAGCGGAAGTCGCCAGACTTCCGATCCGAATTCTGGTGAATTCGGCTACAGGGGGTTATTCGGATAGGCTCTTAGTCACTTAAATTTGTGGAGAACTTATTGGGTTAATAATACTTCTTAAATTGGCGTGGTTGTGTCACCAGGGTAGGCTTACCGCGCCTTGAAGGTAAAGGCTTTGGGGGTGAAGGCGTTTTAGCGCCCTTTCTAGCGATTTGGATAATCGCTAACAGCAGCCCTATGAGTAAAAGGCACCAGACTAATATACGAACAGGCCAAATATACGGAGGATAAGAAACATCAAAACTATGCGTTAGTGGAAGCGTTTGCTTGACCGTTTGGGGAAGATGGCTACTTTCAGTGATTTTGGATAAATCAATATGTGGATATTTTCCTTCCACAGGGTTGAACGTCGCGTCGGAAATGGTAAACGACGCATCCCATGTTGCCTGACCTCCTGATTCAAAAGAGAAAAACACCTCTTTCCAATCGTTTAATAAGCTGATGTTCAATGAAGGGATATTATTCAGTTCTACAGTAATCGGTATCGGTTTTCCGTAGGCGACATTTGCTAAAGAGAGCGTATCTCCGGGCGTAAGGATACTGGAATCCCCCTCCAATTTTACTCGGGCTTTCGTCTGATACTGTGAACTGTTGACCTCGTTAACTCGAGGAAATCCGCTCACGCTCAGTTTGGAATCTTTCTCAAAAGTCAGCTTGCTTCTGAGCAGCCTAAACGACTGGGGTTGGTAGTAAAGCTGAAAATCGAACACAGGATTCAGCGCATCTCCAGCATAACCCTCCCAAGATGACATTTCTGACACCTTGAACAACACTGTTCCCTTACGCAGAGGAAGATGAAATTTGAGAAGTGTTGCCTTCATATTCAGTTTAGACGAGAGGTCATTTACATAACCTAAAAACTGCTTCACGGCATCATCGTGTTCCTGATGCTTCACATGCTTTTGATCATAATAGATCATCATGTACATCCGATACGGCTTGCCGGGAACATCATTAAACTGATAATAACAGACCCAGGGGAAATTTTCATGCTGTTCAAGCCGTTCACGAAACTTCCTGATTAACTCGTTCTCCGGCGCGCTCGTTCCGGTGTCAAAGATCTCGTCTGTGACAAACCATAATTGAGTCTCTTTTCGAGACGTGGTTAATATCTCAAACCCCTTAGAAAGTCCCTTATCTAACGGTGAGAGGGTTTGGCCAGCGTTAGGTGGGAGTTTCAACCCCCTGACCCCTCCGCCAACCTCCTCCCATCTGAGAACATCAGGTTCTGTCTCATAACCATAGAACCCGTAGACCTGTGCTGTGCTATTCGTAAGTTCTAAGCATCGATTTAATCTTGCTTGGGCAGACTGTAATTTAGAACCTGCTCCCTGCCCCATGCTCCCCGAAACATCCACAAACACCAGGATTTCTGAAGCATTATTGGTTGGCGGTGTCTGAGCAGACGCTATTCCAGTTGCGCAAACCACACAAAGAAAGCTTACAAAAAGCCCATGCAGGTATTTCTTTTTTTTTCGTAAGTAAATTTTGGCTTTCATTTTTCAGTCACTTTCTTTATTCATCCTGACCCAAACGCACCAGAGCGCCGGTTCGGGAGCACAGATAGAGATACTTTCCAGCAAAAATCGGTGATGCTTCAAAGGGAAGGCTCAGATGTACCACTCGCGCATCAACTAGCCGCAGAATCTGATGATTATGAGAAAAATCGAGTAAATATAAATTACCTCCTTTCGCAGCAAAAGCAAGCATTCCAGAGGGACTTTGCGCCGGAGACGTGAGCAAAGGCTGCTCTTCGCTGCCAGTGAACCGAAGCGCCGTATGAGATAAAAAGGTGACTTGTCCTGCGGGGTTCACCGAAGGCGTCTGCTCCGGAGGTATGTTAGTCGGCTGCGATTCGCCTATCAAACTTCCCAATGGGCTGATGCGGTAAATGCGCCCCCTGCGCGTGCCCGCGTAGATAGCTCCTTCCACAAAGCCTAACGCAAAGGTTGTGGCCAGTTCGTCCTCCGCAAGGCTTATCCGTTCAGGGGCGTAATGACGCTCTCCCGCAACATCAAGGTTGTAAAAGACCCCCTCCTCATCTAGCAATACCACACGGTTCTCCAGTAAAGGTAAGAGCGCGCCAGCAATGCGATTTAGTGCTATATAAGGCTCTGCCCATGCAGAACGTCCTGTGGTTGTGACGGCGTAAAGGTAGCCTGTGTCTCCTTCAACAGTCCCAAACAGCACCCTTTGTTCCATCGGAAGAATATTTGTAGCGATTGTGCCATGCCAGTCCGAGCGTCCTTGTCCGAAAGAAAAAAGTTGCTTTCCCTGCAGGTTATAAGCGAAAACTCCTTGTTCAGTCCCGATAAAAATGCGTTCCTCTGCCCAGATGGGGGGAGTAACGCAATCACCCGGCAATTCCACCGGAAAAGAAGGCACCAGTCTAAGCACAATTTTCAATTTGTTTGATGCGATATCAATGTCTGATGTGATAGTAAGCAAGTATAAGTGACGTTGCGCAACGATACAGCAATACCACTCATGGTGGGGAGGGGTGCCAGCGCTACGACGACCCATTATGAGCGGAGGAGTTAGCACCTGTTCTTGGGAAAGTGGGATGGTTAATGCAGGGTGCTCCCTTCCAGCTAGGGTATATTGATTCACAATGAACAGTTCGCCAGCAGAGGATACCACAAAAAGATAGCCGAACGCTACCGCTGGCGTTGCCAGAAACTCGGTGTTAATTTGGCTTCCTTGTAATTCCACTTTTTGCAGGAAAGGTTCTCCTTTATCATCCACCAGGCGGGAAAGGGGAAGAGTGCTTATTCGGTTCAAGGATAAAGGGAGCTCAGTGCTACACTGGTAACACCAACTTGCTAAAGGGCTGTTATATCGTCCACAATTCGGGTTAGGGCATTCAATAAGAGGTTCCTTGCAGGAGGGACAATAGTCTACCTTTTCTTTAATCGCTTTCCCACAATAGTAACATTCATTTTCCATCGCTCCTTCTGCCATCGCTTCTCCTCCTTTGCGTCATTCTATGACAAAACTGGTGTGATGTCCATAAAAAATACCTGCTGACTGAAATTCCAACATAAGGTTAGACATGGTCAATTTCCATTCGCGCTCCCAAAACACGTTTCGCCGCTCTCAGGTAGTCACGTCCTTGCAGAGGTAACACCTGTGTGCCGAACTGATAAAATTCGACTTTCGCATTGGGCCAACCACCAATAGCAGTGCTTTCTAAGGGTTGTAAGATCTGAGCATAGTTCGTCGATGCCCCCGGCACCACGAAGCCTTCCATCGACACCGTCGCGTCGATGTAGATGCGGGCTCTGAATTGCTGCGATACAGGCTCAAAAATATCAGAAGGGTCAGGTGATGGTGGCGGGGGAGCAAACTGTCTTTTCTCGCAGCTTGTACTCAGAAACAAAAGGTAAACACAAATAAAAATATGGGACAGCCTATTCCTCGGTTTCATATTCTCTCAGGCCTTTTTAGGAGGTAGAACATTGTGGTCAATCATTTTGGGCACTTCAATACATGACCATACACAGATTTCAACGTTGCGACATTTTATGACAAAACCGGTATGATGTCAAGCAAAAATTTTTAACAAATGGAAATTTCAATTGGATTCCTCTCCTGATCGCAAAAAGGCTCAACTTCATAATTTCCAGAATCGCCAACCCATCGCCAAGTTGCTCTTCCGTGACCGATGACCTTCAGGATGCCTTTCTCGACCACCTCCTTCAATCCCTTGAGAGCTCCATCTTCATTCGCCAACGTTATATTCCCTTACTCGCGAAACCACAACGACGGGGTATCGGTCTGTTGATAATATAAACTCCCATCGGAGAGAGATTTGAGAATCGTTTTTTCACGGAGATGGCCGCATAAAAAGCGTTTCCTTTCTTCTGAGACATAATCCCCTCGAAGGATGTCGAGCCAGTAAAGCCCCTCGACCCGTTTCTCAGACAGCCGTTGCATCTCTTCTCTCTCGTCGTATCCGAACCAGGTGTCTAATTCCCATCCCCAGATGGTCCTGATAGATCGTAAGCTTTGGTGCAAATCCACAACACAGGCGAGTAAGAGCGGTTGCTGCGATACGGGCTCAAAAATATCAGAAGGGGCGGGTGATGACGGCGGGGGAGCAAACTGTCTTTTCTCGCAGCAGTTGGAGGTTCAGACTTCCGAAGTCTCAAAGACTTCGGAAGTCTGCCCAACGGTCAAAAAACTTCTGCCGTAAAGTTCATTGTTTCGTCGATTCGCGGATTCAACGGACTCGGCTACCGGGGGGCATCTCCTTTTCAACCGTTGCCAGAGCGAGATGGTTGTCGCTCACGGCAGCGAGCACCATCCCTTGCGATTCGATACCGCGCACCGTGGCGGGTTTCAGGTTGGCAACCAGAATCACCTGCTTACCGATGAGCGCTTCGGGCGCGTAATATTCGGCGATGCCTGCGACCACTTGACGCTTTTCCGTCCCGATATCGACTTGCAGCTTCAACAGCCGCTCCGCCTTCGGGATGCGTTCAGCAGAAATGACTGTGGCAACACGTAACTCCAGCGACTGAAACTGGTCAATGGAGACCTGGTTATCGTCTACTCTGGATGCAACAGTTTGCTCTGCTTCTGCAGGTGTTTCTGCTTTGGCGGTTGCCGCTCTGTCCTGCTTCTGTTGCGCCTTTGTGTCTGTTCGAGGGAAGAGCGGTTGGGGTTGGCCAACGCGCTTCCCTGATGGTAAGCCACCCCATTGGGCGATTGTAGCCAACCCCTGGTCATTGAAACCTTCATCAAGTCCTAGTTGTTGGCGGATGCGAACAGCAGTGTCAGGCATGAAGGGCGAAATCAGGACGCCAACGATTCGCAAGGCTTCCATAGCGTTGTAGAGAATGGTCCCCATACGCCCCTTCGTTTCCTCTGACTTTGCGAGTGTCCAGGCCTGGGTTTGCTGGATGTAGCGATTCAGCCGCCTCACGAACTCCCAGATCGTTTCTAACGCGCCATCAAAAGCCACCTGGTTCATCAAGGTATCGACCTTCTCGACTGTTTCCCGCGCCATCTGTTTCACTTCGTCGTCAAATTCGCCCGGTGTGGTTGGTTCAGGGATGACACCGAAGTTTTTCGAGACGAGCCCAAGTGTGCGGTTGAGCAGGTTCCCGAGGTCGTTTGCCAGGTCTGCGTTATATCGCATCACAAAGCGATCATGTCTGTAGTCCCCGTCATTACCGAAGCTAAATTCTCGCAGGAAAAAGTAACGAAACGCATCCAATCCAAACTCGTCAATCAGGGCGTCCATATCAATGACGTTTCCCCGTGTTTTACTAATCTTCTCGCCATCTTTCGTTAAAAAGCCGTGTGCAAAAATCCGTTTGGGAAGCGGTAAATTGACGGACATCAACATAGCGGGCCAGATAATCGCGTGAAAGCGCGTAATCTCTTTTGCCATGATATGAATATCCGCGGGCCAATATTTGCGGAACTTCTCCCCATCTTCATGATAGTCGAGCGCGGTGATGTAGTTGCACAGGGCTTCAATCCACACATAAATATTGTGCGTTGTGTCAAACGGCAGCGGAATCCCCCAAGATACAGAAGCTCGCGAGATGCTAACATCTTTCAGCCCAGATTCCACAACGCTCAGAATCTCATTACGGCGGCTCTCCGGTCGGAGGAAATCTGGGTTGGCGCGAAAATGTTCAATGAGTCGCTCCTGGTATTTCGACAAGGCAAAGAAGTAGTTTTCTTCTTCAACCCATTCCGCGGGTAACTTGTGGACAGGACAGTTATTGTTTTCACCCAGTTCTTTCTCTGTGTAAAAACTTTCGCAAGGGCGACAGTAATACCCTTCATACTTACCTTTGTAAACATCTCCTGATTCATAAAGCGCATTGAGAAATTTTGCCACGCCGCGTTTGTGCAAGTCGCTCGTTGTGCGAAGGAAAATATCGTGTGAGATATTCAGCTTGTTCCAGAGAACCGTAAACACAGGTGCCATCTGATCACAGTACGCTTGTTCGGGGATGCCTCTTTCAGCAGCGATCTTTTGGATATTTGCGCCGTGTTCATCGACGCCTGTTAGAAAGAAAACATCATCCCCCTTGAGATGGTGGTATCTTGTCAGCACATCAGCGGCAATCGTTGTGTAAGCGTGCCCGATATGCGGCTCTGCGTTGACGTAGTAAATGGGTGTTGTAATATAGAATGTACGCATGATTTTGTATCCTCTTTGGTTTTCTGTTTCGCTTACAGATTTCGGTACGCCCTTCCTCGGGGCGCAATCTCCATAATCAAGATAACCAACTTGTCATCTTCGAGGGCATAGATGATTCGCCATTCTCCCACTCGAATTCTGTACAAGTTATCGTAACCGACCAATTTCTTGCCACCGGGTGGCCGGGGGGATGTGGCCAAGCGATCAATCGCTTGTCTGATGCGTTGTGCCATATTCCGAGGCAAACGGCGCAACGCACGTTCCGCCTCACGACTGATAAGTAATTGGACAGAATTATTTGAGGATGCAGTCGTCCAGACTTCCGAAGTCTCAAAGACTTCGGAAGTCTAAAATAACGAATTAATTTTGTCCAGGCACTTAATAATTTGCAAACGACTATTGGGGTTATTCGTTCTCATCGTCGAAGAATCCTTCAGCAATCAACTCCGCCTTTACTTCCTCCCAGGGCCGACCAATGGATGGGTCTCGTTTCCACTTCTCATAAACCGCATTCGCTCGCCGCTGCCCGTAGTTCGTCCAGTTCCTCTTGCAGATTTAGATAATCCTCAAAGGGAATCACTGCCGCTGTCGGTTTGCCGTACCGCTCAATTACCACAGCCCCACCGTCGGTAACTATGTCCATCGTGTGTCGCCATTGGGTGCGTGCTTGAGTAATGGAAAGAACCTTAGCCTTTTCCATTAGAATATCCTCCTCTCATCGCGTTGTCGCCAATAAGTGAAACCTTATTCATAACCTTTCCTTCATTCTCTAACTAATTTTGAAAAATAAACTATACATTAGACTTCCGAAGTCTCCAAGACTTCGGAAGTCTGAAATGTAAACTTTAATATTGAAAGTTAGTTAATGTTTTATTCACCTTCTCTACGCGGTGTATCACACTGCAAGTACCTAAACCTAACGACGTAATAATTTCAAAGTCATCACCTCTAAAGCCAATGTTGCGTTGACGTTGCGTTTAATCAGATTTTTCGTTTCCAAAATCGTTTTGATTGCGGATTGTAAATGCAATCGTGAATAATGTGGCGCAAGCTGTTTGAGGGCTTCGACATGATGGGTATGCGTCATCAAATCAATCGGTGCCCCTTGATGCAGCAACAACACATCCCGATACCAGGTGACGAGATGATCTAACGCCTCCGGATTCTGACTCAACTTTTCAGCAATTCTAAAGGCGGCTAACCGATCAGTGGCAGTTAGAATTTCAGGGATTTCTTCATCCAAAATAGACTCGTTCCCACGCTCCGCGTGGGAACGTTGAAGCAAAGTCAATGCTTTGCCAACTGCCCCTCCTGATAACGTCGCAATTGAAAACGCTTGTGTCTCCTCGACATCAAATTGATGCAGCAGATACGCCGCAAGTTCAGCAATCGGCAGGGGGTGAAAATGGATAATTTGACAACGCGATCTCATCGTCGGCAGCAGGGCCTCCAGATTGGTCGTTAGCAGGATTAAAACCGAAGCGGCTGGCGGTTCTTCAAGGGTTTTGAGTAAACAGTTTGCGGCTTCCAGATTCATTCGTTCGACTTCTGTCAGGATGTAGACTTTTCGCTTCCCCTCAAGGGGACGATAAATGATCCGTTTTTGCAGCTCGCGGATCTGATCTATTTTCATCCAGGTCCCCGCTGGACGGATAATCTGGACATCGGGGTGATTTCCGTCATCAATTTTGCGGCAAGACAAACAGTGACCGCACGCGCCGAACCCCTCCCCCGTCCCCTCCCCTGCGAGGAGAGGGGAGAAATCACCCCCTTCCCTCACCCCCTCCCCGTTCCCCCCTGTGGTCTTTCCCCCCCTATGGTCCCCCCGCGGACGGG
>CAZOAL010000038.1:0-82259 GCA_964577695.1 uncultured bacterium | reverse complement strand
GAATTTAACCAACATTGTACAAGAATTTGTTAAAGCGCACTTGACTTTGGTAAATAGAAGCCAATTGGAGACTTCCGAAGTTTGCAAAAAAAGCAGACATTGACGACAATGGATTCTTCTGAGGATACGCCACCGATTTTTGTGTCACTGAAACTTCGGAAGTCTGTTCTCCAGATTATTGCACTGTAATTTGAAATCCGTTCCCTATGAGATCGATGCCACCTGCCCGCATCGGTGGTGCGAGTTTATCGTAAACACCATGCGAGTTCGCTGCAATCCCATACGCACCAATGAGAATGACCACAAGTGCAATCGCTGATACACCCCAGACCGGACGCCATACAACCCTTCCGATAGTCTTAATCTCATTGGACAGACGATACCAGAGTCGATGCGCCCAACTGCCCCGAATGTACGCTTGCAATGCTGCTGTCATTTGGAAGGGCGGGATTTCAATATTTTCTTCAACACCGTTAGCAAGGTGTTCCTTATGTTTTATCAGCAGGTCAATGGCCTTGCGATACCGGTCACACGCTTCCCTGCAAGCGTCGCATTTTTTGAGATGTTCCTCAATTTGTGTTCGTTCGCTTTCGTTCATGAGAACATCTTCGACATAGAACAAAAGCCGTTCAGAGATTTCAGGTTTTCGGCACTTCATAGGTTTCTACCTCCTCTACCGTATCTTTAGCCAAGCTGCGATGAAGCGCACGGAGCCCCACCCGATAAAATTGTTCTGGGCTAATCTTTTTTTGGACCACTTTTTTTTTCACTTGGTCCAGGGCGCGTTTGACCTTTTGTCTGAGATTATCTGAACGAATCTGGAGCTGTTCCGCAATCTCATCGTATGTGAGGCCCACGATGTAGTGAAGATAAAGAATATATCGTATGTTTTGGGCGAGGCCTGACCATATTTCTATTAGCTCTGCTTCGTTCTCCTTTTCAAGAGTTTGTGCTTCAGGGGACACAAAGATGCAAGCGGCTTGTTCAGGCCACCTAGTATCGATATCCTTCTTCCTTTCCGCTCTGCGCAATTTCTCTTCATATTTCTTGTTACATATCTTCAATGCGATATTCATCAGATACGTGCTCAGTTTACACTTTTGGCCCTCCTTATTTTCGCCGCGGAATTTTGGGATAGCTTGGCAGAACTCAATACTAATATCCTGGGCAATATCATCCCAATCTGTTCTGTCAAATCCCCAGACTTTCCGGCAGATCGTGTGATAGATCAGACGGTGGTAACGGTTAAATATCTCCACCCAAGCCTGCTCATCGTTGCTCTTTTTAACCAACTCCACTAATTCCTCATCAGTGTAGTCTTTCATAAAAAATTCGCGGCGGAAACCTCGCCGTTTACGGCGGGGAGGAAGCCGCGCTGCCTTTCTGTAGTTGACTTTGAGCCAATATTTGTGATATAATATACAAAGGTGTAAGACACTCCGATGAATCGGAGCTAACAGTTAAAAAAACACCCCTGTTCTTTGAAAACTGAATGTATGGAGTTGTATACAGTAACCGTTGTATGCGTAAAACATTCGACGTTCAACCGAGAACACACTGCGGTCTAAAACCGCAAAGGCTGTATGTCAATCAGCCTAATGTAGGCGTGTCTGACGACTTACAAGCCTCGCCCTTTAGGGCGGGGTTATTGACGGCACTGCTCCATTCGGATTCCCAATCAAGAATAAAACAGAACTATCGTTATCTTTCACATCATCATGTGTCCCTCAACAGAGGAAAGTGTGACAAAAAAATTGCTTCGCAACGGACAAAAGATAAGTGTGCCAATTCGTTCCCTTCATCTGGCGAAATACGTTTCAATAATTCCTCACGGAGCGGCTTGGATAGTGGGATTCACCCCCTTCTGTTTAAGTGTTCCACGCAATAGAAATACGATTCCGCTGATCAAACGTGAGTAGCTCCGTGATGCCGTATTCAATCAGGAGCGATTCGACGCGCGCATGGGAGTGGGCGATCTCGCCTGGCGCGTGGCAGTCAGAGCCGTAGGTGAGGGGAATGCCGTGTGCAACACACATCCGAATTACTTCGTGGTCAGGGAAGGGCTCGACCTTTGTCTTTCGATAGCCGGAAGTATTGATTTCGACACAACAACTGTGTCGCGCAATCATCTGCAAGGTTTCTTCATAGAGGTCCGTGAGAAATTGCGGATGCGGTTTTGGGCTATAGGCTTTCACAGCGGTGATATGCCCAAGCACATCAAAGAGCTCACTTTTCGCGGACATCTGCACCAGGCGGAAATATTCACGATACGCTGACTCAACATTGACGCCGCGATGCCACCGATTCCGGTCATAGATGTGACGCCCATCGAAGAAATGTACCGACCCAATCAGGTAATCGAAGGGGTATTGGGCGTAGATTGCCGCATACTCCGCCTCCATGCCCTCGACATAATCAGATTCCATGCCGAGTCGAACGGTGATCTGACCCCGGTATTTCTCGCGAAGGGCGAGGACTTCATCCACATACTCCGGCAGTTCGCTCTTTGCCATCGCCGACCCTGGCCCCGGGTCATCTCCGTCGCGATAGAACAACGGCGAGTGGTCGGAGATACCGATTTCCTCAAGCCCCAATTCAATGGCTCTACGGATGTAATCCTCAATATTTCCGTTGGCGTGTCCACAACGGTCATGATGGGTATGATAATCAATTCGGAGCATTGGTTATTTATACGCTTGTAACTCAGCGTTCCACTTCAATATTGCTAATGAAAAACTGTTCACCGAGGCGATCTGCGGCCAACTGCCACGTCCCGTCCGGTTTCATGATGCCCGAAGCGCAGTTGACCGGTTCGCCATGACGAGCGGCGTTGACGGTAATAATGTAGATGCGACTCTCAGCGGCGCGTAGCGAAACGTTGGATTCGTGATAAGGGATGTGCCGCGCGCTGCTGCCAGAGTTAATCGCGTGAAAAATCACATCAACGCCTTTTTCGCCAAGCTGGTAGGCGAGGCGTGGATCGGGATACGGACCACAACCGGGCGTCACCCAGAGATCATTGCAGATGAGGCAACCGAAGTGTAACCCTTTATGTTCAAACGTTCTCAGTTCTTTGCCCGGCTTGCACCACTTCCGGTCGCCGCTTGTCGGCACCATCTTTTCATAAGTTCCGATGATTTCGCTTCGGTCACTGATTACGCATACCTGAACGTAGGTCCCGTCAGATTGATGGTCGCCCGCGCCAACGAGCGCCGCAATTTTGTGTTGACGGCATGCGTCGCGGATCGCCTTGAGCGCGGCATCGCGTCGGGCTTGATTAAATTTGCCGTGATAGCCGGTCAATGCCATCTCTGGAAACAGCACAAAATCTGCGTTGTCATCGGCGGCACGTTCGATGCCCTCAAGAATCTTGGGGAGATTGATATCCAGCTCTGAATCGACGATCATCTGCACTCCTGCAATCCGATAGGTTTTTGGCATGATAACTCCTGTAAATGATTCAATGGTTCTTTGACTTGAGCAAAAAGCAGAGAAACTTCGCTGAAATTGATTATCCTTTAGTACCTAAATCACCAATCTAGCAGAGTTCTTGTTTGAGACAATTCATCATGAACATAAATGCCGATTAAGCGACCCGTTGTTGTCAACTGGACATTTCCCATTCCCTCATGCCATAACTGATTTAGTATCATACCATCAGGTACATTATGGATAAATTCGTGAAATGGCGCATCGTAGTCATGGTATTCAAAGGGGTTTAAGGTTCTTATGAGATTCGATTGGTTAGGAATCAATTCAATACACGAGACGGACTGAAGATGATCATAGTCGATTTTTCTTAGGCAAACAACTCCTCCATGTAAGCCTAGCTGCCAAGTCATCCATTTTACTATTCCCTGTGTAAATTCCAGAGGTGTATCATGTGAAAGAGGAGGCCTTGGGATATAGCTTACTAATGCAATTAATCCTAGAAATCTTAATTGAAGAGGTGTTAGATGCTCAACAGTATTACAAGCTAGCCTGCTTGTTAAAGACAGAAGGCTTTCTGAATCAGCACCCAATCTTTCAGAAATAATTCTTGCGAGTATTTTGTGTTTTTCCTCGTTATCAGTGTTGGACGATATATTAACAGCATTGCGAAGAAGAGACAGAAAGTCAGGATCCTCAAGTGCAGATTTTATCTTCTGCCTTATGTTTTTATTTGTCACCTCTTTTCTTAGTCGATCTACCTCTTGAACTAAAATTTTCTGGAACGACAAAGCATTCTGTCTAGCTTTCTTCCACCCTTTTGAGTAAGAGCTATCATCGGTAATCAGTAAACCTACAGAACAATCAATCAACTTGCTAACCAAGTAACTAATAAATATATCGATGACAGCAAGATCTAGAGAGTTTACAGGTATCATTTTCTCTCATCCTTTCATCAAAAAATTTAAATCTGCAAAGCCTCGTTTGCTTCGTGGCACAAAAGTTTATTACGCTGATTATTTCAACTTCCATTTTACGTTTAGCCCATCACGTCTTCACCTGCGGGTCTAAGACATCCCGCAACGCATCGCCCAGCAGGTTGAACCCCAAAACAATGAGGAAAATCGCAACCCCCGGCGTCATGACCGTCCACGGTGCCGTACGAATCAAGGCGCGATTTTCGTTGAGCATTGCCCCCCACTCCGGTTCGCCAACTTCGGCACCGAGTCCGAGAAAACTGAGTCCGGCGGCGTCAAGAATGGCACCGCCCATGCCGAGCGTCGCCTGAACAATCAGGGGCGCAAGGCAGTTGGGCAGAACCGCCGTTGCCAGGATACGAAAGTCGCTTGCTCCAACCACTCGCGCTGCCGTCACATATTCCTGTTCGCGGATCTTGAGGACGGAGGCGCGTAAAATCCGCGCGTATTGCGGGATATAAACAATCGAAACGGCAATGATTGCGTTGGTCAAGCTCTGCCCCAGAATGGTGACAATGACCATCGCCAGCAGAATGCTCGGCAGGGCAAGCATCATATCCATCAGACGCATGATAATGTTGTCTAGCCAACCGCCGTAATAGCCGGCGATCATCCCCAACAGTGCGCCGATTGAAATCGAGAACGTCATCGCAACGACCCCGATCTTGATCGAGATGCGCGAACCGTAAACCACCCGGCTGAAAATATCCCTCCCCACTTTATCGGTGCCAAAGTAATGTTCCGATGACCATCCCTTGAGCCGTTGTATGACATCGGCTTCGCGGGGCTCGTGCGTTGCAATCAAGGGCGCCAAGATCGCAACGAGAATAAAGAACAGGAGAATCGACGCGCCAATCACAGCCGATTTTTGGCGCAGGAGTTTTCGGTAAATTTGATGCCTCATGTCTCCTCTCCTCCAATTCGGATGCGTGGATCAAAATAGGCATAAAGGATATCCACGATCAGGTTGACCATCATGAAAATCCACGCAACAAATAATACGCCCCCTTGAATGGGACGGATATCCCTCGCTTCGACGGCAGCGCGCAACCACGAACCGATTCCTGGCCAGGAGAAGATATGCTCTGTTAAGATCGCGCCCCCCATCAGGTATCCAAATTCCAGACCCATGACGGTCAAAACGGGAATCATGCTATTCTTCAGCGCATGTTTGAGAATGACGATCCGTTTGGGGAGCCCCTTCGCGTGCGCAGTCATGATGTACTGTTGGTTGAGGACTTCAAGCAAGCTAGACCGGGTCATGCGGGCAATCGTCGCCAATGGCACCGTGCCGAGCGTCACAGCCGGGAGGATGAGATGCCAGATGGCGTCTCGAAACGCGGCGAAGTTTCCAGAGAGGAGCGTGTCAATCAGGTAAAAGTTCGTGCGGTGCTGAATGTCAAGGTCTAGCACGGTGTCCAAGCGTTGCGAGCTTGGAAAGATGGGAAGCGTGTACGCCAGAAGCAGGATGAGCATCAGACCGAGCCAGAAGATCGGCATTGAAATTCCCGCCAATGAGCCGAACATGGTGGTATAGTCCCAAAATTTGCCGCGATTAATTGCGGCGATAATTCCTGCGCCGATGCCGAAAATGACCGAAAAGAGCATTGCAGCGATGGACAATTCAACCGTCGCAGGGAAGTAGCGTAAAATCTCATCGACGACTCGCTGCTTTGTCTTAAAAGACCGCCCCAGTTCCAAGTGTGCTAAATCCCACACGAACTTGCCGTACTGCTTATAGAGCGGTTGATCCAGCCCCATTTGTTGACGCAGCTCCGCTAATGACTCTTCTGTAGCGCGTTCCCCTAAAATCGTGAGGGCTACATCGCCGGGGATCAGGTGCACCATGAAGAAAACAAGCAACGATACACCAAAGAGGGAGAGGAGAATGGAAAGCAGGCGTTGAAAGATGTAGGCGATCAAGGCTGAACCTCGTATGTCATGCGTAAAACGTGATGCGTAATGGGCAAAACCTACTTGTTGTTCCTGACTTGTTCTTGTTGGAACCGTTCTCCGCTGAGAGCTTCTGAATTAAGGCATCAAACTCTGCTGCGAAATCCCGGTCCGTTGCGGCTTGTTCCTCTCTATCCTGCAAGCTGAACATCCTGTAGCTTCCCCCAAAGCAATTCCCCCTCTGTATCGCTGAAAATAACCTTCGGGTGAGTCATCAAAATTTTCTTGAGGGTTTTGTCCTCGTTTGCTAGAGCCGCCTCCAAGTCCGCAGGTGCCGCAACGACCAAATAAAGCCGTGCCGGGAAGCTGTTCGAGGGGCCAAATTCAAAGGTCTCTAAATATCCTGAAAATGAAGGGGGCTGATTGGCGAAAACCTCCAACAGGTGGACTTCTCCTGTTAGATTTTTTTCGCCAAACCAGACCGCAAGCAGAAGTCGATCATGGCCAATCTTGACATGACGTTTGAGCAAACCGTCTACCATCTCTCGAAGCTGTTCCTCAGAAAACTTTCGCGTTTTCATCGCAGGAATACCTCCTTCACTTTTCCAGCCAGATCTGCCGGAAGTACTTCGATGTCGTTGGGTGGAGCTTGAGGTTCTTGACCTTTTTGTTGATGATGACGATCTGTTTGGCGTGTGCGAGCGGAACCCAGGGGGCATCGCGGTGGAAGATTGCCTGGGCTTTTTTGTAAAGTTCAGTCCGCTTGGCTGGATCGGTGATCGACTGAGCCTGAACAATAACCTGCTGCATCTCATCACTTCGATAAAAGGCGATGTTCCCCGCTGGTGCTTTCGCCGCGTCCTTGCTGAGGAGATAGTAGAAGAAGTTGTCCGGGTCTCCGAGGTCGGCAGACCAGCCTAGCATCGCCATATCGTGCTCGCCGTTTTTGGTCTTCTCCAGATACGTCCCCCAATCGTAGGTCACAATCTTCGTATTAATTCCAACCGCGCGCAGATCCGACTGCATGGCTTCTGCGAGGGCACGACCGTCAGGAATGTAGGGGCGTGGCACCGGTAGCGCCCAAAGCGTTGTGTCGAATCCCTTCTCATAGCCTGCCTCTTTGAGCAACTGTTTTGCCTTTTGGGGGTCATAGGCGTAGTCCTGGATAGAGTCATCATAACTCCATAAGGTCGGAGGAATCGGATTCTTAGCGGGAATGCCCATACCTTGATACAGGTGTTTGATAATCTCCTGTTTGTTAATCGCATGGTTGACGGCAAGACGAACCTTGAGATTATCGAACGGCTTTTTGTCGAAGTTCATCGCGAGGTAGCCGACGTTCATACCCGGTTCCTCAATGACTTCGAGATTCGGGACCTTACGGATGCGCAGCAGATCATCCGGGTTGGGATATTCCATCGCGTGAAGGCTCCCATTCTGTAGCTCAATGAGGCGCACCGAATTGTCCGGAATGGCTCGGAAAATGAGCCGATCCAGTGGCGGACGCCCGCCCCAATACTCTTTGTTCGCTTCCAAAACGACCTTATCATCGCGATCCCAACGCGCGAATTTGAATGGTCCGGTGCCGACGGGGTGATTCGTAAAATCTTCTTTCCATTTTTGCACTGCCGTCGGACTGACAATCGCAAACGGAATAATCGCAATGGTGCTGATAAAAGGGGCGTAAGGGCGTTTGAGGGTAATCTGAACTGTGAACGCATCCAGAGCGGTGATTTTGTCAACGATGTTGCTCAATCCTGTGTCCAACCAGTAGACATAGGGCCCGCCGACGTTGTGGAAGGGGTGATTGGGGTCATGTTGTCGGCTCAGGGAGAAAAGAACGGCATCCGCGTTGAAGGGGGTGCCATCATGAAATTTGACGCCTTTGCGCAGGTGGAACGTCCACTTCAGCCCATCCTTCGATGATTCCCACGACTCTGCTAACGCAGGCTCCACCTCTGTGCTCTCATCCTTGTACTGTATCAGTGTGTCGTAGATCTGTTCACACACCTTGAAAGATTCGCCATCTTCCTCATGGCCCGGGTCCAATCCGACGGAATCGCCGCCACGCCCGAAAATCAGTGTGCCTCCAATCACAGGGGCTGCCGCGTGGACAACACACACGGAAAATGTAAAAGATAAAAGAACTGCCATTGTGAAAAGTAGATGTCGATGCTGTTTCATTTTAATTATCTCCTTGTATAGTAAGTTGCTTGGGTAAATTTCAGATAGCCGCCTGGCGCACGTCTTGAGCTAGACGAGACTGGGTCATAATTATCCGGCGGTTGTGCCTCCCCTGGAAATGATGACCAGCCCTCACCTAGACGCAATTAGTTCAAAGTGTCAACACTTAGGCTTCGCTCAATGCAAGTGCTACTGTCGAACCATCAATTAGAATAACATAATTTCGCCGATCTCACCACATTTTTCTGTTGTGATTTATGGCATGTTTCAAATTTCTGAAAAAATAGGTTTACACTTGAAACGTGATGCGTGATGCGTGATGATTCTTTTTCACGTTTCACGTTTCACGCTTCACGTCAAAGTATCAACTGTTTTCTGAAACACCCGTATTGGTTACAGATTAGATGTAGGGAAAACGCTCGTCGTAAGGGACTTGTGACAACTCCACCAACAGGTTTGCCAATCCGTGCGCATTGGCTTCGATAATTGCCTTTCCTTTTTCGGCTGATGCCGCTCGCGTTTCCCCGCCGGCGCTTGCAGGGACGTAGAGGTGCCATGGACGGACAAATCGCGTTTTTGCCAGGCTCTTCACTCGTAACTGACCAACAGGATTGTTGTCCAGTTTATCCTCGCGCACCAGATCGGGGCGAATCCACATCATCTGTGAGGTTTCACTCTCACCGCCGTGGTCAGAAGGGTGCTCGATTGGGTTGACGAATCCCTCTGGCGCGATGCCTGATGTCCAGCAGACAAAGGGCATATCGTCCATGCCGGCGATTTCCCGTAGCGCCGCGTCAATTGTCGCCGGGTTGCCGCCATGGCCGTTGACGATGACGACCTTTCTCATTCCATCTTCCTTGCACTGGATAACAACATCGACAATGATCGACATCAAGGTGCGGATGCCGACCCGTAGCGAAAAAGGGAATTGACGGAAATTGGCGTTGTTGGTAATTGGTAGTGTGGGATAAAGCAGGACGCGGGCCCCGTTGCGGTTCGCTTCTTCCACGGCAAGGTAGCACAGGCAAGTGACTTGATAGGTGTCGGTGCCCATGGGTAAGTGGGGACCGTGCGGTTCGGTCGAGCCGAAGGGGAACACCACCACTTCGGGGTTGAATGCGCGGACCTCTTCTACGGTCATCTCTTCCAGCAGTCCCGGAAAAGCTGGGCCAGAATTTGTTTCTTTCATGTTTGACCTCCGTTGTATCAGTTGGATTCCTTTTATCGTTGAAAGAAAATGAACTAATCTACCTATCCCTACGTTATAAACGATACCTTTTTCGGGAAGGAATGGAAGGAAAGGAAGGATGGAAGAAATGCCTTCCTTCCTTTCCTTCCATTCTTCCACTCTTCCTGCCCATCCAGTCGATTCAAAAGACAAACTTTTACGTTTCACGTTTCACGTTTCACGCCCCACACCTCACCAATGCTTAAACGAGTACATCTGCTGCCCCAATAATAAGCCCGAGATCGCCCAGATGCTTCCCATCACAAACTCACCGAGCATCATGCCGAGGAATAGCGGTAAGGCGCGACGGTACCCGCCGAGCCCACCGTGACGGATGAGCAATGCTTTGATGACCCAGGCGATAAAGACCGGGAACCAGATGTGACCAAAACCCCAGCTCCCTGTGAGTGGATAAGCAAGGGGATGGAACTGCCACCAGATAAATCGCAATCGCATCGCAAGTGTGATGAACGTGAGCGCGATGCCAAATCCGAAGAAACTCAAATTGGTCCAATCGGTTTCGCTGGGGTAAGTCAACCACCGCTGGAGGTCACTGAAGGCTTCCTGTCCTCGCCATGTTCCCAGACTGCCGTACCGATAGCCGGCGTGCAGAAAAGAGGTGAATCCAACGAGCAACCCAATGACGGAGGCAAGCCACATCACCCATAGCAATTGCTTGGCATTAATCTTCGCCCGTTCCGCAAGCTTGAACCCTTCCAGTTGATTCGGCATCGGTTGGGCGCGGTAGTTGCGGGTAAAGCCGTAAAGGAAGGAGAAGATGGTCAGATTTTGCGGTCCGATATTTCGGCTTCCCAAAAGAGAGGTCAAGAAAAAGCCAGGTCCAGCGCGGTAGAAATCCTGGATTGGCGTTCCAAGTTCCGCTCGCATGCGGGTAAACGCAAGAACGAGCGCAAAGTGGATGAGGAAGAATGCAAGCACCATCCATAGCGACATCCCCGCTTTGAGACAGAAACCCACGATAATTGCCCCGCTGAACACTAGCCCTAAAAATGCCCCCCGATAGCGCATCGGCTCATCGGAGTCGTCCACACCCGATTTTGCGCCGACGATTGTGAGAATGACGCGCCACAGGTGCTTTCGTGTGACCCAGAGGGCAAATAGGCATAGCCCCAAATACGCCCCGAGCGATTGCATATCTGTGTGAGGATAGTCAGGAATCTGGCTCATGCCTGTCATCGCTCCAAAAATCAGTTGGGCCTTCCAGAAAAGGTAGAAAATCCAGCACGAGAAGGCGAGGTCCAGCGGCATCAAGAATCCAATGCCGATTGCGTAGGGATTGAAGTTGATTGGAATCCACCCCATTGCACTCAAGGGTTTTTCGGTGAAGTAGCTGCCGATGTCTTGATGGATGGGAATACCAGGGATTTGTGGGTAGAGATAATTCAAGCCGTTGATGAGATCGACCCCCAGCCCAATCGCAACCCCTATCCAGAGCAGTCGATTCCGGTAGAAGCTGGTCCCTTTCGTCATTTCAAACGGGAGGAGAATCATCGGGTAACTCAGTTTTTCATATTCTATCCACTGCTTTCGGAGGATGACACTGAGCATCATCATGGAGAAAGCCAGGGCTGAGAAAAATAGCGTCCATGACAGTATGGGTATGAGCCATGCGTGGATATGCGCCGCTTCAAAGAAGTTGGAGGTGCCCTCGTAATAACCGCGCAGCGCGTCTTTATCAGCGACGGCAATCCATTGGGGGATATAACGGAAGAAAAGCGACTGCCATTCGTTTTCAGCGGTTGCGAACCATGTGGCGTGTCCAAGGATACACATGGTCGCTTGCAGGAGATCATGTCCACAGACCACGCATGCCAGCGTCACCATGAGATAGATGGTCAACAGTTCGCCTTGCGTCAATTGCCATCGGGGGTAGAAACGAATCAGGAAAAGGTTGAGGAGTGTAAAGAGAAACAGGGTGAATACGGCATTGAAAAGGATGGACATCGTCGTCGGGTACTGCGTGGTCCACACCGTTTCTGTTTGGACGACGAGGTAGACGTTGAGCGGAATTGGCAGCAATCCGAGAATGATGGCTCGCCAGGTAATTTTTTCGGGTTGGGGGGAAGTCTTCATTAACTTGCGGCCCGGTTAAACGGGATTTTCAACTTGACATGTGTGTGTGTGTGTGTGATAATATTTCGTTGCTGAACCGTTTTGGCACTTTTGATGTCTCGACTTGGAAGTTTTGAATAAAGTTTACCACAGATCGGTATTCTGAGACAGCCAAAAAGTGCTCAAATTGAGTTATTGTTACACTTTCAAACTGAGTCTGTAAAGACATAAAGGAGGTTTCCATGAAACCGTTATGGTGTACCCTACTGACTGCGGTCATCTGTCTACTGAGTATTCCCACCGTGGATGCAACGACTTTTGACCAAAACGAGATTGACCTTTCAACAATTGACACACGAAATATCCTGCAAGCGAAACAGATCATCGTTGGTGAAATCGCCGATATCTCCTTTGTATTCAAGGATCCGAATTTTCCAAATTGCCCTCTCAGCTTGGTGATGATTCGCATTGAACGGGATATCAAACAAGAGGCTGAACGTGACAACCCACCTGACAAACGCCCCGAGCGTGACAGAACCCTGACGTTTGCGGGAGTTGGTGGCCCCAACCCCGATGGCATTATCACTGAAGTGGCAGGTTTCCCTGTATTCGAGCCGGGTGAACGCGTTTTCCTCTGCTTGGTCCCCACGATTCATCCGATTGAGCATGCAGGACAGAAGGTGAATGTCACTTCACCATCCGTCGGTGGTCGGTATCCTATCAAACGCGGGAAGAATCCTGATGAAGATATCATTCAACGGAGTTGGAAAGGACTAGACGTAACCGTCTCGCAGATGATTCGTATTGTGAGGACAACGCTTAAACAGCCGGAGCAAATGCGGGCGTTAGAACGTCGTATATACGAGTTGGGGCGTGCACAGATGCCAAAGGCCGCTCGGCTCGATATTCTTCTGCGTGAAGTTGCAGCCATTGAGGCTAACATGGAGAAATAAGGAGGGCTGTCATGAAAGCGATTATAGTGCTTGCGGTAATTACAACGATCATCAGCTTTGCTAGCGGGAGCTTTGGCCAAAACTGTGGGTTAAACCCGGCAGTTCCTCCAGGTTCTCCGACTGAAACCCAATTGAAATGGGACCTGATTGGTCCCGCGTGGCATTGGGCGATTCGTTATGCGAATTATAAGGTCAATCCTGCAGACGGGCCATCCGGTAGCGAGTTCGAGATCACTGCGGCAGCAGATACATGGAATACATCGTCTTGGAATGGGCAAGGCCAAACAGGTTTCCTTTTTTATAACTTGGGTGGGACAACCTTAAAGGCAGCTTTTGTTTTTCAGCAGATGTTCCCTAAAACGCATGCCCAATCGCCGAAGTAATGACAGGCTTGAATGATAATTCCCCGGCGGTATCCAGCGGGTATGCAAAGTCGATGCGGTATACCCGAGATTCAGTCAGCTTGGGGATGCTGAATCTTAACCCGAATCCGATACTCCGTTTGGCGTCCCGCAGGTCGAACGCCTCTCCGTTCCAAACATAGCCTATATCTGCAAAGAGCACGCCCCCAACCACAATCAGCGAGTGTTCCCAAAAAACGGCTCGGCTTTCCACGTTCAATACAATCATTTTTTCGCCGCTAAATTGCCGTGTTTCGTAGCCGCGCAATCCATTTAACCCACCGAGGATGACTTGACTTTCTCCGTTAAGCCCAAACCCCACCACAGTTGAGAGTTGTGCCGCAAGCGTTTGATGAAATAAGTTCTTGCGTACCCCTTTGATATTTGCGCTGAAAACCGAATCTTCGAGTTGTCGCTCCACGATGTGTGTTGTGAGTTCGGTGTTGGCATTCACAAAAAGCTCGTCCTGGTATGCCTGCGATACGGTGAAGGACAGACTCAAGTTCGCTTCTGAGCGCTCCGAACCATATACCGGTGAAGCGTAACCAATAGATGCCCCATACCCATATCCAACTCCAATATCTTCGACGCGCCCCATCTGGTTGAGAAAGCGTGTGCGGATAAAATCCGTGCGTCTACGCCCAAGCGATACGCCAATCATCTGGATATCCTTATTCCGGAAATTGGCGTTTGAGGGGGCAAGTTTTTTCTCATCAATCCGTTTGAAGTTGGCGTTCTGAGACACGCCCCAGAGCGACACCTGTGCCTGTTGATGGCGATCGCCGAAAACCCGTGTTACTCTGCCCGACTGGGTTTGCATGGTACGCTCGAAGGTGTCCGTTTTCTTTCCATGCTCATACCAACGGATTTCATCGACGGATTCAGACCGGGTGAAGTCTGCGCCCCACCGCGTTTGGAGCGAGTAGAGTGGACGCCGCAGACTCACCTCCCATGAATTTCCCTCTCGCTTTTGCGTATAGTCCCCATCAAATTCCCAATGTGAATCAAACAAGTGGGCTGCCGTATATTGGCTTTTGACTAAGGTGCGTGGTTTTTCACCCTCTTCACGGATGAGTTGGTAACGGAGGCGCGCGCTATCCCCGGAACCAAATAAATTGGTATCTGAGAGCGACACAAAAACATCAGCATTGTCTTTATTAAAGGAGGAGAGATCAAAGGCTGGAATAAATGTCCATAGGTCTGTGACTTCAACTTGCATCCAGACCAGCATTGTTTCCGGATCGCGCGTGGCATGGATCTCCGCGCTGCCCAAATAAGGCTTTCGGCGCAGGATGCGTTCACTTTCCAACTCATCTTCCCGTGTGTAAGTAGACCCGACTTGGAAAAGGAGTTCTCGAATGATGACGTGCGATTGAGTGTGACTGTTACCCTCCACGGTGATTTTTCCAATCTTCCCTTCGTCGATGTAAATGCGCAGGTAAACCCCGTCCGAGAATTTTTTGATAAATAGCCTTTCTGCATCAATTCTTGCAAAGCGAAAGCCCCTCTCAGAGTAAAAATCAACGATTCGGTCAAAGTCTTGTTGCAGCAGTTCCTCGTCGTAATTTTCGCCGAGCTGTGTCTGCATCAAGGCTCTAATCTGCCGGTTGGAGAACGATTCGTTCCCTTTCAGAATAATATTGCGAACGGGATGGGAATCGGCCGGCAGTATCTGAGGAAAGGCGATCAAAATGATAATGACAATGAGAGGATAGGGTAATTTCATCGGTATTAGCTGTTAGGTGTTAGGGCTTGGGTGTTAGGTGTTAGCGAATACCGATTTAGGCTTGGGATTGCCCATCTTCGTCTGGAAGAAAGGGAAGGATGGAAGGAAAGGAAGGAAAGTCACTCCTTCCATTCTTCCTTTCTTCCATTCCTTCCCTTGATGGAACAGGTGGGAAATTTAGAACCGAAATCAGTATAAGACCTAACACCTAATACCTGAGCTCTAACACCTGATACCTATTGGATTCGGCCTGGGCTGGAGGCATCGGGGATTGCATGCTCGTGATTTGATAGAAGCCCTTCAATCAACATGAAGATGAGAGCAACCAACAAAAGTTCACCCCAAATCTCCTTACCGACGCGGTAAGCGTTGAGCGTTTGATCTAAGGTCTCAACTTCTGGAGTGACGTGAGTTTGCGCGCCAATTCGCCCTGCCGCCTCCTTGATGGGGATGGGATGTAAATCCGATTCTGTGGCATCGACATTGACAGCAAAAAAATCCCGCAGGAGTCGGTCTTTACTTTTCACGTCAACCTGATAGATGCCGGGAGCCTTCGTTTCGCTAAATATAAGCGCACCATCTACCGCGATTGAGACGGTCTGGGGTGGATTGGCCATGTCTCCAACGAGGCCCACCGATGCGGTTGTCGCCCCGCTCTGACGATAGTTGGCGGTGTAAGGTTGCCCGACCCGTAAATTCCGCCCTCCCTCAATTCCCCGCAAATTTGGAGGGGAAGGGGTGGAGGTGGATTGAACTGCCTTCATGTAAAGCACGCTCTGCTGCAACAAAGGGAGGAAATGCGGATTGACGAGCAGATTTGAGGCATCCAATTGAGTGACGGAAACATTAAATACCATCGCCCTCCCGAATTCGATCGAACGTTCGATGAGGAAAGGTGTTCCGTTACTCAGTTTCGCGACGACCTTTGCATCTGCAGTGGGATTCACTATCAAGCCGCGATAAAATTGTGGGGCGTATGGTCCGGCAAAGTCTTCCGGCTTAAACACCTCAAAGATCGGGTGGTCTAGCTGGTATTCCGACAATGTTAAGGGGGGATTCCACACGGCTGGCCCCCCGAAACTTGCCGGTAACCAGTCAACAAACGAATTGTAACTTTTTGTGTTGAGTCCGTCATTCACAAAATAGATGACGCTTTTGCCTGAACGTATAAATTCTTGAAGTGGCTGTTGAACACGTTCTGAAAGCGCGGGTAAATCCGCTAAAATGATGATGTCATAGTCAGCTAACGGGAAGTTTTCAAACTCCGTAGCGGAACAGGTCGTCGGCAAAATGGTGTAGTCCGCAATCGGTTTGCGTTCCGTTTCAGGATTGAGCGCGAGGGTCAAGTACAACGTTTGCGCCCCAACACAAAGGACACGAACCTGACCGTAGGTGTGAAAGGCAAAATAACGCATGTTGTCAATGTTCAATCGATCCGTGGGCAGTTCCACATAACCGGTGTGCGTACCGGGCGATTCAAAGTGGTGCGTAAAAGTCGAGGTAATCGACTCATGGCCCCCCCCTTGAAGGCTAATTGACCTCCGTTTCTGACCATCGATAAATAGCGTGAGTGTTGTGTTCTCCAATGGCGCATCGGAATAGTTGTTGACCTTCACGCTCAATTGGACAGGTTGCTGTATACCCATTAGTTGATTGGCTGTCCGAACTTCTTCAATGCTTGTATTATCTGCAACTTCATGACCGACGGGGAGCAGAAAAATCCTCGCGCCGGAGCGATTGGGGACGCGATTCCAATTCTCCCACCCGTTCCGATTAAAATCGGAAATGAGATAGATCTCTTTGTTCGGGTCTTTCGATGAATCGAGAATCTCATGCGCCATTTCAAGGCTTGGTGGGACAAGCGTCGATCGATAAGAGACCTGGGTGTTGCGAATTGCCGTTTTGACCTGTTCCAGGTCTGTCGTCAATTTTCGGAAAATCGGGTCGGGCACATCAGACATCAAAATCACGGAGGCGCTGTCGCCGCGTCGGAGGGATTGGGCGACTTCGAGGGCTATCCCTCTCGCTTTTTCAAACCGTTGCCCCTGAACCCCTTGATACGCCATGCTATAAGAATTATCCAAAATGATGACGCTGCTGGTTTTGACCCGCGCCCCTGCAAATGAAAACTGGTTCTTGAGCAATGGGCGGGCAAGCGCCAACGCAATCAACATGACAATCGCCATCCGCAACAATAAGATTAAGAGATGCTTGAGTTGAATGCGCCGGACGCTTTGGCGATGGGCAACCAACAGGAACATCAGGCTGCTAAAATCCACCGTCTTCGCCTGACGCCGGCTCCATAAATGAATCAGCAGCGGTATCGCCGCGGCGAGCATGCCAAATAGGAAAAGCGGGTTGAGGAATCCCAAGTGGTTTTTGCTCCTTTCGTGCAAAAGAAACCGAGTTTCTGAGAGAAACTCGGCTTCTCTTCGCTCCTATGAGCTTGAGGTTTTATGTCTATCTGATGATGACCATCCGTCGCGTGGAAGTGAATTTGCCTGCCTGTAAGGTGTAAAAATAGATGCCGCTGGCTACAGGTTCCCCGGAGGCGTTGCGCCCATCCCAAGAGACAGCTTTTGGCTTCTCGGTATAACTGCCCGCTGGCTGGGTTCTAATATTGAAACGACGGACAAGCCTTCCCATCGAATCGTAGATTTGTATGCTCACCTCAGCCGTTTCAGACAATTCATACGGAATCCAGGTTTCAGGGTTGAAGGGATTCGGGTAGTTTTGTCCTAAAGCCGTTCGCTTCACCGCCCCGAATGTCGTCCCTCTTTTGCCCAGTGGGTCAACGGCTGTTGGTATCTCCTCCAATGCCTTGTTGGCGGCATCACGGACAAATTCGACCTTATCTTCCTTCGCTAACCTTTCGAGTTCTGGAATCGCACGCCCATCCCCAATTTTTCCTAACGCTTCGGCAGCAGTGCCTCGGACACTTGCATTCAGATCGTTGAGTGCGGCGATTAGAGGATCGACGGCTCTGGCGTCCCCGATAGCCCCGAGTGCTTTGGCAGCCTCGAGGCGGTCAACTGTATCCGGGCGGTTGAGAACAGCGATGAGGGGCTCAACAGCTCGCGCATCTCCAATTTCCCCTAATGCCTCGGCAGCCGCGTCGGGGAGAATTCCAATCAAAACATTAAGAGCCGCTATTAAGGGTTCGACAGCTCGGGCATCCCCAATGTGTCCTAACGCAAACGCAGCACTGATACGGACATCCACATCCGAGTGATTGAGGGCGGCGATGAGGGGCTCGACAGCTCTGGTGTCCCCAATTTTTCCCAACATACCTGCAGCGAGCCAGCGGACATTTGCATCCGGGTGGTTGAGCGCGGCGATGAGGGGGTTGACAGCTCTGGCATCCCCGATAGCCCCTAACGCCCTAACAGCCGACTCTCGAACATCTGCATTCGGGTCGTTGAGCATGGCAATCAACGGTTCAACCCCTCTGGCATCTTTAATGCGTCCTAACGTATCAGCAGCACTGCGGCGAACATCGGCGTCCGGGTCGTTGAGCGCAACAATCAGGACTTCGACGACCCTGGCATCCCGAAAGCGAACCAACGCAGCAGCGACGCTGCTACGAACACGAGGTGACGGGTCCTTAAAAGCAGCGATAAGGGGCTCGATGGCTCTGGCATCCTGAATCGCTCCTAACGCCCCGACAGCATTGCGGCGAACATCTTCATCTAAGTCGCCGAGCGCAGCAATCAGGGGCACGACAGCTCGGGCGTCCCGAATGAAGCTTAACGCCCAAGCAGCAGTGCTACGAACACCGGCGTCCGGATCGTTAAGTGCAACAATCAGGGGCTCGACAGTTCTGGCATCCGCCATTTGTCCTAACACAAAGGCGGCCATTCTGCGAACATCTGTATTCGGGTGATTGAGAGCGACCACCAGGGCATTGACGCCTTCTGTCCCCCCAATGTGTTTTAACACAATGACCGTATTGCGGCGGACATCAGCATCTGGATCGTTGAGGTTAGCAATTAGAGGGTCGATAGCCCTAACATCTCCAATGCGCCCTAACGCATAAGCAGCACTGGTACGAACACTGGCGTCTGAATCACTGAGCGCGGCAATCAAGGACTCGACGGCTCTGGCGTCTCCAATGATTCCTAACGCATAGGCAGCACCGCTACGGACGTTCGTAGCCGGATCCTTGAGAGTGGCAATGAGGGGGTTGATGGCTCTGACATCTCCAATTTCTCCTAACGCAACGGCAGCCGCATGGCGAACATCTGCATCCGAATCGTTGAGCGCAGCAATCAGGGGCTCGACGGCTCTCGCATCCCCCATAGCTCCTAACACCCAGGCAGCAGCGCCTCGGACACCTGCATTCAGATCGTTGAGTGCGGCGATTAGGTTCTCGAAGACTCTGGCATCTCTCATTTTTCCTAACGCATAGACAGCACTGCGGCGGACATTCGCATCCGGATCGTTGAGTGTGGCAATGAGGGGCTCGACAGCTCTCGTATCCCTAATTTCTCCTAATGCAAAGGCAGCAAGACCTCGGACACCTGCATTCGGATCGTTGAGCGCGGCAATGAAGGGCTCGACAGCTCTCGTATCCACAATTTCTCCTAACCTCATGGCAGCACTGCGGCGGACATCCGCATCCGGATGCTTCAATTGCTTAATCAGGTCATCGACTTCATCTGCCCATCCAGAATTCAAGCCGAATCCAATGATAAGCAGACTGATAAAGAGTGCTGATAATTTTGCCTTCATGGCCCTATTCCTTTACTCATACTCCCGCCCCGCAACCAGAAGTTCCGCCTCAATCTTAAAAGTGTTCCCTTCTTTGGATCGACGGCACTTATTGGAAGCGTAATGGTACTGCACCGCTCGCCGACGCCTGGCGGTTCGATTCGGAGGGGTGTAGTGAAAAATCTCGCCATGGAAAACGAGGGCATCGCCCGCCTTCAGTGGGATGGGGAGGGCCGCTTCAAACGGTGGCGGATGGAGCAGACCGTAGTCATCATTGACACCGCCGTGTTCCGCAATCCCACCCTTGTGTGAGCCGGGAACAATTTGCATGCACCCGTTCTCAACGGTAGCATCATCACAGGCGACCCAGAAGCCGAAAACGTGGTTAGGGGTTAGCCGAAAATAAGCGTTGTCCTGGTGCCATATCTTGATACCGCCAAAGTGCGGCGGCTTCATCAGCAGCATACTTTGAAGTAGTTTGATATCTGGGCCCAACAACGTCCTCGCAATCTGCACCATCTTCGGGTGAAAGGCGAGGTTATGAAAGAAATCATTATGCCTTGTCATCCGAAATAGCTTTCGGACGCCAAGTTCCACAGATTCAGGCGTATGCTCTCCCCTGACAACAGTGGGTTCAATCTGTACGAGCTCCTTCGGTACATCAGGGTAACGATCAACGATTTTGGTAATCTCCTTGCGAACTCCCTCTACCTCATCCGCTGTGAACAAATTCTCAACCGTGAAGTAGCCGTGTTCGCGATACTGTTCTAATCGCTGGTCATCAATAAGGGACTTATCAATCATAGAATTTCCCTCCTCCTATCTTTTGATCATGACGTTATCTTTTCAACCGTCGAGAAGATTATATGCGAAGAACCCACAAAGATCAAGGTGAAAATGAGATCTCAAGTGTGCTATCACTAAACCCTCTGTCGATTTCTCTGGTTGGGGGCACCCCATCGCTCGCAACAACCTGCGAATCCGCTGATGGCGGTTTTTTTTACAGGTTATGTGATAGCACAATATTGAGTATTGCGTAAAATGTAAAATGTGTCACCCTTCCTTCAAAATCTGATCGATAATTTGAACCAAGGTTGGCGGCAGCGAAAAGGTGATACCTGCCGGCGTATGTTTATGTTCTGCCTGTGACAACGGTGGGCGATGAGGAGCATTGTCGTAACGGAAGACCAACCCCTTGTTTGCGTCTTGATAATGGTAAGCGTACATCAGCCTCGGTTCAGACAGCGTGAGGTCTACAAACTCCCGGAAGTGCAACTCGGAATCATTGTCAAACAGAAGCTGTCCACTAATGAAGCCGCGCAGCATAGAACGTTGATCAATTTGAAGGCTGACCTGTTTTGCCTGACCGGTAGCGACAACGGCGTTCAAGGCATCGGTCATCAGTTGCGCATATTCAGGGAAGTTGGTAGTGGGCATGCTCTAGCTCTTTCAGTTCGTCTTCCAGTTTCTCCAATAGCCCGGCTTCGCCGGCCCATTCGACATATTCCAAATCACCGCCGGGCAGGTCTTCAGCAGTCATTTCAGCCAAGAAATGGGCTGTACTTATCCCATAGCGTTCCTCGAACTCCGTCAAACGACGTTTTGTTCGCTCAATACTCGCTCGTAGCCGCGCCTTGTAAATTTCCAGCGCGTGTAGCACCACTTGAGCCCCCTGCGGGTTTGACAACTCGATCACCATCTGAATTCCCATAATCTTCCTCCTTCTCCCCCAGTTAAACTATCCAATGGCGGAATTGCATCACCAAACTGTAACGCTAAAATGAGCCACCCTTCAATCACATCAATGAGTTGTATCCGAGCGGCTTCTATCGTATCCCCCTGAGCCCAGCAGCCCGGGAGTTCTCGAACGTACCCACACCAACTTTTTGTCTCCTCACAATATTCATATATGGCATGTTGGATGGCTTTTGTCACATATTCACCAATCGTACCCTTACGCATAGGTTTGATCTCCTCGTTTTAACGCTCTGCATTGGATAAGCAGGAGTCATTCACGCCGATTTACTTTCCTTATTTCACCGCCGCCTGCACATTCTCACTGACAATGACAGGTTGCCGGTGTTCAGTTCCTGCACTGCCCACATATTCGTCAATTTCTCTGCGAATTTTCTCAATCTGTTCAACGTACCCTTTGGATAAAATGGCATACGCCTCTGTCGATTCCTCACGGCACATCCCTTCCAAAATAGACTGAAGCCGCGCCATCTGGCGTTGGGCATGTTCAAGTTGTTGATGATTTGAGATCGACATCAGAAAATCACCTCCACAATTCCGATAGGTTTGGCATCTTGATTATACGGGATGGTTCATTTGCTATGCCATCCTAAAGGTGGTGCACAGAGACAGAAAAGTGCGGGTGAAACGGGGTGATAGCACGGATTTTCAGATTGCTTTGAATCCCGATCCATCGGGAATGAACGGATTTGTCATGTGTCAGAAATTAATCCGTTCATTCCGTCAATCCGTGCTATAAGACGCTTTTGCGACAATCATCTCTGCTTTATTTCACCACCAGCATCTTGCGCGTGGCGACAAATTCCCCTGCCCGCAACGTGTAAAAATAGACCCCGCTGGAGACTCGCTCGCCCGTGTCATCTCGACCGTCCCAGTAGGCGGCTTTGTCCCTCGTGAGGTAAACGCCCGCCTTCTGAACCCCCAGCGCCAGCGTGCGGATGAGCCGTCCGTTGAGGCTGTAGATCTTGAGCGTGACCGGCGCATCGTCGGCAAGCTGATACGGAAGCCAGGTTTCGGGGTTGAAGGGGTTGGGGTAGTTCTGGAAGGCGCGGGTAACGAGGGGGATGGGCGACGGTTCCGCTTTGAGCGGTTGCGGGGTGACCTGAACCCCAGGGCGGATGGGGGCCGCCGCTAAAGCAGAGAGACCATCCCCAGAGATGCCGCCCAATGTGCCGTCAGGATTGACGTTTTGGGCATAGATGTCACTGTTAGTGCCACTGCGAGAGTCCCACCATGTGATGAGGGCACCGCTTGTCCCATCGCTGACCAGTTGGGGGCCACGTTGGTCATTTGCCGCCGTGGAAATGGGGACGCCGTCGGTTGTCCACAGCACGGCACCGCTGGCGTTCAATCGCTGGGCATAGACATCATAGTTGCCACTGCGATAGTCCTCCCATGTGATAATAGCACCACCTGCCCCATCGCTGACAGGTTGGGGATGAGCTTGGATACTTGGCACCGTGGTAATGGGGATACCATCGGCTGTCCAGAGCAAGATGCCACCTGCATCGATCCGTTGTGCATAAATATCATTGCGATAGTCCATCCATGTGATGATAGCTCCACCAGATCTATCACTGACAATGTAACTCGTTTGGAGATATGGCTCTATGACAATGGGAATGCCATCGGTGGCCCAGAGCACGGTGCCACCCGCATCAACCCGCTGGACATAGATGTCCCCGTCATTATTGCCATTGCGAATATCACGCCACATGATAATTGCACCGCTAACTCCGTCACTGATCGGTTTTGGCGAATGTTGACCCTCTGCCGCCGTGCAAATGGGCACACCATCGATTGCCCAGAGCACTGCGCTACTGGCATTCACTCGCTGGGCATAAATATCCCAGCCACTACGAGTGTCACTCTATGTGATGATAGCACCACCTACCCCATCGCTGATTAGTGTAGGGTCGCTCTGGTGATTTGCCGCAGTGCAAATAGGGACGCCATTCGTTGTCCACAGCACGGTGCCGCTGGCATTGACCCGTTGGGCATAGATATTCGCGTCGTAGACACTGCTGCGAACATCCGCCCATGTGATAATTGCACCGCCTGTCCCATCACTGACCAGTTGGGGAAACCATTGTTCGCCTGCTGCCGTGCAAATTGGGACACCATTAGGTGCCCATCGTACAATACCATTGGCATCTACACGTTGAGCATAAATATCCCAGATGCTACTGCGATAGTCCATCCATGTAATGATAGCACCATCCATCCCATCGCTGACCAGTTGGGGAGGCCTTTGGGAATTTACCAATGTGGAAATGAGTATGCCATTAGTTGTCCATTGTACTGAACCGCTGGAATTGACCCGCTGAACATAGAGGTCCCCCTTGTCACTGAAAGAGTCATACCACGCTATGATAGCTCCACCATCTCCATCAGTAACCAGTTGGGGCAACCCTTGGTCACCCGCCGCCGCGGAAACGGGGACATTGACGGTGGGGTCAGAGGGCCAGCCGCCGGGGGGACTGACTCTAAGTTCTGCTGTCATTACAGTCCCGGAGTTGCTGATATTTTCAACGGCCACAAAGGTGGGATTACTCGAATAATCCTTGCTGTTCGGAAAACTGGTATCATTGAAAAAGCGGTCTACCGTTGTCCCTGGCCAGGGATCGCCGTCGTCGCCGCGGTTTCGGTTATGGTCTAAATCTGAATCGTGTGATTCTGTCTCGTCAGCTTCTTCTAAGTCCACCAGCTTATGATTCACACTGTCATTATTTGGCTGACTATCGTCAATATGCCAAATTAATAAACCAGCCCCCGGTAATTTCGCATCGAATCCAACCTTTTGACGATTCTCGATCAAAAAGTATTCTGTGCCGTTATAATTACCATTTTTCCAAAGCTTGTAAACGATAGGCTTTGTTTCTACCTGGTCAATAAGTTGGGTGAGATTGGAAGTTATTTCTGTAGGAGCTATCCACCCCAATTGTGCTTTTGACCAGGCACAGAGATGGGCAGGGGTTTTCCCACCCCCGAGGTGTGAGCCTGCGCCCATAAGTCCCCAATTCCCAATCCCCTCAGATGCCCCTGTCGTATCATACAAATCAGGCAACCCCAGATCATGACCGAATTCATGGGCAAAAGTTCCCATCTGGGAAGTTTCCGCGCCCATGATATAGTAAGTCAGATTTACACCATCGTGTTCTTGCCAACCGGGTGTTACATAGTGATGAGACCAAATATCGGTCTCTTTGCCCAAAAATTGAGCTTGGTCTCTGCCTGCATGGATGATGATAAGATGGAGCTCGTCTGGAGTGATATGTTTGTCGCCATTGGTATCATATACCGAATAATCTACATAAGGGTCCGCGAGAGCTAAGGCTTCCTTGGCAAGCACACCGACATAACTATACCTACCGTTGAATTCAGGTGGAAGGTCAGGTGGATTCCCCTGTGCATCATCTTTGATTTGTCCATCACCATCATTATCATAAAATTTATCTATGTCTCCATGTTCTGGATCTCCGTCATCTTCACCGCCATAGTAGACATAATTCTGTGCGCTGGTCAGCCATCTATTTCCAGCAACAGCACCAGTCACGTTAATTTTACCATAGGATACTTCTTCATAATACTTTGCCATGCTTTTATCGTTGGAGGTATCAAACAGTAATTTCTGAAAGTAACCCGGATTACGCCAAAAGCTATTCTTCTCGTCAGGAAACTTTACCAGAATCACCAGACACTTTTGTTCCCCTTGAGGAGGGCCATTCACTTCTGGCACGCCGTTGGGCCGATAGCGACCAGTGTATCCCGGGATTGGCAGAACCTTGAGCGTATCCCTCGGTTCACCAACCGTATGCCCATCTTCATGAATGACCGCCCAACCAAGATTAACAACACTCAATACAGATAAAATCATTAGCCATACCATAATTTGCTTTTTCATTTTTTTTGCCTCCTTGTAAGACAATGTTTACTTTGAAACAAAGATAGTGATAACCCAACTTTCGTAGCCCGTAGGACGCCCACAGGAGGTTAGGTTACAATCTGGCCCCTTTCGTTTAGAAACTGAGATAGAATTGGGGCTACTGACTTTTTTGACATGACATTTGAGTGGAAAATCACCCCACAACGTGTTAGAATTAGGGAACCAATCACCGGTAAAAGAGATTTAGAATGGTTCTATCCTGTTCCTCGACTTTCTTTTCAAATGAGTGAAACGCCTATCTATTATTTTGGCATAAAAAGCAGATAGAGTCAAGGAGGGAATATGGAGGTGAAAGCCAATGCCAACTTCACAACTGACCTATGAACAAGCTGTGCAGTTCGTTAAGCAACTGCCCCCTCAAGGCAAAAAAGCAGTTTTGATGGCTCTCGCAGAGGAATGCAAAAGGCAACGAGAGACGCTATTGGAATATGGTGAGGAACGTATCCGCTATATCTGTGCACAACGCGGAATTGACTGGACGAGCCTCACGGACGAAGAACGCGAACGATTCATTGACGACTTGCTGCATGAGGATGAATAAATGTGATCCAGTGCTGTTGACTTCCTTGCGTTCGTGAGGGGGTCGTGACAGCTATTTGAGGGTTGGTCATAATTCCCAGGGGAGGCAACCGTAGCCCAAGTTTCTAACTTGGCCCTTGCGCAAGGGGCCAAGATAGAATCTTGGGCTACAACTCAACCACCGGCGAATTATGACCATCCCCCTGCTATTTAGAAGGCGAAGGCTTCTGAGTTACAATCCCTTCAGTCTCCCCCACAAAAGGGGTAATTTCCCTTTCAGAAAGACTGCCAATTCTCCCGGCGAGCGAGGAATCCCAGGGCCCGTGATAAGGACATTATCGAAGTGAAGGGGTTTATCCCACCCATCAAACGCAAACAAACCGCTTTTATATTTGTCATCGTTCGCTTCGATAATCTTTTGGAGATTCTCTTTTTTGTCCCCGAACCAGACTTCGATCCGTTTCCCCTGGTGAATCACCTTGACATGGTAAAACACGTTGAGCTTGGGGTCAAAAGGGCGGTGTTCCCCTAAGGTAACGATACCGGTGTTAATATCCCAAGCGGTGCCGCTATACAGTCGAATCATCTTTTGGACAGGATAAAACCAAACCGCATAGTGTCCGCCTGTTTTGACATCGACATAAGTTCGGATACCACCGGGCCACTCCGCGGGTGAAACAAACTTAATGTCGCATTCAACGGTATAATCGCGCCACTCCGGTTTCCCCGTCATCATTTGGGACTGTCCTCCCCCGCCGCTGAATACCAGTGAACCTTTCTCGATTGTCCATGAAGCATCTTGCCCCACTGGCGACTTCTGCCAATCATCTCCGAGTTTCCCTTTCTCGAAGTCGTCGAAGAAAGCGTCAGCTTGGAACGAGAAGCCTACCACTCCTATGGCTAGAAGCGTGGCACCCATGAGGATTGACAGTTTTTTTCGCAATATATGTTTTGTCATTTTCATTGTTCTCCTTAGTCGTTGATAAATCTGAGATGTCGACCCCTTCGATCGGACGGTTTGGAAGCCCTTGCTGTTTACATCACGCTTCCTACTTTTGCAAGCTTGATGAAGCTCATTTTCGTACCCCTTTTCGTGCATTTTCTGTACTGGTCAGGATGATGGTTTACAAGTAGAACATGCTGCCAGCTTGTTAAAAGTTCTGACGGAACGAGCGAGCCGCACGCTCTACGATTGTGATCGATACCGGAATGTATAGCATCATCTTGACCATTACACTTTTCGTGCATTTTTCTAACGTGCACAATGGTAAAACCATTGGTTAGTATAGAGCATTACATAGGAAGGTGTCAAGTGCGAAGAGAGCGAGAAATTTGCAAATGAGCAATCAAGCAAATGAGCAAATGCGTCGATTCTACGGAAACAACGTATACACATTCTGGTCAAATATCACCCCAATCAGACTCCACAAACTCCCCGCCAGAAATTGCCCAAAGATGAAGCCGAGGAAAAGGGGCAATGCACGCCGATAGGAGCCGAGCCCTCCTCCAGCAAACAACAACCGCTTGGACAACCAGCCCAAGGAGATGGAGAACCACATCCAACCAATTGCCCACCCGTTTCCCACAGCGTACCCCACGGGATAAAATGGCCACCAGAGGAAACGTCTTTTTAAGAGGGTAAAGAGCACCGTCAAAAGAAACCCAAATCCGATATGCTGGATTGCCGGTACATTCGTGGTTCGCGGGAATGCAATCCAACTTTGGAGGCGGTAAAATTCACCAACGCCCCAGCGAGCGAACCGATACTTGTAGTAGAGTGCAACATGGCCACCGATGGACATAATCGCTCCGACAATCGATGCCACAATCATTGCCACAACCAACCGATTCTCACTCATCTTGAAGCTGGATGCGATTTTGAAAGCCTCTAACTGATGGGGCATTGGGTGGCACCGATAGCCGTAAGCCAGCCACGAGAGAAGCGTCGTGTTTGTCAGATTTGCAGTTCCAAGCGGGCGGGTCCCGATGAAATAGATCATGATTTGATCCGGATGTATACTGTGTAGCTCATGCGTCGGCGGGCCGAGTTCTGCCCGCATTCGGGTCATGGCGATGCAGAGGATAAAGTAAATACCGAAGTATCCCAGTGTGACCCACGGTGATAACCCTGCATAATGCCAGAAGAAGACAATAAATGCCATACCCAAAATGATTCCCAATACCGCCATTCGGTATAAACCATCCCTGGATTTGGTTGAAAATACACCGAGCACCACCCGCATGATATGTTTCCTGCTCGTCCACAGCGCGAGGCCCCCGATACCAATCCATGCCCCGGCACGTTGCTCCGTTTGCAAGCCGATGGCTGTTGTCCACCCGACCGCGCTGAAAAAAACAAGTTGCGCTTTCCAAAACAAGTAAAAGAACCAGAGCGAAAGCGAGAGATCCAGGGGCATAAAATATCCAAGCCCGATTGCAAAAGGGTAAATATAGAGCGGCAACCCCCCCATGGCATTCCAGGGCCTGTCCGTAAAAGAGATAATATATTTCACTTTCAACGCCGGAACGACGGGATAAAGATAGTTGATGCCAGCGAGCATCTCGAGCCCGAAAGCGATGCCAAAGCCGAGCCAGATCAGTTTGTTGGAGAACAGTTTCGCGGTATTGCCGATGACCTCAATTGGCATGACCGTCAGCGGATAACTCAACTTCTCATGCTCGATCCACTGCTTTCTGATGATGATGTTGATGCAGAGCATCACGAACAACAATACAACAACAAAAGCGGTCCAGGCAAAGATTGGCGTTATCCACGCTTGAATGTACTGGTGTTGCCAAAAGTTCTCATCGCCCTCAAAGTAGCCCTGTAAAATGCGTCGATCATCGACGGTGAGCCATCGCGGGATGAATCGAAAGAAGAGCTCGTCCCACTCATTTTCAGGGGTTGCGTACCAAAAGGCGTTCGCCATCATGGGAACCAATTGCCGGACGATGTCGTGTCCGGCAAGAGCCGTCGCGACGGAGACCATGATGTATGTGGTGGCTAACTCCGCTTCAGTAAAGGAAAGGTTTTTGAAAGTGCGTTTTAATAGAAGGTTGACTGCCGCTAAGGCAAAGAGGGTAAATAGAACAGTCGGAAAAATGGAAAAGTCCGTTAGCTCCCACACCACCCGATTTTCTGCGGAGATGATCCAGTAACAGTTGAGGACAATCAAAATAGAGCCGAAAACCAACGCTCTCAATACAAAGCGGGTTGAAGTCTCTTTTACAAAATGGGGTGAAGCGTCCTTTTTCTGGTTCATAGCTCCCTTTTTATCCAGCTTAAATTGCTTGTCCGTCAATTTTACCAGAAATGCGCGGGCACATCAATACAAAAACACGAAAGCCGGAAAACCTTCCGGCTTTCCGGCTCTCTGCCTTTTTCGTCTTTCCGTTTTTTTGTTTTCCCAGATTCGCCATTTTCTGAGGCTTCAAAAACTCTGCTTCTGTTGAATCTGAGTGTTTTTCCGCTTTTGTCTCTAAGACGCGCCATCCAGTCCGAGATCGGCTAACGAATTAGCTGTGAGTAAACTTGTTGCCAGCGCAGTCAACCCTTCCTGAGATTGGATTGCTTTTATTTCATCGACAGCGGCTTGTGGGAGTTTACCAAATCGGGTCTCCAACTGCTGCAAGAGAATTTGCTGCATCCCTCGCTGGAGTCCTTGCTGGAGTCCTTGCTGGAGTCCTTGCTGGAGTCCTTGCTGGAGTCCTTGCTGGAGTCCTTGCTCCGTGGCTTCCCGGGCCATTTTTCCATAATAAGTTAGTTCCATTTCGCTCACCTCCCGAAAATGTTCTTGACGAATCAGATTCCGAAAGGCTTCCGTTTCGTCAGCGGTCAGTTGGTAATAAGTGCGGGTAAAGTCTAAAAGCAGGATTTTCTCATTGTCGTTATACGGGCTCTCGTAAACCCGACGAAAACACTCCCCCATCAGTTGAACTTTATCTCGAACCCCTTTATCCATGAAGGCTGAAAACGTCCATGAGACCGGGTTCTTCTCGTCCCAATAGTCATCGACTGAAAGACCGGGCAAGCCAATGTGAAAGTAGTTATAAATCAGCGTTTCATAACCGAAGGGGGTTTCACGGTAGCTTTCGACTTCAAACGGCTTCACCCGTCGCTCCGGGAAAATCGCAATTGGAAAAATGGGAAGCCCATGACTGAGCCACAATAGCGCAAAGTATTCAAACATCCGAAACGGGAAGGTTCTTCGCCACGGGTGTTCAATCTCGACATGGATGAGGACGAGCTCTTCACCCCCGTTGAGCGTAGCAACTTTCACAACGATGTCGGCGGTCCGATGAAAGGATTGGCCTTCGGCTTCCTGGGATTGTTCCTCCTTGTCGAGAAACTCGATCGAATCCCACTTGATGCGCCGGGCAACCTGTGGGAAAAAGAGTTCCATAAAGGGTCGGAAAAACGTTTTGAGCAATCGCTTAAATGGGGAATCGTATTCCATGCGAGCCTTTCTTGTTGACCATCATCTGATGGCAGTCAATCGGATCATGCCTTGACATCTGCTTGTTAAGCATAATACAATACGAATCTCCTTGTCAAGCTTTATTTCCTACTTGGTCTCATGTGCCATTGGCGGTTTCCCAACATGGGAAATTGCCAACCCAATGGGGAACGCCAAACGCCTTAGATAGAAACAGGAGGGAGAACCAATGAAACCTTATCCACTTGAAAAATTTGAACTGTGCCAAATGAACGCATTCAACCTGTCAAAATCCAGAAGTCAGGTGGCAGAGAACAAAAGAATGAAACTGCAGCTATTGCAAGGAATGATACAGACAGCCTGCTGGCGGCGGGGACTTTTGTTACTCGCGATGGGCTTTACTTTGGCAACAACGGGTCCGGCACAACTTGACGATACGAAAATTGCCTTTACGTCAGAACGCGATGGCAACCGGGAAATCTATGTGATGAACCCCGACGGGACAAACCCCATCAGACTCACCACTCACCCAACACTCGACGTTGACCCTTCTTGGTCTCCTGACGGCAGGAAGATTGCTTTTTCATCAAACCGCGATGGCAACTGGGAGATCTATGTCATGAACGCCGACGGGACAAACCTTGTCAATCTCACCAACCATCCTGAAATAGATATAAATCCCGCTTGGTCGCCAGACGGAAAAAAGATTGCCTTTGCCTCATGGCGTGACGTTGGTGACGCAGAGATCTATGTGATGAACGCTGACGGCAAAAAACCTGTCAGACTCACCGATCACCCTGCAAAGGACTACTGGCCGGCGTGGTCTCCTGTCCTCTCATTGGAAATTTCCCCCAAGGGAAAGTTGCCAACTCAATGGGGGGAGGTCAAACGTAGCAGATAGAAAACACAAAAGCCGGAAAACCTTCCGGCTTTCCGGCTTTCACACGTTTATTTGCGTTTTCTGTTTTCCCATTTTCACCAGGGCTCTACGATTTTTTCAGTTATAAGTCAGTTAGGACGGGACCTAACCCCCCGGCCCCCTTCCCTTTTGGGAATGGGGAGCGTTCTCCCCCTCCTCCCCTCCTTTGGAGGGGCCGGGGGAGGGGGTTCTGGAACACTCTCTAAGTGAAAAGGTTGTATGGGCTCCCTGTATTCTTCCATCCTTCCTTTCCTTCCATTCCCCTTGTCTCTGCTTTCACCCCATCCGCACGCTCCGGTCTTCCAGCGGCAGCCCGACCCGGACATTGCCGCGCCGGTGCGATTCGCGCATCGCAATGGCGAGCTCCAGCGCCTCCCTGCCAAACTCGCCCGGACAGACCCGCTCCTCCCCAATCTCAATAGACTTGCAGACGCCTTCGATCGCATCCACCATCGAACTCCGCGGATACCAGGGATTGGGAAATTGACACTGAATGGGGCCGCCCGTTTCTGGATGCGTGGACCAAAGTTCAAACTGGGCGTGGGCATTGCGCGAGACGATGCGCCCCTTCTCGCCAATAAATTCCAGTGTCCATCCCAGACCCGAACCCTCGGATTGGGAGTTCATGAAGGCGCGAACGCCGTTCTCGTAGACAATGTATCCCGAACCGGAGAGGTCGCTATCTCCCGCCGCGTGTTCGTCGTTGTCCATCACGCCGAAGACCCATTTCGCGGGGGCACCTGCGAATAGACGGAAGAGGGCAAACGTATGGCTGTGGAGGTTCGATAGGCTGGAAGAGCTATGGCAGACCATCGATTTGAGTTTGCCAATCGTTCCGTCGGCAATGGCCTGGCGAGCGTTGGTGTACCAGTTGTACCAGTTGAGGTGACAGGCGATCGAAAGGATGACCTCGTGTGTTCGGCATGTCGCAATCATCGCGTCGGCTTCGGAGAGGCTGCGACACATCGGCTTTGTGGCAAAGATTGCTTTGACGCCCATCTCTGCCAGCGTTGTGGTAATCTCCGCGCGGGGTTCAGGGCGGGTTGTCACGCAAACGATATCCGGGCGTTCTTTTTCGACCATCTCTCGATAGTCGGTGTAAAGCGCTTTGACACCCCAACGCCGCTTGAAATCATCCAGCTTTGCCGGGTCAAGGTCAGCAGCGGCGACTAAATCAACGCCCCTGGCTTCAATCATCGCCGGGGCGTGCGCCCACGGCCAGGGGTAATGTGGCATACCGATATGCTCATCGTCAATCGTGCTCCCCATCCTGCCACATCCGATCACTGCGCCACGGTAGGTATGTTGTGGCTTGCTTTGGTTAATAACACGAAACGCCTCGCCTCTGGGTTGAGCCATTATGATTTTCCTCTCGACATGGTTAGAAACCGAGTTTTTCTAAAAAATATGACCTTTTCAGGGATGAGCAAAAGGGAAACTCAGACTTCCGAAGTTTCAAAACATCCTTCGAGCCGAGGCGATGCGAACTGAAAAAGCAGAAATTTTGTGTCAAACTTCGGAAGTCTCGGTGAAAAACTCGGTTTCTTATTCCCACGCATTAGGCATCAGCCTTCACTTCCTCTGGCTTTGTGGCTTGCCCGAGATTGGCTTTCAGAGCCGCAAGATCGTCGTCAACGGTGGTTTTCGTCTCCAGCTTGGCAAATTCATCTTCGAGTTTTTTGGTTTCATCTAAATCTGCCATCTCAGCCGCCGCATCCGCTCGTGCTTCCATGTCATCAACCTTTCGCTCCATCCGATCAAAGGTGTTAAAGGCACCACTATTCTGCATACTCGCCATCGTTTCATGGATGAGCTTTTGTGCCTTTGCCCGCTTTTGTCGCGCGATGAGCAGGTTCTTCTTGCGGTTCGCTTCTTCAATCCGCCGTTGCAGGTCTCTCAGATGCACCTTGAGCTGTTCAACGGCTTGCTTCTGTTTCTCCCACTGGACTTTGTACTCTGTTGCTAAACCCTGATACTCATTTCGTCGCGCGAGGGCTTCTCGTGCGAGGTCGTCGCGCTCTTTCTGGACCGCAATCGTCGCCTTCTGTTCCCATTGCTTGGCTTGTTCAGCAGCCGCTGTCTGCTCTTTGTAGAGACGCTTTTCATCGGCAATCGAAGCCGCAACCCTCTGTTTCGCTTCAACCAGTTGCTGATTCATGTCGATGAGAAGCTGATTGAGAATCTTCTCTGGGTCTTCTGCCTTGTCTAACGCATAATTGACGTTGGCTTTGAAGAGTGTGGAGATTCGACTGAAAATACCCATCTTGATATTCCTCCATAATAAATGTGATGTGCTACGATAAAAAATATGTTATCATTCAATAAATCGGGACACTTTCAATGATGCAAGGGATTTGCCATTACGTGCGCAGTTAATATTTTTTTAACGGAATCATCGCGTCTTTTTGCTTGTACTTTAATTATACAAAGCGTGACAATAATAATCAGTCAATAACCCCGCCCTGAAGGGCGAGGTTCCGGTCTTGTCGGTCTCGGAACGAGACCTTACAAGACCGAGAATCCCGCAAGGCGGGACTTGTTAGTCGTCAGACACGCCAACATCAGGCTGATTGACATGCAGCCTTCGCAGCGATATTCCGCGCTGCTATCACGTCTGCAATGCCAGAGAAGCCGCAGGACGTGCATAAAAATTCAGCTTGGGATTTCCGATTCCTCTGGTCGATATGCCCACAACGGGGGCATGTCCGAGATGTATTTCGTGGGTCAACAACCTGAAGGGAAACACCATTCATTTGGGCTTTGTAGGAAACAAATTGGCGCAACTGATTTTACTCCCAGAAACGCCCCATCTCATGAGGCGTTTCTGGGAGTAAGCTCCATGTGTGGTGTCTTGCTCTCTGAGACTTGCGAACCGTTGACCGGTCGCGGATGCCGTTGAGATTTTCAAGAGCAATCCCGCGACCGGTGACTTTGGCCTTCAAGACAACATGCTTGGAGATACAGTGATTTCGGTCAGTCCGAAATCGTCTCTCTTTACCAGATGTGCGTTTTAGTTTTCGCTTCGCCCTTTTTGTTCCTGTGCTTTGCAGTTTTGTGCGGAGGTTGGCATAGTGAACTCGAACCTTTTCAACCGCTTGGGCGGTGTGAATCTCACCATCATTGTCCGCCGCGATATTGACAACGCCAAGGTCAACGCCCAGAAATCCATTGGGCTTGTCAGTCGGTGGTTCATCGACATTGCAAACCGCATGGAGATAAAAGATGCCGTTACGATAAATTAAATCGGATTCACCTCGTCGAGTGTTAAGCATTCGGCGTTGGGAGAAACCACATTGAAACGGGATGGTCTTCCGTCCTCCCGTTGTCCAGATAGATACGGTATTCTCGGAATAGCGGAGAATACGGTCATCGTAGGAAATGCTTCCATCTGGGCGAAATTCCCGTTTCGTTTTCTTGTCAATCTGATAGGCATCGCTGACTTTCGCAATACAGCGAATGGTCGCTTGTGCAGAGAGTTGGAATTGTTCCTTTGCTGGATAATATGTTAGCTTGTGCAGGTCAAATTTTTGAAAGGTTTTCTCCTCCCAAGCCCTTTCACTGATATAATTACAAGCTGCATTCGCCCGTTCAAGCGTTTCCAGCAAAGCGGTATGTTGTTCTTCAATGGTATCAAGTTTTAACTGAGCAATCACTTTCATAGTAGACGATTACACTTAGTGAGTATTATATCCGTGTGATAGGTGATTGTCAAGGAAAGGGTTTAGCGCGGCTTCCTCTCCGCCATGAATGGCGAGGTTTCCGCCGCGAAGTTTTCTATGAAGATTATGGAGAAGCAGGGGTTTAATACCAGAAAAAAAATAGCGCATCGCATGCGATTCCCCTACGCATGCCCATTCAAGGAAGGTGACTTATATGCTTTATGACCCACTTCCATCCAATTTAGACCAGGTGATGAGCAGACTTCTTGCTCCCGAAGAGGCAATCCGTATAACCGCCAATTCGGACATGACAGAAGAAGGTCAATTTGATGACCGGTGGCTCATCGTGACGAACCAGCGGATTTTGACGTTTTCCCCAGATGGAGGGCGTCAAAAACCATTGCTGGAATTGCCAATCAAAGAGATCAAAGAAGCCAAAACCGAGGCGCTGGTCGGGGCGGGGTATATCGAAGTGATCACCGAACAGCAAGCGATTCCGCTCCTCCACTATTCCAATTCCCTCGCCGATAAATTTTCCGAGGTTGTGCGTGGCATCCAGCAACTTTCCAAGGGGGAAGAGCTCAAGCTATCGACAGAACGTCCCAAAATCCGTTGTGAGAAATGTGGGCGGCGGCTCCCCGAAAAGGATGGAATCTGCCCCGCCTGTCTCAAGAAAAGCGCGGTGCTGTTACGCATCGCTTCCTTTCTGAAACCTTACTGGAAAACCACGGCGGTGATGGTCGCGGTCACACTCATGGGAACCCTCGTCAATCTGCTTCCGCCGTTTGTCACCAAACATATCATGGACGATGCCATCGTTCCCCAAGCGGAGGTTGTACTCACCGTTTTGCAACGTTTGACGAATCTTGCATGGTTTGTAGCGGCTCTGTTATGTGTGCGAATCCTCGCTTCACTCAGCGAACTGGGACACGGCTGGTTGGCGACATCAATCGGCAGTCGAGTAACGGCGGATATCCGGGCAACTGTCTTCCGTTGCGTGGAACGGTTGTCCCTGGCATTCTATACCAAGCGAGAAACTGGCGCGATTGTTTCCCGTGTGAGTTGGGATACGGAAATGCTGCGAGATTTCCTCGTCGAAGGGCTTCCCTATATTACCGTTCAAGCCCTGACGCTCGTGGGCATCCTCTGTTTTCTCTTTGCAATGGGTTGGAAACTGACTCTCTGGATTCTTATTCCCACACCGGTTTTGGTCATGGGGGGACACTGGTTTTGGAAACGGATGCGCCCGATGTGGAAACGCTCATGGGGGAAGTTTGAAAAACTGCGTGCCCATATTAACGAAAATTTGTCAGGCATCCGAGTGATTAAAGCCTTCGCGCAAGAGGAGCGAGAGATTACCAAGTTTAATCGGTACAACCGCGCTGCAATGACCGCGGGGATACAAGCCGACCGTATATTCCCCGCTTTCTGGTCAGTCATGGGCCTTGCCAGCGGTGTTGGCACCCTGCTGCTCTGGTTGATCGGCGGCGCTCAAGTTATCAGAGGCGAAATTACGCTCGGAACGCTCATCGCTTTCCAAGGTTACCTTTGGATGTTGTATGGACCGCTTCAGTGGCTATCTCAGGTGAACCAATGGATGACGCGCGCCTTCACCGGGGCAGAACGGATTTTTGAAATCATGGATACCGTTCCGGAATCTTTCGATGCGAAGGATGCAGTCCCATTACCAAACATGCAAGGTCAGGTCGAATTCAAAACGGCCGAATTTGGCTATGATAAAAGTAAGCCGGTGCTCAAGGGGATTAACTTGAAAGTCGAACCGGGCGAAATGATCGGTTTGGTGGGCAAGTCGGGAGTTGGCAAAACAACGCTCATCAATCTGATCTGTCGTTTCTTTGACGTGGACAACGGCGTTCTTGAGATTGACGGGGTCGATATCAAAAAGATTAGACTGGAAGATTTGCGCCGACAAATCGGCATCGTGTTGCAGGATGCGTTTCTATTCAATGGCAGCATCACTGAAAATATCGCTTACGCCAAGCCTGACGCGACATTTGAAGAGATCGTTGAAGCGACGAAGATTGCCAATGCGCACAACTTCATTCTAGCAAAGCCTGACGGCTACGACACCATCGTTGGAGAACGCGGAAACCGGCTGTCTGCCGGAGAGAAGCAGCGGATTTCGATTGCACGGGCAATCCTGCATAATCCCAGAATTTTGATTCTGGATGAGGCGACTTCTTCAGTGGACATCGAAACGGAGAAGCAGATTCAAGAAGCCATCGCCCGTCTTGTCAAGGGGCGTACCACCTTCGCGATCGCGCATCGCCTCTCAACACTGCGAAACGCGGATCGGCTGGTTATGCTGGAAGATGGCAAAATCACCGAGATCGGCACCCATGCTGAACTGATGGATAAGAAAGGCGTTTTCTATAAGCTGGTGCAGATGTATCAGGATATCTCAAAGGCGGTTGCGTATACGGAGTGAAACGTGATGCGTGAAACGTGAAACGTGAAGATGACTCGTCTTCTGGTTTTCCCGTTTTCTGGTTTTTTATCTCGCTCCCATGCTCTGCGTGGGAATGCCGTATTCGACGCTCTGCGTCTAAATTTGATACGAATAGGAGGAAGCAGTTTGGCAGAATTAGAAAAAACAGAGTCAATTAGAGAAGCGGAAACAAATGGTGCGAAGCCAATAGCTCCAAAGTCCCTTCGCCTCTTCTACCATGCCGATGGAAAGCCGAGGCTGATCATCGAAAACGATCGCTGCTACCTATCGGTCAAAGCGATTTATGCGGCACCGCTGTCCTATCCAAATCACTACATCTCCCTCATCGACGAAAAGGGGGAGGAGATTACCATGATTCGTTCCGTCGATGCGTTGGACGAGGAAACACGCATCGTTATCCTCAAGGAGCTTTCTAGGCGGTATTGCGGCGCTCTCATTCAAAAGATTCACTCGATTCGGAGCGAGTTTGGGGTCTCCTATTGGGACGTCCAAACGGATCGCGGACGACGCGAATTTGTCGTCGAGGAAAACCCGAATCAGTTCATCTGGTTGAGCGATACCCGCTTGTTAATCCTTGATGTAGACAGCAATCGTTTTGAGATTCCGGATTACACGCGATTGGATGCGCGGAGTGCTAAACTCATGGTGCATCTCACGTAAAGGAGGAATGAGATGAAACAAAAACGCCCACGATGCGACGGAATCTGCTGTTGGTCGTGGGCGTTCAAAATTCCCTGTGAGTTTCCGGATCGTGGACTGGTGTGTATACAGTTGAGACTCTACAAGAGGGTTTTCCGACGGAAGTTGAGGAATTACCTGCAAGGCATAACAGTAAGTAACTATAAATAATTTTCCTGTCATTTTGAGCGAAGCGAAGAATCTCAGCGCCAACACCGGCAGAGATCTTTCGTTGCGCTCAAGATGACAAAAAGTACAAAGGATTAACTTATAATTAAATTTCGGTGAAAAATTCGCATGGTAATATAGGGAAGTGAAAAACATCGAAAGCGGTAAAAAAGGAGCAGTTTCAGTCGCCAATGCCAAAATGGTATGTCGGGATGCGAAAGATCAACTCAACGATGTTCCAAAAGCTTCCCAGGGCAAAATCGCCTAAGATTAAACCAAAAAAAAAGGGGAGCGCGCGCCGGTGTTCTTTTAAGCCGCCATACTTGAGAATCAACCACTTAGCGATAGAGGCAAACAGAAAGCAACTCCACAGATGAATGCCCCAGCTCTGTGAAATCGCGTAGCCCAGCGGATGGAACGGCCACCACAATAACCGTGTTTTCAGAAATATCAGAAAGAGTGTAAAAGCAAATCCCACGCCCATAAAGCCTATGGCGCGATAATCCGTCTGGGTGCTCTGGTATAACCCATTCTGTAATATGTTAAATGTTTCCTGACCGAATGTTCCGGCAGCCCAGTATGAAAAATGTCCAGAGGACGCCCCGAATTTGTAATATGCTCTCAGAAATATCCAGAAATTAGTTATAACCCCAAACCCTGTCGCCAAAACCATAATCCAAAATAGTTTCCTATCAAACTTTCCGCCGCTTATTCCTAATCGTTCTGAGAGTTTAAACGCCTCCAGTTGATGTGGCATCGGGTGACTGGCGTATGTGCGGTTAAACCAGTGATATAGAGCGATGACGGTTAAATTGTGAGGACGAAGCACGCGCGTGCCAAAAATAGTTAGCAAAATATGGTCTGGTCCGCGGGCAAAATGCACATCGTGAAGGGGATAACCTAGCTCAGCGCGCAGCCGCGTCACAGTAATTGCAAAAACGTAGTACAGCAGAAAGAAGAGAGGGGCCAGCCACAACGACATGCCCGCTTTATAGGAAAAGAAACTGAGAAATAGCAGCCCAAAACAGATGCCTAAGACAGCGGTGCGATATCGAATCGGCTCTGTGGAGTCATCCAACTTTTCGTTTTTTTTTATCCGCGATAAAACCTGCCAATAGTGCCTTCGTCCCATCCAAAGTGCAATGACGCACAAGCCTATGTAAGCACCTGTGGTTTGCTCGCGAAAATCCTGACCAAGCCACATACTTGTTCCTGTGGCGCTGGCAATGACCAATTGCACCTTCTGAAACAGATAGAATGCCCAAATGGAAATAGATAGATCCAGCGGTATTAGAAAACCCAACCCAATGACATGGGGATAAAAATAAAAAGCTAACGTCCCTATAGCATTCCACGGTTTGTTTGTGAATAGATGACCCATATCATGATGTTTCACGGGGAGAGCAGGCACAATAGGATAAAGGGTATGTAAACCGTTCATTAGATTGACAAACGCCGCTATGGCAAAACCGACCCACATCAGACGGTTCAAAAAAAGTTTGGTAGGCTCTGTAATCATGGCTACCGGCAACTGTATAATTGGGTAGGTGAGCCTTTCTCGTTCTGTCCACTGTTTTTTAATTATTACATTGATGCACAGCATCACAAACAACAACGCTAGTATAAACAGTAGCCAGGGAATGATGGCGGAGAGCCAAACGCGAAGGTGCTCAATAGTGTATAAAGTAGAGTTTCCTTCGTAGTATCCGGTAAGGGCTTCCTTATCGTCCACCAGAAGCCATCTAGGTAGGTCGTCCCAAAATAAATCCTTCCAATCATTCTCCGGCGTTGCGAACCAGAACGCATGCCCCAGAATAGGAACCAAAACCTGCATCATGTTATGAGATGCAAGAGCAGAGCCAATATTGATCATCGCATAAACTATCAACAATTCACCCCCATTCAATGCGAATCGGGGGAGATACCTCTGGAGCAAGAGATTAAGCGCAACCAGTATCAACAGACTAAACACCGTATTATAAAACGGGGCGAGATAAGTTGGAAAACACCACTGCGCCGTTGCCTCAATCGTGAAGACCCAGTAACAATTGGTAGGAACTAACAATAGACCAACAATTACGCCCTTAAGAATATTTGGATTTCGGTAATTATCTGTCATGGTCTTCATAGGCGACTCGTTTCCCAACGGAATGGCTGTTGAGGGAGAAAGTCTGATTGGCAGTCTGGATTGGAGGGAGGTCGAGAAAGAAAAAATCCCTGCCTACGCAGGCAGGGATGTAGAGAAAGTTGTTTCTGTCGATCTTGGCGAAATCTATGCCATCACCTTAACCGATGGTGAAGAAGCTGTTGTGATTTCAGGCCGCCAAATTCGTTCCGTAAAACGGTATCGTAACAAAAGCATTGGCAAGATACAGTAGGGGTCAACCTCACCCCTTTCTCACCTCCTCCCTGACAGAAGGAGATTATCGACGGCGGGTGCTAAAATTTCGGATATACATATTGTCGCATATGGGGTCCGGCACCTACGATATTTTCCGACATCCAGAGGCTTGCCAGAGCGTCTTCGCCTGTGACAAGCGCCGGGTGAGTGGACGTGTCGCTGTTGTAAATAGCAAGCAATTGTTGATAAAACGGCGAAATCCACCCCGGCTCAGGCTTCATATTAAAACGCTCTTCACCATCGGCTGTGTGTAACGTGAAATCCCACTCGCCTCCTATGAAAAGGGTGCCCTTTTCTCCAATAGCTGTGAATGGCGCTCCCCCAGAACCGAAGTTCTGGCTTTGCCATGCGGCGGCGTAGTTGAGGTGGTCCCCGGATCCAAATCGCACATACGCTGAGGTTTCTGTCGGAGCAGTGACCTCAGGGCAGATGCGCCTGGAACGGGCGAACATCTCCACAGGCTTGCCGGATATCCACTGAATAAGATCAAATTGATGGATGCTTCCGTCCATCACCAAGCCACCGCCTTGCTCAAAATCCCACATCCAGTTGTTCGGTCCGCGATAAAAATCGCTGCGGACGCCGAAAGATGAGATATTCCAAGTCACAGGACGACCGATCTTCCCCGCCTGAATCACTTCTAATGGCCGCTGCCATCCCGGTGAATACCGCCGCTGGTAGTTCACATAAAGTCGCACGCCCGCAGCACGACACGCCTCAATTGCCTCCTTTGCCTGTTCTACGGTACGCGCCAGCGGCTTCTCTGTTAGGACATGCTTGCCTGCATCGGCGCATGCTTGAATCCAACTCGCATGGAGGAACGTAGGTAAACAGATGATAACCCATTCTACTTCCGCGTCGTCGACTACTGCCTGTGGGTCATCACTAAAACGTGGGACAGAATACTTGCTCGCCAATACCTCGGCACCTTCTTTTCTGATGTCGGCAACATGAACCAGACGAGCTTCGTCGAAGTGGGCGATTGCATCCGCATGAGGGGTGGCAATACCACCGCATCCTAAGATGCCAATCTTCATTGAGCATTTCCTCCTTCCAATTTTCAGGTAGTCTGTAAAACAACTTTCACACCTTTCTCAGCGGATTCCATTACAGCATCCATTATCTGCTGGTTTCTCAAACCGTCATGGAAATTTGGCTCAGGCATGGTATCCTCCGCTATACATTTCAAGAAATCTGCTGTTTGATTCACAAAAGTATGCTCATATCCAATAATATGTCCGGGTGGCCACCATACGCTGATATATGGATGACTTTCTTCTGTGACGAGGATAGTTCTGAATCCCTGAGCGTAATCCTTATCCTCTCTGGAGAAATATTGGAGCTCATTCATACTTTGAAAGTTAAAGCACAGGCTTCCCTTACTTCCATAGATCTCGAAGCAATTGTAGCTCTTCTTTCCATTAGCGAATCGAGTCGCTTCAAAGGACCCCACAGCTCCGTTCTCAAACTCAGCGAGGAACGAAGTCGTATCGTCTACTGTCACTTCTCCCATTGCACTTTCGCCTGGCAGCGGTCGCTTCTTGATGAAATTGAACTTCATTCCAAGCACACTCTTTATTTCACCGACGAGGTGTCTGGCCAGATCGATCGAGTGAGAATTTAAATCCCCATGCGCTCCTGTTCCTGCTATTTCCTTCCTCAGCTTCCATATCAATGGGAAGTTCTCATCCACTATCCAATCCTGAAGATAACATGAACGCCAGTGAAATATCCTCCCTATCTTCCCTTCTTCTATCAACCTTTTCGCAAGCCCAACTGCTGGCACACGCCGATAATTAAAGCCTATCATGTGTTTGACGCCCGCTTTCTCAACAGCCTCCAACATTTCCCTGGCTTCCTGGGCGTTCATTGCCATTGGCTTCTCCAAAAGGATGTGTTTGCCAGCCTTGGCTGCCGCCACAGCAATATCACGATGTGTATTTTGTGGCGAGGAGATATCCACAAGGTCTATATCTTCTCTCTCGACAACACGCTCCCATGAAGTATCATACTCCTCCCATCCCCAAGCTTCGGCAGCAGCCTTGAGAGGGGGAAGGTGACGACCACAAATGACCTTCATAACAGGTATAAGGTCGCCTTTGAAAAAGAAATTGACGTCCTTGTATGCGTGGCTATGAGCCTTGCCCATAATCCCGTAACCAATTATTGCCACGTTAATCTGCCTGGGCATGTCCAACCCTCCTTGGTAAATACAATATTCTCATCTTAAACGCGGCTTTCGACCCCGCTAGTTCAGGGCTTTCCCAATTTTCTAGCTACCCACAACGCCGAACGTTGGAGCAATTTCTGAAACGTCTCATTCTTAAAAGTCTCGACGCCATGCCCTAACGCGCAGTAGCAGACACGCGCCTTCTCGTAGTATTGCACCCACAACATAGGATGTTCCACACCGTCCCATTCGGCGACAATCAAGGGGTCAACGGTGTCAGTGATCTGCGGATAGGTATAGAGTTCGTCTATAATGGAAAAGTCAGCCAATCCAACGATGATAGGATTTTGATATGCGCGAAGTTTCATACGATGTTCTTGATACGGTGCGTGTCCGCTTATGCCCCACTCCCACCATGCCCCCAAAATCTTTCGCCACTCTGGCCAGTCGTCGAAGCAGATGGTAGCAGCATGCAGCGCTAGCAATCCCTTGCCTGCACGGAGATGATTCAGCAAGCCAACGCGGCTCGCCTCGGGCAACTCGCGGTGCCACGCATCGCGCCAGTTTGGCGTCTGATCGCACGTCCACCATACACAATTCAGCACGACTATATCGAAATCCTCCATCTTTGACGTTCCAAAAATCCCCAGGTCTTCGGTGATGAACGACTGGGTGCCTACTTGCTCCAATATCTGTTTTAGTTGCTGCGACGTCTCCGCATAGGGGTGCGCCACGCCGCCGCTTAGTATAAGCGCATTCAAAGATTTCGTTTCCATTGTTTTCTCCTTCTTTAATTTTTTTCTTTTTTCATTTGACCCTATTACTACAAACGCTCTTAAGGTGTTCGAGCGTACGGAGGTGAACTATCCCGCCTTATTCGGGCGAGGCTTCTGGTTTCATCGTAGGCAACTAACCTACTCCACCAGCGTAAATTGGGGCGGTTCCCGCCCTACCGAAAGTTAAAATATTTATCGCAGCATTAAGGTCTCTATCATGAACAGTTAGGAACTCCCATACAGGCGTTGCACATACTCTCGCGCAGCGATGAGGCACCGCGTAATCTCGTCCGTCGGTGGCAACTCGGAAGGGAGCCACATCAGATCAAAAACGCGGTCGAAGCCCACCTTTTGCGCAGCGGCGAATATCGCAGGCCAATTGTTGTCGCCGGTGCCAGGAAAATGCCCCCAATCATAATGTGCCTGTCCTTCAGCCTTCGTGGCACGAACGTCCCAGAGATAGAGCACAAACGTCCGCTTTCCTAAACGGCGCACCGCTTCAGCAGTGTCTTGACCACAGGCAACGAGATGGTGCGGGGCTAGAGCAAGACCAAAATTAGCGTCGGGAATCAAGCCCAAAAGTTCCTCAAGCTGGTCAATAGTTTCAATCGCGTGAATATGATTTTCAAAGGCAATCCCTACACCAAGTTCTCCTGCTCGCTCGACAATAGGCAAAAGGATCTTGGCTGTGTCCGCTAATGTTTTTGCTACGTTATTGAGAATAGCGTAGGGTGCGCCGAGATGTGCCGCTGTTTCCAGATTTCGCAAAACGGCGTCCTCTGACGCGTAAATAGCCGCTGATGCGCATGTCAGGCCATGCGCATCAGCGGCGGCTTTTGCAGCATCCACTTGGCCAGGCGTAGTAATGTGAATAGGCACCGCCCATTCCACAGCCGTCACGCCTGCGGATGTAATTTCACGCACAGCTTCTTCAAGTGTGTTCTGACGGTACACCCAAGTTGAACAACAAAGGTTCATAGCTGACTCACCCCCATTTTGAACGGCTTTGGCGACTGAACGACGACAGTCCGCATCTACCCGTTTTCTACTCTTGAACCTGTTCAACCTGTCCAGTTTCCATAGATTTATTCGCAGCGATAGTCACCGCAACCGTCTTAAGCGCATCGGCATAATCGGATCGGATGTGCCCCTGGTCATTCGATTCAACGGCCCGGATGAAATGCTCAATCTGCCGATAATATCCCGCTTCGGTCCCGTCATATTCAATACTCTCGCTCCCGATCTGTCCGCGCAATTGGAGGTCGAGCGTTAGCTTGAGATAGAGGTCATCTCCAACCAACTCCGCCGCAAAACCGCCCGGCGACCGCGCCACGCAGGTGCTTGTGACATTGCCAACGCCGCCACTCTCAAATTGCAGATTACACACCGTGCACTCCTCAAAGTCAGGGATCGAACCCGAAACCCCTTTAATCCCATAAGCCTGTACAGTCCCCACATCGCCGAGGAAATAGCGAAGCAGATCGAACACATGGGTGCTCTGCTCAAGCATCTGTCCCCCGCTTAGTGCGAACTTGCCCCACCACGGGTGGCTTGCTCCCATGCGGCAGAGGAATCGTCCGAAGCCCATCGCGAGTTTTCTATCCCCGATGACTTCTTTGGTCTTCTGCGTGAGATCGCTGTAACGCGCCATGTAGCCAACCTGGTTAATCACCCCGGCGGATGCAATCGCGTCGCGTGTGCGTCGGGCAGTGTCCAGATCAATCGCAATGGGCTTTGCAACAAACACAGCCGCGCCGGATTTCGCGGCATCGGCGACTTGTGTCGTGTGTGCGCCGGGAGGGATGCAGGTGAACACTACATCGGGTTTTTCGTTCAGTAACACCTCCCGATGATCGGTATACGCAACCGCATTTTCCTCCGCGGCAATCTGACGCGCGCGGTCTGCGTTAATGTCACACACCGCTGCAATTGGGCGTTCCAACTGTTTCAAACTTCGTCGATAGTTGCCGGCAATCCCGCCGACACCGATAAAAGCAATTTTCATCTTTTAGTTCTCCCTTATCACCTGGAAAGGAGGGAGGAAATCGGCCTTTCTATTTGCAAATTCCATTTTGAGTCTTCCCCTGTTCACTTGGAGGGATGAGTTTTATTTGTAGTTCTTTATCCGTCCCCATGTGGTGGTCAGTTTGCCTGATGGAGAAACATCCAGGATAGCTCTCATCCCTTTCATAAGGCTGTTAACATCTTCCTGTTCTAGAGCAACATTAAAGACAATAACTTCGTCGAAAGTGCCGGCAAAAGCAGTCATAACCGCTGTGAAATTGGCAACGCGAAATTTTGTCTTAGGAGGTGTACTGAGTCCAGGAGTTATCGGGGCTTCACGATCAACCTTCCCATCCAAGTAGAGCCTTGATGATGTTTTTCCTTTCAGAGTCCATACTATGTGATACCATGTATCGTTTTTTAATTCAGTAGGAGCTTCAAGGTCATTACCCCACCCCCAAAAAGCAAACTTCTTACTTGGTGCATTCACCCATCCCATTATTAGAGCACTCATTTGCTGGGCTGTAGCATTCCCCCAACCAGCTAAATATTTATTACCCACTGCCGTGTTAGGACTTTTAACCCAAAATGCAATTGTCCTATCATCTGCCGCCAAAGGTAAGCCATCTGAGTTAGCTTCCATAGAATCACTTGTCCCATTAAACTCCAAGGCTTTGCCAAACTTGCCCGCAACCCATTTAGGATTACCTACTAAATCCCCATCATTACCTTTGCCAGAGGAATCCTTGGCAACTTTCCCTGCGCCATCATCAAAGAGCCACAGACCGACAATGTTTTTGGGGTCAACTTTGGCAAAACTTTGGGGTGGGAATATACCAATTAAAATCAAACTGATACATGCTAAGGTTAATATTGTTACTATCGTTTTCATTTTTTTATCTCCTCCTATTGAATGGAGCACTGTCAAATTTTTCACCGCAGAGGCGCGGGGACGCGGAGGCCCTTCATTTCTCTGCGTCCTCTGTGTCTCTGCGGTTGTTTTCATTTTTTGTTTGACAAGAAAACTCTAATTTTTTACTCGTAGTTCTTTATCCTTCCCCATGTGGCGGTCAGTTTGCCTGATGGAGAAATAGCAGTAATAAGTCGTGATAGCCCTTGCATGAGGCTCTTAATATCATCCTCAGTTAGAGCAACATCAAATACGACAACTTCGTCGAAGCTGCCGGCGAAAGCAGTCATAACCGTTGTGAAATTAGCAACGCGAAATTTCGTATCAGGAGGTGTATTAAGTCCACTTATCGTGCTTTCACTATCAAGCTCCCCATTCCGATAAAGTTTTCCTGACGTCCCTTCCAAAGTAAATGCGATGTGATACCATGTATCGTTTTCTAATGTAGCATTAGATGGAAGGTCATTACCCCATCCCCAAAAACCGGGCTTACGACTCGGTGCGTTGCCAAGTCCCATTACTAGGCAACTCATTTGCTGGGCTGCGCCATTTCCCCAACCAACTAAAAACTTATTACCCATCGCCATGTTAGGACTTTTAACCCAAAATGCAATTGTCCTATCATCTGCCGCCAAAGGTAAGCCATCTGAGTTAGCTTCCATAGAATCACTCGTCCCATTAAATTCCAAGGCTTTGCCAAACTTCCCATCAACCCATTTAGGATTATCTACTAAATCCCCATCATTATCGTTGCCAGAGGTGTCTTTCGCGACTTTCCCTGCTCCCTCATCAAGAAGCCACAGACCGACAATGGTTTTGGGGTCAATTTTGGCAGAAACTTGGAGTGGGGATATACCAACTAAAATTAAACTGATACAGACTAAGGTTAATGTTGTTACTATCGTTTTCATTTTTTATCTCCTTCTTTGAAATACTAAGATTTGGACAAGTGTGCTAAAGTGTCTAAAGTTAAAGACAACATCTCAATTTCACAGCAAGGGGCTGGCTTTTTCTGTGAGAATTGGACGAAATTAGTAGGCGATGAATGATGAAATCATTCGTAGTTCTTTATCTGTCCCCATGTGATGGTAAGTTTGCGTGATGGAAAAACAGGAGTAACACCAGTAATAGAGGCCCCTTGCATGAGGCGGTTAATATCATCCTCAGTTAGAGCAACATTGAAGACCCTAATTTCCGCGAAGTTACCTTCAAAAGCAGTCATAACCGATGTAAAATTAGCAACGAAAAATGCTGTCCCTTCAGGTGTATTAAGTCCAGTATTTATCACGCCTTCACGATCAACCTTTCCATTCACATAAAGTCTTGCTAATCTTTCTCCTTTCAAAGTAAATGCTATATGATACCATGTATTGTCTTTTAATTCAGTACGAGCTTCAAAGTCATTATTCCATCCCCAAAAAGCAAACTTCCTAACCGGTGTGTTAAACCATCCCATTATTAGGGCACTCATTTGCTGGTTTGTACCATTTCCCCAACCCACTAAAAATTTATTACTGACCGCCGTGTTTGGACTTTTAACCCAAAATGCAATCGTCCTATCCTCTGCACCCACAGGGAAGCCCTTTGAGCCAGCCTGCATAAAATCGCCACTCCCATTAAACGCCAAGGCTTTGCCAAAATTCCCCGCAACCCATGTAGGACCATTTACGAGCGTCCCATCATTGGTTGTGCTCATCGTCGTCAGCATCTCCTCTTTTAGTTTGGATCTGGCGCGACTCAGTCTCTGTCTAACGGTGGCGGGAGACAGCCCCAGGAAGCGAGCAATCTCCTGGCTATTCATTCCACCGAGATAGTGGAGCGTCAACACCTGTCGATGCATCTCTGGCAGTGACGCCAATGCTTCATGGAGCAAATCGTGCCACAGTTCCTCTCGATAGACTGAAATCGACAACTCTTCCAGGACTTCCTTTTCTTGATTGGCGATGTATTCCCGGTCTGGACGGTTAGATCGCGATCTCCAGAAATTCTTGCACAAGTTGGACGTGATCGCGTACAGCCACGCGAGGAAATTGTCCTGCCGTTTCAATGTCCGCAGATTATGATACGCTTTGATAAAGGCTTCCTGGGTGATGTCTTCGGCATCGTGGAAGTTACCGAGTTTGGAGTATGAAAACGTATAGACGCACGTTTTGTACTTGTCCACCAGAAAGCTAAATGCTGCGGGTTCCCCGTTGAGGCATCGATCGATGAGATGTACATCTTCTGTGCACATGGTCCTCCCCCTATTGATTGAGGCACGATGTGTTATACTTATATATATGACACAGCAAATGGTCAAAGTGTGACAAGCATAAAAATTTTTCTTCTGAAGATACAATTGGTTTAATGCTGACTAAATGCTGAATGAAAGGCATGCCTTCTGCTCATTGAGAATTCAGAATGCCCCTCTTTTCAGAGTGGCTACTTTTTGCCCAACAAAATATACCGCCGACGCCAAAATGTGAGCATGTTTGTTGTGCATCAATAGATAGTCCAGCCACACCGCCGGGAACGTCACCCAACCTACAATCAGAGAGATGAATTTTGCCAGCAGGAGATTGCCAAAGGAAAGGGCAAGTCCAACGTACTCTCGAAACATCCAGTGTAGCGATGCCGTCGGTCCGGCACAGGCACCCCCTTCGACCTTCGTAAACGCTGAAAACAGGTGTTCAAAGCCCGGCACGGTGTATCGCTGATAGTCGTGCGGGGAAGCGTGGAATCCTTGCAAGAATGGGACGGCGGCGCACACATATCCACCAACTTTAAGAACACGGTGAATCTCAGCAACGACCTGTTTCGGCTCGCGGACATGCTCAAGCACCGCTTCGGTAATCACCGCGTCAAAGACGTTATCATGAAACGGCAGGAAGTGTCCGTCCCCAACAACATCGACGTGAGGCGTTACTTCGATTTCAAGGTTAATCACGTTGGGCGCGCGCCGATCCGTGCCAGAACCTACATCAAGGATCTTTGCGTCCGGTCCGAGTTGGCGGATGATTCGCTTCACCGCTTTCTCCCAACGCGGCGCGGGGTAAGGACACCCCATGAAAATCGATAGCAAACGGGAGCGACGTAACCGATGTTTGATTTGAGAGATGGGCTCGGGGGGAGGAGATTTTTGGGGAGGCATTGGGTCAGGTATAGTACAGGTAAAGGGCATAATTACCGCGGCCATTGCTCAATCTTTAAGTTTTGGATGACACCGGCAGCCCTTAAAAAATCTGGGTCATTTGTCACAATCGTTAAATCGCGAAGCAATGCCACAGCCATCACGAAAATATCGACATCTTCAACCGTCTGTCCATTTTTTCTGAGCTCTGAATAGATTTCCGCTGCTTTATTCAATACGTGTGAACTATCTACTCCTAAAGGGGTTACGTTTTGGAGAAGTTTGACAAATCGTTGGGCTTGTCCTGTCGCATTTGCATATAGAATGCCGCGTTGGACTTCATAGTACACAAGCGTGATGATAAAAAGACTCGCACCCGAAAGAAGCGTTTGATCCAATTTGATTAAGGTTGCCCTATTTTGTCGAAGAATATCGATGAGGGTGTTTGTATCAAGAATATACATTTAGCTAACGTTCTCCGGCTGATATCGCTTGCGCCCCAGGGCTGATTCTTCAATCATATCTAATTGTTCAGAAGTCAACTCCCTTGCCCCTCTAACAAAGTGCCCTACTGCTATAATAGCGTTTATTCTTCGCATCAATTCCTCTTCACTTGTCGATAGAAACGGCTCTGGAGTGAATTGTCCATCTTCAATACCCGTTAAAAATGCTTCTAAGATGGATGCTTTATCTTCCTCATCCGCCAATTCATTATTCTTGATGGCCTTGTCTGCCAGCCTCGATATACGGAGAAGGGCTTTGTCTTTCAATGATTTCATATTTTCACATCCCAAAGTTAGGTATCAAGTGTTAGGTGTTAGTTTTCATCGTAATACCTAAGCCCTAACACCTAACACCTACTACGCATCACGTATCACGCATCATGCTTCATTTCTCTGCGAACGCTGCATCGAACGCGACAGCGGAGGGCTCGAAATCGAAACCCTTCACCTTGGCGCACGCTTCTCGCGCACCATGTTCTCGCTCCATGCCGCTGTCCTCCCATTCAATTGAGAGCGGGCCTTTATACCCGACGCGATTGAGAACACGGATGATCTCCTCGAAGTTGACACTTCCGCGCCCGATCGAACGGAAATCCCAGCACCGCCTCGCATCACCGAAATTCAGGTGCCCACCAAATACGCCGGAGAGGCGCGGGGTTGACGACCACCAGACATCCTTCATGTGAACATGATAGATGCGATCGCCGAGTCGCTCGATAAATGCGACGTAATCGACACCTTGATACCCAAGGTGGCTTGGGTCATAGTTGAACCCGAACGTTTTCCGGCCGTTGACCGCTTGAATGGCGCGTTCGGCGGTCACGATGTCGAAGGCGATTTCGGTTGGGTGAACTTCGAGTCCAAACTTGACACCGACCGCATCGAAGACGTCGAAAATCGGATTCCAGCGTTTGGCGAAGTCTTCATAGCCCCCATCGATTGCTGCTGGCGCATTGGGCGGGAACGAGTAAAGCAGATGCCAAATGCTACTGCCGGTAAACCCGTTGACGACACTGACACCCAGCTTGGCAGCGGCGCGGGCGGTGGCTTTCATCTCCTCTGCGGCACGCTGACGCACGCCTTCGGGGTCGCCATCTCCCCAGACGGAAGGGGGCAAAATCGCCTGATGACGGCTGTCGATATTGTCGCATACACCCTGTCCGACCAAGTGATTGCTAATCGCCCAGACTTTCAGTCCGTACTTTGCCAGGAGGTCGTGTCGCCCTTGACAATAGCTATCATCTTCAAGGGCTTTATGAACCTCAAAGTGATCGCCCCAGCATGCCAATTCCAGCCCATCATATCCCCATTCGCTGGCTTTCTTCGCCAGTGTTTCAAGTGTTAAATCTGCCCATTGTCCAGTAAATAGTGTGACAGGTCTTGCCATTTTGTTACCTCCATGAGAAACGTTTGTGATTGAAAACAGTCATGTTTCAAATTCTAGGAAAAATGTGTTGACACGTTGCAAGGAAGGATGGAAGGAAAGGAAGGAAGGGAAGGAAGGAGTTTTTCCCCTTCCTTCCATCGTAACCGTTCAGGTGGTGAAAACGATGAGACACTCCTACCGAAATCTAACAGATCGCTACAATGGTACATCTTGCACCTGTAACGCAAACTGTCAGTTTGCACCAACCCACCTAAACGGCTACCCTCAAACAAAGCGTATCAAGAGGTTTCTGAAACGTGCTGATTAAGCAGGTGGCGTATAGCGAGCATCCACCCACGCACGCTGTTTTCCACTTTCCACTGTCTTGTGGATGAAGTGAATTCCCCGGGCTCCATCCTGTACGGTTGGGAAATCCGTATCGAACTCACCCGGCTCTTCACCGGCAATTTTGGCAGCCATCGTGCGTGCGGCGTTGACGTAAATGTTCGCAAACGCCTCAATGAACGCCTCGGGATGGCCAAACGGGATGCGTGAGTTGTGTTGCGCAATCGGTGCCAGGTAGTTATTCCCGTGCTTATAGACGTGTTCGGGGCCACTTGGGAAGCGGACATAGAGATAGTTCGGATTCTCTTGATGCCATTCGAGTGAGGCATCGGTTCCGTAGACACGGATGCGGAGATTGTTCTCTTCACCAACAGAGATTTGGGAAGCGTACAGGATGCCCCGTACCCCATCCTGGTAATGCACCAGGAGATTCCCATCATCTTCGAGTTTGCGTCCCGATACGAAGGTGGTCAAATCCGCACAAAATTCCTCCATTTCCAAACCGGTGATATAGTGAGCGAGGTTCTCCGCATGCGAGCCAATATCGCCAATGCAAGAGGAAACCCCTGCCTGGTTTGGATCGGTGCGCCAAACCGCTTGTTTAGCGCCTTCCCCTTCCAGGAATGTTGCCAACCATCCCTGTGGGTATTCGACGACAATCTTCCGCATGGTGCCCAGCACCCCCTGTTGAACCAGTTCCCGCGCCTGCTTGACCATCGGATAGCCAGTGTAGTTATGCGTCAGCGCAAAAACAACATCATGTTGCTTCACCAGACGGCAGAGCGCCTCGGCGTCCTCCAGCGTCGTTGTCATCGGCTTATCACAGACGACATGGAAGCCCGCCTCAATGAACGTCTTGGCGACGGGGAAATGAACATGATTGGGCGTCACGATGGAAACAAAGTCAATGCGTTCCCCCGCTGGCAGTTTGCTCTCTTTCCCCGCCATCTCCTGATATGAGCCGTACACGCGGCTCGGGTCCAGATGGAGTTCTGTGCCCTGTTGACGCGATTTTTCGGGTGATGCGGAGAACGCCCCTGCGACCAGTTCAATTTCTCCGTCAAGGGCAGCAGCCTTCCGGTGGACAGCGCCAATGAACGCGCCCGGTCCTCCGCCGACCATCCCATACCGTATTTTCCTTCCAAGTGCCATGTTGATACCTCCTTATAACTTCAAGAAGAAATAAAGGATCTGTTCTCATTTTTTACACTGCAAAAGGTGGGAGTTAGAAACCGAGTTTTTCCGAAAAACTCGGTTTCTCCTCGTTCTCGATTTCTGATTCCCGTTTGAACCAATCAGCGATAATTGATGTACTTATGTTTTGACTTCGCATGGTTTAAGGCTGAATTATAGCACGATTGAGGATTCTTGTCAATTGGTTGACGGATGTTTTCTAGGGTCATTTAATTCTACAATGTCACGTTCGGATGAGGATACGCTTGTAGCCCAACTTTAACGTTGTCTTAGGTTTCTAAAAGACAACCTAAGTTGGAAAATGAAACGGATGATTGCCAGGAACCAAGATAGAATCTTGGGCTACAGGAAACGTGACATTGTAGTGTTAATTATTCGGAAATATATATCCTGTAGGTCGATTTTCCACAATCGACAACAGACACCATCAGGGTTTTGTCGAGATTGGAATCTCGACCTACAATGTCGAACCCAATAATTAAATAGCCCTAGGATGTTTTCAGATTTCGCTTGATCGGGTGCCTCTTTTTTGATAGTATAACCCAATTTGCTATTTATCGTGAATGATGGAACGCTTGGTATCATAACCGGCAAAACGAAATGGAGATAAGTGGCAACTTGGGTTACATATTCAAGGAGATATTTTATGCCTTTAACGACAACGAACACCGATAACAAACCGGCAATCGAGTTGACCGAAGAGCAGAGATACATTTTCGACACACGCGGTTGGATTGCCCTCCCCGGCGTGTTGACCGACGACGAGGTCGGCGAGATGCGTGATTTTTGTTACCGTCTGCAACGGGAGCGAGATTCCATTCCCGAGCATCATCGCTCATCAATTGGAGGCCCCCTCGAAAAGTTGACCGACCACCCGATTGTCCTCGGCTTTATGAACGAATTTGTTGTATCCGGTTATGCTACCGAGAACTGCTACGGTTTCCGGCTTGAGGGCACTTTCCTGACCATCCGCTCCAAAGGGCATGACAATTTCAGTCCGCACGGTGGACGCGGGCTGTTGAATTTCCCTGGCAATTCGCACACCTATCATGTGCGTTATGACAAGGCTCACAGTGGATTGACGCGCGTGGTGTGGGAACTGAATCCAGTCAGAAAAGGAGGCGGCGGAACGATGTTTCTCAGCGGAAGCCACAAAGCGGCTTTCCCCGCCCCGAAATCGACGCAAAATCGGGATTCCCCGCTTTGGGAGGATTATTCTTGCCCCGCGGGCTCAGTCCTCTTTTTCACGGAAGCAGTCACCCACACGGGTGCACAGTGGATGGACGATTCGGCGGAGCGAGTGGCTATCTTCAACTGTTACAATACGATCGGTAACAAGTGGCATAAGTGGGAGCCACTTCCGAAACATCTCGCCGAGATGCCGTTCAAACGTCAAACGCTTTTTCGTCCTGTCTACTGTCAAGATAACGTGCCCACGCCGCCTGATGAAGCTTAAATTCCTTCGTAGTCCAAGATTCTATCTTGGCCCTGATGCAAGGGGCCAAGATAGAATCTTGGGCTACAACTCAACCGCCGGATAATTCCACGCCCTAATAGTTAAATCTGGTATCTTTGCTCATTTCATAAACCGTGTCGCGTATTCAATCTTCATACACTTATTCATCACCACTTGCAAACCGTGCGCACGCGCTTTGGCAGCCGCGTCGTTATTCACAATTCCAAGCTGCATCCAGATGACTTTCGCGCCGATCTGAATGGCTTGATCGACGATCTCTGGGACCTGATGGGGTCGTCGGAAAATATCGACAATCTCAACACCCCGGTCATGGGGAACGTCGAGCAGGCTTGGATATGCCTTTTCGCCTAACACTTCGTCGTAGGTTGGCGTCACAGGAATAATCTTGTAACCGAAACTTTTCAGAAATTTGGCGACCCCATGACTCGGGCGATCCGGTTTTGCAGACAGCCCGACGACAGCGATGGTTTTGTACTGCGTAAAAATATCATGGATTTCGTCTGATGCTTGTGCGGACATTTTGTTCTCCTGTCAGATTTCAGGTGCGCTCATTCCTAATTCCTCTTCACGTTTCACGTTTCACGTTTCAATGATTCTCAATCGACGACACACTTCCATATACGATCGTTCCAGCCTGATGGGAACAGCGATTTCAGAGGTGATGAAAAGCGGTAGCTCGGGCAATTCATCACCGGCGCTCAACAGGTGCTCCCAAAACTCAACCATGACATCCTCATCCGGAGGCGGCAAAACGCGATATGCCGAGCAGTATAGCGGCGTTTCCTTTGCCGGGCTCGTATCCTCATTTTCCCTGATTTCTAATGCGGCGAGCAACTGATGATGTAGATTGAAAACTGGAATCGCTAAAATATCGATCATCGCTAAAGAGATGCCCTGGGCCAGAAGGCTGTGGCATTTCGCAACAAAAGCGGTTCGATTGTCAGCGCGGTCTTTATTCGCTCTGCTGACAATCTCGATTACGCCGACAACCTGTTGTGTGCGACGTCCGACGTTGATGATGAAGACTTCTAATTCCGTCGGTAATTTCACACGGGCTACTGTAGATGGGCAAGGAGATTGATACTGTGAAATGAGTTTCGCTTTTTCGGAGGCTGTGAATGTTTGATCTGTCCTGACATCAACCGCCCCAATTCCGAGTTGTGCATGCGGCTTCGCACGAAAGTTTTTGGGCAGAATTTCATTCAGATTATAGGCGATTTGGGTGGCCCAAGCGTTATGGAAGGAATGAAATTCAACCACATCTGTGATTTCTTCGCTGAAATGATCAAGAATTGGCATAGATTCCTCCTAAAACTCCATTTTCTAGGGCGTGTTGACGAACGAATCGTTGATCCAGTGGTAGCCCAAGATTCTATCTTGGTTACGCGCTCAATACCAAGTTAGAAACTTGGGCTACAAGTGCATTTCCCCAAGTTCGTCAACAGAGCCTAGCTATTCCATCCTTTGCAACCGCGCATATCCCGCCATCAAGGTTTTCTCAAGCCCACGCTCAAACCGAACCGTAATCCGCATATCCTCCCCATATCCACTGATAGCGATAATCCTTCCTCTGCCGAACGCCGCGTGGTACACAATCTCTCCGACCTGGTAATTGAATGAAGGCCTCGCGTCGGCGTCTGGTTCGTCCGGGTCGTAGGCGGAGACGACCGGACGACGAGCGGGTTGATAAGCGTCCCTCCGATCGAGCAGCTCGGGGGGAATCTCTTCGATGAAGCGCGAAGGCATCCGATCGTCAACATTGCCAAACAATCGACGCGAGCGGGCATAAGTCAAGTAGACCTTCTCTTTCGCGCGGGTCAGCCCCACATAACAGAGCCGTCGCTCTTCCTCTAACTCGGCTTCGCTGGCAAACGCGCGTTGATGTGGCAACAAGCCTTCCTCAACGCCGACCATGAAAACAATGGGAAATTCCAGCCCCTTCGCGCTATGCAGGGTCATCAGCGTCACTACATCGCTCTTATCATCCATGCTGTCGATGTCGGAGACCAGGGTAATTCTTTCCAGGAAACCTGCCAACGTCGGCTCTGGCTCACGCTCCTCATATTCAGCAGCAGCCGTAATCAGCTCGCGGACGTTCTCCGCTCGGCTTTGCGCTTCAACCGTGCCCTCACGGACGAGGGATTCGAGGTAGCCGGTGCGCTCTAACAGCCGTTCTACAGTAAGCTTGGGTAGGTCTTCCGGCTGAAACGCCTCCATAAGTTTAGCGAACACCCGGACTTTTTCACGAGCCCCAGCGTTAAGGGTCGAGATTTCGCCAACCCGCCTGATGGCTTCAAACAGGGAAATGTACTCCTCGCGGGCGAAGGTTTCCAGCCGCTGTACGGTTGTGCCGCCAATTCCTCTGCGGGGGACGTTGATGATGCGTTTAAGGCCGATCGCGTCGTTGGGGTTGACAATCACTCTGAGATAAGCCATCACGTCTTTGATTTCCATCCGTTCATAGAATCGGACGCTTCCCACAATCTGATACGGCATATTCGCGTCCCGCAGGGCGTCCTCAAAGGTGCGAGATTGGGCGTTGATTCGATAAAAGACCACGCAATCCCCGTATTTTACCCCGCGCGATCGCCAGCTCTGGATGTTCTGGACCACATAACCAGCCTCGTCGTTTTCGTCTGTCGCCTCATAACAGATGAGCTGATCACCAACGCTGTTGTCTGTCCACAGTTTCTTATCTTTGCGCTTACGATTGTTGCGGACAACCTCGTAAGCGGCTTCGAGGATATTTTGGGTGGAGCGGTAGTTTTGCTCTAAGCGAAAGACGGTGGTGTTTGGGTAGTCCCGCTCAAAATCGAGGATGTTGTTGATGTCCGCCCCTCTCCATGAGTAAATCGCTTGATCATCGTCCCCCACGACACAAATGTTCTGATGCTCCTGTGCCAACGCACGCACCAGTCGATACTGGCTGTGATTCGTGTCCTGATACTCATCGACGAGGACATATCGAAATTTGTCCTGGTAAGCCGCCAGGACATCCGGGCAGGAATCAAATAATTTGACCGTCAACATAATCAGGTCGTCGAAATCAAGGGCGTTATGCTGGCGAAGGTAGGTCTGATACACCCGATAGAGCTGTGCAACCCGCTGCTGGAAAAAGTCACCGGCAGCGTTCGCGACCATTTCGGGAGTCATGAGCTCATTCTTCGCGTTGCTGATTTGATTCAGGATGGCTCTCGGATTATTCTGGTCTTCGCGCAGACTCAGGGACTTGAGGATTTCCTTGATAACGATGACCTGATCGGTCGTGTCGTAGATAGTGAATGAGCGCGAATAGCCGAGTCGCTCAATGTCTGAACGCAGGATGCGGGCACAGGAAGAATGGAACGTTGAAACCCAGAGTAACTTACTGAGCCCACCGATCAGCTTTTCCAGGCGGGTTTTCATCTCCCCCGCCGCTTTGTTGGTGAACGTCACTGCAAGGATATTGAAGGGTGAAACGCCATGCTGGCGGATGAGGTAAGCGATTCGGTGGGTAATCACGCGGGTTTTGCCACTGCCTGCGCCTGACAAAATGAGCAGAGGGCCCTCGGTGTGCTGTACGGCTTGGCGTTGAACGGGATTGAGTGATTCAAGGAGATCGATCATCAGTGAGTCCTTCCAGATAAAGTGTGGCGTGGTTTGGGGGATAATTTTGCATCGTTAAGTATAAACGATCTCCTTGGGATTCGCAAGATAAATTCTGGATGCGGTTTGTACGATTTTTCTCAGGAATCTGTGAGAAAATCAGAAACCGAGTTTTTCAGGAAAACTCGGTTTCTAAGCCTTCACAAAAATATTCTATTCCCCAACCGGGCTTTCGTATGGTATCATTTTGTGCTGATGTGAAACAAGCCCTTCAGAATATCAATCATTGATAAGGAACTAAAGATGTCGAATGATAAAAACCTTTCTGTCTGCATGATCTCCGGTTCTTTTGAGTACGACTCAGAAGCATCGCTGATCATTTTCCGTAATTATATCGAGCACAACCATGGGGTTCGGTCAAGCATGGTTATCTATCAGACAGAGGACGATGATCAGTCTCTGGAACTTTTGGAGAACACCGATGTCCTGGTGCTATTCACGCGCAGGCTGAATACGAGCGGAAAAGAGCTTGAGCGTTTCAAAGCATACTGCGCACAGGGAAAACCAATCGTGGGAATCCGAACCGCCAGCCATGCTTTTCAGAATTGGTTGGCTTTTGATAAAGAGGTCCTCGGGGGACACTACCAAGGACACTATGGTGGGGGGCCAATCGCTCACGTTGAAATCCATCCGAGCGCGAAAGACCACCCAATTCTACAGGGCGTCTCCAGCTTCGATTCTCATGGGAGTCTGTACAAAAATACGCCGATTGCCGCTGACACATCACTTTTGTTGACGGGGAGAACGGACGAACATGCTGAACCGGTGGCGTGGACGCGAGTGCACCGGGGCGGGCGAATCTTCTACACATCGTTGGGACACCAGAGAGATTTCCAAGATGAGAATTTTCTTCGCCTGCTTGCAAATGCGATGTTTTGGGCGGCAGCGCGGTGACTCATGCCCCTCTAATACCGATTTAGGATGAATAATTGTTATAGCCCTGATCTCAAGATTGGGCTAATAGCTGAAGTCGTCTGAAGACGACTGAAAGCCTGTTATAGTCCCGATCTTCAGATCGGGACTTGAGCTATGAGCCTGAACTTCAGTTCAATGCCACAAAAATCATGTTAAGTTAGTGCCATTCGATTTAGGATAGCAATTTCCTTCCCTTGATGGAGCGGATGGGAAATCTACAACCGAAATCAGTATAAGTACCTTAACTTCAGGATGATGCCGATGACACTGCAAAAGATGAAATGCATCCTGAACTGGCTCCCCGTCCTGTTCTTGGGCTGGGTCAGTGGATGCATTCCCAATAACCCATATCCCTCTGCAACGCATGATCAAGATATCTACTACAGCACGTTTGAGGAAGAGCCGAAACATCTGGACCCGGCGATTTCCTATAGCTCAAATGAGTACCGCTTTATTGGGCAGATTTACGAACCGCCGCTTCAGTACCACTATCTCAAGCGTCCTTATGAACTTATCCCGCAGACAGCCGAATCTGTTCCTAAACCGCGCTATCTGGATGCGGATGGGAATCCGTTACCCGAGGACGCCCCGGCAGAACAGGTCTCGGACTCTCGGAACGGAGTCGCCCAGGCTGTCTACGAAATTCGCATCCGCCCCGGCACCCTGTACCAGCCTCACCCCTGCTTCGCTAAAGACGATTCGGGAAATTTCCTCTATCACGCCTTGAAACCAGATGATATAAGAGGCATTTACGAAATCCGTGATTTTCCCAGTACAGGCACCCGAGAGCTCATCGCCGCCGATTACGTTTATCAGATTAAACGGCTGGCGGATGCAAGGCTCTCCTGCCCTATCCTGAGTACGCTGGAAAACTATATCCTTGGCATGAAAGAGTACGCCGATGAGATGGAGAAGGCGTTGGAGGAGGAACGCGAGAAACGCCGTGCAGCAGCGGGAGCCACTTATAACCAAGCTGCCGATGAGCGCAAAAACCCCATTGCGCTCGATTTGAATGCCTTCCCATTTCCAGGTGCTGAAGTCGTTGATCGTTACACCTATCGCATCCGCCTCAAGACTAAATATCCGCAACTCCTTTATTGGCTGGCGATGCCTTTCTTTGCACCGATGCCAAAGGAGGCAATTGACTTCTATGAACAGGGTCTCCTTCAAGATCGAAATATCACGATCGATCGATTTCCTGTGGGGACGGGACCTTATCGCATTGAAACCCTTTCCTCTCATAAGGAGATCGCCCTCGTCCGAAATGAAAATTATCACACGGAAGTGTATCCGTCGGAAGGAGACACCGGCGATCGGGAAGCCGGATTACTCGACGATGCGGGCGTGAGGTTGCCGTTTATCCCGAAAATAGTCTACAAGCTGGAAAAGGAGTATATTCCGCAGTGGAATAAGTTCTTGCAGGGCTACTACGATGCATCCGGAATCTCTTCAGACACGTTTGATCACGCGATTCGGTTTACCCCCTCCGGCGATCCACGGGTGAGCGACTTTCTGGATGCGAGACACATCGTGCTGCGTACCAGCGTGGAGACGAGCACAGCCTATCTCGCGTTTAATATGCTCGACGATGTCGTTGGCGGATACACGGAAGAAAAGCAGAAACTCCGTCAGGCAATTTCAATCGCGCTCGACTACGAGGAGTACATCGAAATCTTCCTCAATGGGCGCGGGGTGCCTTCACATAGCCCAATCCCCCCCGGTATCTTTGGGTACGAGGATGGCGAAATTGGCATCAATCCGTATGTCTACAACTGGGATGCCTCAAAAGGTGCCTTCAGAAAATCGTTGGATGAAGCTCGTCAGCTCCTTGCTCAAGCGGGATACCCCGGCGGTCAGGATAAAAACGGGGTTCCGCTCATCCTGCATTTTGATAATTCATGGACGGGAGCGGAGGCGACTCCCATCCTGAATTGGATGCGGAAGCGGTTGGAACTGATCGGCATTACGATGGAAAACCGAACAACGGACTATAACCGTTTTCAGGACAAGGCACGGAATGGAAATTTCCAAATCCTTTCGTGGGGCTGGAATGCGGATTATCCTGACCCGGAGAATTTCCTGTTCCTGCTTTATGGACCGAATAGCAAAGCCAAATTTGATGGCGAGAATGTCGCCAATTATGATAACCCTGAATATAACCGGCTGTTTCATCAGATGCAAAATATGGAAAACTCCCCGCAACGGCTTCAAATTATTCGCCAGATGAAGGCAATCTTGCAACGTGACGCACCGTGGGTTTTTACCTATCACCCCGTCAGTTTTGGACTTTATCACGAATGGTTGAAAAACGGCAAGCCCAATAACATGGCGAACAACGAGTTAAAATATCAACGAATCAATGGCGCTTTGCGGGCACAGCGTCGTGTCGCATGGAATAAACCGGTCCTCTGGCCCGTTGTGGGGTTCGTTGGATTCTTGATCATTGGGACCATTCCAGCCGCCATTACCATCTGGAAGCGAGAGCGAGGTAGAGCTCGCAGGTGAGTGACGTCGCACCAAAGTCGCAAACTAAGTGAGGGCTGGTCATAATTCCCAGGGGAGGTAGTCGTAGCCTAAGATTCTATCTTGGCCCTGGCGCAAGAGGGCCAAGATAGAATCTTGGGCTACAATTCAACCTCCGGGTAATTATGACCAAGCCTCAACTAAGTTGATGATTTGTAAAATATGGGGCTAATACAGTGAAGTCGATTCAGAGCGAACGAACCTCTTACGCTAGAGGTGGATCCCGTCCAGTGCGTATCGGACAAGCCGGTGAAAAGTTGGCTGGAATTACTCGACGGAAGGAAAGAATCCGGTCACCCACCAAGACAGCAAATTTTAGAGTGCCGGACGAACTTACACTGACGATACTGAGGGAAGTTAAAAATGTAAAACGATTGGGATTAACTCGTCAAATTCGTGACTTTCACATCTTCTCACAGCAGACAAACCATACTTTATTCTCGAAGTTCGGCGGCATACCTTCATCTCAAAACCACTTCAAGAGCGAATCGATGCAGGTGACATTGTATTGAGGAGGTCTTTACCATGATCGATAAAAATCTTCAAAAAATTTTTCAAGAAGACCTTATTGTAGTCAAAGCACTTCAAAAAGTTGGGATGGAAGTAAAAAGTGTATACGACCTTGTCAACACGTCTCAACGTTACGAAGCGGCAATTCCCGTATTACTCGAATTACTGCCAAAGGTTAAGGAGGAGGTTATTAAAGAAGGCATTGTTCGGGCGCTCACGGTGAAAGAGGCGAGGTGCCGTGCATCTGGACCACTTATCAATGAATTCAAGTGGGCTGATTGCCATCAAGTAAATCTCAAGTGGGCGATTGGGAACGCCCTATCAATGGTAGCCGATGATAATGTATTTGCGGAAATCGTTGATTTGGCGAAGGATAAAAAACATGGGCAAGCGCGAGAGATGTTGATGCTTGCGCTGGCAAACATGAAGAATCCACAGGTGATTGATGTCCTGATCGAATTTCTAAAAGATGAAGAAGTTGCCGGTCATGCGATTACCGCGCTTGGCAAGTTAAAGACCATTAAAGCTCAGAAGGCAATTGAGCCGTTTTTAGACCATCAAAAGACCTGGATTCGGAAAGAAGCGTCAAAAGCTTTATCGAAAATCAAGAAATATCTATAGTTTCGCACTTTTGGCTGGACCCCGCATGAATCCTGCATCTTGAATCGCATCCAGACACCATGTGGTTTTTCCCCAACACACAGTACAGTATTATTGAAACGTCGCATAAAGAAAAAGGGAGTCACAGATGCTTTCCTACATCATCCGTCGCACACTTTACGCCATTCCAATCTTAATCGGCGTCAACTTGATTACGTTCACGCTGTTTTTCGTCGTCAATACGCCCGACCAGATGGCGCGAATGATTCTCGGACAGAAGAATATCACGCAGGAGGCCGTTGATAACTGGAAACGTGACCACGGCTACCATCTGCCTTTGTGTCTCAATACGAAGGAGGCGGGGATTGCGATTTTTACGCAGACGATTTTCTTTCAGAAATCTGTGCGGCTTTTCATCTTCGACTTTGGGAAATCGGATCGGAACAACATCGATATCGGTTACGAGATCTCCCATCGGATGTGGGCGAGCCTGGCGATCACGGTGCCGATGTTCATCATCGGGCTGTTTGTCGATATTACCTTCTCAATGATCATCGCCTACTACCGTGCAACGTATGTCGATTTTTGGGGGACGATTCTTTGCGTCATCATGATGTCGATTTCATCGCTCTTTTATATCATCGGTGGGCAGTGGTTGTTCGGCAAGCTGCTCCGCCTCTTTCCGATTTCTGGTTACGACACCGGAACGAATATGCTGAAATTCGTTTTCCTGCCCGTCCTCATCGGCGTCATTAGCGGCATTGGCACAGGCGTCCGTTTCTATCGCACTATCTTTCTTGAAGAGGTGAATCGGGACTATGTGCGGACGGCGCGAGCGAAGGGACTCAGCGAAGGCGCGGTGCTGTTCAAGCATGCACTGAAAAACGCGATGATTCCCATCCTCACGGGCGTGGTCACAGCAATTCCGTTTCTGTTCATGGGCAGCCTAGTTATGGAAAACTTCTTTGCGATTCCGGGACTCGGCAGTTTTACCATCGACGCGATCAACGCCCAGGATTTTGCGATTGTCCGGGGCATGGTCTATCTGGGGTCGGTGCTGTATATCGTCGGACTGCTCTTGACCGACATCAGTTACACGCTCGTCGATCCGCGGATTCGGCTGGAATGAGGCGTGAAACGGGAAACGTATAGGAGATCGAAAATGGCAATACACACCGTCACTTTACAACTGCCCAAAGAGGTTCATGAACGTGTAAAACGTTTTGCCAAAGGGATAGGGCAGCCCGTCAAAAAGACGCTCATGAAAATTATGGAGGCGGGATTACCCTCACTTAAAAACATACCTCTGGAATATCGTTCAGATCTCGTTGGGTTAGAAGTGTTGAGCGATGCAGAACTTTGGAATGTGGCAGAAAGCGAAATGCCTGAAACACAGCAACGCAAACTGAACCATTTGTTGCGAAAAAATCAGACTGGAACAGTAACGCCACACGAAAATCAAGCACTGGACCGGCTACGGACAGAAGCCAATCGGTTGATGCTGCGCAAGTCTTATGCTTATGTCTTGCTCAAGTGGCGGGGGCATCAGATACCAACGTTAGTCGATCTGATGCAAGAGTCATGCAAAAAAAAGTGAGAATCCCATCTCAATTACGTCGGCGTGTCGCCGAGGCAGCTAGCTACCGATGTGGTTATTGCTTGACACCGCAACGTATCACAGGCATAAAAATGCAAATAGATCACATTATTCCTGAATCGGAGGATGGTCCCACAACAGAAGATAATCTCTGGTTGGCATGCGTCTCCTGTAACACTTTCAAAGGGAGGCGCATTCGCGCTCTGGATGCAGTAACAGGGCGTCATGTACATTTATTCAATCCTCGCCGACAGAAGTGGAAACAACATTTCAGATGGAGTGAAAATGGAACGGAAATCATCGGAGTAACCTCTTGTGGGCGAGCCACAGTTGCAGCGTTACGAATGAATCATCCAGAGATTGTTGGAGCACGGGAATTATGGGTGAGCGCGGGATGGTGGCCACCTTCTTAAGACTAATATGAAATCCGCTTTCCTGTAGGCACCCACCTTCTAAGCTAAGATGAAAAATATATCCCTCTGGTTAAAAAAACTGTGGAGAAAATATATCGATCGTGAATATGACTTCCCAAGAGACCCCAACGACTGGAAGCCATCAAAGGATTGGAAAGAAACTTCTGCTGGACAGCACACCGGGGGGAGAATACGGCATTGGAAAAAGTCTGGAGATAAATATCCACGACGCGAATGGCACCAAGGCAAGCCCGGTGATCCGAGGCCGAGCCAAAGGATGGTTCATTGGCATAAAAGGGACCCGAATACTGGCGAAAAGATAAAAGTGAATGGAGATACTCACATAAAACCAAATAGAGAGTGAGGGGATAAGACATGGATGGTATCGGACTGACTTACCTTGAATTGAAAAATGAACATCTTGTTGAAGGATATATTGGAAGTATTGAGAACACGGCAAAGGGATTATATCAAGGAAAGGCATCTCTCAAGAACCGAGTTGATGAAATGATATCGGAGTTTTTGTACTCTCTGAAAGGAGAGAACAGGATATTTTGCCAAATCTCAGGGGAATATCTACAAGAACCCTATATTTTTATTTCGCGTGAATATTTAAGCAGAAACAATATCCCCTTCTTTAACGCAAATTATGGATTTCTCGGAGGGGGAGCGTATTATTATCAACTCGACATCAATGATGAGAATGAATGCGATGTGGTTTTTGAAATCGAAGATATAGAAATGTTGAAGAAGTTAGTGCAAAAGTATGGGGACGCTGATGCACTGGCTCTCCTTTATATCCCATCAACAGTCGGTGAGCCGTTAGAGAAACTCAAAAATCTGTATGCAACAGCGATGGGCCCCGAACCACTTGAAACCTCGCTCCGAGAGATGTGCGATTTCATATTACTCTTTGAAGCGGATGGAGATAGCCTGAGACTCAAATCATCGAATCGCACAAAAATCGATTTTTGGGGCTCAAAAATTGCGGAATTCAATAGACGATTCGCTCTATGCGTCTGAGGTCGAGGCTTCAGCCGGTGGTTCACTGAAGGAAGAGCTAAGGATAGGTCATAATTCTCAGGGGAGGCAATCGTAGCCCAAGATTCTATCTTGGCCCTGATGCAAGGGACCAAGATAGAATCTTAGGCTACAACTCAACCGCCGGCGAATTATGACCAAGCCTCGACTAGCTAAAGCCTCAACCTCCAGGCATCCCTATTTTCTCCCGAATCTCTCGTGCGGCTTGGTTTTTAAGTTTTCGATGCGTTCCCAGTAATGGGCCGTCGGAGAATCGCGCCACCCCTGCTCCAAGACCTCCCAGGAAAATGGGTCACCGAGCCAATGGAAGTGTGGTTGTAACCAGCCTTCCGTTATCGTGTGGCTTTTACCCGCGTACCGGAAATCCATCGAAAGCCGAATGACATCCGGCGTATGATTGTCAGCCGCTGCGTGAATCGTCAGGGATTTGAACAAAAGCACATCCCCGGTTCGGTAGTCAGCTTGGAGCCACTCCAGGTTGGCATCCAGATCAACCGTGTTCCCTCCAGGACCCGGTGCCGAACGTGGAGAGAGAAATCCAGCTTTGTGGCTACCTTTCAATATCTTAAGACCGCCGACCTGTGCGGGAACGTCTCCGAGCGATGCCCAGCAGGAGATAATCTCCGTTGACCCGCCGACGTAAAGCCAATCTTGATGCGGCTGTGTACCGCGCTCATTGTCACGAGGGAAGGCAATTCGGGCGATAGTCATGGGGAGTGCAAAGACAGGCTCCTGGAAGATGTCCTCCATGATTTTTCGGATATTGTCATGAAGCTTCATCCGGTGAAATTCTTCCAAAGCCTGCACTTTCGCATATACCGAACGCCATTCTTCGGCACCTTCGAGAATCGGTTCGTGGTCAGTCAAGCCATCCATGAGGGTGGAGTATTCTCTTAACCAGCCAGATTCCTGACAGAATTGGAGGATTCGCTGTCTGAGATGCAGGACGTCGTTTTTCGGAAGGATGTCCCGCAGGAACAGATAACCGTCATCGCGCAGCCGCTTGCGAAGCGCTGGCGGATTGTCAAGTAAATCGTTGGATTCGGTGAAGTGTTTCATTTCCTCTCCTTTTTCATACGAGTTTTTCGCTTAGACTTCCGAAGTTTGATACCAAACCGGTGCGGGACAGTTCCTTCAAGATTTCGCATGGTCTTGGCTCACCTCATCTGTTAAAACTTCGGAAGTCTGGGTATCACTTTTGCTGATAACCGAAAAAGTCGTATTTTTCATTCGTGTTTCATGATTGTCCGTCGAAAAATCATCCGTTGGCATCACGCCCCCGGCAATCATGGACGACAATTCAGTGGACTCGTTATTTATCATTTTGCCAAAAATGGCGACGGGTGTCAAGAGAAAAGCGTGAGATGGGAGAGAGGTTGCGGGCGTAGAACATGCGGCTCGCTTGTTTTCAACTTATATCAGGACCAGGAGTCAAAACATTCTATTACCTAAGGAGAACTAAACAATGGATGGTAGAGAGACACAACCCAGCAAAAAAGCAAAGATGCACGTCGGTGTCCAAGGAATCGGGACATCCAAAAAGGAGTTGCAATTTCTGGTTCGGCACGGTGTGACGCACATGGATGCCTCCGTAGAAAACGCCGAGGTGGAAACGCTTTTGCGGCACAGGGAAGAAGCGGCACGGGAAGGCGTCAGCGCCGAGATGATTCATATTGGCCTCCCGAAAAGTATCACGCTTGCCCAAGACCCGCAACGTGACCGAGACATCGATGCGGTTTGCGGGACCATTGAAAATGCCGGAAAGGCCGGGCTCAGAGGGTTGAACTATAACTTCTGCATACTTGGGCATCAGCGAACCGAATCCACACCCGGGCGGGGCGGTTCAACCTACAGCACCTTCGATATGTCCAAGTTCGATAATGAAACGCTGTCAGAAGCCGGCCGGGTGAGCCGCGAAGAGGCGTTTGAGCGGGTCGCCTATTTTCTTGAGCGGGTGATTCCGGTCGCCGAAGAGAACAAGGTACAGATGGCCTGTCACCTCGACGATCCGCCGGCACCAGTCTTGAAAGGGGTTGAGCGGTGGAATTACCCGGTGTTTGAGGGGCTGAAACGCTTCGTTGAGATCGTTGACAGCCCCTATCATGGGTTTAATTTCTGCTGCGGAACGGCTGCTGAAGGGTTGGAAGACCCCGGAAGGGAACTGTACGATATTGTCCGGTATTTCGGAGAGCGGAAGAAAATCTTCAACGTACACTTTCGCAACATCCGCGGCGGGTTGAACAAATTTCAAGAGGTCTGGCCCGATGAAGGCGATGTCGATATGTACAAGGTGGCACAGGTCCTCAGAGACATGGAGTACCCCTACATGCTCATGCCCGACCATGCGCCTTCTCATACGGATGACACCCCTCCGCCCGGAATATCGGGTCGTGTCCGGCAGGCATGGGCTTTCCAGTTCGGCTATATCATCGGGGTGATTCAGGCGGTGAACTCAGAAGGGTAGGTTAAAGAATAGGCGGCATCCCGGATTTTAAGGGTTCATCTGGGGCAAATTTCGGCATAGAAAAGGCGAGTGAAACCCATTTCGTTTCACTCGCCGAAATTGGAAATCTGACACTCCCCAAACCGTCCAGTTTTCCCACATGGATCGTTTGCAACATCTGTTACATTTAGTGAAATGTAACCGTTCAAAATGAAGGTGTCACAGAACGTCAATCCGATCCTGGGCGTAGTCCGCCTAAAATCCCAGCGATGACTCCCAAGACAACAAAGATTGCGGAAACCACAGTCATTACCTTTTTGTCGTTACTAACGGCGTCAGCAAATGCCAGAACTGCACTGCCGGTTATTGTTCCACCGAAAAAAAGAAAATGTCGTTGCCATGGTGCTCGTTTTGGTCTTTTCGTGATGATGTTATAGGCTTGATTGATATGACGAGCAGAAACATCATCCAGTTCTTCACCGTATGCGAGGATTTGCGCTTGTTCAACCAGCGACTTTGCAAAGTCTTGATTATATTCTCTTACTTGTTCATTGGCTTGAGGAGTCAGCGGTAATTCACTGGCTTTTTGATTCACCCCTATCAAACCGCCCCCCTTTCTTTTTCAACAAAGACAGGGCATCTTGGTCAATCCTGCTTAAAAGCACTTTTTGATTTCTTTCAATACGATTGCTATAAATTTGCTGCTGTTTTTTTCTATACAAGTCTACCGCTGCTGGAACACCAGAAGCAAGAAACGCAGCAATTGCCATAGAGCCAGCATATTGAGCATTGCTTGTAATTACAAAAGTCACACCTGCCACAATCATAGTAAGGAAACCAATCGTTAAAAATTCTTTCAGTGAGGTCTGCCATAACATTTTTTCTTTGACTTGACTGGCTCTCATGTCTTCGTTTTTACTTTGCTTGAATTCAAGTTCCGCTTTCCGCAATGCTTCCTCTAATACTTTTCCCTCTTCTAACTCCAATTTTTCTTCATAAGCCCCTCTCGGAGCGAACAGTTTGACAAAAATGGGTAGGCAACGCAGCATCACAAATAGAAAGATTGTAAAGTACATTGTCCATTTAATTATAGGATAATCTTGGCTTTTTTGAACTAATACATCATATCTTTCCAGCAATCCGTGAGATGATTTCAATTCTAATTTATATTCTTCTAGTGTTTGCTGTTTTTGTGTTAGATGTTCCCTTCTCAGTTTTTCTAATTCGCCCTCGACGGATGCAAGTTTTTGTATTATCTTTTCGAGTTGTCGTTGTTTGAGCTCTATACTTTCAGCAATCCCTGATGCAATAGGACCGTATCCGGGTATTCCTCTAATACCTTGTACTTCCTCGGTGAGTTTTTTTTCAAGCCGCCTAATTTCTTCCTCTTGGGTAGATATTTCATTTTTCAATTCCCGAACTTGCTCTTGAATCCCTTGGGTTATTGTTCGGTAGCCTTTTTCTAAATCGGTTTTTCTGTCTTCTATCTTTTTACTGTCGATTTCCAATAGTTGTTGATTGATTTCTTCCTCAAACATCTTTACCACAAAGGGACCCGAGATTATAATTGCAATGAATATAGCGAATAAAATCTGGGGGATTGCAATCATAAATGGAATTCCCGAATTTTTTCTCCTTACGAGTGACGCAACGATATATCTGTCCACGCTCAGAATACAGATTCCCCAGATGCCCCCAAACAGAACTGCAAATGCGGAATAGCTGAAAAAAGCAAAGTATAGTGTATAGCCGCCTGCTAGTCCCGCCAGCGTTGCATTAAGGAGTACAATACTGCCAATTGCTTGATATTTCGCTTGTTCAGTGGGACATGCCTCTAAAATCTTGATGTTAGCTCCTGCACACCACCACAATAACTTTTTCATTGGTACTCCCTTGATACCACTGCTTGTTGAGTCTCAAGAACGAAAAAACGTGTCCCCTAAGAGTTGAGCTATTATAGCATACTCGACGTTTTCTGACAACGAAAAAAATAGTTGACACAGATTCCTAAAGTATTATAATATGACAGGTTGAAATTTGGCACATTTACCTTGAGGAGGCTTTTTCATGCCGAAAAGCACTGACATTCAGATTCTGGACGTGAACTACGATTTACTGGAATACCAATACCGAACACCCCTCAAATTTGGCGGGGTGCCCACGGAGCGTTGCGTACTATTCAACGTGCGCGTGCAGGTACAGACGCACGATGGCAAAGAGGCGGAGGGCTTGGGTTCAATGCCCCTTGGCAACGTGTGGGCTTTTCCGCCCCGCTATGTCCCCTTTGACCAGAGTTTGGAGGCCATGAAGCGTCTCTCAGATCTGCTGGTTCAGGCGACCCGCGAGTGCAACCTGTGCGCCCATCCAATCGATCTCTCCGAAGCCCTCGAACCGGAGTTCCTGCGTATTGCGGCTGAACTTTCTGAGCAGATGCAACTCGCCACGCCGATTCCGAAACTCTGCACACTGGTTACAGCCAGCCCCATCGATGCCGCCATCCACGATGGTTTTGGCAAGGCGAATGGGATTAACAGCTACGACGGGCTCAGTGAAGCGTTCATGAGTCGGGACGTCTCGCATTACCTCAACGAGAAATTCGTCGGCAAATACCTTGATCAGTATACGTTGCGGACGCCTAAGCCCAAGATGCCGCTCTACCATCTCATCGGCGCGCTCGATCCCCTGACGGATGCGGATATTTCCAAGCGTCTCAATGACGGACTGCCAGAGACTTTGCCCGAATGGATTCTCGCGGATGGATTGACCCATCTGAAGATTAAACTCAACGGGAGTGATTTGAACTGGGATGTCCAACGGGTGCTTTCGATTGAGAAGGTGGTCGCAGAGACCCAGGCGAAGCGAGGCGTGAGCGAGTGGTACTACTCCGCTGATTTCAATGAAACCTGCAAGGACGTGGAGTACCTGTTGGAGTTCTTAGGACGCATTCAGGAGGGCGAAGGACACGCCTTTGAACGACTCGCCTATATCGAGCAACCGACCGATCGAGACCTCAAGGCACACCCTGAAAACAAAATGCACAAAGCGGCGGCAATCAAACCTGTTGTGCTTGACGAGTCGCTCACCGACTTTGAAACCTTCTTGCTGGCGCGCGAACAGGGCTATTCAGGCGTCGCACTCAAGGCGTGCAAGGGACAATCCCAGGCGTTGTTGATGGGGGCTGCGGCGATTGAGTACGATATGTTCCTGGCGGTGCAAGACCTCACCTGTCCGGGGGCATCGTTTTTGCATTCCGCGGGACTTGCCGCACGGGTGCCGCGGGTCACGGCGATCGAGGGCAACGCCCGTCAATTTTGCCCTGCCGCTAACGAAGCGTGGAAGGATAGATTCCCCGCCATCTTCAATATGACCGATGGGACTATCGGCACCCACGTCTTGACAGCGAACGGATTGGGACACTGAAACGTGATGCGTGAATTGGAGAGGAGATTCTTCAATCGACAATTGACAATCGACAATCGACAATTCTGCGGAATTGGCAGTGCGAACGATGCGTCCTGAACTAGCAGGAAAACCCCAGCCCCATCACCTGCTGTAACGTCGCTTCAATCTCCTCCAACATGCGATGTGAGATTCGCGCCGGATGCTTCATCGGTACGATTGTGAACGGGGCTCCCTCAAAAACCTTCGCATGGACGCGCGCCATTGCATCTGGCGTGATGCCACGATATTTCTGAAAGACCCATCGCGTCGCAAAATTTCCGATCGGAATCACGGCTTTCGGCCGCATCCGCCGGATCTCCTCCTCTAGGTACGGTTGACAATTTTCAATCTCGTCACGCTTGGGATTCCGATTCCCCGGCGGGTTACAACGAACCAGGTTTGTCACATAGCAATTCATCAAGCGTGGAGACTCGCCCCCTTCATCCGTTTCCTTTGATAAACCGAGTCGAATCAGGAGGCGTTGCAGGCGTTTTCCGGAGCGGTCCCGAGTGAAGGGAACGCCTGTCATATCCGCGCCCTTTGCCCCCGGTGCTTCACCGATCAATAGAAAATCGGCGTTGGGGTCGCCGTAACCGTGAACAATCCGACGACGATTACGGACCAGCGCTGGACACAGTTGACAGGTTTCGGACAGTTTGAAAGGATTCTGGAGCGTAAAATGTGTTTTGTTTTGGATGGACATGGCAAATAATTATAATTTAACTAACTTTCGGCATGTTTGAGAAAACAGTTTACACTTTCGGGAACGTAATGCGTAAAACGTAAAACGTAAAGCGTAAAGGGGCTCTTCTTACGGATTACGCATTACGGATTACGTCAAATTGTAAAGTCATTTTTGAGGGAAAATGAAACATGCCTAATTTTCATGGGAGTTATATGAAACCACTGCGTCGATTTACTGTTTTACCTTCACTTCCTGAACCCTTAAAACCGCTATATGAACTGGCTTCAAACCTTTGGTGGACCTGGGGTCACGAAGCAATAGATCTGTTTCACCATCTGGATTCGGAGCTCTGGGAGACAGCGTATCATAATCCTGTCTACATGCTCGGAATTATTTCTCAGCGGCGATTGGAAGAGGCTGCCAAGAACGATGCCTTTGTCGCCCACCTAAATGTTGTCTACCGCAAGTTTAAGGAATACATCTCGGCACCGTCATGGTTTCACCAAAACTTCGGAGGAACAGGTCTTGATGACATTTGCGTTGCCTATTTTTCTGCTGAATTTGGTCTGACAGAGTGTTTACCTCTCTATGCCGGGGGGCTCGGCATTCTGTCAGGCGATCACCTGAAGTCAACAAGTTATCTTGGATTGCCGCTCGTTGGCGTGGGACTGCTGTACCAGCACGGCTATTTCCGCCAGAGTCTCACATCTGGTGGGTGGCAAATCGAATCCTATCCACCCAATGACTTTTACAATATGCCGATTCAACTGGAACGCGAAGCGGATGGTTCACCGGTAAAGATCTCCGTGGATTATCCAATGGGCACCGCTTATGCACAAGTATGGCGTATTCAGGTTGGACGGATTCCGCTGTATCTGCTAGACACGAATATTCCCGAAAATACAATACCGGAGTTGCGTGAAATCACCGATTATCTTTATGGGGGGGATTTGAAAACACGCATCCACCAGGAGATGTTATTGGGGATTGGGGGGTATCGTGCCTTAATCAAGCTGGGGATTCGCCCAACGGTCTGCCACATGAATGAGGGACACTCCGCATTTCTGGCAATTGAGCGAATTCATCAAGCGATGGTGGAACAGGGCCTCCGATTTGATGAGGCACGCGAAGCGACAGTCGCAGGAAATATCTTTACGACGCATACGCCTGTTCCCGCCGGAATCCATGTTTTCCCGCCGGAGCTCGTGGATAGCTATTTCAGTAGCTATTACCCTGTCCTTGGGCTTTCACGAGAGGATTTCCTTGCGTTGGGACGGGAGAACCCACAAGACCACGGCAGCGGTTTCAGTATGGCAGTTTTGGCATTGCGTCTGTCCGCCTATTGTAACGGTGTCAGCCGGGTGCATGGCAAAGTATCGCGCTCTATGTGGAAGCATCTATGGAAGGGCTTGCCAGAAGATGAAGTACCGATTCAATCCATCACCAATGGCATTCATACGCGCTCGTGGGTCTCCGGCGATATGCAAAGCTTGTTTGATCGCTATCTGGGCCCCCGTTGGATTGAAAGTTTAACCGACCAATCCGTCTGGACACAAGTGGATCGCATCCCTTCAACGGAGTTGTGGCGCACACATGAACGGCGTCGTGAACGTCTTGTTGCATTTGCGCGTCAAAAACTCGCCCAACAACTGATACGAGTGGGTGCGTCTCCCGCCGAGATTCGGGCGACCGAGGAGATTTTGAACCCTGAAGCGCTGACCATTGGTTTCGCGCGGCGTTTTGCAACATATAAGCGTGCAACATTGCTGTTTCGCCATCCGGAGCGACTTGCACAGATTTTGAACCATCCCAACCGCCCGGTGCAGATCATCTTCGCAGGGAAGGCACACCCCCATGACCATCAGGGCAAATTATTAATTCAGCAGGTCTGTCAGATGGCCTCTCAGGACCGATTTCGCTATAAAATTGTTTTCATTGAGGACTACGATATGTGTGTCGCCCGTTATCTGGTTCAGGGGGTTGATGTATGGCTCAATACACCGCTGCCTCCGCTGGAAGCAAGCGGCACCAGTGGTATGAAGGTCGCTGCGAATGGAGGGCTCAACTTCAGCGTGTTAGACGGCTGGTGGGCGGAAGGTGCCCAGATCGATGGCAGTTGGACAATTGGGCGGGGCGAAGTGTATACAGACCGGGAATACCAAGACGAAGTTGAGGCAAACGCGACTTATGACATCCTCGAAAAGGAAGTAATACCGGAGTTTTATGACCGGGGTCGAGATGGCCTCCCGCATCGCTGGGTGAATCGAATGAAGCTATCCTTACGGCACCTTTCCCCTTTTTTCAACACCAAGCGCATGGTCGCTGAATATGCGGAGCAGTTCTATTTTCCAGCGCATAAGCGTTGGCGTCGGTTAAATCAGGAATTGGTGCAACGTGGCAAAGCATTGGCAGCTTGGAAATCCCACCTTCGGCAACATTGGTCAGAAATTCGATTGGATCGAATTGAGGATAATCCGGTGACTGAATTTCAGTTAGGTGAAAAACTATGGGTCAGGGCCCATATTCACTTAGGCGCTTTATCCCCCAAAGATGTTGCGGTTCAACTCTATCACGGTTTGCTCGATTCCAACAGTGAAATTCCTACAGGTGAAGCCGTGGCGATGGATTGCACTTCTGAGACCGTTGGTGGCACTTGCCTCTTTGAGGGGGCCGTCTCTTCCCCGACAACCGGATTGCACGGTTATACGTTGCGAATTCTGCCACACCACGAAGACCTCAATCACCCGTATGAACAGGGACTCATTTTCTGGGCGTCATAAGGAGAAAATGAGCAGCGGTTAGCGGCCAATTGGTGTCAACATTAGGTGGTTTTTCATGTCGGGTATCCCGGGTGAGCCACTTACCATTTCTGTATCACCAGATCATCGAACGCAGTAACGGCGTCCGCCTTCGTCCACAATCCGACGCCGCCCGCCTCGGCGAAGGTCTTGTCTTTGAGTTCCAGCAGTTTCTCCCTGTCCAGGTAGCACGCAATGGTATCACCCCGATGCTCGATCTTGATAGTGTGCCATTTGTCGGAGTTGACTTTGACGTTGGCACTGTCGAGCTGGACGCGCCGACCTTCCTTGACGTAATAGACGCGGAAGTTGTCCTCCAGCGGGTTCCAGCGAGCGATGTAGTAGTTGTCATGGTCTTTGACGCGCCAGATCGGGCCGCCGCCCTGGTCGACCACCCCCGCGTTGGCTTTGACCTTCACCTCAATCTCGCCGTCGCGGAAACGGCCCCCATCCGTCCAGCACAGGTTGAATGTACCTTCGGAATCATGGTTGGGGTGGGTCAGGGCGAGAACTCCCTGACCGGAGGGCGCGGTTTCGTCCTTGATGACCTGCCATGTGGCAAGGGGACCCTTTTGTTGCGTACCCTCCACCTTCCAGCCCTTTGGCAATTCGCCAATCGGCACATTGTCAAAGTTCCAAAGCCTTCCGTTGTCGTCGCGAGCGTTGGCTTGAACGTTCAGTGCAGACTTGAAGCCTTGCGCCAGTTTCTCCGTTGAATCAGTGCCCCAGAAGTGGGTAAAGTAGAAGGATGGCTCCTCACCGATCATGTGGTTATGCAGGGCAACGATGTGGATGCCTGCTTTCCGCAGGGCTTGAAGCACCGGCTGAACTTCTTCGGCGGTCATGATGAAGTCTCCGTCGATCGCCGCCAGTTCGTCGTTGCCGCTGAACGCCGCCCAGGTGCTCAAGCCCATCGCCCCGCCGACTTCGACACCGTGCATCCGCCCCTCTGGGCCAACGCTAATTTTCACAACACCACCGTCGAGGACATTCGGCTTGAGGCCGGTGATTTCTTCAACCCGTTTGGGTTCGATTTTGCCGGTTTGGGGAACCGGCCCGTCGAATCGAGTCGCCGGTTGGGGGCTTTGGGCTCGAACTTTCTTGATTGCGTCCCACATGGCTTTGACCCCCTCGGAAAGTGCTTTCGGTTCACCTGTTCCACCGATGTGCATGAAGTAGACCTTCGGCTCGTCGAAAAAGAAGTGGTTATGAAGCGCGGTGATTTCCAACCCGTGGGCAAACGCCGCGTCCATCGCCGCATCGACTTCATCCTGAAACACGACGGTATCGCCCATCACCATCGCCCCATGCTCAGTTGCCGTGAATGCCGCCCAGGAGCCGAGTCCGGCCGCGGGGGGAAACGGCATCCCGTCTACCTTCACCTCAACGTCATTGCGGGACCAGCCAATGCGTACCACGCCATCGTCGGTCACGGTCGCTTGGGTGCCGGCGGCTTTTTCGATAACACTTTTGTCCAGCCTATCGTCAGTTTGCTTCTCATGCTGTTCCGCTCTGGCTGTCAGACCGGACAAAAGCGCGAGGGTGATAATGACGGTCATCCACCGCTGTATGCGCCGGCGCGGGAAGAAATTCGATGTTGTGTCTGCGTATTGTGCTGTTGTTTGGTATGAATAGGTTTTCATAAGCTCCTCCTTGTATTTTTGTGAGAAGTGGTGTTGGTTTGATAACGGATCTCCTTTCTGAATCAACCACGAACCAGCGGGTAAAGCATCAAACCCAGGACAGCAGAGAGCAAGTTTGTTCCATAAATGACAACCCCCATACGGATCAAGTTAAGCGTCTCAAGAGCCTTGAACTGAAGTTCAGGCTGATAGCTCAAGTCCACTGGAAGTGGACTATCACGGGATTCAGTCGTCTTGAGACGACTTTAGCTATGAGCCTGCGAATTGATTCGCAGGCGGTTGGATCGCTTAACCTGATCCGTATGGTTCCATAAATGACAACCCCTTCTGCTATATCCAATCTTCATCATTGGATATGGCAAAATTTGTTTAACCTGTTGCCTTGAGTTTCTCCTGACACCACGCATACAGGGCGTCATAGATGTACCACTGGATGCGGAGATTTTCGTGGTCATCCTTGACGACATGGAGAAAACCCTCGCCAATCGCCCGCAAACCGAGGGATTGCGGCGTTGTCCGATCATCGTTGACATCAGCACCGTGGATGATCTCTGCAAGTTTCAACAAAGCGGAATCGGTCAGGTTGTATTCTTCGATCAACACCTCGAACGTGCATTTGCCGTCACGATGGGTGTATTTCGCGTTGGGCGCGTCGAAGGAAATTGCACCTTCGCGCTCGGCGACTTCCAGCACCTGCTCGCGGGGCACGTAAAGAATCTCCGCCTCCGGGTCGATCCACTTCTGGATGAGCCACGGGCAGGCGATTCGGTCCGTTTTCGGCTTTTCACGAGTGACCCATTTCATGTTGTTTCACCTCCCTCCATTCGTACCTTTAATTCAGCATAGAGGGCGTCCATGACAATCATCGCCTTGAAAACGATTTCATGGTCGCTTGTAGATGTGCGGGCTAACCCGCGCACGATGCAAAACGCGCTTGCGGTCTCCTTGCGTTTGACACGACCTAAATCCTCTTCAGCGTCGATCTCAAAGTCGCGGATGATGTCGGCAATCCGCTTCACAACGGGGTCACCCACGCCGTAACGTCTGACCAGCACATCAAACGTCGTCTCCGTTTCGCTCGGCTGAATCTCCGCTTTGGGAAGCGTAAACCCAATCGCGTCTTTGGGGATTTCTGAATCCCGCGAAACAAATTCAAAGACCGCGTCTTTGTCGATAAAGGTTTTGATCAGCCAGATGGACGCGCATCGGTCAAAATGCGGTTCATGTCTTGTGATCCAACGCATTTTCGTGCCTCCTTAAAACGTGAAACGTGAATTTTCCATTTCCTCTTCCCCTTTTCTCCTTCCATTCTTCCTTTCCTTCCCTTCCTTCCCCTTGTCTCCTTGTCCCCATTTCCCGTTACGTTTCATCTGCCGTGTTTTTCGGCTTTTGCACCATGGCCGGGAAGAACAACGCCATGAGCAACAACAAACCACCGGCAATCGGATACGCGAAACGATAGCCGCGCATCTTGTCCTGATGACCATATAACTCAATGAGATAACCCACGACAGGGGGGCCCGAAGCGTGTCCGACATCCATGATGGTGCTCATCACGCCCAATGCCGAACCGTAGGCACCCCTCGCCAAATCCGCGACCAACGCGGCTGTCGAAGCCGTCACCGTCGCCATGCTCAACCCCAACAGTAGGCTGAATAAAAGCAGCATCCAGAATGAACGGAAGAATGGAATCAGCCCCAGCCCGATTGCGCCAGCTATCAATCCGAGCGTAATCTGGCCGCGTCGTCCGTACTGGTCTGAGATGCGTCCCATCAACGGTTTTGAAAAGGTCAGCGTCAGCACCTTTGCTCCCAGCAGGACGCCAATCAGCAAAGGACTCATACCGATGGATTGGGCGTACAACGGCAAAAAAATTTCGTAGGCACCGTACCCGAAAAACTGCACCGCTTCGGCAACGCTGGTGAACAGAATCCCCCGATGCCGAACCAACGCTGAAAGCCCGGAAAGCATCTGGCTGAAGCGTTCCTTCGTCGAAAGTGTCTGCTCACCGGCAGGAGCGGCTTTGGCAGGTCGGACGCGCTGATTAAACGGGCTGGCAACCCGCTCTACCTGAATCGGCAATCGAAAGGCAATCAATAACGCCAGCATTCCCCCGATGCCGCAGACAAGATACACGCTTCGGTAGTGCCACATCGCAGAGGCGGCAAATAGCGTCAACAGAAATCCACCGACCAACGGCGCAACGGAACGTCCGATCAACGTCGCCGATGCGTACCACCCCATCTTTTCCCCGCGTTGGACGACGAAAACATCCGCAACCAACGCCAGCGCGACAGGGCCAAAAATTGCTGTCGCAAAGCCATGGTAGACGCGAACTATGACCAACTGCCACGCGCTGGCAACCGGCAAATACAGGAACGGCGCAGATGCAAAGATAAAAGTGGCAAACAGGATAACCGTTCGACGTCCCAACATATCGGAGAGCACACCTGCGGGAAGGCTCACCACAATCCCGACCACCGTCGATGCCGCGGCAATCAAGCCGACGGTCGATTCGGTCAACCCCAGGTCTTTGGCAAACAGCGGCAGCACAGGACTTTTAGACATGGTGGACGAGAAGATGGCAAACAGCCCAACCCCACACAGTAGGCGGAAGGGAGATAACTGAAAGCGATCAAAGAAGGGAGTCATTCTTTTCTTTTTACCTCGCTTGCTATGGCTTCATTTGTCTATTCGCGTATTTGTGTGATGGAATGATGCGACACAAGTAGCACAAGCGGCTCGTGGGGAGTTGATAGAGCAGTAAAAGCCATTGAAGCCGTGGGGGATTTTCCATCCGATTTACCTCTTGTAACATCAGTTTCATACTGTAACATATATTACTTTACAAAATCAACACAAAGATTTAAAGTCCTTGCTTTTCCGGGATAAATGCGTTATATTTTCATGGCATCCGGGCATACGAAGCGTGAAAAGGTATTTAGCAATACGACGTTTTCAGTTATAAACAAAAGGTAGGTCCAGACTTCCGAAGTTTCAATACATCAGGTGGAACCGAGACGATTCAAACCCTTGAGGGAACTGAGAAAGCTACGGTTTTGTGTCAAACTTCGGAAGTCTCAGTGAAAACTCGTATAGCAAAACCACTGGGGGAGTTTTCATGAAATGGTCATGGAAATTAGGTGAAGTTTCCGGCATCGGCATCTACATGCACGCGACCTTTATGATTCTACTGGCTTGGGTAGCATGGAGCTACTGGCAGCGCGAGCACAGTCTGATCATGGTCCTGATTGGGATAGGTTTCATTCTGGCCCTATTTGGGTGTGTGGTGCTTCACGAGCTCGGGCACGCCCTGATGGCACGGAAGTTTGGAATCCCAACCCGCGACATTACCCTCCTGCCTATCGGCGGAGTCGCGCGGCTAGAACGCATGCCCGAAGAACCCAAACAAGAGATGCTGGTCGCACTCGCGGGACCTGCTGTCAACCTTGTTATAGCAGCTTTGCTGTTTGTGCTGTTGCGACCCAAACTCGGTTCCTTGCTGCGTGAACTCAGTGTCAGTGAGGGCCCCTCTTTGGAGCGTTTGATGGTCGTGAACGTTTTTTTGGTGTTGTTTAACATGCTGCCTGCGTTTCCAATGGATGGCGGAAGGGTCCTGCGCGCCCTGCTTGCCCAACGGATAGAGTATGTACGGGCAACGCAGGTCGCTGCCAACATCGGACAGGGAATGGCTTTTCTATTTGGCTTTCTCGGCTTGCTCTACAACCCCTTCTTGCTATTCATTGCGTTGTTTATCTATATGGGCGCGGCGCAAGAGGCAACAATGGTGCAGATGAACACCGCCCTTAGAGGCATCCCCGTCAAGAACGCGATGGTGACAAACTTTCGTACCCTTTCCAGGAACGACTCCTTATCTCAAGCGTTGACGAATCTTCTGAGCGGCTGTCAGCAAGATTTTCCGGTGCTTGACCAGGGTGCCGTGGTGGGCGTGCTGACGCGCAGTGCCCTGCTAACAGCTCTGGCAGAAAAGGGAATGAATGCGCCCGTCATAGAGGCAATGCACAGTAACTTCGGAACGGCAAATGAGAGCGAGATGCTGGAGGGTATCTTTCACCGAATGCAGCAGTGCGGATGCTCTGCCCTACCTGTTGTGCGGGGGGCCAGTTTGGTGGGAATAATTACGCTGGAAAATATCGGTGAGTTTATGATGGTTCAGACAGCGATGCAAAAGTCCGTAAAACGCAAGGTGAGTGCTTCGCCCTAACCGTGGGAATGATATGAGGGGTGGTCATAATAATCCGGCAATTCAGTTGTACTAGCTTCCCTACACATTTTACGCATTACGCATCACGCATCACGTTTCAGGGGAGGTGTCAAATGAGTTTCATTTACGGGTATAAAATCGTTTCCAAGCCGAGAACCTGGTTTTACCAAAACAGGAAATGGATATCTTCCTTTGAGGGCGATGAGCGTTTGAATTCATATACCTATTGGGGCATTGACAGAGAAGAATCATGGACAGAAATAGAGGAGTCCTATTGGACTGGTAGAGATTTGCCCGATGATCTGAGAAAGAGCTATTCGTCCATCATTCATGATTCTAACGATTCCATTGGATTAAAAGTGACTCGCTCTGTTGAGAAATTGGAAAAGATAAGAAACTATCTTGTTGGATTCAAAAAGCGAAAGGATGTCGATACAATCGTTATCAGGTGTAAAGCGTTAGGCGATAGAGAGCCGTTTGGCGTTGAGCATACAGGTTTAATCAGATGGTTAGGATATGAACCTTTTACCATAGGGGAATGGTCAATCCTTCTCGAAGGTATCATTCATGGGAATCATTCAATGAATCATTGGTTAAAATGGACCAATCAGTACGGTCTTCTTGACAATGTGGACGATTGTGACGGGTTCAAGAATGAATACAACAGCCTCATGGAAACCGGTCGCCCGGAACCGATTGCGACGGATGCGCGGCTAGGGATTGTTTGTCTTCAGATTGGCCTGTTAGCAGAGGCGTCGTGTAGACGTCATAACGAAAATTGAAGTGCCGCTGCTGTGCAGACAATGGAGACCAGCGCAGCAACAACGGTCTGAGGGATGGTGTGCCTTTTGCGATGCACCCTTGACCACGCGACGGGGGGCAACAGAAGGAACAACCAGGCGAATTGAACGTTCACTAAGAGGGTAAGCGTGGTAATACACGCGGCGGTGACTCCGCTGTGGAAGCTGATTTTCCATAGTGGGGTAATCGCGGTGAATATCGTGCCATTGACGGCGTAGACAATGCCGACCCATACCAGTTTTCGCGGCGCATTGATCCGGTATAAAATGCCTGTGCCGACGAGCCCACTTATCACTGCAAAGCATAGCGGTACCAAACGTTGTTCCTGGACCGAGAGGTGGAGGTCGCTGAGATGACCCGAACGAGCGAGTATCAGGATGAAAAGGGAGGGCAACACACTGAAAAACAGAATGATGATCAGTGTCCACAGGAGTGCCTGCCCGCTTGTGACGGCACGTATAGAAGGGACAACTACCAGACTCGCCGCAATCTGCACGAGAAATGGGCTAAAGATGAATGATATAGCAAAAGCGATTCGGTCTAGCATAGAAATTGGGTTTATGCAGACTCCGTCTTTGGTTCTTAAGACGGAGACTTCCT